>NZ_LYPB01000051.1:0-216 GCF_001653565.1 Paenibacillus oryzisoli
TCCGGTCTTAGCTATCGTTTCCGATAGTTATCCCAGTCTTAAAGGCAGGTTACCTACGTGTTACTCACCCGTCCGCCGCTAACTTATCCCGAAGGATAAATCCGCTCGACTTGCATGTATTAGGCACGCCGCCAGCGTTCGTCCTGAGCCAGGATCAAACTCTCCATAGTAGAAAGATGACTTGCTCATTTGAAGCTAGCGAGATTTTGCAATCTC
>NZ_LYPB01000051.1:435-9572 GCF_001653565.1 Paenibacillus oryzisoli
CTACCGTGTTACCGAAGCAGCGAGAAATAATATACCACAGATCGTTTCACCATTGCAAGCACTTTTTTCTTGTCAATTATTGTCGGCATCTGTCGGAAAGTCATCTTACCATACCTCATTGCTTGAAAGCAAGTCCACTACAATTTCGCTTGTCATGATTGTTTGCTTCCGAACAACGAGGACTAATGTACCATGCCTAGAAATCAATTACAACCCCTTTGGAAAAGTTCCATTATTGCAATTGTTTCGAATTGTTCCTACAAAAAAAGGAATGCATTATGCACCCCTTTTCCGCTTTTAGTATTCCATTGTAATAATCGGTGTTCCTATCGTTAAACGCCAAAGGCCTGAAATCGTGTCTTGATGAAGTGCGATTTGGACATTCACCTTTTGATCGCCGCTTTGTATAGAAGACTCAAATTCAGATGCTACCAACGATGCACTGAAGGTCGTGCCATCTTCGTAACTTTCAACAACTGTTCCTTTATAAGCTCGGACTAACTCATTTAGATATTCCTTGGGATCATTCGATAAGCCGAAGTCTTCATCAACAGCATTTCCTTGTATCATCACGTTCCACTTGCCTTTAATGCCCTGACCGGTTAATTGTGTAGTCATTTGCTCCTGCCATTTAAGAAGTTGGGCTTGATCCGCACTCCCTGGCGCATCTAATCGTAATACAGCATAACATGCCGATTGTCCTACTGGACTAGCAACAGTTAATGTCGCAACTGCACTTTCAGCAACTTCAGACTTATTCGTATAAATACCGTTTTTCAAAGAAATCGGTTCATTGATGTTAGTTGTAAAACCAAGCTTATGAGACAAACGTTCACTTGCTCCCATCACTCTGGCATCCACACCATCACATGTACCGAAATACCCTGTATATTTGAAGGTTATCTGTTCATTGGATTGCATAAAAGGCTTTGCCACACGAAGTAATAACTGTGCATCTTGTTCAGCCCGTGCATCCACATGACGAATCCACCCGAAAAATAAGCCAAGTATAGTTAAGCCTATTAACATTTGTGTCCAACGCTTTGTCATGAAAAAAGCACCTCTTCGCTAGAATCTATCACTCTAGTAAAAGGATGCCCGTATCTAGCAAATGTTAAACCTATCCACGTGTCGATTGAAAGAATTCAATTCGCTCGCCATCTAGCCCGTTAAAGAAGAAATACTTAGAACCGTTCGGTAATGTTGTGATTTCCGCGTCCAATTGCGCAACCTCTAAAGCTTGAATTCTTGCGAATTCAACATCGATATCATCTACGGTAAAGGCCAAATGGTGGACTTTGCCTTCCTGCGGCAGATTCGCATTATAACCTTCAATTAATTCAACTTCTGTTTCATTAGCAGCTTCAAAGCCAAGAAAACCAAGCCGAATGACACCATTCGTGTGGAGCAGCGTTCCTTTGTGCTTAAGTCCGATCACTTTCTCATAGAATGCTATAGACGCTTCTAAGTTTGCTACCATAACCCCTACATGTTCTAATTTCATAACGGTCATATGTATCCGCCTCCTTGTTCTAACCCCTTCATTCTAGCTAAAATTAAAAGAAAGAGCTAGACCGCGATCAAGCCATAGGGATTGTCTCCATCTCCCCGTTTAAAGAGAAAAGCGTTACCTCAGTATTCGTAGCATGAACTAATCCCAGATTATCAAACACTTCCCGTACCTGAGCATTATTTAAATACTTGGTTATCGTTTCAATCGCTCGATTGGAATATTCTTGGTACATGGCTTCGAAGAAAATGAGAACTTCCTTTTCCCCAATGATCACTTTCGTGTGCAACATGCGCAACACCCCCGGTTCAGATAGAACAATTGTATATTTGGGAAGCTAGGAAAGTATGAAGACTTCATTAGGTTTATGTTAGGTTTGTAGATTTCGCATAAGACGAAGTGTCCGTGTATAATAAAAACGAAAACCACGGACAGGAGGGGCCAGAATGAGGTTGTTAAAGCTACTGCAAATCTATGAAGTGGACGGGATTACACCGAAGCATCGGTCAGATCGATTCGATTTCGATGAGATTCAAGGGCAAACATTTCGTGAAGTGAACCCAACCGAGGTAGGATGCCCAATGACCTTATCAGGGGTTCAGCAACATACACCTTTCAAAACAACACGTGTGCAAGCGATTGATCAAGACGGACTCGATTTCCGGGTATTAACGCGCAACACGATTTATCATTTTGAAGTATATACAGAACGCAATGTCCATTAATACAAAAGACCTTTGACCCCTTCCAGAATCGGGAGGTAGTTAAAGGTCTTTCTGCTTTATTTACTTAACCAAACTTGCATAAGCGAGAGCAGTTGGCTCATATGCAGCGGCTTGCTAATGTAGTCAGATGCGCCTGCCTGTAAGCATATCTCTCTGTCCTGTTTCATAGCTTTGGCCGTAAGTGCAATCATCGGTACATTGGCGTAATGATTATTTTTCCTTATGAGACGCATTGCTTCATAGCCATCCATCACAGGCATCATGATATCCATGAGAATAAGTTCAATGCTGGGATCTTTTGCCAACAACTCTAAGCATTCTTGTCCATTCTGAGCAACACTAACGATAATACCTTCTTGCTCAAACGCGTTACAAAGGGCAAAAACATTACGCACATCATCATCAACAACCAGCACTTTTCTACCCTTAAATTGATTGTTAGTACTATCTTCGCACTTAGGTATAATTTCACTACTTTCACTATATTCACGGATAAAATAGTCATTGCTCATACTGTCAATTGCCACTGCCGCTTCTTTATGGGCTATGGTAACCCCCTCTGGTAAAGGTGGCAGCGAAGGTACATATAACGTAAACGTACTTCCCTTGCCTTCTGTGCTCTGCATCTGGATACAACCCCCAAGGAGTCTGGCCAATTCCCGACTGATTGATAACCCCAGCCCTGTCCCCCCATATTTCCGATTCGTTGTACCGTCGGCCTGAAGGAAAGGCTCGAAGATGATTTCTTGCTTGTCAGTTGCTATACCGATACCCGTATCCCTAACAGAAACCGCCATAACTTCCATATGCAGGGCAGAAGGCAGCATTTCAACAATTTGCTCCACGCTACACATTCGAAACGCCACATGAACAGAGCCTTGGTGCGTGAATTTGAAAGCATTAGAAAGCAAATTTTTGAGAATTTGACTAAGCCTCTGTTCATCCGTGTAGAAGATCTTCGGCACTTGCGTATCCATCTCAATTTGAAATGTAAGCTTTCGTTGTTCAGCCACCTTCTCGAAATGACCTAACAAGAGCTCAGGCAGCCAGTCTGCACGCAACTCTCCGATATGAATATCTAATTTTCCCGCTTCGACTTTGGATAAATCCAAGATATCATTAATGAGGAGCAATAAATCATTTCCCGAAGAATGAATAACACGAGCATACTCTTGCTCATCATGCGTTAAGGTTCTGCTATTGTTTTCCTGAAGCATTTGAGAAAGAATCAATATACTGTTAAGAGGCGTTCGCAGCTCGTGAGACATGTTCGCCAAGAACTCTGATTTGTACCGCGAGCTCAACTCAAGCTGAATGGCATGCTCTTCAAAGGACACTTTCATGTGTTCGAGCTCTCTCGTCCTTTCATCCGCGTAGCGATTCCTTTCCTCTAGCCGTTCATTGGTCAGATGCAATTCTTCCTGTTGAATTTGAAGTTCCTCCGTCATAGCCTGATACTCTCCAAGAAGACGCTCAACCTCAACACGCGTTTGCACGCTGTGTACGATTGTTCCTAAGACCTCTAGGATATCATCCATCAGACTCAGCTGAAGCGCCGTAAATTTATCAAAAGAAGCCAACTCCATGATAGCGATAACCTCTTGATTATGGATGATCGGTACGATCAGGATACTTTGTGCCGTTGCAGACCCCAGTCCCGATTTCAAACGAATATACGTTTCAGGGACATGTGTGAGATGTACAATTCTTTTCTCAATCGCACATTGGCCAATCAACCCTTCTCCAAGGCGGAAGAATGTTTTCCCAGCTTCAACCCCTTCCTCCATCGCCGCATAATCTGCCATCCTCAGCATGCCAACCCTAGATTCGTGTACACTTCTTATGTAAAAAACCCCGAATGAAGCTCCGAACAACTCCGCTGCTTTACGAATAAAGGAGGTCCCCAACATTTCCAAATTAGAAATGCCTTGCAGCATATGTACGACTTCCGTCAGCTTTCGCTGCTGCCACTCGATCTCTTCTTGACTCTCCAGCAACATATTGGTTGCGTCAGCCAAATCCTTCACTTCATCATTCATGGTGACATGAATGCGCTTCGAACGATCTCGCTTCATAGAGCTCAGCTTTATGATACTCTTGGTCACCTGTTTGATCGTCCCGACAATGGATCTCGAAATAAGTAGTGCTGCTAACAACGAAAAAATGATCACCACACCCAACATAACAAATAAGGAGTTGATCAACATTTCATTTTGTGCATCCAGGTGTGCCGCTCGCTCCTTCACGAACCCCATTTCAAGGCCGCGAAATCGATTTAATTGCGAGCGAATATCCAGAATACTTTGATGCGTAATAAAGAAGGTGAAATTAAAATAACTTTCATTCTCAAGACCATTCCTCATCGTCGGTAAGGTCCCGCCTGTTTGTATAAGCCAATTTTCGATAGATTCTTTGAGTGCGATTAAATTTTTCTCTTGGACTGGCGTATCACTCGTCAACTCCCTCAGTTGATTAAAGGAGTCTCTCCACTTGGTCTGCCCCGTCGTGTAAGGCTCTAAATATTTAGCTTCCCCCGTGAGTAAATACCCTCTTTGCCCGTTTTCCATATCCATGACATATTTCTCAAGAAGATTCGACTCTCTATTGACGGCAAAATCATGCTCGATTACATAATTGCGATCTCGCTGCATGGCAGCTAACTGTTGAATAACAAGCACAAAAGAAAGAGTTAAGCAGAAAATGATGAACGCATATCCAATCATAATTTTGGCACGAATACCGAATCTCATTTTCTTCACTTCACTGCCACCCTTCCACCAAATCAACATCCAATAACTGTATCATATACCAAACAACTCTATGCTGAAATGCAAATTTTTGCTTTACTACTTTACCGAGTTAATGTATTATCTAAATAAAGTGATAATCGTTATAAGGAGTGTTGTACATGAAAGGTCCAGGTGTCGAAAACATTAATCCACGCAGCATTTTATCCCGCATGCAGCCCTACACGCCAGGCAAACCCATTTGGGAGGTCCAACAAGAATTCGGGCTCACTTCGGTCACTAAATTAGCTTCCAATGAAAATCCATTAGGCCCTTCCCCTCTTGCTCTTGAGGCTATTGGGGCTTATGTATCCGACATTCACCGTTACCCAGATGCTGAGACCGTAACCCTTAGAGAAGCCATTGCGGAGAAGCGCGGTTTCTCCCCTGATCAAGTCCTTGTTACGAACGGCGGCGATGAATTAATTACACTGCTCTCCGAAACCTACTTAGAGCCAGGCGATGAAGTCATTGTGCCATCTCCCACCTTTAGTGAGTACGAATTCGGAGCCAACTTACTTGGAGCCAGCATCATTCGCGTATCGCTTGGAGAGAACTATCGCTATGAAGTAGACGCTATTCTCGAAGCAGTCACAGAACGCACGAAGATGCTCTATATTTGTTCACCAAATAATCCCACAGGCACTTATATCACCAAAACAGACCTACACCGACTTGTAAAAAGTCTCCCGTCACACGTACTTGTGATCTTCGATGGTGCTTATAGCCATTTCGTTACAGCTGACGATTACTGCGATGGTCTTGCGTTAGTACGAGAAGGCTACCCTGTTGTCGTACTCCAAACCTTTTCTAAAATCTACGGGTTAGCAGGAATTCGTGTGGGATATGGCATCGCAGATGCGGGTATTCTGCAACGGATTCGTCAGGTCAAAGAACCTTTTAATGTGAACACACTTGCCCAAGTTGCTGCTGCAGCCGCTCTCAAGGATGATCAACATCTTGAAGCAACGCGCACGAATAACGTTAAGGTGCGAGAAGAGTTATATGCTGAATTGCGTGTAATGGCAATTCCTTTTACACCAAGCATGAGTAATTTCGTGTTGGTTGAACTAGGCGCACAAGCGAAATCAATCTATGATAATTTGATGAGTCGCGGGGTTATCGTTCGTTATGGCGGAGGTTGGAATCTTCCTAATCATGTACGAATTTCGATAGGAACTTCCGAAGAGAACGCAGTACTTGTTCAAGCTTTGAAAGAAATTACCGCTGTAAAGGCATAGAAAAACTTTGATGAAGCATCCCTACTTTAGAGAAAAACATCTATATTAGGGGATGGGAGCTTATTTGTTTGAGCTCTATTAATTATGGTACAATGCTATGATACAATGCTATGAATCAAGTCTCATGGGGGTACATCATGCTAAAAGAATTCAAGGAATTTGCATTCAAAGGGAACATGCTCGACCTTGCAGTCGGGGTTATTATCGGAGGGGCTTTCGGTAAAGTCATTACGTCCATTGTAAATGATTTGGTCATGCCGCTCGTTGGTTTGCTTATTGGAAAAGTGAATTTCAATGATTTGTATGTTGCCCTGGACGGGAAACATTACGCAACATTTGAAGAAGCTGCCAAGAGCACCGCTGTCTTTAGATACGGACAATTCCTATCCACTTTCTTAGATTTCTTAATCGTGGCATTCGTCATCTTCATGGTTGTTCGCCAAATCGGTAAGTTCCGCAAGAAAGAAGCACCGAAAGAAAAAGCGGTAACAACCAAAGACTGTCCTCATTGCTTATCTGAGATTCCCGCACAAGCATCACGCTGCAGGTTCTGTACCTCTGAGCTTTCCTCTGGTGGTACGGTTAGCGGCAGTATTCAATAGACCCTTGTGATAGAAAGGCCCGTGTCGGATTACGATACGGGCTTTTTGGTGTGAATTTGGATTAAGGTAAGTTTTTTTGTGCGTAAGTTGGATGAAGGCAAGAGATATTTCGTGCGCAGGTCGGATGAAGACACGAGCTATCTCGTGCGCATGTTGGATGGAGACAGGAGCTATTTTGTGCGCATGTTGGATGAAGAAAAGAGATATTTCGTGCGCATGTTGTATGAAGGCAAGAGCTATTTTGAGCGTAAGTCTGCGACCTCGCCTTGTTCGAATGCATTCGCGTGCAGCAGGTGCAACAGCTGCTTCGCGGTATCTTCAGGGGAGCGCAGCTCCCCCTGCTCTTGGAGCTGGACGAACCGACTCACCAGCGGGAAGTCCTCTTCAGAGGCAGCGCGGATCTCCCGCTGCATATCGGTATCCACTACACCCGGTGCCACGCTGCAAATCAGCACCGGGTGTGGCTGTGTCAACTGCTCGGCGCCGACACAGCGCGCCAGCATATCCAGCCCGGCTTTGGCGGTGCAGTAAGCACCCCAGCCGGGGTAGGGCTTGCGCCCCGCGCCCGAGGAGATGCCGACCACACGCTTCACGATCGGCCACGCTTGCGTGAGCCGAATGAAGCTGTTCGTCAGCACCGCGGGTGCGACGAGATTGACCTGCAGGCTGCGCTGCAGGTCGTCTGGGGCTGCTCGGCCGATCGAGACAATCGGCTCGATCATGCCCGCATTGTTAATGAGCGTGACGGAAGCCACGCCATCTGGTTTGGCGAGGATTCGCTCCATGAGCGAATCGATCCCTTCGGTTTGCGCCAAATCGTAAGCATGGAAGGTCAGCTGACTTTCCATGCGCAGCGCCTCTTGGCGCAAGATCTCGTTCTCGCTGCGGGAAATGCAATGAACCGCAGCGCCTTGCTCTAGCAGCTGCCGAATGATGGCAGCGCCGAGGCCCTTGGAACCGCCCGTAATGATATAAGTATCCATATGGTACGCCTTTCTTTATCTAGATTATTAGCGTTGGAGATGTTGGTTGCGACGTACTTCCTACTACCTACTATAATGCTACCCTATAGACTTCCAGTCTGCCAATATTTCCACTAACGGTTTCCCTAAATTCCGCTTATTGACTGTAATGCTTACCGGATCTAACTTACCTTTTACGAAAATCTCGAATTGATTGATTTTTCCTTCAACCATATAGTAATAGAGGATATCTTCTTTGGAAATGTAAATATCGTTTACCTTAATGCCATTATCTCCAAGATACGTACGATCTAGCAAAGCTGATAGGAGAATGAGGAGGAATAACACCCCATACTTTCCGTTGCCATCTAGCGTGACGATAAAAGGTAAGAAGAACAGATTTAGCAGTGAGATGAATATTCTTTGATAATCGCTATACCCAACGAGCGCAACTGTCCCAACCTGTTTCTTAGCTAGATTAGCTCTGTAACTCTTATATAACATGTACAAAACATAGACAAGTACGATCACATATGAAACCATTACGATGTTCGCCTCCTAACGTTTTGAAACATTTTGTAGATAAGCCGTTATACTATCCCTATATACTTGCCCCAGCGTTTCCGGGAGATCGTGCCAATCAAAATATTGCAAATCTCGAGTTTCAGCCGTTTCCATCACTAACTCACCTGTTGCTTCACGTGCCATATAGGTCGTCGTTACGGCGTAAAATTCATCTCCATTGGAAAGAGTATAATGATACTGAGCACCAGAAAACACACCGACTAAGGTCAGATCCCCTACTGTCAAACCTGTTTCCTCAAAAAATTCACGTCGTGCTGTATCCTCTAAAGACTCACCCAAGTCCATAAGTCCTCCTGGCAACCCCCAGGTCTCATTCAGTCTTTGTTGCAAAAGAATTTGTTCCCGTTCATTAACCAAGATCACGACTGCTCCAGGCAAAATAATAGGACGATTCCCCACAAACTGTCTAATTTGCTTATAATACTCCATAACATTCATACCTCCCCGACGAAAACATTTGGAAATACCCCTCATTTTAACATAAAAAGTATATTTATTAGCATAATCGGTCTACGCGTTCTTCATGGAGGATAGTGTTCTGATCCACTTGTAATGTTACTGCTACCATTGCATCTCTTACTTGTGTGAAAAAGGGACAGTAGCAGCAGCTCGGTAGGGTAACTTTTAGATTAACTGGATTTCCTAGTTACTACTTAGGTCTTCCAATAGGAAGACTTCTTCTATTTAAAGGTATTCCGTTCCCACATGTCGAAATGAACACGCACC
>NZ_LYPB01000052.1 GCF_001653565.1 Paenibacillus oryzisoli
GGCACGCCGCCAGCGTTCGTCCTGAGCCAGGATCAAACTCTCCATAATAGTGGACGATTGCTCGTCCTATTTGAAAAAGCTGACTTGCTCATTTGAAGCTGCCGAGATTTTGCAATCTCTTTTATAGTCGATTACTCGACTGTGCTTACTCACTCGTTGTTCAGTTTTCAAAGATCAATTTCTTTCGTTTTCCTCATCATCCGTTTAGCGGCGACTTTTATAATGTATCACATCAGAACCATTCAATGCAAGCTTTTTTTATATTTCTTTTTTTCAACTTCGCTTAGCATGTTAGAACTCAATGGCTTCAAATTCGTTACCATTTTTAGCGGCGAGAGTTAATTTATCACAGAATCGCAATCAAAGTCAAGCAATAAAATGAGAATAAAAAAAGAACCAGAAAAACACCTGATTCTTAAAGGTTTTAATGCATCAGACACTGGTATACCTTAACTCAATTTCAGAGGTTTCCTCATCAATAATGACAGCAACTTCTTTGATTAAACCTTTTTTGACTAGTTTATTGAGCAGAAGAGGAAGTTCTGATTTGATTTCAACTAACTGCGAATGTTGCTGAAGTTCATCCGAGCTTAGGGGCTGCTCGTTGTCTCTGAGGATTTGAATAAACGCCTCACAGCAGTGCTCCATTTTGGACATAACTGAAAATTCACAAGCAAGCAATACAAGTTGAACCCGCTGCTTCAAAGTTTCCTTACTCATTGTTAGTTCTTCATAAAGCTTGTAGACTCCGGGATTAATCGCTCGAATTTGTCTCCAAACGGTGATTTCTGGGTGATATCCATCTTCCACAATAACAATCCGTGCCCAGTGGTGGAGCGCCTCGAGGATATTATTGTAGGCATCTAGAATATGATCATCCAGAATGTATTCCTTACTTTGTAAATATTTTCGTAGGAAATGTGAAAATTCAATTAGCAGCTTATGCTCGCGCAAGTCCCCAGGAAATTCAAGTATTCGATGGCGCAGGCCTTCTAAATAAGTGTTCTGATCCAGAAGTATCTCCCCTTTTAAGAGCCAGTGAAGAATATTGCGATTAACACCATGCCGAATCCATTGCTCTATTGAAGTAGGATCCGTCCATCTTTCTTGTATCCTTGAATCGTCTCTTATATAATTAGTCGTATGATTGTTCAGTCTGAGGTCGTTCGTTACTATTAAAAGTAGCGTATCAAAACCATCTGTCAGTGAGGGAAGTTGCTTAGGATTGTCTACCGCCATGACGCTAATGATTCTAGGGTCATTCCGGAACTTAAGCAATAACTGCTCTTTATTAATTCCCATGGGTGTCCAAAGCTCCTGTCTCCATTGTTTTTTATTTATTTCTACAAGGGTGAACGGGTTTCCTGCTGATTTCTGTGACAATTCATACAAAACATCTGCTAGAAGGATTGGGGAGGAACACACAGTGCGATTTAGATCAAGTAAAGTAAATGAATTCCGCTTATGGGGATTGGTCATGACCATGGGTGGAATGCTGCTTATGATTATAGGGCTGGCTGGCGTCGTATTTGATTGGGGACAAGCTGGTCGCGTAATTGCCGTCATTTTCATGATTATTGGTATGATCAGCGTCTTGGTGAGTATGGGAATTTATTTCTGGGCGGGCATGCTTTCAACATCAGCTACTGTCATCGATTGTCCAGAATGCGGTAGAAGAACGAAAATGCTAGGTAAAACAGACCGTTGCATGTTCTGTAAGACGATTCTAACAATTGATCCACAATATGAGCCACTTGGCGATAACGAAACGGCAGCTACACAAACAGCTCACTTTGAGCCAAGTCGCGAGCATGAACATAAGCCACATTAAAGCAAAGAAAGCCGAGCCCCTTCATTACCGGGTTCGGCTTTCTTCTTATTTTAGAATAAGTGCTGATCACATCAAGGTTGAACTTTCGGCAAATTGTCCTTGGTTACTTCCCAGATTACAGGTTTCTCAAAACCTCTTCGCCAAGAGGCCACACCAGCTAGATTATATTTATCTACCAAAGCCAATCTAGCTTTCATTGAAACTTCATCTTCCAGCCAAATTCGAATTAATTTGTTTCCATCTTTGTATTCCACGTAATTCTGACCTGTATCAGCTAAAAATGTAGGTGTTAGTTTTTTGTCTTTTATGATGGTTTGTGCGGCTTCCATTGTTAACGTTTTGGATGTTGCGGTTAATTTGCCGTTCTTCGTTTCTTCCGTCCATTGTCGCGTATAGAATGGGACGCCTAGGACAAGCTTAGATGGCGGTACTTTATCCGTTGTCAGAAGCGCTGTAACGGACCTTTCTGCCCATGGCAAGGAGGATACCGAACCAGACTTCGGACTTGTAGCCCAGTACTCGTCATAGGCCATTAACATCATATAATCGACGACCTCTGCTAAAGCTGGACGGTCATAGAACATAGACCACATCTCATTAGTCGATTTGGGGGTTACATCAATCGAAACTGACAATCCCATCTCATGCATGAAGGGAGTCATCTCTCGAACGAATTGGACAAGATTCTCCTTATCCTTGAGATAGACATTTTCAAAATCGATATTGATTCCTTGCAGCTTATAGGTTTGGGCAAAGCCAAGCAGCTGTTTAATCAATTTCATGCGTAGATCGTAATTTGCTAATACCTTAGTCGTGCGATCTGCATCGAAACCATTGCTAAATAACGCCCATACTTGGTAATTGCGATCGTGCGCCCATTTAACATAAGACGCATCTGCTAAGTTGCTAATACGCCCCTCACTATCTGCGACAGAGAACCACGTCGGGCTTACAACTTGTAAGCCAGGCATTTCACCAATCTTAGATGTGTCTGGGTTCTTCGAAATGACATGTTCCCAGGTCATATTCAACTTACCGGTTAGAGGCTTCCAAGGCACATATGTGGATACCTGTTCCTGCAGCGGTATCGTTTCATCATGATCCTCTGTGATTTCACTCTTGCGAACGAAACCAATCGGTCCACTCTCCAACTGCACTTTGTACCAGTCTTCTTCCGTTTCCGTTATCATCACCTGTTCATTCACTGCAATCGTCGCGATAATCGGTGCTTTGATTGTAGCATTCGTGCGCAAAGGCGTCTCTTTCTTCCCTGTATGTTTCCCCCACTTGATAACATCGCCTTGTTTGTACAATAAGACTGCACCTGACTTGGTTGATTCCCTTATTTCAAATGCATATAACTGCTTTAGAGGTTCAATCGGCAGGTAGATGGTATCGTTCTTCTTCTCGACGGGAAAGGAAAGAGAAATTGGTTTTTCATTCATGAACGCTGAAAGCTCCGTCGTTTTCATTCGTATCACTTTATCTTTGGTGGTTATAATGACGGAATCACTGCTTTTTTCATATATGATGGTGGGATCTATCCATTGTTGCACGAAATCAAGCGGAAGCTTCAAGCCTTCCTTCTCACCAATTGCACTCGTTTTAAAATAATCGCCATCATAAAAAATAGGCTTCGTCAGATCATGAAAATCCGGTTCAACGTGCGTTTTATTAGGTGCTAGCTGTTGGATAAGAAATGTTCCCGCTCCTGCCGCGAAAATCCCTAAACACAATGCGCTAATCAGTATTCCTTTTCTGGATGATCTCAACACTTCACTTCCTTATAAGCAATTGAATATATATAAAAAAGAGAAAAAACGTGTCCACTCTTCACAATGAAGAGCTGGACACGTTTTATTATACAACAGGAAACCACTTAAAGAGGAATTTTGCGTATAGTTAATGCTTGGTAGTAACCGCACAATCCGGACACACACCATAAATCTCCAAGCGATAACCGCCAACTTGGAAACCTGTATGCAACGCTGCTGTAGTCTCGATATCTGACAACGGAGGGTATTCGAAATCAGAAATTTTCCCGCATACCTCACAAACCGCATGATAATGATCTGTCATATCCGCATCAAAACGACTCGAGCTGTCCCCGTAAGTGAGTTCCCGAACAAGTCCCGATTCAATAAATACTTTAAGATTATTGTAAACAGTCGCAACGCTCATGTTTGGAAATTTCGATTCGAGTGATTTGTAAATATCATCCGCCGTCGGATGAGTCATGGAATCCAGCAAAAAGGAAAGAATCGCATACCGCTGGGGCGTCATCCGAACACCTGTTGTTTTCAACTTTGCTAAAGCCTGTTCTAAATGTGCTGCCATGGTACTCACCACCTGAATTAGTCATTAAAACCTTACATTATATTGTACGTGTGTTCTTTGACCTTTGTCAATAATAGTTATCCCATATCCTCATTAATTTTTACTATTTTCAATCGCCACACCAGTGACCCCTTGAATTTGATTAGTTTCTTCGAGCACTAACCCAATAACAGATGGCTTCGGTATTGTAACATGGAATGTAATCTGAACATGATTATCTTTACTGCGATCTTCTGATTCTTCAAGTTTAATTTGCTTAATATCTATTTTACGCTTACCTAGGATCGTTGTGATTAAACCTAAGGTGCCTGGTTGATCAATCGCTTGTATTTTTAAAATACGAACTTTTTTCCCATTGAAATATTTATGCTCTACTTTATTAAGAATCCATAAGGAAATTAAAACCATGAAGCATACTAAAACTGCTGGATAATAAAAACCCGCTCCAATCGCAAGACCAATTCCCGCTACAACCCATAGCGACGCTGCCGTCGTCAGTCCCGTAATCGATCTACCGTTAAACATAATCGTGCCCGCACCTAGAAAACCAATTCCGCTGATAACCTGAGCCGCTAAACGGGAGGGATCAATCCGCACATTCACCTCGTTCACAAACGCGCTGAAACCGTACATCGAAAGCAACATAACAAGTGCTGAACCGACACACACCAGAATATGCGTTCGCAATCCAGCTGCATGAGAGCTCATTTCTCGTTCAAATCCAATTAATCCACCAAGTAAGAGTGCTAATACCAATCTTATTGTGACATGCAATTGATCAATTACCCAAGGATTATCCATTTTGTAAACGCTCCCTTTTTATCTCAAATCAAAGACTCCCATCAACTATCGCGCTAGTGACCTGTAGCAGGACGCTCGAATGTTGTCAGACTCACGCCAGGAGGAACAGTAAACACTCTTTTTAAGATAAAACCATAACCCTCATAGAGCCGTATAGCCGGTAAATTCGCTGTCCCTGTGGATACGACAAATCGAACTGCACCGGCAAGCTCTTGTTCATTCATTATATGCTGTAAAAGGGAGCTAGCAATCCCCCTACGAAAAAAATTGGGATGAACCATCATCCGACAAATCGTCACAACACAACCCTCACGTTCAAATGAGATGGCGCCTGCTAGCGATCGTCCCTCAGAATCATCGACAAAGTAACCATAAAAAGTTTCCTTCACAACTCGTATAGACTGAATGCCGTCTTTTAAAGGAGGAATATCATCAAAACCTATCAGTTCAGCCTCAACTCGGTAAGAAGCGATTTGCAGCGCAAGCAAGGTCAAGATTTCTTCATTCGTTTGTAGATCAAGTTGCTGGATGGACAGTGGAATCACTCCTAGTTTGGAAGGTGAAAAAAGTGGTGCCCTACGAAGAGGAACACCACTTTTAACTTATCATTTGCCCTTCAGGCACTCCACAATTAATTTATTGACGAGTCCTGGATTAGCTTTACCTTTGGTTTCTTTCATGACTTGTCCAACAAGGAAACCTACGGCTTTTTCCTTACCAGCTTTGAAATCAGCAACGGATTGCGGACTGTTCTCGACAACTTGCTCGACAACTGCTTTGATCGCACCTTCATCACTGATTTGAACAAGACCTTGCTCTTCAACGATCTTCTGCGGCTCTTTGCCGGATTCGATCATTTCCTTAAATACCGTCTTAGCAATTTTATTGGAAATCGTGCCTTTCTCGATTAAACCAATCATTTCGCCTAGGCCTTTACCCGTGACTTTCACGTCAGAGAATTCAAGCGAGTTCTGGTTTAGGTATCCGAGGAGATCTCCCATAATCCAGTTTGACACGGCCTTAGCGTCCTGCGTATACTTCAAGCTCTCTTCAAAGAAGTCAGCCATTTGCATGGAAGCCGTGATAACAGCCGCATCGTAACTAGGCAGGCCATATTCATTGCTGTACCTTGCTTTACGAGCATCTGGCAATTCAGGAATCGAAGCTTGTACACGCGCTTTCCAAGCATCATCAATATAGAGACTAACCAGATCCGGATCTGGGAAATAGCGATAATCGTGCGCATCTTCTTTGCCGCGCATAGCCAATGTTTTCCCTTGCGTTTCATCCCAACGGCGAGTTTCTTGAATGACTTCCTCCCCGCTTCTGAGAATCTCCGCTTGGCGATATTCTTCATACTCAAGCCCTCGCTGTACCCCACGGAAGGAGTTCATGTTCTTAAGCTCGGCACGTGTGCCGAATTTCTCTTGACCGAAGGGCCGAATGGAAATGTTTGCATCACAACGAAGTGAACCTTCTTCCATTTTCACATCAGACACATCACAGTAAATCATAATCGCTCTAATTTTCTCAAGGTAAGCACGAGCTTCCTCGGGTGAGCGCAGATCAGGTTCGGATACGATCTCGATCAAAGGGGTTCCTGCGCGATTTAAGTCAACAAGGGAAGCATAACCACCGTCTATGTGCGTCAGCTTGCCTGCATCCTCTTCCAAGTGGACACGCGTTACTCCGATTCGCTTGGTAACTCCACCAACTTCGATATCAACCCAACCGTGCTCGCCGATCGGCTTATCGTATTGCGAAGTTTGATAAGCGTCTGGTGAATCTGGGTAAAAATAATTCTTACGATCAAATTTACTGTCTGTCGCAATTGTGCAATTAAGGGCCATTGCCGCTTTCATTGCATATTCGACAGCTTGGCGGTTAAGAACTGGCAGGACGCCTGGATGTCCCAAGCATACTGGACATGTATTCGTATTCGGAGGTGCTCCGAATGAGGTTGCACAACTACAAAATATTTTGGAAGCAGTATGAAGCTCTACGTGAACTTCAAGACCGACTACCGTTTCAAATTGGGTATCTGTTGCCGACAAAGTGAATGCCTCCTTCGTTACTCTTGAACTAATAACTTACAATTGCGGGCGCTGCTTGTGGTGGTCTGTATGCTGTTCGAAAGCGTGGGCTACACGCAAAACGGTAGCTTCATCCAATGCTTTGCCTATAATTTGCAAGCCAACCGGGAGTTCATTCACGAATCCACATGGTACGCTGATAGCAGGAATTCCCGCTAAACTGACCGGAATAGTCATAATGTCATTCAAATACATCGTTAACGGATCACTGCTTTGTTCACCGATTCGGAATGCTGTTGTTGGTGCTGTTGGCCCGATGATAATGTCGTAGTTGTTAAAGACTTGATCGAAGTCTTGCTTAATCAGTGTACGAACTTGTTGGGCTTTCAGATAGTACGCATCATAGTAGCCAGAGCTTAACGCGTAAGTACCTAACATGATCCGACGCTTAACCTCAGGACCGAAGCCTTCGCTGCGGGATAGATTATAGAGATCCAACAAGTTACGTGCGTTATCTGAACGAACACCATAACGGATGCCGTCAAACCGTGCTAAGTTAGAAGATGCTTCGGAGGAAGCCAGTAAGTAATAGGTTGCTACGGCATACTCGGAATGTGGAAGCGTTACTTCTTCCCAAACAGCGCCGAGTCCTTCAAGTACTTTGAGCGCTTCAAGAATTTTGTCTTTAACAGCTGGGTCAATTCCTTTACCCATATATTCTTTCGGCACGCCAATGCGCAGACCTTTGACGTCGCCAGTCAATGCGCTAAGGTAATTCGGAATCTCCACGTTCGCAGATGTGGAGTCCTTCGGGTCGTAACCAGCGATGGCTTGCATCGCGTACGCAGCATCTTCTACGTTCTTCGTTAGCGGCCCGATTTGGTCCAAGGAGGACGCGAAAGCGACCAACCCATAGCGGGACACAAGTCCGTACGTCGGCTTCAATCCGACGATGCCGCAGTAAGCAGCCGGTTGGCGAATCGAGCCACCGGTGTCTGAGCCCAGCGCGAAGTACACTTCGCCTGCTGCAACTGCAGCTGCGGATCCACCGCTGGAGCCACCTGGCACATAATCCGTGTTCCACGGATTGTGAGTTGGGTGGAACGCGGAGTTCTCGTTGGAGCCGCCCATCGCAAACTCATCCATATTGAGCTTGCCGATGGTAACTGCTTGAGCATCCTTGAGCTTGCTCACGACCGTAGCATCATAAATCGGAATATGATTGGATAGGAATTTACTCGCGCACGTTGTTTTCAAACCTTCGGTTACCATGTTGTCCTTGATCCCGATTGGCAGACCGAATACATCACTGCGTGTAGCATTGCTTAATAGCTGCTCGTCCAACCTAGCAGCAGTCTGACGTGCATTCTCTTCATCTAATGTAAGGAAAGCACGAACCTTACTCTCCACTTGCCCAATTCTTGTATAGGATTGATCCACAAGATCCGAAACCTTGATTTCTTTGCTTTGTAGTTTCGTGTGGATTTGTTGTAGGTTTAATTCAAACAAAGACAACGACAGGCACTCCCTTTCATTTCTAACTTATTCTAAAACTGCAGGAACCTTAAACTGCCCATCCTCATGATCCGGGGCATTCAGCATGACTTTTTCAATTGGTAAAGACGGTTTTGCAACATCCTCGCGCATCACATTGACTAGTGGCATCGCATGGCTCGTTGGTACTACACCTTCCGTATCCAATTGATTGAGCTGCTCGGCATATTTTAAAATAGCATTAAGTTGATCTGTAAATAGATCTTTTTCGGTATCATTGAGATCGAGTCTAGCCAACTTGGCGACATGATCGACATCTTTCTTCGTTATGCTCACGTATTCTGCACCCCTTGTATCAGCGTTTAGTCATTCTTTTCATTATATCCCAGAAATTTTGCGAACTCAATCCAGAATAAGGATTTAGAGTGTTATATGAAAAAAGCGACGGTGCATGTCCACCGACGCTCTCTAATGTTAAATCCAAGCTTTAAGCCCGATTTGTTTGATGAATTCTTCGCGAGACTGTACTTCCTTGTCTTTTTCCTTCTCTGGTTCCGAGGCGGACTCGCCATTCATTATTTGACGGAACATGGCTTCGTTATTCGTTGCTAGCGCATAATCTATTAAAGCTTCTCTCTGAGCTTGCTCCGCCTCTTGCTGCAGAAGCACTTCTTCGAGCTCGATGTCTGTTGCAGTCACATAGTAATGTTTGTTCTCTTTAGGGACACGTACAACATAATCAAAAATATTATCATTATTTCGATCATACGCAATTAAATAGCCATATCCGCCGATAGGCAGATTCTGTTCTAAACGATCCCCAATGAAGATAATTTTCTCGCCAAGACGAAGCATCTGCTTTCCCCCTACCTCTATATCAACTCTCAAAATGAGTCTATCAATACATACAAATACGTTCTATTGCCTATCGTACTAAAAAAACTAGTTTGTGTCCAATTGACATCGTTTGTTCATACTGCATTCATAATTCTAGCTTAGGATGAATGTAATTTCATTCATAAAAAGGAGTTGCTTACTGTGTTACACCGTTCATTACAAGCCTTACGCTATGTCGGCTGGGCGGAGGGTTCCTCTTTTCTCATTCTACTTGGTATCGCCATGCCACTTAAATACGCTTTCGATCTGCCACAAGCTGTTTTTGTCGTAGGGGTTGCTCATGGATTTCTGTTTGCCCTCTATTTACTGTCGATTGCCTGGGTCACACTTCTACATCGCTGGTCCTTTAGACGCGTATTCGCAGCTTTCATCGCGGCATTTATTCCATTCGGTCCTTTTTTATTCGATCGTTGGGTTCGATATTAGAGGCATCTCACCGTAAAATTTCAGAAAGAAGCATGAAACTGATATAGTAGTGAGAAAACTATTTTATCGAACAAGTGAAATTTACGGAGGAAATCATGCCAGAGCCATCATCACACAAACCTCGCCCCACGCTAACGGAAGGCCCGATTACGAAGACATTGATCTTATTTTCACTCCCTATACTTCTAGGAAACGTTCTACAATCCTTAAACGGGTCGATCAATACGATTTGGATCGGAAAATATCTAGGTGAAGTCGCCCTAGCAGCAACATCAAATGCGAATATTATCATGTTCTTCTTGATTAGCTCTATCTTCGGGATTGCCATGGCTGCCGTTATTCTTATCGGTCAAAATCTCGGTGCTAAAAAAGTCCATGAAGCCAAACAAGTAGTCGGAACAAGCACCGTATTCTTCCTCGTTTTATCTATCATCGTCGCTTTATTGGGATGGATTTTCTCCTCCACGATCCTAGACTGGATGAATACTCCGGAGGATGTCAAAGCGTTTGCCGTGACGTACACGCGAATTATGTTCGCAGGTGTTCCGTTCATGTTCGGCTATAACTTAATCATGGCCATTTTGCGGGGATCGGGGGATGCCAAAACCCCGTTCTACTTCTTGCTTTTATCAGCTGTCCTCGACGTGGCACTCAATCCTTTGCTAATACAAGGGATGGGACCATTCCCGAAAATGGGGATTGCCGGCTCCGCCGTAGCGACTTTTATTGCGCAACTCGTTAGCTTCGTGCTTCTCATTGCTTACTTGTATAAGAAGAAGTACTTTCTGCGCATTACCAAAGCGGATATTCCCTTATTGCGCATTAATTGGTCGATTATTCGTACTTTGATACAAAAAGGCCTGCCAATGGGCCTAAATATGGTCGTTGTTTCTCTAAGTAATCTGATGCTGGTCCATCTCGTAAATGCCTATGGTTCCGAATCTACCGCAGCTTTCGGTGTCGCCATGCAAATCTCAAGTTACGTTCAAATGCCTGCAATGGCAATTGGCGGGGCTGTAACTTCAATGGCTGCTCAAAATATTGGCGCTGGAAAATGGGATCGCGTTAACCGTATTACTTGGACTGGTGTCGGTGTTAATATCGTGATGACTGGTCTGATTGTAGCCGTTCTGCATCTGTTCAATCGGGAAGTTGTTTCGTTCTTCCTTCCCCCTGAAGGAAAGGCTATTGATATTGGTGTTCATATTAACAATATCACACTGTGGTCTTTCATTATTTTCGGCGTCTTCAATGTCGTTGCTGGTGTCGTTCGATCTGCGGGATCTGTGGTATTCCCTCTTATCGTTGCTTTCATTGCCTTGCTGCTCGTTCGCATCCCACTTGCCACCGTGCTATCGCACAAATATGGCTTCGATGTGATTTGGTGGAGCTTCCCTGTCAGCTTCAGTGTTGCTGCCACGTTGAACCTGCTTTATTATCGCTTCGGTAAATGGAAGCAAGCGAAAATGATGGCAAGTAAAGCCTAAACAAGGATTCAAACAAAAAGTCTGCCTAGCCAAATTAATTGGCTTGAGCAGACTTTTTTGCTAGAGATGAAGCAGATCCCTATGTATTTTGATCACAATCTTCTTATTCGTTGTTGATTCTGTAATGAGGCAATTAGGCCGATGAATATCGGATGGGAAGCATACGGCAAACATGCCAGGTTTGAGCATAATATCCGTTTCCGGTAAGTTATGTTGGGATTCGTAAAAAGCGATATCATGTGACTCGAACTTGTTATCCACAATAATTGCCTTATCGGTTAGCTTGTAGAAGCATAATCGCTCTTCCCCGCTCACTAGAAACTGAATATCTGTATACACGACGTGCGATTCAGGCATTTGTTCTTCCCTTGGACGGGTCACAGATTCTTGCACATTGGCATACATCAAGTGGCCATTGTCGCCCTCCAGATCATATCGCCCAACCTCTAACTCTGCCAAATTCCGATTCAAAATGTAATCGATACCTCGCGCAACAGCCGCTGGCCATAAATGCCGTTCTTGTTCAAAATGCAACACATCGCTGATAATCATCGCTGTTTCTCCTTTTAAAAAGACCCGCCCTTCGGGCGAGTCATGTCTTGTTTAGAATTTTTCTTGATTAGCGCCTTCCCAGTCAGCAAGGAACTTCTCAATCCCTGCATCTGTCAGGGGATGTTTACTCATTGATTCTATCACTTTATAAGGAACTGTAGCAATATGTGATCCTGCAAGCGCCGCTTCAATAACATGAGCAGAGTGACGCACACTTGCAGAAATAATTTCAGACTTAATCCCGTGTACTTGGAAAATCTGGCTGATTTCTTTGATCAAGTTTATACCAATTTGGTTGATATCATCCAAACGACCGATAAACGGGGAAACATAGGTTGCACCAGCGCGAGCAGCTAGTAAAGCTTGAGTTGAGCTGAAAATCAACGTTACATTCGTCGGAATGCCAAGCGATCTAAACACGCTAGTTGCTTTCAATCCATCCAACGTCATAGGCAGCTTAATAACGATATTCGGACTTAGTGCCGCAAGCTTCTTACCTTGTTCAACCATTTCGTCTGCTTTCAAAGAAACAACCTCAGCGCTGATCGGAACATCACCAACGATAGAGATAATTTCTTTCACTGTTTCAAAAAAATCTCTTCCTTCTTTAGCAATCAATGAAGGGTTAGTAGTTACACCAGCTACTACTCCTAACGCGTGCGCTTTACGAATTTCTTCTACATTGGCTGTGTCGATAAACAATTTCATCCTGTATCCCTACCTTTTCTCCCGCTATGGGTGCTTATTGGAAATACTTCTGTCTGATTTGCCCAACGATTGCTTCTGCGGTAAAGCCATATTCACGAATGACGCGATCTGCTTTCGCTGATGCTCCGAATTTGCGGATGCCGACAACGAAACCTTCTTGTCCCGTAATTTCTTCCCATCCGGCCGGATAAGCCATTTCCATCACAACATTTTTACGCACGTGAGGCAAAACAATCGCATTCCGTACCTCTTCTGGCTGCGCCTCGAACAATTCACGGCTTGGCATGGAAATAACACGAGCTCCAATTCCATCTTGCGCCAACAGCTTCTTCACGTCAAGTGCTAAGCTCACCTCTGAGCCTGTTGCAATGAGTTGGATATCTGGTGTTTCGCCTGTGGCAACATCAGACAGGACATAAGCTCCTTGGTGGATATGATCAAAAGCAAGCGTGTCCGTTCCTGGAAGTACTGGCAAGTTCTGACGCGATAGGGCGAAGACGAATGGACCTTCCTTCGCTTGAAGCACATACTCCCAAGCAGCGGCTGTCTCGTTCGCGTCCGCAGGACGGAACAACGTCAGATCCGGAATCATCCGCAGGGATGGAATCTGTTCAATCGGCTGATGCGTCGGGCCATCTTCGCCGACAGCGATGCTGTCATGCGTGAAGACGTACGCAACTGGGATCTTCATCAATGCGGATAGGCGAATCGCACCGCGCAAGTAATCGCTGAACACGAGGAACGTGCCGCCGAAAGCGCGCAGTCCGCCGTGAAGCAACATGCCGTTCAGCGCTGCGCCCATGGCGAATTCCCGGACGCCGAACCAGAAGTTGCGTCCGCTGTAATCGGCTGCGCTGAATGCCGCAGCATCACCGATCATGGTGAAGTTGGAGCTCGCTAAGTCGGCAGAGCCGCCTACTAAATGAGGTACCCGCTTCGCCAAGCCGTTAATCACTTTGCCAGATGCGGTGCGCGTCGAGATCGCGCCGCTCTCAGGGGTGTAGCGCGGCACATCGGCGTTCCAATCCGCCGGAAGGTTGCCGCTGTTCGCGAGCTCGAACTGCTTCGCGAGCTCGGGGTAGGCAGCCTGGTAGCCCTTCCACAGCTGCTCCCAGGCTGCTTCTGTATTAGCTCCCACCTGCTGGTGGTGGGCGAAGTGGGTGTACACCTCAGCCGGGACGTAGAAGTCCGGCTCGAGGGGCCAGCCTAGAGCTTGCTTCGTCAGAAGCAGCTCGTCTTTGCCCAGCGGCGAGCCGTGCGTGCCGCCATGGCCGCCCTTGCCGGCTTTGTTCGGCGAGCCGAAGCCGATGGTTGTTTTGATCTCAATCAGCGTCGGGCGATTGAGATCGGCCTTGCCCTCTGCGATCGCCGCTGAGATGGCGTCGACGTTGTTCTGCTCTTCCACGCGCAGGTATTGCCAGCCGTAGGACTCGAAGCGCATCTTGACGTTCTCGGAGAACGACATGTTCAATTCACCATCGAGAGAAATATCATTGGAGTCGTAAAGGACGACGAGTTTACCTAATTGGAGATGACCAGCTAGGGAAGCAGCTTCAGAGGAGACACCTTCCATGAGGTCGCCGTCACCACAAATGGCATAAGTAAAATGATCAACAACTGGGAAATTCGGTTTATTATATACGGAAGCTTGATGTGCTTCAGCCATCGCCATACCCACGGCCATGGCTACACCTTGACCTAGTGGACCTGTCGTAGCTTCTACACCAACTGTGTGACCGTATTCCGGATGCCCAGGTGTGCGGCTTCCCCATTGGCGGAATTCCTTGATATCATCCATTGTGACGCCATAGCCACTTAAGTGAAGCAAGCTGTAAAGCAGCATAGATCCATGTCCTGCTGACAATACGAAACGATCACGATCCGCCCATTTGGGGCTAACCGGATTGTGTTTCAGATGACGTGTCCAAAGCGCATAAGCCATCGGTGCTGCGCCCATCGGCATGCCGGGATGGCCCATGGCCGCTTTCTCGACAGCATCAATTGTAAGCGTTCTAATTGCATTAATACTTAATTCTTCAATTCCAACCGTTGTTTCATTCAAAGAGATACGCCTCCATCTATGTGGTTGTTTTTATGACTTTATCTCTTTATTATAAAAGGAGATTTTACATTCAAATAATTGATAGTTTCGATACTCACTATAGAAGGTGTCTATATGGTTAATTTTGAGTTATATAAAGTCTTTTATTTAACAGCCAAATCCGGAAGTTTGTCCAAAGCAGCCAAAGAGCTGTATATCACGCAGCCTAGTGTCTCTCACTCCATTAAATTATTGGAGGAAAGCCTCGGGCTTCCGTTGTTTGCCCGTACGTCTAAAGGGGTTGATCTAACCAAAGAGGGTGCGGTTCTTTATTCCTATATTGAACAAGCCTACAACTTTATTTCCCTAGCAGAGGAAAAGCTTAGTGAGCTGCGAAACTTCTCTAGCGGAGAAATCAAAATCGGCGGCAGTGATTCTTTATGCAAACACTATTTACTCCCCTTTCTAGAATCGTTTCACGTCCAGTATCCGCATATCCAGATTAATTTGGTCCATGGGACAACACCGGAAATTGTCAGAAATTTAAAAGAAGGCAAAATCGATATCGGTATTGTAAGGACACCTATACATGATGATCACCTTCAGGTACGTGAAGGCATTACGATTCAAGATTGCTTTGTAACTGGACCCAAATATCGTGAGTTGACTGAGGGTAAGGTTACGTTGACCGAACTTCTTGCCTATCCGATTATCTTATTCTCTAGTAATAGCTCCTCCAGGAAATTCGTCACCCGATTATTCAGTGATAACGGCTTGCTCTTAGAACCAGAGATCGAACTCGGTAGTGTGGATTTGCTCATAGAATTTGCGAAGATTGGCTTCGGGGTTTCCTTTGTTACGAAGGAATTTGTAGCTAAGGAATTAGCTGAAGGCAGTTTATATGAAGTCAAACTGGAGGCAGCCATTCCTTCTACGAAGATAGGTATTATTACTTTGAAGAACATGCCGTTATCGACTGCGGCTGCCGCCTTTGTGGCTGAGTTAGAGAATCCGGGACAGGTGGGGAGTAGGTGAGGATGCAGCAAGGAGTGCAGTTATGCAGTAATACCGGTATAGCAAACCCATGTGACCTATGTGGGGCGGAGCTAGCTCTATTGGATTATCTAATGACAGAGATGCTGGGTCTTGTTATTAGTAGCAGAAGTTAGTGGTTGGAGAAGTTGATTGAATTGAGCCTTGCTGATACAACTTAAATGGAAAATCTACACCTAATTCAGTTAAAATTTCTCAATTTAAATGATTAACTGGATTTTCTGCTGTTAAATTCGAGAATTCAACCATAAATCACTTATATTGAGTTAAGTTAACTACATATTTTCCATTTACTTCATATTTTCAAGTGAAACTAGTGAAATTAAATGTAGTTTTTCCAGTTAAACTCCCGCATACCCCGTAACCTGTTGTATAAGCACGGGGATAGCCAGATAGACCCACTCCTGAGTTTCCTCTGAGTGGGTCCACTTTTATAAACAAACCATTGCTTTAATCACCTTCGACTCTGGCTTCAACCAAGTTTCAAAGTGATCTACCATCTCCCCGAAGGAGGCACGGTGTGTGATATAGCGCTCAATATCGATACTTCCTGTCTTTAATGCATTCCGCACCGTATCAAAATCCTCCATGGTCGCATTGCGGCTCCCCATTAACGTAAGCTCCCTCTTATGGAAATCAGGATCATGAAAGGCTATATCAGCCTTCACTAACCCGACGTACACGAGCTTGCCGCCATGAGCGACAAGACCGAAAGCTTCTGTCATTGACCTGGCATTCCCTGTTGCATCGTAGACAACAGTCGGGAATTCGCCATTCGTAAGCTCTGCAAGTTTCTCCTTCGGAAGCTGAAGCGCATTCACAGTATGATCGACGCCTGCCCAATCTCGGCAAAACGCTAATCGCTCCTCATTGATATCCATCGCTATGACGTTAGCACCAATCTGCTTCGCTAAAATCATCACCCCAAGCCCGATCGGGCCTGCTCCAATAACTAGCGCCGTTTCTCCTGCACGCAGCTCTGATCTTCGCACCGCATGTGCACCAATGCTAAGCGGTTCTAACATGGCAGCTTGATCCAGCGTGAGTCCGTCTGCTCGAATCAGATGACTCGCTGGGAGAGCTAAACGCTCTACCATGCCTCCATCCCTATGTACGCCAAGCACTTTCATGTCTGTGCAGCAATTTGTTTTGCCATTACGGCAGGCGATACATTGCCCACAATGCATATAAGGAACAACGCTCACAAGATCCCCAACTGCCAAATTCGTTACTCCTTCACCAAGCTCCTCTACATACCCAGCCAGCTCATGCCCAAGAATACGCGGATAGCTAAAAAAAGGCTGATTCCCTTTAAATGCATGCAAATCAGTCCCACATATGCCAACTCGCCGAATGCGAACAAGTGCTTCCGCCTCACCTACAAGGGGTTCTTCTACCTCAATATACTTCAATTGTTCAATTTGTTCACAAACGATTGCTTTCATAATTGTCCTCCTCCAGCATTTAAAATTCTCTTACACAACCGTATTCTTGTTATATTCAGGTCTCCCACTAATCCATGAGCGATTATGAATAGGCGCTAGTATCGCTAAAACCTCTTGCAGGAGCTCAGTGTCCATAGACTCTTCTGTCCATTGAATGTTTTTGCGTATATTATCTGGGTTGGCTGTACTTACCAAGGTTGTAGGAATCCTCTCATTGGACGTCGCGTATTGCACCGCAAGCTTGGCGATATCAGTACCCTTCGTCACACAATGTTCAGCGGCTAACTTGCATAATCGTTGGATCTCGGCAGAAGCTGGATGCCAATCCGCGGCAGGTCTCGTGCTCAACAGGCCCATCGCTAACGGTGAGGCATTCACTAACCCAACGCCATGCTCCTCTAATAATGGCACCACTTCCAGCAAGGATGTATCGTTCAGCGCATAGTGACAGTATGAGAGTACAGCGTCTAATTCCTTGTGTGCCAGTGCCTTCTCAAATACAGACATCGGTAAGCCAGATACGCCGAAATAACGGATTTTACCAGACTGCTTCAATTCATCTAGAGCTGGAAAAGCTCCCTCGAGAATCTCATGAAATGGTGCAAACTCTATATCATGCAGGTATACAATATCAAGATAGTCGGTTTGGAGCCGCTGTAAGCTCTCATCCACACTTCGAATAATTCGCTCTTTGGAGAAATCGAACTCTTCTGCTCCATATCTCCCGGCTTTGGTCGTTAAAATAAAACGATCCCGATCAAGCCCCGCAATGGCTTTTCCCAGTACGGTTTCCGCTTTCGTTAATCCATAATACGGTGACACATCAATTAAATTGATGCCCATATCTACCGCCGTGTGAACCGTTCGGATGCTCTCACTTTCAGTGGTTTCACGGAAAACAGATCCAAGCGACGATGCCCCGAAGCTCAGGACTGAAACATCGAGCCCCGTTTTGCCCAATTTGCGATATTTCATAATTGATAGAACTCCTTCGCATTTAGTCCGAATAAACGAGTTTTATCGTTTTCTGTCCAACTGCCCGGCAGCGATTCGTTGACGATCCCGACAACGTCCTCATACGAAGCCGCCAGTAGACAGACTGGCCAATCACTTCCGAACATCACACGTTCCGTCCCGATAACCTCCAAAATATGCTGGACATACGCCGTAAAATCTCCCATCTTCCAACTCAAATGATTGGCTTCGGTAACCATGCCCGAGACCTTGCAATACAGTTTAGGATGCTTCGCAATCACCGCCATTTGGCTTTTCCATGGCTCCATCACACCTTCGGCAATCGACGGTTTCGCAATATGGTCAATGACCGCTCGCAGACCTGGCACTAGTTCTAATAACTCGATAACAGGTTCTAATTGTTGAGCCATTACCAATAGATCGATCGGTACATCTTCCTTAGCAAAATATCTTAAGGCCTCCACAATATGAGGTTGTAGAATAGCTCGCGCATCCGGCATCTCCTGAATCATAACCCGAAAGCCTACATATTTCGGGTGCTGACTGAATTTTAGATAATGAATAAGATAATCAGGATCGTCCAAATCAAGCCATCCAACAACGCCGGCAATTGACTCCGTACTTTCACTTAAGGTTAGTAAATACTCCGTTTCTTCTAACGTTTGCGCAGCTTGAACCACAATGCTCTTATCTAAGTTGAATTGCCCAAGATGTGGCAGCAAATCATGCGGTAAATAATCACGATTTAAAACAGGAAGCGCTGGCGTAATCCATCCATAATCTCCTCGGTTGATTTTCCAATAATGCTGATGTGCATCGATGCGCATGGCGATTCTCCTTATCTTTCATACGTAATATGATATCGCTTTCTTTTATTTTATCATTAAATTTTACATATGAAATATGGATATCTAGCGCAACTATACGGTTTTTTGATATTATTGAGCTAGTTTCAAGAAGAATGGAGCAGTTATTGTGGATCCTATTCGTAAAATTTTCGATAATCATGACGCCTTTCCCATGTCTTTCGCCTATAAAAACACAAAAAGCTCGCTAAGCGAGCTTCCTGACCATTTCCATGATTGGTATGAAATTGTTTATGTGCATCGGGGACTCGGCACCTTTTTTATCGATCATAGCTTTTATGAGATGAAACAAGGCGATCTCTTTCTTATTCCCGGGAATACGATTCATCGAGCAACTCCAGATAAAGATTTCCCTGTAACGTCGACGGCTATTTACTTCTCACCGAACATCGTACAGTTGCCAACACTAGGTGAAAACTTTTCTTATTTACGCAATTTTGAGCAAGCCGCAGCACTTCGTAATTACAAGCTTGAAATGCGGTTACCACAAAGTCAGCACCTTGAACTACTTCTAGATGCTATTGAAAATGAATTTAAGCATCCAACCATTGGGCAACGCCAATCTGTCCTTCTTCATTTGCTTCAATTGTTGGTTAAGATTCAGCGTGAAATAACCACTGATATCAAGTCGCCTAAAGTAGACACCCTTGTCGGCCCCATTTGGATACGAGAAATCATTCTCTATATTGATCAGCATTTCTGTGAAGATATCGGACTTCAAACTCTCTCCAAAAAGGCTTCTGTCACGCCCGCTCATTTCAGCAGGGTATTTAAACAGTACATCGGCATGAACATCAGTACTTATCTCATTACCAAGCGCATCATCCGTGCTAGACAGCTGCTTCAAGAAAGTGATGCTAGTATCCGTACAATCGCTGACCAATGTGGCTTTGAGAGTTTACCTCATTTTCATGCAATGTTCAAAAGAGTGCTTAGTGTTACCCCCGCGGCGGCTCGGAAATCTTTCAGTTCCTTCTAAGATTGTTTCACTAATCGATCGTAGAGGAAGTCAGCAATATGAACAGCCTCCATATGACCGGTTTGCCCGTGTTTATCAATACCTAACTTCATTTGGAGCAAGCACCCCGGATTGCTTGTAACCACGTAAGACGCAGTCGTCGCATTCACATTTTCCATCTTATGCTCCAGGATTTGATTCGCCATGTCAGGCTGCGTCATATTATAAATCCCCGCTGAACCACAGCATGAGCCTGCATCCTTCATTTCGATATAAGAGGTGTTACTGACCCTTTGCAGGAGTTGCTTGATTGGTTGGCTGCCCTTCATTACATTGCGAAGATGACAAGACTCCTGATACGTGACACGCGTTGGACCTTGGGGAGAGAGCGTATCTGCATAACGAAGAGGTCTACCTTTCTCCACCAGGATCGTACTAATATCCTTCACGCGCTTTGCAAACCAAGTTGAGTCTTCCTTCCACTCTTCCTCATCATGTAGCAGGTGGTCGTACTCCACAAGAATCGCACCACAGCCTCCTGCATTTGAAATGATGTAATCGACTCCCGCCTCTTGGAAAGCACGAATATTGCTTTTGGCCAATTGCTTCGCTTGATCCGTTTCACCGCTATGTGCATGAAGTGCACCACAGCAGTTCTGCGATTCTGGAATAACTACATCGAAACCAGCCTCGGTTAGCAGCTTCACCGTACTTATATTCGTTTCAGTGAATAAGACGTCCATCAAACATCCACGGAACATCCCCACTGTACCTAGCTTTTTGCCTTTTGCCGGAATGAAGGTACCCAGCCGCTCCACAATCCCTTTTCCAGAAGCATCTGGAAGTATTTTCTCCATCGTCGCCATATGCTTTGAGAAGAGGCCGACTACTCCGGTTTTTCGAACTAGCTTTTGGATACCTGACATTTTATAAAAATGAAGCCCTGTCCCGAGCAATTGCATTCGCTGTTGAGATGGAAATAGCTCTTTGAATACCAGCTTGCGCACACCCTTTACCCACCATCTGTGCTGGGTCGTATGCACTTCAATGGCATCGCGCGCTCCTTCAATTAGTTGACCATATTTCACATCTGCTGGGCAGGCAGGCTCACAAGCGCGGCAACCCAAACAGTGGTTCATCTGATCTTCAAAACGAATCCCTGGTTCCATGAGACCATCCACTGCTGCCTTCATCAGAGAGATACGGCCACGTGGCGATTCAGCCTCGATTCCCGTTTCTTTAAATGTCGGACAAGCCGGCAGGCAGAATCCACAACGCATGCAATTCGTTAGTTGGTCGTAGTCCAGTTTCTGCATTAACGTTTCCTGAAGTGTTGCTCCTTGGCCCTTAGACACGATCAATCACCACCCTGCGTCTGGATTCTTTCGCAAACATTTTGCCCGGATTTAAAATATGGTTCGGATCGAACGCATCCTTAATACCCTTCATTATGGCGATCCCGCTGCTTCCCACTTTCCATTCCAGGAATGGCGCCTTCACCAAACCAACCCCATGTTCACCCGTAATGGTTCCGCCTAAACGAATCGCAGCCTCAAAAATCTCCTCGAAAGCAGCTTCTACACGGTGAACCTCATCATGATTTCTTGCATCCGTTGTTGCTGTTGGGTGCAAATTACCATCTCCAGCGTGTCCAAATGTACAGATTTGAACATCATGCTTTGTGGCAATGCGATTAATTTCTAGAACCATCTCAGCAATCTTGGATCGAGGCACTGTAGCATCTTCAAGTATCGTCGTTGGGCGTAAGCGAGCAAGCGCTGTAAAGGCGCTGCGTCTTGCTGTTAGAAGCTTAAGCGCCTCCTCTTGTGTGCTCGCAATGCTAACCTCATCTGCCTGCTCCTCCCTGCAAATCTCAGAGATGAGAGCAATGTCCCTTTCTACCATCTCAGGCTCACCATCTTGTTCAATGAGAAGAATAGCGGCCATATCCAGCGGCAGTCCAAGGTTTGCAAAATCATCAACAACACGAATCGTTGGGTTATCCATGAACTCCAGCGTAGCCGGAATGATGCGATTTTCAATGATTTTGGAAACGGTGCGCGCCGCGCCATATAAGTCCTTGTACATCGCAAGCATCGTTTTCTTCGCCTTCGGAGGCGGAATCAGTTTCAGCGTGGCTTCTGTGATAACGGCAAGTGTGCCCTCGGAGCCGACAAGCAGCTTTGTTAAATCGTAGCCCGCTACATCCTTCATCAATTTCCCACCGGTCCGCATGATTTCGCCTGATGCAAGAACACACTCGAGGCCGATTACGTAGTCTTTGGTTGTGCCATATTTCAAGCCGCGAAGCCCGCCTGAACACTCTGCAATATTGCCCCCAATGGTGGAAATCGCCATAGAACTTGGATCTGGTGGATAAAACAGCCCCAATCCTTCAATATGTTCGATAAATTGCTTCGTAATGATGCCTGGTTGCACGGTGGCTGTCAAATTCTGCAGATCGATATCTAGAATCGCATTCATGCGATGCATGACCATGACGATTCCACCTTGTACGGGTACTGTACCACCACACAAATTAGTACCCGACCCTCTGCTGATTAGCGGGATACGATTCTCATTCAACACCTTCATGATTCCTGAAACTTGAGCCGTATCTTTCGGATAGATTACACCGTCAGGTAAAGACTGGAGCATAGGGGTCCCGTCATAAGAATGGGTAACCAATGATTCCATATCATCTTTATAAAAGGCTTCGCCTACGATGGCCTGCAATTGTTGTCTAATTTGCTTATCGAGCATGAAGAATCCTCCTCTTGAACATTTACTTAATATGCTACATTTTTAATACTTCTTATTGCTCTTTTAAAGTGATCATGTGATCAGATGACTTTTCTTCTATTTTAGCTTATGATGTAATAGATGTATAGAACTTTATCTACGATTTCAGGGGGATACTTATGGTTTTTCAGCAAATCCGACCCCAAAAGGGCTCGGAAATCGTGCTTCAACATATTAAAGCTCAAATCGAGGACGGCACATATGCTCCTGGTTCTAAACTTCCGACGGTTGTAGACTTTGCGGCAAGCTTCCAAGTTGGGCGATCGACAATTAGAGAAGCACTTAGCGGGCTTAAGGCGATGGGCTGGGTTGACATTCGACATGGCGGAGGGACTTATGTTGTAACAACACTACCGACAGAGTCGACTAGTCTCTTTGACCATAGCGAGACGCTTCAAGAAGTCCAAGAAGTGCGCCGATTCATCGAGGCTGGTTGTGCGACTTTGGCGGCAAGCCGCCGTACGGATCAGCATTTGTCCATGCTCAGAGGGATCCTTCTTGAGATGGCTTCTTCACTCGAAAATGAAGAATTAAGCGAACAAGCTGACATTCGCTTTCACATGGAGATCGCTAAGGCTTCTCAGAACACCCTATTCATAGGGATGATGGAATCCTTGACGGAGCGGTTACAACAGAGCATGAAGGCTTCGCGCCGTCTATGGTTTTTTGCGGAGCGTGCTTCGGCCGAACAGCTCCTGCAAGAGCATCGCGACATAGTTGAGGCCATCGCTCTTCAGGATGAACGACTTGCCGCCGAGAGAATGTCTCAGCATATCGCAAAAGTTGATCATGTCATTCAACAATTAGCACAGAAAAATAAAGAATAACTTAAAGACAACAAAAAAAGCCTTACATAGTAAGGCTTTTCGTGTTTACTGCTTGTCATACCGGCAAGAGGACTCGAACCTCCACCCTTTCGGACTCGATTTTGAGTCGAGCGCGTCTGCCATTCCGCCATGCCGGCATATAATGCGCGTAGAGGGACTTGAACCCCCACGGTCACCCGCTAGATCCTAAGTCTAGTGCGTCTGCCAATTCCGCCATACGCGCATGTTGTCAATCTGGCAAATGATGAAGTTGCTAGCCGAAGCTGACTTCACTGAAATAATAATGGGCGGACGACGGGACTTGAACCCGCGAATGCCGGATCCACAAACCGGTGCGTTAACCCCTTCGCCACGACCGCCACATTAAAAAATTAATTTCCCCAAAGAACTCTTTAGGAAATGGTGCCGTCGAGAGGACTTGAACCCCCAACCTACTGATTACAAGTCAGTTGCTCTACCAGTTGAGCTACAACGGCTTATTAAATTAGAAGTGGTGGCTTTGGACGGAATCGAACCGCCGACACGAGGATTTTCAGTCCTCTGCTCTACCGACTGAGCTACAAAGCCAAATTTGAATCCTACTTTTTCTCTTTTGAAGAAAAATGGCGGAGCTGACGGGATTCGAACCCGCGGTCTCCTGCGTGACAGGCAGGCATGTTAGGCCACTACACCACAGCTCCATGCAAATTTGTTATGGTGAACGATGACGGGATCGAACCGCCGACCCCTACCCTGTCAAGGTAGTGCTCTCCCAGCTGAGCTAATCGTTCAAACTTATGTAAAATGGTGACCCGTAGGGGACTCGAACCCCTGTTACCTCCGTGAAAGGGAGGTGTCTTAACCACTTGACCAACGGGCCTAGATAAAGCAGGGACTTTTGACTTGGTCAAAAGATCCCTATGTAGTTTGCTTGGCAACGTTCTACTCTCCCAGAACCCTGCGGTTCAAGTACCATCGACGCTGGAAGGCTTAACGGTCGTGTTCGA
>NZ_LYPB01000053.1 GCF_001653565.1 Paenibacillus oryzisoli
TGTTGCGTTAGACCTTAAGGATCTTAATTATCCATCGTCCCGATGGATAATCCTACATTACACAAACTTCTTGACGCTACCCCTCGGGGAAGGGAATAGCGCCCAAAAAGGGCGCTATCTGTGTAAATCGCCCGCAGAATAGGCGGGAACTCGGAAATAAGGCCCAAAAAGGGCCTTATTCCAGGACGAGGCAGCCTCGGCGAAGGGAATAGCGCCCGAAAAGGGCGCTATCTGTGTAAATCGCCCGCAGAATGGGCGGGAACTCGGAAATAAGGCCCAAAAAGGGCCTTATTCCAGTGCGAGGCAGCCTCGGCGAAGAGAATAGCGCCCAAAAAGGGCGCTATCTGTGTAAATCGCCCGCAGAATGAGCGTTACAGGAAGATCGCTCACCTGATAACGATAGAAAGGGATATTCTTCAGGTCAAATTGGCCCAGGGAGTATCCCTTTCTTGTTAAGTATCTAATTTGTTTAAAGGATGAAGTATGCGCATATGTGGACGATTTTGTGAAGAGTAGAGGGAAGTAAGGATAGAGTGAGAGTTGGTAGCAGTAGCAGTAGCAGTAGCAGTAGCAGTAGGAGTAGGAGTAGGAGTAGGAGTAGGAGCAGTAGCAGAAGCAGACCGTAAAAGTAGCCAATTGTTTAATCTGATTGGACAATTCAAACAAATCAATGTGAAGTCTACTCTTAGCCCAGAAGGGAATGGGCTGATCAGTGGATGTAGTCCCTTAGACATTGTCCAATGTAGTGATACGGGAACGTAGGTACCCTATTTGGGCTATTTCAGCCGGATTTCATGTGAAACGGAACGTAGATCCGCTATTACCGGATTATCAGCCATAAATCGGCATATCGCGATGAGATAGTGTCTTCACGTTCCGTTACTCCAATGAAATGGGCAAAATTGTCTAAATAGCGCCATCACGTTCCGTTATTCTACCCGAACATTTGCCTGCGAGCTAATAATCTCGGTATTCGGAGCTCCATGGTTCCCGATGATACCAGCCTCGCTATCTGCCAATCCTGCTTCATCCAGGTTGTTTCCTTCGCGCAGTAAGTAGCCAAAAAACAAAATGTAGTACGACACGATGATGAAGAAAACGCCTGCGGTGACGGGATCTTTGGAAAATTGAGAGAAATCAGCAGGTGTGAAGCTAGTTGTTGACCCGGTTGAAATAGCAACACTAGCGTAGCGGTACGCAATGCGACCTAGGAAGAGTACAAGGACGGTGATCTCAATCCAGAGATGTGTGCGATAGTACCAGCCATCACTTCGATGCTCGAAGCGTGTATGGCGAATTGCAGTTCGTCCGAGTAAGGCGCCGCCGGCAAGTCCAATAAGATAGCCGATGAAATGGACGGGATGGACGAAGCCCAGGAGGAAGATAATCACCCCGAATAGGCTGAACAAAGACAGACGAAAGGTGAGTCTGCCACGGGAAAGCTTTTGAAAGCCAATGGTGCGCTTCACCCGTCGATAAATAAAAAAACTAAAGATAAGAAACGGAATTACATAATGTAAAGAGTCCTGCAGGAGAAGCACCTCCAAACCAATTGTTGTATTTCCTAATTGTAGCAAATTTGGACGGTCTATCGTGAGAAATGTTATTCCGTTTACAAAATTGTGTCATACACTTAATAGTAGTTCGATACACTTACTATTACACACTCAAAGTGCCGCAAGGAGTTGACGGTAAATGGCTATGATCACTCATGTTAATGTATGTAACACTGTTAATGAAATTTACTGTTGTCTTCGTAATAAAGTTGTGAAGCTGGACGCGCAGCAAAAGGAGCAATTCTGCAATGGCTGTCGAATGTTTGCAGGTGGTGCAACAGGCTACGACCATGGTGTTTCTTGTACGTGGGAGGATTTGCGAACGGTAAGTAATCCATATGTGGTCCTGGATCCAGCTCAAGAGTTTAAACATAATCAAATTCGCCAAGTGCCGCCCGAGGGTCCGGCCTTATTTGTATATACACCCAGATGGTAAAGCACATCCTATTCGATTTTGACGGGACACTTGTCGATTCCAGGGCGCTCCTGGTTAAGCTCTATAATGAAATGGCCATGCAACATCGTTTTCGTCCCATTCGCGAACAGGACTTGGGACCGTTGCGCTCTATGTCGATTTCCGAACGCGTAGATCGCTTAGGGGTACCTGTGCTCCAAATACCTAAGCTGATGGTGGCGGGGCGCCAGCTCTACCACGAGAACATCCGATCTCTGCAAATTGTGCCTGGTATGAAAGAGGTCATTGCGAAGCTTTCCACACAAGGGGTTAAAAGCTCCATTCTTTCCTCTAATTCAGAAGCGAATATTCGGCTTTTTTTACGAAAAAACAAGCTCGAAGGTGCGTTTAAGGAGATTATTTCTGCAAAGCATATTTTCGGTAAGCACCACTCGATTCGCAAAGTGATGAAGCAATGGGGAACGACGCCTGCACGGATGATTTATGTGGGGGATGAGTTACGGGATATTGAGTCCTGTAAAAAGTTAGGCGTACCCATCGTAGCCGTAACGTGGGGATATGATTCACCTCAACTACTCCTCAGTGGAAATCCGGACCATATGGCACACACGCCTAGTGAGCTGTACCGAATACTAATAGGCCTAAGTTGAGGAACCGTAGCCGATCGAGAAGAGCCGCCACAGAAGCGTCTGAGGGGGCTTTTTGATATGTCATATAATCAGAAATCGCAGAATTAACAGGTAGTCCCCCATTTCAAGTAAAATAAGAATAAAGTTGTAGTTTAAGAGTCGATGGGAGGGTTAAAATGCTATTCTATTCAATTATTGTCGTGATTACAGCTGTTGATCAGCTGTCTAAGTATTGGATACGCTCCGTGATGAAGGTTGGCGAATCCATGCCATTTTATAAAGATATCATTTCATTTACGTATTATCAAAATAGTGGGGCAGCAGGCAGTTCGCTGCAGGGATGGGCTCCTATACTCGGTGTTCTAGCGGTTCTCATTGTGGCAGGGATATGGTGGTATCGTAGAAAAGGCGGTTTTCCGGGAACGTTAAAACAAAGTGCTGCTGCACTCCTTGTAGGTGGGGCGATTGGTAACGGCATTGAGCGACTTCTATTCGGGAAGGTCACCGATTTCATCGTCATTAACTCGGGGAATGGGATTATGAATCTAGCGGATATTGCCATTAATATAGGTGTTGTTCTGTATCTGGTGGACATGCTGTTATCGCAGAGGGGGAGATGGAAAGGGAATGGGAAGAATCCGCAAATTTCTTAGGTATTTAAGCCCTTACATGAGAGATTCATATAGATCTAAAGAACTATTTGTGGTATCCTTCTAGTAGGAATACGTCATGGGAGGGATAGTCACATGAAAGAGGATCGACAAGTACTTGTTGATGAGTTTTTTGCGATGATTCGAAAGCTGAACCGCACGGGATCGGATATTATGCATGTAAGGGAGTTTTTCTGGCGATCTTCGGAAATTCGCGGATTTGTCCCGCCAACTGTTGAGTTTATGACGGTTCTCAAAACGTATAATGCAGTGCTTTTTCATGAGTTTCGGAAATCGCTAGTGCCTCATACTAGTATGCACATCCTAGCTAATGTTCACATGGAAGCCGGAGATGCACTGGTTAGCTTGGGGATCACAACGTTAGAAGATCTCGAATTAGCGGTAAAAGGCCGGATATTAACTAGAGCATAAGCATCGTCCTATCATACAAAAGCCCAAGCGAGCAACTAGTCGCTTGGGCTTTATTTGGTTGGTGTTAGTCTTCTTTCTTCTGCTGCTGAAGGGCTGCAAGCAGTTTGTCTGCAAGTGAGTTGCCAACGCCGGCAGAATCGGAGAATTGCTCAATCAGCTGGCGATTAACTTTGGCTGTAGCCTTGCGGCCGCCACCTCGTGACTCACCGTCGATTTTCTCAACAACATTGCAGGGACGACATTGAAAATATTTGCCGGCTTTACCCGTGTGTATTTCCATCTTTTTATGGCACTGTGGACATCTATGGTTCGTTAATTGTCCGTCAGCTTCACGTTTATACGAGCATTCACGACTGGAACAAACCAGATATCGTCCTCGTTTGCCTTTGACTTCTTGAAGGAATTCCCCGCAATCTGGGCATTTACTGCCGGTTAAATTATGCGGCTTATACGCTGCGGAGCTGTGTTTGACTTCATCGACTAGTTCAGCTGCTTTCTTGCGAATACTACTGAGGAAAGCTTCCATGCTGCCTTTGCCTTTGGAAATGCGTTCAAGTTCGAGCTCCCAGCGTGCTGTAAGCTCAGGTGAACGGAGCTCCTCAGAAGCAAGCTCGATGAGCTGCGTGCCCTTGCCAGTAGGAATGAGCAAGGAGCCTTGGCGTTCGATCGTGTCAGAGGACACGAGTTTCTCGATGATATCAGCACGAGTCGCAGGTGTGCCAAGACCGAACTTTTCCATCTGCGATAGCAGGGAAGCCTCATTATGGCGAGAAGGCGGCTTCGTTTGGCGGCTAACTTGGCGAACGTTGCGAGCGGTAACGGCGTCTTTCTCTGAAGCTTGGGGCAACAGCTGCCCTGTATCTTCTTCGGATTCGGTGTCTTCGCGATCAGGATCGGTGAAATCGGTGGCGCCGTAGACATCTTTCCAACCGGCTTGCTTCACGACTTTACCTGAAGCGTACAGCTTCTCTCCAGCGATTTCAATCGTTAACTTGGTTTCATCGTAGCGGCAAGGACCGCTGAATAAGGCTAAGAATCGGCGAAGAATCAGGTCGTAGAGTCGACGCTCATCTGCGCTTAATGTTGAAAGTGAGATCGCCTCGCCCGTAGGGATAATGGCATGGTGATCGCTGACCTTCGAATCATCGACGATGCGTTTGGTGATCGTCAGCGGCTTTCTAATAAAAGGTGCAGCTAGCGCCGCATAAGGGCCAATCGCTGCCCCTTTCAGTCGGCCAAGCAGAGTCGGTACCATGTCAGAGGTCAAGTAGCGCGAATCGGTTCGCGGATATGTGACCAATTTGTATTGCTCATAGAGTCGTTGCAAGACATTCGACGTTTGTTTGGCTGAGAAGCCAAATTTACGGTTCGCATCGCGTTGCAGCTCTGTCAAATCATAAGCGAGTGGATGCGGAATCTGCTTCTCGGTCTTATTTACTTGCACGATGCGGCCGCTCTGGCCTTGCAGCTTAGCTTTCAAGCTATCGGCGCGCTCGCGATCCCATATGCGCGAGTCGCCGGTCTTCGGGTCCCGCCACTGGGCGCGGAAGGACCCGAGCTCTGCCTCGATCAACCAATAGTCGACGGACCGGAAATCCCGGATTTCCGCCTCGCGGTTGATCATCATGGCCAGCGTGGGCGTCTGCACGCGCCCAGCGGATAACGACGCGCCGAACTTGCTGGTCAGCGCGCGGGTTACATTGAGGCCGATAAGCCAATCGGCCTCAGAACGACAGACGGCTGCTTGATACAGCCGGTTGTAGTCCGTGCCAGGCTTCAGCTGCGCGAAGCCTTCGCGAATCGCCTGATCCGTCTGCGACGAGATCCAAAGCCGTTTGAACGGCTTCTTCCAGCGGATCAGCTCCATAATCCAGCGCGCGACGAGTTCGCCTTCGCGCCCCGCATCGGTTGCAATGACCAGCTCGGAGAGGTCACCGCGACGGCTGAGATGCTCGATGGCACGAAACTGCTGCGACGTTTCTTTCATGACTTTGAGTTTCATTTTGCCAGGGATAATAGGTAGATCTTCCAGGTTCCAGGTCTTGTACTTCGGATCGTAATCATCGGGTTCCGCGAGTGTAACGAGATGGCCAAGTGCCCAAGTGACGACATATTTGGCACCTTCAAAGTGGTGCTTCTGCTTCTGATTACAACCTAATACACGAGCAATTTCTTTGGCGACGCTTGGTTTTTCAGTCAGTACGAGAATTTTCATAGGGGTAATTACCTCTTTTCTACTTACCAACTAGCATAAGCGAAAGGATCCTACTTTTCAAACGGACAATATTTCGCAATATTCGTAGTTTAATGAACTTTTATGCAGGAAATCAGCGTAATTTGTCAATTTTCAACGAGAAATAAGGTATAATGGATATATATAGATATAGAATAAAAAGGGGGGAAACCTCAATGGGGCATGTGTTTTCTCTTTTCTCCGAACATACGATTAAAACAAGACTTCAACTCTGGATAAGCGCAATTATATTGGTGCTGGCTTTTTCAATCATCGTTCCTTTTTACTTCATAGAGAAGAGCAATCGGTTAGATGAGGCTAGGGTTCAACTCAAACAAGTGATTGCGTTACAGAACTTATCTATCGAACGCTGGAATCAGGAAAAGTTGGACGCGATTAAGCGTTTCGCACTTTCAGATAACGCCAAGTTCCACCGGATTGGCGATTTGCAACGGGAGTTTCAAGACTATGCTAAGGTGAACTCGGAGTTTTATTCGATTACGTTCGTTGAGCCGGATGGCAACATTCGCACAGATACGACTTCGATTTACGTGGGGGATCGTCTGTACTATAAGCTTGGCAAGGAGAAGCAAAGCTATGTTTCGGGTATTGTGATGTCCAGGGAAAATGGAAATCCTGTCATTACATTTTCCTCCCCGGTACTTGGTGATCAAGGCGAATTTAAGGGAATTGTACTTGGCGTTGTGACACTCGAGATGCTGAATAAACTCATTGCTCGGCTAAGTTTTGGGGATACAGGTGAGGTCTATGTATTGGATGCAGAAGGCAATATTGTAACGGCCTCGAACAGGTCAGAGAATGACACAAATACGCAACGCGCGACATCGGAAATTTATCACCGTGCTGTGACGAATAGTACGGATTATAGTGCGTACATTGGCTTCTGTGGTGAAAACGTGTATGGTCAATACCAATGGTCACCAACGAAAAACTGGCTTGTTGTTGGGGAAATTACGCAGGGAGAGATTTTCCGCAAGTTAAATGCGTTAAGTATTACGATTATTGTCATTTCCTTGATAGCACTGCTCCTGAGTGTCGCGGCTGCTGTGATGATTGCCTCCAAGATCGAGAGACCGATTCGCTACTTGCTGCGCGCTACGAAGATCATTCAGAAGGGGAATTACGATTACCAGATCAATGTGGATAAAATTAGAACTGCTCCTGTGGAGCTGCGACAATTAGTGGCTACATTTAATCTCATGTCCGATCGGTTGAAGTCCAACATTTCGTTATTGGAGCATTCGGCATGGATGGATCAATTGACAGATGTTCATAATCGACGCTATATGATGCTAGAAGGCAACAAGCAATTGCATATGTGCATTATATCGGGGCAGACTTGTTCCGTCTTGATGATGGATATTGATCATTTTAAGAAAATAAATGATACGTACGGCCACTTAGTGGGGGATGGCGTTCTCCATCATGTCGCGAGTATTCTCAAACGGTATGCGGGGAACGATGCGATTGTAGCGAGATATGGCGGCGAAGAGTTCATTTTGCTATTACTGCGGAAGGATGCGCAAGAGAGTGCTGCATTAGCGGAGGAATTACGAAACATTTTAATAGATGAACCATTTATCAAAGAGTCTTTAGCTGTCAAAATAACGACAAGCATCGGAGTCGCAGAATACTCACCGACATTGGAATACGGAACGATGGTGTTGGAAGATATGGTTTCTAGGGCTGACCATGCGCTGTATCGCGCTAAGTCAGGGGGAAGAAATCGTGTCGTAGTTGATACCAAAAGGTTGTATGATGAAGAGGATCATGTATAAAGATGACGCGGAGGTGTGCAATGAAAGGGAGAACGGCAATCGTTGCTGGTGGATCGGGTTTAGTCGGCAAGGAACTGATCAAGCAACTAGTGAATGATCCAGACTATGATAAGATTATTGCTTTAGTTCGTAAGAAAATGGATCTAGATTTGCCGAATGGACAGGGGAAACTTGAACAGCGAGTGATTGATTTCGCTAAGCTGAGTGAAAGTCTGAAGTCCTCCGAATTCGCGCACGCACATGTCTACTGCACGTTAGGAACAACCATTAAGAAAGCAGGCTCTAAACCACAGTTTCGCAGGGTAGATCGCGACTATCCCCTCCTGCTAGCTGAAGTGGCGAGCAAGGGACAAGCCGACGCGTTCGCGATCGTGACAGCGATGGGAGCAGACCGCTCATCCTCCTTTTTCTACAATCAGGTAAAAGGAGAGGTGGAAGACAAGCTGAGGGGCATGCGTCTTCGCTCGCTTCACTTGCTGCGGCCTTCTCTCATTCTTGGCAACCGTGGGGAATTCCGCTTAGGGGAGAAACTGGGAGGCATCGTTTCGCGGGCTATTGCTCCGTTGATGACGGGTCGACTTCGCAAGTATCGTCCTATCCATGCACATACGATTGCTACCGGCTTGATAAGAGCCGCGAAATCGGGGAAAACAGGCGTTCAGGTGCTAAGCTCGGATCGAATTGCCTCGATTGCGGGTAGATGACCGGCTAGGACAGCCGCGTTTTTGCCATAGCTCTTCAAAATTGAGAGTGGTAGTCGGTTTGCGTTTTTGTTAAGATTAATGTCGTTCATTATTCATATCCTAAATGTCTATAGAAAGAAGGTAAGGATCACATCATGATTGATCATATCGTCCTTGTTAAATTTGCTGAAACTACTACACAAGAGCAGTTGCAAGAGGTTGTTGACCGTTTCAAAGCGCTGCGCCCTCATCTGACAGGTATCGTTGATATCCAAGCTGGTATTAACTTCTCCGAGAAAAATCAAGGATTCCAAGTTGTACTGTCCGTGCGTTTCGAAGATAAAGCTGCATTGGCAGCTTATGGTCCGAATCCAGAGCATCAAGCGGTTGCCGCGTATATTCGTGAAGTTGGCCGTGTGGACAGCTTAATCGTGGATATCGAGATTTAGAGCATTGGCACGTATCAGTGGAAAGAACCACATATAGATGGAGAAAATCCAGTTATCTTCCTATTTTGATGAAAATGGGCAGGAATAGCTGGATTTTTTCCATTTATTTCGTTGGTGAACATTCGTGGGGACAACCTGCCGAATAGTTAGACATTTCGGAGTTCTTTCCGATACACGGATGGTGCGGAACCGCTCCACTTGTGGAACTGCTTCGAGAAATAGAGTGCATCATTGAAGCCGACGGAGGAGGCGACTTGGTCAATGGTCATAGCGGTTTGGAGCAGCTGCTTGGCCCGTTCCATGCGGATGTTGAATAGATATTGCATCGGAGATGATCCGGTGGATTGTTTGAACATTTTGCACAAATAGGTACGGTGATAACCCAAGCTGCGAGCGAGATGCTCGATAGAGACCGCTTGTGTGTACTGCAATTCTAGATATCGGATAGCTTGACCGATCTGACGTTGGATATCGGTTTCGGCGATTTGCTTCGTCGTGATGTGATGTGTGTTTGTTCGTCCAAGCTCACGTAGGAGCAGCTTTAGCCAGCCTTCGGATTCCAATTCTTCGAGTTCTGGAAATTCTGTCTGTTGGAAAGAGGCACGAATATGCCGATAGTAGTGCCGAAGTTTACGCGTATTACTATTGGATATTACGGCTTGCTCAGGGGTGGCGCCAATATGAGATAACGTTGTGCTTGCACTACGTCCGGTAAAAGCGACCCATATATAATGCCAAGGAGTATCTGCATCTGCGATATACGAGAATAACTCGCCTGGATAAATGATAAAGGTATCGCCTGTAGAGCAAGTGTAGGTGCGACCTCCTATTTCAAAGATACCATTGCCTGATAGAACGGTATGAATTAAATAATAATCATGAACGGCAGGTCCCATTTTATGTTGGGGGAGGGGCTTGCCTTCGCCGCTGAAAAGGACAGATAAGTCCGGATTGCTATGTAAGGGATTAATTCTGACGTCGAAGTATGTATGTTCTGAATTCATAGGTGCCTCGCTTTTTTTATTATGATCGTAATCTAAAAAACTACAAATGTCCATATTGGAGTTGTTTCAATCCATGTTTTTCAAAGCGGGCTTGCGCTATAGTAAGAATATAATAATAGATTATTTGTTGGAGGAGATTCTTACATGTCCAAAATTACTTTTTTAGGTGCAGGAAGCACAGTTTTTGCCAAAAATGTACTAGGTGATTGCTTGCTTACACCCGCACTACAAGGCTATGAAATCGCTCTCTTTGATATTGATCATCAGCGGCTGCAAGATTCTGCTAATATGCTGAATAATATTAAAAAAACGAGTGGAAGCACCTCCATTATTAAAGCGTATACAGATCGTAAAGAAGCGTTGAGCGGTGCCAAATTTGTGGTAAATGCAATCCAAGTAGGTGGCTATGATCCATGTACGATTACGGATTTTGAAATTCCGAAAAAGTACGGTTTGCGTCAAACGATTGCAGATACGGTTGGAATTGGCGGAATTTTCAGAAACTTGAGAACGATTCCGGTTATGCTGGATTTCGCAGCTGATGTACGTGAAGTATGTCCGGATGCCCTGTTCCTTAACTACACCAATCCGATGGCTGTACTGACAAATGTAATGAACACATACGGCGGTGTGCGTACGGTTGGTCTGTGCCATAGCGTGCAAACTTGTGTACCTGAACTGTTCAAGCACCTAGAGATTGACCAAACAGGTGTGAAAGCCAAAATCGCGGGCATTAATCATATGGCTTGGTTGCTCGAAGTGTCGAAGGATGGCGTTGACCTCTATCCAGAGATTAAGAAACGTGCTGCCGAGAAACAAAAAGAGAAGCACAAAGACATGGTTCGCTACGAAATGATGCTGAAATTCGGTCATTATATTACGGAATCTTCCGAGCATAATGCTGAGTATCACCCGTATTTCATCAAACGGAACTACCCAGAGTTGGTTGATCGCTTCAACATCCCATTGGATGAGTATCCGCGTCGTTGTGTTGATCAAATCAGCCGCTGGAAGCAAATGCGCGAAGATCTCGTAAATGATGCGAACTTGACGCATGAGCGTTCACATGAGTATGCTTCGTACATTTTCGAAGCAATCGAGACGGATGTTCCGTTCAAAATCGGCGGTAACGTCATGAATACTGGCTTGATCACGAACTTACCTCGCGAAGCTGTAGTTGAAGTGCCATGTTTGGTTGACCGTAACGGTGTAACACCTACTTACGTCGGTGATCTGCCTCCGCAATTGGCAGCGCTGAACCGTACGAATATCAACACGCAGTTGTTGACGATTGAAGCGGCGATTACTGGTAAGCGTGAGCATATTTATCACGCAGCGATGCTGGATCCGCATACCTCAGCTGAGCTGTCCATGGACGATATCATCGCGATGTGCGATGAAATGATTGAAGCTCATGGCAAGTGGTTGCCAGAATATAAATAAGATAGGCATTATAACCTGGGCAATGTATGCATAGAATCTTTTATTTTCGCTACTCAAGATAGAGAAATTGTATATGATTCGTTCATAATGTCTACTTGATAAGATAAGACCAGTGCAGTTTGTTGCATTGGTCTTTTTACTTTCTTCTGGGGATTCTCCTAGATTAATAAAAATAATTTGTACTAGATTACGCACTATACTATAGTTGTTTATAGATCCTAGCAATTTCCATTTCTAGTAATATACTTTTAGCCGTTATAACAGCCAAGGAGGATTTTAATTGAAATTTTATCGTATTATGCCAAAGTTTTATCTTTTTTTAGCTTTTTTGTTATTCATTTCTAGCCTTGGATTCCAGAATATTGTATTTGCCTCTGAAATAGTTCAGCCGCAGTCGACAATTTCACAGCAAAAAGAACCTATCCTAACCGACAAAATTCAAGCCCCAGCTCCTCGCATGCTTCAAGGCAATCTATCAGGTGCTATTCGTAGTGATACAGAGATTTATAATTATCTCACGTCTCAAAAAAGTGTATTTGGCTTCACAAACCCACAGAATGATCTGCAAATTCTAAAGAAAGATATAGATAAAGAAGGGCAAATCCACTATTTACTTCAACAAAATTACAACGGCATTCCTATTTATGGTAAGTATATACGTGCTCATTTAAATACTGCACAATCTCTATATGCCATTACCAATCAATCCAGTTCCGAGATCAATTCACTCTCACTTGATACTAATCCTATAATTAACGCCGATCAAGCCATTGAGAGTTTGCACAAAGATATTGAAAACGCAGTAGGCTATTCTATTCAGTTAGGCGGCAATATTGGTCCAAGAAATTTGCCGGAGCCTACATCAGCGCTTATTGTATATCCTTATCAAAACCAATATCTCCTTGCCTATCAAATTGACATCGAGTATATGACCCCCACCTATAATCGTTGGGTTGGCTTTGTCGATGCAAAAACAGGGAGTGTCATTCATAAATTTAGTCGTATGACGGAAATTAGTGCGGACAGTGCGTCTGGAACAGGGAGGGGCTACTATGGCGATTCCAAAACCTTGAACATTACACGTGACTCCAATGGTTCTTATTCACTCGTTGACAAATCCAAGCCGATGTATCGTATTGTAAATAACCAAGAAGACGGCGTTATTGCTACCTATGATTTTAAGAAACCGTTTACGGGGCCGATATCTAGCAATTCGCAGACATTTAATGACCCGACAGCTGTAGATGCGCATTATTTTTCTAGCATTGTATATGACTACTACCAGCAGAATTTGAAACGTAACAGCATTGATAATAAGGGGATGTCAATTGTTTCTGTTGTTAATGTAGGGGCAATAGATAATGCCTATTGGGATGGTTATGAAATGATTTATGGGGATGGTTCCCGTGATTTTGCCTGCTTGTCCTGTGGTTTGGATGTGGTGGCTCACGAGCTGACTCACGGCATAACTGAATACACCGCTGGTTTGGAATACGCAGGTCAACCAGGAGCATTGAATGAATCTCTGTCGGATATTATGGCAGTTGTTATTGATTCAGATGACTGGACGATCGGCGAGGATATTGGCGTTACGCAAGCGACATATGTGCTTCGTGATTTGAAGAATCCTTCTCGAGGATTAACTGCCCAGCCTTCTCATATGAATGACTATCGAAACTTACCTCTTGATATTCAACACGACAACGGTGGAGTCCATATTAACAGTGGCATTCCAAACCATGCTGCCTATTTAATAGGAACCGGAATCGAGCAAATACAAGGACTTAATGGACAAGGAAAGAAGTTGCTAGGACAGATTACATATGGTGCAATGACTTCGTATTTGACGCCAACCTCCGATTTCGCAGATGCGCGCGACTCTTTCGTTTTGGCTGCCGGTGACCTAACCGTAACTGCTGAACAAAAAGCAAGCATTGTTCAAGTCGTCAAAAGCGCATGGGCGGCTGTTGGATTACCTTATACCAATGATGAGAATAATATCGTTTCTTTTTATGTACCGAATATGGTAGGAACTCCAATCATTGATAATTCAGCACATACAGTGGATTTTACCGTTACTTATAGCTCATGTTTGAATGCTTTAGCGCCAAATGTTTTTCTTTCACCTGGTGCAACAATCATATCAGGAGCTTCCAGTTCTCAGGATTTTACTTCACCAGTTTCTTATACAATCCGATCTCAGAGCGGGATTTCACAAGTGTGGACCATTAGGGGCGTGGCCGCAAACGCAATCTCTTTCGGAGATATTATTTCTTTATCTGTCAAGGAACAAACGGGAGAAACTTTAATTAATCCCGCGGCACACACCGCAACTTTCTATGTTGAAGGAAATACGGATATTTCCGCTTTGATTCCTTATGTAGAGGTATCACCAGGGGCTTCCGTTTCTCCTGCGAGTGGTACTCGTGTAAACTTTACGAATCCTGTAACTTACACGGTTACGGCACAGAATGGTTCAATTGAACAGTGGACCGTGCGAGGAATTAAAGATTCCGCCAGCCCCAAATTACTAGGAGCAGAATCTTCTTCACAAACGACAATTAATTTGTACTTTAATCAGGCTATGAATCCAAATACGATTAATTCCATTGCTAATTACGTGATTGAGCCACTAATTTCTTCTGTGCCAGTGGCTCAGGTTAGTAGTTTAATCGTCGACAATGCGGCTTCTAGAGTAACATTAACTGTAAGAAATCTTGCTTCTGAAGTCGCTTATAAAATAACGGTGTCGGGTGCTAAATCGAGCAGTAACATCCCCTTGCGCCCTGATCGTAACGTAGGTTATGTACTGGTTGGGGATACCAATCCGCCTAACTTACTTACGGCAAGAGTTGATAATGATCAATTAGTTCTCACTTATGATGAATATGTCAGATATTACTATTCTTATAGTTCTGGTGGGTTTCAGGTTAAATTAAATGGCAAACAAATTGCTGTTAATAACATAGAAGCCAATGCAAGAGCGGTTACACTGTATTTGGCACAAAAAGTAAGGCCTAGCGATTCGGTCGCCATTTCATATTCACAGCAATCAAATTCCAGCATAATAGTCGACTGGAATAACAATGCAGCTCCTGCTTTCAACGAATTACCCGTCATTAATCGGACTGTGGTATCACAGCCTGTAGGCGAGCCAAATAAATTTTATATCGACAATTCACTTAAGCAAATCGTTAAACATCCGTCTAAACCAGTAGTGTATACCATTTACCAAGGGGACACACATGTTGTTTCTGCAGATCTGGTAACTGGGGCAACTAAGATCGTAGAACTTGACCATCCTGCGGAGCGAATATTTGCAACGGAGAATGAAGTTTTCGTAGCCTTGTCACATCAACCTCATAGTTCTTATTGGTGGAAGGATGAACAAACTGGGAGTATGGCTATCCTAGATGGTACTGATCTGCGATTAAAAGATGAGTTCCAAATGAGTGTAGATCCGTTCGATTTGGTTGTTGACAGTCAAGGAGTCATCTATGTTTCCTCTGGTTCCGGTCAATGGACTTATTTTAATTCGTATTCCTCTGTTACGAAAAGCGTTTATGACTATGCAAACATTCGCCAAGAATCTTACCTGCAAATAAGTCCTACTTTGAGCAAAATATATGCAATAAATACTGACGTCAGTCCTAGAGATATTCAAGCTTTTAACGTCAGTGACAAAGGTATATTCCTTGAAGGCCATTATTTCGGCGGTTATGATTCTCCATACCACGGAGACTATGCCATGACAACATTGATGCGGATCTCTCCTGATGGAAAGTATTTATTTAACGGAGCAGGTACTATCTTTACTAGTACTTCCCAACAATCTACAGACATGAGATATGTGCAGACTATTGACTCATTCACTGATATTGCTTTTGATTTAGGACAAGACCGCTTCTACACACTTAAGGATAATGTCTTAATCACATGGAAATACGGCACATTCGAGAAGCTGGGGCAGATTCAATTAAGTCAGCCTGTAACGAATATTTTGAGCAGTGGACAGGCGAATAAACTATATCTAGTTAGTTCAGAATTAGGTGGAAAGCGTACATTGGTTACTACGTATACAATTCCTGGAGTTGCAACCTTGAATGCTATCAATGCTTCAAGCCAGTCTATTGCTTCGGTAAATGGATGCGCACCTCCCGTTATCATCAAGCCCCCAGTGATAATCCCTGGTGGTGGTGGTGGTGGTGGTGGTGGTGGTGGTGGCGGTTTCTTTATGCCAACTGGTAATTCGAATCCAGGTTCAACACAAATTTTGGACAGTGATGCAATCGAAACGAAAACGATAATCGACAGCCAAGGCAAAAGTATTCTTAGTGTGAAGCCCGATACAGACAAGCTTATGGATGCCATTCAATTAGCACTTTCTGGCTCGATTGATGAGTCGGAAAAAAATAAGCAGTCATCTATCCCGACTGTTAAGATGCCAATAGAAAAATTTGGAAATGGTATTCAAGTGGAGTTACCTACACAATTCTTTATTGAAGCTGCTAAACAAGCGCCAACGGCAGTTATTTCTATTCAATCCGGAGTTACTTCATTTGTACTTCCAGTTCAACTGCTTGCCAATTTAACAAGCGCTTCGGGTATTAAGAGCAATACAAAAGACATGAAGCTTACTATTAACGTGGAAAAGCCGGATAGTAATCTCAACGATCAAATTAAAAGTTCGATGGCATCGGAAGGATATTCGCCAATAAGTGATTCTATAGAATTCAGAATTTCAATCGTTGGTAACGGTAGCTCTGAGGAAATTACCGACTTTAACGGGACATATGTCACGAGGTCGATTACAATTTCTGGGAATGTCGATACTTCCAAGATTTCCGTATTAGTTTTTAACCCAGAAACGAATGAATCTACTTTTATTCCTGCTTTTGCTAGAAATGTAGATGGTCAAACAATTGTTGATATTACTTCACCTCATAATAGTATTTATACCGTTGTTCAAGCGTCCAAAACATTTAATGATATTGAACAGCATTGGGCTAAATCGGATATTGAATTAATGGCTTCCAAGAAAATTGTATTAGGATTAACAGAGCAATCCTTTATGCCAGATAAACAGATCACACGTGCAGAGTTTGCAACGATTCTGATCCGTGCACTTGGTATTAACGTGATTGAAGAGAATTCTAAGTTTAATGATATCCTTGCAACCGACTGGTATGCTAAGTCAGTAAATGCAGCAGCGAGAGCGGGGTTAGTTTTAGGGTATGAGGATGGGCGATTTAATCCCAATGGCTCAATCTCACGTCAAGAGATGGCGGTTATGATTGGTCGTGCAATGAAGTATGCGAATACAGCGCAATCCATCCAGAGTTCTGGACAAGATCAAAGTAAAGTAAATTTATTTACTGATCGAGGGGATGTTTCGAACTGGGCTTCATCAGATATTATTTCCTTACTAAACAATGGAATTATGGAAGGTGTTACACAAAATTCTTTTGAACCTGGTTCGCTTGTTACTAGAGCGCAAGCTGTCACAGTGCTTAAACGGATGCTACAACATTTGAAATTCATTAACTAACCATTGGATTTAATACTTTACACAGAAAAGCCTAACGGGAGATTGCACCTGTCAGGCTTTTCTGTGTACGCAAGTGAGTAGACAAGATCACTGTAAGTAGTACAAAATGGCTCGCTATTCCCGATTGAGTGCAGTTGTAAAGATTTCGGGCTGTATATTTCTAGTTTCTTACGGAACCCTGAAGGGGGAGAATTACCCGCCAAATGCGTCGCGAAACGCTTCATTCAAGCTATCCAGCTCTACGTTCCATATCGGAGCGACCTCGGGCGCAACATGTTCACCGAACCAATCGGCTAACAATCGACGGTTGCTGCCATTGTCGACGATGAAGGGAAGATTGAGCATCACTTTTTTCACGTAAATGGTCTCGGCAGATTTGATTTGCTCGGGGGTGAGCCATATTTTTAACCGCTTAATGGTCCGATACAGCTCCTTGTTGCAAGCTCTCCGAATGGCACGAGCGTTAGGGTACTGCTGTTTATGTCGTTCACTTTGTTTCTGGTACACCATACAGGATCGACGCTCCTCTCTCTGTTATGTGTATGCACAGAGAGGGCGGAGAGCGACTCGAGACAAGAACCTATTGCGCCCAAGTTATGGGGCTGGAAGATAGGTTAAGCAACGGTGGCAGCACAGTGTGATCAGGTTGGCAAGGTTAGAGGCGGAGCCTTTGCCACACGCGGCCTCATGTGTGTCATCAGGGCTGGAAGCAGCATGCCTCGAACAAGGAAGGTATCGATGAGAATCCCTGCCGCCATGGCGAAACCAAACAGCATCAGCTCCTGCAAAGGCTGCGTCATTAAGACGCAGAATGTTGCTGCTAGCACGATGCCAGCTGAAGAGATGACACCGCCAGTCAATGCCGCACCTCGCTGTACAGCTAATCGCCAAGGATGCCGCCGAGCTTCCTCTTGTACCCGTGAGACTAGAATGATGTTATAGTCCACACCTAACGAGATGAGGAAGATAAAGGTGTACACAGGCAGACGGTAGCTAAAGGCTTCCTGTCCAAATCCAAAATGAAACACGCTCCACACAATCCCCATCGTAGCCGCGTAGGACAGCAGCATGGTGACCATCATGGTGAGTGCCAAACGAATGGAGCGGGCCTGCCAAATCAACATAACCGTAATCAATAACGTAATGAGTGAGAAAATGACTAACGTATCACGCTTATTCATCGTACGGACATCAAGTTGCTCCGCAGTTTGGCCTGCGTAATGCAGGGTGAGTTGTCCAGGCTCAAAGCCACTCTGTTCAAGTACGGCAGCACTATCCTTGCGTAAGCCAGAGATTACCGCAAGCGCCTCTTGATCATAGGGATTCATCTCCAGAATCAGCTGGAACTTCATCGTATGCTTCGGTAAATTCGCATTGCCAGCCGTTAACTCAGCTGGATTGGCCCCCGGTGTAAATGAACCAATCCCCTCATGCCCTCGGATAAGTCCAGTCAATGTGTTCATTTTGCCAATAAAAGCCTCATCCCAAACGATTTCCTTCTTGGAGTCCATAAGAACCGTAACAGGCGCTAATTGCCCTGGTGGAAACTGTGCTTCCAACGTGTCAAAGCCTTGTCTGGAAGAAATATCGGAGGGAAAGGATTTCATGAGATTAAACGAGTAGCGCATGCTTAGTGTGGATAGCGCAGGGGCCACCAATACTAGAATGAGCACAAGCGCGGTTATCCGTGGCTTTGCGGTAACGCGCGTACTAATCCAGGCCCAGAAGCCGCAAGGCTCCTCTTGCACTAGCGCAGCATCCTCACGTGGAATAAACGGCCAGAATGCTTTGCGTCCAATCAAGGCAAACATCGCAGGAATTAACGTCAGTCCACCAAGCAAAATAACCAACATCGCAATGGAGAAGACTGGTGCAAAGTTATGATAGGGCTTGAACACAGCTGCGAATAACGTGAGCATAGCGATGAGCACAGTGCCGCCGCTGAAGAAAATGGGTTCAGCCACGTTGGAGAAGGCTTTCGACATCGCATCGTACTTGGAATCCGTTGACCGCAGGGCGATACGGTAGCGCGCAATGATAAATAAGCAGTAGTCCGTCAGCACAGCGAAAAGTAAGATCATCATGATGGAGAGGGACTGCTTCTCGACGAATATCCAGCCCATTTTGCCCGCTAAACCGATGACTCTATCGACAACCGCATACACCATGCCAGCAATCACTAAGGGTAACAAAGCCAGCAGTGGGGAGCGATAAATGACGATTAAAATGATGAGAATAATCCCAAGTGTGGCGAGCATTAACACGAAATCGGCCTTCTTGAAGAGCATGATGGTATCCGATGAGATACCTGCAGGACCTGTGATGTCAAGCTTCATCGACCCTAGGCCTTGCTGCTCTGACCTATGACGAATGAGTTCAAGCGTATCGTAGACAGGACCTGATGCCAGATCCTTCTGGAGGGATAGCGTTAGCAAGAGCGTTGTTCGATCTGCGGAAAATAAGAGCTCTTGCTGCGCGGCGGGCATGTGATGAAAAGGTAGAGAACTCGTGACGTAAGGTGGTTTCTGATCAGAGGCTAGCCACGAACTGATGCTCGTTATAGCATCCCGCTCAGCATCCGTAATGGGTTGCTCGGCATGGAACACGAGGAGGGCGGTTAAGCCGTCTGGGGAAGGATAGGCTTCTTGTAATACCTGTTTAGCTTGTTCAGACAGTGTATGGCCAGCTAGACTGCCTTCACCGCCGCTTAAGGCAACTTCTTTGGAGGATGGCGCCAATGCGCTTAATAAAAGAATAGCGGCAAGCCAGCTAATGAGTACGATTTTGGCGCCTTTGGCACTGCTAACGAACTGGGCAAGACGTGATAACGAATGTTTCATTCAGGTTCATTCCCCTCTCCTACATCTATTTCAAATAGTAGGAGAGGAATATGAACGGATGATGAATGGGAGATTACATTCGGGGCAGTTGAACGGTGAAAGTCGTACCTTTGCCGAGCTCACTCTGCACATGAATGCTGCCGCCGTGCAGCTCGATGATTTTCTGAACAATCGATAAACCAAGGCCTGTGCCCGCACTAGCGCGGTTACGGGAGCGATCCGCTTTGTAGAAGCGGGTGAAAATATGAGGCAAATCCGCCTCCGACATGCCAATCCCTGTGTCGCTCACGACGACGGTGACCCATGTCTCTGATAACTGAATCGCAAGGTGTAACGTGTCCTGTGGACGAGCGTATTTGATGCCATTCGTAATGAGGTTCAGCCAAACTTGATGCAGCAATTGGTGGTCGGCCGATACATCGGTTTCAGGTAGGTCTAGTTCGATGTCGAGCCGCTTCTCCGACCATTGCCACTCGGTAAGAATGAGAATTTGCCGGATTTGTTCATCCAATCGGTACACGGTGCGTTTCACTACATGACTTTCTTTATCTAACGAAGCTAGGGTTAAGAGCTGTTTGCTGAGAGAAGACAATCTACGGCTTTCGTCTAAAATGATATGAAGATAGCGCTCCTTCTCCTCCTCGGAGGTCGTCTGATCCAAAATAGATTGGGCGAAGCCCTGAATCGAGGTTAAGGGAGATTGGATTTCATGGGAGACATTGCCCACGAATTCTTGCCGCATAGCTTCTACCTGTTTGAGCGATTGCGCCATGTAGGTGAAATCCCGCGCTAGCTCCCCAATTTCATCCTGCCGGGAAACGTCCATCTTCATATCGTAGTTTCCGCCAACGATTCGCCTTGTGGCTTCTCGTAATTTGGTGACAGGCTTCACGATAAATTGGGAGAGTAGAATGATAAGGACGATGCTGAAAAGGAACGTAAGTCCCAGCAAAAAGGCCATCAAGACGCGCACGCCGCCGATCTGCTGTTCCAGATTAGGCCGGACAAATAAGGCATACGTTTTCCCTTGCACCTGAAGGGGGACGCCGATACTGTTGCGCAGACTATTCTCAAAATACCCGATCACCATGAGAAGATGACGCTCCTGCAGCATCCCACGGTACGTTTCACCTGCTAGAACGCGTTTGACTTGCTCCGGATCGAACTGTGTATGTTTATACGGTGTTCCATAGAAGGTCCCCGCCATCTGGTCATCAACGACATAAAGCTGGAATCCCATATTGGCAATGTGGGTGAAATAGGAAGCGGGTGCCACACTTGGCATTTCCTTGTACAGCTCGCTGATTTCCGTTGTGATTTTCCAAATCTGCTCCTCGTTCTGATCTCTTAATTTCGCTAGATAATACCAATTCGAAAGAAAGAGTGCGAGCACGGAGCTGACCATGGCGATGAGAATAAATGTCACTACGATGCGAAAATATAAGGTTTTCACCCTTCCGTCACCTCAAGCTTGTAACCAAGTCCCCTCACCGTCGTAATCATAAAGTCACTTGTTTTGTCATTAAAACGCTCCCGCAGTCGCTTGATATGAACGTCGATGGTTCGGCTGTCACCCTCATAATCTGTGCCCCAAAGCATGTGAATCAACTGCTCACGCGTGAAAATGCGTCCTGGATGACTCGCCAATTGAGCGAGCAGCTGAAATTCTTTGAGCGGTAACAGCAGGCTTTCACCTGCGATCGTGACTTCATAGCTCTTGCGATTAATGACCGTGTGGCCAAGTGTAATCATCTCCGAGGAAACGAGTTGGTATCGCCGTAATAAAGCGCGAGCTCGGAAAAGAAGTTCCTTCGGCTCGAACGGTTTTACCAGATAATCATCGGTGCCGGAGGCAAAGCCCTTTTCTTTATCCTCCATGTCTCCTTTGGCGGTCACAAGAAGAACAGGAATATCGTAGTGCTCGCGGATTTCCGCACACAGCTCCAAACCGTCACGCAGAGGCATCATAACATCAACGACGGCTAGGTGGATTTGTTCCGTTTCCAGCAGTTTTGAGGCTTGTTCACCGTCACTTGCCTCGAAGACTGCATACCCTTCTTTGGAAAAAAGGAAGCGCATCAGTTCGCGAATATGGGCATCGTCATCAACGACGAGTACATGTGTTTTCATAGGGGAGGCACCTTCTTCATTGGGAATCTTTTGAGCTTGGCCTCAGTGTAAACGAAAAAAAACCTTAATGCCACTTCTGATCTCGATACGCTAGAAAATAACGACTCGAGGTGAGAGAAGGAGGACATAAGGCTTGGGTGAAACTGCTCTGACGAACAAAATTGGATAAAGGAACTTAATGAACTTCAATATAGCCAATCATGGGCCCGTTATGTGCCATGTCCGTATGTGTCATGCAGATGAGGCGATAGGTGCCAGCTTGATTGGCGGTAAAATGAACGATGGTTTCTTTGCCTTTTTTGATCTCACCAGAGATATTGAGTCCCTCTATGAGAAAGGGGTGGCTCTCGCCATTGACGCCAAGGATGCTGAGCTTAATACGCTCGCCTTTTCTCACGTCGACAGAACCAGGATCCCAGCGATAGGCTTCGATGGTTTTGCCATCGGCAGTAGTGGATTTGAATTCCCCAACAACCATGTGGATCGTACGTTCAGACGTAGGCTCGGCTAAAGTTGGCAGGACGGTATCACGATTGACATACAGCCATCCAATGAGAAGGAGAAGAAGTGCGGCTGCAAGCTGAAGAACATGTTTCCGTTTGATAATCCATACTCGGGACATAGGGTCCGCCTCCTGTACAAGGGTCTTGTACATCTTATGCGTGGGCTTGTCAGCGCATGAATGGGATTTGCTCACCTACCACCAGGCGGTGGGGTAGGAAGTACGAGTTGCCCGGTGATACCCGTAGGCAACGAGCACGATCAGCGCTGCGCCGAGCAGCACCGGCGTGAGCAGGAAGCTCCAGCCTGCGCCCGTGAGCATCACGAGCAGCGGGTCGGCGCCTGCAGGCGGATGCAGCGTGCGCGTCAGCTGCATGAGCGTGATCGCGGCGCCTACCGCGAGAGCGAGGCTCCACGCGTGCACGCCGAACACGGTGAGGGCGCAGAGCCCGACGAGCGTGCTCAGCACGTGGCCGCCGATGAGGCTGCGGGGCTGGGCAAGCGGGCTCTGATGGAGCGCGAAGGCGATGACGCAGGAGGCGCCGAAGGGCGCCATCAGCAGCGAGATGCTTGCGAGGTCGCCGAGCAAGCTGCACAGCAGGATGGCAAGGAAGCCGCCAATGCCGGGGAGAAGTTTTATGAGCAAGGGTGAGAAGTGCGGTCGAAGACGAGCGAACATAGGGTGTGCCTCTTTTCATTGTGATATCTCTGATGGTATCATGAGATGAGATATTTGAATAACGAATGATTTCGATAGTTGATATTCGATAATTCGATGGGTGGTGTGCTCGTATGTTGGAACAGTTGGATGGCCGCAGCATGAAAACCTTCATCACGGTGATGGAGGAAAAGAGTTTCAGCAAAGCCGCGCTTAAGCTCGGTTATGTACAATCCACCGTTACGATGCATATTCTGCAGCTGGAGCAAACCCTGGGACAGGCGCTTTTCACACGGTTGCCGCGCGGGGTTGAATTGACAGGGGCGGGACGTGAGGTGGCGCCGTTCGCTTACCGTTTCTTGCAGTTGGGCGAATCTCTGCAGGAGAAGCTGATGGGCTTACAGGAGCCCAAAGGCGTAGTGCGCCTGCGTGCGCTGGAGTCATTCTGCGTGCCGCATCTGCCAATGATGCTGCCAACGTTGTTCGAGCGGTTTCCACAGATCCAGCTGCAGCTGGAAACGGGTTTTCAACGCGACATCATGCAGGAGGTGTCCGCGTATCGCGTGGATTTAGGCATTGTACCGCGCGATCCCAAGGTGCGCAATCTTACATTTATCCCGCTGCTCGCGGATGAATTGGTGTGGGTAGGGGCTCCAACGCTCGTGAAGCGCATCGAACTGGATGGCTGGGAAGCGATCGCGCAGACGCAGGTCATCGGCTTCGGCAGTCGGTGCATTTATCAATCGTTGGCCTCTCAGGTTCTGGTGGACAAAGGGCTTGCTACGTTTACCGAAATGGCCTTCGACAGTACGGAAATGCTCAAACAAACGATGATGTGCGGCATGGGACTTTCTTTGCTGCCTATCACATCGGTTCAAAGGGAGCTAGAAGCAGGTAAGCTGCTTCGTGTTGAATCGGAGCCAGGGATTCCGTTAGAACACGGGCTGATTCATCGCGTAGGCAAAGAGCTCAGCGCACCTGTGGAAGCATGCAAATCGCACATATTGGCGTATTTCAACGATGAGTTGCATACAAGTAGAGGATAGCGGCCTGTCTATGATAGAATGTGGATGAGATTAGAAAATTCAGGGTTAAGAATAAGGCAGTATGTTCAAGTTAGATTTGATCTCATACCTCATAGGGAAGTTCGGAGCTTCTAGCGCTTTTAACAGGAAAAACTACAGCTAATTATGAGGGTTTCCACTGAAAGATTAGAATACATGGAAAATATCCAGCTATTTTGTGGATTATAGGTGATTTTGAGAAGAATGGGTGATTTTAGATGGATAAAATCCAGTTATTCTCTTTATTTTGATCCTATTGGGGAAATTAGATGTACTTTTTCCAGTTAAGTTTGAAGTAAGTAGTAAATGTAATGGAAAGCGAAGCGAAGAGAGGGTTACGTATGCATGAGTTGATTCAAAATGTTTTGGTATATTTGGAAGGCCTGGGGTACTGGGGGATTTTCCTTGGACTCATGTTGGAGGTCATTCCGAACGAATTGCTTTTAGCCTACGCAGGGTATCTGGTATCCAAAGGTCAAATTAACTTCGTGGGTGCTATGGTGTGCGCGGTCGTTGGGGGAACACTGGCTCAAGTTGTTTTGTACTGGATCGGACGTTACGGTGGCAGACCTTTTCTGGAAAGATACGGTAAATACTTATTGATAAGCAAGCACCATATCGATGTGGCGGAGAACTGGTTTAATCGGTACGGCACAGGTATGATTTTTACAGCGAGATTTATTCCGATTGTGCGACATGCGATCTCACTGCCAGGTGGAATGGCCAAAATGCCATTAGGTAAGTTCACTTTGTACACAGGACTAGCGTTAGTTCCTTACTCGTTTTTGTATATTTATCTGGGCATGAAGTTGAAAGACAACTGGGAGACGATCGGCGAATACGCAGGGCCTTATATTAAACCATTAATTATCGCTGCGGTCGTTCTGACGATTCTGTATGCGGGCTATCAATTTTATCTCAAAAGAAAAACGAAAGTCTAGCAAGTAGATTTGGCGGATTCGTTTGCTTTTGTTACAATGAGTGAGAAATAGGATGATCCTGGGAGGATGACAACGATGGGTGCTAATCTTGCTAGTAAGTTAGGTACAGGCCTGAAGCCGAAACAGTTTATCGAGAGTATGGAGAAAAATAAAGAGCAGTTTTTGGCGTATTACGATGGTTTTGCCTGGGACAATGAAGAGGATAAAGAGTATTTCGAATCCCTGAATAATCGCGATGATCTTCGCTGCTTGATTATTGCTGCTGACTGGTGTGGCGACGTTGTGCGCAACGTTCCTGTCGTTTTCAAGGCTTTGGAAGATAGCGGCATTCCTACGGAAGTGCTTATCATTGAACAAAACTATGATGTTATTGACCAGTTCCTAACTGGTGGCGGACGTGGGATTCCAATCGTCGTATTTACGGATACTGGCGGCTTCTCGCTTGGACACTGGGGACCTCGTCCGAAGAACGTGCAAGCGGTTATGACGCAATTCAAGAAAGACAATCCAGATCGCGATGCGGCTGACTATAACGAAAAAATCCAAGTAGCGAGAGCTGAAATGGGCCGTCAATATGGCGAAGGTAATGGATACCATGCTGTTATTGTGAAGGAACTTCGTTCATTGATCGAATCGTTCTAAAAAGGTGAAGGTGGCAACACGATGATCAACATTCAATCCTTCGTCCTGGGTCCGGTTCAGACGAATGCGTATTTACTGTCGAATCCAGAGACGAATCAAGGTATTATTATCGATCCCGGTATGAATCCGAAGTCGCTGATTAAGAAAATTGCCGACATGGATATCGTGGCGATCCTGCTGACGCATGCGCACTTCGATCACATCGGTGGCGTTGATGAGATTCGTAAACTCAAGGGCTGTCCGGTGTATATTCATGATCTAGAAGCCGATTGGCTGACGAATCCGAAGAAAAACGGCTCTGCACGCTGGCCTGACCTCGGCGCTCCGATTGTAACGGATCCAGCGGAATTCGCTTTGGATGAGGGGCAAGTGCTGGAGTTCCTTGGCATTAAGCTCAAGGTATTCCATACGCCTGGCCACTCGCCGGGTAGTGTGAGCTTCTTGTATGACAATCACCTGTTCAGCGGTGATGTGTTGTTTAAACTATCAGTTGGTCGTACCGACTTACTCGGTGGAGACAACAATACCTTGTTGGATTCCATTCAGGACAAGTTGTTCCTGCTGGATGACGAAGTCATCGTCTACTCGGGGCATGGCGCGAAAACGACAATTGGCTTTGAACGTGAGAATAATCCATACGTGTAAGATTGGAAGGGCTGCTCCTGCTGTTGTGGGGGCGGCCCTTTTTGTGTTTGAAGGGGGTTGAGGTGATAGTCGAGATAATCGAGTTAGAGTATGGGAAAGTAGCTGTGTAGCTGCTGTAAGTCGAAATAATCGAGTTAGAGTATGGAAAAGTAGCTGAGTAGCTGCTGTAAGTCGAAATAATCGAGTTAGAGTATGGAAAAGTAGCAGTGTAGCTGCTGTAAGTCGAAATAATCGAGTTACGCGGGGGGAAAGTGGCTGTCTAGGAGGCAGATAGTCGAAATAATCGACTAACGCGCGGCGAAAGTGGCTGTGAAGCAGGTAGCTAGTCGAAATAATCGACTAGCTACCTGCTTATGCTCGTTCGCCCATGACACCCACCCAATTTATTATGAAACTGGGTATTTACCGTGTGCAACGTAGGTGGTTCCCCATAGACTGATGTTGTAAGCTATTCACCCAACTTAAACAATAACAAGCCAGTTTAGCTCATTTATGTACGTGTAAGTTCCCGATAGGGAAAATCCCAAGGAGGTGCTCTTCACATGGAATATGTAAAAGTTCCGAATTACCCAATGCAACCAATGCCGATGCCAATGCCAACCCCGATGCCAATGCCAATGCCGACGCCTACTCCGCTTCCTGCGCCAGCGCCAATTATGCAACAACCGATGCACAATAATATTCACCTGCACGCGTCCTACCAACAAACTGAATTTGTTTTCCCGAAACCAGTTCACACGCAAGCAGTCGCTTGTCCTCCGAAGAACAACTCAGCTGCTAGCATTCTAGTCCTTTTCATTTTGCTAGTTATCATTACGCGTAGCATTTGTAAATATTAATCCAATTACCTACCGACTGTTCAAGTAATAAGAAGGGTAATCCCGCCGGGCTTAGAGGTCTTGGTGGGTTGCCTTTTTTGTTTTAAGTAGACAAAACTATTAAAAGGGGGTAACATAAGTTTGCTTTGATAATTTCATATGTTCTAAATAAGGGTGTAAGCATACTACTACAGATGCTTACTTAAAAGGGAAGTTCGGTAGAAGCCGACGCGGTCCCACCACTGTACTTGCAGAGTAACTCTTTCATATGCCACTGTCTTGTTTACGAGATTGGGAAGGCGAAGAGAAGCGATGACGCATAAGCCAGGAGACCTGCCTTTATTTATTGGATGTTTCTAATTCCTTGGGGGTGGGGATTAGTTACTAAGCGTATGCTGCTCACATAAGGCTTATTTGTGTTGTGTGAAGTATGTATGTTCTGATTAAAGTTGAAGTCACCCTAGTAGTTGAGGGTGGCTTTTTTTGTACCCCTTTATGCAATTTAATAAGGGAAAGAGGAATGGGAAAATGAGTTATCGTTATGTACCAAAACGAGTTATTGCACTTATTATGTCTGTTATGCTTCTATTTTCGTCGATTGGTTTCTTATTTGGAACCAGTAAACAAGTAGTTGCTGCTTCAAGTACTGGGCCTAGTTCAATCCTAGAATGGCTTCCAGCACCAGGTCAATTCACAAATGAAGCGGGTTGGGGGGGCACTGGCGATATAAACGCCAAATGGACGAATACGCCTGGATCTACTGGTGTTTCATTAGGAGCATTTGGTGGAAGTATCGTGTATAAATTTGATGATCCTATTCAAAATAGTTCATTGAACCCATATGGGGTTGATTTTACAGTGTTCGGGAATGCTTTCTCGGGCAATGAAGAACCGGCAGGTGTCGCTGTTGCACAGGATGATGGGACAGGCAATCCAGGCACATGGTATTACATTGCAGGATCCGAACATTATGAGGATAGTACGATTTGGGATTACCAAGTTACATATACGAATCCTGAACCCGAATTTACAACAGTAAATGGGGTAAATGTACCGTGGACTGACAATAAATCTGGTAGTGGAAATGTCAAAGTTAACAGTTATCATAAACATGCCTACTACCCAATACCTGCTAATTATCCTAATGCACCAATAGGTTTTAATAATCTGTCCCAAACTTATACGGGTGTAAAAATTAATGTAAAGAAAAATGCGTTCGGATATCCCGATACACATGCTAACGGCAATGCACCCTATGATGTACCTGTGAATCCATATTTAACCTCACCAACCAAAGGTGATCCGATAGATATAAGCTGGGCAGTTGACAGCACAGGTAAACCTGTAAGCTTGAACAGCATAAGTTACGTTAGAGTGTTTAACGCTGTCCAAATGGATGGTGGTGCATTAGGAGAAATCGGCGCTGAAATTTCATCCTTGCAAAGAGTCACAGCGAATAGTTCAGTTAGCGAAACAGCAGATCTTTCAAGCATCGTTTTATCAGGGACAGGCGCAGATTCCTCGGCAACGAAACAAGTTACCGTAACTGCAGGTGTGTACGAGTATAACGATATTCTCATTAACGCAGATAAGATTAAATTAACAGCTAATGGAACAGCTTCAAATATATTTATTAACAATAAAAGTGGTACGACTGGTACGCTAATTGATAAAGAAATCACACTAAGTGAGACAACACCCAAAATCGTTAGAGTTATTGCGCAAGATGGACTCAATACACCGAAAATATACTATTTGAGTATCCGCAAAGGACTCGAAGAAGTTAATAAATCATCCTTAAATGCGGCGATTACGAATGTTGATAACATGCAAAAAGGCGACCATACAGACGTAAGCTGGCAAGCGTTGCAAAACAGTTTGGCAGCCGCCAAATTGATCTCGGCGAGTCCAACTGCCTTACAAGAACAAGTAGATGTCGCCTTATCTGACTTATTAGCAGCAGTGCAAGGTTTACAAATCAATGCTCCTCCGGGAACACCGCAACAACTAACAGTTTCTGTAATCATTAGCGGGTATAGTGCAACAGCGGGCAAATCAGTTACCTTAGCCAAGGCGGATACGCAAGTTGAAGAGGGTAAAACAGCTGCCTTTGCGATTAATAAATTAACGAGTCATCTAAACGTAATAAATGCGAGTGGCAATTACATTACGAGTATCGGTGGTTTGGCAACTGGAGATGGTGGTCCGAAAAGCGGTTGGATGTACCTAGTCAATGGTCAATTTGCTGATGTAGGTATTGCTGACTACGTGTTAAAGAGCTCGGATATCATTACGTTAATCTACACAGATGATTACGAAGAAGATATTACTACTATTGCAAATAAGACAGCATTGAATGCAAGAATAGTAGAAATGGATGCCGTACAACAAGGTAATTATACAGATGTGAGCTGGCAAGCTCTTCAAGTTAACTTAACGCTTGCTAAAGGGGTGGTAGCGAATAGTTATGCTATTCAATATCATGCGGATAGTGCGCTATCGAAGCTTAACTCAGCATATCAAAACTTACAAACGAAACCCATTCCACAAATTATTTCTGTGTCATTCCAATTAAATGGTTATAGTAAAGTTGCTGGGAAAAATGTAACCTTACCGAAAACTACCATAAGTGTCGAAGAAGGTAAAACGGCAGCTTACGTAATAGAAAAAGTATTAAACGAAGCTAGCATCCCTTTTGAAAATAGTTCAGGAAATTATATCTCTAGTGTTGGCGGATTAGCAGAGTTTGATGGCGGAGTTAATAGTGGATGGTTATATTCTGTAGATGGTATCGATCCTGAAGTGGGTATCGCTGATTACATTCTGACTAAAAATGCAAGTATAATTCTTCGCTATACAGAAAATTATGTAAATGAGTCTAGCGGACCTTATGTAGGTGGAAATTCTCTTGGAGATAAAAAGTCAATCATTGAAATCCCATCTGATAGTAAAGCAGATCATCCAGTAAACATCACGAAAGATATGAACGACAAAGAATTAATTACCATCAATATCCCTGTTATCACATCCAAGGTCATTCTTAATTTAACAGATGTGAAAGACAGTATTCCTATGATTTCCGCTGTGAAAGGTGACATTTCATTCTCCATCGATAAGGGAACAGTTCTAAAATCGGGGAATGTAAATGTAGAACTACTCACTTCTTTAGATACTAAGGATTCAACGATTCAGGATTTGGTAAAAAACGGATTAAGCGAAGAAGTTGCGAAACAGCTCAAGCTTGGTCAAGCTTTTGCCATGGGCAACCCGAATGAGTCCGTTCTATTCGATCGACCTGTAACCCTTGTACTGAAAGGCGCCAAAGGCCAACAAGTCGGATTCATCGAAGGCAATGTGTTTACGCCAATTGAGATTTATGGAACAGAGGCTGAAGGCATCGAGGCAACGAAGGGTAAAGAAAAGATCACTTACGCTTTTGTACAAGACAACAATTTGATTATTAAAACGAATCATTTTACGAGCTTTGTGTCTTATACGACTAGCGAAGTAACGGCTGTAGCAGTTGATTTAAATAAGCTGTACAGCGATGTTACATCAATCTCTACTTGGGCTCTTGATGCCATCCGTGAAGCGACGGAGAAAGCGTTTGTTGAGGGTAGCAACGGGAAATTTAGTCCTCAAGCAACGGTAACTAGAGCAGAGTTCATGAAGATGCTAGTTGGTGTTCTTGGGTTAGATGTGAAGGCAGTTAAGGTCATTAACTTTAACGACGTTGCGCAAGGGGACTGGTTCTATCCTTACGTGAACGCAGCGTATAAGGCAGGGCTGATCTCGGGTACGAGTGCGGACGAGTTTAGTCCAAATGAGAAGCTAACACGTGAGCAAATGGCAGTCATCATGGTTAATGCCCTTAAGCTTCAAACAGCTGAACAAGCACTAGCTATCGACGATATGGAGCAGGTATCCGAGTGGGCTAAAGCGAGTGTGCTAACGATTATGGCACGTGGCTTGATGTCTGGTTGGGATAACCAGTTCCACCCGAGTGATGAAGTAACACGTGAAATGGCAATCGTTGTTGCGATGAGAGCTTATCACGAGAAGAAGTAATTCAACTTTTACTTAATCCTTATTTAAAAAACAGCACCCCAAAGGTTAACTAACCAATGAGGTGCTGTTTTTCTATTTTTACGAAACCAATCCATACTTCTCTTTAATCCGGTCTAATTTCTCTAGCATCGGTCTTGCAAGCACATATAAGAAGATCACTGTTGCAGCGGCATGAACCAAATCAAAGGGAATGCCTCGGATACAGGCAAGCACAAGTAGGCTAATTGTTGGTTTGGCCTGCGTCATCATGATGGAAGAATAGTTCATAATGAACCCATAAATCACAAAGGTTGCTGCGCCTCCAAACATACAAAGAGCCATGCGATTTCTTCGTAAAATCCCCTTTTTAAACAGCGCACCAGCCAGAAATCCTATGATCCCGAAAGCGAACATTTGCCAGGGCGTCCAGGGTCCTTGTCCAAAAAAGTAGTTCGATACAAATCCTGTGACGGCACCGACGAGAAAGCCGGTTTCTGCGCCAAAGGCGATGCCGGAAATGATAACAATCGCCACGACGGGTTTGAATTGAGGAACCATGAAAAAAGCCATTCTGCCAAAGACGCCAATCGCACATAACACGGCTATGACGACAAGTTCTCTGGCCTGGGGCTTTCGCCCTTCAAAAATCAAAGCGAACGGAAGCATCGTTTCCAAGATGACCAGCATGCTAATGAAATAGTATTTTCGATCGTCCAGATAGTAGATGCCAAACCAGATGGTTAATGGGATTAATAAAAAAATCATGAGCATGGCGGTCCGTGTACGCTTGGAGAGGCTTCTGTGTTCGATAGGTGTTTGTTCGTTAGGATCAGCCACGATGGTTGTGTTGGTACTTTTACGAATCAGTGGAAGTACAGGCTCCCTAGGTGTAAAATGATCCATTTCTTCATTCCCGTGAAAAGCTTTAATGATGTCATTGGTAGTAATGGCCTTCGGAATCAAGTCTCTCGCCATGCGGCTTGCAGAAGTCGTATAGAAACTGTTCCCAGCAAAAAATTCGCGAGGATTGTCCTCTGATACGATCGTTCCATCGAAGAACATGGCACACCTATCAGCATAGTTAGCGCAAAATTCGATATCATGACTCACCATTACGATGGTTGTTCCATGCCGTTTTAAATTCATTAATATGTCTGCAAATATGACTTTATAATGGGCATCTAATCCTTTGGTCGGCTCGTCCAGCAGCAGAATGGAAGGCTGAAGAAGCAGGATCTTGGCAAGCGCGGCGCGTTGCTGCTCACCTCCAGACAAATCATAGGGATGGCGGTCGAGAAGATCTTGCAATAGGCAGAGTTCTGCAACTTCTTGTACGCAGGCTTGACTACGATCCTTGTCCAGCTTGCTATCGGACAGCATCTCGAAGAGATCAGCCCGCACTGTTTTATGGACGAAGAGTGCTTGCGGATTCTGGGGAAGAACGCCAAGAAGTCCATTGAATTTCTCACGGTCCGAATACTTGTCGAGGTCTTTCCCTTTCATCAGGACTGTTCCACGATAAGGCTTATGGAGTCCAGAGATCAGGGAGAGGGACGTTGTTTTGCCCGTTCCATTGCCGCCGACAATCGCATAGATTTCGCCTGGATAGGCACGTAAACTAAGGCCTTTCACAACATCAGGGGCGTGTTTCTCATACTTAAACCACACCTCGTTTAGCTCAAGCGTTGGTTCAGTTGTTCGCACGGGATTGTCCACACTTGAATTGTCTTGCGTGTAGGCTTGCTTCTGTGCAAGATGATGTAGAAATTCCCTTCCCTCACGCACTGTAATAGGGCAAGGAAGCTGATTGTCGATGCGTGCATACACACGCATCGGTGTTGGCATGGCATGAAACATGTCGTGCCCTAGATCCCGAAGGTTCTCGCCAACCTCTTTCGGTGTTCCCACTTGGAGAATTTCACCATGATCCATCACGATAACCCGATCGGACAGCGGCATAACTTCTTCGAGCCGATGCTCGGAGATGAGAATGGTGACGCCGAGCTCTCGGTTGATTTTGCCAATAGCAGCTAGAAATTCAGATGCAGCGATCGGATCAAGCTGACTGGTGGGTTCATCCAAGATCAAAATTTTGGGCTGCATAGCCATAATGGATGCTAGATTCAGCAGTTGCTTCTGTCCGCCGGACAAATCGGTAACTGGCTTATGAAACCACGCCTGTATGCCGAAGAAGCTGGCCATCTCAGCAACACGCCGCCGAATCTCCAGGGTGTCGTATCCAAGGCTTTCAAGACCGAAAGCGAGCTCATGCCAGACTTTGTCAGTCACGATCTGGTTGTCGGGAGACTGTAGGACATAGCCGATTTGGGCAACTTGGGTGCGTCGGTCAAGCTGTTCGAGAGGCGTCCCATGAAATAAGATCTCGCCACTTCGTGATCCATGAGGGGTAAGATCGGTTTTCAAGTGCCGTAAGAGCGTTGATTTACCGCACCCCGACTTGCCGCATATTGTAATAAACTCCCCTTGCCCTATAGCTAAAGTTACCTCATGAAGCGCATGTCCCAGAGAGCCAGGATAGGAGAATGTTAATTGTCGGATTGTAAAGACTTCCATTTTCTATCCTCCGTTATGTTGATAATAAGCGGTATTGCACATAGAAAGGCATAGGCCATAAAGACGCTTATACTGTACAAAGAAAGCCCCGTACTTCGCATAGAAGGGAAGTATCGGAAATACATCGCTTTCGCAGCAGCTCCAATGAAGATATAGCCTGCGGTTGCGAGAAGGGTGATAAGCGCGGTTCGATTACGGCTTTCCCATGTGAAGATGGAGAATGCCGTTCTTCCTTTCAACCCGTACCCACGGCTTTTCATCGAATCTGCCGTTTCAATGGCATTTTCAAGCATCCAGGTCACCATAATGGATAGGATCCGTAGGCCATGCTGAATCCTATGGATGAGGCTGCCATTGGAGACATCTCTGCCGATGCTCCTTTGTGCATTGGAAACGATGAGGAGCTGAGCCTTAAAGCGAGGCACAAAGCGCAGCACCATGGAGAAAATGAGTGACAGGGCAGGGATTATTTTACCAAATAAATAAATGAATTTATCCGAGGTCATGACCGCGTTATAGCAAGAAAACCAGCAGATGACGGATATGAACATCGCCGCTGCCCCAAAGCCATAGGTAATTGATTCCAGGGTCAGTGGATTGCCGCTATGCAAATACATCAGTATCGTGACGCCCTCGTGATTAAAGGCAGGATTAATTAACGCGGTGATGATAAGAAAAGGAAGCATGTAGATAAAGTTGAACTTGATGGCTTTCTTCCCGTTGAGATAGATCGAATAAGCAAAGGCAAAGCTCAGGGAAATCACTAGACTGACCGGATGCATAAAGACCATAGAGAACAGGATGACGCATGTGAAATACAGAAAATTAACGAAAGGGTGGAAGCTGGCAAAGGAATCCCTCATTGCTTCTTACCACCGCCTGCTGAATTATAGGTGTCCCCGACGTCACGTCCCAAATCACAGGTGTATACCCATTCAATGACATCCCCTTGCTTCAGTTGATAGCGGCTTGCGCCATAATTGGGGAACCAGCCATTCACTTTGTACATCCAACCTGAGAGCTCTCCACAATCAAATTCATATAGGTTGTTAATCCCTTCGATATAGGCGGAATTATAAATCGGGGTATTCACGAATTCCATATGAATTTTGTTCTTCTTCATCTCTCTTTGTAGGACATTAAACACGGACTCTCCCTCATAAAAAGTCACCTGCTGGGCTTTGAAAATCATACCATCCTTCGGGACAAGCTCGGCCTTCTCAGGATCGAGAAGTTTCATGTTGTTAAGTATTGTTAAGCAGCTTACCGAAAGCGTAGCTGTCAGTTGTTTGTCAGAAGTTTTCGCGTTCTCCGGCTCTATGGGAAGCGGCTTTCCCTCAGGAACAGGTTCGGTAAGGTAGTGGTCCTTACCCGTCTTAGGGTCTATGTCCATAGCTGATCTCGCGCTTGGTTCGGTAGCCTTGGGTAGCTCTAGTTGGCTGCCGTCCGCATCTTTACCCGATGGAGCGGGGGGCTCCACGGCCTGCGTCGAGGCAGGTGGAGATGGGGACGCAGCCGCAGAAGCAGACGCTGACGGAGATGCCACTGTCGGACTTGCCGCCGGTGTCTCGGTACTTGAAAGTGAAGCGTCGGGTGATGGGGGAGCTGGCGAACGTTCAGCGTCCGGTTCAGTCACAGCAGGTGATGCTATTGGTGGACTGCTCGTTTCTAGCGCGATGGTAGACGTCGGAATGGCCTGCTGGCGCGGCTGTCCGCTGCTCAGGTAGGCAATGACGAGTACGGTCAAGATAAGTGCTGCGGCAATCCCTTTATTTTTGGTAAGTCGCATTAGCTCGCCTCTTTAATTAATTGTGCTGCAGTGAGTAAACGGTAAAGCATCTCCGCTATTTCAGCCCGTGTGACTGTTTGAGTAGGCTCAATATTGAGCATATCCTGCGATAATAGATGTTCGCGATAGTTAAAAGCCAGTGCATTCCTCGACCACTCCGCCGTGCGTGTGTAATCCCCGAATTGCGCTAGCATATCTCGGATTTCACTTGTACTTAACGTCGTATTCATGCCGGCGAGCTTGCCTGCATTGGCAATCATGACAGCAGCTTCCTGTCTCGTAATCGTGCTATTCGGCGTAAATGTGGTATCGGATGTACCGCTTACGATGCCATAAGAATACGCTGCGCCAACATAGTCCGCATACCAGGATGCAGCAGGGACATCGTCGAATCGTGCTTGTTTTCGCAGAGGAAGGCCGAGACCTTTGGTTACAATGGTTGCAAATTCAGCGCGAGTCATTGTTTGGTCAGGTGCATATTGATTGTCCGTCAACCCATTAATAATGCCTCTCGATGCTAGGGATGAAATGGCCGCTTGGTTCACATGGTGGGTAATATCGGAGAAAGATGGATTCGCAGCGATGACGGGCATCACTTTGATATCCTTGTTCTTGTTGGCTAAACCGTTAGCAACTACATGCGTAGACGAAGTAGTTAGCTTGACGTCATTCATTCTGTAGAGGCTGCTCTGACCCGATAGGATGCGTTGCACATTCACAAGTCCATAGAGAGCCTGCTCTGTTGACATGCCCGTTGCTCCGCTGCCATCCTTGGTATGTTGAAATCCTTGTCCTTTTGAATAAAAGGAGAGTAAATTATCGACAATTGTGTTGCCATTTTTCACAAAACGACTGTCGTGGAGGTCAATGCCAAGTTCACATAGTGCCATCAATACCTGCACAGTGCTCTCCGAAGTACTTACACCCAAGCTTGCAAAGCCGCCTTCATTGTCCTGTATGCGAGATAGAAGTATAATGGCCTTCTCTGTTGCTGCTTTGACTTTCGTATTGCTCTGATACCTAGCTAGAGCCTGCAAGGCCATACCGGTAATGTCAGGATCAGCAGACGTGCCCGAAAGTGCAAAGCCGCCATCTTGCAATTGATTCGATAATATTTCGTCAATGTACATCTCTCTCGTTGCCTGCTTCTTGGCAGTTGTGTTGACGGGTATCGTGTAATTGCCGCTGTCCAGAGAAATTAAAGCAAATATTGGCCCGTTGATCCCTTGCCATATCGTCTTGTCAAAGTCGCCGAGCGGCTTCAACAAATTATAGCCACCAACGTTACTGGGATCCGCGCCAATTGCTGTTAAAGCTATAATCAAGCGGGAGTATTCGGTATACTTTTTATCATGCAGATTGCCATTCAACGCTTTAACGTAGGTTTCTACACCTCTGTAGTAATCATCGTAATAGCTTTGCGGCACGTAAGCGGAGGAGCGAGCAAGGCCAAGAATGGCCCATTCACCGCCGATTGAACCAACTTCCGGTTTCTGTACCGTTTGAAGTACATACTGCGCTGTATCCTGTACAGCATTGTCTACAGCTGCATTCGGCATAGCGGATACGGGATTGATGTGTAGACTGCTTGCCAATAGGAATAGAGCCATGAAAAGGGTAAACATCCTATAAGGTAGTTTCATTGTGAGCCTCCAAGTGAAAAATGATTGGGATGGTGAATATACAAAAAAGCCCTTGCATGGAAAAAATCAAGGGCTGTGATGTCAGTATGGGTCGTAGACAACGAAAAAAAGCACCTCCTCTATCATCCGTAGAGTGTGTGAATACACAGTAAGGCTGGTCTCCTGACTTATGCGTCAACGCTTCTCTCGCCTTCCCAGTATAGCTATACCAGTGGCCATTTCTAGAGTCGCTCGTCATTTACAGTGGCGGGACCGTGCTGGAATTTCACCAGACTTCCCAATTAAGCATTACCTACTTATCGTAAGCATGCACCTTAACTATCCATTATTTAATTAGTTTAATCATATATATAGTTGAATTGTTTGTCTATGGAAGTTTCCTAGCAACTGACCTTTCCTATAAGGCAATTCACGTAATATGTGTTACCATAGTCATAATTCACGAAGCGCTGGTTCGTATACCAGTGGGAGGGACGAAGCCATGACATTGCAACAATTAAAATATGTGATTGAGGTTGCGAACCGAGGGTCGATTAATGAAGCAGCGAAACGGCTGTTCATTTCCCAACCGAGCCTTTCCAATGCCATTCGAGATCTGGAGGAAGAACTCCAAATCTCTATCTTTGATAGATCCAATAAAGGGATCTCACTTTCCAAGGAAGGTGTGGAATTCCTAAGTTATGCGCGGCAAGTTGTCGAACAGGCGGAGTTACTGGAAAGTCGGTATCTCAATGCGAAGCCTTCATCGCAGCATTTCTCTGTATCGACGCAGCATTATGCGTTTGCCGTGAATGCATTCGTGAGTCTGGTGGCGGAGTATGGGCAGGATGAATATGAGCTTGCTTTACGTGAAACCAAAACATACGAAATCATTGAAGATGTCAAAAACTCGCGGAGCGAGATTGGCATTTTATACGTGAATGAGTTCAATGGAAAGGTGATAAACAAGTTGCTGAAAAGCGCAAACCTGCAATTTAATAGTTTATTTATCGCCAAACCGCATATTTTTATCTCCATCAAAAATCCTCTCGCTAAGCAATCCATGGTGACCATTGACCAGCTACAGAGCTATCCGTATTTATCCTTTGATCAAGGGGAATATAATTCTTTTCATTTTGCCGAAGAAATTCTTAGTACGATGTCACATAAGAAAAGTATCCGTGTGAATGACCGGGCGACGCTGTTCAATTTATTAATCGGTTTAAATGGATATACGATTTCAACGGGGGTCTTAAGCTCCGATCTGAATGGCAATGAGATTATTCCCGTACCACTGGATTGTGATGAAACCATTAATGTGGGTTGGATTTCCCATAGCCATATCTCGCTATCCAAGCTTGGAACAGCTTATGTAGAAGCCCTTCAACAGGCTGTTGTCCCCATGGTGCTGTAATATAGCTTTTAGCTATATCTAGATATACATAATACCAGTTACGTTATAACTACTCCGCTATGTTATCTTTTGTATAACAAATTGCAGAGGGGTTATGTCCGATGGTAAGAAGCAGTAGTTTGGGATATCCGCGTATTGGTGCTGACAGAGAATGGAAGAAGGCACTGGAGGCTTTCTGGGCAGGTAAGCTGGAAGAATCAGAGTTTGAATTACAGTTGCAGGAGATTCGTTTAAGTCATTTGCGCAAGCAGCAGGAGAAAGGTATCGACCTTATTCCTGTCAACGATTTCAGCTATTATGATCATATTCTAGATACGGCTGCTATGTTTGGCATTATTCCTGAGCGTTTTGCTTTCGAGGGGAGCGCAGTGCCCTTGTCAGTGTATTACGGAGTTGCCCGAGGAACGAAAGATGCTACAGCAAGTGAAATGACCAAGTGGTTCAATACCAATTATCATTATATCGTGCCTGAACTGAACGGAGCTTCACCTGTCATTACGGAGAACAAGCCTCTAATTGCTTACCGGGAAGCGAAAGAGAAGCTAGGTATCGAAGGTAAGCCAGTTATCGTCGGTCCTTTGACGTTCTTGAAGCTGTCCAAAGGCTACAGCGCATCGGAGTTCGACACGTGGTTGAATACGTTGCTTCCGTTATATGTACAAATTCTCAAAGAGCTTTCTGCCGAAGGCGTTCAATGGGTACAAATTGACGAGCCGATTCTCGTCACGAAGTTGAGCGATGCGGATGTTGCTAGACTGAAAACCATCTATGAAACGTTTGCCGAAGCCGTGCCTGGCTTGAACATTGTGTTGCAAACGTATTTTGAATCCGTAGATCGTTACGCTGACATTATTTCCTTGCCGGTCAAAGGATTTGGTCTGGATTTCGTTCATGGGCTTCAAGGAAACTTGGAAGCTTTGAAAACTTTCGGATTCCCAGCTGACAAAGTATTAGGTGCAGGTGTCATCGATGGACGCGGTATCTGGAAAGCGTCGATTCGCGAGAAACTCGAACTGGTGGAAGAGCTCACTAAGCACGTTGCAACGGAGAATCTTGTTATTCAATCGTCAAGCAGCTTACTGCATGTTCCAGTAACGACTGAAAGAGAGACGAAGCTTTCTTCTGAACTAAAGAATGCACTAGCCTATGCAGATGAGAAGTTGGATGAACTTGTTCTTATCACGAAAGCAATCGCTTCGGGCACAGCTGGAGTCCTTGAAGAAATCGAACAAAGCGATCGCGCTATCCAAGCACTTCAACAATCGGATGAGCGCAACCGCAGCGATATTCAACAGTCCGTAGCTGCACTAAATGTTCAGCAGCCAGAACGTTCCCGTCCTTTTGCAGAGCGTCATGCCGCGCAACAAACGAAGTGGCAGCTGCCACTATTCCCGACAACGACGATCGGAAGCTTCCCGCAGTCTGCGGAAGTGCGCAAGGCACGTCAATTGTGGCGTAAGGGCGAGTGGAGCAATGAGCAGTATGAGGCGTTCATTCGGGAACAAATCGACATCTGGATCAAGCTTCAAGAGGAGATTGGCATCGATGTACTCGTTCACGGGGAATTCGAGCGGACGGACATGGTTGAGTTCTTCGGCGAAAAATTAGCCGGATTTGCCTTTACGCAGTACGGCTGGGTCCAATCGTATGGTTCCCGTTGCGTGAAGCCGCCAGTCATTTACGGAGATGTTGCCTTCATTGGCGAAATGACGGTTGAAGAAACGAAGTATGCGCAGTCGCGCACTAGCCGTCCTGTCAAAGGGATGTTAACGGGACCTATTACCATCATGAACTGGTCGTTCGTCCGTGATGATATCTCTCGCGAGCAAATCGCTTACCAACTGGCTTATGCGCTAAGACAAGAAGTCGAAGCCCTAGAGCAAGCTGGAATCGGTATGATTCAAGTCGATGAGCCTGCGGTTCGCGAAGGCTTGCCGCTGAAGGAAGAAGAACAAGCGGGTTACCTTGCTTGGGCTGTCAAAGCTTTCCGCATTGCGACTTGCACGGTGCAAGACACAACGCAAATTCATACGCATATGTGCTACTGCGAATTCCATGATATGATCGATTCCATTGAAGCGATGGATGCGGACGTTATTTCCATTGAAACCTCCCGCAGCCACGGTGAATTGATCCATAGCTTCGAGCTGAATACTTATAAGCTGGGTATTGGCTTAGGCGTATACGATATTCACAGCCCACGCGTTCCGAGTGTAGAGGAAATGACAGCGATGATCGAACGCGCCCTGCGTGTACTTGATCCGAAGCTATTCTGGATTAACCCGGATTGCGGTCTGAAAACGCGCGGACTTGAAGAAACGGTTGCTTCCTTGCGCAACATGGTAGCAGCGACGCAAATTGCTCGCGACCAGCATGCTGCTTTAGTATAGTACGGAGACGCTACTGTAGGACATGAACAAGTACGTGGGATGGTAAAGGCATTAACTGTGCAATGCGTGCGGGCTTGAGTTACGTTTGGAAGAAGTATTTGGTCTTAGGATCAAATACTTTTTTTCATGCAGAGCGGTGGCATGTGGGGGATTTGGTGAATTTACCTGTGTTTCAGGAGAATACATGGATTTTATACAGTTAAATTTGGGAGATTGGTGACCAAATGCAGATTAGATGGAAAACCTACAGTTAAATCGATCTGTTTTATCCGATCCGAGAAAAAGTGGCAGTTTTACCTACATATTTTACAGTTAAATTAAGTAATCAAGGGAATATGGCGGAAATAGCTGTATATTTTCCATTTAAGTGAAAAGGGCCCCTCCGGAATCGGAGGAGAATCCCTCAGAGGAATCCCTTAACATACATCAACAAGAAAACGGAGTGTATCCTGTGAAACAGAAACCCTTCCTTAGCATTGATTATAATCAGAATCGTTTGCTATTTCATGCGTTTGCTGGTGCTCTGCCTAATCAACATATCCTATTATCGAAAGAGTGCCTGATGGAAGAAGCAGCGAATTGTGTTCTGATTTTTGCTTTCTATCAAGGTAAGCTGGTTCTTGTTAGGCATAAAGATCGCGGTTGGGAATTACCTGGAGGAACTAGGGAGGAAGGCGAGTCTATCATACAAACGGTTATCCGGGAGATGCATGAAGAGGCTGGCGGAGAACTCGATGCGATTGAACGAATTGGGCAATACCTCATTTATGAAGAGAACCATCTTGTATTTGTGAAAAATATATATATTTCAAAGGTAAGTACGCTTAATGAGCTACCTGCTGGATTCGAGACGGATGGTGTCATGCTGTTAGATGTAGTTCCGAAGCAGGGAGAAATTATGAATGACTCCACATTTAGTCCCTTAATGAAAGACAATGTGTATGCGACTGTCTCCGAATGGATTAGAGAGCACCGCTTTACCAATCACTAGTCATTCGTATGTTTCGACAGAAGCAGAAATGCAGTGTAATGGGGGATTGGTATTGTCCTATGCATTGACAATTTTTATTGATAATGATAATCTTTATCGGTAAAAGAGGGTTTTGTTTAAATGGGAGTGATCTGTCTGAAATGGCTGGATAAAATAGAAGCCTTTATCACACTAGCTGAGTGTCTTTCTTTTACGGAGACGGCTAAACGTTTGTACTGCTCCCAGCCGACCATTACGACGCAAATTCAGCAGCTGGAGGAGCAGTTTCAGGCAACTCTTTTTCTTCGATTAGGAAAGAAAATTGAACTGACGAAGCAGGGAGAAGTACTGCTTGAATATGCGAAGAAAATGACATGTCTGGTCGAAGAAGCGACTGTTAAAATAAAAACGGCAGATCAATAGAACACTAGGGTCAAGTATTGTAATAGATCAGAGGGAAGAGTCCTTGCGGTGTGCAAGGGCTTTTTTGCTTTCCCCTCCTGACATTGGATTTGAAAACCGCAAAGTAACGGTATTTTTGCACAAGGTAACGTTACTTTTGTAACCGTATTCTTGGTATGCTTGGAACAACAAAAAGCAAGGAGATGAAGTGGATGCTGAAGGTAGCGATTATCGGTGCTGGCGCGATCTCGAGGGCGCATATTGAAGCGTATTTACAATTTCCAGAGCGGTGTACGATTGTCGCGATTAGCGATATTTATGTGGATAAAGCGCAGGAACGCATTGACCAGTTTGAGCTGAAAGATGCCAAGGCTGTGAAGGAGTACAAGGAGCTGCTGGAAGCTGGGATTGATCTGGTGTCCATCTGTACGCCACCGTATACGCATGCTTCACTTACGGTTGAATTCCTTGAGGCAGGCGCGCATGTGATGGTGGAGAAGCCAATGGCTTCCTCGCTAGAGGAATGCGACATCATGAATGAGGCTGCGCAGCGGACAGGCAAGCTTCTCTCGGTGGTCGCACAGAATCGTTTCAAGACGCCGATGATGAAAATGAAATCGGTGCTGGAAAGCGGCCTCATGGGCAACATCGTCCACACCCAGGTCGATTCTTTCTGGTGGCGCGGCCACTGTTACTATGATCTGTGGTGGCGCGGCACGTGGGAGAAAGAAGGCGGCGGCCCAACGCTGAACCACGCGGTGCATCATATCGACGCCTTGCTGTGGATGATGGGCAGCCCGACGGAAGTGCAAGCGTTCATGAGCAACGTGTCGCATGACAACGCGGAGGTCGAAGACCTCTCGATCGGGATGCTGCGCTTCGCAAACGGATCGTTAGGGCAGATCACGAGCTCGGTTGTGCACCATGGTGAGGAGCAGCAGTTGATCTTCCAAGGTGCGAAAGCACGTGTATCTGCGCCATGGAAAGTGAAGGCGTCGAATTCGACGTCGAATGGTTTTCCAGAGCCGAATACGGCGCTGGAGGAGGAGCTGCAAGCTTTGTACGATGGGCTGCCGGAAGTGATTTACGAAGGGCATGTCGGTCAGATCGATAATGTGTTAACCGCGATAGAAACTGGTGCACCTGTGTTAATCGATGGGATTAGCGGGCGTCAAACGCTGGAGCTTATTACGGGTATTTACAAATCAGCGAGCACGGGGGAGCTTGTGAAATTCCCCCTAGGCGCGGAAGATGCCTTCTATACAAGAAGCGGCGTGCAAGCGAATGCGACCCATTTTTATGAGAAGAACACATCGATCGAAAATTTCGCACCACAGACGATTACGACTTAAATAAGAGGAGACTGACGAACATGCAAAAAACGGATGGTATGAATTACGCTCCACAAGGGAGCTTTCAAACGGTATGTCAGCCAGGGGAGTTTGTATTCGCAGCGGCAGCGTTGGATCATGGGCATATCTATGGGATGTGCAATGGTCTGCGGGAAGCAGGCGGGGAATTGAAATGGGTGTACGATCCAGATCCGGCCAAGGTAGATAAATTCCTGAGCACCTACCCTGGTGTGCGTGCAGCAAGCTCGTTGGAGGAGATTCTAGGAGATGCTGAAGTAAAATTGGTGGCTGCGGCGGCGATTCCTTCTGATCGCGGTCCTCTAGGGCTGCGTGTAATGGATAGCGGCAAAGATTATTTCACCGATAAAGCACCGTTTACGACCCTAGAGCAGTTGGAAGCGGCGAAGGCGAAGGTAGCAGAGACAGGTCAGAAGTACGCGGTCTATTACAGCGAGCGTCTGCATGTCGAAAGTGCCATCTACGCAGGGCAATTAATTGAACAGGGCGCAATCGGTCGCGTTCATCAAGTCATTGGACTAGGGCCGCATCGCATTAGTTTATCGAGCAGACCGGATTGGTTTTTTGAAAAGGAGAAATTCGGCGGCATCTTGTGCGATATCGGAAGTCACCAGATTGAGCAGTTCCTATATTTTACAGGGGCAAAAGATGCGAAGGTTGTGCACAGTAAAGTAGCCAACTACAATTACCCGCAGTATCCGAATTTTGAGGATTTTGGGGATGCGACTCTAGTCGGGGATAATGGGGCAACGGGCTATTTCCGAGTGGATTGGATGACGCCAGATGGGCTGAGTACATGGGGCGATGGCCGCATGACAATTCTGGGGAGTGAAGGATATATTGAGCTTCGCAAATATGTCGATATCGCCAGAGAGCAGACGAGTAATCATGTGTACCTTGTAAACAAGGATGGGGAGCAGCACTTCGCCGTTAGCGGGCAAGTCGGTTACCCTTACTTCGGGCAACTGATCTTGGATTGCTTGAACCGCACGGAAGTAGCGATGACGCAGGAGCATGCCTTCAAAGCAGCAGAGCTGTGCCTGATCGCGCAGCGCGATGCGATGATTATTACGAGCGCTGAGTAAAGGATGCCTCGTGATGCTTCTGTAGTTGCTTGCGATATTGGTAAGGCGTAATGCCGATGTGGCTTTTGAACATTTTGCAAAAATAAGAGCAATTCGTCACTCCAATCGCCTCGCCAATGCGAGCAACCGCCTGATCCGTTGACATAAGCAGCTTCACGGCTTGCTGCAACCGCCGAGCAGTCACATAGTCGGAAATACTCGTTCCCGTGCACTCAGTGAATAGATGGGACAAGTGGTAGGGGGAGAGATGCAGTTCAGCGGACATCAGCTCCAAACGCAGCGGTTCGGTGTAGTGCTCCTCCAACCAGCTAAGAATACGCTCGGCTTGATGGGTTTTGCGTGTGCGCGTGGGGCCAGAGCGATTCTGATCTTCACTTTGTGCCCACAGCGGCATGAAGCTACGGAAAAAAGCGATGAGAAAGAGGGAATATTCCTCTAGCTCATCTTTTTTGTCTATGGAGGGCAGCTTCGTTTCTAAGCTTTGGAAGATCGAATGGAACTGATTCTCCTCCTCTAGTCCATAGAGACAAGGAGCATGCAGCGTGCTGGTATGGATATGCTTGAAAAAAGCCAACATCCGCGGCCAATGTGCGAAATAGGATTCATAGACGGAAGGTTCGAATTGAACGACAGTCCGCACGAATGGCGTTTCGGGGTCCATCTGAATATGGTGCAACTGAAACGGCTGAAACACGCACAGCATGCCCGAGGTTATTTCATAGCTCTTCTGATCAACGATCAGCGTCCCACGACCCTCATGAACGACTAGGATTTCAATGCCTTGGTGGGCGTGAAACGTACCCTGATATTTGTCAGATCCAATGGTGCTTCGCTGATAGGCAAAATAGAGCGGGATCTCGTTCAAGCCGATATTTTGAACATAGGACATCAGGGTCACTTCCTCTTCGGTGTAGAATTATAGGCGCTCGGTGGCTCGTTACAGCCAAAGTATACAGGAATGGAGATTCACTCGGCAAGGTGTAGCGTTTAGCGGCTCATACGTTCTTAGATAGGTACCCTCAAGACTATTGTCTTGGGGGTATTGTGGTTGGTGGAGTCCGAGTCCTAGGCTGAGCGGATAAGCGGTGAGCCAGATATGGATTAGCTGCATTTTATACAGCTAATCTTGTGCCTTTTTCTCATTTTCGAGGATTACTTGTACTTCCTAAAGCTAATTGAACTCAATGTGAGGCGAATTGCGTGATTTGGCTAGATTAGCTGTACTTTTTACATGTAATTGATACATTTGGGCGAATTTCAAGAATTTAGATGTACTTTATACAGTTAGTTGTAATTTAATGAAATAAAAATACAGATCCCCAAAATTTATTTGGGGATTTTTTGTTGTAATCAGACGTAATTTATACATATTTCTCCCCCGAATGGGGGATTTTTTTGTCGAAAAATTAGGAATATAGTTATTCCGATACGAATTCTGTAGTTGAAATGTAGCTATTCACAGTAAGTAGCTATTAAAAGTATAGGAGGAAAATGATGAGCAATCTATTAGTCAAAAAAGTGCTGTCCATACTCGTTATGGCATGCCTATTATTTTCGTCAGTTGGTGTTGCATTCGGTGCGACTACAACGGGGACGCCATCAGATATACAGGGTCATTGGGCAGCAAATAACATGTCTGAATGGATCGATAAAGGTTTCATTGAAGGGTATGATGACGGCAATTTTAAGCCGGATAACCAAATTACAAGAGCAGAATTCATAGCATTGATCAATCGTTCGTTTGGATTTACAGAAACGACGGATATCGCATTCCGCGATGTGCCATCTGATCATTGGGCGCATGCCGAAGTAGCCAAGGCTGTTAAAGCTGGCTATATCAGTGGCTATGCAGATGGAACAGTTGGAAGTAATAAACCAATTAGTCGCCAAGAAGTGGCGGTAATTGTAAGCCGATTATTAAAGTTAGACGTAACCGCTTCTGCGGTTACCTTTCTAGATAATAGCCACATCGCAAGCTGGAGCAAGGACGCAATCGATAAGGTTGTCGCTTCGCAGATCATGATGGGGTATGAGGCTGATCATAGCTTTAAACCAGAGGCACCTATTACTCGCGCTGAGGCGGTAGTTACTCTAGATCGTGCACAAGCCGCGCAAACGGTGTCTTATCAAGCAGCTGGAACTTACGGTCCGGAAACGGGCGTAGAAACGATTAATAGAAATGTAATCGTGAATGTAGCCGGAGTCACACTTCGGAATATGGTCATTCATGGTGATTTATTATTGGCAGAAGGTATTGGCAATGGCGATGCGTTCCTTAAGAATGTGAAAGTTACGGGCAAAGTTACCGTTCAAGGCGGTGGCGAAAACAGTATTCATTTTGATAACTCAGTACTTGTAGACATTATCATTGATAAGAAGTCTGGTACGGGTACAGTTCGTATCCTCTCTGAAGGAACAACTACAATTGCTTTAGTAAGTGTGAATTCCCCTGCTATTCTTAAAGAAATCAACTCAACAGGCAGTGGGTTTGGTAATGTCAACATTAGCTCATCACTTCCTTCTGGCTCGAAGGTCACTTTGGCAGGTTCCTTTAATACGGTGAATGTGAGCTCACAGCAACTACAAATTGATATGCCCGAAGGTTCGATTGAGAAAATGAATGCAAAATCGACATCAACAGGGATGGTACTTAACCTTAACAGTGGTGCAAAAATCAATGACCTTGTCCTAGATGCTGTTATTAAAATGCTAGGTCGAGGTACGATTGTTGTAGCGACGATGAATATAGGTGGTTCTACGTTCGAGACACCTCCAACCAAAACGGATACCTCAACACCAGCTCCAACATCAACACCAGCTCCAACATCAACACCTGCACCAACATCAACTCCTGAATCAACGTCAACACCCGCACCAACATCAACACCTGCACCAACGCCAACACCAGGGTTAACTGCTGATGAGGCTATTTCGGCGGCTAAGGCTTCGCTTACTGCAGATACAATTCGCAATTCAAACACAGCGTTAACTGGGGTAATAACAGATCTAACTTTAGATACTTCAGGAGCAAATGGCACAACGATTGCCTGGAGTTCAGATAACACGGCGGTGCTTACCAATACAGGCGCTGTTACGCGCCCTGCTTTTACAGATGTAGATGTCATTGTTCATTTAACAGCAACATTGACCAAATCCGGCGGAACCGCGCAAACGAAAGTATTTGAAATCACAGTAACGAAGCAACAGCAGTCAGCAGATGAGGCTATTTCGGCGGCTAAGGCTTCGCTTACTGCAGATACAATTCGCAATTCAAACACAGCGTTAACTGGGGTAATAACAGACTTAAACTTAGATACTTCAGGAGCAAATGGCACAACGATTGCCTGGAGTTCAGATAACACGGATGTTCTTTCCAATACTGGCGTTGTTACACGTCCTGCATTTACAGATGGCAACAGCGTAGTTCATTTGACTGCAACAGTCACCAAATCTGGTGGAACACCGCAGACGAAAGATTTCGATATAACTGTACTAAAGGATACAACAGAGAAAGATGGACGATTACTTGCGTTACATTTGAGCGATGTAACCTTTATAGAAGCCTTTTCGCCAGATACTTGGAGTTATAAAGCAATTGTACCGTTTAACGTAACAAGCACAACAATTACTGCCACACCAATGAATCCTGGTGCATCTATCCATTTAAACTATGAAAATGCTACGAAACAGTTAGAAGTAGGATCCAATGAAGTACAAGTCTATGTGAATTATGCAGATCGATCGTATTATGATATTTACTCTGTTCAAGTCCGTAGGCTAGCTGCTGATGTAGTTGCACAAGCAGCAGCTGTTGCGACAATCGAAGCTTACCATGGGGAAGATATTAATTTGGTTGAGGTTTTAAATACGGCAACTGGAAGAAATACGGCTATTGCAATAAATTCAGCTTTTTATCGAAATGCGATTCTCGCTGCGGCGACAGGTGATCTAGATACAGCGGAAGAGATTGAGTGGATGATCGATGAAGTCAATTATGAGAATGAAGTGCCGCCGGCTGATAAAACAGATTTAATTGCAGCCATTGCTGAGGCAACTACATTGCTTGGTAATCATTCAATTGGCAGTCAGGTGGGGGGAGTTTCACAAGAAGCTCATGATGCCTATAACCTTGCTATCACTGGAGCATCTGCCGTTCAAGCTGCATCCAGTGCAACACAAGAAGAGGTAGATGACGCGATTTCAGCACTTGCGATAGCAACCAGTGTCTATCAAAGTGCCATTATTGTTCCCATTCCTACGATAACGTTAGATGGCAGTCTATCTAACTATATGCCGATGATCACGATTGCAAATGTAGTGGTTGGTAATCAAATCACGGTCTACGATACAGATGGTACGACTGTGATTGGTTCCGGTCAGGCTACACAACCAGCACTTACGCTTGCCATTGATTCATTAACAGTGGGAACGCACACGATAAAAGTAAAATCCGCAAATCAATCTGGAAGTCCCAGCGTCTATTCGGCGGAAGTGAGCTATCTGGTCCAACCTATTGCAATTTTGCCAGCAAACCGGATTTCGGAAAGCCAAGCACATATCGCCACCTTAGCTAATAACGGTCAAGTCTACACATGGGGCGGTAATTATGGTGGGCAAATTGGAGACGGTACGACAACACCCCGACAACAGATATTTGCAGTGCCAAACCTTCCTGCTAACATCATTGCTGTACAAGCGGGGGAAGGATACACCGCATCCGTAACAGCTGACGGCCATATATGGAAATGGGGCTATTATGATTTAACTGGTCCTAAAATAGTTGCTGGCATAGACCATGTCGTTTCTATCTCTGCGGAAGGAACCAATATTTTTGCTTTAAAAAGTGACGGTACGGTTTGGAAGTTCGCATCATATGGGACTCCTGCTCAAGTTCAAGGTTTAGATCACATTATTGCTGTTCGAGGTGAATGGTCTGATGTAGGGATTGCCTTAAAATCGGATGGAACCGTTTGGGCTTGGGGAGCGAACGATAATGGGCAGCTTGGTGATGGTACAAGGGCAGATAAACCTGTACCTGTTCAAGTTGGGGGTCTACCGTTTATCGTTGATATCAAAAATGGGAATCAACATACCTTGGCATTAAGTGTAACTGGCGCTGTTTATACGTGGGGTTTCAATACAATGGGCCAAATTGGCAATGGAACCGAAAATAATAATCAATTAGTGCCCTATGAAGTCGAAGGTTTATCTAACATTACGCAAATTGGAGCAGGAAATTATTATTCATTTGCAATAGATGGCCAGGGTAATATGTATGCTTGGGGTTACAATGAAAACTCAGCTTTAGGTGTAAATGCGGATGGTGGTAACCGGAATACACCTACCCTCATGACAACTAGCTTAAGCAATGTGATCGCGATAACAGGTGGAGAAGGAAGCACAAGCATTGCGTTGCAGTCCAATGGTGATGTGTGGACATGGGGTTCATCTTCGGATGGCCGTCTCGGAAGTGGTGAAGTCTCCGGTCGTAATACACCAGGCAAGGTTGCTAACTTCAATCTATTTAATGATCCAATGACACCATTAGCAGTAGCGGTGTCTGGTGTTAAGGAAGGTGCCTTCTATAAAGATGCAGGGTCTTTAAACCCAACTTGGGTTGATGCGCCGAATACATCCAGCACAGCAACCTTAAATACGAACGGACAGGGTGAAATCGCCTATACGAAGGGGACTTCAATAACGGCAGAAGGCAGCTATACGTTGAAGATAACCACAACATTGCTCAGTAACCCTAGTTTAAATGTAAACCAATATATACACTTTAATATCGATCGAACAGCTCCAACTGTTACAGTCGTTGGATCTAATAACATCGTTCTATCTAATTTTGTACAGGTCATGGCATCAAGCAATGAGGTTACTGAATTGTATATGGTATTAAAGTCACAAAACATTACGGACCTGAACAGCATTAAAACAGCTGCTGGAAGCAAAGTAGGGGCTGTATCTACTGCAAATACAACTGGCTATCTTTACATGTATGATGGGTCTGTAGGCATCTATGTCGTGTACGCAGTAGATGCAGCAGGAAACATTTCTGCACCATCAGCAGATATCCAGATCGTGAATCCAGCGTAATACAAGTAAACACGAGCTTTTTGCAAAAGAAGATGAAAATGGGGGCTGCCTTTCTAGTAGAACGTTTACTAGAAGGGCAGCCTCTTGCCAATTAGGAGATGCCATATATTCTCCAATCATCTAAATGAGAAGGCATTTCGAGGGGGATGTCGAAATATATATAATAATGTCGAATATAGGGGGGCGTACCCCGAAGAGGTAGAAGGTGATCCAATGAGTATGAACATCGTCAAAGACTTTCTACTGCAATTAGCTATTATTGCAACGATAGTATTCACATTCCAAACGTTCTTCGCGACGAAATCCATGCGTTATAAGCAACACATTGGGGTGATTCAAGCTGTACTACTGGCAGTAGCTATTGTTCTCTGCATGTCTTTTCCTGCTTATGCCACATCCAATGTTCGATTAGATATCCGAGTTGTTCCGTTATTATTAGGAGCCCTGTATGGGGGTTGGCGAACAGGCATTTTCTTATCTGCCATGATAATCTTGTATCGATTATTTCTCGGAGCAGATTTAGGACTATATGTGACCATTGCAACTCTTGTTGTTAGCATGCCAGTTATTCTCATCTCTCGGAAGTCATTCCAGCATGGCGGGAAGAATAAAAGAATAAAACTAGCCCTGCTTCTTTCCATTTTTTATTGTCTTGTAGGCACAGCTTTGGGATCTGTATTTAGAGGCGTATTCATCATTAATCTTATCCATGTCTGTATCGTCACATTGGCTGTCTGGTTATTCACTTCTTTAAACGAAATGATCAAGGAAATACTCTTGAAGAATCAACAGCTGCAATCAGCCGCGAAAGATGCAGAAATCTCCTTTTTACGATCCCAAATAAATCCCCATTTCTTGTACAACGCACTGAATTCAATAGCCGCATTGTGCATCGACGAACCCCAGAAGGCAGAAGCATTAACACTAGATCTTTCAAAATATATGCAAAGTAGTTTTAACTTCAAACACATGGATATCTTCACGACCATTGAAAGTGAGCTGGCATTAATTAAAGCTTATGTGAATATTGAGAAAGCGCGTTTTGGCACTAGATTAGTTGTGGAATATGACGTGGATACCGAAGTAGATGTTTGTATTCCGCCGCTCATTCTTCAACCATTGGTAGAAAATGCAATTAGGCACGGTTTAATGACTACTTTGCAAGGGGGAACTGTGATCATATCGATCAAAAAAGAAACGGATGAAGTCGTTCGTTTTGCGGTAGAAGACAACGGGATTGGTATATCTACAAGCACCCAGGAACACATATGGCTTGTTGATAAAAAAAAACAAGGTATTGGGATTGGGTTACAAAACTTAAGTCAGCGCATAGAGCTTCTCTATGGGCAGCGTATTCGTATTGAAAGTACGGAAGGTATAGGCACCAAGGTATTCTTCGACATCCCCATTCAACCTTTGAAGCCAATTGGAGGTTAAAACATGCTGCGTGCTATTATCGTGGACGATGAAGAATTATCGTTGAAACGTATGAGAAAGTTACTAGTGGATAGCGGTGAAGTTGAAGATTGCCATACGTTCATGAATCCTTTGGAAGCATATGAATTTGTAAAAGCGAACCCAATTGATATCGTTTTTCTCGATATTAATATGCCGGGTATCAATGGGATGCGATTTTCAAATTTATTATTTGACCTTGATGCATCTATCTATGTAGTCTTCGTAACAGGATATGACCATTACGCAGTTCAAGCCTTTGAAAAGGACGCTTTAGATTATTTGATGAAACCCGTAACGGTGGAACGGCTGTCCAAAACATGGGATAAAATTAGAAAGATACAGAAAAATACTTCAGATGCACACAGCACACTAACATTGGAGAGCCTCACTATACCGAAAAGTGCGAAGGGGGCACCGCATGTTATTCTAACTGATCAGGAGACGAAGATTCTTCGATTAGTGACGGATGGACTGACAAATAAAGAAATAGGTGCTCAGATGAACATCGCTGCTGAAACGGTCAAGTCACATGTGAAGAATTTGTGCAGAAAGTTAAATGCCAATAATCGGATACAGGCGATTCAGCGTGCTAAAGAATTAAAGATACTACACTAATGAACACCCATGTCCTATGGCCTATGAAATTATTTTTGAGCGGAAACTTGAATAATGCTCATTTATCCGCAATTAACCCCTTCTCAAGACAAGGGGTTTTATGCTACACTCAACTTGTCTGACAACCTGATAAGTTAACGAAAGAAAGTGGGGCTTCTCCTTATGAAGGTTTCCTTATTTATTACGTGTCTAAGTGATGCACTATATCCGAAGGTTGGCGAGGCTATTGCTCGACTGCTCGGGCACTATGGCGTCTTGCTAGAATTGCCGACGGTGCAAACATGCTGCGGTCAGCCTGCCTACAACAGCGGCTACTGGGATGAAGCGCGAGCAACAGCGAAGACGATTCTTACTGCATTTGACGATAGTGACTTCGTAATTTCGCCATCGGGCTCATGCACGTATATGATTCATCACTATCCGAATTTATTTAAGGATGAACCGGAGTGGTTGGAGAAAGCCACACAGCTTCAGAACAAAACGTATGAATTTACACAGTTCCTCGTCAATGTGCTAAACATCGAAGACTTGGGCGCTGTGTTTCCACATAAGGTAACGTATCATCCGTCCTGTCACGGGAGCAGGCTGCTCGGCGTGAAGTCTGAGCCGCTCGCGCTTCTCCAAGGCGTCAAAGATTTGGAGCTGGTGCCGCTTCCTTTTGCAGAAGATTGCTGTGGATTCGGTGGAACTTTTGCGGTGAAGATGGCTGATATCTCGGGTGCGATGGTGCAGGAGAAGGTCGATCATGTGAAGGAAACTGAGGCTGAGGTGCTGGTTGGCCTGGATTTGGCTTGTTTGATGAATATTGCGGGCAATTTGCGCTATCGAAATGAGCCGGTGAGGGTCATGCATCTAGCTGAGCTGCTATATGAAGGGGTGAAGCGGGCATGAGTCAAGCGATGAGTAAGTCAACAGTGAAAGAGCGGGCCGACATCGCGTTGAACGATGAGTTTCTGCGCAAAGCGGTCAAGTTTACGACGGAGCGGCTTCGCGGCGGCAAACTGAAAGCAGCGGCAGATCACGGCAATTGGGACGATTGGCGCGAACGTGGCAGACAAATTCGGCTGCATACGATTGCGCATTTGGATTATTATTTAACGACATTTGCGAACAATGCGAGAGCGAATGGGGTTCATGTGCATTTTGCCGATACAGATGTCGAGGCGGTTAAAATATCATTGGAAATCGCAGCGGCTAAGCAAGCCAAATCGGTCGTCAAATCCAAATCAATGGTGACAGAGGAGCTGCATTTGAACAAGGCGCTGGCCTCCATTGGGGTTGAAGCGATTGAGACGGATCTAGGCGAGTACATCATTCAGCTTGCGGACGAAACACCGTCCCATATCATTATTCCAGCGATTCATAAAAATAGATATCAAATCGCCGAGCTCTTATCGAAGGACGCGGGGGAGACGTTGGCTCCCGATACGACGATTCTGGCAGGCTACGTTCGTAAGAAATTAAGAGAGAAATTCCTGGAAGCCGATATCGGGATGACGGGCTGTAATTTTGCCATTGCGGAGAGCGGATCGATGGTCCTGTTCGAAAATGAAGGCAACGCCCGCATGGTCACGACGGTGCCCAAGACGCAAATCACGCTCATGGGAATGGAACGGATTATCCCAACGTGGGCGGATCTCGAGGTCATGGCGACGCTGCTTCCTCGTTCCGCAACTGGGCAGAAGCTGACCGTGTACATGTCCGGCATCACGGGTCCGAGAAGAGATGCAGATGCGGATGGTCCGGAAGAGATGCACATCATTATCGTTGATAACGGGCGCTCACAGCAACTCGGCGACCCTGAGTTCCAAGAGCTGCTCAACTGCATCCGCTGCGGTGCATGTCTGAACGCGTGCCCGGTATACCGCCATATCGGCGGCCATGCCTATGGGGGCACGTACAGCGGGCCAATCGGCGCGGTGCTCACGCCGGCGCTCAAGAAAAACGTGGCGGAATGGGACGACATCGCCAACGCTTCAAGTTTGTGCGGCGCCTGCTACGAGGCATGCCCAGTGAAGATTCCGCTGCACGACATGCTCGTGTCGCTGCGTCGCCGCAAGGTCGAAAGCGGCCATGGCGATAAGATCGAAGCCGCGGGGATGAAGGGCTTTGCTGCGCTGATGGGCAACTCGAAGCGGATGGGTGCGGTGCTCAAGCTGGGGCGCATCGGTCAAAAGCTCGTCGTCCGCGACGGCGGTATTCGTCTGAAGGTAGGACCGCTCAAAGGGTGGAACTCCTATCGCGTAACACCAAGCCTGCCGAAGGCCTCTTTCCGTGAGGGTTGGAAAACACTCGAGCAAGAAATTCGCCATGGGCTGACAGAGGCTGATCCTGCCATTCAAGCAAAGTTGGCGGAAGCACTGGCTGCACGAAGCAAAAAGGGAGGACATCATCATGGCTAAACGTGACATCACGCCAGAGTGGCAGGCGAAGCTACAGGAGCTGGATCAGCAAGCGCTAGTGGAACAAGAGCGTTTCATTCAAGGCATCGCCCAGAAGCTCGGGCGCGCACGGGTAACGGAGAAGCCAGCCCATCCGTTCCAAGGGGCTTCAGATAGTTGGAAAGCGTTCAACTGGTCCCCCGAAGAACGCATTGAGAACTTCACGGCGAACTTCCATGCTGCAGGCGGGCACGTCGTCCGAGTACCTTCGATGGAAGCGGCGAAGGCTGCGATTCAAGAACTTGTTGGCACGCTAAGTGTCAAGCGCGTGATCCATCAGGATCAAGCGGAGCTTCATGCGCTTGAGCTTGGTGATGCCCTTCCAGAAGTTGACTTCGCGGTATGGAATACCGATGAGGACACGAATTGGAAGGCCAGCGCAGCGAATGCCGACATGGGTATCGTCCTAGCTGATCATGCCGCGGCTTACACAGGCTCGTTAACTGTGTTATCATCAAAAGAAAAAGGCCGATCGGTGAGCTTGCTCCCCACAGCATTAATCGTCCTGCTGCCGATTGAACGATTGCGAACGAGACTAGGCGAGATTCTCGCTCCTCTTGATGGCATAGCAAGGAAGGATCTGCCTGCTGGCATTCACTTCATCTCAGGGCCAAGCCGTTCTGCGGATATTGAGAACGATTTGACAATTGGTGTTCACGGACCAGGGATTGTGCACGTGCTACTTATCGGATAGAAGAGGTATTCCTATGGAAGTTACGAAGCTGCAGAAACAGAATCATTATGACGAGATCGCTCAGCAGATTAAAGAGATGATCATGCAGGGTCAGTTGAAGATGGGCGATAAGCTTCCTTCTACCAAAGAGCTGTCCGAACGCTTCGGTGTCGGCCGTTCTACGATGCGGGAAGCCCTCAGCGCCTTGAAGGCGATGGGCCTCATTGAGATTCGGCAAGGCGGCGCATGCCGCGTGATCCGGCAGTCGCCTTCCGAAGTCTCCTTGCCCGAGTGGACGTCTCTTCGCATGAATCGCACGACGCTCCTAGAGCTCATGGAAGTGCGGCAATCACTGGAGATTTCGATCGCAGCGATTGCTGCACGGAAGCGAACTCCGGAGGATTTAGCTCAGCTGGAGCGCATCATGCAAGACATGGGGACTTCCGTAGGGAATGATGCGGAGGGGGAACGAACGGACCTCGGTTTTCATCAGTTGCTCGTTCAAGCAACGCATAATAGCATTATGGAGCAAACCTTCGAATCCATCCGCAACGCGATGGAAATGATGATTCGCGATATCCGACGCGCGGAGCTGTATGCGAACCAGGAAGTAGCAGTCCAGCTACTGAGAGAGCATAAAGTCATCTATGAAGCGATATGCAGCGGTGACCCGGTGCTAGCATCTCAAGCGATGCGTGAGCATTTGGAGCATGTGGAGAGCATTTTGATCAAATATATATAAATTGTTGGAGGGGCTTCCCACATCTCAATAAGGTGAGGGGAGGCCTCTTCTTTATGTATGAGTGAAAATCTGCGTTCTCAATGCGACAATTAGGCATACATCTCCATGTTACGCGAGTGAGTGCCTCTTAGGCGCGCAGTAGGCCTCGATAGTCGAAAAAATCGACTTACGGCAAAGAAAGCGTTGCACCGCAGCTCCGCAAGTCGAAAAAATCGACTTACAGCAAAGAATTACTCGCGCCGCAGCTCCGTAAGTCGAAAAAATCGACTTACAGCAAAGAAATCGTCGCTCCTGAGCTCTCCGTCACATAAGCCTGAGCTCTTAGCCCCTGCTCCTTTTAGGTGCGCTCTCAATGCACTAATCCCGTACCCACAATTTTTACATGTGTCTCCACCTTGAATTTAACCTGTGGATAAACGGTCTGCCAATAGGCCCAATCCTTCTCTTTGCCAAAATGCTGAGCTAAATAGTGAAGCCCGAAGCCATACGGGTCAACATTGGCATCCCTAATTTTGTACAGGAGTGCCTCTACAGTGTGGTTGACATGCTGTTCAAGTTGCGTCTTGACTTGGTGAGTATCCAAATTTAATATACCTTGTTCAATCATGCCTGTAAGATCGAGTTCGAGTGTGACGACAGGCGTAGTTTCTTTGGAAATCGAAATATGCTTCTTGACACGTGCTACATAGAAGCTCAGTGGTTCTGCCTGATAAGTGATCGTAATCCCAGCCTTGCTGAACTCATTCGCACTCAAATTATAAAGCTGAGTTTCGTGTGGGTTGAGGACGGTACGTTGCGTTTTTTTATTAAGTAAAGCAAGGTGCTCAACGACATAAGAATCACCATCAAAGCTAATAATCGGAAAATAGGGATCTAATCCGGTTTCTTTGAAGCGTCGGAACGTATCAAATAAAAACGCGGTTACCGTATAAGGAGAAACGGTTCCTTCTTTACCGAAGGTGAGAAAAAAAGAGTTTCCAGCAAGTCTCTCCGTAGTCGGGTTCGATTCAAGGAGTTTTCGCGCATTAGGTTCGGCAACGGCAGTATAAGAAATGAGTTGAATGTCGCGTCTTCGAGAAAGCCAATTCAATGGTTCTTCAAGAGACTCCTTCGTTAAAGTAGCGCCAAATAAGAACATACGGCAATGACCGAAATCCAGCTCTTTATCAACGTGTGCTTTGAGATTTCTTACGGCTTCGGCAATGCTTTTGGCCTCTTGATGTTCGATCTGGCTTTCAGCAAGTCCTTCACCGACCTTTGAGGCGGGGATGGCAAGCCGCAACGTGACGAGATAAGGCTTATCCTCCTTGCCTGTCCAATCAATACCCATGGCAACGACAAAGAATCGTTTGTCGATATCTTTAAAGCTGCAACCTCCTAGGCATGTACAGATAAGTAGAAGGGAAATACCCGTGAGAAATGTTTTCATAGGTGGACCTGTTCCTTTTTTTGCTTCCTTACGAAATACAGCATCAGGAAGAGGAAATAGATTTCAACGAAAAACCGAAGCACTAACCAACCTTCAGAGAAATGCTGATTTCGTTCCAGATTAATAACGCGCATGAAAAGGAGGGCAAGTAAACCAATACCCACTCCGAGCCATACGTTGATCCAAGGAACAGGGTCTTCTTCAACTTGAGTGGCGCCATTGATGGAATAGCGAAGCAACATAATCGTCGTGTGCCAGGTATTCATGACGAACAACAGGGATAACCCTGTGAAGAGAAGTAAGAAGACGAACAAAACACGGTTAATAAAGCCGTATTCCGTCATCATGGAATCAGCTGTCATACTCCATAGGTACACATAATTTTGTACAGCAACCGTACCATGAAAACCTATAGGCACAAAAAAAGTAACCAGCAAGAAGAGCACGCCGAATAACGGCACAACCCAGCGAAAGCGAAATTTAAAACCTACGGTGTACAACCGGTTGAAAATGAGGAGGCTGAGGTAGCCAGAGAATAGAAAGGTAGAGGCAACGATTGTATCGAAGGAAGGCGGTTTATTGACATACCCCGCTACATAACGAATCGCATCCCAATTAATGTTTTCATTAAAGATGGCTTTCATGATAAATAAAATGAGTAATGGTGAACTAAGAATAACCATAACTTCATGAATGAACTGGACCGTACGTGTAGATCGGCTGCATGCCCATACGGCCGCGGTTGCCATAAGACCTAGGTTCAGAAAGGGGTTAATGTCGGGGTAGAAGAACATACGAACCGTTTCTGAATACGCATAGATCACGATAATTCCTGCTGGTAACCAGAGACATAGTGCGGCAAATAAGATGTTGATTTGACTAAACCAATGTGGCGTATACCGATCGCATATTTCCGGAAAGCCGAGTCCTGGAAACCGCTCGAAGCAAGCCATGGTGCCAAGCGAGAGGATGGTGCCAATCACCATAGCAACTAGCATACCTGATACGGCGCCATTGAATCGGTCTCGGATGAGTAGAGAGGGGACAAACATCATGATATTAATCATGCCAACATAGAGCACATGATAGTAGGTATAACGCGACATGAGTTACTTTGCCCCCTTTCTAAGGTTGGAGTGGTGTGCTTTCGCCTCAAGTTTAGGGATATAGAGGGCCAAATAGGGTTGGCCAAAGCTTCTCAGACTGCACCAATAGGAAATTAAGATGAAGCCAAGCACGACGACACCAAGTAAGCCAAAGAATATGGCAGCTATCACAAAGATATATTTAACGAAGCGGACCGAGTATCCAAAGCTGTTATTGGGAAATACGAAATTGGAAATCGCAACAACAGAAGTCACGATAATCATAATGGAGCTAACTAAGCCTGCTTGTTGAATGGCTTGCCCCAGGATGAGGCCCCCAACAGTCGTGGCGGTTGATCCCACATAGCGCGGTAGCCGGAGACTTGCCTCGATCAAAGCTTCAATCATGAATAACATGATGAAGACCTCGACAAAGGATGGATAAGGGACGACGACACGGCTTCCAGCAATGGAAAGGGTCAATTGGACGCGAAGTACCTCAGGATTGTAAGAGACAATCGCAATATAAAGAGCGGGCAGTGTAATGGTTAAAAGCATGGCGAAATAGCGCAGCAGGACGAGGCACTTACTCATCCAATAGGATTCATAGTCATCATCCATGGCGTGCAGGAAATCAAAGAGCCGCACAGGAAGAACGAGCCCGAAGCGGCTTCCATCTTGAAGAATGGCAATCTTCCCTCGTTCGAGCATGGCAGTGATACGGTCTGGCCTTTCTGTCTGGAGAATGACGGGGAAAAACCGATGACTCTTTCCCGAGAGCGATTGCAAGAGCTGGCCGGCAGCTTGGAGAACTTTGATTTGTATGGTGGAAATGCGCTCATTTAATAGGCCAAGTACGTCTTGGTTGACTAGACCTTTGTCATACAGAACTGTCACTCGTGTATTCGAGATTTGTCCAATCGTATGGGTTTCTACGCAAAGGGAGGGTGCATTATAACGCATCCGAACGAGGCTAATATTTAAATCCAAATCTTCGGTAAGCGCACTCTGCGGCCCCTGTATGGCAACCTCAACCTGAACGGTATCGGGCTTGTCCTGGAACTTCCGCTGCACATCGAATCGGTAAACCTGCTCTTCAATTTGAAAGAGAACAGTACCCTTGAGTAGTAGGAATGTCCAGTGATCGGGGTCATCCGCTCTGCCGAAAGCAGGGTTGGCATTAATCATACGGTCGAATTCTTCTGGATTAAAGCAATAGGAGTAAGGGACGGTCAATCCATTTTTGACTAAAGTCAGGTCACAGAGAGAGGGAAAGTAAATGACTTCCATCTGCATATAACCATTGTCTAGTGTGTCATAGAATAGGTCAGCTGGATTGTTTAATTGAGCACGGATACGTTCGATCATGTAATCATCCCCCCTATTCCCTTACATTACCATTCAGTTTAGCGTGCCCTGAAAGGGGGGAGAATAATCAGCACACTTCTAACGTTGACTTTGTATGTCTTAATTACGAAAATGAATGCCGGGCAGTTGGATACCGTGCCAGCCGCTTATATCACATTGGCCGTACGTGTTATCGCCGAGAGCTGATACCTTACCGTCGGATGTAAGCCCGACGGTGTGTGTGCAACCCGCCGCTACAGCGACCATATCGCGCCAATCACTAACCTCGCATTGGCCCTCATTATTTCGCCCCACAGCTACTACCGTACCGGCCGATGTAAGCCCAACGGTACGCCGCCAACCCGCCGCAACGGCCACAATAGAATACCAACCGCTTACATCGCATTGATTATGCTTATTCCAACCCACTGCCTGAACCGTACCATCCGATGCAAGACCAACCGTATGCGTATTACCCGTGTGAGCATTGCCCGCCGCGACTGCTATCATGTTGCGCCAGCCACTTACATCACATTGACCATATGTGTTATCGCCGAGAGCTGAGACCGTACCGTTGGATTTAAGTCCGACAGTAAGACGCCAACCTGCTGCTAAGGAATGCAAGGGTTTCCCAAAACCCATTAGTCTCACTCCTTCGTCGAGATCAGCTGTTTGCGATTTTCCATATACCACTGGAAGATCCAAACGCAGAAAGTGAACCAGAATCCGCTAGCCAAATAAGCGCCGAGAATGTCACTCGGATAATGGACGCCGAGATAGATCCGACTGGTGCCAATCAAGAGAATCATTAGGATACTTGTTAAAATAACGATCGTTCTGCCACTTTTCGAAGAGATATGCCGCCAAAGCAGGAAAGAAAGCGCAGCATACAGCGCAAAGGCTGCCATGGAGTGACCACTTGGGAAACTATAACCGGTTTCTTCAATCAGTCTGTGAAGCGTAGGGCGCTCCCGTTGAAAAAAGAACTTTAAAATCTGATTTAAGATGGCAGTGCCCGCCACGAGGACAATGAATAGAACTAATTCAAGTCGATGATGCAGGAATTTAAAGAACAGGAATAGGCAACAAAGCGAAATAACGACTACAACGGTTGTGGAACCGATAAACGTGAACCCATGCATAATGGGAGTCAGCCAAGGAGATTCCATCCCTTGAACTGCGGAAATAATACTGCTGTCGAATTGTGCGATCCAACGCCCTTTGATGAGGGAGGCAACCACACTAAAACACAGAACCGAAAGAATGCTTAGGACTAGGAAAACAGTTACTTTTAATTTTGCTCGCATGGTCAAGTTAGCTCCAATTTCATCTGATTTAAGTAAAATAAGGGTACCCAACAACTACAAATGATTACGATTTACAATTCCTTCATGTAACCATAGTAAACAATTGTGCGCCTAGCTGCAAAGGGACGGATGGATTCTAGGCAGTAGGAGCAGGATATAGATGGAGATTGGTATGGTGAAAAAAGTTATTTTATGGCTATTGGGTAAAGGATGTTGCTGTAGAGCACGGTTTCGTTTATAATGAATTGCGCGAAGTTTGGTTTGATGACCATCAGCGCGTGGGAAATAACAAATTTTGTCATTTTATTGGATAAAAATGTATTGCCATTCATCCTTAATGGACCTACAGCCACAAGCTGCAGGTCTTTCTTAAAATATCAGAATTTATAAGTTTTACTTATTAATTATTATGCTGAATTTCTAGATAAACGCTCCTGTCCTTCAAAGGACGGCGTAGCTGTTTATTTTGGTAGTTATTCGTTTTATCGACACGACTTCTTCGTCTCACTTCTTGTCGTAGTACTTGTAACTATCATATAATAGTAATAAATATTGTATCGATTGGCTTATTAATGATACAGAAAAGGTGTGTGTCTAGTCTGCGTCCTGGCTTGCTGTAACGCTGAAGTAGGCGCGTCTATATCCTTTCTGCAAATTTCAGGGTATAAGGATGGTTAAAATGAGCAACAGAGAAACGAAAACAGACGTCATCTTAATTGGTGCAGGAATTATGAGTGCGACATTGGGGACGCTTCTGAAAGAATTAGTGCCTGAATGGGAAATCAAAGTTTTTGAAAAGCTCGAAAATGCGGGAGAAGAAAGTTCTAACGAATGGAATAATGCGGGTACAGGGCATGCGGCACTGTGCGAGCTTAACTACACGTCCGAGAAACCAGACGGATCTGTCGATATTAGTAAAGCTATTCAAATTAATGAACAATTCCAGCATTCGATGCAGTTCTGGTCCTATCTCGTCAATAGCAAGCTAATCCGTAATCCACAAGACTTCATCATGCCATTGCCTCATATGAGTATGGTTCTAGGCAAGCAAAATGTATCGTTTCTGAAGAAACGTTATGAAGCAATGTCCAACAACGCACTGTTTCAAGGGATGGAATTCTCCGATGACCCTAAGAAGTTAATGGAATGGATTCCACTGATTATCAAAGATCGTCCAACCAATGAACCGATCGCAGCAACCAAAATTGACACCGGTACGGATGTAAACTTTGGCGCTTTAACGCGTATACTATTCAATCACTTAAAGTCGAAGAACGTTGATATTAAATATAAGCACAGTGTTGACAACTTGAGACGTACTAGCGATGGCTCATGGGAATTGAAAATACGTAATATTAACAGTGGCAGTGTTGAACGCCATACGGCTAAATTCGTCTTCATCGGTGGTGGTGGCGGAAGCTTGCATCTGCTGCAAAAGTCCGGTATTCCGGAAGGTAGAAATATCGGAGGATTCCCGGTGAGCGGGATATTCATGGTATGTAATAATCCGGCTGTCGTCGCAAAGCACCACGCGAAAGTCTACGGTAAAGCGAAACTTGGCGCACCGCCAATGTCAGTTCCGCATCTCGATACACGATTTATCGATAATAAAAAGTCGTTATTATTTGGACCATTCGCGGGCTTCTCACCTAAGTTCCTGAAAACCGGCTCCATGTTCGATTTGGTTACATCGGTTAAACCGAATAACCTCGTGACAATGTTGTCGGCCGGAGCCAAGAACATGTCATTGACGAAATACCTGATCGAGCAAGTTATGTTGTCCAAAGAGAAGCGCATGGAAGAGCTGCGGGAGTTTATCCCAAGTGCCAAAACGGAAGATTGGGAGTTAGTTGTAGCGGGCCAACGTGTACAAGTTATTAAAGACACGGCTGCTGGCAAAGGAACGCTTCAGTTCGGTACGGAAGTCATTAGTTCAGCTGACGGTTCATTAGCAGCATTACTCGGCGCTTCGCCTGGGGCTTCTACCGCGGTTTCGGTAATGCTGGAGTTAATGAAGAAATGTTTCCCTGAACATATCAAAGAGTGGGAACCGAAAATTAAAGAAATGATTCCGAGTTATGGTGTGTCACTTCTGAAACATCCAGAGCTTATCGATGAAATTCATACGTCAACCACTCGGATTCTTGGTCTAAGCGGCAAGAAATCGTTAGAGGTATCGCGTTAATAAATAGTGGGGAGTTTCGCTTCGCGGCGGAACTTCTTTTTTGTTTGTCTAAAGCTCTATTCACCGGCCTATCGCCGAGCGGGATAGGGCTTTTCGTCATCTCTATGACATCCATTGTCGCCTCTCCAACGCCGAGTATAACAATGACTATACGGTGTCCGATGATGACTATAACATGCCGCAATCCCTTGCTGCGACAGGCTTTTCGCGTCCTCCCGAAACACGTGCAGGAATGACTATGGACGGCAATATCACATGTTCCCTATGATGCAGAGGTAGCAATCGACGTGTTCGACTAGGAACAACACCAGGAAGGAAAGGAAGTGCAGTTATGCACACAGAATCAGCCCTAGCCGCGACCAAGGCGTCCGCGACATCCGCGAGAGGGATACATCGTAAGCAACATATGAAACGCATGCTGCGTAACCGATGGCTGTATCTGATGCTGCTCCCTGGCATCTTGTATTTTCTCGTTTTTAAGTACGTACCTATGTACGGCGTACTCATCGCTTTCAAGAATTACCAGCCGTTCCTCGGCTTCTGGGACAGTGAATGGGTGGGAATGAAGCACTTTAATCGGTTCTTCGGAGACCCGCTATTCTGGCGGCTGCTCAGCAACACCTTCATATTAGCGATCTATAATATTGTGTTCTTTTTCCCATTACCCATTATTATTGCGCTGATGCTGAATGAACTTCGGGTGGAGTTGTTCAAAAGAACGATTCAAACGGTGGTCTATATCCCACATTTCATGTCTTGGGTCGTCATCGTATCCATAGTCTACCTATTCTTCACAACCGAAGGGGGACTAGTGAATGAAGGAATTAAGTCGCTTGGCGGTGACAAGATTAACTTCTTGCTCAGCGCGGACTGGTTCCGAACGTTCATTACAGCAGAGGTGATCTGGAAGGAAACAGGTTGGGGGACGATCATTTTCCTAGCCGCGTTGTCAGGCGTGGATCCCCAGCAGTATGAGGCTGCTCGCATTGACGGGGCGAACCGCATGCAACAAATGATGAATGTGACGTTTCCCGCGATTCGCTCCACGATTGTCATTCTGCTTATTCTGCGGCTTGGGCATTTTCTGGATACGGGGTTTGAACAAATCTGGCTCATGCTGAATGCGATGAATCGCGAGGTTGGCGAGGTGTTCGACACCTATGTGTATTCGACAGGAATTTCGGAAGGACAGTATAGCTATAGCACGGCTGTAGGCTTGTTCAAATCAGTTGTTGGACTCGTGCTCGTAGCAGCTTCGAACTTTATCGCCAAGCGAATGGGCGAGGAAGGTGTCGTGTAACGTGATGGAACGGAGGCTATCCCATGGTTAAAGATCGTTCGTTAGGCAGCAGGTTGTTCGATGGCGTCAATATCACCTTGTTAACTGTATTTGCACTAGTGACATTGATCCCTTTTATTTATATCGTTGCGGGTTCGTTTGCGACCCAAAAGGAATTATTGCAGAGAGGCTTTATCCTGTTCCCGACGGAATTCTCGCTAAGTGCCTATTCGTACATTTTCTCCACTGGAACGTTGATGCGCAGCATGGGCGTCACGATTTTCATCACGATTGCAGGTACGTTCATCAATATCATGATGACATGTTTGATGGCCTACCCGCTGGCGCGGAAGGATTTGGACTACCGTAAACCGATTCAAATCGCTGTCATATTCACCATGCTGTTTGGCGGTGGGATGATCCCGACATTTCTGGTGATTAAACAGCTAGGCATGATCGATACGTACTGGTCGTTGTTGATTCCCGGCGCGATTAGCGCATTCAATCTCATTATTATGCGGAATTTCTTTCAACAGCTGCCCGATGGCTTGGAGGAATCCGCCAAGATTGATGGCTGTTCCGATCCGGGCATATTGTTCCGCATCGTCATACCGCTATCCCTGCCGGCTATTGCCACGTTCTCGCTATTTTATGCGGTGGGACATTGGAATACTTTTTTCAGTGCCGTGCTCTATATTAATGACTCTACAAAATGGCCGATCCAAGTGCTGCTCAGGCAGATTGTCATCATGTCAGATGGCGGCGGGCTTGGCGATTCAACTTCACTCGCAGCAGATTTCGTACAACCGCCTGAGCAAAGTGTGAAGATGGCCGTTATCGTCATTTCCACATTGCCGATTCTGATTGTGTATCCGTTTCTACAAAAGCATTTCGCCAAAGGCGTGTTGCTGGGTTCCGTTAAAGGGTAAACTGTTTCCACAGTTTCTCGATAGATGTATCATATAAAAAGGGAGGACGTTTACTATGAAAAAAATGTTGCATCCGAAAATGACTAAGTCCATCGCATTAGCTTCTGTTCTAACACTGACTGCTGGGGTGGCTGCAGGTTGTGGCGGAGCAAGCAAAGAAGCGGTTAGCGCTGATGGGAGTGCGAAGCCGTCCACAGCAGCAACTGAATCAGCTAAGCCGGCAGCTCCTTATAAAATGTCGATCATGATGCCGAGCTTCAATCCGGAGCCGATGTCAACGGACGGTGAGATTTTCAAGAAAATTCAAAGCGTGACAAACACAGAATTGAAGTTGAATTGGGTGCCATCTGCGACCTATTCGGATAAATTAAGCGCAACGGTCGCCTCAGGCGAGCTGCCGAGTGTCATTACCGTTTTGAATCAAAAGGTACCTTTCATTGTGAATTCTGTTCGCTCAGGCATGTTCTGGGAGCTCGGTCCTTACTTGAAGGATTATAAAAACTTAAGCCGCATGAACCCCATTGCCTTGAACGCAATCTCCATTGACGGGAAAGTGTACGGGATTTATCGGGAGAGGGACTTAGCGAGAGACGGGATTACGCTGCGTAAAGATTGGTTGGACAATCTGGGCTTGCAAGTGCCGAAGACGATTGATGAGTTCTACAATGTGCTGAAAGCTTTTACGAATAATGATCCTGATAAAAATGGCAAAAATGATACGGTTGGACTCGTTGAACAGCAAACGCCTGCGGGTTGGAGAGATATGCTGGCTTGGCATGGTGGGCCTGCCGATTGGGAGTTAAAGGATGGCAAGATGAGTCCAGCTCACTTGTCACCTGCGTACTTGGAAACGATGAAGTTCTACAAAAAGCTGTACGATGAGAAGCTGATCAACCTCGATTTCGCTGTCGTCAAAGACGGTCGCCAAGTGATGAACAAAGGAACAGCTGGCGCTTGGGTTGCGAACTTGAATGATGCGAACGGCATTGAAGAGCAAGCGAAGAAAGTAGATCCCAAAGCCAAAGTTACGATCATTGGTGCATTGGAAGGACCGAAAGGACTTCGCAGTATCGCGGGAACTGGATCTTACGGGATTTTCATGATTCCTAAGACATCTGTAAAAACGGAAACTGAGCTGAAGGCAATTTTGAACTATTTCGATAAATTATCCGATAAAGACATGCAAAATATGCTCTACAATGGAATTGAAGGCCGTCAATACACGGTTGAAAACGGTGAATACAAGAAAACAGCAGATCCTAAATTACTTGTAGAGTACGGGATGGGCGATTCTTCTCAGCTTGCTGTCTTAAGAGATCAAGTGACAACGTTCGGTCCTGAGCTTGTGCATCAACGGGACAATGTATGGAGAGAAAATGCGAAAATCGCGATCGAAAACCCCGTCAATGCGTTAATTTCTGACACGGCAAGTGAGAAAGGCAAGGAACTGGATAAATTGATCGAGGATGCGAGAACCAAATTTATTATGGGCGCGCTGGATGAGAACGGCTGGAACAAAGCCGTGGAACAATGGAAGCAAAATGGCGGCAGCAAGGTAATCGAAGAGTACACAGCCGAATATAACAAATCAGCCAAGAAATAATCGAAGTCTTGTGCCCCGCTGTCAGGGTCTGTGTTTTTCCCCATGACACAGATCCTATTTGTTATAATAGAGGAATTGACAGTAACCAAGACTAGTCTGCTGAAGGAGACAACGGGGGCATGAAGACACATACGTACTTACGCAAATTAATCGTGCTTACGCTCGTTGTGGGGGCTTTTCCAGTTCTCATTTTGGGGTGGTATTCCTATACATATTCCTCTCATACCGTTCTGGAAAAGGTGAATGAAAGCAACGCACAGATCTTGCGCCAAACGCAGCTGCGCGTCGAGCAAACGTTGAAGACCATCGATTATACGGCGTCGCAATTGTTGAATACACCTCTAATGACGAGCGCGATTGGCAAGCGGCTGGCCATCACGGATGCAGAGTTAATCAACGATCTCTATGATAACCTTCTGGGGATACAGACTTTTGAGCTTGGGATCAAGGATGTCTTCCTGTATAGCCTGGAGAATGACTGGTTAATTAGCAATTCAGGATTTAATGAATATAGTCATGTGAAAATGAAGGATTTACTGCTCGGGTTCGCAACGATGCAAGCTGGCTCCAAGTGGGTCAGTATGGATTTATCCGAACGCTATGATGCGGAATCTTCAGTCGTGAGTAATAACTATACGATCATGAATGTGAAAAAGTGGCCGATCAACTCCCTGAAGCCTCAGGGCATGATGGCGGTGCTGTTGTCAGGGAAGGAAACGAGCAACCTGATTGATTTAGAAGACGACAACATGGGGCAAATGTACATCGTGGATGAAATGAACAAGCTCGTGGCGCACCGGGACCGAACACTGGTCGGAAAGGATATGTCGCAAGAGTCGTTCATTCGTCATATTGCCGAATCTAGTGAGGCAACCGGGCTGTTCAAGTCCCGCGTGCAAGACGAGGACATGTCCATTTCTTATCGCAAATCCGCCTACAATGGTTGGACGTACGTGTCTGTGCTTCCGATCAGCGAGATGACGAAGCGGGCCAAAAGCATTGCATGGACATCCCTATGGGTTAGCGTCATCGCTTTATGTACGTCCGTTATCATTGCCGTGCTAGGTACACGAAGTGTGTACAGGCCTGTAAGAAGCATCTATCGCTCTCTTGCGAATGCCAAAACGTCCCGTGAAGCGAAGGACGAATTAGGCGTCATCAGCGAGGGCATTCAATCCCTTTTGTCCAATCAATCGCGTATGCAATTTCAGTTAGAGGGCCAACAGGAGCATATGACCGAGCTGCTCGTTCGCAAAATGCTCACGGGCGAAGCGAAGTCATCTGAGATTCAAGAACGGCTCCAGTATTATGGCTATACGTTGGAGTGGGACAAAATGCGTGTGCTCCTTTTCCAAATCGATGATTTGGCGGAGAGTCGATTCGATGAGAAGGACCGTGATTTGCTGCTCTTTGCGATTAGCAATATCGTGTCAGAACTGGTGCCCAATCATGAACGGTTGGCTCCAATCGTGTTTCAAGATGCGGTGCTCCTAATTGCAGGTACGCAGACAGGTTCCGAAGAGGCTTTCAAGGATAACGTGTTCGAGATGGCCGTAGCTATTCAGGAAGCGGTGAAAGGCTACTTGTCCGTAGAAGCGAGCGTAGGCATTAGCCGAAGCTTCGCGCATTGGATGGATGCGGAGCAAGGCTACGCGGAATGCGTAGTAGCGCTGAAATATCGCGTGCAGCTCGGGAGGGAGGCGGCATTGTTCATTGAGGACGTGCAGCCTAAGAAAGGCAAGGAGAGTCAATATCCGAAGGAAGCGGCTGCGCAAGTTATCGATGCGATTCAGTCGTCAGATAAGACGCGGGCACATGAAGCGTTAGCGATATTCATCGAGAATGCCTCCAAATCCGTCGATAACCACAACGATTATCAGCTTTCACTCGTTCGTCTGTTGGTCGATTTGATCCGTCTGCTGCAGGATTCCGGGATTTCGTTATATGCGCTGAATCAGAGGGAGAGATCCCTGTTCGACGAGCTGTTGCACCTTCACGCTGTCAGGGAGATCGAAGCTTGGTTCTACGAGCAGATTGTGGAGCCTAGCATCGGCTTGCTGGAGGAGCGGAGGGATACGCAATTCCGTACGATTTCGGATGAGGTGAAGCGACTGATTGAGGAAGCGTTCGATACGGATTTGACGTTGGAAAAATGCGCTGCCCGCATTAATTATCACCCGCAGTACATCTCTCGGGTATTCCGTCAGGAGACCGGAATTAACTTTGCCGATTATTTGGCCCAATACCGTCTCGATATCGCCAAGCGTTGGTTGCGCGAGACGAATATGACGGTCACGGATATTGCAGAGAAGCTCAAATACAACAATCCGGCGAATTTCATTCGCTATTTCCGCAAAATGGAAGGCATAACCCCCGGACAATATCGGGGCAAACCTGAGAAATGAGATCGAATCCGCCTCGGAGGACGGCGTAGCCGTTGAATAACTGGATTTTCTGCAGGCCTGTTGATTAACCAAAAAAAGGTAGCCAAAAAGGCCGCTCATTCGGTATGGTATTTGTACCCCTACAAACACCCGAAATGAGGCGGCCTCATGAACAAGTCTACTTCACTAACAACCATTCTGCAACAGGTTCTTCCCGAAGAAACCATGCAAATCCTTATGGATACTTTAGGCTTTATCGATGTGGCTCGGAAGTTTACCGTTTATGATTTATTTTTGTTTCTCAGCGAAGCGGCTTTTCAAGAATGGAAAGGTTACCGAGACGGTGAGCAGCGCANTATTCTGCAACAGGTTCTTCCCGAAGAAATCATGCAAAGCTTTATGGATACTTTAGGCTTTATCGATGTGGCTCGAAAGTTTACCGTCTATGATTTATTTTTGTTTCTCAGCGAAGCTGCTTTTCAAGAGTGGAAAGGTTACCGAGACGGTGAGCAGCGCATGGGTAAGTCTGGATTGCAACCTGTCAATTACTCCACGATCTCTAAGAAAGCAAAAGTAGTGCCCTTTGAGCTATTTAAACAATTATTGCAATTCATGATTAAGCAGTGCAATAGAAAAACACGTCGTTCCTTGGGGATTCCGCAGGAACTGCTTATTGTTGACTCCACGAAAATTACAACTGGCTTAGGACGCATGCCCTGGGCTCCTTTGAAAGGAGAAAAAGCTGGAGTAAAGCTACACGTAGCCTTACTGGCAGATCGTGGAGAACTGTACAAAGTTACTGAAACTACGGGAAATGATCCGGATATGAAGTCCTGCCCTATCTTACAGGATTGCCAGAGAATCTTAGTCGCAGATCGAGCTTATGGTAAGCACGCATGGTTTGATGACTATCAAGAA
>NZ_LYPB01000054.1 GCF_001653565.1 Paenibacillus oryzisoli
TGATAGGTTCGAGGTGGAAGTGCGGCAACGTATGCAGCTGACGAATACTAATCGGTCGAGGGCTTAACCAAAATTCCTAAGTAAGACTTACGTTGAAGTTTCGTATCTAGTTTTCAGGGAATACTATTCCTGAATCGTATATATATCTTGGAGAGATACCCAAGTGGCTATAAGGGGACCCTCTGCTAAGGGGTTAGACTGCGTAAGTGGTGCGAGGGTTCGAATCCCTCTCTCTCCGCCAGTTCCAAATATATATACACTTTTATGTGGCGGCGTAGCTCAGCTGGCTAGAGCGTACGGTTCATACCCGTAAGGTCGGGGGTTCGAGCCCCTCTGCCGCTACCATAAAAACCTTAACACCAGATGGAGGCTTAGCTCAGCTGGGAGAGCATCTGCCTTACAAGCAGAGGGTCGGCGGTTCGATCCCGTCAGCCTCCACCATCAATACGCCGTTGTAGCTCAACTGGTAGAGCAACTGACTTGTAATCAGTAGGTTGGGGGTTCAAGTCCTCTCGACGGCACCATTTTTGCTTGAACCTTTTTGTAGCATGGAGCTGTGGTGTAGTGGCCTAACATGCCTGCCTGTCACGCAGGAGACCGCGGGTTCGAATCCCGTCAGCTCCGCCATTTCTTTTACAATTAATGTTGGACATGCTATAAATAATCATTTGGCTTTGTAGCTCAGTCGGTAGAGCAGAGGACTGAAAATCCTCGTGTCGGCGGTTCGATTCCGTCCAAAGCCATTGAGATGGTTGTATTGCTTTGGCAGTACGGGTATCTCGTATCTGGAGGCTTAGTGAAGTGGCTAAACACGGCAGACTGTAAATCTGCTCTCTTCGAGTTCGGTGGTTCGAATCCATCAGCCTCCATTTTCCCTACGAGTCATTAGCTCAGTTGGTAGAGCACCTGACTTTTAATCAGGGTGTCGTAGGTTCGAATCCTACATGACTCACTTTTATAAGCGAATGTACTAAGACCATAAGGTCTTTTTTTGTTTCTATTATATATAGGAAAAAAGCATCCTGCTGATGGGATGCTTTTTTTTGCTCAGATTTTGTTGTTCAGAGCTTGTCTGCGACGGACTGCATTTTCTGTTCCATGGAGGCGGGTTTGTCACGGCGATCATCGATCTTAATGGACGTGGATACACGCGCAGCTCCATGTAAGAAGGGAACCTCGTGGACGGCACGGACGACCTCGAATAGACGGTCTAGGGGGCCTTCCAGGATGGTGCCCATGGGGGTCATTTGAAAGCGAATATCGACGTGTCGCTCTAACTCCTTATGAAGGTCAGCTACATAGCCGCTTAGGCTGGTTGTGGCTGTTCCGATAGGGATGATTGTGAATTCAGCGATGGCCATAGGGAATCACGGTCTCCTTCTTTTGTATGCTTTATGCTAAGGATACCAATTAGGAGCTTGCGAGGTCAATGATGTAATCAGCTGTTCGCGCAGCTAAGGCCATAATCGTAAGCGTAGGATTGACGCCACTAGAAGTGACGAAAAGACTGGCATCGCAAATGAAAAGGTTTGGGATGTCATGACTTTGACCATACGAGTTCACGACCGATGTCGCAGGGTTATTACCCATGCGGCAACCACCCATTAGATGTTGGGTATCAGGAACGACATAAGAGATCTCTCCACCCGCGGCGCGGAGGATCATCTTCATATTGTCAACAGCATGGTCAAGTAGCTTGAGATCGTTATCGCAGTATTGGAAGGACAAGGAGGCCAACGGTATGCCATACGCATCTTTTTCTTCAGATAATGCTATGTGATTGTTCCAGTTAGGCAGAACCTCTCCGACCATTTTGAGACGACCATAGAAGTTGTACTCTTGCATAGCTTGTCTAAAGGACGAGCCCCATAGAGGCGCCTCGGTGGCTTTGCGAATACCTTCCGCCATCTCGATAGGCCGTGAGCCGTGAGCGTGTAGGGTATATCCACGGACAAAGCCTCTGCATGGATCTGTCTCATAGAAATCCTGGGTTGAAGCCAATACCGGCGTTCCTTTGTATAATCGGACTGCCTCTTCGAATTTGGCATAAACGTCGTTGGAGCTATGCGTCATAATCGCTCTGCCTACCCAACCGCTGGAATTGGCTAATCCATCAGGGAACTGTGGTGTGGCGGAGTGCAGCAGCAAACGTGGTGTTTCTACTGCATGGGCGCAGAGGATAACGGTTTTGGCTCGTTGCCGATAAGTCGTGCCTTCATGGACAAAGAGGACCCCGCAAGCATGTCCATATTCATTGACTTCGATTTGTGTGACTCTGCAGTCTGCTAGTATTTCTGCTCCAGCTTGAACCGCTTTAGGGATATGTACAATCAATGTACTAAATTTCGCGTTAGGCATACAGCCCTGCAGGCAGAACCCCCGATTGGTGCAGGCAGACCGGCCCTCTAATGGATTAGAGAGGATGGCTAGTGGTGTAGGAGCGGATTGGATACCAAGGGATTTGCAGCCTTTGTGAAATAAGACAGCATTCGGGCTAAGCGAATCTAATTCTGGGAGCGGATAAGGACCCTGGAAATTTCCCCAAGGGAAATGCTTAGGGCCAGACACGGAGATTTCTTTTTCGATACGTGAGTAATACGACTCCAAGTCTTTGTAATGAATAGGCCAATCTTCACCAACGCCATCAATGGCTTTCGTTTTGAAATCAGATTCATGAAACCTAAGAAAAACTCCGGTAAAGTTCTGAGTACCGCCGCCAACTCCCTTTCCCGAATGATGCTTGCCAGTAACGAATGGCTCAGCGGCATCTACAATGCGTGTATCCTCCCAAGCAAGACGTTTCATACTCAGTTCATCACTTGCAAAATCCTTCTCAGGATCGCGCCAAGGTCCCGCATCAACCACAACGACCCCAAGCCCTGCTTCGCTGAGTTCTTTGGCCAGAACGCCTCCAGCAGCCCCAGCTCCTACAATGAGAATATCTACGATGTCATTATCATATCGCCATTTCATGTTCGCTTCGCTGCCTCCCAAGACTCCAGTTGGTCGGGCCTATGCAAGGAATATCCATGCGGATAAGCAGGTCCTCCAAACCCGATTTCCGACCAAATTAAAGGATGGGCATAGTAGGCTTCAGTACTGAGTTGATGAAGTTTGTGAAATAAGACTTTCTGAGGAATGCCTTCCCAATTTTTCGTTGGGGGATAGCTTTCGTTGCTGATATGCAGCATGATGCTGCGTTGGTCCATTTCATCTAATTGAAAGAAAGGTTGACTGTTTACAAACCAGCCCGTTTCATCGATCGCTTTCAGTCCCTGGCGTATAAGCATTCGAAGCGGAGGTGTGCCTGCCTTGCGGTGGCTTTCACCTTTATTTTCAGATAAGACATGATCCATATGGTTAATGATGTATTGAATGATCTCTCCGCGATGATCGTCCATAAGAAGCGAACACCAAGCACGAAGTGTTTCTGCCTCAACAATTGTTAAGTATCCATAGGAGTGTTCACGAATAAGTCGAGCTTTCACAATGGATCTCGTGTGTATATCCCATTTATTACTTTCTTCCATAACATCATAGGTTGGGTAATGATTGTGGTCTTTCATGCTTATCACCTCCATAGTTAATGAGAATATAAACCAAAAAGTGCTACTACAATTATTTCCAAATCTATGAGAAATATGAGGACAGCCTCTTTGAAGATTTTAAAGAGATGAAAGAATTGGCACCAATGCCAATGTCATGGTTGTTAGGAAATATTTTAGGAATGAAAGTCTTTTCATTACCATGGTAATCTTGTACTAGTAACTGAGAAGTTTTCCAAATTACCCAACTCACCAAAGAGCACGCACAGGAGGAAATACAATGTTAAAGAGTCTTGCACACCGCACGTTAGGAATAACTGCTGCGATTACGATCGCATTATCAGCAACAACTGCCGTTTCCGCATATGCCGCGAATGATGATATGGATGCCGTTTCTTTGGCCAAAAAGTTGGTTGGCGTAGATTACTCCAAAAGTAACGAAACCCCAACTGCAGGATTTGATTCATCAGGACTAATCTATTATGTCTATGAAACGTTAAATTACACAGTACCTAGAACATTAGCGGGTCAATTCAGCATGAAAGCAACAAAATTCACAAAGATAGATAAAGCAGAGCCAGGTGACGTCTTGTTCTTTGGTAGTGGTTCAAAACCAACGTTTGCTGGGATCTATGTAGGCCAAGGTAAAATGGTCATGGCTTCCCAGAGCAAAGACGAAGTCGTCACTCGCAATGTAAATGAGCTTAAGGGCAGCTTTATTGGTGGAAGAAGTATTCTTTCGGCTAAGGATCGGTTGAAAGCTGAGTTGATCTTAACGGCTCAGAAATATCTGGGAACTCCGTATCTATTCGGTGCTAAATATGGTCAAACGAAAACGATGGATTGTTCTTCTTTTACAAAAACTGTGTTTGCGGATTATGGGATTACATTGCCACGCGTTTCTCGCGATCAAGCGAAGGAAGGCACTTTCGTTAGTAAAAGTAATTTACAAACAGGAGACTTGGTCTTTTTTACAACACCTGATTCCGGCAAGAACATTGGACATGTTGGTATTTATGTCGGTAACGGCATGATGATTCACACTTACGGTGAAGGTGGGGTTAAATTTACCTCAATGAATAAAGAATGGTGGGCGGATCACTACGTAACGGCTCGCCGCGTCATCAAATAGAACTTCTTTCATGTGGACCTTCTTGCCAGTTATGGCAGGGAGGTTCCTTTCGATTCACAGGAACAGGCAGACATATGGTACAATAGAGAGATAATTATAGAAGATGCTATAGGCAATAAGGAGTGAGGGCAGATGATTTGGGAACATGTCAAAGAGCGATTGGAAGCGGTTTTACAGTCGCCAATACAGATAAGCCTGATACCGGATTCCGAATGGCACCAGCTTGTGGAGGATCAGGGAGAGCGAGAAGAAGCATTTTGTCGAAGTGTGATGCGGGGACAGGAAGTTCTATTCTTCATTTCACAGGATCACAAAGAGGTCCGTGTATTGAAGATGGATGGGAGTAAGTTGTCTATCTCAGAACGCAAACTTGTCGAACTTACGATCGAATCGAAACAAACCGTAGAGAAGAAGCAATTCGGCTCCTATCTGTCGGAGGATGAAAGAAAGTCGAATCAATTAAGAGACTGGCTCTTGCAGCAATTGGAACGCGGCACAGGCCATGCAGAGCTTCCTGATGCGCTTGCTTCACAGTCATCGCTGTATTCAACCAAGATCCCTCTTTTGTTGTATGGGGACTATCCTCAGAACCAACGTGTATCCTATACAGAGCTTAAAAAGCTGTTGGAATCTTTCTTTGAAGCAGAAATTATTCTGATTCCTTTGTTAGAAAAGGAATGGCTCATCCTTGCCCCGGAGGTTCTTATCACTAGCGGCAGCGAAGAACGTGATGGGGATGAAGAAGAGAGCGTAGAACAAACCCTTGATGCATTAGGCTCAGGTTTGTATGAGATGTTGGCCAATGAATGGGTAGGCGAATGCCATCTAGCCATCGATTTCCCTGTGAAACCGGCGAAGTCCATATTTGCTACTGTGCTTAAACTACGTGAGACTATTATGTTGGGCCGCTCATTCCATGTAGGCAGCTTTATACATCTGCGTTGGGAGCTTCGTCTGGAGAAGCTGTTGCACCTTATAGAAGAAGAGGAGAAAACCGATTTCCTTGAACAAGTGCTCCGCGGCACGGATCATGTGCTGGATAGCGAGACGGTAACGACGCTTGAGCACTTCTTTACACTAGATTGTAATGTTAGTGAAACCGCGAAGAAGCTTTATATTCATCGCAATACGCTGCTTTATCGATTGGACAAGTTCAAGAATGAGACAGGACTGGATGTTAGAACGTTTAATCATGCGGTTTTGGTACGTCTGGCCTTGCTATTGTACAAAGTAACGAAAAGAAAGTGATTTTTTTGTAGGGATTGTGCATAGTCAGTCCGCTATTCGTAGGGTAAGATGTGTATATAGAAATGTTGACAAATAAATTAGTTGAACGATAAATTGTAGGGGGAATGAAATCATGGCAGGCGTACGTTTAAATCATATCGTTAAAAGATATTCTGGTGCAGAAGAATCAACAGTTAAAGATTTCCATCTTGAAGTTGCTGACAAAGAGTTCGTAGTTCTTGTTGGTGCATCCGGTTGCGGAAAATCCACAACTCTTCGTATGATCGCAGGTTTAGAGGAAATCACTGAAGGTGAACTTTACATCGGAGACCGCCTTGTAAATGACGTAGCTCCTAAAGACCGCGATATCGCGATGGTATTCCAATCCTACGCTCTTTATCCGCATATGACTGTTTATCAAAACATGGCATTCGGATTGAAACTTCGTAAATTCAAAAAAGCTGATATCGATGCTCGCGTTCGCGAAGCAGCGAAAATTCTAGATATCGTTCACTTGCTTGATCGTAAGCCAAAAGCTCTTTCCGGTGGTCAACGTCAACGTGTTGCCTTGGGTCGTGCGATTGTTCGTGAGCCACAAGTATTCTTAATGGATGAGCCGCTTTCCAACTTGGATGCGAAACTTCGTGTGCAAATGCGTGCGGAAATCACAAAATTGACAAAACGTCTTGGTGTTACAACGATCTACGTAACGCATGACCAAATCGAAGCTATGACAATGGGCGATCGTATCGTTGTTATGGATAAAGGTATTATTCAACAAGCTGCTACACCAGAAGAAATCTACAACTTCCCAGTGAACATGTTCGTTGCTGGTTTCATTGGATCCCCATCCATGAACTTCATGACAGGAACATTGGCATCTGAAGGCGGCGGCGTATTCTTCAAAGCTGGTTCCGTTAATGTAGAAGTTCCAGCAGGTAAAGCACAAGTTCTTAAAGACAAAGGATTCGTTGGCAAAGAAGTGATTCTGGGAGTTCGTCCAGAAGATATTCACGAAGAGCCAGTATTCTTGGAAGCTTCCCCTAAGACAGTATTCAACGTTAACGTTGAATTGACTGAGAACTTAGGACATGAAATGTACTTGTACTTGAACGGTATCGGCGCTAACACAGTAATCGCTCGTGTTGATGGTCGTTCCGGAATCAAAGAAGGTACTAACGTTAAATTGGCACTAGACATGAACAAAGTTCATTTCTTCGATAAAGAAACTACACTTTCCATCTTGGTTAACCCTAACCTATAAGGATTGTACTGAAAGGCCAGCCGTTATCGGCTGGTTTTTTTGTTTATTTTGCGGTTCATGAACACAGTAGTTGCTTTCAATTAGGTATTCCATTACGATGAAACTATTGGAAGCCTGCTTGCAACAAACAAAACATATGGTACATAAGCAAATTCGGAGGAGTTAGGACAATGGCCAAAAAGGTAAAGGTTTCCGACATGATGGAACAGCTACATATGGAAGTATTAGCAGGAGAGGGTGGACTGAAGCGTCCGATTACGACTGGTGACTTGTATCGCCCAGGTCTTGAAATGGCGGGGTATTTCAATTACCACCCCAAAGAACGAATTCAGATGCTTGGTAAAACAGAGATTACGTTTATAGAGATGCTAACGACGGGTGTTCGGAGGAATCGGGTTGAACAGCTATGTGCCTCTGAGGAAACGCCATGCATTATTGTAACAAGAGGCCTGGATGTTCCAGTTGAATTGCTCGAGGAGGCGACTAAGCGTGATCTGGCAGTACTACGAACGCAGCTTTCTACGACGATTTTTGCAAGTCGATTAACTGGCTTTCTTGAGAATAAGCTTGCTCCAAGCACAACCATCCATGGTGTACTAGTTGATGTTTATGGGGTTGGCATGTTGATTACCGGCAGCAGTGGGATTGGTAAGAGTGAAACTGCGCTTGAACTTGTGAAACGAGGACACCGACTGATTGCGGATGATGCAGTAGAAATTAGACAAAATGGCGATAAAGTGTTAACAGGGAACGCACCAGAGTTGATTCGTCATTTACTTGAAATCCGCGGCGTCGGTATCATCAATGTCATGACGCTTTTCGGCGCAGGAGCCATTCGTAATGTAAAGAAGATCTCGGTTGTAGTGAAATTGGAGAATTGGCAGCAAGAGAAGCAATATGATCGACTAGGGCTAGATGAGGAGTTAACACGGATTATCGATACTGATCTGCCTCTCGTCACGATACCTGTACGACCAGGGCGAAATTTAGCTGTTATCGTAGAGGTTGCGGCGATGAACTATCGCTTGAAACGAATGGGATATAACGCAGCGCTGCAGTTTACCAATAAATTAACGGAATCATTGAATGAAGATTTTGAGGATTTTGATTGAGAGTGGGCTTAAGCTCATCAAATAAAGGAGTGAAACTATGTTAGAAAGTGTTGCGTTCTCCCTTGGGCCGATTCATGTAAGATGGTATGGGATTATTCTAGGAACAGCCGCATTAATCGGTTTAATGTTGGCAATCAGGGAAGGGAAACGATTCAAAATCGTGCCTGACTTCTTCATGGATTTATTGTTAATTGGAGTGCCTTCTGCCATTATCGGGGCAAGAATTTATTATGTAGCATTCCAATGGGCAGATTATAAAGATAATTTATGGGAAATATTCATGATATGGCATGGTGGAATTGCGATATATGGTGCTCTCATCGGTGCTATTATCGGTGCCTCCTTCTATATTCGGGCTAAGGGATACAACTTCTTTCGAATTGCTGATATCCTTGCGCCAGGATTAATTATTGGACAGGCGATCGGTCGTTGGGGTAATTTCATGAATCAGGAAGCTCATGGTGGTCCAGTGGAAGAGTCGTTTCTGAGAGATAGCCTGCATTTACCGAATTTCATAGTGAACCAAATGAATATCGAAGGGACATTCTACCATCCAGCGTTCCTTTATGAGTCGATATGGAGTTTTGTAGGCTTGCTGGTGTTATTCTGGCTTCGTCGTAGGCCGTTCTTGCGGGCAGGAGAGGTCTTCCTAAGTTACTTCATCTGGTATTCCATCGGTCGTTTCTTCATTGAAGGAATTCGTACGGACAGCTTGGACATTACAGGACCAACATGGTTAGCCTCTTTGATGAATGCGCTATGGTCACCTATGAAGATCGTATTTGAACCAGGTGATTTGACATATGGAGGGAATGTTCGATTCTCACAATTGCTTGCCCTACTGATTGTCATTGCGGCTGTGACCATGATCATCATTAGAAGGAAAAAAGGTTATGCCAATGAACATTACTCAGATCCGATTGTATCTACATTAGCGCTTGATAATAACAAAGTAGTCAAAGAAGAAGAGACAGATAAAGGAGTTAACTATGATTCAAACCGTACTATTTGATTTGGATGGCACGATTGTAGACACGAATGAGTTGATTGTACAATCGTTCTTACATAGCTTGGAAGGCGAAACTCCGGAACCTATTAGCCGGGAACTTATTGTTCCCAATATGGGTCGTCCGTTAGTGGAGCAAATGGAGTTTTTTACAGGCAAAAAAGAAGTTGAAGCGTTGATTACTAAGTATCGTACCTTTAATCTTGCCAAACATGATGAGCTTGTGAGGGAATTTCCGAACGTGCGTACGGTAATGGCAAAGCTTCACGAAAATGGTGTCAAAATCGGAATCGTGACGAGTAAAATCAGGATTACTACGCTGATGGGATTGAAACTTTGTGGATTAGACTCCTACGTAAGTGCAATTGTAACAGTAGATGATGTCAAGGAACCAAAGCCCAGCCCTGAGGGTATCTTTGCAGCGTTGAAAGAACTAGGCAGTTCGCCTGAAGAAGCGATGATGGTTGGCGATAGCCACTATGATATTGAGGCTGCTCAGAATGCAGGAGTTACTTCCGTTGGCGTTTCTTGGTCTTGGAAGGGGCGCTCGTATTTAGAGCAGTATAACCCGGATCATATTGTTGATGATATGTTTGATTTGTTGCCGTTAGTAGGGATATCGTCGGAAGTGAAGGTTGATTGAGGCAGACAGAGAAGTATCCCGTAGATGGCCCGAATGCGCTATGGCAAATTTATCAGACGGTAAGTAAGTGGAAGGCCATGCGAAACTTTGTTTTCATTCAAATCACCCGTTATTCACCATCATTGAGGTTGAAAAACTGGATCTACCGACGTGTTCTTGGCATGACGGTTGGTGAGCACTCGGCATTTGCCTTGATGGTGATGGTGGATGTGTTCTTCCCAGAGCGGATCTACATTGGGAGTAATACAATCATTGGCTATAACACGACGATCCTCGCGCATGAGTATTTAACGAAGGAATATCGTTTAGGCGATGTCCGAATTGGCTCCCATGTGATGGTAGGGGCGAATACAACAATCCTGCCAGGGGTGACGATTGGTGACAATGCGATTATTGGCGCGGGATCTGTCGTTCATAAGGATGTAGCCCCGAACAGCTTCGTGGCAGGTAATCCCATGCAGGTAATTCGGTCAGGCAATTCCTAGTATGAATTTTATAAGAATGGACTCAACATCGTTGTGATGTGGGGTCCATTTTTTGTTGTGAGAGGAAAGCAATACCAACAGTTTATCACTATACAATCGCAAGATTACGACTAACAAAATTAACTTATAGGAATAGTAAAGACGCAGTAAAATTATTGGTTAAGGGAAGGTGTCGATGAAGTGCAGCAATGGAATCGTAGTAAAGACGCAAAAGTGAAAAAAGGTAACTTTGGATGGTCGATAGGAAAGCATGTAGGCGTAGTAGTATTAGCCGTAATGCTGATATTATCCTTGCCAACCACAAGCTCGGCTGTAGGCAAGGAAGCAAGCGGACCCGATGTGTTCGTTATCCAAGGGATGCTGAAATCACTGGGGAGTTATTCTGGTGATATTAACGGTTACTACGATAATGCAACTGTGCAAGGCGTAAGGTACTTTCAGAAAAAACACGGGCTGCCGATAACCGGCGCCGTTGATAGCCGCACACTCGAGTCCATTACTTATAGTTATATGAAGCTTAAGGGTGTTGGACAAGGGCGAGGTGGCGGTAAAGGTCGAGGCCAAGGACAAGGCGGTAGTGGAGGCTTCGGCGGAGGCAAGGGTCAAGGTGGCAGTGGAGGCACTGGCGGAGGCGAAGGCCAAGGCGGCAGTGGAGGCACTGGCGGAGGAGAAGGTCAAGGCGGTGGTAACGGCACTGGCGGAGGTAAGGGCCAAGGTGGCAGTAATGGTACTGGCGGAGGCAAAGGCCAAGGCGGCGGTAATGGTATCGGCGGAGGCAAAGGCCAAGATGGTGGTAACGGTATTGGTGAAGGCAAGGGCCAAGGTGGCGGTAACGGGGGAAGCCAAGGCCAAGGACCTAGCGCAACACCAGCGCCGGGGCCTAACGGCGGACCGAAACCAGTGCCGAACGGTGGAGGAACACCTGCTCCGTATGGCAACGGAAGCGGCAATGGCAACGGTAACGGACAAAATGGGCAGGCGCCTAATGGCACTGGTAATGGACAAAACGGACAAACCCCAAATGGAAATGGTAATGGCAACGGCCTAAATGGAAATAAGGCTCCAAATGCTGGTCAATCCCAAACTCCTAATGGCAGCGGTAAAACGCCAAATGGACCGGTGGAAGAAGATTAATCATATTTGTCTTAACGAGGGCATGCTGCCGTGACAGCATGCCTTTTGCTATTGGGGGAATTTTGACCGCCGACTTAGATGAGCTCCTCAATGTGCACCAGGAATCCGTATATGATAGGTGAAGACTACTAGCTACCTAGAGAATGGCGCATAACTGGATTTTATACAGCTAAATAGACGGGATTTCGGTAATTGAAGCAGATAGATGGATTTTCTGCTGTTAATTTCACCTGAATGAGCTCAACGGGCTACTTTTGGTGAAAATAGATGTACAAAATCCATCTAATCGTTGGAGAGAGTAAATTCCCTCCAAATTAAATGGAGGTTTTCCAGTTAACTTGGAATTTATATTGTTTTTATTAAGCGGATACGCGATAGCGCTGCAAATACCATTACTAAAATGCTGTGAGTCAGGTGTGACCGCCAACATAATGTGGCTCCGCTACGACCGCTACGCGCGCCAAGACTTTTCTCTAATAGTTTTCAAATTAGTGGATGTAGCGGCACAGTTGACGGCATATGGGTGCATATGCCATTCTTAAAGCGCTGGTCAAGGCGGAGACGATTGACGGTCCTAAAGATACGTGATAAAATAGCCGTACATTCTTTATTTTGGTAGCATGGTAGAACGTTAACGCACTAAAGCGAATGATGAACAGTAAATTAATAATAACTAATTATACTCCTACTTATAGAGGTGAGACGGTGTCGAAGCCAAAAGTATTTGAAAAGCCGGTAGGCGCGAAAGATTATTTGCCAGATGCAGTTGCGAAACTAAGAAACATAGAATTCCGTGTGTTGGCCTGTATGGAACGCTGGGGTTACAACCAGATAATTACACCTACACTTGAATATTACGATACAGTCGGCGTTGCAAGCTCGACAGAGGATAAAAAGCTGTTCAAGCTGCTAGATCGCAAGGGGAAAACGCTTGTTCTGCGCTCGGAATTAACGGCGCCTATCGCGCGTGTAGCCTCTTCGCTTCTCAAAGAGCAAGAGTTCCCGCTGCGTCTTTCGTATCATTCGAATGTTTTTCGTTCAATTGAAGAAGAAGCAGGCAGAGATTCGGAGTTCTATCAAACTGGCGTTGAATTGATCGGCGATGCTACATCTGAAGCGGATGCGGAAGTTGTGGCGCTAGCGATTGCTTCTTTACAAGCTGCAGGCGTTGAGAAATTCAAGATTGCACTAGGTCATGTGGGCTTTCTGAATGGATTATTCCAAGAAACATTGGAAGGGCGCATGGATGCGCAACTTTCCTTGAAAGAGCATCTGCTTAGCCGTGATTATGTTGGTTACCGAGAAGCGATTAAGAAATTATCGCTAGAGCCTGACGTTGAGCGTGAGCTAATCGGGGTACTAAGGCTTCGTGGAGGAGATGAAATCTGCGAGCAAGCACGAATGGTCTCCCAGCATCCTATCGCACAGGATGCGATCCGACATCTTTGCGAAGTGTGGGATGTGTTGAAAGCCTACGGTGTAAGTGAGCATGTTGTCATTGATTTAACGATGATTGGGGATTTCTCCTACTATACAGGTATGACGTTTGAAGGGTATGCAGCTGAGCTAGGTTTCCCTGTTTGCAGTGGAGGCCGCTACGATAATTTATTGAGCCAGTTCGGGCGCCCGGCGCCAGCGACAGGATTTGCGTTGAAAACGAATCGAATCCTTGAAGTAACAGGCAAAGAGCAAGTGAAACAACCGAATCGTATACTGATTGCCTACGATGCTGAGCATCGTGAGGCAGCGCTGCAACTAGCGAAGGATATGCGGAACGATGAAACGAATACTGTGAGTATCGTAATCACACAGCTTGTTACGAAGGAACAAGACATTGATTTGAACAGAGCGGGATACCACGTAATGAAGTTGATAGCGGAATAACCTCTCAGCGAAGATGAGGGAAGTTTGGAGGAGGTTGAAACGGTGGAAGACATTCTTAAAGTAGCGATGCCGAAAGGCCGTATTTATAAACAAGCCGCGAAAATGTTTACGCAAGCAGGATTGCCTATTCCTGAGGATTTGGAAGAAGGCCGCCGTTTAATTATCCCTGTGCCAGGGGCGAAAATGGAATTTATTTTAGCCAAACCAGTGGATGTACCTACTTATGTAGAGTACGGCGTTGCTGATATCGGAGTTGTGGGCAAGGATGTTCTGATGGAAGAAAATCGGAATGTTTACGAATTGCTTGACCTAGGGATCGCACGGTGCCGTATGTCAGTGATTGGATTGCCGGATTGGAAGCAGGTAATCAACCCGCGTGTTGCGACGAAATATCCGAATGTGGCTTCTCAGTATTTCCGGGAGCAAGGACAGCAAGTAGAAGTCATTAAGTTGAATGGTTCGATCGAGCTAGCGCCGTTAATTGGACTCGCTGACCGTATCGTAGATATGGTAGAGACTGGCCAAACTTTGAAAGAGAATGGTCTTGTGGAGCAAGAGGAAATCTTTCAAATTACGAGCCGCTTAATTGCGAATCGTGTGAGTTATCGGATGAAGAACGACTCCATCCAACGGTTGTGTGATATGCTGCAGGCGGTTCTGCCAACAGCGCAACGATAGATATATGTAAGTGAAACACCAATGAGAGGATGATGAAGATGCGGATTATGCCCGCCTCCGAATTTCAATTAAACCGCGAGGTCGAATACGGCTCACCGGAGCAAAATGAGTCCGTCCGCCGCATCATCGATGAGGTGCGACAGGACGGGGATACCGCGCTGCGCCGCCTCGCGCAGCAGTTCGACGGCGTCCAAGTTGCTGAGCTTCGCGTCAGCGACGAAGAAATCCAGGCGGCGTACGCGCAAGTCGACGCCGCATTCCTGGCGGCGCTGCGTCAAGCCGCCGCTAACATTCGTGCGTTTCATGAGAAGCAGAAACGCAATTCTTGGATGGACCTGCAGCCGAACGGCAGTCTGCTGGGCCAGATCATCCGACCGCTGAAGCGGGTCGGATTGTACGTGCCCGGAGGGAAGGCGGCGTATCCGTCTTCCGTGCTCATGAACGCCATCCCCGCGATCGTCGCGGGGGTGCCTGAGATCGCGATGGTGACGCCGCCGTCCACCGCGGGCGAAGAAGGCATCAACCCGCACATCCTCGTGGCCGCGGCTGAAGCGGGTGTGAAAGAGATCTACCGCGTAGGCGGGGCGCAGGCTGTGGCCGCTCTGGCCTACGGGACAGAATCGATCGCGCCGGTCGATAAAATCGTCGGCCCAGGCAACATCTACGTCGCGCTGGCGAAGCGCTTCGTGTTCGGTGTCGTCGATATCGACATGATCGCCGGACCGACCGACATTGTCGTGCTCGCCGACGAGCACGCCGATCCAGCATACATCGCGGCCGATCTGCTAGCGCAGGCCGAGCATGATGAGATGTCACCGTCGATTCTGGTGACACCTTCACCCGAACTAGCCGAAGAAGTTCGGCTAGAGCTATGGCGGCAGCTGGATGTGCTGCCGAAGAAAGCCATCGCTGCCGTCTCCACGGCGACGAAAGGCGCGATTCTGCTTGTCGATTCACTCGAAGAAGGCATCGACGTCGTTAATCGCTTGGCACCGGAGCACTGTGAGCTGCTGGTTCAGGAGCCTTTCACATGGCTGCCGCGCATTGAAAATGCAGGTGCCATTTTCCTAGGCGCGTACAGCACAGAACCAGTCGGCGACTATTTCGCCGGCCCGAACCACGTGCTGCCGACGAATGGTACGGCACGGTTCTCATCGCCACTGAATGTGGACGATTTCCTCAAAAAATCAAGTGTCATTCACTATAGCAAAGAAGCATTACTCGCGAACGGCGACATGATTATGACTTTGGCTCGGAATGAAGGGCTGGAGGGTCATGCGCGTGCGGTAGAGATCAGACTTAGAAAAGAAGGGAAGTTGACATAAATGGCGGAACAAGATCAAGTAAGAACGCGTTCAGCGAGCGTAGCTCGTAAGACGAATGAAACGGACATTAAGCTTGCTTTTGAAGTAGATGGTACAGGAATTTCAGAACTACAAACAGATGTTCCCTTCTTGAATCATATGCTAGATTTGTTCACCAAGCATGGTCATTTCAATTTGAACGTAGATGCCAAGGGCGATATCGAAATCGACGACCACCATACGGTAGAGGATATCGGGATTTGTCTAGGTCAAACACTGCGCGAAGCGCTTGGTGACAAACGGGGCATCAAACGTTATGCGAGCATATTCGTTCCGATGGATGAAGCGTTGGCACAAGTTGTGATTGATATTTCCAACCGTCCTCATTTTGAATACCGTGCGGAGTACCCTACAGCGAATGTGGGAAGCTTTGAAACACAGCTGGTGAAAGAGTTCCTTTGGAAATTTGCGCTAGAAGCTCGTATCACTTTACATGTTATCGTGCATTACGGTGAAAACACGCACCATATGATTGAGGGTGTTTTCAAAGCATTGGGGCGTGCGCTGGATGAAGCAACTTCGATTGATCCTCGTGTGCAGGGGGTTCCTTCGACGAAGGGAGTGCTGTAGGCATGATCGCGATTATTGATTATGGAATGGGCAATTTACATAGCGTGAGCAAAGCGGTTGAGCGACTCGGCTATGAAGCGGTTGTGACTGGTGATCCGGCACAAATTCTAGCAGCAGAGAGAGCGATCCTTCCTGGTGTTGGCGCATTTGGCGATGCGATGGAACATCTGCGCGAAACAGGTCTTGACGAGGTTGTGAAGCAGTATGCAGCATCAGGCAAACCCATTATTGGAATTTGTTTAGGCATGCAGCTGTTGTTCACGAGCAGTGAAGAGCATGGGCAACATGAGGGGTTAGGGCTTCTGCCTGGGTCTGTTGTGCGTTTCCGCGGAGAGTACAAAGTGCCGCATATGGGATGGAATCGCCTGAGTTACAAGCAGGGTGATAGTCCTATTTTCAAAGGGATCGAAGAAGGGCACGTGTATTTCGTACACTCCTACCATGTGAAACCGGAGCGGGAGAACGATCTGTTGGCAGTGACAGACTACTATCAACCCGTAACAGCGATCGTTGGACGTGATAACGTCTATGGCATGCAGTTCCACCCAGAGAAAAGCGGAGATATTGGTATGCAGCTATTGGATAATTTTTTGAAGTTAAGTAATTAGGGTTGTCTCAAGGAGGTGCTGAGCATGTTGGCCAAAAGAATTATCCCTTGTCTCGACGTCAAGGATGGCCGAGTAGTGAAGGGCGTAAATTTCGTAAATTTACGTGATGCCGGTGATCCCGTAGAGCTTGCGGCGATTTATGATAAGGAAGGCGCGGATGAGCTCGTGTTCCTCGATATTTCGGCTTCCGTTGAAGGGCGCGCGACGATGGTCGAGGTTGTCCGTCAAACGGCTGGCGAGATTACGATTCCGTTCACGGTTGGCGGCGGGATTTCGAGTGTCGAGGATATGAAACGTCTTCTTCGCGCAGGCGCGGACAAAATTGGCATTAACACGGCGGCTGTGCTGAATCCTCAGCTTGTTTCCGATGGTGCACGGAAGTTTGGTTCACAGTGTATTGTTGTTGCGATTGACGCCAAGTTCAATCCCGAGTGGGGCGAGTGGGAAGTGTACACCCATGGTGGACGCAAACCGACGGGCATTAAGACGCTGGAGTGGGCGAAGCGCGTAGAAGAGTTAGGTGCAGGAGAAATCTTGCTGACAAGCATGGATGCGGATGGAACGAAGGATGGCTTTGATTTGAAGCTGACACGGGCGGTATCCGAACTGCTGACGATTCCAGTCATTGCTTCAGGCGGCGCGGGCAAAGCCGAGCATTTCTACGATGTATTCACCGAAGGCAAGGCTGATGCGGGGCTAGCGGCAACGATTTTTCACTATAAAGAATTAACGATAGATGGGGTCAAGGCTGACCTGAAAGGTAAAGGGGTTGAAATTCGATGACATTTTCAGTGGATCAAATTAAGTATGACGCGCAAGGACTTGTGCCTGCGATTGTGCAGGATGCAGTGAGCAAAGAGGTTCTTATGCTGGCGTACATGAACAGTGAGTCCTTGCAGCGCACGATTCAAACAGGGGACACATGGTTCTGGAGCCGTTCACGCAACGAGCTTTGGAATAAAGGGGCAACTTCTGGTCATACGCAAAAGGTAAAAGCACTTCGCTACGACTGCGATGCGGACACGTTGCTTGTTCTTGTTGAACAAGTGGGACCTGCTTGCCATAACGGCTCTTACACCTGCTTCACAGCAAATATCGCAGTGGAAGGTTCGTCAGAAGAAGCTGTGCCTGCTGCTACCGGCGGTGACCGTTTTGCTATTTTAGCTGAACTAGAAGCTGTCATTGCTTCCCGTGATGCGGAGCGTCCTGAGGGCGCGTATACGACGTACCTTTTCGAAAAAGGGGTCGATAAAATCCTCAAAAAAGTCGGCGAAGAAACGGCCGAAGTTATTATTGCAGCTAAAAATAAAGACAATGACGAGCTTCGTTATGAGGCGAGCGATCTTATTTTCCACCTAATGGTGCTCCTGCGTAATAATAAATTGCCATTGGATGATATTATGAAAGAGTTAGCTAATCGGCACGTAAAGAAATAATACAAACGACCTGGAGTGAATTCACGATGTTGATTGATTATCATACACATCATGTGCGCTGCGGTCATGCCTCTGGGGAACTGGAGGAATACGTCAAACGCGGCATTGAGATCGGGCTCACCCAGTTGGGGCTTTCTGATCATATGCCGCTTTTGCATGTAGACCCGCAGACGTATTGGCCGGAAATGGCGATGCCGATGGAGGAGCTTCCTCGATATGTAGAAGAATGCCTTCAGCTCAAAGAGAAGTATAAGGATCAGATTGATATTCGCGTCGGTCTGGAAGGCGACTATATTGAAGGCTATGAGTCGGAGATTGCAGCCATTATTAACGCTTACCCTTGGGATTATGTCATCGGATCGGTTCATTTTCTGCGTGAGTGGGATATTTCTGATTTTAGGCAGCTTGCTGGTTGGGAAGGTAAGGATATTTTTGAAGTTTATACCCAATACTACGAGGCAGTGAAGCAAGCAGCCCGAACGGGGCTGTATGACTATATCGGTCATATCGATATGATCAAACGGTTTGGTTACGTGCCAGAACGTGATACGTGGGAATTGGAGAAAGCTGCGTTAGATACCGTCAAAGAGTGTGGGCTAGCGATTGAATTAAATGCTTCTGGCCTGCGTCATCCTTGCAAAGAGATGTTCCCAAGTCGTCGTATGCTTGAATACTGCCATAAGGTGGGGATTCCAGTGACACTAGGATCGGATGCGCACCTCCCGGAACGGTTGTCGCAGTATTTGGATGAGGCTAGAGAGCTATTGAAAACGATTGGATTTAACGAAATAGCCACATTTTCTGCTCGAAAACGACAACTTGTGACTTTTTAATTTCGATACGTATCATGTATAATAAGTAGGACCATATAATCTATTTAATGAACCTTCGGAGGTAACCATTAACCATGCATAGCGACAATGTTAAAATTTTTTCCGGATCTTCGAATCCGAAGCTTGCGGAAAGTATTTGTAAAGAGCTCGGCCAGCCGCTAGGACAAATTAAATTATCGCGTTTCAAAAGCGGAGAAATTTATTGCCTTTACGAAGAAACGATTCGTAACTGTGACGTATTTCTGGTACAAACCTTCTCCCATCCGATTAATGAGCATATGATGGAGCTTCTGGTCATGATGGATGCGGCGAAAAGAGCATCTGCAAAAACGATCAACCTTGTCATCCCTTACTATGGTTACTCCCGTCAAGAACGCAAAGCAGCTCCACGTGAGCCGATCTCAGCTAAATTAGTCGCTGACTTGTTCGCTTCAGCTGGGGCAACTCGTGTTGTTACGATTGACCTTCATGCGCCAGCGATTCAAGGCTTCTTCAATATCCCGGTGGATCACTTAACAGCGCTTGATCTGATCAGTGATAACATCAAAAGAAAGAATTTGCCGAATCCAGTTATCGTATCTCCAGATGCAGGACGTGCAACAACAGCTGAGAAAATGGCTAACATTCTCGATGCGCCATTCGCGATGATGATCAAGAAGCGCCCTGAGCACAACGAATCCGTGATTACACACGTTATTGGGGATGTTGCAGGACGCACACCGATCATTATCGAGGATCTAATTGATACAGGTACAACCATCGTTAACGTGGTGGAAAGTCTCAAAGAACGCGGCGCGCTTGATGTCTACATCTGTGCCACACACCCTGTGTTCTCTGGCCCAGCGCTGCAACGTCTGGATCACCCTAGCATTAAAGAAGTTATCATTACAGATTCCATCGCAATTCCAGAGGGGCATTCAGATAAGTTTAATGTGCTTTCCGTAGCACCTTTACTGTCGGATGCGGTTCGCATTATTACTGACGGCGGTTCCCTGTCCTCCCTATTCAAATACGGCGGCGTATAGGCCCATATCTTACCTTCGGATATTGTTTTTGGCTTCTAAGAGATCTATGGTATAATTTGAGTGTAATCAAATTGCCGGAGGTGTCTTGCTATGGAAAAGAAAAAGCGCATATCCGAAGCGCCAAAACCAAAAGTTATCTCAATTAACATGGATGCCGCGTTCTTTTTCGAGAGAGCGGTTCAATCTTTGGATCGGTTTCATTATGATAAGGCATTGAAATATTTCCGGCGGGCTGCAGAGTATGAGCAGGATAATCCTGTGAATCACTGCAATCTCGCAGGAGTTCTCTCCGAAGTGGGCAATTATGACGAGTCGAACCAAATTTTGCAGCATATCCTTGAAACCATCGATCCCGAGATGACAGAATGTCACTTTTATATGGCGAACAACTATGCCAACATGGAAAACTTCGAGCAAGCGGAACAGGCATTGGTTCGGTATTTGGAGAATGACCCGACAGGGCAATTCATGGACGAATCCGAAGAAATGATGGAAATGCTTAGCTACGAGCTTGATCGTCCCGCCCCTCTCACTAGCATCAAGAGTCGAGAAGGGCTGTTCGAGCATGATAAGGCCCGTGCGTTGCTTGAGGAAGGGAAGTTCGCAGAGGCCGTAAGGCAGTTGGAGAATCTGGTGAAGAAGCAGCCTGACTTTACAGCCGCTCGTAATAATTTGGCATTGGCTTATTATTATATGGGCCAATTCGAGAAGGCGATGGAAACGATCCGCGAGGTGCTGGTTATTGATCCTGGTAATCTACATGCACTCTGCAATATGGCGATATTCCATCAACATTTTGGCAACAAAAAGGAACTGGCAGAGCTGACTGCATTGTTAGGCAAGACGTTTCCGTTCCAGCAAGAACATGTGTTCAAGCTGGCAACGACGATGGGCATTCTTGCTCAGCATGAGAAAGCTTACCATCTATTCAAGCGTCTATTGAAGGCGGGAGATGGGGGCACTGATCCTTGTCTGTACCATTATGCAGCTGTAGCAGCCTGCCATATTGGACGTTTCGCTGAAGCCTACCGCTTGTGGAAGCAGGTTCAGAAGTTAGATCCAGGTGCTGAAATTTCCAAGTTCTACTTAGAGCAATTGCGAATGAGAGAGAAGTCGGTGCTCCCACTGACTTGGAGTTATCACTATCATCTGCCGTTCGAGGAACAGTTCCGTGCGCTTGAGAGATCTACGCAGGGCATTCCTGATCAACTGAAGAAAGACCCGCTTGTGCGGTCATCCTTCTTCTGGGCTTTGCGACATGGCGATGTAGAAACGAAACTTCAAGTTATTCAAGCCTTTGGCTTGATTGCCGACAACGAAGTGAGAGACGCGCTTCAGGATTTCATTCTGGATCACAAAGAGGATGATTACTTGAAGAAGGTGGCCATTTTCGTTCTGCGCAGTATGGGCATCCGGGAGTCACTTCCTGCTTATCTCGAAAATAAAAACATCATGGTAGAAGCTTCTCCGTATTCGCCTCAACTTCCCGTATGGGATGCATCATGGCAGCGAGTGATGGAAACAGCGCTATCGCATATGCACAAACGTTACGATATGGTTCAACAGTATGACTTAGAAATTCTGTGGGTTGAATTTCTGACGAAGGTGTACCCGAACGTGCCTAAGATTCACAAGTCAGCAGGCTGGGCAGCGGCGTTGGAATATTTGATTGCCAAAATGCATCGACGTACGATTTCCTATCAGGAAGTAGCTTCGCGTTATGGCGTGACGGTATCCACGGTCAGTCGGCATGTGAAGCACATCGACGATACGTGTGGCTTACGTGAGAAAATGGATGCGATTTTCAATAAATTTACGAGTCTTTGATAGCCGAGCTTGATGCATCATGAAAGCCTCGGCTTTCATACATATATATAAACGGATTGTTCGTGCCGTAAACGGCAGATGAGCAATCACTGATTGTCACGCTAATTAAAGAGAGCTTTCCCAAGGAAAGCACCTAGGAGGGAAATCATATGTATAAATCAGTCGTAGTAGGAACAGGGCCATCCGGTCTAACAGCAGCTATTTACTTGGCGCGTGCGAATCTAAGCCCACTTGTCATTGAAGGACCAGAACCAGGCGGACAGTTGACAACAACTACCGAAGTAGAAAACTTCCCAGGATTTCCTGAAGGGATTATGGGACCGGAATTAATGGAGAACATGCGCAAGCAGGCTGAACGCTTTGGTGCTGAATTCAAAACAGGTTGGGTTAATTCCGTTGAATTAACGAACCGTCCATTTAAACTGCAAGTAGAAGGCCTAGGCGAAATCGAAACAGAAACGCTGATTATCTCAACAGGTGCATCTGCTAGATTGCTTGGCATCTCCAATGAGAGAGAAAACATCGGACGCGGTGTAAGTACATGTGCAACATGTGATGGATTCTTCTTCCGCGGCAAAAAGATTATCGTCGTTGGCGGCGGTGACTCCGCGATGGAAGAAGCAAACTTCTTGACTCGTTTCGCGTCGGAAGTGCGTTTGGTTCATCGTCGTGATGAACTTCGTGCATCCAAAATTATGCAAGACCGTGCTCGCGGAAACGAGAAGGTGAAGTGGTCACTGAATAACACGCCATTAGAAGTTGTGGCGGGAGATAAAGGTGTTACTGGCCTTAAAGTGAAAAACAACCAAACAGGTGAAGATGAAATCCTTGAAACAGACGGTATTTTCGTAGCGATCGGTCATACACCGAATACGAAATTCCTCGGTGGACAAATCGACACGGATGAGCATGGCTACATCGTCGTGAAGCCAGGAACAACAGAAACGAATATCCCAGGCGTATTCGCTTGTGGTGATGTGCAAGATACGAAGTATCGCCAGGCTATTACAGCTGCTGGAAGCGGTTGTGCGGCGGCGTTGGAAGCTGAGAAGTTCCTTGAAGGCAACAGCGTGCATGACTGGAGTATTTCCCTGTAAGTCGTTATGGCAATAAGTTAACGTGGAGGGCTCATCTCTCCACGTTTTCTCTTTTGACAGGGTGTGGTTGAATCTTGACCTCCCGGCAGTGTTGTCTTATAGTGGGAACAGGTGTATAAGTAAGCCTCACAAAGTGGAGAGTTGCCTTCGACGCATATTCCAATTACTTTGCGGGGACCCCAGACATTTTTTATTGAAAATTTTATGATTATTCATGAGGTGACCTTGTAATGTCCAGTCAAATTTATATCGGTGTAGATCTAGGTGGCACGAATATTAAAGTGGGTATTTGTGATGAGCAAGGAAAGCTTCTGAAGACGTTAGAAGGGCCTACTTCACCTGAACTTGGTGCTGAGTCGGTTCTTGAGCGTATTGCGCAATATGTACGTCAAGTTGTAGAAGAGTCCGACTATTCGTGGGAGCAAGTTGCTGGAATTGGCGCGGGGTTAGCTGGATTTATGGATATTCCAGAAGGCTTCGTGAAATTCTCACCGAACTTGCAATGGCATAATGTACCGGCCAAGAAGACGCTCGAAGCACTTCTCGGTAAACAAGTCAAAATTGATAATGATGCGAATGTAGCTGCGCTTGGTGAAGCTTGGTCCGGAGCGGGAGCGGGTATTCCGAACGTTGTATGTTATACGCTTGGAACAGGTGTTGGCGGCGGTATCATTATTAACGGTAAAATTTATCAAGGGTCTGCTGGTATGGCTGGCGAACTTGGTCATATGTCTATCGTCCCTGACATTGAAGCGATTCAGTGTGGTTGTGGTCAAATGGGCTGTCTTGAAACCGTTTCTTCGGCAACGGGTATCGTGCGTATGGCGAAGGAAGCAGTGGAACGCGGAGAGCGTACATCACTGGCTCTTCACGAGAAGATTGAAGCTAAGCATGTGTTCGATGATGCCAAAAGCGGAGATGAAGTAGCTTTGCGCATTGTGAATCGTGCCGCGTATTACATCGGACGTTCCATGGCAGCCCTGGCTGTTGTCATTAATCCGAAGCGTTTTATTATTGGCGGTGGTGTTTCGAAGGCAGGGGAAATTCTATTCCAACCGATTCGTGACACATTCATCAAATTTACACCAGAAGCGGCAGCTGAGGGTGTTGAGATTGTTGCTGCTACACTTGGTAATGATGCGGGTGTTGTAGGTGCGGCAGGATTGAATTTACGATAGAAGGTTAGACCGGGTTCGTAGAACTGGATGAGATAAGCTGATCTGATCTGCGAGAGCTCCCCAAAGGAAGGTGTCAGGCATGGAAGAGAACCACCCTTTAGCGAAACTGGTCATTATTACAGGGATGTCGGGTGCAGGTAAGACAATTGCTGTTCAAAGTATGGAGGATCTAGGATTCTTCTGCGTGGATAACTTACCTCCCGTCCTGATTCCGAAGTTTGCTGAATTAATCGTGCAATCGATGGGTAAAATCGGTAAAGTCGCCTTGGTTATTGATTTGCGCGGACGTGAGTTTTTCACTGCGCTCCAAGAGTCTTTACGTTATATCCAAGAAAATTACACCCTTAGCTATGAAATTTTATTCTTAGATGCAACGGATGGGACGCTTGTTCAGCGGTACAAAGAGAGCCGTCGCCGCCATCCGTTGGCTCCAGACGGTGCGCCGCTTGAGGGTATTGGTCTTGAACGTAAGTTGCTAGAAGAACTCAAGGGTCTGGCAACACAGGTGATTGACACTAGCAGCCTGAAACCCGTGCAATTGAAGGAAAGAATTATTTCTCGGTTCACCAATCTAGAAGCTAACCGCATATCTATAAATGTAATCTCTTTCGGGTTTAAGTATGGTGTCCCAATTGACGCCGATCTTATCTTCGATGTGCGCTTCTTGCCTAATCCTCACTATGTGGAGCAGCTTCGTCCGCAAACGGGTCAGGACCCCGATGTGTATGACTATGTGATGAAGTGGTCAGAGACGCAAGAATTCCTGACAAAGCTGCTGGATATGCTCAATTTCTTGATGCCTCAGTACAAGAAAGAAGGCAAGAGCCAAGTTGTTGTTGGTATTGGTTGCACAGGGGGTAAACATCGTTCGGTTGCCATTACGGAATATCTAGGTAAAGTCATGGGGAACAGTGAGACGGAGACCGTGCGTCTAAGTCATCGAGATTCCGAGCGGGACCGTTTATAGACGGCTATGTCAGTAAGAGGGTGAAAGAAGTATGGAGCTTGGTCAATTACAACGTAAGCCCAGAATAGTCGTTATTGGCGGTGGAACAGGGCTCTCTGTAATGCTAAGAGGACTGAAGGAAAAACCGGTTGATATTACTGCTATCGTAACCGTTGCAGACGATGGAGGAAGCTCTGGCATTCTACGAAGTGAATTGCAGATGCCGCCACCGGGTGACATTCGAAATGTGCTAACATCTTTAGCAGACGTTGAACCGTTGTTGTCATTGATGCTTCAGTATCGATTTCAGAACGGTACAGGTTTAGCCGGACACAGTCTGGGAAATCTAATACTAGCGGCATTGACAGATATTACAGGTGACTTTGTTACTGCCGTGCAAGAAATGAATCGTGTATTTGCTGTTCGCGGGAGGGTGCTCCCGGCTTCGAATCAAGCGATCGTATTAAAAGCCATTATGGAGGACGGGACTTTAGTTGTTGGTGAGTCCAAAATTCCGAAGGCCGATGGGCGGATCAAGAAAGTATTCATTGAACCGGCAGGGGTAACACCACTGACAGAAGCTATTCAGGCGATACGCGAAGCAGATGCCATCTTGTGCGGTCCTGGCAGTTTATATACAAGTTTGCTGCCGAATTTGCTCGTTCCAGGGATTGTTGAAGAAATCGTGGCATCGAATGCAGTGAAATTGTTCATTTGTAATGTCATGACACAGCCGGGCGAAACCGATGATTACTCAGTCAGCGATCATCTGGATGCAATTTATGATCACTTAGGTCAGCATTTGTTTGATTATGTGATCGTGAATAATGGTGAGATTCCACCGCAGGTGCAAGCCAAATATGCGGAAAAAGGTTCCAAAGCGGTTCATTTAGACCTGGATGAAGTGACGAAAAGAGGATATCGCGTAATTGCAGATCGACTGGTCTTATTCCGTACCTATCTTCGTCATGATGCAGAGAAATTGAGTGACCATATCTATCAGCTCGTCGAAAGCTGGCTGTTAAGGAAGAAGTGAGTCCCTTGTCCTTTGCGGCAACAACCAAAAAAGAGTTAACGTTAATTAATGATTCGGAGTCATGCTGTGAAAAAGCGGAGCTGTCCGCACTCATTCGGATGAATGGTGCGGTTCAGTTAACGAATCAGCGTGTCGTGCTGGATGTCTCCACGGAGAATGCAGCGATTGCCCGGCGAATTTACTCGCTGATCAAGAAGACGTATAATACACACACGGAGTTGCTCGTGCGTAAGAAAATGCGTCTAAAGAAGAATAATGTGTATATTGTTAGGGTCCCCGGTCAAGTACAAGAGCTACTCAGTGATTTGAAGATTGTCTCTGAGGGGTTTATTTTTACGACAGGTATTAACAAGGACATTATTCGCGGCAATTGCTGCAAGCGTGCTTATCTTCGAGGAGCTTTCATGGCTGGCGGTTCTGTCAATAATCCCGAAGGATCTTCGTATCATTTGGAAATCGCTTCGATTTATGAAGAACACTGTAAAGCTTTGACCCAGCTTGCGAACAAGTTTGACTTGAACGCCCGTTTCATTGAACGTAAGAAAGGGTTCGTGCTGTATATCAAGGAAGGCGAGAAAATTATTGAGTTTCTCAATATCATTGGAGCTCATCAGGCGCTATTGCGCTTCGAGGATGTTCGGATTATGAAGGATATGAGGAATTCCGTTAATCGCATCGTGAACTGTGAAACGGCGAACTTGAACAAAACGATCGGGGCAGCCGTCAGGCAAATCGAAAATATTCGATTGTTGCAGCGGGAGATCGGTCTAGATAGCTTACCTGATAAGTTAAGAGAGGTTGCGGAGATCAGACTCGCGCACCCCGACTTGAATTTGAAGGAAGTTGGCGACATGCTTTCGGGCAGTGTTAGCAAGTCAGGTGTGAATCATCGTCTGCGGAAAATAGACGAATTAGCCGAAAAACACCGAAATTCGTAGGAAAACTTGAGCTGTACAACGCTTGTATAAGTTTTTCGCATTTTTTCTAGTGTACTTGAAGGAAAAATGCTATAATATTAAAACATAAGGTATACGCTGTTATTAATAGTAATCCATATAAGCTCCACACTAGGGGGAATTAGTTCCATGTCCAGACGTCCAGTCGTTGTGAAGTTGAGAACAGGACTTCATGCCAGACCTGCGGCATTGTTTGTTCAAGAGGCGAATAAGTTTTCATCCGAGATCTTTGTTGAGAAAGATGAGAAGAAAGTGAATGCAAAGAGCATCATGGGAATTATGAGTCTTGCGATCAGCACAGGGACCGAAGTCTTCATAAGTGCAGAAGGTTCGGATGCAGAGCAGGCTGTAAACGCTTTAGTCACATTAGTCAGTAAGGAAGAATTGGAAAACCAATAATCCTATAAAAGCCTACCTTTCGAGGGGGCTTTTTTGCAGTTTGCAGGTGGACATTTACTCTTTTGCTAAAAGTGTCGAAATTGTTAACAAATATTGGGATAAGCAACCTTTTTCGCTTGGCTACGTCTAATAAACGTGGTCATGATGGATAAGGCTATTAGTGTTTCTAGTAGCTCGCCTATCACAAGCTTGAAGAAGGAGCGAAAGTGAAATGAATGTAGTAAGGAAAGAAATGATTGCTTTACTAGCTGTACTCATATTTCTAGTTAGCACAATTACAGCACCAGCCGCGCATGCGGTATCAACAAGCTCGTCCTTTATTTTACTTTATATCGATAAGTCAGAAGCATTCGTGAATCAAGAACAGATTCATTTGGAGTCACCATCTACCATTATTGACGGAAGCACGTTCGTTCCAGCCAAATTCTTGGGTGATACATTAGGTTTTCAAGTAGAGTGGAATGACCTATCCCGTACGATTCAAATGTCGCCTCCGGGTACTAACATCGTGCTAGATCCTGATCATAAGACGGTGACAACGAATGAGGTGGATATCCCCTTTAAGTCGGTAGCTGCTATCGTGAATGGCAAGTTGCTTGTAAAACTGACTTGGTTGGCTGATTACATGGGTGCCAAGTATACCTATAATAGTGAGCTAAGACGTGTCGAGATCGTTCATTTTAAAGCGCCTGAGGGCATCTACATCGATCAAGACAGCAATTCTCGTCCAGTTGCTAAGTTCGCTACTGCGAAGCCTACCTACAGGCTTGGTGAGCCTGTTAAGTACTTGGATTTGAGTTATGATCCAGATGCAGAAGGCATCGTATCCTTCGATTGGACCGGTAAGCAAGAGGCGTTCTTCAAAGCTGGTCAATATCCCGTAACCTTAACGGTTAAGGATGGTCATGGGCATGTGAGCAAGTTGTTCAAAAGTTTTGTGACAGTTGTCAATGAACCGTACTTGTCAGAAGTCGAGTATCCGATTTATATGAAGCCGGTTGGTGGATTTATTAAAACCAATTGGACAACGATCTGGTCCCATTTTAACGAGTTGCCGCTGCTGCCCAAAGATGTGAAAGAAGTTCAAGGACGTACGCTGCTTGTTAGTGACAGTCCAGAAGAATTCACAACAAGCGGTATTTTGTATCAAGATAACATTAATGGTAAAGGGCGTTTGTACGCAGATCATATCAATGGTACGCAACAGAAGATGACGTTTGCCATCTTTGCAACGAACAACACGGACAAACCGATTACGATTAAAACAACGAATAAAGGCGAGGTTTACCCTTCCGTTTATGCGAATTTGATCGGCAGCGAAGCTTCCGTTGATTTCCTTCTTAATAACGTGTACACGGATACCATGACGGTTCCGCCTAAAGCGAGTTATGTGTACGCGAAGTTGCCAGATTTTTATCCAGGTCAAGGTGTGAATTTGTTCTATGATGTCGAAACGGACGGGGAGCTTCAAATGTCCTTCATCGCAACGGAAAAAATGCTGACACCAACGATCGTGAAGGAGTTGCCACTCCTTAGCTTTAACGGCCATGTTCGCGGTACGTTCCCCGTATCCGAAATTGAATGGAAAATTGATGCCACGAGCTTTACGAAAGCCTCTAGGCTAACGATTGGAGATAATAAGACGGATCCATTCGTCAAAGGCTACGACGTGATGCGTAAGCAAGTCGTGGAGAATGGCGGAAATTATGGGGTGGTCTATAAGATCCATGCGGATAAGCCGCGCAAAATGGCCGTTATGATTATGGCCAGAGGCGGCGTGTTCAAGGGTCCGTTTAAAATCAACGGAGAAATCATTCCTGTACCGTATTCCGGTGTCATTACGGCTTTCGATGGCCTAGAAGTGCTGGCGCGTACGACTGGTACGGAGGATGCCTTAGATATCGAGTTTACGCCTCCAGCGGGCTCGGCATTCCCGATTGATTTGATCTTCTATCCATTAGAAGATTTAAAATAAGATCATAAAAAGAGAAGAGCCTCAGGAGACTAGTGAATGAATCACTAGTTCTGCTGAGGCTTTTGTGCAAGGACAATAAAAAGCCAGCCTCACGGTCTGCTCTTGGAGCAGCCGCTGAAGGCTGGCTTATTTATTTATAAATTAGACGCGCTCGATGACTTTATCGATGAGTCCATATTCGGCTGCTTCTTTAGCGCTCATGAAGTTATCGCGATCTGTATCTTTCTCGATACGCTCGAATGATTGTCCAGTGCGCTCGGCTAGGATCGTGTTCAGGTTATCTCTCATTTTCAAAATACGCTTCGCGCGAATCTCGATATCAGAGGCCTGACCTTCTGCGCCGCCAAGTGGTTGGTGAATCATAACTTCGCTGTTCGGAAGCGCGTAACGCTTGCCTTTGGCACCAGCTGTGAGCAAGAACGCGCCCATTGAGGCAGCCATACCAACGCAGATCGTGGATACATCTGGTTTGATGAACTGCATAGTGTCGAAGATCGCCATACCAGCTGTGATGGAGCCGCCTGGGCTGTTGATGTAAAGCGAGATATCTTTATCAGGATCTTGAGCGGCCAAGAAGAGCAACTGAGCAATGATGGAATTCGCCACAACATCGTTGACACCCGTGCCTAAGAATATAATGCGGTCTTTCAGCAAGCGAGAGTAGATGTCATATCCTCTTTCACCGCGCGCGTCCTGTTCGACGACCATAGGAATAAAACTCATGAGAATGACCTCCTTGGGGTTGGGTTACCACTATTGGGTACATACTATTTACAGTATCTACAAGTATGATAACGAAAAAACCTCCGAAGGTCAAGAAAGGTCAAACTAAACGTAAAAAAATCAGCCTCAGAGCTGATTTGACGAAGAAATCTTAACTCATTGGCTGATTGTTGGACGCGCCCGAAAGGAATCGAACCTTTATCTCAGGCTTCGGAGGCCTACGTCATATCCATTGGACCACGGGCGCATAGTGTAGAAAAAGTGAAGCAAGGGTTATTATAAGTCAGCTTTCCATAAAAAGCAAGGAGGTAAGCCCTTACAGACCTATTTGAAGAAAAATGTTTGAACAAATGTTGAATGTTGCGACGGAAATGGTTATAATAAGAACTGTAAACGAGAAGTAACATATGAAATAGCGCAAGGAACTTTTTTTTCGCCCGGGTGGGACATAAAATGTATGCCTGGGACAATAAACGTCCAACTTGGATCGGGAGCGTTGGAAGTCGTCCTATGAGAGAGATTCTAGACATTCAGAAACAACTCATGCCTGATCTTATGGACATCATGAAGAAACGCTACTCGATTCTGCAACACATCTTGGTTTCCGGCGTGGTCGGACGAAGGACGCTAGCGTCCTCACTCGATATGACGGAGCGGGTGCTGCGCGGCGAAGTTGATTTCTTGAAGGAGCTAGGGCTTCTGGAATCGGACGCAAGCGGTATGCAGATCAGTGATTCTGGTCGTCAACTGCTGGAAGATATGCAACCGATCATTAAGATGGCTTTTGGCTTGACGGATTTGGAAGACAGTATCGCCAAAGCTTTTCACATCTCCAATGTGATCATCGTCCCTGGGGATTCAGACACTTCCGTATTTACGAAGAAAGAGCTTGGACGCGCTGGTGCGGCCGCTTTGCGTAAGTATATTGCCAAAGATGATATTATCGCGGTAACGGGTGGGTCGACGATGGCACAGATCGCCAATAACTTGGCATTATCTTCTTCGATGAAAGGGAGTTTGTTCGTCCCTGCACGAGGAGGACTTGGTGAAAGTGTGGATATGCAAGCGAACACGATTGCTTCCATTATGGCCAAGAAAACGGGCGGGAAATACAGGTTGTTGCATGTTCCTGATCATCTTGGTGAAGAAGCTTATCAATCGCTGATTCAAGATCCACAGATACAGGAAGTTGTGAACGCGGTGCGCAGTTGTCGCATTGTTGTCCATGGTATCGGAGATGCTATGGTCATGGCACGCAGACGTAAAGTAGATAGTGATACTACGGGCAGTCTGAAAGCGGATGGTGCACTTGCTGAGGCGCTCGGTTATTATTTTGATCGCCAAGGAAATGTGGTTCATAAGATGCCGACCGTCGGACTTCGACTAGAAGATCTGCAGCGTGTAGAAGTTGTGATTGGTGTTGCTGGCGGGAAGAGCAAAGGGGAAGCGATCGCTTCTGTACTACGACATGGGCAAGAAGATGTATTGGTTACAGATGAAGCAGCTGCCTTAGAAATCATGAAGCATGTGCAAGAAGGATGTTAGACATCATAACGTGTGCCCTAATCGGCTTGCGTTTTGAAATATATATCATGCAAGTAAACCTAGGAGGAATTGACTATGACAACAAAAGTAGGTATTAACGGTTTCGGACGTATTGGTCGTAACGTATTCCGCGCAGCATTGAACAACCCAGATGTACAAATCGTAGCGGTAAACGATTTGACAGACGTTAAAACATTGGCTCACTTGCTTAAATATGACACTACTCACGGTAAACTAGACGCTACAGTTGAAGCTGGCGAAGGTGAATTGATCGTTAATGGTCGTTCCATCAAGGTTTTTGCTGAGCGTAACCCTGGGGATCTGCCATGGGCATCTGTAGGCGCTGAAATCGTAATCGAATCCACTGGTATTTTCACGGCGAAAGAAAAAGCAGAACTTCACTTGAAAGGTGGAGCTAAGAAAGTTATCATTTCCGCTCCTGCTTCTGACGAAGATATCACAATCGTACTTGGTGTTAACGAAGACAAATACGATCCAGCTGCACACACAATCATCTCCAACGCTTCTTGTACAACTAACTGTCTAGCTCCTTTCGCGAAAGTTATCAACGATAGCTTCGGAATCGTAAAAGGTATGATGACAACTGTTCACTCTTACACAAATGATCAATCCGTACTTGACGTTCCACATAAAGATCTTCGTCGTGCTCGTGCAGCAGCTGAGAACATCATTCCTTCCAGCACTGGCGCAGCTAAAGCAATCGGTCTAGTTCTTCCTGAGCTTAAAGGCAAATTGAACGGTATGGCTATGCGTGTTCCTACACCTAACGTATCCGTAACTGATTTGGTTGTTGAGCTTAAAGTTAACGTAACAGTTGACGAAGTAAACGCAGCTTTGAAACAAGCTTCCGAAGGCCCTCTTAAAGGCATTCTGAACTACACAGAAGATGCACTTGTATCCAGCGACTTCAATGGTGACCCAGCTTCTTCCACAATCGACGCTTTGTCCACTATGGTAGTTGGCGACAACATGTTGAAAGTGGTTTCCTGGTACGATAACGAGTGGGGTTACTCCAACCGCGTTGTTGACTTGGTAGCTTTCATCGCGAAAAAAGGTCTGTAATTTCATAATTCATCAACTGGAAAACCACATGAAGGGGAGAAGAGATTCTCCTCTTTATGTGCGATTTACCCCATAAAAGGATAGAACCGGAAGAAAACCATACATGTTCAGGAGGCTTTACGATGAATAAGAAAAGTGTTCGCGATGTTGAAGTAGCTGGTAAAAGAGTATTTGTACGCGTTGATTTCAACGTGCCTGTAGAAAACGGTCAAATCACGGACGATACACGTATCAGAGAAACGCTTCCTACGATTAAATTCTTAGTAGAGCAAGGCGCTAAAGTTATTCTTGCTGCCCACTTTGGTCGTCCAAACGGACAAGTGGTTGAAGAGCTTCGTTTAACACCAGTTGCTGCTAAATTGGCAGAGCTTCTTGGTCAAAATGTGATCAAAGCAGACCAATCCGTTGGTGAAATCGTGAAAGCACAAGTCGATGCGCTTGAAAATGGCGACGTTCTCCTGCTTGAAAACGTTCGTTTCAACGAAGGTGAAGAGAAGAATGATCCAGAATTGGCAAAAGCTTTCGCTGACCTAGCTGACTTGTTCGTAAATGATGCTTTCGGTGCTGCTCACCGTGCACATGCTTCGACTTCTGGCATCGCAGCTTACATCCCGGCTGTTTCTGGTCTTCTGATGGAGAAAGAGCTTGATGTTCTTGGTAAAGCACTGAACAACCCTGAGCGTCCGTTCACAGCGATCGTTGGCGGATCCAAAGTTAAAGATAAAATCGCAGTAATTGAGAACCTTCTGAACATTGCGGATAACGTCCTTATTGGCGGCGGTCTGTCCTATACATTCTTGAAAGCACAAGGCTATGAAATCGGTAAATCACTTCTGGACAATTCGAAGCTTGATCTAGCGCTTAGCTTTATTGCGAAAGCCAAAGAAAAAGGCGTTAACTTCCTACTTCCAGTTGATATCGTTGTTACAGATAAATTCAGCGCAGATGCAAACACGCAAATCGTTGATATTGACAGCATTCCTGCGGATTGGGAAGGCATCGATATCGGACCGAAAACGCGTGAACTTTATGCGGACGTTATCGCGAAATCCAAGCTAGTTGTTTGGAACGGACCGATGGGCGTATTCGAAATCGAGCCTTTCTCCCACGGTACACGTGCAGTCGCACAAGCTTGTGCAACTTCTGAAGGTTATACAGTTATTGGTGGCGGCGATTCCGCTGCAGCAACTGAGAAATTCCACTTGGCTGAGCAAATGAACCACATGTCCACAGGCGGCGGCGCTTCCTTGGAGTTCATGGAAGGTAAAGCATTGCCAGGCGTAGTAGCACTTAACGACAAGTAAGATTTTTTATAGAAAAAGCGGAAGCTTACGATGCCAGTTATTCTGGCGAATAACTTTAAGGAGTCTAACCATGAGCAGAACACCGATTATCGCGGGTAACTGGAAAATGTTCAAAACTGTTTCCGAAGCAATCAGCTTCGTGAACGAAGTAAAAGGCAGTACAGTAGAAGGCGTGGAGAGCGTAATTTGTTCCCCTTTCACAAACCTTCCTGCACTTGTTGAAGCTACGAAAGGTACGGACGTTCATGTTGGCGCACAGAACCTTCACTTTGAAGATAACGGCGCATTCACTGGTGAAATCAGCGGTGTTATGCTGAAAGATCTTGGTGTTGAATATGTCATCATCGGTCACTCCGAGCGTAGAGCTTACTTCGCTGAGTCCGACGAAATCGTGAACAAGAAAGTCGTTGCGGCTTTCAAACATGGCTTGAAACCAATTCTATGCGTAGGCGAGAAGTTGGAAGAGCGTGAAGCAGGTCAAACGAAAGATGTTTGTAAAGTACAAACAGAAGCAGCTTTCGCTGGTCTGAGCGCAGAGCAAGCAGCACAAGTGGTTATTGCTTACGAGCCAATCTGGGCAATCGGTACAGGTAAATCTTCTACAGCTGAAGACGCACAAGACGTGATCGGTTACATCCGTACATTGGTGAGCGGTCTTTACGGCGCAGCAGTAGCTGACGTTGTTCGTATCCAATACGGCGGCAGCGTGAAGCCGAACAACATTGCTGAGTACATGGCACAGCCTGACATCGACGGCGCGCTTGTAGGTGGAGCGAGCTTAGAGTCCGCTTCTTACATCCAACTCGTCCAGGGGGCGAAGTAACATGTCCAGACCGAAACCGGTAGCACTCATCATTCTCGATGGCTTCGGACTTCGCTCGGAAGAGCAGGGGAATGCGGTTGCTCATGCCAAAAAGCCGAACTACGACCGTTACTGGTCCACGTTCCCTCATACTACCCTCACTGCTTGCGGTGAGGCTGTAGGTTTGCCAGAAGGTCAGATGGGGAATTCTGAGGTAGGACACCTGAACATCGGCGCAGGCCGTACCGTGTATCAGGATCTGACGCGGATTTCGAAATCGATTCGTGATGGTGAATTCTTCGACAACCAAACCATTCTAGGCGCAGTTCGTCATGCCAAAGAACACGCGAAGAAGCTGCACCTGTACGGTTTGCTTTCTGACGGTGGCGTGCATAGCCACATTAAGCATTTGTTCGCTTTGTTGGATTTGTGTAAGAAAGAACAGTTCGGCGAAGTTTACATCCACGCATTCTTAGATGGCCGCGACGTGGCTCCTGATTCTGCGAAGGGGTATATGGGAGAGCTTTTGAACAAAATCGAGGAAGTTGGCGTAGGCAAAATTGCGACCGTACAAGGCCGCTATTATGCAATGGACCGCGACAAACGCTGGGAGCGTACGGAGAAATCCTATCGCGCCATGGTGTATGGCGAAGGCCCTGCTTACACGGATCCGATGCAAGCTATCGTGGAATCCTACGAGAAATCCGTCTATGACGAGTTCGTTATGCCAACAGTTATCGTTGGTGATAACGGTAAGCCGGTAGGACTTGTAGAATCAGGCGATGCTGTCATCTTCTTCAACTTCCGTCCAGACCGTGCGATCCAGTTGTCTCAAGTCTTCACGAATGAAGACTTCCGCGGCTTCGATCGTGGTCCTAAAGTAGCGAAGAACCTCTACTACGTGTGTCTGACGCTGTTCAGCGAGTCCGTAGATGGTTTCGTCGCGTACAAACCGAAGGATCTGGATAACACGCTTGGCGAGGTGCTGGCTCAGAACGGTTTGAAGCAGCTTCGTGCAGCAGAAACCGAGAAGTACCCGCACGTAACGTTCTTCTTCAGCGGCGGTCGTGATGCAGAATTACCAGGTGAAACGCGTCTTCTCATTCCTTCACCGAAGGTTGCTACATATGACTTGAAGCCGGAAATGAGCGCTTACGAATTAGCGGAAGCGGTTGTGAAGGAAGTTGAAGCTGAGAAGCATGACGTTATCATCTTGAACTTCGCGAACCCAGATATGGTAGGTCACTCTGGCTTGCTTGAGCCAACGGTGAAAGCAATCGAAGCGACAGACGATTGTCTTGGTAAAGTTGTGGAAGCGATCCTTGCTAAGGGTGGCGTAGTCTGCATCACAGCGGACCACGGCAACGCGGATGTAGTTACGAATGCAGACGGCTCACGCAACACAGCGCATACAACGAATCCGGTGCCTTTTATTGTGACGGACAAATCTGTTACACTAAGAGATGGCGGTATTCTGGCAGATATAGCACCAACGATGCTAGATTTCTTAGGATTGAATCAACCACAGCAAATGACTGGGGTCACAATTCTAAACAAATAATTTATATTATTGAAGGAGTGTTTTATCACAATGACAATTATTTCTGATGTTTACGCACGCGAAGTATTGGATTCCCGCGGTAACCCAACAGTTGAAGTCGAAGTATACCTAGAGTCCGGCGCATTCGGCCGTGCTATCGTCCCTTCAGGCGCTTCCACAGGCGCATACGAGGCTGTTGAGCTTCGTGATGGTGACAAAGGTCGTTACCTTGGTAAAGGCGTTCTGAAAGCTGTTGAGAACGTAAATGAAATCATCGCTCCAGAAATCATTGGTCTAGACGCTCTTGATCAAGTTGGCATCGACAACAAAATGATCGAGCTTGACGGTACACCTAACAAAGCGAAATTGGGAGCTAACGCAATTCTAGCTGTTTCCATGGCTGTTGCTCGCGCAGCTGCTGACGCTTTGGACGTGCCATTGTACGTTTACCTTGGTGGATTCAATGCCAAAACGCTTCCAGTTCCAATGATGAACATCATCAACGGTGGGGCACATGCGGACAACAACGTTGACGTTCAAGAGTTCATGGTTCTTCCAGTAGGCGCTCCTACTTTCAAAGAAGCTCTTCGCATCGGCGCTGAGATTTTCCATAGCTTGAAATCCGTATTGAAAGAAAAAGGCCTTAACACAGCAGTTGGCGACGAAGGCGGATTCGCTCCTAACTTCAAATCCAATGAAGAAGCCATCACGACAATCCTTACAGCTATCGAGAACGCTGGTTACAAACCAGGTGTTGACGTATTCTTGGGTATGGACGTTGCTTCCACTGAGTTCTTCAAAGATGGTAAATACCACCTTGAAGGCGAAGGCAAATCCTTCACATCCGCTGAGTGGGTTGACTTCTTGGCTGCTTGGGTTGATAAATACCCAATCATCACGGTTGAAGATGGTTGCTCCGAAGACGATTGGGAAGGTTGGAAATTGCTTACTGAGAAATTGGGTAACAAAATTCAACTCGTTGGTGACGATTTGTTCGTTACGAACACTGAGCGCCTATCCCGCGGAATCGAAGAAAACATCGGTAACTCCATCTTGGTTAAAGTTAACCAAATCGGTACGCTTACTGAGACTTTCGATGCAATCGAAATGGCAAAACGCGCTGGTTACACAGCAGTTATTTCCCACCGTTCCGGTGAGAGCGAAGACAGCACAATCGCTGACATCGCTGTTGCTACAAACGCTGGTCAAATCAAAACAGGTGCTCCGTCCCGTACGGACCGTGTAGCGAAATACAACCAACTTCTTCGCATTGAAGACGAGTTGTTCACTGTCGCTCAATACGCTGGTAAAAAAGCATTCTACAACTTGAGAAACTTCAAGTAATAAGATTCGTATGTAATTATATGGCGGGCAGGTGGCTTACACCTGCCCGTTTTGGCGTATAATGAGGGTAAAGTCGTCAGATAGCGGGGAGGTTATGCTTTTGAGCAACTGGGTAAAAACGATCCTGTTCCTAATAGGTTCCGCGGTGCTCACGCACTGGATTCCTTCCTCATTTTTTCGGAACTTAGATACGATGGTGCACGAGTTCGGCCATGCAGTCGCAACACTAGCGCTATCCGGGAAGGTTATGTATATCGAGCTGTACAGGGACCACAGCGGTGTCACTTACTCGTCCATGACCAAGTCATGGGCTGTCATCCCGGTCTCGCTGGCGGGGTATATGACCGCCTCGTTATTCGCTTGGTTTTTGTTCTCGGCATATGCCAAAGGCAAGCAGCGGCTGGGGCTGCAGGTGATGACGGCAGTGTCGGCGCTGTCACTGGTACTGTTCGTAAGGAACAGCTTCGGTGTTACGTTCCTGCTTGGCTTTATACTTATGACGGTGCTGGCGTTGGCACTGGCCCCGAAGTGGCTGCGCGATTTCTACTACCTGCTGCTGGCATTCTTATGCTTGGAGGAGTCGGTGTTCGGCCCTGGTTCGTTGATCGTATACGCGATGCAAAACAGTCGGAGTGCTGGTGATGCAAGTAATTTGGCCAACTACACGGGGATACCCGCCATTGTATGGGCGACTTTGTTTACGCTATTTGCACTGTGGTGTGCAAAGCAAGCGGTCAGCGCCTTCTTGGGGCGAACTAAGAAAGCTCGACGAACGAATAGACCAGCTGCAATGGGATCTTATCGCGAATAAGAACAGCTGAATCGATTAGGCATGTTGGTTGTAATTATGGACGAACTATGTTAAAATACTCATGCTAGTTGTATAAGGCAAAGAATCGGCAATTGGGGTGCTAATATGTTAATCTTTATGAAAATTTTGTTAATCATAGCTTCGGTTGGATTAATCGCGATTGTTCTTTTACAAAAAGGGAAAAGCGCAGGCTTGTCCGGTGCCATTTCCGGCGGCGCAGAACACTTATTTGGTAAACAAAAAGCTCGTGGTTTGGAACTATTTTTGTCCCGCGCAACAATGGGTCTTGCTGCTGCATTTTTTATTCTTTCTATTGTCGTAGCATACGTAGTGAAAAGCTAACACACATAAAACGATAACAGCAGGAGAACTATACTCCTGCTGTTTTTTCATTTTTAAGCGTAGATAAGGGATGGACGGATTGGTATGGGCATGTGCTGGAGAAACTAAGCTCCATCAGGAAAGAAGAGTCATGTGCGCATACCAAAACGCCGATTCAGTACGTGAGCAAGGCGAAAGATGGATAAGAATGGTGTTTATCCTTTCCTTGGAAATGGCATACTATGGAGTAAGGGAAACGGATACGGCGAATGAGAGCTAGGCTCAACAACAACAAGAAGGTGAAGAGTGCATGATTAAAGAGAATGAAATTATTAGTTTGATGCAAGAAGAGGCCTATAAGCCTATGTCCTATAAAGAGCTTGAGAAGCATTTTGGAATAGGAAGTGCGAATGAGTTTAAGGATTTCATTAAATTGCTCAATCAATTAGAAGAAAGCGGACATATCGTTAGGGGCCCCAATGATCGTTATGGCGTTCCGGAACGGATGAATTTGGTTAAAGGCAAGTTGCAGGCCCATGCGAAGGGTTTTGCATTCCTCATTCCTGAGGACCGTGAGCACCCGGATGTTTACATTAATGCACATGACCTGAATACCGCGATGAACGGTGATATCGTATTCGTGAAAGTTACATCGCGCAGTCAAGGCGGCGGTCGTCTGGAGGGTGAAGTTGTACGTGTAATTACACGTGCGAACTCGCAAATCGTTGGGGTATTTCAAAGCCAAGATACGTATGCCTTCGTCATTGCGGATGATAAACGGGTAACAAGAGATATATTTATCCCGCAGCATGCTTTTATGGGAGCAGTCTCTGGACAGAAGGTTGTTGTGAAAATCGTAAACTATCCGGAGGGACGGTCAGCGGCGGAAGGCGAAGTAATTGAGATTCTGGGTCATAAAGATGATCCAGGTGTCGATATTTTGGCGATCATTCGCCAACATCAATTACCGGAAGCTTTCCAACCTGAAGTACTGGCAGAAGCAGATGCAGCACCCGATTCGATTACGGAAGAAGAAATCATCGGTCAGGGACGTCGTGATCTTCGTGCGAAAACCATTGTAACCATCGACGGTGAAGATGCCAAGGATTTGGACGATGCCGTGAATGTAGAGCTGTTGGAGAATGGAAACGTTCGACTTGGCGTGCATATTGCCGATGTGAGCTATTATGTGCGGGAAGGTACGGCGCTTGATATTGAGGCCTATAATCGAGGATGTTCGGTGTATTTGACCGATCGTGTAATTCCGATGCTGCCGCACCGTTTATCGAACGGGATATGTTCATTGAACCCGCAAGTAGACCGACTGACCATGTCTTGTGAAATGGAATTTGACCAAGATTTGAAAGTCGTTAATCATGAGATTTTCACCAGTGTGATCAAAACAAAAGAACGCATGACCTATACGAATGTACGCAAGCTGCTGACAGGTGAGGCAGAGCCGGAAATCGTGGAGAAATATGCGTATTTAATGGATGACTTCAAACGCATGGAGGAGCTGGCAGGTAGACTGCGTTCCAGACGGATGAAGCGCGGCGCGATTGATTTTGACTTTGAAGAGTCCAAAATTCTTGTCGATGCGGATGGCAAACCAACGGATATTGTCAAAAGAGAGCGATCCGTCGCTGAGATGATGATCGAAGAGTTCATGCTAGCCGCCAATGAGACGGTTGCTGAGCATTTCACATGGTTGAAAGTGCCGTTCCTGTACCGGGTGCATGAGGATCCGGATTCCGAGAAGTTGATGAACTTCATGGAGTTCGTAACAACCTTCGGCTATGCGATGCGCGGCGGTAAAGGCGGGGCGATTCATGCGCGTTCCTTGCAGGCATTATTAGAAGATATCAAGGGAACGCCTGAAGAAGGCGTGATTAGTAAAGTCATGCTGCGCTCGATGAAGCAAGCGAAGTATGATGCGCAGAGTTTGGGGCATTTTGGCTTAGCCGCAGAGTTTTATTCTCATTTCACATCGCCTATTCGTCGTTACCCGGATTTGGTTATTCATCGTGTTATTCGTGAAGTGTTGGAGAACGGTGGTACGCTTCCGGATCAACGTCATGATTATTTAGCTTCGCGTATGAATGATATTGCCCAGCAGTCTTCCGAGCGTGAGCGCGTTGCTGTCGATGCAGAACGTGATACAGAAGCTTTGAAGAAAGCGCAATACATGTTGGATAAAGTCGGTGAAGAGTTCGAGGGTATTATCTCGAGCGTAACGGGCTTCGGTATGTTCATTGAATTGGACAACACGGTTGAGGGGTTAATTCGTCTGAGCGATTTGACTGACGATTATTACAACCATCATGAGAAGCAGCATGCGCTGATCGGTGAGCGTACCTCCAAAATTTATCGACTTGGGGACAGCATCAAAGTGCGTGTTGCTCGCGTGAGTATGGAAGATCATACGATTGATTTCGAATTGTTGGATATGAAACCTCGCAAAGAGGGTGGATTTAACCGCGGCAGCGGTGGTGGAGGCAAGTTCAAGGGTTCAGGTGGATTCAAAGGTTTCCGTGGTGGAAAAGATAAAAGCGGCAGAGCCGATAAGGGGAAAGGCGGAACGAACGGCAGACCTGAGAAAGGCAAAGGCGGGTACAAAGGCAAGGGTGGCTTTGCCAAAACCCAACCTGTTGTTGGTCAAGGGGACGGGACGCAAGGCACTGGAGATAAAGGGAAAAAAGGCAGTCGTGCCGATCATGCTGCTGCCAGGCGGATTGAGATGGCTGCTCGCCGGAAAGCTGAAGCTGCTGGTGGAGTGGAAGGAACGACAGGGACAGAGCAACCTGCAGGAGCGGGGCGCTCTGGTAGTAAAAGATCCAGAGGTAGAGGACAAAATGGGGCCAATACTGGTGGAGATGGCAAGGCGGATCATATTGCTGGCATTGGCACAGGAGAAGGCCGAGGTCAAGGTGGAGCCTTCCAAGGCAACGCAGCAGGAGGTCAAGGGAAATCGCGCCGAGGCAAGGGTGGTAGTAAGCCTTGGAGCGACCAGCGCGACAAGGGCGGAAAGATTGGCGAAGGCGGCAGCTTGCGCCAGCGGTTGCAGTCCGTCGGCGCAGGGCGGACGGACAGTGGGGTTGGCCAGGGCGGTGAGCGTGGCCGTGGGGTTTCGCTTGGGGGCGAAGCCCAAGTGGGCGGTGGCGGTGGCGCTGCTGCGGAGCGCAGCGCCATGGATTGGGCGAGCGGCGTGAACGCGCTCGCCAAGGGCGGTCGTCGCCGGAGCGACGACGGCGATGGTAGCAAGAAGCGGCGGAGGTAGTCGCCGGTTCTTGCTTTTCGGGTGGGATCTTGCTACAATAGGTTGCACATTGTAGCAAGATTTACCTGCATTTTAGCGTGCGGGAGGAGGATCTCACGTGGCAACTAAGAAGGCCGATGGCAAACTGCTCGCCCAGAATAAAAAGGCATCACACGATTATTTCATTGAAGATACGTATGAATGCGGTCTTGTCCTGACCGGCACGGAGATCAAATCCTTACGGGCAGGTAAAGCCAACATTGGCGACAGTTTCTCGACCATTCGCAATGGCGAAGCATTTGTACACAATATGCATATCAGTCCTTTTGAACAGGGAAATCGCAGCAATCCAGAAGATCCTACACGGACGCGGAAGCTGTTATTGAAGAAAGTGCAAATCGCCAAAATCCTCGGCCAAGCTAAGCAAGAAGGGTATACCGTTGTTCCATTGAAGGTATATATCCGGAATGGTTATGCGAAGCTGCTGATTGGCATTGGTAAAGGGAAGAAGCAATACGACAAGCGTGAATCTGCTGCGAAGAAAGATGCGCAACGCGATATTCAACGTGCTTTGCGTGAGAAGCAGAAGATTGCCAGATAGCTTGGACGTACTGGAAGGTAACACCTTGGCTTCCATGAACCTAGTGTTCACTTTGCTGAGGCATGTGGTATACTAGTACATGTAACGAAGAGATTTGATTTCGATTTCGAGTAACTTGGCTCTACAGCTTGTCCTTTTAACCTTCACCGTCTCTGACGGTTACGAAGGCAATCCGGGGGTGTTCTTGGATTCGACGGGGATAGTTTGAGCGCGGGTTGCGGGTAGTGGGGCCGCGTCCACTATAAAACGCTAAAGCCTATTAAATGGCAAAACACAAAACAACTACGCTTTAGCAGCTTAATAACCTGTTAGCGTGCTTCTACTCAGCATCGCCCATGTGACTGGGATAGGGGCTCAACTATAGTGGGATACGACGTTTGGTCTCCGCCTGGGGTCGGACGTAGGAAGACAATCAGGCTGACCCAACGCATAGCCGGTTACGGGGCGATGCTCGGGTGACATCAAAACTGTGACTACACCCGTAGATGCCTGTGTGGCAATATTTTCGGACAGGGGTTCGACTCCCCTCACCTCCATACAGAGATGAAAGCACCCAATGAGGGTGCTTTTGTTTTAATACCCATAAGTTTGCCGAACGGCAAGCTTATGCTTCAAAAATCACCCGGCAAACTTATGCTTTAAAATAGAATTTTAAGTTATGAGTCCAACGGAAACCTTATTATTATGGGTATTTTAATCTGAAACGTCCTCCCGAAACTGGAGAAAAAGCATCTATTTCTTTAAAACTTATGGCAAGCTTATGGTTCAAAAAAACTTTCGGCAACCTTAGGGGTAAAAAACCGATGAAAATCACGATGTAATTGCTGAAAAGTGACTATAATTCGGCAATGTTATGGTTTAATTATCGGCAAACTTACGAATGATGTGACAGCTTTTTCTTTGTATGGGTGAAACTGGGGAGGCGAACCCCTCTAGGGTTCAGTCCCCGTGGACCGGAGCGTAGAGGAGGGTGAATTTGTGGAAGAAATTGTATGTTAACATAGATCAGATGCTAGAACCCTGGTCCATACAAAACTATAATAGTTAATGCTGGACAGGGGTTCATCATAATTACCAAGCCTAACAACAACGTTTTCGGTTTAGGCTTTTATGATATAATGAAGGTAAATTAATTTGGAGGTGGAAAGGATGAGATGGGAAGAAGTTCGTGAACAGTTTCCAAATGAATGGATTGTTTGTGAGGCATTAAAATCCCGCTCGGAGGAAGGATACTGGCTTGTTGATGAGGTGGCTGTCATTGATCGCTTTGATGACTCCGCTGTTGCCATGAAACGGTATTATGAATTGCATCGGGAGCAGCCTTACCGGGAATACGGCTTCTTTCACACATCCCGAGAAAAACTGGAACTTCGAGAGAAATGGGCGGGGGTACGGGGACCCAGATGAACATAGATGTAAAGCATGGATTACCCTTTATAGAAGTAACAATTTCTTATCGCGGTGAAGAATTACATTTGAAAAATGTATTGCTCGATACGGGCTCGGCAGGAACTATTTTCAGTGCAGATGCAGTGGATACAATCGGGGTTAGGATTGAACCGGGTGATATTACGGTATGGAGATAGACGGTATACTCGGGTTTGATTTCATACGTTTATCTGGACTGGTGATTGATTCGAAGGAACTGACCGTACTGGCTAAAGTTTAGGTTACGCTGCGGCAAATTTGGATTTACCAAGTAAAGGCTCACCACCATAAAACAAAGACACCCTTCGGGGTGTCTTTAGTTTTATGGTGATGCAAGGTGGGAGGAGAACCCCTCTAGGGTTGAGCCTGCGCGAACCGGAGCGTTGAGTTAGGGATCTGTATCAATAGGCTAGTGTCCAATAGAATGCGGACCTGTAAGCATTGTATATGGACTGAGGAAGACCTAGTTTTACTCTTAACAGTTGCTGACTTCTGCCTTCACACGTCGAATGCATCATCTCGATGTGGTCAAAATCATTTCGGTTGCAGCCAACAATCGAGAGATCGTCCTTATGGATTAATAAGTTTCAGAACTAACATCGTTCTGCTAAAATAGGATCATCATTCAGGATAGGCTGACTAAGTTTATGAAATAGATAATTTTTGGAATAGAATACATTCAAAAATACGTATATAAGAGGGATTTCTTTTGAATAGACAAGACTTGCAGAAAAAAGTTCGTCATACGGTACATCAACTGGCCTGGGAAAAAGGTTTCGTGAGCCCATTGGATTTGTTTTTGAAAATGGATAAGATCTCTCCAAAGTTAGTAGAAGAGTGGCGCTTCGGAAGGGTTCCATACCTTGAAAAAGTCCTTCTTGGGAATTTGGGTCAATTTAGCTTTATCATGAAAGAATTAGGAATACGACAAGGGATCTGAATTTAAAGGAATCCTATACTGCCTATATGTCTTGGGGAAAAGGGGAGAAACGTCAACTCCGTTTTTCGAAATCAGGTGATTATCACGTTGAACGACAATAGTCTACCCACTATGTAAAGCCACCTCAACCGGACCAAGTCCAACTCGAACCGGCTACAGGGGAAGTTATTCAGCTGCAAGGGGGATGAAGCAGTAGGGTTTAGCTCCTGCTCATCCATTTTACTAGCTTAGGTGATGCGGTATATAGAGGATTATGATACATGATATAGTCAATCGCCTCGGTTTCATCCCCGGAACCGATCGTTGCCGGCGGGTGCTTGGGCATTTTTTTAGACCCGAGGATGAAGGGGACTACATGTGGATTTTGCGCAATAGCTTGCTTGAAGAGAGGCTTCATTGATGGATTGACGCCATGCTGTAGGTACGAAATGAGTAATCGATTATAGTTGAAGTTCGCACAACTTTCGTCATAATGATTGATTAAGGCGAGCGCTTTCGGGTACTGTTTCAGCAGAATATAGCCCGTTACAAGTAAATATCTGATGCCCATATTGTCGTTTGGACACAGGTCGAGCATCTCCTCAAAAATATGAACGCCTTCCTTGTATTGGTGCAAATAGAATAAACAAATCTCCCCATAGCCGTGCATGGCTCTCATAAACGGTCGCGTCTCCAGCAACCCCCAAAAGTATCCTTTATTCTCAGTAAAAAATGTGGTACCCAGCTGCTTGCGTCCTGCGTCGATCCCCCGCTTGTACAATTTAGCGGCTTCATCGATATCCTCTAGTTCCTCCGCAATCAGATTGTAGGCATCCGGGTGAAGCGGGTCCAGAGCAAGCGCTTGTTCGGCCAGTTTTTTCTTCATTTTGGCTGAGGTCGTTTGATTCGCCTGGTCAATCAATTTCTGAGCAGGGCTGGCCTTGGCAAAATCAGGTCGGAAATGACGCATCTGCGATTCCAACTCATTTCGAGCGAAATGGTGCACATTCTCGAAGTCATCATCGTCTTCCTCGTCCTCCTCGTCTAGGAGCATAAGATTCAAGAGTTGATCAAGGCTAGGCGTCATATCCTTGAATCGATTGGACACACTGGCGGATGAAACGCTATACTGCTTGGCCACGGAAGTCTGTGTAATGCTGGAGTTTCCTGTAAGGATACCCATTACATACTCCATGGTAGCGAAAATAACATCAGGCTTATTGATAATGGGTGAGTAATCCCTTGAATAGGTCATCCACAGGGTGATAATTGTTATGATTTCGAGCGGTTCATAGCGTTCCCGTAGATGATCGTTCAGTTGCAGTGCAATTGTGCGATACTGCTCAGATGCCCACACTTGGAGTTCAATAAACTCGACCCGCTCTTCATATGATTGAGGTATGACTTCTTCATATTCTTCCACCTCGTTTTCTTCTGCAAAAAGGGACTGGGTGCCTAAGCGTATGACATTGTTGGCTTCATCTTTGTGCAGACAACACTTCTTGTATTTCGCGCCACTGCCGCAAGGGCAAGGGTCGTTTCTACCGACTTTAGCAAGACTTGACATGGTAGACCTCCAATAAGAGTTGCTTTTCATATATTTTATCAGGTTATGACTTGGTGGGACAATCCATGGTTGTTTGACGCTATTGAGCAGAGGGGGCAAGACATTGAAACGTACCGCTAGGGTACGATTATTTATAGGATTGACCCAATAATAAGGAAAAATAACATGATATTGTTTATTCCTTCTTTTATAATATATAAAGAAGCTATCCTTCAAACGGATAGCTTCGTTTTCATACACTAGTGAGTTATTATTTTATTGCTGCGCGAACCACGTGCGTTCTCTTATATCAAATTATTTAATAATTAGTACAGGAATAGGGGCGTGTTGAACGACATTATGACTAACACTGCCAAGTACAAATTCACCCAAACTGTTTAGTCCCCTGCTGCCGACAACGATCAGGTCAGCATGTATTTCTTGCGCGTATTGGAGAATCTGTTTGGCGATACTACCTTTTCTTACTTCGATATTAACGTTGGTGAAATTCGATATTTTCTTTTTGATTTTTGCCACTACGTCTTCAGAATAGGCTTGTTCTATTTCAATAGGTGGAACCAAATACTGCCCACCTACATCGTAGGTTGGCATGTTGAAAATATGAATAATTTCGAGCTTCGAATAATGATTGAGTTGGGCAAGTTTAATGGCGGAATCGAGCGCTTTGTCAGAAGCTTCTGAACCGTCGTAGGCAACAAGAATTTTGGAATATAACACTGTGTGATCACTCCTTCAAAAAAAGTATAGTAATAGTATACAACTTTTGGTTAGACAGTTGGTGTGACTATAATCATAGTAATTAAAACTTCTGTAAAATATATTGATAGGATTTTTCCATAGATACTATTTTAATGAATGGAGATCAATCAGCACTGAAAGGAATAAGAAGGTCACTTCACTATGAAATACCTAGCAGTAGAAAGGAGAACAATCTCTGAAACTACATAAATACTATTTTCTAACAATTAGTATTGTTGTTTCCTTATTCTCTTGCTTTGCCTTTACGGCCTCAGTCTGGCAATTGATTGTTGATGATGATTATGTTAAGACATTACAATTACCCTCTGATGGAGACAACATGGGAATACCATTGGTTGGTGCATTGATGGGAAGTATGCTGTTTGCTGTAGTTCACATTATTCTTCATTTGGTTTTATATGGATTATGTTATAGGAATATGATCAATAGCAAGATTAGTATTAATGAGTTCTTTGTCAGAAGGGATAGTTGGATATTTAATACTATTCGCGGGGTAGGTTATGTTTTCATAGTCGTGTGGGGATATGATTTTATCCGTCAATATTTTAAGTTTTATGTGTTCAATGTGCTGTTTTATTTATCAGTTGCAATCGTTATATATATGTACACTGTATGGGTGTTAATAATTTTAAAAAGACCCCACGAACGAAAGTGTTGTATATAAGCGACGATTTTGACGTAGACGATATTTCTATGGAATTATCCTATAAAGTAAAATATTCTAGTAATAAGGTGCTCTAGTATGTAAAAAGGGTTCTCAAGCAGCACTATATGATCCGCTCAACAAGCGAAGCTTGCCATAATGCTTTAAGGAGACAAGAGTCGATGATTCGTGTAATGCTCATTGATGATGAGGAAGATGCGCTGGATTTGTTGGAAATTCTGCTCGGACAAATGGGGAACATACAGATAACTGGAAGGTATATCAACCCGATTGAAGCGATTGCTGCGTTAGGTCCTTCCCCGGTAGATGCCGTTTTTCTTGATATCCAGATGCCGGGTATGAAAGGTACGGAAGTTGCTAGAGTAATTAGAAGTAGATTCCCTCTGATGCCGATCATCTTCACAACGGCCTATGCGGAATATGCGGTCGAAGCGTTTGAGATTCAATCGAATGACTATTTGCTGAAGCCTTTTACCAAAGAAAGATTGCAGAACGCGGTTGCGCGTGTTTCACACGCTATATCCGAGTCCGTCATGCACGCATCCCAGCCTGCAAATGTTGCTCCGAGCATCAGTTGTTTGGGTGGCTTCCAGATCGGTTTACCTGGTAGCCCCGACAAGGTGCTTACATGGAAAACAAAGAAGGAGAAGGAACTTTGTGCCTTTCTGATTCACCATGCAGGGAAGCCTGTAAATGCCGCATCCATTATTGAGGCAATTTGGCCGGGGTACGATCTCCATAAGGCCAAAACGTATTTATATACGTGTTTATCCTATCTAAGGAAAAGCCTGGCGGAACATCAGATTCCCATCCATATTGGCAAAGCGGATCAAGGGTTTGTAGCCCAATTGGATGGCGTGATGGTTGATGTCACGGAATTGGAGCAACTGCTAAGCAACACATGGACGAGCGAAGAGATGGATACCAGGACCTATGACCAAATGAAACAGGTATACACGGGTGAATATATGGGCGGTTGTGATTTCAGTTGGGCAACGGCCAAGCAGTTGGATATCAAAGCCTCGTATGTACGCGTGCTTCGTACGTGGTTCGCATTTTTCCAAAGCCAGGGCAATGACGTGCTTGCGGTAGACTGTATGCAGAATCTATTATCGGTTGCCCCTGATTTCGAAGTCGATGGACGCGAGTTAATCAAGCTCCATTTGAAAATGGGAAATCGCAACGAGGCGCATCGGGTCATTATGCAGTTGGAGCATGCTGTGAAATTTCAATTAGGAGCAGAGTTGGAAGAAGAAACTTTGCGACTAGTCCAAGAAACGAAAGATAAGATAGGGTGGCAAGCCCGATGAGCAAAAAAATTGTGGCAGCGTTGATTACCCTGTCTCTATTGATTGCAACTTATGGGGTGTTGTTGGCCTATTTTTCTATACATAAGAAGCACATGCCTCTAGCGGTGAATGGGGTCATGGATTTAAGTGCTTGGCAATTTGATCAAGATGGAACGGTTCGGCTTGACGGGCAATGGGAACTATATCCAAATCAGCTGTTCAGTCAGCCAACAGACACTCTCACAGCAGGCGATGCAACGCCTAAGATGGTTCAGGTCCCTGGCTCGTGGCAGAAGCAAATGTCTACGATCGGGATGGCGACCTACCGGTTACGCATTCAAATTGGCGATGCAACCCAGGTGTACGGATTAAAAACGGCGTCCATCCTGATTGCCAATCGGCTCATCGTGAATGGTACAATCGTCGGATCAAGCGGCAATCCGGCAGAGAAGCAGCAGTACAGTGCGCTGAATAAACCATATGTCAGCTACTTTACTTTGCAGCCAGGTTGGAATGACATCCTAGTGCAAGTGGCTAATTATGAGTTTCGTGTAAACAGCGGGATCAGCGAATCGCTTCTCTTGGGGAAAGCCGAGCAAATTGCTGGAGTTCGCGACCGCGCGTCGGCTCATGACTGGATCACGCTTACCGCCTTTCTAATTATGGGATTGTATTTTATCGGATTGTTTTCTCAACGGAGAAATGATTTCTCGCTTGTGGTACTTGGCATTGTTTGCGTATGCATTGCTGCATTTGCCAGTATTAGTGGCGAAAGAGTATTGTTTGATGCGGTCGGACCGCTCCCCTTCTGGCTGTATTTCCGAGTTCAGATGGTGTTGACGGTAGGCGTGGGTGCTGGTTTCTTCCTGTATGTCTACACCGCTTTCCGGCCTTACTGCTTTGAATGGCTCACGCGAGGCGGGTTGATTGTGGGGGGAATACTTGTTGTGCTGCATAGCGGCTTTGCTCCCCAGCTTACCACGGGACTATTCCGTCAATTCACATCTTTATATGTGACAATCTCGCTGCTGTATGCAACGTATGTATTCGTCTACACAGCCTTGCACAGAGTGGCGGGGAGCGGGTATTTGGCTGTGGCGGCCATGGCTTTGAATGTGCTGGTGATGAATCAGAATTTGAACGTCTATTTCGGCGTTCCGATCTATTCTCTTGCGCCAGTTGAACCTTTTCTTGTACTGCTAATGCTTGCGCTGCTGATGTCGCTGCGGTTTTCTAATGCTTTTCACAAAATCGAGGAGCTTTCCGGACAACTAATCCAAGCAGACAAGTTAAAAGATAATTTTCTAGCCCGAACTTCGCATGAGTTTAAAACGCCGCTTCACGGCGTAATGAATATATCCCGGTCCATGCTGGACGATGCCGGGCATCCGCTCAATACCGAGCAACGGGAGAAGCTCCAGTTGATTACGGACATTACACGTAAGCTTTCCCAGCTCGTCTATGACATCCTAGACTTGTCCAAGCTGAACCAGGGCGAACTGAGACTTGTGCCTGCGCCGATAGATGTACGTTCTGTGGTGGAGGTGCAAGTGCGGTTTTATAGCTATTTATGCATGGAAAAAGACATCCAACTCATAAATGCTTTGCCTATGGATCTACCTCCCGCTTATGCGGATGAAATTCGACTTAGCCAAGTAATTGGAAATTTACTGGATAATGCCATCAAGCATACGGAGCGTGGCAGAATTGTTCTTACCGGGAAGGAGCAGGGAGGCAAGATCGAAATTGCGGTACACGACACTGGCAAAGGCATCCATCCTGATGATATGCCATTTATTTTTGAACCGTTCAAATCGGTCGAGGGAGATCAGCATCGAGGGTTTGGGTTAGGGCTACCTATTGCGAAGCAATTGGTAGAGTTGCAGAAGGGTACGCTTACGGTATCATCTACGCTTGGCGTCGGTTCGATTTTTACCTTCACGCTTCCAATCTCAGAGCAGCGAAATGAAGCGACATCCCCCTCGTCGTATTCGGGTACGCAGCTCATGCCGAAGGAAACGGAATATTCCTTTGCTACACCTTATGTTACGAATCAGAGCGGCAAGCATACGGTGCTGATCGTCGACGACCAATATGTGAATTTAAAAGTCTTGCTGGACGCTCTTCAAGCGCTTGACTATCGCGTGGTCGCCGTCAAAAACGGCTACGAAGCGCTGGAACAAGTGGACCAACTGGGCAGAATCGATCTCGTTATTCTCGATTTGATGATGCCGGGCATGTCTGGCTATGAAGTATGCCAAGAGATTCGCAAACAATACTCGCTGTTGGAACTGCCGGTCCTGATGGTGACAGCTGCCATTCAACCGCAGGATAAAGTGGCGGCTTTCCAAGCGGGAGCGAACGATTACTTGCCGAAGCCGTTCGATTTGGAGGAGCTGAAGGCAAGGATCGGGAGCTTGCTCGCCATGAAGGAATCGCTCGGTCGAGCCATTCACATGGAAGTGGCCTTTTTGCAATCGCAGATTAAACCTCATTTCCTATATAACGTGCTGAACAGCATTGTCGCTGCAAGCTATAAGGATTTGGAGCGAGCGAGGAAGATGATTGCCGATCTCGCCGATTACTTGCGAGGAAGCTTCCGATTTAGCAATGCGGATGAACGCATCGGGTTTGCTCAAGAATTCAGCCTCATTCAAACGTATATAGAAATTGAGCAAGCTCGATTTAAGGATCGCATTCGTTTCGATTTCGATATCGCGAAGGCTGCCTACGATTTGCAAATGCCGCCGCTTCTGCTGCAGCCGCTTGTCGAAAATGCTATTCGTCACGGCATCGGCGATCGTCTTAAAGGTGGGACAGTCAGTTTGACGGTAGCAAACTCGGAAGGAGCATGGCAATTCGTCGTAGCTGATGACGGGGTCGGCATTTCGCCAGAGCGACTTAGGACATTGCTGGAACAAGGCGATGCGAATGAGCCGCAGGGAGTCGGTTTGCGAAATATCAATAAGCGGTTGAAATACGAATACGGCGTCTCACTGGAACTAGTAAGTGAACTGGGATGTGGTACGAAAGTAACTATACGCATTCCTACTGCTTCCGTTTAAACAGGATGCGGTTCGGCTAACAGGTTCTCGTCGGTATACGATGAGGCCTGTTTTTTCTTTTGAGGAGAAATGTGGAGTCAAATGTTAATGGAGAGAAGGTCCCTACTTAACTGGATTTCTTGTAGTTAAATTCCTTCTATTTTATCGCTTTTCCAAATGTGATGCGGCGGTGAGACAGCCCTTTTATTTAGTACTTTTAATTACGCAACCTTCGGACCTGTTTCACTACCTCCCCCAAGGGGTAATAAGCACAAATAAGCATTATATCCTAGGAGGTGTTCCACTATGGAAGAAAATAACACGTTTCACGAAACTGAGGAGGAGATTGTCCTCCAGAAACAAGGAAACGCCTACATTCTCAGTACGCTGTCAGGTACGGTTGGTGAGATTACTTATAGGCTGGTCGAAGCGGGAACCTGGGTGATTGATCATACCTATGTGGACCCGCGTTACCGTGGCCGTCAACTGGGCAAGCAGCTGCTGGACATGGTAGTCCAGGAAGCTCGCGACAAAGGGCGCAAAATCATTCCTTCCTGCTCCTTTGCATTAGAGGAATTCAAGAAAGATTCTACATATGCGGATGTATGGGAAAGAGGTACCTCGACAAGCGAGCTCTCCGACCCATATAGCTCAGGCAGTGCCACGATGGGATGATAGATTGGATACACGAATAAGCCCCTTGCCTTAGGGGCTTATTTAAGTTATAGGTTATCCCTCGGCCAGAGGTTTCCGGGTTTCATCCCCCCCAATTGAAAACTGCCCACCTATCCCTCAGGGTAGGCGGGCAGTTTTCAGTTATATGTCTTGAGGATGTTCGGATGTTGGTAATACAAGTGAGCATGCATGTCCCACCGCTGGTTCTACAAGTTACTGCGATAGCTGTCGTTGACGCCGCTTGATCTGCTTACATAGCCGTAGTCCGGGCTGTATGTATCCGAATTAAGCGACTTGTGGGCGCGGAAAATCCGATATGCTAGATTGGATCGTTCGGTATCGTTGTCGCTGTCTACGAGGACGAGCACTTTGCCGTTTTGCACATAATCGTGATATTTCATCGCTTCGTTCTCGGGGATACCGAGTCCGATTAATCCGCCGACCAGTCCCCCTGCACCTGCCCCGACAGCAGCACCTGTTAAGATTGCTACAATTGGACCTGCTGCAATAATGGGGCCAACCCCGGGAATCGCCAATGCACCGATGCTCACGAGTAACCCCGTCACCCCGCCAAGTACGCCGCCTGTTGCTGCGCCTGTTGCAAGACCCTCTTCCGCTTTGGTTTCAGTCGCTTCTTCGATGTGGTCCAAATCATCGCGATTGCGGCCCACTACCGAGAGTTCCCCAGAGTGATATCCCTCTGCCTTCAATTGGTTGATGACGCGAATCGCTTCTTCTTCCGTGTTGAATACGCCGACAATATGTTTACTCATGGTAATCCCTCCTGGAAAGTTGAGTGTTAGCAAGCCGCCTAGGGCGACTGTGGCATACGGTTAATTACCCTAAATTCGTTGATGTAAAACAGAAGAGCAGAACTTTCGACGATAGCCTGCTAGAGAGCAATATTCACTCTCGCAACCAAGCGTTTGCCATTAAAAGCGCACCGCGGCACGCCGCGGTATCGGCCAAGGCATGCAGCATCACGAAGTCATGGATGATGCCCTGGAATCGCACAGCCGTCACGTGTACACCGGCTTCACGCAGCTTATTCGCGTAGGCTTCGCCCTCATCGCGAAGCACATCCGCCTCGCCGGTGATGATGAGCGCAGGTGGCAGCCCACTCAGCTGCTCGATCGTGGCGCGCAGCGGCGATGCCGTGACCTCTTCACACTGCCGCGGATCGGCCGTGTACTGCTTCCAGAACCACTGCATCGCGTCGCGGCGCAGGAAATAGCCTTCAGCAAACTGCTGATACGACTCCGTCTCAAATGAGGCATCCGTGACGGGGTAAAACAGCAGTTGCTTGTGAATAGCTGGGCCGCTGCGATCCTTCGCGACCAGTGTGATCGCGGCGGCCATATTGCCGCCGACGCTGTCTCCGGCGATGGTCAGGCTGTTGGCATCGAGTCCGTAATCGTGGCCGCTGGAAGAGATCCACTCCAGCACCGCGTAGATCTCCTCCAGCGCGAACGGGTACTTCGCCTCTGGCGAGCGCGTGTAATTCGGGAACACGACGGCCGACTGCGAGCCGACGGCCAGTTCTCGAATGAGCCGGTCGTGCGTGTGTGAGTTCCCGAACACCCAACCGGCACCATGAATGTATAGAATGACGGGCAACTGCTCCGGCGCATTCTTCGGCTTAAGGATCCGAATCGACACATCGTCTTTCGGACCTCCTGGGATCGTCAAATCCTCGATATCCACAGGCTCCTTGTGCACCGGCTCGGACTGCACTTTATCGACCGCTTCACGGCCCTTCTCAGGACCCAACTCGTGTAGAAACGGCGGGGCACTGTTCTGTTCAACGACTTTTTGCGCAGCTTGTTCTAACTGGATCTTGTTGCTCATAAGGGTAACGCCTCCTTTGGAAATGACCTAACTTGCGGCTTAAGACCGCTAGTGCCTATGGAGCGGGTTATTCCAATCATTACACGTCTAGATGCGAGTTGAATCAAGTAAGGCTGCATTTCGTTGCTCCAACATTGAGCAACCCCCACTTCTAGGTTAAAATGAGCACATACATGCTCAACTAGAGGGGGATCTATATGGAGAACCAATATGATGCTTTAGCCGCCTTTTTCCTGCAGGTGCCTATAGATGTGCATCCCTGCTTTACCAGTTAAACTGCAGATAATGATAGACACAACAGGTTCTCATCCTTATAAGGTGGGGCCTGTTTTTTCATGGGGAAAATTGTCACTTTTTAAGGTTTCTTTAAGGTGCCGTCCGATATGCTGAGGGTAGAGAGTGAGGGGTAAGCGCCAGAAGCCAGAATTCGGAAAGGAAGATGTAGATTGATCCCGCTGAGAAGAAGTATGACCAACGAAAGAATACGTAAAATGGCACATAGTTTACTTGCCGTAATGATATTTATATCACTAGTATTCACTAGTAGCACAGCTTCCGCGGCATCCGGTTGGTCGATGATCGACGGCGGAGGTCCTAACGGACTTAACGTAAATGCGGCTAACCGTGCGGAATATCCTGCGATGACCGTATGGAACGGCGAAGTGTATGTCGCTTGGCAAGAAAAAGTCGTTCCAGGCGTAACCGCCAGTCAAATCAGAGTTAAGAAATACAACGGGACGGGCTGGATGAGCGTCGACGGTAACGGTCCGAACGGATTAAATATCAGCTCGGCCAAAGACGGAACGAGGCCGACTCTGGCCGTATCTAACGGTTCTTTATATCTTGCATGGACTGAAGCGGTGACTTCGTCCTATGGTCAAATTCGGGTCAAGAAATATAATGGCACAAGTTGGACAAGCGCTGAAGGGGGAAGCACGATTGGAATTAACATCGATTCGACGAAGGATGCTAACTTCCCTAGTCTTGTTGAATACAATAATGCTTTGTATGCGTCTTGGTCTGAAGTGGGCAAAATTTATGTCAAGAAATATGACGGCACAGAGTGGACAATCGTTGATGGAAGTACAAACGGATTAAATATTAATGCAGCTACTGCTGCGAGTTTTCCTGCTTTGGCCGTAATGGAAAATGAATTATTTGTGATATGGTCGGAACAGAACGCAGGCATTTATCAGATCAGGGCCAAAAAGTACGACGGCACGAGCTGGACGACAATCGATGGCGGCAGCGCGATCGGGTTGAATATGGCGACAGGGAAACATGCGTACTACCCAACGCTAACCGCTGTTGACGGCGTCATGTACGCAGCATGGTTTGAACCGATCGATTCGACGACGGATGACCAGATTCGGGTGAAGAAATACGACGGTGGTAACACATGGTCTAGTGTTGACGGCGGTGGGAAATATGGCATTAACGTGAACACTGGATACCGAGCAAATTATGTGAAATTAGCAGGCGCCAATAATGAATTGTATGCGGTGTGGTCAGAAAATACCGGATTGGTAGGAGCGGGATCAGCCCCCGTATTTAAAATTCGGGCGAAGAAGTATAACGGAACAGCTTGGTCGAGCGCTGAATTTGGTTTAAGCGGTTTTATTGTGGATAATACGAAAGCTGCTTTTTATCCTGCCATAGCCGCACTGAACAATGGTTTATTCGTAGCCTGGCAGGAAAAGAACAGTACGATTGAGCAGCTTCGGGTGGCTAACTTACCGCCTCCTGCAGTAAATAGCGTAACCGTTACGCCAGGCACGGCAAGCGTCGTGCAAGGAGGGAGCAAGACTCTCACAGTTGCGGTAGATGCGGTGGGGGGAGCAGCATCGACGGTCACTTGGACAAGCAGTGACGTTACTAACAAGGTGACGGTGAACAGTTCGGGTAACGTAACCGTGGCGGCGGATGCCGCGCTGGGCGATTACACGATCACGGCAACCTCCACGGTGGATAACAGCAAAATAGGAACAGCGACAATTAAGGTTATACTTCCTACCGTCAATAGTGTGCTCGTTAGTCCGGTTAGAGCTACCATTTTACAAGGCGGAAGTAGGCAGTTTGCTGCAGTGGTAGACGCGGTAGGAGGAACAGCGGCGACGGTCACTTGGACAAGTAGTGACGTTGCCGATAAGGTCGCGGTGAGCAGTACGGGTAATGTAACCGTCGCGGCAGATGCTACACCGGGCGTTTATACGATTACAGCCACCTCGACGGTCGACACTAGCAAAAAAGGGACAACTACGGTCACGGTTACGGCAGCACCGGCGATCAACAGCGTAACCGTCAGTCCGAGTACGGCAAGTGTCGTGCAAGGTGGAAGCAAGAATCTCACAGCTGCAGTCGATGCGGTGGGAGGAGCGGCGCAGACGGTTACTTGGACCAGCAGTGACGTCACTAACAAAGTGACGGTGAACAGCTCGGGTAAAGTAACTGTTGCGGCAGATGCCCCACTAGGCGATTATACGATCACGGCCACCTCGACGGTGAACACCAGCAAAAAAGGGACAGCGACGATAACCGTCACGGCACCGCCGACCATCAACAGTGTGAGCGTTAGTCCGAGTACGGCAAGCGTGGTGCAAGGAGGAAGCGAACAGCTTACAGCTTCCGTAGATGCAGCGGGAGGAGCAGCAACGACGGTTACTTGGAGCAGCAGCGACCTTACGAACAAGGTGATGGTGACCAGCTCCGGTGAAGTAAGCGTCGCGGCGGATGCGACTCCGGGGAATTACAAGATAACAGCAACATCGACGTTCAATACTAGTAAAAAAGGGACAGCAACGATTACGGTTACGGCCATACCTCCAGCCATCACCAGCGTAACCGTCACTCCAAGCACCGCAAGCGTGGTGCAAGGAGGAAGCAAGCAGCTCGCAGCTTCGGTAGTTGCGGTAGGCGGAGCGGCGACGACGGTCGCGTGGACGAGCAGTGACGCGAAGGTTGCGGTGGACAGCACGGGGAACGTAACTGTAGCAGCAGACGCAGTTGTAGGCGACTATACGATCACGGCGACCTCGACGGTGGATAGCAGCAAGAAAGGAACCGCGACAATCACGGTCACGGCGGCGCCGGCTATCACCAGCGTAACCGTGAGCCCAAGCACCGCAAGTGTGGTGCAAGGAGGAAGCAAGCAGCTCGCAGCTTCGGTAGTAGCGGTAGGCGGAGCGGCGACAACGGTCGCGTGGACGAGCAGCGACGCGAAGGTTGCCGTGGACAGCGCGGGGAACGTAACTGTAGCAGCAGACGCAGTTGTTGGCGACTATACGATCACGGCGACCTCGACGGTAGATAGCAGCAAGAAAGGAACCGCGACGATCACGGTCACGGCAGCGCCGGCTATCACCAGCGTCACCGTCACTCCAAGCACCGCAAGTGTGGTGCAAGGAGGAAGTAAGCAGCTCGCAGCTTCGGTAGTTGCGGCAGGCGGAGCGGCGACAACGGTCGCGTGGACGAGCAGCAACGCGAAGGTTGCGGTGGACAGCACGGGGAACGTAACTGTAGCAGCAGATGCCGCGCCTAGTGACTATACGATCACGGCTACGTCGACGGTGGATAGCAGCAAGAAAGGCACCGCGACGATCACGGTCACGGCAGCGCCGGCTATCACCAGCGTAACCGTGAGCCCAAGCACCGCAAGTGTGTTGCAAGGGGGAAGCAAGCAGCTCGCGGCTTCGGTAGTAGCGGTAGGCGGAGCCGCGACAACGGTCGCGTGGACGAGCAGTGACGCGAAGGTTGCGGTGGACAGCACGGGGAACGTAACTGTAGCAGCAGACGCAGTTGTAGGCGACTATACGATCACGGCGACCTCGACGGTGGATAGCAGCAAGAAAGGAACCGCGACGATCACGGTCACGGCAGCATTCTCCTATACGATCGCTGCCATTACGGATCCAACATTAACAGCTCTTATTCAAGGATACGTAGCGGGAACCCAAGAAACGAGACCTATTGCCATCGTGAATTCCGGTACTGGGGATTTAGGGAATCTGTCGATCTCGCTTAGCGGCGCAAGCGCAAACGACTTTGTCATCACACAGCCGGATTCTACTTTAACTAGCGGCGAATCAACAAGTTTTGATATCCATGTTAAGGATGATTTAGTGGCAGGGACCTACACAGCAACGGTCACTGTATCCGCGGATCACATGACGCCTGTAACGTTTGTCGTTACGCAAGCCGTGAACTTGCCGAATGCTCCTGCAAATCCACAGAATCTCGCGGCTGAAGGTGGGAATCACCAAGTTACGCTGAGCTGGAATACCGTACTGGATTCAACGAAGTACCATATCTATATGGCAACGGATGCAGATCTAACGAATATCGTTGAAGTAGCGACTGTCACAGCTGCTACGTATAACGTACAAGATCTGATTAACGGCAACACCTATTACTTTGTGGTAAAATCGGAAAACTTGGGCGGCTTAAGCGCAGCATCCAATCAAATAAGCGCGACGCCATCAACGATTCCAGGAGCTCCATTTGATGTGACGGCGGTTGCAGGTAACGGACAAGCTGTCGTTACATTTACGGCCCCCGCCGATAACGGTGGAAGTCCGATTACAGGTTATGAAGTGACTGCTTCACCGGGAAATATAGTCATCGCCTTCGGCGCAAGTCCGATAACCTTAACGGGACTGACGAATGAAACGAGCTATACATTTACGGTAAAAGCGATCAACGGCGCGGGGAAAAGCGCAGCTTCCGTAGAATCGAACGCTGTCATTCCGAGAGCCCCAGTTGTGCCATCCGAGCCTTCACAGCCATCTCAGCCTACTGAACCAAAGGCACCGGAAGCGGCGAAAGAAGGTTTGGATATCCTTGTTAACGGGAAAGTAGAGAATGCAGGCACCGCTACGTTCACGACGCGAAACAATCAAACCGAAATGACGGTGGTTGTGGATGAGGAAAAGCTGAATAAGAGGCTTGCAGCGGAAGGGCAAAATGCTGTAGTCACAATCCCGATTACTCAAAAATTTGATATCGTCGTTGGCGAACTGAACGGTCAAATGGTGAAGAATATGGAAGACAAGCAAGCCGTTCTAATGTTCAGAACCGATTATGCGACCTATACGCTTCCAGCGCGACAAATCAATATAGGTGCTATATCCGAGCAGGTCGGTGAGCTAGTAGCCTTGCAAGACATTAAAGTGCGATTTGAAATCGCCGTTCCGACAAGGGACACGTTGAAGGTAGTGGAGAACGCTGCGGTCAATGGTCAACTATTGCTTGTTGCCCAACCATTGAACTTCACAGTGAGAGCGGTCTATGACGATAAAGTCGTGGAAGTAACGAATTTCAATGCGTATGTGGAAAGAACGATTGCCATTACGGATGAGGTTGATCCGAACAAGATTACGACGGGTGTTGTAGTTGAAGAAGATGGGTCCGTGCGTCATGTACCGACCAAAGTCAGACATATCAACGGGAAGTATGAGGCCCAAATCAACAGCTTGACCAACAGTACGTATGCAGTCGTATGGCATCCGCTCGAATTCAGCGATATGGTGAATCATTGGGGGAAGAATGCGGTGAATGACATGGGGTCGCGAATGGTTGTAAACGGAACAGGTAACGATATGTTCACACCTGATCGAGAGATCACTCGCGCTGAATTTACGGCCATCATCGTTCGCGGATTAGGTCTTAAGCTTGAAAATGGCACTGCTGAACCATTCTCGGACGTGAAGTTGGGAGATTGGTTCAGTAGCGCCATCAATACGGCGTATTCCCATCAACTTATAAGCGGGTTGGAAGACGGTACATTCCGACCGAATGACAACATAACGAGAGAACAGGCAATGGTTATTTTATCCAAATCTATGAGAATAACCGGTTTGACAGATAAGCTATCCGATCAGCTGGCAGCCAGTGAACTTCTTTCGTTCGAGGATACGGATGAAGTGTCCTCATGGGCACAAAGCAGTGTTGCCGATAATGTGAAAGTTGGCATTATTCTTGGAAGAAACGGGGCTCATCTTGCACCAAAGGATTATATCACCCGAGCCGAGGTTGCGACGATGATACAGAGATTATTACAAAAATCTGGTCTGATTTAACCGATTAAAGTGTCTTAGATGCCACCCAGTCCCCAAATGTGTATTCATCAAAAATCCGCCCACGTATCCTTCAGGATATGTGGGCGGATTGCCTGTCCAAGTGGAGAATATGCTATACAGTAAGCATGGCATAACGCCAGCTTTACAAGGTATTGGTTGGGCGGCTGTTGGCGCCGTCTGTACTGCTTACATACCCGTAGTCTGTACTGTATCTATCCGCATTGAGCGAATTGTGTTCGCTGAAAACCCGATACGCCCGATGGGCTCGTTCGGCATCGCTGTCTACGAGGACGAGCACTTTGCCATTGTGAACATATTTGTCATAATCCATCGCGTCCTTCTCGGGGATACCGAGTCCGATCAAGGCGCCGGCTAGTCCGCCTACACTTGCGCCGGCAGCAGCACCTGTTAAGGTCGCCACGATTGGACCTGCTACAAGGATGGGACCCAGTCCAGGAATCGCTAATGCACCGATGCTCACAAGCAGCCCCGTCACGCCGCCCAATACGCCGCCTGTCGCTGCGCCTGTTGCAAGACCCTCTTCCGCTTTAGTCTCGGTCGCTTCTTCGATGTGGTCCAAATCATCGCGATCGCGGCCTACTACGGAGAGTTCCTCCGAGTGATATCCTTCTGCCTTCAATTGGTTGATGACGCGAATCGCTTCTTCCTCCGTGTTGAATACGCCGATAATATGTTTGCTCATGGTAATCCCTCCTGGAATGTTAAGTGTTAGCAGGCACATAAGGCCGACTGTGGTATAAGATTACTTAACCCCATTACCTTGATATCAAACAGCAAGTAACAAGGATTGCGATCTCCACACACAAACCTATATACTGGTTTTAGGAACCATTAAATGAATACACATCATTTTATCTGAAAGGTGAGATAACCATGTCGATTGATTTATCCAAAGGTCAACGCATTGACCTAACCAAAACGAACCCAGGTCTAACCAAAATCATTGTAGGACTTGGCTGGGATACCAACAGATATAATGGCGGTGGAGATTTCGATCTCGATGCCTCCGCGTTTCTTCTGCATGAAGATGGCAAAGCCAAATCAGCAGCTGATTTCGTTTTCTATAATAACCTTAAAGCGTATGACGGCGCTGTTGTTCACACGGGCGACAATCGTACGGGTGAAGGTGATGGTGATGATGAACAAATCTTGATCGATTTCTCTAAAGTTCCGGCAGCTATTAGTCGGATTGGCATTACGGTTACGATTCATGATGCACAAGCACGTGCCCAGAATTTTGGACAAGTTAGCCACGCATTCGTAAGGGTTGTCAATGAAGCGAATAACAATGAGATTCTTCGTTATGATTTAGGTGAAGACTTTTCCATAGAAACAGCGGTTGTGTTCTGTGAATTTTATCGTCATGGGGGCGACTGGAAATTCCAAGCGGTAGGTAGTGGTTTCTCGGGCGGATTAGCTGCCCTAGTAACGAATTATGGCTTGAGCTAGAGCTTAACAGGTTAAGGGTGGTTGCCTCATGGTTACCACTCTTAGGTTTATTATTTTATGAAGAAGGGTGAAGTCAACATGACCGTCAGTGCTGTAATTAAAGGACAAAAGGTAGATGTAACGAAAACGCACCCAGAACTTTCCAATATAGCTGTATATATCGGTTGGCAGGCTCCTAAAGAAATTGAGCTCGATACTTCGGCCTTTTTACTTGCGCAGAACGGTAAGGTTCGTGGTGATGAAGATCTTATCTTTTACGGAAACCCTAGCAATAGTTTTATGTCATACATCGAGAAGCAGGCCAATGAAAGACAATTGAATATTGATCTGAAACGAGTGCTGCCTGCCGTTGATAAGATTGCTTTTACACTTACGATCTATGAAAGTGAAGCGAGGCGTCAGAATTTTAGCAGCGTCAGCAGTGTCTATCTTCGTTTCGTGAATGGGACAACAGGGCAAGAAATACTTCGTTATGACTTGGGCAATCAGTTCTCCGTAGAATCGGCTATTGTAATAGGAGAATTATATAGATACAACGGGGAGTGGAAGTTTAGCGCCATTGGTGCTGGATATGCTGGAGGCCTTAAAGAGCTATGTGCGAGCTATGGGGTAGTGGTAGAGGATCAGCCGCCAACGTTGAAAGCACCAGAGATTCAGATCGCACCGCCGAAACCAGCAGAACCGAAACTAGAACCGAAACCAGAGCCACAGATTAATCTTTCCAAAATTGTATTGGCGAAAAAAGGGGATAAGATCAACCTTGAGAAGAAATCGGGCGGTCTAGGGGAAATCTTAATCAACCTGAACTGGAATCAGAAACCCAAAGAGGACGTCGCTTTCTGGATCGATTCACCAAACGGGATTGATCTTGACCTAGCCTGTCTCTATGAACTTAAGGATGGCAGAAAAGGGTTGATTCAAGCGCTAGGCAACACATTCGGGTCCCTTACGCGTGAGCCCTATATCGCACTGGATGGGGATGATCGAACAGGTTCGGTCAAAACGGGGGAGAACATTCGCATTAATGGAACCAAGCTGGTAAATTTCAAACGGATCCTCATCTTCACTTTTATTTACGAGGGTGTATCGAAGTGGTCTGAGGCGGATGGCATTGTCACGATGAAGCAAAATGGTGGACCTGACATCATTGTTAAACTCGATGAGCATGACAACGATCTCCCGATGTGTGCCATCGCTTTGATTCAGAACGTGAAGGATGAAACGTTAAGTATTGAGCGTATCGTAAGGCATTTCAAGGGACATCAAGAGCTGGACAAGGCCTATAACTGGGGTTTGAGATGGGTTGTAGGCAGCAAATAAACCGGGCAATGGCGTAAGACAAGGGTATCGTTCTGGGAGGTTCCGTCCATGTTAGAATTTTCTTTTGAAATCATATCAGATTCTACGATTAACATCGAGTATATCTATGGCAGCGAACTGTTCAAGTTAAATCTTTTTCTGAGAAATGGTTATTGGACCATTCATCCCTTCGACGGCATGCTTCTTCAAAATCGGGAGTTATGCAAGCTCGTCATGATAGATTTGTTCAAAAATAAATATTTTCAAATTATGCTTGCCAAAGAAAACATTGCCTTATCGAGCATACGAACATCAATTGAATTGGAACCATCGAGCGAGCCTGAGCGATTGAATCCTGCGGAACGTAGAGGGGGCAGGCAGGACGCTCCTCCGATGGATGAAACAGAAGAATTCATTGGCAATCATTCTATTGAGGAAATCATTCAGATCGAGCATGATAGGATTGAGCAGAGAGTAATCTTTTACGGGGATTTGTTGAAGAAAATGTTCATGGACAACTACGGGCCTGGCGATTATGAGTTTGATAAGGTACAGTCCCTGGTGCGCATACTTAAAGAAGCACAAGGTAAGATGATCGAGCTTACGCATACTAAGTAATCGCTAGGGTTTACAAAGGAATAGACCTCGATTGCCAATGAACTGGCTAGGAGGTCTATTTTTTCATCATCGAGGCAAATAGATGGATTTTATGCAGTTATATGTTTGGAAATTTTGGTCAAAGACTCATTAGATGGAAAACCTACAGTTAATCTTATACAATTTAATCAATTTGGCCCAAAGGGGCAGTTTTAACTACAGGTTTTACAGTTAAATCGAATTTTCGAAGATAATCCTCGTAAATAGCTGTACATTTTCCAGTTATTATAAATGTGTGGTGCATAAGGATGGAGTATGCTTATTTTCCCCACCATCTTCCACGACCGCTATAAACAGAAACTCAACACGACCGTAATATCTTTCTCCGTTAGATCGATATGTCCGTGTTCGTTTCGGTTTAATTGATATCCGTTTTCCTCGATCCCCTTACATATGCGGAATAGCCGATGTTCGTCCATTCCGATTAACTTTGCGAAATGTGCAAGATACATGGGCTTATCATTGAGTGAAATCATCTCTTACCTACCTACTCTCTGCCAAGGTTATTTGCGACTTAGCATTAAATTAACAAGAATTGGCTGAAAAGTATCAAGAAAATTGTCGTCGACAAGTTCAAAATAGGGATTGTTTGATAGTTTGTCACAAACCCTGGTCAGGCTCTCGAGGCAAACAAGGCGTGCAAAAAAAAGGCCGTCACATCATAGTGACAGCCAACGTCTACGTATCTTGTACTTGTTTATCAACAGAGCCTCGATACACGCCGTTTCGACCGTTCCTCTTAGCTTGGTAGAGGGCTTTGTCACAAGTCGAGTACAGCTCCTCGAAATGTGTTCGTTCATCCGGAGCGAACGTGAGAACTCCTATACTGATCGTGTAGGAGAGCCGTAATTCAGGAACATGTGCGCCTTCTGCGGCCTGTCTAAGTTTCTCCGCACACAGTGAGGAATCCTGTTCATCCATGCCGGGTATGATGATGGCGAATTCGTCTCCGCCATATCTGGCGAAAAGATCATCAGCGCCGAGCTGTGTTTTCATTCGAGTCGTGAGGTCGATGAGCACTTGATCGCCAGTATCATGACCGAATGTATCATTAATGGACTTGAAATTATCAATATCAAATAGCAGCAAGGTAATGGGCTTCTTCATTTTCGCGTAAGTGGCAATGTACTGATCGGTGCGTGCGATGAACGTCCTGCGGTTCAGTGTGCCGGTTAAATCGTCATAATTGGCCATCCGAAGGAGGGCTCGGTCGGTTTGCTCTTTCATTAAGAGGATGAACCCCGTATTTCCTGCAATCATGACGAAATATTGGCCTAGCAGTACCAAGCTCTGATTCCCGTCGAGATGATAAAAACTGATCAATGTATCGAAGAATGCGGCGCTAACGAGACGAATCAGAAGAAATACGACGATCGTCAGATACAGATAGCCTAGAACATGCGTCACCATGGATGCGGCTCGTATTTGAATCATTTTGTACGCCGGAATGAGAAGGCTCACAGCGATACCGACGGAAACGAAGGAAATTCTAAGTTTCTCTACGTTGTCGAAAAACAGGATGAAGTGGAAGCCAACAATATTGAAAATGGTTAAAGCAATATACAGATTACGCGTGAACCTGCTCAGGATGTTCTGGATTTTCAGCACGGAAATCGTTTCAAGGGCATAACCGATAAAGAGTGATGAGTTCACAAGAGACACGGTAAGTGTATCCGATAGGCCGCCACGGAGAATTAAGATCATCCACGCAGTGGCTTGTAAGCATTTTGCATAGAAAAAGTATCTGATTGTACTTTCGTTCTTCTGTTGACGCCAGTAGGCGATGATGAACACGGCTGTAAATAGATGGCCGATGACCAGTGTCAACAAGATCGTTTTCATATCTAAAAGTAGATCCATTTCGAACCTCATCTGACTGTTAGAAGTATTGGGAATTATCAAAAATATTGTCGAATACCACTACTTTACCATATTAGTGAAGGGTTTTGTTTCGAATTTTTACTTCTGTTCGTTTTCGGGTGGATTCGACTGCATAAACCAAATATTCCTTGAAAAGTATGGAACAAGTGTGTCACTATAGACCTAGATAGATATAAATGGATGATGGTGATTTTGGGATGAATTACTCGGGACGAATCGTGATAATGTCGGTCGTTATAGTCACTATTGTAGCTTTAAGATCTTATGGTACGATATATTATAATTTCCCAACTCTTCAGTTTCCAGTCATTGGCATCTTCTTTTTATTGGCAAGCTGGGTGTTAGGCACGCAGTATGATCGTTTGAAATTCCTTTCGGAGAAAGATAACCTCACAACATTGTATAACAGAAGATTCATTCTCGAAGCTTTTCCTAAACTTATTACCTCGGTGGAGCGCAGACAAGGGCAGTTGATTTTGTATTTCATTGATGTGGATGATTTTAAATTAATTAACGACTCCCGCGGGCACAAGATGGGTGATCAAGTACTGCAGCGCATCGCGAATGTTTTACTACTTAATTTGCATAAAAAGGATTTAGCCGCACGGTGGGCAGGGGATGAATTTCTGATCCTATCGACATCGACGGATGCATCTAAGAAAGAAATATTAATTAGCCATATTCAGAACGAACTTAAGCAAGCATCAAGAGATTTCAATTTGAACATATCCGTATCCATCGGAACGGCTGTATATCCTGACGAGGCACGAACACTGGATGATTTGTTGTATGTAGCGGATCTTGATATGTATTCGTTGAAGTCAGATAGAAGGAACACGCGCGATGAAGTTGTTGCTGCGAGAGCATGAAAGAAGAAGCACCCGCAAGGGTGCTTCTTCTTGTGAATCGGTACAAACACGCTTTACGGTTTGTTTGGAACAGCACAGGTACCATCCACGCAAGCTTCGTCGCTGGCTGCTTCTGTGGCCACACGCGTTGGCGCAGCATCCCAGAGCTGCTGCAGGGCATTCAAGAAAACGCCGCTTGCTTGCGCCCCGGAGATCGCGTGTTTGCCGTTGATCACATAATACGGCACGCCGCGGATTCCCATGCGGCTGCCGTTCTCTTCTTCGTTGCGCACCGACTGGGCGAACTGGTCACTTGCGAGAACGGATAACGCTTCGTTCCGATCGATTCCCACGGCCGCAGCAATGTCCGCAAGGATATTGTGGTCACTGAGGTTACGCGATTCAGTGAAATAGGCGCGGAACAGCAGCTCGGAGATAGCGGCACCCTGGCCATATTGCTCAGCGAATAGTCGCAACCGATGAGCATCGAATGTGTTTGTCAGCACGAGACTATCGAACTGAAAGTCAAGCCCATCTGCCGCAGCTTGCTGACGCATCTGCTCATTCATGGCGATCGCTTCCTGGCGGCTCATGCCGTAACGGGAAGAGAGCATGTCATAGACGTCATGCGGGACGCTTGTGGGTGCATGACGGTCTAGCTCGAAGCTGCGATAGATCACTTCAACCTGATCGCGGTGTGCAAAGCCCGCTAGAGCTTGCTCAAAGCGGCGTTTGCCAATGTAACAGAACGGACAAGCGAAGTCCGACCAAATTTCAACTTGCATAAGGCTCACCTCAATGTTGGATATAATAGATTATTTATTGAATAATAGCGCAATACTTTCATGAATGGAAGTCGGTTTCTTCCCAATGAGCTTCTCCAGGTCCGGGGACGTATGTCCTTCTGTACCAGCAGCCATTTTCCTGTCAATGGCAACTAGGAATTGAGCGAGACCTTCAGGCAGTCCAGCCTGAACCATACCTTGGAGGGAGTCAGCATCGGAGACGGTTTGGTGAGTTACTTTTTTGCCGGATACGTGAGTTAAAATGTCTGCTAAATCCGTGAAGCTCCATGACTCGGAGGACGCTAATTCGTAAACTTGTCCTTGATGACCATCTTCGGCAAGAACAGTGGCAGTAGCTAACGCCAAGTCATCACGTGTGACTGTATTAATTTTCCCGGTACCTGCGGAATTTATGATGCTGCCATGATCGATGTAAGCTTGCAAGCTAGGATTAACATAAAGCTCCTGATACCACGTATTGCGCAGGATCGTAGTTGGAATGCCTGATGCCTTCAGCGCGAATTCGGTTGCTAGATGTACGTTGGCTAGCGGGGCGAAAGCATCTACATCAGCAAAGGCGAAGCTCGTGTAGATAATATGGGGGACGCCTGCTTTCTTAGCGGCTTCAATCGCACTAACATGTTTGCGAACGCGACTGATCGATTCGTCTTGTGGGGAAGAAATCAGCAGAAGCTTGGACGCATCCGTGTAAGCTTGTTCCAATGAAGCGGGAACATCCCAATCGCCATATCGAACTTCGATGCCCAAATCTGCAAATTCAGCGGCCTTCTCGACATTGCGAACACTAACGGCGATCTCGCTTGCTGGAACTTTGTTGAGTAAGTGCTGAACGACCAATTTTCCTAATTCTCCTGTTGCGGCGGTGACGATGATTTTTGACATCAAGATGTCCTCCTATTTATAAAAGAATGTATTTGGATATTTCGCTATAGTCCTATATTATGATAGTATCTCGAAAAATGTAAGTAGTCATTATTATATAACCTAGTCATAAAAATAGAACCATTAAGGAAGGAAAGGGATTGCCGTATGTCTCGGACAACATTTCAGGGGGAAATTCCAGAGGAACAAATCGAAGTCTGCCCTGTTACGGATACCCAAAATGTCATTGCAGGGAAGTGGAAAATCCTTATTCTGTGGCATTTAAGGGAAACGAGGAGATTCGGTGAGCTGCAGCGATTGGTGCCAGGCGTATCTAAGGGCATACTGACGTCGCAATTGAGAGAGTTAGAGAAGGATGATATGGTTCATCGGAAAGTCTATCAGGAAGTTCCGCCCAAGGTGGAATACTCACTGACGGAAGCAGGACGAAGCTTCATACCGATTCTCGAGAGTATGGGGGAGTGGGGGAAGAGGTACGGGACAATGAGTAAAAAACGTAGTGAGTAAAAGCCGCGGAAACGAAGGTACTTAGTTTTGATAAGAAGGCTGTGACTGACGATGAAGGTGAAAAATAGCGAGAATAGCAAAGTAAGCTTGGCTGATCAGTTGTCTAAGCTTAATAAAGAGGAATTGGTTACGTTGCTTGTCCACTTTTCAGAGGAAATTAAGGAAGTCGAGCAATTACTTACGCTTAAATTTCAAGACGCTAGCAGCAGTGAAGCATTGGCATCCTATAAAAAAATGATCCGATCCCATATCAAACAAAACGCCGACCGACGTGGTTTTGTAGACTATCGTAGCGTGTCAAAGGCAGTTGTTGGCGCAGAAATGGTCATGGCTAAAGCCGAAGACGTATTGGAAAGAGGGCTGCATTTGCCCGCCGTTCAAATCAACTTTTGCGTTCTGCATGAGATGGGAGATCTACTTCAATCCAGTGATGATTCGGATGGCATCGTAGGCGATATGATTAAGCAGTGTCTACAATTCTTTGATGGAGTAAACAGTGATCTCGAAAACATGAGTAGCAGGGATAGAGCAGACATTTTTCAGCTGCTTTTGAAGGAGTCAACACATCGCAACCTCGAGGGGTGGAGCGAGTGGCAATTGTCACTCATGGAAAGTGCCCTGTGTCTCATCACGAACGATAAAGAGAGAGCACAGTGGGAGCAGCAACTAGCTAGATTAGTTAATGCTACAAATAGCTCGTATATTGCTGAGCAAGTGGTTTTACTCCAGTATCAGGTGATTGAGAAGTTGGATAGTCCTGAAGAGGCAGCGACTTTCTTGCATGCTAACCTCAATTTCTCCGATTTCCGCAAAATGGCCATAGATGATGCTATGCAACAACAACAATGGGATAAAGCGCTGAAGCTAGTTGAGGAAGGCGAACGTAAGGATGCAGGCGGTCTTGTTGATAGATGGAAGAAGATTCGATTCGACATTTACAAAGCAACGCAGCAGCTGGATAAACAAATCGTGCTTGCAAGGGAATTCGTATCACAAGGCGAATATGCCTTCTATGTCATCTTACAAGAGTTGTCTGACAAGGATGAATGGCAGGTTGAAAGAGAACGAATTTTGAACGAACTTGAGCATAGTCGAGGTTGGCAAACCGAATCCTTATATCGACGTTTGCTTACGCAAGAGAAGGAGACGGAGAGACTGCTTCATTATGTTCAAAAGTATAACATCTATATCACGGAATATTATCCATATCTAGTTGATGAGTATGGGGAAGAAGTCCATGATTTGTTTGTGAGATATATTTTGAGGGAGTCGGCTGATTCGACGAATCGAAATCAGTATCGGAAGGTGTGTCAACTCGTCCGTCACATGATCAAGGCCGTTGGTGGCGATCGTGCGGAGAAGGTAGTCGGGCAGTTACGGTTAGCGTATCCCAAGAGAGTTGCCTTTATCGATGAGTTGGATAAAATCAAGTTCAATTAGCAGAACCCCCGACGGAGAGTCGGGGGTTTATATAGGCTTACTAATTAAGTTAATGTTTATGTAGGTAAAGTCTCTTACTGTGGATTTGCGATAATCTTCCCGTTCTGCCATTCGAATTCATACTCGAATTGTTCTGTGGAGTCATAAAGGGCTGGTGAGTATGGACCAATCATGTGTTTGTCTGTGCGAAGATCTGTGATCGTCTCTGTTGGACTATCTTTGGCAGCAACACCTAGAACCGATAGGGACAATATGCAGAACAATACGAAACCTATTTTGGTTGTCATAGTAGGAGGCCTCCGTCACACTAAGATATCTTTATCATACGTTGTATATGTCATTGCAGTATTAGCTGAACGTAAAGAAATTGTATGTACTACTATTCTTACCCAACCCTATGGAAATGAAACAGGTGAGCGGTGTTCCCCATGGGGGATAAACGCGGTTGTCCGATGGTGGGAATAGCGTCATGGCAGATTGTTAGTAAGGAATGTCATGTGAAACTTGTCTCAATTTAATAAAATGGAAGCGTTTTCTTGTATTTTAAAACATGCTATATTTTATTTTGACCTCTGTTCAAACTCTTATAGTAAGAAATCATAGATTCATATATAATTTAGGAGAAAAATGTCGAAATCTTAGATATAATCTACGTTTTACATATTGGGGGAGCAGGTTGGCGTGAAACGTAAATTATGGCAGCAAATCGGAATAGGGATTGTCGGTGGGATTCTCGCAGCCATTGGGCTTGCCGTGTATATCCCTAAGAATACAGAGATGAACGATGCTCCGAATGCGGGGAAACGTCATGTCATGATCCGACTGGAGGATGTCGGGCTTGGTGGTGACTATAACACGCTTGAAGGACTAGGGAAGTTGCGGGCGGTGATGACTTACATCGAGACTGAGCATGTGCCTTTTCATGTTGCTGTGATTCCAAGAAGGATGAGCTTGCAAGATGACGGTGTATGGAAGGAAAAGGGGATCGACGATCCGAATCCAGATGAAGTAGTAAGCGCCTTCATTAAGCTTCTCCAACAAGCGGAGCATCAAGGCGGCGTATTAGGCATGCATGGGTATCGTCACCAGTATGGCGAGACGTTTCGCTCAGATGGCGAGCAAAATTCAGGCATTGGCTCCGAATTTAACATTAAAGATGCACCCGAAACGCAAGAACTCTCCTACGCGGCAGAACGGATGAAAGAGAGTTTGGCCGCCTTTGCTGGAGCCGATTTACATCCTGCGTTCTGGGAGTCTCCCCACTATAAAGATACCCAGGAGCAACAGGCTGTGTTCCGCTCTTTCGTTGGCCTCATGTATCAACCTGATCTCTACGCCAAGAATGCTCGTGATGATATGAACACCTATGATACGATTAATTCTTACGGACAAGATAGTTTGGGCTCTGTCTATATTCCGGCACCCTATCGCTATATAAGCGATGCCAAATCGGTTGAGCAGATGTTGGAGAAGGCAGCGAAGGATGATGGACTTGCCTCCTTCTACTTCCATCCCTTCTTGGAATTCTCACACCTGGAACCTGTTATGGCAGCAGACGGAAATCCAGAGGTGAAGGATGGACTGCCTGTCTATCAATATAAAGAAGGAGATACAGGATCCTACTTGCATACATTGATTGCTGGGTTCAAAAAGCTGGACTATCGCTGGATGTCCCTGCATGATATCGTCCCGTTTACCCCAGCGCATCGTGTGTTGCTGCCACCTAGAACGAAGCTGCAAAATGTGATGCTTGGCGACGTGACAGGCCGTGGGCATGATGATGTTGTTGTGCGCCAGATGCATCGCATTCTGGTTATTCCGGGGAATTATGAGATGCCGAGGAATCGGCAGCAGGAAGCTTCACAAGTATGGTTAAGAGAAACGTTCACACCTAATGAGTCACTCCTGCTTGTCGATGTGAATGGCGATGGCAAGCAAGATTTGCTTGCCTATAATACAGAAACAGGGAATGTGCGGGTCGGCATAGCAGACAAGCGACAGTTCCTCCCAGTTCGCGCAATCGGTGCTCTACCGCTTGGACTCTCCTCTGTTCGCGCGCTCCGCTCTAGTCAGGGCATGGGCTTGATTGCCAGAGGAGATAAGGGGCTCGTGCAAGTTAACTTGCAGAATCAGCCTTTGACCTATACAGAGTTAACTGCGAAGGTGCCCGAGGATGCCGAGATTTTCGCGGCACAGATGAAGGATACTGATGATGATATCCTGTGTGTCTCCCGTAAAGACAGACGTGTATCCATTATGTATCATCAAGGGCAAGGAATGTTCGCTGATCCCGAGACGGCAGGCGGTGTTTCCTTTGGGAGTAGCGACCAACTGCTTGTCGGCGATACGAATGGTGACGGGCGAAGCGATCTGATTGCCTACACCGCCGAGACGGGCATCTGGCGCGTATTCCAGAACGAGGGGGATAACCATTTCCAGCCACTGGATAACGAGTTTGGCCCTTGGGCACAAGGCAAGGAGAGACGGTCTATTCTTGCTGATTTCGACGGTAATCGAAAGATGGATATTGGTTCCTATGATGAAACGGAGCATGTGCTGGATTTGGCGCTTTCGTTTCGAAGCGGATCACCGTAGGTAGAAGGAGAAAGCACCCGGAGGGGTGCTTTTTTCTATCTACCACTACATTATGCTATGGAATGACAATGTTCGGGGATACCTTGGGCCTGTGGCAACTAAATGGATTTTATACAGTTATATTGCGGGATTTTCCGAACTAATGCTCATTAATGGAAAAATTACTGTTAATTTTATACAGATAAGCTAATTTCAATGTAAAAGGTGATTTTAACTACATATTTTCCATCTAAATCGAGTTTTAAAGGAAATTCAGCTTAAATAACTGTATATTTTCCACCTAATGCGAAATACGTATTCTTAACCTGTCCCTCCCCATCTACCATCGACACCCACGGTCTGAATTCCCCCTAGACACTATGATACGTTTCCCCAAGACGGCTTAGCCGTTTACTTATAAGTTTCCGATTCACAGAAGGACGAATTTGTGTTCTAAACCGCGGTCGCGTATCCTCGAAGGACTTCGACTGGAGTTGTTTCCATAGTTACATGCTTTGACATCTTCCTGACATCTTCTTCATGTAAAATACGCCTACGAGACAGGCTCAGTCGCGACATCCTTCGACATATAACGAGGAATACGCCTACTTCGCGTGGAAGTAAGGAGTAGCTGAAAGCTTGATTTTGGCCAATGAGGAGAGAAACTCTTGAAAAAAGTGTTAGTTGTTGAAGATGAAATGGCGATCGCCCGAGTGATAGCGGCCTACCTGCAAAAGGAGCATTATGAAGTCGTGACGGTGCATGATGGAGCAGAGGCTGTCCACGTATTCGATAGGGAACAACCCAACCTTGTACTGCTTGATATCAATTTGCCAGGGATGGATGGCTGGGAGATTCTTACTTATATTCGCCAAAAAAGCGCGTGCCCCGTAATCATGCTGACGGCACTGTCCGAAACAGAGCAGAAGCTCTCAGGGCTGAATCAGGGCGCGGATGATTACATAACGAAACCTTTCGTGGCAGCGGAAGTTGTTGCGCGTGTTAACGCGGTGTTGCGCCGTTTCTCCAATGTGATGGAAAGAAAGCATGTTCGGCACTACGGCTCGCTGAAAATAGATTTCCAGTCCCATGAAGTGTTTTTGAACGGAGCGAAGGTGCTGCTTACACCGAGAGATTTATCTGTCCTCCTGCTATTGGCGGAGAATCCGAATCAAGTTTTTACACGCGAGCATCTGCTCGATAGTGTCTGGGGCATGGATTATGACGGGAGCGACAGAGCGGTGGATTTGGTTGTCAAAAGGGTGAGAAAAGCGCTCGAAAACTGGCCGCCTAACGAGGGCGAAATCAGAACGATGCATCGATTGGGGTATCAGTTCTATGTCAATGAGAAGTAAGAAGCAACTATCGTTGTTGCAGGTCTGGTCCCGAACGTATTTGTTATCCCTGCTAATTGGCATCATGATAATTGGATTTATCGCTGTGCAGTGGATGGAGTACATGACCCAACAAAACCGCATTCAGTCTATTCAACATATTATGGAACGTATGGCGGAGCAAGTTGTTACGAGTAAGGGAGATTTTGTTCCTTCGGACGAAATCTATGAAATACTCCGTAGTAACCAGAAGGATCTGGAGTTCAAAAACCCGGTTAAAGCACATATTAAATCAGCGGATCATCGCGTTGTATTCCCGCCTCCGCCAGGCGCAGATCCATCACCTGGAGGACTACAAGGAGGTTCACAAGGAGGTCCACCAGGTGGTGGTCCTCGGAATGAACTCCCCCCAAGAGGCATGGAAGGGGACATGATGAATAGAGGGCAACTGCGTGACGAAGGGGACGGGGGACCTGATGGCCCTAATGGCATGCCTCAACTTCCGAAAGAGATGCGCGATGGACTACTACCGGAAAGCTCGACCTATGTGAAGGAAAAAGGGGAGTTAGGCCGTAATATTTTTATGTTTTCGGCACCGATCTTGTATGCCAATAAGACGATTGGCGCTATTTATGTCAGCATCCCATCTGACGCCGTCACGAATGTGAAAGTCGATTACGGCATGCTGTACGCGCTTTTAACAGGCGGAGCTGTACTAGGTTGGTTCGTCATTTATATGCTGACACGACGGCTCGTCAAGCCTATCAAGGAAGTCGCAGATGCGGCACAACAACTCATGCAAGGTAATTATGATGTCACGTTCAAAAGTAACAGCAAAGAGCAGGAGGTTTCTCAATTAATCGCAACCTTCCAAGAGATGTCGAGTCGATTGAAGCAATTGGAATCACTCCGCACACTGCTGCTGGCAGGGGTTACGCATGAGTTGAAGACACCCGTAGCCTCCATTAGCGGTCTCCTGCAGGCTGTTCAGGATAAAGTAGTCGATGGTGCAGAAAGCGAGGAGTTCATTCAGCTTTCCTTGAAAGAAGCGCAGCGGATGCACCACATGGTCGAAGATCTGCTTGATTTCAATGGTTTTGCAACCGGCGCGCTTCGTATCACGAACGAGCAGATCGAATTGAACGCTTTTACACGGGAAGTCGTGCACCAGTGGCGAATTGCCCAGGAGGAGCATCAGAAGCTGGACATTCAAGTTCAGAGCGTAAGAGAGGTCCTTCCGATTGAAGGGGATTCGGGAAGAATCCAGCAGATTCTCATCAATCTGTTGAACAATAGCTTACATGCTGGTGCCAGTCGTGGTGCTTTACAGCTATCTTTATACGATTTCAGCGATAGTCATATTGGCATCGATGTAACCGATCAAGGGAAGGGAATTCCGGAGGAGGAGCGGCCGTTTATTTTCGAAAGATTTTATCGTGGCGGCGTCAAAAAACATAAAGTGAGAGGCCTTGGTTTAGGCCTGCCGTACAGCCTGATGTTAGCCCAAGCGCAGCGAGGGCAGTTATTCTTACGTGAGAGCAGCGAGCGAGGTTCGACTTTCACCTTAACGTTAGTAAAAATAACATCCTGACATCTGTCTGACACATCTCGATCGTAAACTAGTCACAACAGCAACAACCAATGACAAGTAGACATGATGAGGAGATGTAGAGATGATTACGATGGCCAGCAGACAAAAGGTGAAAACGCGCAGACAGGTAGAGGAGATTTGGATGGCGAAGCATCGTCTGGAAGCTTTAAACAATATTCAAAACTTTGAGTTTCTGGAACTGGAGTCCGAAAGAATGCGTATGCTAGATCGTTTAAGAGCTAGCATTCGACACCAGATCTACGTGAAGTATGATGTGATATTGTGATTTGAAAAGCACCCAAGGGGGGTGCTTTTTCTAATTCACGAGCATCACCCAGCATGTAACAAAGGTAAATAGGTTAATGAATACTATTTATGTCCCCATATCTTACTTCGTTGATCTTCATAGAATAGAGTGATTGGTCTCTGTCTATGCAGGACCCGGTGCTAACTAGAAGGGATGAAGGTTATGGAGAGTAAGAAGAAAGAGCAAAAAAATGAAATTGAAGTGATCGTCAAACCGATTATTAATGTTAATGTAAACGACACGCCGAGAAAAACGAAAAGGTGCTGCTCCTGCAGCGGTACCGTTAACAGTTACGTAGAGGAGCAAGAACTGACGTTGCGGATTCAAATATGCCCGAATGGTAAGATGGAGGGGAGCCTGATCTATTTTACTGTCGAGGACGGTGCGTTCACGTCTAACTCCGTTAGTCTTCCGAAATGTTATACCTCGCTAACAGGAGACACTGTTTTAGAAGTAAGCGGTACAGGTTATTTTAATTTCCTAGGGATAACCTTCCAAGGGCCATACGCACTTACTTTAGTAGAAAGACAAGGTGCGACAGATGACATTGTGATGTTTTCTTTTGTTGGTTTAGATATTTTGGACAGCGCTAACTCGTTGATGGGCTCTATTAATGTAAATGTGCCGGACGGGGACCTTACCATTACCCCATGCAGTAAGGATTGTTCATGCGGCAGTTCGCCTCCTGTGCCTCCAACCAATGCCAAGGCAGCTGCGGCAGGCAAAATGATACGCAAGAATCGGCTGGTTATTGTGAAGGGGGATGGCCAAGTGATTACGCATTGATAGGGTAGAATGGCGCAGTGGATTCTGGTGGAATGCGTGTTAGTCCGATTTTGCCGAACTAAACTGAGGATTCTCTTCAGTAAAGGCGGAATAGTCCGATTCTACCGAACTAAATGGCGGTTTTTCTCGCGTGCGGGCTGCTTGAGGTGATTTAGTTAGGCGAAATCGGACCAATTTAGGATGAATAAAGCCGACGCTGCGTTTTGTTCGATGATTTCGGACTGTTGGGTAAATCGAGTGTAAGGTAAGACGGCGCGAGCCGTCTTTTTTCATGCCTGGGAACTCATCTTGGTCTGAATTCTGCTATACTTTCATAGACAGATAGAAACAGTCATCATTGGAGGATTTCATACATGATAAACGCGAAAAGAACGATCATGGCTGCTGGACTCAGCCTACTAATGTTGCTGGCAACGGCTTGCAGCGCTTCCGGGGGAGAGAATAGTCCTGTTGCTGCTGCAGGCAGCAAGGCTACAGCCTCAGCTACTGCAGCAGGATCAACCCCATCGACGAAGGAGAATGGCAAGCGTATTGCTGCTAAGGTAGTCCGCGTCGTTGATGGCGACACGATGAAAGTGTCATTTGCTGATGGCGGCAAAGTCAAAGAAGAGACGATCCGTCTCCTCCTAGTGGACACGCCCGAGAGCGTAGACCCGGAGAAGCCGGTGCAGCCTTTTGCGCTGGATGCGTCCAACTATGCCAAAACGATGCTCACAGGCAAAGACGTCCAACTGGAATTGGATGTGTCGGAGCGGGATAAATATGGTCGTTTATTGTGCTATCTCTATATCGGGGATCACATGTTCAACGAGCTTCTGCTCGAGAATGGGTATGCCAGAGTTGCCTATATCTATCCGCCGAATGTGAAATATGTGGATCAGTTCAGGGCGATTCAGAAGGCAGCCCAACAGAAAGGTGTGAACATCTGGAGCGTAGAAAATTATGCGCAAGAGGATGGGTATCATGAGAGTGTAGTGAAGGGTGGCGCAACGTCATCGCCGAAGTCAGCAGCTCCAACGACAACTCCGAAACCCGCGACGACGTCGAAGCCGCCGACAACGGCGACATCTAAACCATCGGTGGTATACAACTCCTGCAAGGAAGCCAACGAAGCTGGCGCATATAATATCAAGCAAGGAGAGCCTGGCTACAGTGCGAAGCTGGACGGGGACGGAGACGGCGTAGCTTGCGAGCGTAGATGATTGCGGGATATGCAGAGGGAACCAACGGAAGTTACTGCAGGTGAGTGGAATGGTCGGAGCAGCTGAGGTGAGTCGGACGAGTAGCTGTAGGTGCACGCCCCCCACCAGAAATTTGGCCCGAGATGAGCCACTTCTCCATGCAGCTCTTGGTTTAGATGGATTTTCTCCATCTAATTTCCGGATTTTTTGCAATTTGAGAGGAATAGATGGATTTCCTCCATCTAAATTTACCAATTCCGCCGGAAAAGTGAGAACGGAGCAGAAATAACTGTATGTTTTCCAGTTAAAGTTAATTTATATAGGAAAACACCGAAATTAACAACATATTTTCCAGTTATTTGATAAAGAAGGGCCTAACACGCAGTTCCTAGTGCCGTCGCAGCTACCTATAACCATGCAGATGTTGAAGAAAAAGCACCCTCATGGGTGCTTTTTCCAATCAGCCTACTGCAGCGCAGTCTGCTTGTCATACTGATTAAACATCATGTTGTAGATGGCTGCTGACAACACAGCTAATGCCGCCAACAAGATGAATGTCCAAGTAAAGCCGATCCACGAGCTGATCGGAATGGATAGCGGTGCTATGGTACGCCCGAGCGTATAGCGCAGGCTAGAAGCGGCAAAATACTGGCCGCGAATATGATCCGGCGCCAATCTGGATACGAAGGCCTGCTGGGGTCCTGCGGACATGAGCTCGGCAAGGGTGAAGACGGCTATCGCGATGGTAAGTCCCCAGAAGGTAGACATCTGGCAGAACAACACCATGCCAAGCGCATAGAAAAGCGAGCCGCCGATGAATACGTAGCGATCGCGGTACATTAACATCCATTTGGTCACGATGACTGTGAAAATGGCGACGAATAGACCGTTCTCAGAGACGATCAAGCCGAACAGTTGCTTACCCGTGAGCTGGAGATCCCAGTCATTGTAGGAGAAGATCGTGGTGAGCGGCATTGTTTCTTCCAAGAAGACGGGAAAAAGCAAATCCAACTGCATGAAGGTCTGGGATAGCAGCACGCCAGCGATGACGAACAGCAGGAAGACACGGTCGGTGGCGATGACTTTGTAGTCGCGCAGCTGCACGGCGATGGCATGATACCAAGGGGTGTCCGCCTGTGCACGATGGCGATCCGCGAGTTGCTTCGGCAATGTTTCGTGTAAGCGTCGTGACATCATGAGCGCCAGCAACACACAAACCACAGCTGCAGCGGCCAGAACGAGATACGGATTGTCCTTGTAGAGGAGTGAGCCGAGAAGAGGTCCTACAACGACGGCCATGTTAGCGGTTGTATAAAAGATAGCGAACACGCTCGAACGATGCTCCTCATCCACGACATCCGCTACCATAGCTTGGCTGGCTGGCCAATATAACGAACCGCAAAAGCTAGCGAAGCTGAAGCCGATGAAGCTCATAACTGGCAGGGCCAGCCATGGAGAAGCGGCCAGCGCGAAGATGCCATAACCGACCGCTTGTCCCAAAGCGGCGATCACCATCATTCTTTTGCGCCCGAACCGATCTGCGCTGTAGCCACCGAGCAAATTGCCGAACACAGAAAGCGCCTGCGATAAGACCAGAAGAAGACCTGTCCAACCTTTACCGAACGAATTGGCGAAGTAGATGGATAAGAACGGAAAGAATGCCCAAAAAATTACGTTAAAAGCGGTTTCTCCGCCGAGGCGGATTTTAAGATTAATGTCCCAATCTTTCATCTTCATGATTTAATTTACCTCTGGTTAATTTAAGTATCTCCCTATGATACTACCATTCTCCGTTTGGAAACAAGGCAGGCATGAGAATCGAATGGTTCCAGTTGTTCCAAATATTAACGGGAAAAGGAGCTCGCCACAGACCATCTGTGACAAGCTCCTTCTTAATTTAATCGAGGGTAATCGAGGTGATGCTGCCATTCGTCTTAAAGTCTTGTGTATTTGTCACCACCGCTTTAGCGGTTACGGTGCCAGTAGGACCTGTGATGGTAACTGTTGGCGTGGAGGAATAGCCAGCTCCCGGATTCGTGATCGTAACACCAGTCACCACGCCATCGGTGACGATAGCTGTTGCGGTTGCGGGGGTCTTTTGCCAAGTTGCTGTTCGATTCCCATTGTAGCGGTAGAAATTAGATACCTCATCCAGACGTTCGTTGGTGATGCCGTAAGGGGAAAGAACTTTCATTAAAGCGGCTTTGTTCCGTTGTGCGAGCTCATGACTCGGTTGACTGTCTAAACCAGATGGCGTCACACCGCTAAAAGCTTCTCGAAACACCTCGGTAGGGACACCGAGAGCGGCGGCAATCAGTACAACGGGTCGTCCTTTGTCCTGAGGGTCTGTGTTGAGACCGCCTCTAATCACAACGGAGTAGGTGGAAGGATTCGTAACTTCGCTGCTTGCTTCGCCATTAGAAGTGGCAGAGCTGGCAGACGAGCTTGGCAGAACAGCTTCTCCTTGCCCTTGTTCAGGACAATCGATACCGTCGTGGTTGGAATCAGGAGCTGGGCCGCCTTGCCCTCCTTGACCGCCGGCCCTTGGCTTCGGTTTGGCTGGCTTATCCTTCGGTACGGATGTTGCGGAAGGTGCGTCGGTCGCAGCTAATACTTGGCTGCTGCCTGAGCTTAAAGCAATAATGCCACTGCCTGCTAATACAACGGATAATGCGCTTGCTAGGATAATTTTCATTTTGATTTTCATGGGGATCTTCCCTTCGTTTTCGTAGATTTGGTGTTCCATGTGACCAATCTTATCCCGACTTGGTGAAATTACGGTGAAAGCCTCAAGGCGATAGATTATACTAAAAAGAAATAGAGTGAACGAGTGAAGGTGGCGGATAGATGAAGCTTTTATTAGCGGAAGATGACGTGAAATTAGGCGAGCTAACGACGTATATGTTGAAAAAAAAGACCGGCTGCAGCGTCGATTGGGTGCAAACGGGGAACGATGCCTTCGATTATGCCGCAGCCTCTAGCTATGATGTGGTTATTCTGGATTGGATGATGCCTGATGGGGATGGTCGTGACACTTGTGCAAGGCTGCGTCAGGCTGGATATCGAGGAGCTATTCTGATGCTGACAGCCAAGGACGGTCTGCGAGATCGCGTAGAAGGGTTGGATGCGGGAGCGGATGATTACTTGGTGAAGCCTTTTGAAATGGATGAGCTGTTGGCTCGCTTACGGGCGCTGATGCGTAGAAGCTTCGTTCCTTTGCAGGATGACATTGTGCGAATGGGAGAGCTGGAATTGCAGCGAACGAATCAGATGGTTCGGCAGGGTGGTCAGGAGATCCAGTTGTCTCCGCGTGAGTTTCAGATTTTGGACTTACTGCTGCAGAATAAGGGGCGGACGCTTACGCGTGAGGTTATTTTGGATAAAGTGTGGGGCTTGGATGCCGACGTCAATTTGAAATCAATCGATGCAATCGTCAAATTAATTCGTAAGAAGCTAGAGTCTTCCGATGCACGGGAGCTTATTCAGAGCGTGAGAGGCGTAGGGTACAAAATTGAAGCGTAACAAGAGCTGGCTGAAGAAGCGCTTAACGGAAGGGAATTTATTTGACCAGACGCGCCATAAACTTACGCTGCAATATAGCGGCGTGCTGATGATCTTTCTAGGGTTATTCGTCGTGATAGTTTATGCCTTGCTATACGTGTTCATCTGGAGCGACCAACGGTCCCATCTCAACGAGTTAACGAATAGTGAATTGCAGGTTTTGCAGAAATGGGTGGATGAAGACACGAATCCTAAGCGTCAACCACCGCGTTCTGTGGAGGATGCCTTCTCGCTTAGTACGGATCAATCGTTCTATTACCTCATTTCCGATATAGGGAATGTGCAGTTAGGGGACGAGACGCAGCCGGAATTGCGAGAACAGATGATGGCGTTAATCGCGAAGGAACAGTTCAAGGGAGAGCGGACTCGGCAAATGAAATTGCAGACGTTCGATCAACCTTCGGTGGATGCCCACGGTCGACCGCCAATCGGAGAAGATGCGCGGTTTCTTGTGAGCAATCGGGAGCTCAAGAAGAACGGACAGTTGATCGGTACCCTCTATGTGGGGAAGGAGGTTACCTTCCAGCATCAGCTTTTTCGCTTATTGCTCATCCTGATGCTTGGCATGGCGCTGCTCTTCTTTGTACTCGCGCTATGGTTCAGTCATCGCATGGCCCGTCGAGCGATCATTCCTATTGCGAAGGCGTATGAGCGGCAACGCGAGTTCGTCGCCGATGCTTCGCATGAGCTGCGTACGCCGCTCAGCGTCATGCTCACCTCGATCGAGGCGCTGCAGCTCGATGCGGACGTAAGTAATCCCTTCACGAATAACGTGCTGAAAGGGATGAAAGATGAGGTCAACGCCATCACGAGGCTGACCAGTGAGCTGTTGCAGCTGGCACGGACGGATGCTGACGAGTTCGTGCTGGATCGTTCCAGCTTTCAGGTGAAAGCCGCCGCCGAAAGCGTCATAGCGAAGCTGCTGCCCGCAGCACAGGCCAAAGGCATGGCACTGAAGCTGCACGTCCCTGGCGACCTGACCGTAGAGTGGGACCGAGATAAATTGGTGCAATTGCTGGTAATTCTCATCGATAATGCGATTAAATATACGCTGGATGGTGGAGATGTGAATGTCATTCTTGCGGATAAAGTTGAAAAAGGAGCCCGCTATCTTACGCTTGAGGTGAGGGATAACGGAATGGGGATTGCGCTGGAGGCGATTCCGCGTGTGTTTGATCGGTTTTACCGGCAGGATAAGGCACGCACCCGGCAGGTTGGCGGTCATGGGCTTGGACTTGCCATCGCGAAGAACCTTGTGGATGCGGCGCAAGGGACGATTCATGTCGAGAGTCTACAGGGTGTAGGCAGCACATTTCTTGTGCGGATCCCCGTGTAAGGAGTGAGAGAAGCTTGAGTACAATGGTGCTCAAGCTTTTGTGCGCTTGGCAGCGCAACGACTAAGGAGTGAAAGTCTCCAGTACACCGCGAGGTGGCGGAAGTACATAGCCGAC
>NZ_LYPB01000055.1 GCF_001653565.1 Paenibacillus oryzisoli
AGTAGGGTCCTTTCTTGGTGGTGTCGTAATCCCGAGAATACCCTACTTTTTTGTTGTCTGTGAAGACTCCAAATTTTGTTACACAAACTATTTTACTTCATCCCCCGAGGTTACCTCGCCCTGGAATAAGGCCCTTTTTGGGCCTTATTTCCGAGTTCCCGCCTATTCTGCGGGCGATTTACACAGATAGCGCCCTTTTTAGGCGCTATTCCCTTCGCCGAGGCTACCTCGTCCTGGAATAAGGCCCTTTTTGGGCCTTATTTCCGAGTTCCCGCCTATTCTGCGGGCGATTTACACAGATAGCGCCCTTTTTCGGCGCTATTCCCTTCGCCGAGGCTGCCTCGTCCTGGAATAAGGCCCTTTTTGGGCCTTATTTTCGAGTTCCCGCCTATTCTGCGGGTGCTATTGCCTGTGCTTCAGCGGCTACCCTAAGCCGCCCTTCACTGCCTCTTCGGCAGCCTTCGCGAACTGAGTGCTGTACAGCCGCGCATAAAGCCCTTCCAGTGCGAGCAGTTCGCTGTGCGTGCCCCGCTCCACGACACTGCCCGCTTCGATCACCAAAATGTGATCGGCGGCCAGCACCGTGGAGAGCCGGTGCGCGATCACGAGCGTCGTGCGCCCTTGCATCAGCTCCTCGAGCGCCGCCTGCACATAGGACTCGGATTCCGAGTCCAAGTGCGACGTCGCCTCATCGAGGATGAGGATGCGCGGGCGCTTCAGGATCGCGCGAGCAATCGCGATCCGCTGGCGCTCGCCACCGGAGAGCCGGTGGCCGCGCTCTCCAACCATCGTGTCGTACCCTTCGGGGAGCGACATGATGAAATCGTGGATGTAGGCCTGCCGACAAGCGGCCTCCATCTCCTCACGCGTTGCGTCCTCCCGCGCGAAGCGCAGGTTGTCGCCAATCGTCGCGTGGAACAGAAAAGACTCCTGCGTCACATACGCGATCTGCGCTCGCAGTGACGCCAACTCCACGTCGCGGACGTTCACGCCGTCGACTTCAACAGCACCGGCTGTCGGATCATACAGCCGCGCGATCATCCCGATCAGCGTCGACTTCCCGGCGCCGCTAGGTCCAACAAGCGCGACCATCTCACCAGGCTGCGCCTCAAAGGTGATGTCGCGCAGCGCATACTGCACCTTCTCCCTTTCCCTGCCTTGCTCAGCCCGCTTCCCTCTGTCTGCTCCCTCGCTTTGCTCCACCTGTCTTCCTCTCTCGGCTCCCTCGCCTTGCTCAGCCCGCTTCCCTCTCTCGGCTCCCTCGCCTTGCTCAGCCCGGTTCCCTCTCTCTGCTCCCTCGCTTTGCTCCACCTGTCTTCCTCTCTCAGTTCCCTCGCCAAGCTCCACCCGCTTCCCTCTCTCAGTTCCCTCGCTTTGCTCCACCTGTCTTCCTCTCTCGGCTCCCTCGCCTTGCACAGCCCGCTTCCCTCTCTCGGCTCCCTCGCTTTGCTCAGCCCGCCTCCCTCTCTCAGTTCCCTCGCTTTGCTCCACCTGTCTTATTCTGTCTGCTCCCTCGCCTTGCTCAGCCCGTTTCCCTCTCTCGGCTCCCTCGCTTTGCTCCACCTGTCTTCCTCTCTCGGCTCCCTCGCTTTGCTCAGCCCGCTTCCCTCTCTCAGTTCCCTCGCTTTGCTCCACCTGTCTTCCTCTGTCTGCTCCCTCGCCTTGCTCAGCCCGGTTCCCTCTCTCAGTTCCCTCGCTTTGCTCCACCTGTCTTCCTCTCTCGGCTCCCTCGCTTTGCTTCACCTGTCTTCCTCTCTCGGCTCCCTCGCCAAGCTCAGCCGTCTTCCCGCTCTCCCTTACTTCCTTCCGTCTACTCTCCTGTCCATCCCTCTCCCTCACTCTCCTCTGCTCCCCAACCTTATAAGCGAATGACACCTGCTTATATCGGACATGCCCCGCCACCTTGCCTAACGGACGCGCGCCATCAGCATCCATGACGTCAGGTACCATGTCCTGATACTCAAAAATCCGCTGAAATACCCCCAGCGCTGTCGCGACCTCCACATGTAGATTCAGCAATGTCCCTACTGGCATATACAGCCGTCCCAAATACGCCGTAAACGCGACAATCGAGCCTAAAGTCATATCACCCTGAATGACGGAATAGCCGCCATAGATATAAATAATAGCCGTACCTAACGGCCCTAACGTACTAGTTGCCATTCCGAACCAACGGCCAACTAGATTGAGCCGCAGTTCAAGATCCATCACCTTTTGGTTCATCGTTGTGAATTCTTGCTCTTGTTGCTTCTCTCTGCCAAAAATCCGCGTCAACAACGCGCCTGATATGCCGAAATTCTCATTCAGTTGCGAGGTAATATCGGATCGCACTTTTTGTGTTTCGATGCGTAGGTCCTTTCGTAGCTTGGATACCTTTTTTACAGGCAAAACGAAAAGAGGCAGAATAAGCACCGAAATAATCGCCAGCTTCCAATCTAACGCAAACAATATCCCAATTGTTGTGAAAACAATGACGATCTGCGTAATCGAAGAGACGACTATGGACGTAACCACACTCTGTACAGACTGTACATCCCCTGTGATCCGCTGAACAATTTCGCCAGAACGCGCGTCCGTGAAGAACGACATCGATTGCCGCTGCAAATTGTGAAACAGCGATTGCCCCAAATCCCGGATAACCCCTTGGGTTACTTTGGTATTGAGATGGTTTTGCCATACGCCAACTACGCCGCTTAATACCGGCAGCACGATTAACAGCAGCGCCATCACAGACAATAACTGAACACGCCCTTGTGGAATGGCCGTATCAATAATTTCCTTCATAACTAGAGGAGGGATCAACCCCATCACTGCCGCAAGCAGTGCCAAGCCAATAATGACCAAGAGCTGTCCCCAATATCTTTTGAACAATAACAAAATCCTTCGTATCGATACATCCTTCAACTTGGCCTTTGGACGATTCCGGTCGGAAAGCCGCCCCATTCCTCCTGGCCCACCTGCTCCAATCACTCACCCATCACTCCGATCTTTCTCCTCTTTGCTGCCCCTCAGCTACAAAGGAATTGCATGAACAATTGCACGAATTACTTCTTCAGCCATCTGCATAACACGATATAACGAAGTCGTTTGCAGAACATTATACTGTCTAGGTCCATCCACATTGACGATCGCCGCAATCGTATAATCGCCAACGGGAGGTAAATCTTTCCCTACTGATTTGCCTGGAGCCAGAGGCTGGTTCGATAACTGGTACAGACCCACACTCAGTTTGCGCCCCAAACAAGCATCGATCGCAATAACAACAACATTCGGTGGAATTTCTTGCAAACGTATGGCCAAATTCGTAGCATCACATGGTGCTGCCAACGTACCAATGACGTGTGGATAGCCCCATTCCTCGAGCCTGCTTCCCACAAGTGGACCCAGCGAATCGCCTGTTGAGCGATCTGTCCCTATACATACAAAAGCAAGACGGTTAGGCTCCAGCCCCCTGCTCAAGGCTATTGTTTGTAGAATCTGTCCTAACTGCTCGCCATCTACTCTTTTCCAAAACTGCTCCTGCAGCTCCATCGGTTCCCTCTCCATCTTTGCCTCCCTTTCAGGCATGTACACCTAACCTTCCACCTGATCCACTTTAGTTCCATTCTTTCATATGGAGGTAGGTTGTGTCCACTTGCATAGCTCTTTCGCATACACCAAATAAGCGTTACTCGACAACCGAGCAAAGCCTATTCATGCCGCTTATAGATCTGACGATACAACTTTCCTAATGTACGCGATTCATCCGAACAATGCGATAATAGAGCTGACCGCTGACTTCTTGCTCCACTTCTAGATAGCCTTCTGAGTGAACATAATCCCCTAACATAAACGTAGAAGCATCGGCCGAATCAGCATGTGTAAGAAAGAGCAGCGCCACCTTATCATCCCCCACTACGAATCCAACCTGTTCCTTTACCTGAAATTTCTCAATAATTTTGCCATGATGTGATCTCACAATATGATGAAACCGCCAAGTACCTTCTTCTTGTATGATAAAATAAAGCACTCGATTACGATGCGCATTACTGAACTCCCGCGTCACACCAATCATGCATACCTTCTCACCAACGCGTAAATATTCATCAATGACATAAGATTTCAGTCGTAACCGGTTCACATTCTTGCTCTGAATATAACTTTCCATCTCATCAATAGAGCGCAGATCCCTCGGATCTTGCTTCGTTGCATAAAATACTTCTTTAATAAAAGTATCCGTTTGAAATTGTCTTGCCCCTTTGAAATGGTTATATGTATGAAAAAATTGCGTAATCACAAACCGAATGTCTTCCGGTATGGCAGGACCTGTTTCCACGTTGTACATGCGTTCTGTTCGGACCGACAATTTTATCTTATGAAACCAGCTTTTCCAGACACTAACTTGCATGTCGCACGCGTCACCCACCTTCTTCCAATCCTTGTTCCATTATAGGCTATAATCCTCAAAAATTCGATAAAAATCGCACAATTCCGCGCAAAAAAAAGAGCATATGCCGCTTTGCTTTCTATCAAGAAAGACTTAGCGAACGTACGCTCTCATACATCATGCTTGCACTTCATTCATAACAACCTATAATACGCGCTTGGCACCTACATATCTAGAGCCCCAATAGGAGCTAGCGAGACTATCAACTGTTACACCAACGGACGTTGTTGAGGAAATGAATTGATTATTTCCAATGTAAATGCCCACATGATTGACGATACCAGAAGCAAAGAAGACTAGGTCTCCCTCTTGCAAATCCGTCACTCTCGCCCCCACTTGATCGTACATTTGCACGGAGGTGCGTGGCAGGTCGATGCCTTTGGCCTCGTATATATAACGAACGAATCCAGAGCAATCGAAGCCCTTAGGCGTTGTTCCTCCCCACCGGTATGGCGTCCCTTTGAAAGTCGTAGCAGCTTGAATAATTTGAGCCGCAATAGATGGCTGAATGACCTTGGCCACTGGGGCCGCTGCGGCTACTGGCGGGGGTGCGATCCAAGCTGGCTTGTGAGGCTTTCCATCCTCTTCCACGATCGCGACTTTATTCGCATCGTTCCACGCAATCGCAGATCCGAATGTCTCTGTCACGAAACGTAGAGGGACATAGGTACTCCCTTTAACTAGCGTTGGACTACTCTCTAAAGCAACTAACTTACTATTCACGATCGCTTGCTCATCGTCTGTAGTGAGTTGAATCGCCTGTTGCTTGTTCATCAGCGTGACGACGACTTCATCGCCTTGCTTCGCCCATCCCACTTGATAACCCAACTTCTCCGACAACACGCGCAGCGGCACTTGAAGTTTACCATCCGTATCAATAAACGGTTGATCTTCCGGGAACTTCACCAGGTCATCATTGACCTGAACCTTCACCGAAGAGGTATCAGGGGCAGCGGCATGTGCAGATGGAGCGGCGAATAGGGAAATAGCTGCGCCTAGAAGCGCGCATGAACAAATAAAGCTTTTGGAAAAAAGTTTCAAAACGATTGTGCCTCCTTGAAGCCTCCGAGGTTAGTTGACGGGTTCGGGAAGAGGTTTTCCCTAGTGCGCCCCATTAGCCATAGACAGACTAACTGAGCATTCATTCACCCCAAGTAAAGAAGTCCCCCGTACCAGAGCTTTCGATGCTCTGAGATTCGGCATTTTTTGTCTATGTTAGACTAGCATAGTTCGTTTTGCCCTGACAACTTTTGCGAGATGGTAAGTGTTTCCTTTTCTATGTAAGCACATGAAAACAGCCACTCTTCTCAGAGCAGCTGCCGATACACCTCGGTAAACAGGATCCGTTTACAGGGATTAAACTCATTGTCCGTCATCGGGTTAGGATAACTCATGATGTTGAGAGGCAATTTCGGTTGCCCTTCTCGAAGTGGAGGCTGCGCATAAGGAAAGAGGTTCAAATGGAACCCGCAGCGCTTATAGAATTCAATTCTCCGAGTTGCATCTGAAGTAGTCGGAGGCTCGACTTCAAGTACGATTGGTGTACCTGCACTGCTCATATACGCCGTCAGCATGCGCTTGCCAATCCCGCCACCTCTGATGGCACCATTCACAGCAATGTGTTCCACAAATCGAAACGTGCTAAAGTTCCAACTCGCTAGGAAGCCGAGCAATTGCCCCTGATCATCTCGCTCTATATCTAATCTGTAGTTAGGATGCGCTAGCAGTGCCCGCTGGCCCTCATACGTCCTAATTTCCGTATCTGGAAATGCGGCTTCCATTAGCTCAAATACCTCTTCAAATGATTCCTCTGTGACCTTCATCCGTCAACACCTCCCTTCACGTTAGCTATAGGTTATCTTATCCAACTGTTCTGCTTCTTACTTTGTACGGAAATGATCGATCACCTCAACCCTTCGCACACACAAAGACCCCACCTTTGCAGATCCATGAGATCTCGGAAAAGGTAGGGTCTAGCACACTTTATATGGCCCTTGTTTCTGTCCTTACCATTTTGAGAAAAAGGCATGTGCAGCTGCATGGGAACCAGGAGGTGTTGCATGCCCCATGAAGGGATACACTTCTATAGATTTATTTGGGGATTCAATTCGGTTATAAGCAGCGAATATCGCTTCTGGTAAGCAGCACGTATCCTTCAACCCTACCGTAACATGAACAGGCTGCCCAATACGATCACCTAGATTCATGATGTCAAAATAAGAAACCGTTCGCAGTACATGAGACAGATACTCCGGGAAACGAGTCACGAAATCCGCTGCCTCACTAAGCGAACTAACCGAATTCAAGAGACCCAGATCCATGTGACATTGATTCGGGACATGAGCAATCGTTGCCCGAATGCGCTTCTCGAGCGCGGTTACGAGTAGCGCCAGCCCGCCGCCTTGGCTTCCACCGAACACGAATACCCGCTCACTGTCGATCTCCGGCTGCCCTAACGCGCATTGTACAGCACGCAAGGAATCGATCGCAACCGCACGATAATAGCTCGTCTCTGGGTCGAGAATCCCCTGTGTAATCCATCCTCTCGTCATACCCGTCTCCTGAGGCAGCAGGTTACCGCTATCGCCGCCCTGCCCGCGTACATCAACGGCAAGTACCGCATAACCCATAAGCAGCCATGCTGCATGATCCTCGGGTCTACCCTTGGAGCCCGTATAGCCTGGGAATGTAACAATACATGGTACCTTCTTCGACTTACTCTCTGCATTAGGCAGCAACAACCAAGCATGGATCGGTGTTTCCGCAGCCCCTTGCAAGACAATCTTATTCACTTCCGCTTGTACAAAAGATGAAGGCACCGTCTCTCTTGTATACGATACTGCTTGCGTAGCTTCTGCATATGTGCGCTCCCAGAATGCAGCTAGATCAGCTGTCGCCGTTAACTCCGCATGATAATTGTGTAACCCCTGAATACGATTTTCAATAGCGTTCATTTCGGTTAGTCCCCCATTGCATGTTTTTCCCATTTTAACCTAGATATACGAGGATGACTATTGGAAAATTTGAAGATGAGACGGAACGTCGACACTCTGCACCGATAATTCTATCACTCTCCTGCGAACGCAAGAAGACACCAGATTCGTGTTTAGATGTATAAACTACAGCTAATTTACTCGAATCTGACGTATTTTCGTGATTAGATGGATAATGTACATCTATTTCCTATGTAATTTGAAGAATCCAGCAAATCGAAGGAATACAACTACAAGAAATACATTTAATCTTTCAAATTCAAGAAATACCCTTCAAATAGATGGAGAAAATCCAGTTAAATAACGAGCAGTAGGTTTATTGCTCATTGAAACCTAGAGGTTCAAATCCCTAATAATGAAGAAAGAGACCACCCGAAGGTCGTCTCTTTCTTGTGTAAGCGGGCGGCGGGAATCGAACCCGCGCGATCAGCTTGGAAGGCTGAAGTTCTACCATTAAACTACGCCCGCATATAAGAAAAACTAAAACTGGTCGGGACGACACGATTTGAACATGCGACCCCCTGCTCCCAAAGCAGGTGCTCTACCAAGCTGAGCTACGTCCCGTAGTGAA
>NZ_LYPB01000056.1:0-366 GCF_001653565.1 Paenibacillus oryzisoli
ACGACGAGGTTGATAGGTTCGAGGTGGAAGTGCGGTAACGTATGCAGCTGACGAATACTAATCGGTCGAGGGCTTAACCAAAATTCCTAAGAAAATCTGACTTTACGCAAGTTTCGTATCTAGTTTTCAAGGCGCAAACAAAACGCTTTGACTGTTTGGTGATGATGGCGGAAGGGATCCACGCGTTCCCATCTCGAACACGACCGTTAAGCCTTCCAGCGTCGATGGTACTTGAACCGCAGGGTTCTGGGAGAGTAGAACGTTGCCAAGCAATTGTAACTGAAAGAGCCTTATTTAGAGAAATCTAGGTAAGGCTCTTTTTGCATTCCATCGTGAGCGTAGATCCCGATGGAACTGGAATAGCTG
>NZ_LYPB01000056.1:419-66733 GCF_001653565.1 Paenibacillus oryzisoli
TTTAGAGAAATCTAGGTAAGGCTCTTTTTGCATTCCATCGTGAGCGTAGATCCCGATGGAACTGGAATAGCTGTAGAAACTGCAGTTAGTATCATCGATTTGAACGAAAAAAATGATTTAGCTGGAAAACTTACATCTAATATCGTTGGAACTCGCTATTTCTGACTCAGAGGTCAAATTTAACTGTACCAAATCCATCTAATTCGATATAAACGATAAATATCACAATATTAGATGGAGTTTTTCGGAGTTTTTCTAGTTAATCGCTAGAATAGGCTTACGGTGGAAAATTTACTGTACATAGCAAGATGTATCCTTACTTGATATTTTCACTAAGCCAGCCTTGCGGTAGGGTTGGAAACGGAATAGCATCCAAAGCCGCGGGAGAAGCATCCAACAGTGGAAAATCGTTAGGTGGGCAAGCCAAGTACCAGGGATCCAGGGATACATGATGAGGATCAAGGCAAGTCCGATGACAAACAGATGAAGCTGTACTTTGGTAACGAGACGAACGGACGCATTGCCCTCGGGCAAGAAGCCAGACCAGAAGATTCCCCACCGATAGGACCAACCACGCATAGCCATTCCGATGGTGAAGTGGAAATAAGCTCGAACAAGAAGCGTGTGGAAGATGAGCATAAGTGGATAACTGACTAGTAGTGGGAACAAGTGAGATGAGTCGAACTTGTACAAAAGTAGTAGAATGAGGGAAGCGTAATAGATAACTATTTTATATATCGAATGATAAAATCGCCTCATTAATGTGTAACTGTAAATCGTAGATTGTTTGGATAAATTGGATTCTTGTTTGATTGACATAAGCGAGACCTCCGCGCTGCGGTAACATGTTATGAAGGTATTATCGGCATTTCCCTTCCAAAATATGAGCATTTAGCTAGTTTAGGAGAATCGACAATCGGACATACTAGTCATAAAAGATCGTGGGGGGATCCATATGGAGGAGAATCGGTTTGGACTATGTATGATTTGTGAGCAACAGCGGGTTGGCGGGATTCATATTGTGACGGCGTTCATATGTGATGATTGTAGTAAAGAGATCGTCAAAACGAGCGTTTCTGACCAGAAATATCCGTTTTTTGTGAATCAGATGAAGAAGGCTTTTTACATGGGAAATTCGAAACAGTATATGAATTAAGAGGAGAAGCTTCTTTTACAGAAGCTTTTTTTGTTTTTTTACCGGTAATCCACTACTATAGAAGGGTAAATTAATTGAAAATTGAAAGCTAATGTAGCTGGGGGAGTTTGATCTGTGTGTGCAGCGAACATTTACATGGGGCTCGGGCCCCGTTATTTGAGGCTATGGTGGCCCACCATGCTACGAAGTCCATTAGTCTGCATGTGCCAGGTCATAAATCAGGACAAGGGCTTCTGGAAGAAGGTACAGATTTTCTACAATCGATCATGTCGATTGATTATACGGAAATAACGGGGTTGGATGATTTGCATCATCCAGAGGGTGCGATCAGGGAGGCAGAGCAGCTCGCGGCAGCATGTTTTGGCGCAGAGGAGACGTATTTTCTCGTTGGGGGGAGTACGGTTGGTAATCTAGCGATGATTGGAGCTGTCTGTCAGAGGGGGGATCTCATCCTTGTACAAAGAAATGTACATAAGTCCGTTATTCACGGGCTCATGCTTGCTGGGGCGGAGGCTGTATTCTTAGCGCCAGAGGTTGACGTTGAAACAGGCGTAGCAACAGGTTTACAGATTGAGGTTGTTAGACAAGCGATAGAGCAGTATCCTACTGCGAGAGCTTTATTTATAACGAATCCTAATTACTACGGTATCGGAACGGATTTGAAGCCTTTTGCAAAGTTGATGCATGAAACAGGAAAGCTCCTGCTAGTGGATGAAGCGCATGGTGCGCATTTCGGATTCCATGAGGAAGTGCCCGCCTCAGCTTTATCACAAGGCGCCGACGCCGTCGTGCAGTCTACACATAAGATGCTAACCGCTATGACAATGGGTGCCATGCTCCATGTGCAAGGTCCGAGGATCAACCGTAAGGCGCTTCGACAATTGTTGGCGATGCTGCAAAGTTCAAGCCCATCCTATCCAATCATGGCCTCCTTAGACTTAGCGAGAAAACGAGTACATACAGAAGGACATGCGTGGTTGGAACAAGGCCTCCATATCATGAAAGAATTCAGAGAAGAGCTACAGGCGTTAGGATGTCTTGGTGTTTATCCACGAGAGAATCAGCAATCAAGCGGCGATGGAGTCGTCGAGCCAACAGATCCTTTTAAAATAGCGATTTATGATCCCACCCATTCTTTATCTGGGACCGAGCTCAAAGCACGCTTAGAAGCAGATGGCTGCTTTGTTGAGATGACCGATGGCTATCTGGTTTTACTGGTATTTACTCCTGCTAACTCAAGGGAGGATATGCGGCGTGTAGTCCAAGTTTTAAGCAACATTTGTTTGGACATCACGAGACGTAAGCAGGAACTTCAGGCGCCTATCTCGAATATAATTAAATTACCCACCTACGAGCCCATCTCCTCTCCAATAAGGTTTGACCATCATGTCTTGTTTCAAGAGACAACGCAAATGGTTAAGATAGAGGAAGCGATTGGGAAGCGTTCAGGTGAGATGGTCATTCCTTATCCGCCAGGTATTCCTTATTTATATCGGGGTGAAGTCATAACAGCTTCTGTAGCTGAGTCACTCGTATTCTTGGCTAAACAGGGCATTAGGTTTCAAGGAACCTATTTTGGGCAGACGAACAAGTTAACTATATACACAGAGCACGAAGGGACTTCGTGAAGGCAGTAAACAGGAGGAAGACGTGAAAGGAATATTCATTACGTTTGAAGGACCGGACGGCTCCGGCAAAACAACGCAACTTAAAAAGATTGCCCAAGAGCTACAAAAGTTAGGACATGACGTGCTTGTGACAAGAGAACCGGGTGGCACCGCAATTAGCGATAAAATCCGCAGCATTATTCTCGATCCTGTGAATGAGGAGATGGTGGATCAAGCAGAGGTTTTGCTTTACGCAGCATCACGTGCGCAACATGTTCACGAGCTTATCCTTCCAGCGCTGAAAGCTGGTCGAATTGTACTTTGCGATCGCTTTATTGATGCCAGTGTAGCCTATCAATCTTATGGGCTTGGCGAAGATATCGAGATGGTGAAGCATATTTCGAAATATGCGAGCTCAGGACTGCAGGCAACTAGAACGTATATGATGGACGTTCCCGTTGAAGTCAGCTTAGAGCGATTGAATCAGCGAGCAGGTGCTACAGAGTTTACACAGCAGTTGGATCGCATTGAGCAGAAAAATGTCGATTATCACAGCAGAGTGCGGGCAGGCTTCCACCAGATTGCTGTTGATCATCCAGAACGTGTAATGATGATCGATGCGAATCGAGATGTAGAAAGCATAGCTGCGGATATATGGCAGGATTGCAAACAGTTGCTTGAGGAACATATTTCCGTATAAAGCGGAAAACCCATTCTTAGTTTATAATATAAGGAGGCATCACCTATGAAACTAGTCGTAGCCGTTGTTCAGGATAAAGACAGTAACCGTCTCTCTAACGCTTTAATTAAGGAAGGGTTTAGAGCCACGAAGTTGGCAAGTACCGGTGGGTTTTTGCGTGCTGGGAATACAACCTTTATGATTGGTACGGAAGATGATCGTGTGCAAGAGGTGATGCAGGTGATTCGAGCAAATTGTAAAATTCGCGAGCAGTTGGTGACACCAGTTTCTCCAATGGGAGGAACGACCGATTCGTACATTCCATTCCCAGTGGAAGTGCAAGTGGGTGGAGCGGCTGTTTTCGTGTTACCCGTCGAAAGATTCGAACATTTCTAAACAAACTCAGCTCTACACAAGGATGGATGCGTCTTGAAAATTAATCCGGGGCTGCAGCCCATCGGTAAGAATATTAAAGTTGGTGAGAATGTTCCTCCGCCACAGATGGCTCCGCGCAATTTCTCTGACATCATGCAACAGCACGATGAGAAGTATACGCAGGAACAATTGACCAAAATGGTACAACAAATTACACTTCAAGGCGACCGCTTGTCGAGGGGCATGACCGTTAGAGAGCTTCTGCAATATAAGCTGCTTATACGGCAGTTCCTCGAGGAAACAGCTCGTCGTGGTGTTAACTTAAGAGATACGAAGGGCTGGGATCGTCGCGGCCGTTCGAAACGATATAAGCTGTTGGAAGCTATCGATCAAGAGCTCCTCTTGTTAGCTGATGAATTATTGGAGAATGAGCAGGGGCGGATCGAAATATTGCATAGAATCGGAGAAATCCGAGGTATGTTGATTAATTTGTTATTTTAAAAATATAAGTGTGTAATGGGGCGAAAATAAATGTCCTTCCAAGCTATACCGGGACAAGCAGAGGCCAAAAGGCTGCTGCAGAACGGACTACGTCAAGACAGGCTGTCGCATGCGTATATTTTTAGCGGTCCTGTTGGAACAGGTCGATCCGAAATGGCAATGGCACTCGCCAAAGCGATCTATTGTCAGAATGGGACAGATGAAGCATGCGGCGAATGCCTAGAATGCCGTAAGGTCGAACATGGCAATCATCCTGATCTTCATATGGTCGCTCCTGAAGGCGCTTCAATTAAGATTGAACAGATTCGGGAGTTGCAGAAGGAGTTCGCCTACAGGGCAACAGCATCCGGAACGAAAATATATGTCTTGTATCATGCGGAGAAAATGACGGTGCAGGCTGCGAATAGTTTGTTGAAATTTCTTGAGGAACCGAACTCTCGAGTGGTAGCTATTCTGATTACCGAGAACGGTAACGCCTTGTTACCTACGATTCAATCGCGTGCACAGTGGATCCAATTTACACCAATGGCACGTGAGCAGATGGTTCTTACATTGTTGGAAGAAGGGCTTCCCGCGGCACTAGTACAACCTGCGGCGCATGTAACAGCAGGTTTGCAAGCGGCGAGAGATTTAATTGCAGCAAATTGGTTTGCAGAAATGAGAACCGTAATGTTACAATTAGCGAAGGAGACGCTCACACGTTTCCCTACTTCTATGATTACTGTGCAACAGCGGATTGTGAAAACAGAACTTGCGGATCATGTTTCGGATTTGTTCGACTTACTGATCCTCTGGTTTAAAGATATGGTGCAGTTGCGCCTTGAGCGCAGAGACAAGCTTGTATATAATGACCAGCTAGACTGGATGAGCTCCCTCGCGTTAAGCCGAGATGTCTCAGTCTGGGTGCGTATGATGGAGCAAGCCGTAGAATTACAAAAGCGACTGCGTTCCAATGCCAATTCTCAGCTGGTTATAGAGAAAATGCTCGTGGAGATGCAGGGGGTGTAAGATGTACTCAGTGGTTGGCGTCCGCTTTAAGAAGGCGGGTAAAATATATTATTTTGATCCCATTGATTTACCGATCGAGAAAGAAAGTGCCGTTATTGTTGAGACCGCACGCGGAGTGGAATACGGCAAGGTCGTAGTGGGCAAAAAGATCGTTAAAGAAAACGATGTGGTTCTGCCACTCAAAAAAGTTATTCGTATTGCTGATGATACGGATGCTGATTTGGTTGAAGAGAATAAAAAAGCAGCCAAAGACGCTTTCCAAACGTGTCATGATAAAATTAAAGACCATAGTCTTAAGATGAAGCTAGTGGACGTAGAGTATACCTTTGACCGCAATAAAATTATTTTTTATTTTACGGCTGAGGGGCGCGTCGATTTCCGGGAGCTTGTGAAGGATTTGGCAAGTATTTTCCGGACAAGAATCGAGCTTCGTCAAATTGGTGTGCGTGATGAAGCGAAGATGCTGGGTGGCATAGGTCCGTGTGGGCGAATTCTATGTTGTTCTTCCTTCTTAGGTGATTTCGAGCCAGTCTCCATTAAGATGGCCAAAGATCAGAATCTGTCCTTGAATCCGACTAAGATTTCAGGGTTATGCGGAAGATTAATGTGCTGCTTGAAATATGAACATGATAACTACGAAAGTGCCAAAGATTCGTTACCGACTGTTGGTCGACTAGTGATTACATCTTTTGGCAGTGGTAAAGTATTAGGGCTTAATATTAAAGAACGTACAGCAAAGGTTCAATTGTTTGATCTTGGGAAAGCGCTAGATCTACCATTCGATGATGTTGTTGAACAGGAGTAGAAGATCTGGGTTCCAAGGAGGCGCTGGCCAGTAAGCATGCATGGCACTAGAGGTGAAAGCGTGGATAAACAAGATATTTTTGGACAAATAGATGGGATTGAAGAACGAATGGGTACCACGTATGCGGAATTAGGTGCCTTGAAGAAACGGATTATTACCCTCATCGAAGAAAATAAGAGACTAAGCATAGAGAATCAGCAACTCCGTAAGCTTATCCGACAAGAGGAGACTGTGATCGAGGAGCCGACGAGAGATATGGCTGAGGAACCGGTGCAGCTACCAGGAGCCGGATATGATAATTTAACCCGTTTATACAATGAAGGATTTCATATTTGCAATGTGTATTATGGACACCTTCGGACCGAGGGAGATTGTTTGTTTTGCTTATCCTTTTTAAATAAATAAGTCGTTTGGCCGTAGGGGTGTATCCCTTACGGTTTTTTTCCATCATAAGCAATGAAGAGAAAGGAAAGACGTATGAAGCAAGTTTCCTTACAACCAACTGAACGAATTGATGATTTACTGACATATGAATTGAAAATTATCCAAAGTGATGAAGTGTTCAGCTTCTCGATGGATGCTGTACTTCTAGGGAGATTCGCTAGTTTGCCAGCCAAGGGGCGAGTTGTAGATCTATGTACAGGTAATGGCGTTGTTCCCCTATTGCTATCTACACGCACGCGAGCAGAGATATGGGGCGTTGAAATTCAGGAACGTCTGGCAGATATGGCTGTGCGCAATGCGGAGATTAATGATCTAGGGGAACGGCTGCATATGGTGCAAGGCGATTTGAAGACGATTCACAAAACGTTGGGGCATGGTCAGTTCGATGCTGTCACCGTGAATCCGCCCTATTTGCCAGTACCGAATGGGGAACAGAATAGTAATGCGCATTTTGCAGCGGCGCGTCATGAGATCCATTGCACACTGGAAGATGTGATTGCGGCATGTGCCAAGTTGGTGAAGGCTGGCGGTAAAGTGGCCATGGTGCATCGCGCTACACGCGTGGTCGATATCATCTGCCTCATGCGGCAGTATCGGATTGAACCGAAGCGAATCCGTTATGTGCATGCGCGTGCGGGTGAAGAAGCGATGATGGTGCTGATTGAAGGGATGAAGGATGGCAAGCCGGAGATTCGTACGCTGCCGCCCCTGATCGTATATACAGACAAGGAAGAGTATTGCCAAGAGCTGAAAGAGATCTACTATGGTGGACGAAGTTCGTTAGAGTTCTCGTAAGTAGGTTTAATATAAAAGTATGAGGGAAATACCGTACGATCATACAAAGTGAAGAGGGATTGAACTGTGAGTGTAACGATACAGAAAAGCTACAGCGAGGATGCGAGCGGGATAGGCACGCTATACCTGGTTGCCACGCCCATCGGCAACCTTGAAGATATGACCTTCCGAGCGATCCGCACGCTGAAGGAAGTGAGCCTGATTGCCGCGGAAGACACGCGGCAAACGCGCAAGCTGCTGACCCACTTCGAAGTCGCGACGCGACTGGTCAGCTATCACGAGCACAACAAGGGAGCAAGCGGCCCGGAGCTGGTACGCTTGCTCCTTGAAGGGCAGAGCATCGCGCTAGTCAGCGATGCCGGTCTGCCGGCCATTTCCGACCCAGGTTATGACCTGGTGAGGATGGCCGTTGACCAGGGCGTGCCGGTGGTGCCCATCCCCGGCGCCAATGCGGCGCTGTCGGCGCTGATCGCGTCAGGCCTGCCGACAGAACGATTCGCCTTCGTCGGATTTCTCCCCAGGGAGAAAAAGGACGGGACGAAGTTGCTTGAAGGGCTGCAGCATGTGCAAGACACATTGCTGTTCTATGAATCGCCGCACCGCGTTGAGAAAACACTTCTGCGCATGGCGGAAGTGTGGGGAGCGGAGCGCCGGGTTTGCCTCGCCCGCGAGTTGACGAAGCGGTACGAGGAATTTGTGCGCGGCACGATCGCAGAGTGCCTCGCGCATCTAGAGCAGTACCCGCCGCAGGGCGAGTACTGCGTGATCGCCGAAGGCGCCTCCGACGCGGCCGTGCAAGAAGCGGCCGATGGATGGTGGGAGGCGAAGTCGCTTGGCGAGCACGTTGCCCACTACGAGGATCGCGGGATTGATCGCAAGGATGCGCTGAAGCTGGTTGCGACGGATCGAGGATTATCGAAGCGCGATGTATATAATGCATTGCTTGAGCGCTAAAATGCTAAGGAAGAGTTATCACAGCAAAGGGCCCTCTCCTAGGGCCCAATCCTTCTACTACATATATACTTACAAATTCATTCACGCACAATTGGAATAAGAACCCTTGTGTCTTCTAAGGTCTATACAAAAAAAGATCTCTAACCCGTGGCCGAAGCCAACAAAGTTAGAGATGAAAGGAGATATGAAAAAGGTTAGAATTACCAATAGGATAAGTGCTACTTCTATTATATACTACTTTTCTTATTTTGTCACAGGTGTTGGCATTTCTGCTAAACAAATATGACAAACAATTTTTCCCTTAAAGTACGATACATTCTCCGCATTGCCACAGAAGATACAAGCAGGCTCATATTTCTTCAGCATGATGCGCTCGCCGTCTACATATATTTCCAAAGCGTCTTTCTCGCCAATACCCAACGTGCGACGCAACTCGATAGGAATAACAACGCGTCCTAGTTCGTCCACTTTTCTAACAATTCCGGTAGATTTCATCATATATATAAAACCCCTTTCGATTTTATCAATTTTTTATCAATATCGTCATGTTTCGACATTTGCTTATGACTTATGATACCAACGATTCCCAAAATAGTCAACCATATTTTCACTGAAAACCAGCAGTTTCATCTCTATTCTGAATAATTATGTAAAGCGGTAAAAAACGGTGATGTCCCTATTTACAAGGGTTGTAAGGATTATATTACGATCATTTCAAATACCTATTGCATAAGAAGTGCTAGGAAATCAGCGATGAAGCTCTGAATAAATTGGAATTTGCAATTCGACAATCTTCGACATATCTAAAGGGTTCATGTCGAACATGTCGAAAGTATTAACCATATAAAACCATATCAAGGGAGGTTGGAGCTGTATGAATGAAGAGAAAGTATTTAAAGATCCCGTCCACAAATATATTTATGTGCAAGACAATACGATTTGGGATTTAATCAATACCCGTGAGTTTCAACGCTTGCGCCGTATTCGGCAATTAGGTACGTCCTATTTGACTTTTCATGGAGCAGAACATAGTCGGTTCTCCCACTCGCTTGGGGTCTATGAAATTACGCGGAAAATTATTTCGCAATTCGAACGCAATCACTATGAGGATTGGCCGAAGGAAGAGCGGCTTTTATGTCTGTGCGCTGCATTGCTGCATGATTTGGGACATGGTCCGTTCTCACATTCGCTTGAGAAAGCTTTTGGCACAAGGCACGAAGACTGGTCCTGCCGTATCGTGTTGGGGGATACTGAAGTGAACGAAGTGCTGCGCCGTGTCTCGCCGGATTTCCCAAAGAAGGTTGCAGGAGTCATCTGTAAATCCTATAGCGAAGAGATTGTCGTCAGCCTGGTTTCCAGTCAGTTGGACGCGGACCGTATGGATTATTTACTGCGCGATGCGTATTTTACAGGAGTTAACTATGGTACATTCGATCTGGAACGAATTCTTCGTGTGATAAGGCCTTACAAGGGGCATATTGTTGTCAAAGAAAGCGGCATGCATGCGGTTGAGGATTATCTTATGTCGCGCTATCAGATGTATTGGCAAGTTTATTTTCATCCCGTTACGAGAAGTGCAGAAATTCTTCTGCATAAAGTATTCGCGCGAGCGAAACATTTGTATGAGGAAGGCTACGCGTTCGGATTTATGGTTGAGCCAATTCTTCATCTCATTCAGAATCAAATCTCCTTAGAGGATTATTTGTTATTGGATGAGTCGGTGATGCAAACGATGCTGACCTTTTGGAGCCAAGAGAAAGATGATATGCTGAGAGATATGTGCAAACGATTCTTGGATCGTAAATTGTACAAGTACAGTACTTTTGATGGTGATCAGGAGCAACTCATTCAGCGCATGGAGAAAGCAATGAGAGAAGTTGGCTTCGATCCGACGTACTATATGGAGATCGATTTCCCTTCGAATCAATCCTATGACGTGTATAGAGCTGGCGAGAATGATGATAATTTGCCAATTCTTTTGCTGGATCATAAAGAGACTTTAACTGAAATTACACATCGTTCCGAAATTGTACAGTCAATTAGTGGCTTCCAGATGGGCAAGCATCATGTGTACTATCCAGAGGAGTTCCTTGAGCGGTTGAATGCGGAGGAGTATCCGGAAGTTTGGGAGATGCTGGGGGAGCAAGAATAAGCAGGAATAGTAGCAATAAGAAGCAGGAATAGTAGCAATAAGAAGCTATAAGAAGCTATGAGCAAAAAAGAAGAACTAACATTCATATACCGTTACATAAGGAGAACGAACATGCTAACAGATTCACACACACATTTAAATGCGGAGCAATTCAAAGAAGATCAAGATGAAGTCATTCAGCGGGCGTTAGAGGCCGGGGTTACGAGGATTGTGAACGTTGGCTTTAATCGAGAAACCATTCCTAGCTCAATTGAGCTAGCTGAGAAGTACGACTGGATTTATACGACGGTTGGCTGGCATCCAGTAGATGCGATTGATATGATGCCTGGTGATTTGGAATGGATTGAGTCCTTGTGCCAGCATGAGAAGGTGGTTGCGATTGGAGAGATTGGTCTGGATTATTACTGGGACAAGTCGCCAAGAGATGTTCAGCAGCGAGTTTTCCGGGAGCAAATTCGGTTAGCACGTAAACTAGGGATGCCGATTGTGATTCATAATCGAGATGCGCATCAGGATATTCTAACGATTCTTAAAGAAGAGAAGGCGGCAGAGGTCGGAGGGATCATGCATTGTTTCTCGGGTAGTTGGGAGACAGCGAAGCAGTGTCTGGATATGAATTTCCATATTTCTTTTGGAGGGCCTGTGACGTTTAAAAATGCGGTGCAACCGAAAGAGGTGTTGGCGCAGGTTCCGCTCGATCGATTGTTAATCGAAACGGATGCGCCATACTTGACGCCGCACCCTTTCCGCGGTAAACGCAACGAAACGGGGTACGTTCGCTTAGTTGCCGAGACTGCCGCGGAAATTCGGGGTATGACACTGGAAGAAATAGCTGAGATTACAACCAACAATGCGATTCGGTTACTCGGCCTCAAGTAGGGCGTTCTTCTTGAACTTCCGGCGTAAGACAACGCCGCATGCGAAAGAAATGAAGGCAAGACTGAGTAAAGGGACTACAAGATACTGGATAGGGATTCCTATCATAAATGGAATCGATAAGACGACAAGCTCCACTAAGAGGGTTAGCCAGATGATAAAGGCTAGCGAGCCTGCTCTAGTTTGAGGTTCCAATGGATACATGGTGAGCCAAAACGTGTATCGATGTGCTCGCTCTAATGAAGTAAGTTGAATCATCGAGATTACTAATGCGATGAGTAGAATGACGCTTCGTGCAGTGGTGGAGTCCGCAACAGCTAGGGCTAAGATGCCGATTACAGTCAGACGGAGCACAATGGCGAACATCTCGGTGCGCAGCAATGTCTTCATATATAAATAAAGAAACGCAGAATCCTGTCGAAATGGGATGGTTCGGGTAACCCCGCTAATCCATCCTCGGCGGGCTATTCGTGTTGGTAACTGAGGCACATCCACGAACCAATTGAAGAAGGCGTAGAGTCTGGCTTGTTGCTGTTTCTCTTTGGCGATCAGATGGTCCCATCCGATCACATATTTACCCGCGAATCGGAATGCAATCAGCCAAACGAATACAAGCACTATCGCAGCCAGGCTTGCCCATAAGCTACTGTAGTGAAATTGGATTGTAACTAAGACAAGGGATGCCACCCATCGAAAACAAACAGATACGAATCGAGTGCGTTCAGTGGCAAATCTTCCTTCCTGCCAATGGGCTAATAGGTTCGCTATCTTTAATAGAAGCAATAGAGCGAAAATGAGAAGAAATGGCTGAGCTTCGGTGCCTAGACAGTGTCTATATAAGGGCGTTACGGCAACCCAACCCAGTAATAAACGCCCGCTCTGAAGTGATAGACTGTACAGAAAGCTGCTTCGGAAATAGGCACCCATTTCGTGTTCGATTCGCAATAGAAACATGCGATCAGCACTGCGAATCAACGTACGAATGGAGCTTGAAGCAACGAGTGGAACGAGCACGAGTAACACGATCCATAGATACGGATAATCTGTCGGAAGACGCTGTAATGTTTTTGCATAATAATAGGAAGAAACGATGACAAGAAACAACAAGAAGCCGATAAAATTACTGCGTGCGGCATACTGCCAATACCCCATGGATTCCTTCATATAATGTTGGAAACGCTGCTTCCATAATGCATGTGTGTTAAATGTAGATGTACGATCTGTTAATTGACTCATGCGAGGTCTCCTTGAACAAGCTTGTAGAAGATGTCGTCTAATGACGCCTGAGGCAGGGCCGTTTGGGAGCGTAATTCGACTAAATCTCCCTGTGCAACCATGTGGCCTTTGTGGAGAACGACATAAGCATCGCAATATTTTTCAATTGTAGACAAAATGTGTGAGGAAATGAGAAAGGACGCTCCTTTCTTCTTCATTTGAACCATGAGATCAAGCAAGGAACGAATTGCTAAAGGGTCGAGTCCGAGAAACGGTTCATCTATAATATAGAGAGAGGGTTCGATCAAGAAGGCATTCATGATCATGACCTTCTGTTTCATCCCTTTGGACAAATGACTAGCGAAGCTATTCAGTTTATCTTTCATTTGAAATTGCTCCAATAAGTAGCGAGAACGGGCTTCATAATCCGCTTTAGATAAACCGTAAGCTAACGCTGTTAGCTCGAGGTGTTCGCGAATCGTAAGTTCTTCGTACAGCTCCGGACTTTCGGGCACATAAGCATATGTCGCTCGGTAAGGCAGCGGATTTTCGGCTAGCGTTAACCCATTAATGCGAATTGACCCTTTTTGCGGTTGGAGCAGCCCGAGAATATTTTTGATGGTGGTACTTTTCCCTGCACCATTAAGTCCGATTAGACCCATCATTTCACCTTGGCCGATGGAGAAAGTAAGGTTATGAAGAACGGGTTTGTTGGGTAAATAACCACCGAATAAAGCGTTTACTTGCAGGATGGGGCCCATCACAATTGCCTCCCTAAATAGCAAATTATTGGTATTTTTCAATCAAATACTTCCAGAATCATTATAAACAAAATTGCATTTTTAGCCTAGTTTTGATCATTATATACTAAAAAATCGAGTATACGTACGTTAAAGTTAGACACATGCAGATATAAGTGGGTTATATGTGAAAAATAATCGAAATTTAGTCGATTTAGCCCTTTTTAACGGGTGTTAATCCCTTTACAGGTTGAGATTAACAGCGTAATATACTTTTCATAATAACTTAATATCCAATTTGCCAATTTTCCATTCGCTGAGTTCCAAATGTGGGAACGGGGGAACCACTGCAAGCTTAATGAGCATTCAAATGCCGGTTAAGTAAGCAGAGAGTAATAGGGGTGAATCATAGACGTCAAACAAGCAGTTTGCGTCTACGTAGGGCGACTCTCACGTCCGAATCCGTCAGCTAACCTCGTAAGCGTAAGAGAGGTAACGATTGTCGTGCGTGCTATTTGTATTTCACTATGCAAACTAAGCCAGCGAGAAGAGTCCTCTTCTTGCTGGCTTTTTGTCCACATTTAGGGTCCTACACAGATCATATGACATAAAACAACCCGGAAATCATAGGATGATGAATAGGTAAAAGGGGGGACGACCAGATTCAGCAAGGCAACAAGGCTGATGATGGCGAGTGTGTTAAGTTAAACTATAAAAAACCTTAGTCGCGTCAAATTTAATCATGCTGTAACCTGGCGGCGAGGCTTTGAAGGAGGACCGAAGAAGTGGGCAGTATCTCAATTAGCGAGACCCATGTAAAACGATCATCCAGCATGTCCTTCGCATTGCGATGGAAGCATGAAAACTTGCGTTTGATTTTAAGCCTGGCTATAATCTCAATCGCAATGACTTTCATGTTTTTGGTGTTGTTGTACGGAACGGCTACCAAGAGCGTATCCGTGGTTGTGAATGGACAAGAAACCGTTGTGCACACGAAGCAATGGGTCCTGCAACGCCTACTGGATGAACAAGCCATAAAGATTGGTGAGCACGATGAAATTTCAGCTTCACTCACGACCAAGCTCAAGGGTGGAGACAAAATTGTTATTGAGCATGCATCACCGATTCAATTGACTGCTGATGGAAAGACCACCACTGTTTACACAACTGCAAGAACGGTAGAAAGTGCATTGCAACGTTTACATATTGCACTTGGTGAGAATGATCGTATTTCTCCCGAACCGACAGCCGCTCTTAGCACAGGCGATGAAATTAAAATCGTCCGTGTGACCAAAGAGACGGAGGAAGTCTCTGAATCGATCGCATTCGAGACAGAGAAAAAGAATGACGCGTCTATGCTTAAAGGGAAAGAGCAAGTGGTCCAAGAAGGCAAAGAAGGCGTATTGGTCAAAAAGAAAGAAAAGACTTTCGAGGACGGTGTTTTAGTCGCGGAAGCAGTTGTGGGTGAAGAAGTACAAACAGAAAGCGTTAAGAAAGTAGTCTCCGTAGGCACGAAGAACCCTGTGGTTGTTCTCTCCGCCTCTTCACCGAGTGTGGATGAGGTTTCCAAGAACGGTGTGACCTTTGGCTACAAACAAATTCTCAAGAACGTGAAGCTTACGGCTTATTCAGCTGGTGTTGCTTCGACAGGTAAGACGGAGGGCTCTGCGGGTTATGGTAAAACCTACACAGGTACTACTGTAACTGAAGGGCGTACGATTGCTGTGGATCCGAAGGTTATTCCGCTAGGATGGTGGGTGTACATCGAAGGGATTGGTTTCCGTCGTGCTGAAGATATTGGCAGCGGCGTGAAAGGCCAAATGATCGATGTGTACTATGAAGATCACGGTTATGCAAATAAATTTGGCACGAAGCAAGGGTACACTGTATATGTGGTTGGCCCTACAAAACCGTCCCAGAACTAACGTGTAAACGGTAGTTTTGGCGGGAACACTACTAACATACACGTAGCTTGGCATCTGCCTGCGCGAAAGAAGAGGAGACCCCTCTTCTTTTTCTGCGTACTGAGGAAGGAAACGCATCAATGATAAAAGAAATGATCGTTGTGGAAGGCAAGGACGATACAGCGGCCATTAGGCGGGCTGTGCAGGCGGATACGATTGAAACAGGCGGCTCCGCCATTGGACAAGCCGTGCTCAAACGGATTGCGCTTGCGCAGCAGCGCAGAGGCGTCATTATCTTCACAGATCCCGATCACGCAGGTGAGCGGATTCGCAAAATCGTGGCAGCCAAGGTACCTGGCTGCAAGCATGCTTTCATTACGCAGGAGCAAGCTGCGTATAAGGGCGATATCGGCGTCGAGAACGCGACGCCAGAGACGATACGTCAGGCGCTTCAGAGCCTGAGGACGGAATATGACGCAGCAGTTTCGCTGCTGACGATGGAGGATTTGATTGCTGCCGGGCTCATCGTGCATCCGGATGCGGCAGCTCGCCGCTTGACGGTAGGTAATGCGCTGGGCATTGGTTATTGCAATGGTAAGCAATTCTATAAACGTTGTGCGATGTTTCAGATTTCAAGAGAGGAATTTGAGGCGGCGCTCGAACATTTGAACTAGTAGAATTCTTGGAGTGACTAGAACCCTAAATAGATACGAGGTCTATACGATGAATATAACCAGACAAGAGGTTGTTGTAACAGCCGAAGACGTCGCAACACCAAGTAAAACGAAACAAATTATTAAGAAAAATGGACTGGTGCTCAAAAAAAGCTTAGGCCAGAACTTCTTAATCGATCAAAACATCCTAAGCAAGATCGTTATGGCCGCTGAGCTCGGCCCTACGAAGGCTGCGCTTGAGATCGGCCCCGGCATCGGCGCGCTCACACAGCAGCTAGCCAAGCTCGCTGGCCGCGTGCTGGCGGTCGAGATCGATCAGCGTCTCCTGCCCATTCTGGACGAGACGCTGGCGCCTTACCCCCATGCTACTGTCGTTCATGGGGATATCTTGAAAACCAACCTGCCGGAGTTGTTCCGGCAGCATTTCGAAGGCATGGAAGGCGTCAGCGTTGTCGCCAACCTGCCGTACTACATCACGACGCCGATCATCATGAAGCTTCTCGAAGAGAAGCTTCCCTTGGAGAATATCGTCGTGATGATCCAGAAAGAAGTGGCCGACCGCATGGCGGCTCGTCCGGGCACCAAGGACTACGGCAGCCTTAGCATCGCCGTACAGTTCTACTGCGAGCCGGAGCTCGTCACGATCGTGCCGCGTACCGTCTTCGTGCCGCAGCCGAACGTCGATTCCGCCGTCATCCGGCTGCGCGTGCGTCAAGCGCCGCCAGTTGAAGTGGCGGACGTAGATTTCTTCTTCGCTGTCGTCCAAGCATCCTTCGTTCAGCGTCGCAAAACCCTCTATAACAACCTCGCGGCGAGGTTCTTTACGAAAGAGAATAAGCCTGAGCTGGAAGCGTTGCTGCATGGCATTCAGATCGAGCCTTCACGCCGAGGTGAAACACTCAGCATGGAGGAGTTCGCACGCTTGTCCACGGCGCTTCGTGCGCACGGCTGCAAATAAACCCGCACCAAATGCCTAGTCTCGCCATAGGATACCCTTAGGAGGGGATTTGTGCGATGAGGCAAGGTGATTTTGTTACCCGTATTTCCTATGGCGGCGACGTCGTGTTTAAAATTGAACGAATTGAGCATCTCAAGGCCATTCTGAGGGGTGTCGATGTTCGGTTGCTTGCAGATGCGCCGCTCACGGATCTGACAAAAGCGAATCCTAAGGAGACCTTAGATCATCCGCGGTCAAGCTCGCCTGAATTTCGTGAGTCGCTGCGTCGACTAGCGGTGTCCCAAGTGCAGTTGCAGGAGAAGAATCAAATAGCCGTCAATCATAAACAAAAGTCACAACCAGGTCATAACAGCTATTTCGAAGTGCCAGGAAGAGTTCTACACTTGGATGGCGATCCGAGCTATCTTCGCAAAAGTATGCAGCTCTACGGAGAATTACGCATTCCGGCAGAAGGTTTCTTCATTCCTGAGGCGCAAATGGCGGAAGCGCTGCAAAGATTGCTTCCTCAATATAAACCGGACATTGTCGTCATTACGGGGCATGATGGTATTTTGAAAAATCGACAAAGTGTGAGCCCGAACAATCTGTCGAGTTATAAGAATTCGCAGAATTTCGTGAATGCAGTTCGGGTAGCCCGACAATATGAGAGGAACCGGGATTCCTTAATTATCGTAGCGGGGGCTTGTCAGTCACATTTTGAAGCTTTATTGCGAGCTGGAGCTAATTTCGCCAGTTCGCCTGCGCGCATCCTTATTCATGCCTTAGATCCCCTATGCATTGCTGCTAAGCTGTCCTACACGCCGACAAGAGAAACGATTTCGATGTTGGATATTATGGATTTGACGGTGACAGGTTTAGAGGGGCTAGGCGGGGTGGAGACGCGCGGCAGTTATCGGATGGGCGTTCCTGGTATTCAGCATACAGAAGAGTCTGTATAGCTGAATAAAGCCCTCTAGAGGACGAATAAGGCCTGTATTCATTTGCGTGGATGGGGTCTGCCTAAATGGTAAGATCCAAGTAGACACTTTTTGTCATGAACTCCGGATGGTGCGGAGGATGACGGAGAGTGTTCTTTTTTTATTTGCGGGAGGGTAATGTTCGCTTTGTTAGCGTCATTTTCATAAGTTGAAGGGGAGAAGTTTCTCCTTAACTGGAAAAGTGTGAATAATTTGCGAACATTGGTGACAACCTGTAGGGAGAGGAAATCCCAAAAGCTATAAAAATGCCGTTGACAACGGGATTATGGTGCTGATATAATATTTGACCTCATTTGACATGGTGGGGTGAATGGGTTATAATTGACAAGGAAAGAGGTGGTAGTTGACAATGGCAAAAAATGCGCTATTGGAAATCAAACGCAGTTTGGAGCCCCATGTTGGGCGGAAGATCATGTTGAGAGCGAATGGTGGCCGTCGTAAGACTGTCGAGCGTTCCGGTGTTTTAGAAGAAACCTACCCTTCTGTGTTTATTGTGAAATTAGATCAAGAATCCCACGCCTTCAAACGAGTGTCATACAGCTACGCCGATATCCTAACCGAGTCCGTCGAAGTTACCGTATGCAATGACGATGGCCAGGTTCGCATCACTTATATACAGCATTAGCTTATAGCGTTCCGATATTAGACAGGCCTATTGGCCTGTTTTTGCTTTGTATCTATCCTCATTACCAGGGCATACTAATCGAAATCGTCATCAATCACTGCTTATGATGGTTGCAGCGTTTATTATGCGCAAATGATAAGGAGGGTTCGGTATGAGTCGAAGAAGAAGTGTGATGTCAGAGAGTTTCAAATATGAGTTAGCGAAGGACCTTGGTTTCTACGATGTTGTACAGCGAGAAGGCTGGTCAGGAATTCGGACGAAGGATGCAGGGAACATGGTGAAACGTGCAATTCAAATTGCGGAGGAGCATTTGGCCAAACAATACGTTCCGGCTCCGAACAATGTGAATGCGGGTACGTCTAACTATCGTCAGACAACAGCTAATCAACCGGCATTTAACGGACAGGGTTATACGAGCTACACGTCGTCGCCAACAAGCCATCATCAGCAACAAACTGGCCCTATGAATTATCAGTCGTCAGGTGGTTACCAGCAGCCTTATCCGCAGTCTGGACAAGGGCCGCAACGCCCGTATTACAGCTAAAGCAATTGCTTTAGCTTTTTTTTTATGCTTTTGTTATAATATCGGGGTGGCTAACGAGCAAAAGAAGGTGATCGGATGAAGATTTTTGAGAAAGCACCGGCTAAAATTAATTTGTCTCTAGATGTTTTACATAAAAGACCAGACGGTTACCATGAAGTTGAGATGGTTATGACGATGGTGGATCTGGCGGATCGGATCGAAATGCAGGAGATGGCACGTGACACGATCATCATATCGAGTCAGGCGGGGTATATTCCGCTCGATGAGAAGAATCTAGCCTTTCAGGCTGCACGTCTTATTAAAGACCGCTATGACGTCAAACAGGGCGTTTATATTCATCTGGACAAGCGGATACCTGTGGCTGCAGGATTGGCAGGCGGGAGCAGTGACGCAGCGGCTACGCTGAGAGGCCTTAACCGCCTCTGGAACCTGAATATCTCCAATGAGGAGCTTCAAGTGCTCGGCGCAGAGCTTGGCTCGGATGTGCCTTTCTGTGTGACGGGAGGGACTGCGCTTGCAACGGGGCGTGGCGAGAAGCTGGAACATATCTCAGCCCCGCCTCAGTGCTGGGTTGTCTTAGCGAAACCGCCTATTAATGTGTCAACCTCTGAGATCTACGGCAAGCTGAGGGCGCGCGATATTAAACATCATCCTTCTACAGCGGGTGTATTAAGTGCAATACGGGACAAGCAGTTCGATCGTTTGTGCGATAATCTAGGCAATGTGCTGGAGGAAGTGACCTTGGATCTATATCCGGAGGTCAGACATCTGAAGGAATGCATGCAGCGCTTAGGTGCAGACGGTGTATTGATGTCAGGCAGTGGTCCAACTGTCTTTGGCCTTGTTTCCAAGGAAGCGAAAGTGGCGCGCATTTATAACGGACTGCGAGGCTTTTGCAAGGATGTTTATGCCGTGCGCATGCTGACCTAAAGAAGCTTGGTGGAGCCCCGTATTGGGGCTCTTTTTCATGTAATGGGGCATAATGGTTAGAGTCGTGTCTAAATAATAAACTGTGTTATGTTTGTGTGAGGTTTGTGTTAACATATTTTTCATGGTTTGCTTGAACAAATACGTATAAAAGTGGTATATTTTCATTATAATATTCGGATTTTGGGGGGTAGTGCGATGAAAAAGTTGAAAAGGAGCGCTAGGCTGGTAGAAATGACACAATATTTGTTATTTCGCCCCCACTCGTTAATCCCTTTAACGACTTTTGCCGAGCGTTACAACTCCGCAAAATCTTCCATAAGCGAAGATCTTGCCATCATCAAGGAAGTTTTTGAAGAAGAAGGATTAGGCGAACTGAATACGCTGGCCGGAGCAGCCGGAGGCGTGAAATTTTCACCGAAAGTACCGAAAGACATATCCCTGAAGTTTATCCAGAACCTATGTTTGCAACTTCAACAACCCGAACGAATTCTTCCGGGTGGATACTTGTATATGTCAGATATCATGGGACAACCCCAGTATTTGAACGAAATTGGCAAAACCTTTGCATCCGCTTTCGCTGGACGCGACGTGGACGTGATTATGACCGTTGAAACCAAAGGGATTCCGCTCGCTTATGCGACGGCTACCTATATGAATCTGCCTGTTGTTATCGTGCGAAGAGACAGCCGAGTGACAGAAGGCTCAGCCGTTAGCATTAATTATGTGTCGGGCTCCAACAAACGGATCCAGACGATGTCGCTTGCAAGACGCGCACTGAAGGAAGAATCCAAGGTCTTGATCATCGATGACTTCATGCATGTTGGCGGAACGATTCATGGCATGATGGACCTGTTAGCTGAATTTAAAGCAACGGTGCAAGGTGTTGGCGTATTCATGGAGTCCTGTGAAGCCGAGGAGCAGTTGGTGGATAATTACGTATCACTAGCTCGGTTGTATGGCGTAGACTCCAAGACGAAACAAATTACGGTAGAGCCTGGCAACTATTTTGATTCGAAATAAAGGAGATTTCTAAAAATGGAGCTCATTTCAACTACAGCAGCACCAGCTGCTATCGGACCTTACTCACAAGCGGTTAAACTGGGGAACCTGTTGTTTACTTCCGGACAAATCCCGTTAGGCTTAGATGGTCAAATCGTCGAGGGCGGGATTAAGGAACAGGCTGTTCAAGTTTTTGAAAATTTGAAGGGCGTGCTTGAAGCAGCAGGCTCATCCCTTGGGCAAGTTGTGAAAGCGACTGTCTTCTTGAAGGATATGAACCAATTCGGCGAGCTGAATGAGATCTACGCTACCTACTTCGGAGATCATAAACCTGCTAGATCTACCGTTGAAGTTGCAAGATTGCCACGCGATGTTTTTGTCGAAATTGAACTAATTGCTGTGATTCCTGTCGAAATTTAACATAAACATTAAGAACACATTAAATTATCAAAAATTTCAAAAAAATAAGAAGGAATTTGCATGGATATGTTGAATATATCACCCAAGTCTCAGAGATGGAAAAAGGTGGTGAACACAAGTGCAAATTACAGATGTAAGACTCCGCCGGGTAAACTCCGAGGGGAGGATGAAGGCGATTGCATCCATTACCATTGATAACGAGTTCGTCGTACACGACATTCGTGTCATCGATGGCAATAACGGAATGTTCGTTGCTATGCCGAGCAAGCGAACACCAGACGGTGAATTCCGCGATATCGCTCATCCGATTTCGTCCACGACTCGTGAGAAAATTCAAGCAGCAGTACTCGCTGAATATGATCGCGCGGCTGTAGAAGAGGAAGTTATTGAAGAAGGCGCATAATTCAGATTATTGAGAGAGCCCTTGGGGCTCTCTTTTCTTTTGGCAGGTAATGATGCTATATTGGGGAAGAACTCATTGTTAGAGATAGGCTTCAGAGACAGAAAAAGAGAAATCATAAATTCATTATAAAGGAGTTGGATTTTCGTTGAAGCTCATGGCAATTGTGTTAGCAGCAGGACAAGGGAAACGAATGAAATCAAAGCTATACAAGGTGCTTCATCCGGTTGTTGGTAAACCGATGGTGGGTCACGTTGTGGATACGCTGCAACATATAGAGGTTACGCAAACGGTAGTAGTAGTTGGATTTGGTGCGGAGGCTGTAAAAGGCTATTTAGGAGATCGCACCCAGTATGCGCTGCAAGAGCAACAACTTGGAACGGGGCATGCCGTGCTTCAAGCTAAGGATTTACTTGGTGACGAAGAAGGAATGACGGTTGTTATTTGCGGCGATACGCCACTCATTACAGCAGCTACGCTGCAAGAAACAATTGCACTGCACCAACAATCGGGCGCCGCAGCGACGATTCTGACGGCCAAGTTAGATGAGCCAACAGGCTATGGGCGTATTATTCGTGGTGAAGACGGAGCCGTTGCGCGAATCGTCGAGCAGAAGGATTGCTCGCCTGAGGAAGCGGCTGTTCAGGAGATTAACACGGGTACGTACATTTTTGATAATCGCAAAATGTTTGGTGCACTTGCTTCGGTTACGAACAAGAATGTACAGAATGAGTATTACCTAACAGATGTTATTGGAATTATGACAAGTGCAGGTGAAATCGTTCAGGGCTATTGCATGGCAGACCCAGCTGAGTCAATCGGAGTGAATGATCGAGTGGCATTGTCCGAAGCAGAGCAACTGTTCAAAGCGCGGATTAATCGTGGGCACATGTTGAATGGGGTTACGATTATCGATCCACTGAACACGTACATCGAGAAGGATGTTACGATTGGTGCCGATACGGTTCTGCTGCCAGGTACGATTCTGCGTGGAAACACACAGATTGGTGAGCTTTGTACGATTGGACCGCAAACTGAAATCATCGATTCCGTCATTCAGAACGAAGTAACAATTAAGCAGTCTGTTCTTCAAGAGGCTTATGTGGATAATGAAACATCCGTAGGGCCATTTGCTTATTTGAGGCCTGGTGCTAAGCTTGGCAAGCAAGTGAAGGTTGGCGACTTCGTTGAGATTAAGAATGCAACGCTTGGTGAAGGAACGAAGGTTTCTCATTTGAGTTACGTAGGTGATGCGGTAGTTGGATCGAATGTGAACATTGGCTGTGGTGCCATAACAGTGAATTATGATGGGTTTAATAAAAACCTAACAGAAATCGGTGATAATGCATTCGTTGGCAGTAACGTTAATTTGATCGCGCCTGTGAAAATCGGGGACGGGGCTTATGTCGTTGCCGGCACCACAATCACACATGATGTGAACGATGGAGATCTAGCTATCGCACGTGTACGACAAGAGAACAAAGCCGGTTATGCGGATAAAATTAAAGCGCGAATGAAAGCTAAGAAAGAGAATAAAGGTCGTTGATAGACGGCTTCCCAGATAAGACGGAGTATGTAAGTAGTAGAATGGAACCTCTTGAGGTGGGGTAAGCTAGAAATGAAGTGCTGCCCACTCAGCCTGGTTTACGTGAAAGCGTCCAGGCTGAGCGAGACCGATAGAGGTTCTTTTTCTCGTGCTAGTGCGCCTGCAGAATCTTTAGATGCTTGTAGAGCTGGAAGAGTCACAACTGCCACCCTGATGAAAGCGCTTAATATCCAGGGCGCGAAACAAAAGTATGCTTCTTTCTGCTATAAAAGATACGATTAATCTTAACGAAATGAAGGTTATACATTTCAACAAAGCCTATATCCTTGTGCAGATTTTGATAGTATACTTGGACGGGTACGTCCGCATCGATATGATCTTGGAAATGATCATCTTCTGTAAGCTGTTGTCCATGAAGATACATCGTTCGTTTATCACCTACAGCTTTTATGGAATGGATAACATTAGGTAACAGGTATAATGTAAACAATAACCTTTAGAAGCGGGTTCCGCAAAGGTTTTTTAGTTTATCGCTAGTTGAAAAAGAAAGTAGTCGTTTTTACTTTCTAGTCAACCTGGACAAACACGCTCGTCCCTCGAAGGACGGCGTATCCGTTTATCTATGGGGGGATTTTGAAAATTATGAAATGTTTTATCGGACTGGGAAATCCGGGAAAGCAATATGAGTTGAATCGGCACAATATTGGGTTTATGGCAATCGATCGCTTCGCAGCCAAGTGGGGGATGACCTCATTCCAGAATAAAGGAAAAGGGCTGCTCGCAGAAGGAAATGTGAATGGGACGAAAGTGTATCTATTGAAACCAATGACGTACATGAACCTCTCAGGGGAATCCATGCGAGCATTCCTTGACTTCTACAAAGCGAAATTGGAAGACGTCGTCATTGTGTATGATGATATGGACACATCCTTCGGTCAAATTCGTCTTCGTTATCAGGGCAGCCCAGGCGGACATAACGGTATTAAGTCCATTATTCAGCATGGGGGCACTCAGGTTTTTAATCGGATACGGATTGGCGTGAATCGCCCGGCACCAGGCTATAATATTGCGGATTACGTGCTGTCCAACTTTTCCAAAGAAGAGATGAAGTCCATTAATGACGTGCTCGATTTAACTTGCGATGCCATGGAGTTTAGTTTAGGTGAATCTTTCGAGAAGACGATGGCAAAGTTTAATAAATAATCACTGCACACTAACCTGCCTATATATGATGATATGTAAGCCCCCTATTCGAAAATGGCAATGGCAGATTCGGCTAATTATTCCGAAGAATGGTCATACTAGGATGTAATCGAATTGTTGAAGGAGGCATACATATGATCAAGTATATTTGCAGGCATTGTCATACCTTTGTCGGGGAAATTAATCAGCGTGCGATTACCGAGCAGCAGTTAGGCTTCCATTTCTTGACCCCTGATGAGCGTAGAGATATAATATCGTATAATACGAACGGAGATGTTACGGTTAGAGTCGTTTGCGACTACTGTCGTGAGGCATTAGAAGCGAACCCCGAATTATCCTTGCTAGCCAGTCCGTTGCAATAATTTATGATGAAGATAAAGAGTTAATAGCCGAGGCAAGTGTGCCGAGGCTTCTTTTTGTGAAAATTTAGCATTTATAAGTTTCACAGAATAAGTTAGCTAAATTTCTAGATAAACACACTCGTCTTATAGGACGATGTAGTCGTTTATTTTGGGGGAGTGTACTTGTTTGCAAGCTTTAATTCAAGCTTTTTCTGCGGATTCCGACTTTCAAACGATCGTGACAGGCCTGAGGTCCGAAATGAAAGAGCAGCTCATTGCCGGTTTAACTGGCTCCTCCAGGCAAGTCATGCTCGCCTCGCTTGCGCGTGAGCTAGAGCGTCCGCTTTTCGTTGTTACGCATAATATGTTCGCTGCGCAAAAAATAGCGGAAGACCTCTTGGAGTGTCTATCCCCTGATGAAGTGCTGCTCTATCCATCTCAAGAGCTTCTGACTACGGAAGAAGCGGCTTCAAGCCCAGAGATGCTAGCGCAGCGTATTGACGTTCTTACGAAACTTGCGGGCGGATTCCGCGGTGTAGTAATTGCTCCATTTGCTGGCGTGCGAAGATTGCTGCCACTCAAACAGGTGTTCGAAGAATCCCGAGTAACGGTTAATGTTGGGGACACGGTTCAATTAGACGACCTGTTGGCTTCCTTATCCAGCTTAGGTTATGAACGAGTTGAACGCGTTGAAACCAAAGGCGAAATGAGTGTGCGAGGCGGAATTCTGGATTTATTTCCGTTAACGTCAGAGAATGCCATTCGGATTGAACTTTTTGATATCGAGGTCGACTCTATTCGGACATTCGATGTAAGTGACCAGCGGTCAATTGATAAACTATCAACGGTGACGATCCCTCCATGCCGGGAGATTCAAGCGGATAGAAAGCGGTTACAGTCGGCGGCGCAACACGCATATGAGTTGCTGCAGGCGCAGTTGGCGAAGATGACGGAGCGCTCAGCCAAAGACAAGCTGTTGGAAGTCGTAGGCCGCGATATCGAGCTTATGCGAGAGGGTCAGACGTTCCCGGGCATTTATAAATATATTTCTCTCCTATACACGGAAAGACAGACGCTCATGGACTACATGCCCAAAGACTCTATTCTCATTATCGATGAGCCTGCCCGCCTCTTGGAAACGGCGAAGCAGCTCGAGCGTGATGAAGCCGAGTGGATGATGCATGCGTTAACTGAGGGGAAGAGCTTGCCGGCTTTTGTGCTGTCCAAATCTTACGAAACCCTGTTGCACCGCAGACCGTTCCCGACGCTATATGTGTCCCTTTTCCTTCGTCAGGTGGCGGGCATTCAGCCGCAGAATATCGTTAACTTCGTGTGTCGTGTCATGCAGAACTTCCATGGGCAGATGAATCTACTCAAGGCGGAGATGGAGCGCTGGAAGAAGAATGGCAGTAAGGTCATTCTTCTCGCTAATGGGGATGATCGCGCAGAACGTGTACGCCGTGTTCTTGGCGACTACCAGATCGAAGTACCTGAAATTGTCGATGGTAATCTACAAACCGGGTTCGAAATGCCTTCGATTCATCTCGTTGTGATTACAGAAGGCGAGATCTTCACACAGAAACAGCGTAAAGCGCGCAAAGTGGAGAAGAAGCTGGAGAACGCGGAACGAATCAAGAGCTATCAAGAGCTGAAGATCGGAGACTACGTTGTTCACGTCAATCACGGGATCGGAAAGTACGTTGGCATTGGCACTTTAGAGGTTGGCGGGATTCATAAAGATTATTTGCATATTATGTATGCTGGCGGCGATAAGCTGTCTGTTCCAATCGATCAGATTGATTTGATTCAGAAGTATGTCGGTTCCGAAGAGAAAGAACCGAAGGTATATAAACTTGGCGGCGCAGACTGGGCTCGAGTGAAGAGCAAAGCACGCGCGTCTGTCAAAGATATTGCAGATGAGCTGATTAAGCTCTACGCCGAACGCCAAGCGGCGAAAGGGTATGGCTTCGGCAAGGATAGCTCGTACCAGAACGAGTTCGAAGCGATGTTTCCTTATGATGAGACGCGAGATCAGTTGCGCGCGATAGAAGAAATCAAAACGGACATGGAGAAAGAACGTCCGATGGACCGTCTGTTGTGCGGCGATGTTGGGTACGGCAAAACCGAGGTTGCGGTCCGGGCAGCCTTCAAAGCTGCGATTGACGGGAAGCAAGTGGCCGTGCTTGTGCCAACGACGATTTTGGCGCAGCAACATTATGAAACGTTCCGTGAACGCTTCTCTGGCTATCCGTTCAATGTAAAAGTATTAAGCCGGTTCAGATCTAAGAAGGAACAAACCGAAGTCATGAAAGGCGTCAAGAAAGGTACCGTTGACGTTGTTATCGGGACCCATCGTCTTTTGTCACAAGATGTCCAGTTTAAGGACCTTGGCTTGCTCATCGTCGATGAGGAGCAGCGGTTCGGCGTGTCCCACAAAGAGAAGCTTAAGCGTCTGAAGACGAACGTGGACGTGCTTACGCTAACGGCGACGCCAATTCCTAGAACCTTACATATGTCCATGCTGGGCGTTCGCGACTTATCGGTCATTGAAACCCCGCCTGAGAACCGTTTCCCGGTTCAGACGTATGTCGTGGAATACGGGCCGACGCTGGTTAGAGAAGCTATTGAGCGAGAGCTAGCGCGTGAGGGGCAAGTTTATTATCTATACAATCGGGTGCAAGGCATTACCCAAATCGCTGATCAAATATCAATGATGATTCCGGATGCACGAGTCACTGTCGCGCATGGTCAAATGGGTGAGCAGGAGCTCGAGAAAACGATTCTCGATTTCTTGGACGGGGAGTACGATGTTCTTGTTTCCACAAGCATCATTGAAACCGGCGTAGACATCCCGAATGTGAATACACTTATTGTTCATGATGCGGATAAAATGGGTCTTTCCCAGCTCTATCAGCTGCGTGGACGTGTAGGAAGGTCGAACCGTGTCGCTTATGCGTATTTCACGTATCAGCGTGATAAAGTGTTGACAGAAGTAGCCGAGAAACGACTTCAAGCGATTAAAGAGTTTACAGAACTTGGTTCAGGCTTTAAAATTGCGATGAGGGACTTATCCATTCGTGGCGCAGGAAACTTATTGGGTGCTGAACAGCACGGCTTTATTGCATCTGTCGGCTTTGATTTGTACTCGCAAATGTTAGCTGAAGAAATTGCGAAGCTGAAGCTTGAAATAGATGGAGATGCGGTCATTCCAGAACCGGAATGGCATACATCAATCGACATTCAGTTAGATGCTTATCTGCCATCTGATTACATCTATGACAGCATGCAAAAAATCGAAATTTACAAAAAAGTGGCCGCCATTCGTACGCTGGAAGAAGCCGCGGATCTGCATGATGAGCTCGTTGATCGCTTTGGCGATCTGCCGCAGGCCGTATTCAACCTACTCACAGTGGCTCGTTTGAAAGCATACGGTTCCGAGTACCGGATTGAAACGATTAGCCAAAAAGGAGAGGATTACCTAATCAAGGTGCATATCGACCAGAACGGCAGGCTGGATGGTCAGAAGCTGCTTGCTTTGTCCAAAGGCTTTGATGGTCGTATCAAATTGAATGCAGATCCGCAGCTACTTATTGTTATCCGCTTTAAAGGCATGAAGCCGGAAGCCTCCATCGAATTGTTGGAGAAATTCTTGGTACAATATAAGGATGTTCTGAAAACGAAAGGGGAATTACAGGATGTTGCCAAATGAAACTAGCAAACAACGACGTACTTCGAAAAAATGGATATTAGGATTGGCGACAGTTGTCCTTGCATTCTCTGTCCTCAGCGCGTGTGGAGACAAAAAGGAGGGCGCGGGGGCAGCTTCGCCTTCCGCATCAGCTGCTGCTACAGGTAATCCAAGTGATACAATTGCTACGTACAAAGAAGGCGGGAAAATTACACGCGGTGAATTCGATTCTTTCATCAACGTGAATAAAATGTTCTCTCCGCAGTTAGCTCAATACTTGGCAGATCCAGCATTCCAACAAGATATGTTGAAACAAATGGTTACTTTCCGCGTTCTTTCTGCTAAAGCGGACGACAAAGTGAAAACGGATGCTGACAAGCAAGTTACGGAGCAAATGAAAGCCATTACGGATTACTTCGGTAAGCAAGAAGGCGGAATGGACAAGCAGTTGAAAGATAACGGTATCGAGTTGAAAGATATCGAGTCCCTAATGAAATTAAGCTTCTACACAATGGGCAGCATGGAAAGTAAAATTACGGACCAAGCGGTTCAAGATGCGTACAAAGAGCAAGCCGCTGCGCATGCGTTTGACATTGCAACAGTCAGCCATATCCTTATTTCCTTAAAAGATTCTGCAACCCAAGCAGATCTTCGTACGAAGGAAGATGCGCTCAAAAGAGCGAAAGAAGTGAAGGCGAAATTGGATGCAGGCGGAGATTTCGCAGCGCTTGCGAAAGAATATTCCGATGATCCAGGTTCCAAAGATGTAGGCGGTACGTACAAAGATGCTAACATCAATGAATGGGTAACAGAGTTCAAAGATGCAGCAAGCACGCTTCCATTGAACAAAATCAGTGATCCTGTAGAATCCAGTTTCGGTTATCACGTGATGAAAGTAGAATCCAGAAGCACGAAGCAATTGGATGATACACTTAAAACGCAAATCAAATCTCAGCTTGCAGAGAAATCCTTGTCTGAATTTGCTGAAACTGAGTATCCGAAATTGATCGAAACGAATAACCTTCCTAAAGTAGAAGCAGCACCAGCGCCAGCAGCAAGCCCTGCAGCAAGCCCGGCGGCAAAGTAAGAACTTACCAGGATGTCCGATAATGGACATCCTGTTTTTATTTCTCATTTTTGGACATGATAAGCGCAGCAGGATGCAGAGCTAAATAAAGTAAATTGCTTAGTCGGGGCGTCTGCATAGAAGAATGGGAAGTGAAGAATACTATGGATAGATTTCAAGTTCCCACCAAATCCCGATCTAGCATACAAGTTTCATGCTCGTGTCGTATCTAATTCGAAAGCGGAAAGTGAGGCATCTAGAAGTATGAAAGCAACTGGAATTGTCCGTCGGATAGATGATTTAGGGAGAGTTGTAATCCCCAAGGAAATACGGCGCACGCTACGCATTCGTGAAGGTGACCCTTTGGAAATTTTCGTGGATCGTGATGGAGAAGTTATTTTGAAGAAATATTCACCGATTGGTGAGCTTGGTGATTTTGCGAAGGAGTATGCGGAGTCACTGTTTGAAAGTACCAATCATGTGGCCTTAATTTCGGATCGAGACCATATTATTGCTATGGCTGGTGGATCTAAGAAAGATTACTTAGAGAAATCCGTTGGGGCGGTCATTGAATCTTGCATGGAAAATCGTAAGGCTGTCATTGAAAGCAGTTCAGGTCAATTCGAGATCATTAAAGATACCAACGAAACATTCACTTCCTTCGTAGCTGCGCCGATTGTTGCAGGAGGAGATCCCATTGGTTCAGTAATCCTGATTTCGAAGGACGAGAATGTGAAGATGGGTAATATGGAAGTTAAAATGGTCGAGACTGCCGCTGGGTTCTTAGCGAAGCAGATGGAGCAATGAACACATAATTTCAAACGAAGGCTTCCTTACGGACATGATGCATCTGTAAGCGAAGCTTTTTTTGTCTGAAGGAGTAGATTTCGCTATAATACGTACATAGGAATCATGTTAGCGTAGAGGAGTAAACGGGAATGAGAGCTACCTTCAAGGAGCAAGATGGGCAGAAAGAAGGGCTCTTGAAGCAGGGAAATGGCAAGCGGGGGAAGGACCTGTTGAAGGGTGCAGCCTTGCTTGGGGGAGCAGCTGTGCTCTCTAAACTACTGGGGACGATGCAGAAGATCCCTTTGCAGAATGTAGCTGGAGATGTAGCTTTTGGCATTTATAACGCGGTTTATCCGCTCTATATTTTGATCTTATTTGCAGCAACGGCTGGATTTCCAGTCGCGGTGTCTAAATTTGTTGCCGAACGCGTCATGGAAGGTGATCATCCAGGTGCGAAACGGATTGTGTTTGTTTCATCTGCACTCTTAATGAGCTTGGGATTTCTTTTGTTTATCCTGCTGTATATGGGGGCGGAGACGATTGCCGGTTGGATCGGCATTTCGCAAACCGCGACAGCGATCCGTAGTGTATCATTTGCACTGCTCCTATCTCCAGTTCTTGCTGTTCTAAGGGGATATTTCCAAGGGTATCAGAACATGGTGCCGACCGCGATCTCACAAGTCATCGAACAGCTTATTCGTGTTATTACGATGGTTGCGCTATTGCTTTACTTGGTTGCCCTCGCTTATGATGAGGCATGGATCGCGGCAGGAGCCACATTTGGCTCTGTAACGGGCGCTGGAGCGGGCCTTGTGGTGATGGCTGTGTTTTGGCACAGAGAACGCCGTACCCAACGTGTGAAGCAAGTGAGGGCAGAGTTGTTGGTGAATAGAGAGCAAGCGGGTGGGACAACGCCAATGACAGAGCAGGATACGAGGGAAGCGATAGCTGCCGGTTCAGAGGTTATGCAAGTAACGTCATCTTGGCAGTGGGCGAAACGGATTACGTTGTATGCAATTCCTGTCTGCCTAGGTGCAATTGTCGTGCCGCTGCTCACGCTCGTGGATACGTTCACGATGCCTCGTTTGCTGGAAGCTGCATCAGGCAGTGAGTTGGAAGCTATGCGTCAGTTTGGACTTTATAACCGTGGGTTTCCACTTGTTCAACTGGTCGTGATGGTAGCTTCTTCGATGTCGGCCGTTTTGGTGCCAGCCATTGCAGAAGCCAAGCTGCATGGGCATGTGGAACTCATTCGCTTTCGCGCAGAAATGTCCGTGAGGCTCGCATGGGTGGTTGGACTCGGCGCCTCGTTCGGCCTCGCCTTCTTGGCGATGCCGATCAATCTGATGCTCTATACGAGCACCGAGGCGAGCTGGACCATGGCCGTGTTGGCCTTCACGGCATTGTTTAGTACCCTGAACGCTGTCAGCGCCAGCGTTCTCCAAGGCATCGGCGCGATCCGCACGCCGATGAATGCCTTGCTCGTTGCCATCGTGCTGAAAGCACTCGGCAATGTCGTGTTGCTGCCCCGCTGGGGCATCGACGGCGCCGCGCTCAGCGCGGTGATCGCCTACGCCGCTGCGGCGGGGCTGAACCTGGTGCAGCTGCGCCGCAGCACCGGAGTGCGCTTCGCGCTGCGGCCGTACGCCGTCAGTCCCACGCTTGCCGTGGGACTGATGGGCGGCGGCCTCGCAGCGCTGCAAGGGCTGGCCATGCTCGCTGGCGCGGCATGGCACGTGCCTGAGCGATGGGGCGCAAGCGCCATCGCTCTCATAGGCGTAGTCGGCGGCGCAGCCGTCTACGCGCTTGTGCTGCTGCGCAGCGGGGGCATCAGCCGCGAAGAGCTGCGGCTGATGCCGGAACTTGCCCGGAAGCTGGCGCCGCTCCTAGCGAAGCTAGGGCCGCGAGAGACTTCAGGCGGTTCAGCCCCGCCAAAGAAGTAACGCTATAACATAACGTTATTTAAATATATTTTGAACTTTGGAGGTGTCATCCCATGTCAACAAGCAACCCCCGAATTACCGTCCTTGGACTCGGCACAGGGGACGAAGATCAATTAACGTTAGGCGTATGGAAGAAACTGCAACTAACAGCGAAGTCGCAAGCCAAGTTGTTCCTGCGCACGAAAGATCACCCGATGGTTCACCTGTTGGACGCGAACGCCATCCCGTACGAAACGTTCGATGCGAATTATATGTCGAATGAGTCGTTCGAGGGTGTCTATGAATCTATTGCGGCAGAATTAATCAAGACAGCGAAAAACCAGGGGACAGAAGTGCTTTACGCCGTTCCTGGTCATCCCATGGTTGCAGAGTACACAGTGCAACTGCTGAAACAGCGCTGCCCATCTGAAGGCATTGACCTCCAAATCACAGGAGGCGAGAGCTTCTTAGACCAAGCCTTCTTACGTTTTGGTTTCGACCCCATCGATGGCTTTCAGTTGCTGGATGCGACAAGCATTAGCCGATATGCCTTGAATCCTCAGCTGCACACGGTGATTGGCCAGGTGTATGATACATACACGGCATCGGATCTCAAAATCAGCTTAATGGAATCTTACCCTGACGAATATCGCGTTGTTGTTGGTCATGCATTAGGCGTAGCCGGCCAAGAACAGATCATTGAAGTGCCGCTCCATGAGTTGGATCATGTCAAAGGCTACGGCAATTTGTCACTTGTATGGGTGCCTCGCAGTGAAGGGCAAGAAACATATTATCGTACATTTGGTAAGCTGCATGAGATTGTACAGACCCTGCGCAGCCCGGAAGGATGTCCATGGGACCGTGAGCAGACGCACGAGAGTTTGCGTAAGAATTTAATTGAGGAAGCCTACGAAGTGCTCGAAACGATTGATGAAGACGATCCGGATCACATGTGTGAGGAGCTTGGCGATTTGCTTTTACAAGTCATGCTGCATGCGCAAATCGAAGAGGAGATCGGTACATTCTCTGTGTACGATGTGATCGCGACGTTGAATGAGAAGTTGATTCGCCGACATCCGCATGTGTTTGGAGACTCATCCGCAGAGGATGCCGATGAGGCGCTAGTGAATTGGAATGCGATCAAGGCCGAAGAGAAGCGGAAGAAAGGCATTGATGTGACGAAACAATCGGTGCTGGACGGGGTTCCGCGCGAATTGCCGGGCTTGATGAAGGCGATGAAGCTGCAGAAGAAAGCGGCTGTGGTTGGCTTTGACTGGACAGATTTGGATGACGTGTTGGCTAAAGTGGAAGAGGAGCTGGCTGAGCTGCGCGAAGCGATTGTGAAACCAGCGGAAGAAAGCGCGCAAGAGCGTCGTGACGAGCTGGGAGATGTTCTCTTTTCTATCGTGAATGTTGCTAGATTCCTCAAAGTAGACCCCGAAGAGGCGCTCGCACACACGAATCGGAAATTTATTCAAAGATTTTCATATATCGAGGAACAGCTACGTTTAAAGGGCAGATCTTTTGAACAAACTGGGTTATCAGAGATGGAAGTTTACTGGCAGGAAGCAAAAAAAGTTGTGAAACTTGATCAACGATAGAAGGATTTTGCCGAAAAAAGCAGAATACTAGACTTGTTGCAAGGTATAGTTATGAAATGTAACCACACTTGGTACATAGAAGATGGGATCTTCAATCATTTTGGGAGGTAAAGAAAACTCATGAACAAAACAGACTTGATTAACAACATCGCTGAAAAAAGCGGACTTACTAAGAAAGACGTAGAAGTTGTCCTTAACGGATTCCTTGGTGAAGTGACAGACGCTCTTTCATCCGGAGATAAAGTACAATTGATCGGTTTCGGTACATTTGAAACTCGTAAGCGTTCTGGCCGTACAGGTCGCAACCCGCAAACGGGCAACCCAATCGAAATCGCAGAATCCAATGTTCCTGCTTTCAAAGCGGGCAACAAGCTTAAAGACGCTGTAAAATAATGCGTATCGATAAATTTCTCAAAGTATCTCGTCTGATCAAACGCCGTACGGTTGCTAAGGATGTGTCCGACCAAGGGCGCGTGTGGATTAACGGTAGGGACGCTAAAGCGAGTACGCATGTGAAAGTTGGAGATGAGCTATCCATTCAGTTCGGTCAGAAGAAAGTGACGATTCGCGTTGAACTTCTATCGGAGTCGACCCGTAAGGAAGACGCTGCACAGATGTATACATTGCTGAAGGAAGAAGCTTTCCAGTCCGAATAAAATGGTATGATAAGAGTGGCCTTGGGTTCCTGCAGAGGGGATCTGGGGCTATTTTTATGTGCAAATGACTGTCATCGAGAAGTATATGAACGGGAGTTAAATAAATAAGGCTAATTGATCCTGCCCGGTTCTAAAAATGGACATCCTCCCATATCGTAAGATTAGGTGAAGGAGGGGTACAGGCCATGATTGAACCTGTAAAAAACAACAAAAGGCAAGAAATTAAGATGCTGAATCGCAAGCTCTTGGAAATATCAGGAGTTTTAAACGTAGAAAGCTTTGATAGCGAAGAATTCCTCCTAGAGACGGAAATGGGCTACTTGATGATTAAGGGGCAAAATTTGCATATCAAGAACTTGAGCTTGGAGCAAGGTCTAGTCGCCATTGAAGGTATGGTAAGTGGATTAGATTATGTAGACGGGAATACCCAGGAGAAATCCAAAGGGTTCCTTGGTAAGCTATTTAAGTGACGCTCCACGTTCAATTTCAGACGATATTCATGATGTTCCTGAGTGGCATATGCATAGGGGCTCTGTTCGATATATTCCATGTACTTTCGGGCAAGCTGCGATTGCCACGATGGACCATCCCCATTGTAGATAGCATCTATTGGATTGTGGCGATAATCCTAGTGTTCAAGATGCTCATTTACAGTAATGAAGGACAAGTTCGCATTTTTATCTTTCTCGGAATGGGGATCGGAATCTGTTTCTATTTCGGTCTTCTTAGTTCCCTTGTCATTCGTCTAACCCTCATTCTCATACGAATTGTTGTGGCGATTTACCGCTTCCTCACGCGGACTGTCGAAATATTAATCATTAAACCGATTATTGGCTTATATCGTCTAACCGTGATAATTTTGGGCTTTTTGCTGGCCGTAGCTATATTCCTTTACAGAATTGTGCTACAATTGCTCTATCCTTTGTGGAGACTATTCCTCTGGATGACTAAGCCTGTGCATAAGTACATGGTGATCCCTGACTGGTTGAAGAAACTACAGGGACGTATCCTTGCGCTTTATCGCAGGATATTCTCGAAGTAGGAGGATTTCCTATTCATGCATGCTCAAGCAACCGTTTCAACCAAGCGCATCAGTCGGGAAGGCTCGAAGCGAAGACTGCGTATCCTTTTGATCATCGTCTTATGTTTTCTGAGCTGGGCTGCTGTTAACATCTGGGGGCAGTTCGCCAAGCTGCACGAGAAGAAAGCCGTCGTAGCGAATATGGAGCAACAACTCGTCGAAGCGCGGAAGGTGAATGCCTTAACGACGAAGGAAATCGCACGGCTGCATAACGACGAATATTTGGATCAGATCATTCGCCGGGACTTTCATTACAGTAAACCGGGAGAGACGCCACTAAGCGCCTCGAAGCCGCAATGAGAACCCTCTTACAAGGTAATTTGAAGGTGAGCGACCGTGTTTAGATGTAGGTTTTACCGCCAATAACACAGCGATTTTCGGATACCGAGATCTTATACGTTCTTTATTTGGTAAAAAGCATTACAAGAAGTGGCGAATGCCGTGTTGACCGTGGTTTCTGCATCGGTTATAATCGGCGTAGCCAGTGTTTTCAACATTTTAAGGGAGGAACATTTTACTTTATGGCAATTGAAGTTGGCACCAAGTTAGAGGGAAGAGTGACGGGGATTACTCACTTTGGAGCATTCGTCGAGCTTGCTGAAGGAGTTACCGGTCTTGTTCACATTTCGGAGATCGCGGACAATTATGTGAAGGACGTTAATGACCACTTGAAGCTGGAAGACAAGGTAACGGTCAAAGTAATTAACGTGGACAAGGATGGCAAGATCGGACTGTCGATCAAGCAAACGATTGACAAGCCAGTTGAGGAAAGACCAGCTCGTCCTGAACGTACAGGTGGCAGCAGCTATCAAGGTCGCCCTAGTGGAGATCGTCCAAGCGGCGGTTACCAAGGTGGTCGTCCAAGCGGCGTTGGAGAACGTAGTGGCCCTCCAAGCGGTGGTCCAGGTGGTGGTGGCGGTCGTCCAGGTGGCGGCGGTGGCTTCAATCGTGGCGGCGGTGGTGGTGGTCGCGGCGGCTTTAACAAGCAGCAGGGCGGAGCTAGACCGTTTTCGTTCGAAGATAAAGTATCTCGTTTCCTCAAAGATAGTGAAGAGCGGATTTCGTCCTTGAAGAAGAACACCGAGTCCAAACGCGGTGGCAGAGGCGGAAGAAGAGACTAATAGATGCAGATGATGAACCACATTCGCTTAGGCGAGTGTGGTTTTTTCTTTGCGTTGCGAACGTCACGTAACTTAGCTATGTTGCACGTTTCTCAGCAAATAAAGGATCTATGTTCCGATTCTCTGACGTGGTTGCGGCGATATCTGACTTCAGAGAGCCTTGCAGTCTATGGACTCAGATGAAACTTGTGCGACGTAGCTGACAAAAAAGAGTGAAAATCAATCGACATGGAGTTACGGGTATCTCCCTCATATGCGGCGCGTCGTTTCGAGGTAATCAGACTTCTGGAAACGTTTCCAGTACCAAGAACCTAGAGTAGGCAAGGGCTGAGAGCAGTTGACAAAGACATCGGGACATGTCGGAAATTTCTTTGAATCTATCAACTCATTCTGACAAACTTTCTGCTAGATTGTCTCTATACTAGAGTAACAAATAAGGGAAGAAATGGATGGTGTTCGAGAATATGCAAAGACGAAGCTTAGGCGCGGTGATGGGTAGTGGATGGTCTGGGATTTGGCAGAAAGCAAGAGTAGGTGTTCACAGTGCAGCTGTGGAGAATCGATGGGTTCAAGCTTTTGTTGCTAAGAAATGGTCGTTACTGCTCATTGTTATGGGCTTCCTGCTGGGTCGAGCGATGATTCTGGAACAGTTATCACCATTTGCTTTGGCTTTTGTCGCAGTCATCTATTTTACAAGAAAGGATATCTTGCATTGGGTCGGTATTGCAGCATTTGCTGGAAGCTTGCTCGCGGTGAATGTGAATACCGGATATCTGGTGACAGAAATCGTGATCTTCTTGTTGATCCAGAAGGCACTTGAGAAATATGAACGATCCGACGTATCGTTAGCGCCGCTGCTCGTATTCAGCTCAACGTTCCTCGTGCAGCTCTTTGCGGAGTTGGTTGTTTCAAATCTGACGTGGTACTCCTTAATGATGCTTACCGTTGAAGCGTTGCTAAGTTTGGTGCTGACGCTCATTTTCATTCAAGCGATCCCTGTATTCACCCTTACCCGCAAAAATTATCATCTGAAACATGAGGAGATCATTTGTTTAATTATTTTGCTGGCTTCCGTTATGACAGGTACGGTTGGTTGGCTCGTGGGTCCTGTCACGATAGAACATGTGCTATCTCGTTATTTGATACTCCTGTTTGCATTGGTAGGAGGGGCCCCATTCGGGGCATCCGTGGGTGTTGTTACAGGGCTTATCCTAAGTCTTGCGAATAGCAATGCCATTTATCAGATGAGTTTACTTGCATTCTCTGGTATGCTCGCAGGTCTCCTTAAAGAGGGGAATCGCTTGATGGTTGCCTTTGGGATGCTGATAGGATCATCGATTCTATCTTTCTATATGGGTTCTAGTGTGGATATGATCAATTCTGCTTGGGAGTCCCTTGCGGCCGTTGCCCTGTTCCTACTGACACCTAGAAGTGTCATTCTCATGTTGGCTAAGTATGTACCAGGCACACAAGAGAATCTCAAGTCGCAACAGGACTATGCCAAGCGTGTGCGTGATGTAACGGCGGGGCGCGTGGAGCAGTTCTCGGAGGTATTCCGTCAACTCGCACGCAGCTTCAAACAATTGACGACAGAAGATGAGGTGAGTCGCAAAGAGGAAGATGTCGGACATTTCATGAACGCTGTTGCCCAGAAGGCGTGTGAGTCTTGTTGGAAGAAGAGTCAGTGCTGGGATCAGAAATTCTACCAAACATATACGTATATGACGGATATGATGAGCCAAATTGAGACGAAGGAGAGTATGACGAAGAAGCAGATTCCACCCGAGTGGAAGAAATCCTGTATTCGTACGGAACAGGTGCTAGATGTGATGAAAGGGCAATATAGTTTATATAAGAATGATAGGCATTGGAAAAAGCAAATTATCGATAGCCGGCATCTTGTCGCCGAGCAGTTGTCAGGTGTTTCGCAGGTTATGGAAGACTTAGCGAAGGAAATTAAGCGGGAAGGACAGGAGTTGTTCCTCCAAGAAGAGCAAATTCGTAATGCCCTTGAGGAGCTGGGCTTATCTATTCATACCATCGATGTTATTTCCTTAGACGAAGGTAACATCGAAATTGAAATCATCCATCAATATACGAAGGGATTTGATGAATGTCGGAAGATCATCGCGCCGCTTCTGAGCGAAATCATCGGCGAGAATGTCGCCGTGATGCGTGAGGAAATGCACACGCGCGGCGAGGGCTACAGCACGGTCGTATTCGGCTCCGCCAAGGAATACGAGGTTGAGACCGGAGTCGCCGGCGCTGCTAAGGGAGGAGATCTCTTCTCGGGCGACAGCTACTCCACGGTGGAGCTGGGCAATGGCAAGTATGCCGTTGCGCTGAGCGACGGCATGGGGAATGGCGAACGAGCGCGCGCAGAGAGCGAGACGGCGCTTAGCATCCTGCAGCAGCTGCTGCAGTCGGGGATGGACGAGAAGCTCGCGATCAAGTCGCTGAACTCGGTGTTGATGCTGCGTTCATCGGATGAGATGTACGCCACGGTGGATATGGCATTGATTGATATGTACAACGCGAATACGACGTTCATGAAGATTGGCTCTACGCCAAGCTTTATCAAGCGGGGTACGGAGGTTATCCCGATCTCGGCGAATAATTTGCCTGTAGGGATTTTGAGCGAGATTGATGTCGATCTGGTATCCATACCGCTGCAATCGGGGGATATTCTTGTGATGATGACCGATGGCATCTTTGATGCCCCGGGCCATGCTGTGAACAAGGAGATGTGGATGAAGCGGATGATTCAGGAGATTGATACGACGTTGCCGCAGGATTTCGCGGATTGCTTGTTGGAGCGCATCTTCCGTCATCATCACGGCGAGATTCAGGATGATATGACGGTAGTTGTAGCACGTATTGAGAGACGGCAACCCGAATGGGCGACTTTCCGTTGGCCAGGTATTACACGTATGGAACGTCCGAAAACAGTGAGTTAAGGTTCTAATAAGCCGTGCCGGCTCATTTGCCGGTGCGGTTTTTGGAGTAGTGGAAAGTATAAGTCTTACATGATAAATTAGTCATATATTTCCATTAATACTTGAATACGTCCTAAGAGGACAATGTGGCCGTTTATTGCGCGTCAAGAAAGGTGGGTAGTTGAATGAGCAGGAGATGGTTTGCCTTATTACTCATCCTCCTGGGTGTAGGGGTGTTTCTGTATCCCACGATGAATGATCGCTATGAAAGTTATCAGCAGCAACAAATCTTGCAACAATGGCAAGACAACATGCAAGCGATGGGGCAGTTGATGGAAGAGGAGGGTGAGGATCCGCATAGCGAGGGTGTCTTGAATGCCGCACCCGTTGGGAGTGTTGTGACTCCCTTATCAGAGGCAAGTGCAAGTACAGCTGTTGCAGGGCAGTTGGAGTCCGTTGTGGCGAAGCCCACCAGTGGTAGTAAAGCGCCCGTGAATGTCATAGCGACAGCGAAGCCACCCCCTGCCAAACCTAAGAACATGGAGGGAGTTCTGAGTATTGATAAGATTGATTTGAAACTTCCCATCCTCACGGGGGCGACCATGGATAATATGAAAGTCGCAGTTGCCAGTATTGCGAATACAGGGAAAGCTGGTGCAATAGGCAATTATGCAATTGCTGGTCATCGGAATTTGACTTATGGTAAAAATTTCAATCGCTTAGATGAGGTTGTCCCTGGTGATGAAATTGAAGTAGAGACAGGAAGCCGGAAATTCGTCTACCGAGTAGAGGAGAAATTATATGTTCTGCCATCGGATGTATGGGTATTGCAAAGCACGGAGGGTAATCGGGAAATTACATTAATAACGTGTGATCCCATGGTAGACCCGACGCATCGCTTAATTGTGAAAGGAAAATTAATTGAATAGTTAGAAGTTGACGTATAGAAAGGATAGAAATGACATATTTTCAAAACATGCTGTATTTTCTCATGCCTGTTATGATACAATTTGTATCATAACTCTTTACATGCACTTTTTTGTCTTCGGATAGGCAATTATCGGAATGGAGGCTAAACAAAGATGGTGAAGAAACAAACAAAGGCTATGCTGATTGCGCTCTTGATGTTTATGCAATGCCTTTATGGAATTACTTTATCTAGTCAAGTGAATGCAACGGAGATATCGGGCAACATCCTAGATAGTGTTACACTGGCGGTATACGATAGTAACGGTCAAGTCGTTACGGGGAATGTATATGATCAGAACGCACAAGCGAAGCTGGACTATAGCTGGTCTTTGCCCAATGGTCATGGCTATCATAGCGGAGATACATTCACTTTTACGCTGCCGCAGGAATTTACTTTGTTCAATGATGTAAGCGGTGCCCTTGTCATTGATAACAATTCAACCGTAGGGGATTTCCATGCCGACAAAGATAGTCATCATGTGGTGATTACTTTTAACGAATTTATTGAGAGTCATGATGATTTGAAGGGAACGTTGAGTTTCCTTACACAATTTAATAAGAGCCAGATTACAGGGACGACGGAACAAACAATCGTCATTCCTGTTCGAAGCGGAGACCAGATATTTACCATCAAGTTCAGGCCTACCGTAGATTCAACAATCAGTAAGTCAGGCGCTCCTCTGGGCTATAATGCGAAGTCGATTGATTGGACAGTGGATGTGAACAAGACATTGGATACTATACAGAACGCCGCTGTTACGGATACGATTCCGGAAGGATTAGCGGTTCCTGTGACGGTTGCTGTCTACCAACTACAAGTACAACTCAATGGGTCAGTTATACAGGGGTTGAAATTAGATAGTGGCAGCTACTCAGTGAGTACCGACAGCGGGGTTCTTCGCATTCAATTTACGGAGAGTCCGATCACATCTGCTTATCGTATTCAATATACAACGCCAATTACGGATAAGCTCAAGACTTCCTTTACGAATACAGCGAGTTTCAATGGAACGAATATGGCTGAACCTGTTCGAGCCTCTTCAACAGTGAATGTATCTCGAGGGCAAATGTTGGTGAAGGAAAGGACGGCGTATGATTCAACAACGCAGACCATGCAATGGGCTGTCTTGTATAACGGTGGAGAAGAGGGGATTCCACAATCAGAGGCTAATCTGACAGATGTTTTTGATGATATTCATGGGTTGGTGGGAGATTCCTTACATGTGTATAAAGTGACATTCAATAGCACGGGTGTTGCTGCACTTGCTGGCGAAGTGCCATCGGATAAATACGTGGTATCCTTACATACGGTACAAGGGAAATCAGGCTTTAAATTGCAATTTCTTGAAGATATCTCTTCTGCCTATAAAATCGTTTATGCCACGAAAGCGATAGGCCCCGTCTATGAGGATGGACTTCTGACGAATAAGGTTTATACGGGGGAAAACAGCAGTTCTACAATCACTAAGCCTTTCACACAAGTAGGCATTGTTAAGACGAGAGGTGATGTCAACTATCAATCGAAGGTAGTCGGATGGCAAATTGTCATTAATGGAGATAGCCAGGAAATGGACCACGTTGTTGTAACGGATACATTTTCTAATAAGGGGCTGCAACTCATACCGGGTTCCTTGGTCGTAAAGAAAGGGAATGTTGTACTCAATAGTCCAGTAGATTACACACTTGATGGTAGCGTTGACGCAGATGTCGGATTCACCCTAACATTTACCGATCCCATTTCTCAGCCTGTCAAAATTACTTATGATACTGTATATAACCTTGAATTAGCACTTCCATTAGGCAGTGCAAATGTATTTACCAATCAAGCTAGAATAGACTGGATCAGGCAAGATACAGCGCATACGAAGACTGTATCGGCGGAGTTCAATCCCTTCAATGAAGTGAAGAAAAATGGATTTAAAAGCGGCACGTATAACGCCGTAAACAAACAAATCTCTTGGAGCGTAGGGGTTAACTATAACAGAAAGAATATTTCCCAAGCCATAATTGAGGACGTTTTGGAGTCTGGCCAGACTCTGGTTGCTAACACGTTAGTTATTCACAAAATGGTTATCGCTCCTAGCGGTGCACATTCACTAGGTGATTTGGTGGATCCTGCACGGTACCACTATGAAGTAACGCCTCAGAAGAAAATAATAATAACGTTCCACGATCCTATTACAGAGGGGTATACCATTGATTTCGCTACAAGTTTAGAGAACCAACTGATTATTAATCGGGTGTTCAATACAGCAAAGCTATTTGATGGTTCCAATCAAGTAACCAAAGACCTCACAGCTTCTGTTAATATTCCTCATGGGGGAGAATACGTGAGTAAGAACGGGTCACAAAGCGGTGATAAGATCAACTGGCAGATTACCGTCAACCAGGGCCAATCGAAGCTAACCGATGCGGAAATATTCGATACGCCATCGAAGAATCAAGTGTTACTATCGGATTCCTTTCATTTATTCAGTATGAAGGCAGCTCCTAATGGTGATTTGACGAAGGATGTTGAATTAGTAAAGGGGACCGGCTACACAGTTGATATTCAAACAGATCCAGAAGGGAACCAGGCATTTCGTTTGAAATTCAAGAGTGTGATCTCGACAGCCTTTGTTTTAGAATATCAGTCTGTTATAGCAGCCCGTAATCAGGAGTCAGTCTCTAATAGCGTGAGCTTCAGCGGAAACAATGTGACTACGATTACGAAAGAAACGGTTAAAGACATTGTGGTCGGTGTATCGACAGGTTCGGGCACAGGTAACGGTGTTCGCGGATCGTTGGAAGTGAAGAAGGTTGATGCTGCGAACAGGGAAATGCCGCTTCGGGGTGCAATCTACGAGCTTTACCGGAAGTCTGGCGATACGAAGAATCTCATTCAAACCCAAACGACGAATGAGAATGGCATAGCCATTTTCCAAGGGTTGCTCGCTGGAGACTATGCGATTAAGGAAATAAAGGCTCCGGCTGGTTATTCGCTAGATGGAAAGGAGTATTCATTCACCCTACAGTCAGGAGAGAATAAGAGATTGACATATACGAATACCAAAGCAGAAACGCCGCCACCGACATCGACGCCAACATCAACACCAACATCAACACCGCCAACATCAGAACCGCCAACGACATCAACGCCGACGCCGACGCCGCCAACATCAACACCACCATCGCCGCCGACACCGACACCATCGCCATCGCCATCCATAACGCCGACACCTAGTCTGACGCCAGGTCCGTCTATTACCCCTACACCTAGCCCTATACCGCCATTAGTGACTGTTCCATCTCCTAAAGCGCCTGATCCTGGCGTAGTGGTTCCTTCAACTGGTGAGCCGGCAATGTTGCCGGTAACTGGAGAGTCTAGTCATCTCTATGTTAAGCTTGCGGGTCTTACTTTCGTACTATTTGGCTTGATGCTAGGATGGAAAGTTCGAAGGAGACGCTAATGTAATCAATAGTTGAATTAGCGCTGCGAATAAGCAGGGGGATGCCCTCTGCTTATTTGGCTCATTCCGTAAGCGGCTTAGGATGCCGTCGAATAAATACCTTTCGTAATCCCTGCCTGCAAGATGATTAGACACTCTCACAAATGGAAAAACTAGGATATGAAACTACTAGAGAGCGAATCTAATCGGCCAGGGAGGCAGAAGATCATGATGAAACAAATTTTATTGATTACAGACGGTTGTTCCAATGTTGGTGTAAGTCCCGTGATAGCGGCGGCACAAGCGCAGGCAGAAGGTGTTGCTGTGAATGTCATTGGTGTGATTGATCATGGCGAGTTAGGTGTGCTAGGCTCAGAAGAGATTCGGGAGATTGCAGCAGCAGGCGGTGGCATGAGTCGGATTGTTAATTCCGAACAGTTGTCGCATACGGTACAAATGATGACCCGGAAAACGGTGAATGCGACCATCCAGCATGCGGTGGGTAAGGAACTGCAAAGTATATTAGGAATTTCACAATTAGAGCAATTACCGCCGGAGAAGCGAGCAGAGGTCGTGCAAGTTATTGATAATATGAGTGAAACTACGTCACTGCGTGTGGCTCTTTTAATAGATGCAAGTGCTAGTATGAAGCCGAAGCTAGCTGCGGTACGTGAAGCGATTCACGACCTTTTGCTTAGTTTAAGGGCACGAAGTGGCGTGAGTGAGCTTGCAGTTTTCCACTTTCCATCTACTAAATCGAGTGATCAAGAACTAGAGATGGATCATGGTTGGACGAATCAGCTTGCAAATGTCGACAAGATGTTCTATAAAATAAACATGAAGGGTACGACGCCAACCGGTCCGGCGCTACTGCAAACGTTGCAGTTCGTGACAGAAAAGCCTTTCTCACCAAAGACGACTGAGGAAGGGATGCTGAGTGACTACGTGGTATGATGAGGCCTTTCGCCCGGGGGCTGTTATTAAGGGGAAGTGGAATGGCCATGTGTATGTGGTCGAGCGTTTACTAGGAGCAGGCTCCAATGGTATTGTTGCTCTAGTTCGAAGGGGGAACGCTAGATTTGCACTGAAAGCAGGATATGAGACGGTTGACCATCAGTCAGAAATCAATTCCTTGCTTGCTATTTCGTTGAAAGAGAATTCATTTAAGAACTTCTTGATTGACTCGGATGATATGGTGATTCAAGGGAAGGGGATCTCCTTCTATGTCATGCGATATATTGAGGGAATGACACTAACTGATTTTATACATAGACGCGGACAAGACTGGATATTTGTGATAGGTACGAATCTTTTGCGGAAACTCACTGAAATTCATAGAAGTGGGTATGTATTCGGAGACTTAAAGGTCGAGAATATGATTGTATCTAACTATGGCGATGTGGACTTGATTGATTTCGGAGGCGTATCACCTAAGGGACGAGCGATTAAACAATTAACAGAAGTCTATGATCGCGGGTTTTGGAATATGGGGGAGCGGGTTGCGGAGGAAAGTTACGATCTATTTTCATTTGCCATTCTACTATTAAAAACACTGGATAACCGCAAACGCTTCGCTGGTTTTATCAAGACACTCCCTCAAAATCGGGAGTTGGATCAAGTAATGTCAATTATGCGGGAAAATCCAGTTGCTGCGCAGTTGGCACCTTTTCTGAATAAAGCTTTACGCGGCGAGTTTCATACGTCGGAAGAAGCTATTGTAGAATGGAAGAAACTAGTTGCGGGCAAGAAGATTGCCCTGTCGACGCTGAAGATGCCATGGCTTAAAATATGCTTTGCAGCCTCTATTTTTATTTGTGGAGCAACGATTTATATGTTTTGGTAGGGCAGGGTATCTAAGGGCTGAAAGGAATACGAGATGGAAACGGATCTTGTTGCCAGAGTGGAACGACGAATTGAGGAAGAAAAACTTGCGGATGCAGGAGATGTAATTGTCGTCGCAGTGTCAGGGGGACCTGATTCAGTGGCGCTGTTGCATGTCCTTTTTCGTCTTGCGGCTACCCACCAGTGGACGATCGTTGTTGCCCATGTGAATCATCAATTCAGGGGCAGCGAATCGGATGCTGAAGCAGGTTTCGTTAAAGAGCTAGCAACGGGATTAGCGCTCCCATGTGAAATTGGTGTTATTGATGTTCCTGCCTATATAGAGGAATCATCATTAAATGGGCAAGCGGCAGCGCGGGAGAAAAGATATGAATTCCTCCATAGAGTCGCTAATCAGTACGGCGCACATCGAATCGCTTTGGCTCATCATGCCGATGATCAAGCGGAGACGATGTTGATGCGAATCTTACGTGGGACAGGCCCATCAGGGCTTGTTGGAATGCCGGAACGCAGGCGCGAAAAAAAAGTGGAACTGATTCGTCCTTTTTTACGTATATACAAATCAGATATTGTGAATTATTGCGCTCAGCATGAAATTACCTATTGCAAGGACAGCAGCAATGAGCTGCGGAAGTATTTCCGCAATCGGATTCGGTTAGATCTGATGCCGATGCTGAAACAGTATAATGAACAACTTCCTGAGTCACTCAATCGATTGACGGATGTGATGCAAGCGGAGAATGATTATTTAGATGGAGAAACGGATAAGATTTTCCGCCGTATCGTGACATTTCAGTCGAACATCTGCCGCTTAAATCGGAGTGAATTCGCCGAGCTTCACGTTGCTTTACAAAGGCGTTTGATTAAATTAATATTAAACTGTCTTTGTTTGGAAAGGGAAAGGCTGGTATATACGCGAATTGAGCGCGTGCGTGAATTAATGCTTAAAGATCAAATGTCGAATCAAGTCCTCCAAGTGGATGAACAGATTTATATTGTGAGAGAATATGGATCTATTCAATTTCAGACCTTTGCACCAGATCCTAAGCCTTATGCTTATGAGATCCGGTTAACATCGAATGAGCTGGAACTACCGGACATGAACGCCAAATTGATCTACGCATGGATGCCCTTAAGCTCGTATAAGCAAGCTGCCACATCACCAGACCATAATAGCGACGTTTTTTTGGATGCTGACCACGTGGAATTGCCGCTTTGTTTGAGAAGCCGCAGATCGGGAGACCGATTGGAACCACTTGGTTTAAACGGGTCCAAAAAGGTAAAGGATATGTTCATTGATGCCAAGATGCCGAAGGCTCGGCGCGAGGCCATCCCACTACTGGTCGATGCATCTGGACGAATTCTCTGGATTGCTGGATTTCGTAGGTCCAAACACGCTTTGGTCGGACCAGACACAGAACGTGTGCTTCATATGAAGCTAGTGCTGCAGGAACATACGTAAATTTCGTTCTTCTAGAATGTAAATTTATAAGGATTCATAATATAATCTAGGGGGTTCATCCTTGTACAGCGACATTCAAGAAGTACTTTACAGTGAAGAACAAATTCAAGGCAAGATTAAAGAATTAGGGGATGTACTTTCCACTGATTACGAAGGTAAGAATCCATTGGTAATTTGTGTGCTGAAGGGCGCTTTTATTTTCATGGCGGATCTCGTGAAGCAAATTAGAGTGCCTTTGGAAATTGACTTTATGGCGGTATCTAGTTACGGTCAATCCACGAAATCCTCGGGCGTTGTTAAGATTATCAAAGATCTTGATGTACCCGTAGAAGGACGTCATATTGTGATCGTGGAAGATATTATCGATAGTGGCTTAACGCTTAGTTATCTGATAGATGTGCTAGAACGTCGCAATGCGAAGACTATCTCGGTTGTTGCGCTGTTTAATAAACCGGCACGCAGAACGGTAGAACTTGAACCTGATTATGCAGGTTATGAGCTGCCAGATGAGTTCGTTGTCGGATATGGTCTGGATTATGCAGAGAAGTATCGTAACCTTCCATTTATCGGCATATTGAAACCAGAGATCTATTCGAGCTAGTGTCACGTTCCGCAGGCGCACTAGGGCAGTAATGTTGTAGCGCTTTACCGGGGTGTGGTAAAATAATAATTGTGTGCCGTTTGAGAGGAGGCTCGTTATGAATCGAATTATCCGGAATACCGGCTTTTATTTGCTTATATTTTTGGTTACCGTGGGGATCGTTCATTTCATCAGTACCCAGAATGAACAGAAGGAGTTAATCACTTACGATAAATTCCGACAAGCGGTTGTTAACAAAAATGTAGAGTCTGTCGTGTTAAAGTTCGATGGGTATACCTATTCAATTAAGGGTAAGTATATTAACCCGCCTAATGGTGCTGATAAGAAGAGCTTCGAAACACATGCTCCTTACGAGCCGTTAGTTGTACAAATGATTGAAGCGAACGGCGTACCTTCGGAAGAGTACGGGCCGATGGAACGCGATAGCGTTTGGATTAGCTTTCTTACGTCCATTATTCCATTCGTCATTATCTTCATTTTGTTCTTCTTCTTATTGAATCAAGCGCAAGGCGGCGGCGGTAAAGTGATGAACTTCGGCAAGAGCCGTGCGCGCCTATATAACGAGGAGAAGAAACGTGTCACATTTGAGGATGTGGCAGGTGCAGATGAAGAGAAGCAAGAATTGATCGAGGTCGTTGAGTTCCTCAAGGATCCTCGCAAATTCGCAGCAGTTGGCGCTAGAATTCCTAAGGGTGTTCTATTGAATGGTCCTCCAGGAACAGGTAAAACATTACTTGCTCGTGCTGTTGCGGGTGAAGCAGGCGTTCCGTTCTTCTCAATCTCAGGTTCTGACTTCGTTGAGATGTTCGTGGGTGTCGGCGCATCCCGTGTTCGTGACTTGTTCGAGAATGCGAAGAAAAACTCACCTTGTATTATCTTTATCGATGAAATTGATGCGGTTGGTCGTCAACGTGGCGCTGGTTTAGGCGGCGGACATGATGAGCGTGAGCAAACACTCAACCAATTGCTTGTTGAAATGGACGGATTTGGCGCGAACGAAGGTATTATCATCGTAGCAGCAACGAACCGCCCTGACATTCTAGACCCGGCCCTTTTGCGTCCAGGCCGTTTCGACCGTCAAATCACGGTAGATCGTCCGGATATCAAGGGTCGTGAAGCGGTATTGAAAGTTCATGCGCGTAACAAACCGCTTGCTAAAGATGTGAAGCTAGATTCACTTTCACGTTATACAACTGGTTTTACGGGTGCTGATCTTGAGAACTTACTGAATGAAGCAGCTTTGATTGCAGCTCGTCGTAATCGTAAAGATATTTCCATGGCAGAAGTTGAAGAAGCTTTTGACCGTATTATCGTGGGTACACAGAAGAAAAGTCGTATTATCTCCGAAACTGAGAAACGTATCGTAGCGTACCACGAAGCGGGTCATGCGATTATCGGTTATCATGCGGAGAATGCGGACATGGTTCACAAGGTGACGATCGTACCTCGTGGCCGTGCAGGCGGATATGTGATGATGCTGCCTAAAGAAGGCGAAGATCGCATGATGCAAACGAAGAATGAGCTACTGGATAAAGTAACTGGACTCTTGGGTGGCCGTGTTTCCGAAGAATTATTCATCGGAGAAATTGGCACTGGGGCGTACAGCGACTTCCAGAAAGCAACAGGAATCGTTCGTCGCATGATTATGGAATACGGTATGAGCGATAAGCTTGGACCGATGCAGTTCGGCAGTTCCCAAGGCCAAGTATTCTTGGGCCGCGATATCGGACATGAGCAGAACTATAGTGATGCGATTGCTTACGAAATTGACCAAGAAATGCAAAGCTTAATTCGTATGTGTTACGAACGTGCACGCACGATTCTTACGGAGCATGCGGATCAGATCCACCTTGTTGCCAAAACGTTGTTAGAGAAAGAAACGTTGGATAAAGACGAAATCATCGAACTCTTGGAAAAAGGTAAGCTTAGCACAAGCACCGATGAGGAAGATGTTAAAGTTACGATTCAAGGTCAAAGCCAAGCTAGCGAGAGCAATAAGCTGGAGTTTGACAAAGATAAAGAAGTTAAAGAGATTAAGCCGGATCAAACAGAAGAGTAAGTTGCAATGCGAACTCGGAAATCCGTTGTACACGTTCAGTGTGCGCGGAATTCCGAGTTTTTTTGGTGTATTTGCGCATTGACAGGCGATGTGAGAATGTGTAAATTAGTTGTAAATCTCTAATTTAATTGCTTTTAGATCATACTACTTTTAGATAGACGATTGAGACGATACTTACGTCCCAGATAGGGGAGGAAGCACCATGGAAGCCTTAGCATTAGAGCGCAAAGCGGAACAAAACCGCGAGCTCAAAGAACGACTGCTGCAATTGAAGAAAGAACGTAATGCCATTATTCTTGCTCATTATTATCAGCGTGACGAAGTTCAAGAGGTAGCGGATTTTCGAGGGGATTCCTTTTTGCTTGCTCAGAAGGCGGCACAAACCGATGCGGATGTCATCGTATTCTGTGGTGTTCATTTCATGGGGGAAAGCGCTAAGATTCTTGCGCCGAATAAGACCGTAATTATTCCAGACGAACGGGCTGGCTGCCCAATGGCAGATATGGTGAATGTTGAGGGTCTACGTGCCCTGAAACGCCAGCATCCGAATGCCAAAGTCGTTGCTTATATTAATACTTCGGCTGATGTGAAGTCCGAAACCGATATTTGTTGTACTTCTGCGAATGCCATCAATGTCATCAATTCCGTCGATTCAGATGAGATCATCTGGGTACCGGATAAAAATTTGGGTGACTATGTATCAAAATTCACAAGCAAAAAAGTGATCATTTGGGAAGGCTATTGCAACACGCATGATATGTTGACTGTTAAAGATGTAGAGGAAATGAGAGCGCAATATCCGAATGCACAATTCGTTGTTCATCCTGAGTGTCGTCCGGAAGTAGTGAAGCTTGGGGACTTTGTAGGCAGCACCACAGCGATTATCAAATATTGCAAAGAGTCTGACTGCCAGGAGTTTATTGTAGGGACAGAAGATGGCACTGGATATCAATTGCGTCTGGACAGTCCTAATAAGCAGTTTCATTTTGCTACGAAGTACTTAGTATGCCCGAATATGAAAGTGAATAATTTGAAGAAAATTGTGAAGTGTCTTGAGACAATGCAGCCAGAGATTTATGTACCAGAAGACGTAGCAGATAAAGCAAGATTGTCCTTGGAGCGCATGTTACAAGTTAAGTAGCATGCGCTACTCTCTTGTCTAGAATTAGGTGCCCTCGTGAAGCAAGGCTAGTTTCAATTCGATAAGCGGATAGTAGACGAACTGACGTTGCTTTACGAGGTATTAATGGTGAAGAACAGGTGAACTGGCATGATTCCTAGATATCTCGTTGATGTTGATTTAGATTCTATTCCTCATATACATACGGATGTAATTGTTATTGGAGCGGGTATAGCAGGATTATTCGCGGCGCTTCGTGCTAGCGAGACTAAGAAAGTGCTTATGATTACGAAGAAATCCCTCCTGGATAGCAACACACGCTATGCGCAAGGCGGGATTGCTGCTGTCATTTCAGACGAAGATTCTCCAGAATATCATCGTCAAGATACGGTGATTGCAGGAGCAGGGCTCTGTTCGACAGAAGCTGTTGATGTTCTTGTACATGAAGGACCTGAAGGCGTTCAAGATTTGATTCGGATGGGAACCCAATTCGATCTAGAGAACGGGGAATTTGCTTTGACGAAGGAAGGCGCACATAGTCAGCGTCGAATTCTGCACTCTAATGGCGATGCGACGGGTGCGGAAATCGTCAGAGCCCTTTCGGAGCGTACGAAGCAAGATCCGAATATTGAAATCTGGGACGACCACTTTGTAATCGACCTGATTACCCAAGACGGCGAATGCTACGGTGCGCTCGTGCAGAAACCAAACGGACAGCGTGTGTTTGTGCGTGGCAACGCCACGATTCTTTGCTCCGGTGGCGCGGGACAGCTGTTCCGCTACACAACGAATCCGGACATCGCCACCGGCGATGGGATTGCGATTGCTCACCGGGCAGGGGCGCAAATTCAGGATGTGGAATTCATCCAATTCCACCCTACAGCGCTATGCTATCCAGGCGCACCGCGGTTTCTCATTTCCGAAGCGGTACGGGGCGAAGGTGCCTATTTACGCAACATCAAAGGAGAGCGCTTTATGGAGCGTTATCACCCGCAATTGGAGCTTGCGCCAAGGGATGTTGTTGCACGTGCCATTGTGGATGAGATGGAGAACTGCAAATCAACCTTTGTTTACATTGACATTACACACGAGTCAGAAGAATTAATTAAACATCGGTTCCCAACGATCTATGAATACTGCCTGAATTACGGGCTTGATATGAGCACAGACTGGATTCCAGTTGCTCCTGCAGCGCATTATATGATGGGCGGCGTCAAAACGGATTTATACGGTGAAACCAAAGTTCGCCGCCTGTTTGCATGTGGGGAAGTCTCATCTACAGGTGTACATGGTGCTAACCGCTTAGCAAGTAACTCATTGTCGGAAGCCATCGTATTCGGACGTCGCATTATTGAACGAATCCAGGAATTGCCTGATCTTCAGGGGGATATTCAGATTCGTTCAGCATCCGAGGCCCCTCGAACGGAGATTCCGAATCAAGCCGTTGTAGAGAAGAAGTTGAAGCTTCAGAAAGTCATGCTCCGCTACGCGGGTCTCAAGCGTTCAGCCAAAGGCTTGCAGAAGGGATACGAAGAATTGGCGAGACAGCTGTCGATTTTTGATTCGTTGATGACCAAACGTGAAGAGTATGAGTTTGCTAATTTACTGAACGTAGCCCTCTTAACAACGACAGCAGCATTGGCCCGAGAGGAAAGTCGCGGCGGCCACTATCGTGAGGATTTCCCGGATCGGGATGACTCCGTATGGAGGAAGCATATCGTTTTCCAGCGTGGGGAAGATAGGATTGAGGAGTGGATCTAGTATGTTAGAAATAAATATGGAATTAGTGCGAAAGCAAATTCGCCTTTGGCTTGAAGAAGATATTGGCACTGGCGATGTCACGACCTTGACAACAATCCCTTTGGAACAAGTATCCAAAGGGATTATCCACGTCAAAGAAGATGGAATCGTTTGTGGGCTCCGCATCGCACAGGAGGTTTTTGCTGTGGTCGATGCTTCTCTTCGTTTTGAAACAAAAGTGGTTGAAGGATCGTCTGTTAAGAAAGGGACCATACTAGCTGAGGTGGAAGGCAATACACGTAGCATCCTGTTAGGCGAGCGGTTAAGTCTGAACTTGATGCAACGATTGTCAGGGATCGCCACGAAGACGCATGAGTTTGTGGTTGCTTTAGATGGTTTGCCGACCAGACTGGTTGATACACGCAAAACAACGCCTGGACACAGATTGCTCGAGAAATACGCCGTACGCGTTGGTGGTGGTTATAACCATCGTTTCGGTCTGTATGATGCGGTTATGATTAAGGATAATCATATCAAGGGCTCTGGTGGCATTACCCAGGCGGTTCAAGGGGCTCGTCAGAACATCCCTCATACGATGAAGATCGAAGTGGAAGTTGAGAATTTTGAGCAACTGCACGAAGCGCTTCAAGCGGGCGCGGATATTATCATGTTGGACAATATGGCTCCAGTTCAAATGAAAGAAGCAGTAACGATAATTAAAAGTAAAGCGCCGCATATTGTAGTAGAAGGGTCAGGTTCAGTCACCCCGCAAACGATTAAAGCCATGGCAGAAACGGGTGTAGACGTGATTTCTGTTGGACGGCTGACGTACTCGGTAGCAGCGCTCGATATTTCATTAGATTTGAATGAGCGGAAGGAGACGGCACTATGATTCTCGTTATCGATGTCGGGAATACGAACATTGTGCTCGGTCTTTACCAAGAACGCACACTCTTGCATCATTGGCGGGTAAGCACGAATCGGTCGGCTACCGTAGATGAGTATGGCATGCAGTTGCACAGTTTGTTCCAACACTCTGGTATTTCCTTTGGGCAAGTAGAAGGTGTCATTATTTCATCTGTTGTGCCCCCATTGATGAATGCGATGGAAAACCTTTGCTTACACTACTTGAAGAGGGCGCCGTTTATCGTAGGCCCAGGGATCAAAACAGGATTGAACGTCCGTGTGGACAATCCGAAGGAAGTTGGCGCGGATCGCATCGTGAATGCGGTAGCGGCGCTGGAGCTATATGGTGCTCCGTGTATTATCGTCGATTTTGGTACAGCAACAACGTACGATTACATTGATGCCTCAGGACAACTCGTAGGATGCGCCATTGCGCCTGGCATTGGGATCTCTACTGAAGCGTTGTATCAGAAGGCAGCGAAGTTGCCACGTATTGAGCTGGTTAAGCCGAAAAGTGTTGTCGGTCGGAATACCGTAGCGGCGATGCAGGCGGGGATTATTTATGGGTATGTGGGTCAGGTTGACGGGATCGTTGGACGGGTCATTCAAGAGTTTAATGTAAATCCAACAGTAATCGCGACGGGTGGTTTGGCGGAGCTGATTTCCAGCGAGTCAAGGACGATTCAGGTCGTTAATCCTTTGCTTACCTTACAAGGTTTACAAATGATTTATGAGAAGAATGTTTAGGCTGTACAAGGAAGGATATGGACATGACTGATTATTTAATTCGAGGAACAGCGCTGGATGGACGTGTACGTGCGTTCGCTGTCCAGACGACTCTTCTAACGGAAGAGCTTAGTCGAAGGCATCAAACGACACCAACGGCGACGGCTGCCTTAGGAAGAACAGCGGCGGCGGCGCTTCTTATCGCTTCTATGCTCAAGGGAGAAGAACATCTCATTGTGCAAGTCAAAGGGGATGGCCCGATCGGGCAAATCGTGGTGGATGCGAATGCGAAGGGTGAAGTACGGGGATACGTTGATAATCCTTTTGTAGATCCGCCCCTCAAAGAGAATGGTAAATTAGATGTTGCTGCTGCTGTGGGTACAGACGGTTTTTTATACATAACGAAAGATTTAGGAATGAAAGAGCCTTATAAAGGAAGCGTTCCTTTAATTTCAGGAGAGTTGGCAGAGGATTTTACGTACTATTTTGCCATGTCTGAACAGACGCCTTCGGCTGTTGCGCTTGGTGTTTTGGTGAATACGGATCATTCGATCATTGCCTCTGGGGGATTTGTCATTCAATTACTTCCAGGTTTAACGAGTAGTGAAATTGATGAGATTGAAGCGATGTTAGGCCAAATCCCAACATTCACGAATATGTTAGGCAGGGGATTGAATTTAGAAGAGATTTTACAAACCGTGCTCCCTTCTTTCCGTAAGCTTGATATGATGGACGTCATGTTCCGCTGCAAATGTAGTCGGGAGAAGGTGGAGTCTTCACTGATATCGTTGGGCAAACAAGAGCTTCAAGAGATGCTGGAAGAAGAGGGAGTTGCGGAAGTCGTCTGTCATTTCTGTAATGAAGCGTATCGGTATGAAGGAGAAGATTTGCGACGGATGATTGAGCAACAAGCTTGGTAATCTGTTGATTAGCTAGTGTACCTATGTGCAAACAGTACTATGGAAGTAAAAGAGGGAAATAGGATGCGCAATGTTAAGCGATTGTGGGGAGTCATCATCGCGATGGCGATATGTATTCTCGTGCTCGCATCCTTGCTGATCAGTCATGCCATCAACCATTCAGAACCAAGTCAATCACCGGAGCCAGAACAGCAGGGTGAGAAGAAACATACACGAGTTATTGCCAAAATCGGAAATCGTGAAATTACCATGGATGAGCTCGAATCAGCGCTCACACGCCATTATGGTCCAGAGCAGCTAAGTCAAATGCTAGATCGTGAAGTAATTCGCCTAGAGGGAAATGAGACGGGGATTAAGGTAGAGAGTGCGGAAATCAATCGTGAGCTGAAAAGGATGCAGCAAGGATACGAAAGTGAAAGGCAGTTTTATGACTCCATGCAAAGTCAGTTGGGCATGTCGGAGCAGGAAATCCTAGAGGATGTATCGAATAAGTTGTTACTTGAGAAGTTAGCAACGGCAGCCATTCACATCACAGACACTCAGGTTGATACATACATAAAGACCCATGCAGATGAGTTTGAACAAGAAACGGAATACAACATTGGGCAAATCATTGTATCTACGAAGGAACAAGCAACGAAAGTCATTGCGGAATTAGCCAAAGGGGAGAGTTTCGGGATTCTCGCCAGGGATCGATCCCTTGATGATGCCACCAATAACACGGGTGGTGATTTGGGTTGGGTTGAAGGGGATGACCCTTTCGTGGAAGCGCCGATTCTGGATGCAGCGAAATTGCTGAAGGTTGGCGAAGTGAGCAAGCCTATCCCTGTAACACAAGGGTATGCTGTCGTTTTACTCAAGAGTAGACGGGACAAGAAGAATCCAGATATAGCGTTCATTCGAGAGAATGTGCGTAGGGAGCTTGCGTTGCAACAAGCGCCTCCATTGAAAGATTTTGTCACACAGCTACGCAGTAAATGGAAGGCGAGTGTGGTGGATGCAACACTCCAGTAAGTGATTGTGAGAAATGGGTTGACAACCCGTAATCGCATTGTTAAGATTAGTGTAATTAATACCGACTAATTAACTCGGAAATCATTCAAACTTAATCTGGAGGGGAAATATTATGGCAAGATTAGTACAGAGCATTACGGATTTGATTGGAGATACACCACTAGTTCGTTTGAACCGTGTTGTTCCTGAAGGCAGTGCAGAGGTTTATGTTAAACTAGAGTATCAGAATCCAGGAGCTAGTGTGAAAGACCGTATTGCCATCTCCATGATCGAAGTTGCCGAGCAAGAAGGCAAATTGAAGCCAGGTGACACCATTGTAGAACCGACGAGTGGTAACACGGGAATCGGGATTGCTTTAGTTGCAGCAGCTAAAGGATACAAAGCGATTCTAGTAATGCCAGAAACAATGTCCTTGGAGCGTCGTAACCTGCTTCGTGCTTATGGTGCACATCTTGTTCTAACGCCTGGAGCAGAAGGCATGAAGGGCGCGATTAAACGTGCGGAAGAACTTCAAGCAGAGAATCCTTCCTATTTTATTCCGCAACAATTTAAGAACCAAGCGAATGTGAAAGTTCACCGTGAAACAACAGGTCCTGAAATCGTGGAAGCGATCAACGCACATGATGGGAAACTGGATGCTTTCATCTCCGGTATCGGTACAGGTGGTACAATCACAGGTGCGGGCGGCGTTTTGAAAGAAAACTTCCCGAACATCAAAGTTTACGCAATTGAACCTGCAGCATCCCCAGTTCTTTCTGGTGGTAAACCAGGTCCTCATAAAATTCAAGGTATCGGTGCAGGCTTTGTTCCAGATATTTTGAATACGAATGTGTATGATGAAATTATTACCGTTGAGAACGAAGATGCGTTCGAGACTTCACGCCGTGTTGCCAAAGAAGAAGGTATTCTTGGTGGCATCTCCTCCGGTGCAGCGATTTTCGCAGCATTGAAGGTTGCTAAAGAGCTAGGCGCTGGTAAACGTGTTGTTGCTGTAATTCCAAGTAACGGTGAGCGTTACCTGTCCACGCCTTTGTACCAATTCGAAGAGCAATAAGAACGAGTCTCACGCATAAGCGATTAAGCCTTCAGCTAATACAGCTGGGGCTTTTTTTCTGTATAGGGTTGGAGTATACTAATGGACAACGAATTAACGGATTGTAAGGAGCACGAGTATGATTTTAACTACAGTGGAACAATGGCAGGAATGGTCCTCTAGCTACAACATGCTGCCGTATGTAATCAAATTAGGATTAGCCGATGATCGGATCGCCTCGTGGGAAGAAGCGTGGAAAGAGGCTTCGCCGGATTCCTTCGTACTTGAGAGTGGTAAAGGCGGACGCTATACGCATTTTGGGTTGCATCCCTTTTCGACTGTGCGGGGCACTGGCTTGGAAGCAGTAATTACAGGTCACACGACATCACACCTTCATGGGAAGCCCTTAGACATCGTTAAGCAGTGGATGTCCGCTTATCGTAGCCCGAAAGTCCAAGGTGCCCCTAAGTTTGTAGGCGGCTGCGTAGGGTATTGGAGTTACGATGTGATTCGTACCATTGAGAAGCTGCCAGAGCATGCGCAGAATGATCTGCCGATCCCCGATTACAGCTTCGCCATGTATGATCAGGTGTGGACGTTGGATCACACCGAGAAAAGCCTGTTCATCGCGGTACACATGCCCTTCGCGCCAGGCGCAGACCTCAGCGAGCTCTACGCGCAGGCGCACGCTCGCGCCGAAGCCATGCTCGTCCGCTGGCACGCGATCCGCGCTGGCAACTGGTCCGGCACACCGCTGAGCGGCGCCGATCAGCCAGCGATGGCGCATGAGCAGCTGCACATCGACGTCGAAAGCATCGCAGGCATCCAGCCTGCCTTCGACAAAGCCGAGTTCATGGCTGCGGTGGAGCGCATCCAAGCCTATATCTCCCAAGGTGACGTGTTCCAAGTCAACTTGTCGGTCAGACAGAGCCGGCAGCTGCGCACGACGCCGGAGGAGATTTACGAGGCACTGCGCCTCGTAAATCCTTCGCCATACATGGGCTTGCTGCGGTTCGCAGGCTTCGCCCTTGTCTCCGGCTCGCCGGAGCTGCTCGTGCAGCTCGAGGACGGCGTCCTGCGGACGCGTCCGATTGCTGGCACGCGCCCCCGCGGCAAGGACGCACAAGATGACCTGCGCCTAGCTGGCGAGCTCATCGACAACGACAAAGAGCGCGCCGAGCACGTCATGCTGGTCGACCTCGAGCGCAACGACTTGGGCCGCATCTCGCGATATGGCTCCGTCCATGTGAAAGACTTCATGGTCATCGAATACTATTCACATGTGATGCATATCGTCTCCGAAGTCGTCGGCGAGTTAGCGGAGGGGAAGGATGCTTACGATGTCATTGCGGCAACCTTTCCCGGTGGTACCATCACAGGCGCTCCGAAGATTCGCTGCATGGAAATCATTGAAGAACTAGAGCCAGTTCGTCGTGGTCCCTACACAGGTTCAATGGGATGGATTGACTATAATGGCAATATGGAATTTAATATTATTATACGCACGTTAGTAGCGGTTGACGGGATGGGGCATATTCAAGCGGGAGCGGGGATCGTCATTGATTCCATTCCAGAGCGTGAATACATCGAATCCTTGAACAAAGCCAAAGCGATGTGGAAAGCAATTGAGTATAGCGAGCGGAGCATGAGCCGAGCTTAGGGCCCGAGTGGGCTGAGACGAAAGGGGAGCTTAGCATGATTTTAGTGATTGATAATTATGATTCGTTTACGTACAACCTTGTTCAGTATTTGGGAGAGATTGGCGAGGAAGTTATCGTTCGTCGGAATGACGAAATTGATTTGGCAGGGGTCGAGGCGTTGGCGCCGGATCATATCTTAATATCTCCAGGTCCTTGCACGCCGAATGAAGCTGGAATTAGCTTATCACTGATTGATCATTTTAAAGGAATTATCCCGATTTTCGGCGTTTGCCTCGGACATCAATCCATTGGCCAAGCTTTCGGTGGCGATGTGATTCGCGCAGAGCGCTTGATGCACGGTAAAACCTCGGAGATTTTCCATGACGGTAAAACCTTATTCGAAGGACTTCCGTCACCTTTCATTGCAACACGGTATCATTCTTTGATTGTCAAAAAAGAAACCTTGCCTGATTGCCTCGAAATCAGCGCACAAACAGCCGAAGGCGAAATCATGGCTTTGCGTCATAAAGAGTATCCGATCGAAGGGGTGCAATTCCACCCGGAATCGATTATCACCCAGCATGGACATCAGATGCTGCGGAACTTCCTTCGCCGCACAGCGAAGTCAGGGGTTTAACGAACGCATGATTATCGCTATCAATGGTATCTTAACCGAAGAAACACAAGCCGTGGTCTCTGTATACGATCACGGTTTTCTTTACGGAATCGGTTTGTTCGAGACGTTTCGAACCTACAACCGCAAACCATTTCTACTTGAGGAGCACCTTCGTCGTCTCACGGATGGGTGTCATGAGCTCGGTATCGCTTATGAGCCGAACCTCCAGTACCTAATGCGTCTCATCGAAGAACTGCTCCAAGCTAATCATCTAGAAGAGGCATATATCCGGTATACGGTTTCTGCTGGTGTCGAGGTATTGGGTCTTCCCTCTGGCGACTATACGAAGCCATCAGAAATCATCTACATAAAGCCGTTACCACCGAGGGATGAACGAACCTACTTTCATGGCAAAGCGCTGCAACTACTGAAGCTGCCACGCAATACACCAGAGGGCATGTATCGGTTTAAGTCCTTTCATTATATGAACAACATCTTGGCTCGCAGAGAGCTGGGGCAGTATGCTTGGGCTACGGGCGCGGAAGGACTTATGCTATCGGAAGATGGCTATGTAGCGGAAGGGATCGTCAGCAACCTCTTTTTCGTGAAAAATGGCACCCTCTACACCCCATCGCTCGATACAGGTATCTTACCTGGCATTACTAGAGCGCATGTGATCGATCTCGCACGACAGCTGCAAATTCCTACACAGGACGGTTTGTACCGTTGGGAGGATCTTGTAGACGCAGAAGAAGTGTTTCTCGTGAATTCAATTCAAGAAATCGTGCCAGTCACCACCTTGTATACGCCGAATGGACAAGCTTATACCGTAGGCACAGGTTTACGGGGGGCGGTGACGGAACATTTGACCACACGCTACGCATTGTCACAGTAAACGAACAGGAAGTGAACCTTACATGAATACGTTATCCTGCAGAGGACACGAACTGCCCATTGGTGATCGCACGATCATTATGGGCATATTAAACGTAACGCCGGATTCCTTTTCGGATGGAGGCAGCTACCGTCACGTCGAAGATGCCGTTCGCAAAGCCCGTCAAATGGTTGCGGAAGGTGCAGACATCATTGATGTTGGTGGAGAATCCACACGACCCGGTGCTGCGATTGTAACTGTAGATGAGGAACTACAACGTGTCATCCCTGTCGTTGAGGCGATTCGCCGTGAAATCAGCATCCCTATTTCCATAGACACCTACAAATCGGAAGTAGCCAAACATGCTCTAGAGGCAGGGGCCCACATCATTAACGATGTTTGGGGTGGGCAAGCGGATATCAACATGGCAGCCGTAGTGGCGCAATATGACTGCCCCTTCATTATCACTCATAATCGCAGAAGCTCGGAATATGTCGAATTTCTCCCGGATGTCATTGGGGATCTTCAGCATTATACAGACCAGGCGCTTCATGCAGGTGTTAAGCGAGAGCATATCATTCTCGATCCTGGTATCGGGTTCGCCAAATCCTACGAGCAAAATCTCTACCTGATGAACAACCTGCGTCCGATCGTAGATCTAGGATATCCGGTTCTTTTAGGTACATCGCGCAAAAGCGTCATCGGACTAACCCTAGGGCTGCCCCCAGAAGAGCGTCTTGAAGGAACGGCAGCAACTGTCGTACTTGGCATCGCTCAGGGCTGTGGAATCGTTAGAGTCCACGATATTCAAGCTATCAAACGGTTAGCTCTTATGACAGACGCCATGTTGCGCAGCAAACTTTAAGTTTAATATAGATGGACATATATCGTTATATCGACCCTGGAGGCTTTCCCTATGGATAAAATCATTCTTTCCCGCATGCAATTTTTTGGCAATCACGGTGTGTTCCCTGAAGAAAATACGTTGGGTCAACGCTTCTACGTAGATGTAGAAATGATGCTTCCTTTAGATAAAGCTGGAAAGGCCGATGACTTGACAGAAACGGTTCATTATGGCGAAGCTTTTTTCCTGATTAAGGAGATTGTGGAGGGGCGTACGTACAAATTAATCGAGGCATTAGCAGAAAACATTGCATCCGAGCTCTTGCATACTTATACTAGTATCAATGAAGTGACGGTTCGCGTCATTAAGCCGCATCCGCCCTTTGCCGTTATTTTTGACGGTGTTACCATAGAGATCAACCGAAAGCGGGCATTGGAATGACAGCCGAAGATCGAGAACGCACAGTTGCTTATGTCGCATTAGGCTCCAATATTGATAAGCGTGAACATTATTTGCAGGGTGCAATTGCAGCGCTGAATGAGGAATCGGGGATAACAGTGATGGGGCAATCCTCCATCTATGAAACCGAGCCCGTTGGCTATGTGGATCAATCTGCTTTTCTAAATATGGTAATTCAAATTCATACGGACTTATCGCCTGAAGCGTTACTGAGTACCTTGCTAGCCATCGAGAACCGTTTGGGTCGGACGCGGGATTTACGTTGGGGCCCCCGAACAATTGATTTGGACTTACTCTTGTATGGTGAACATCAGCTTACGACCCCCGACTTGATCATTCCGCATCCGCGGATGCATGAGCGGGCTTTTGTATTAGTGCCCCTCTCTGAGGTTCTCTACGCGCGGCAGGAGTCTCTATTTGAATCTATCTCTGCACACTTGGAGAAACTGGAAGGAAAGGAAGGCGTCATCCTATGGAAAAAAGCTCAATAGCACAGCGCATTCGCGCTTTTCGTAAGCTAAAAGGTTATACGCAGAGTGAATTAGCCGATTTATTAGGTGTATCGATTGCCATTTTAGGGGCGATTGAACGTGGAACACGCAAGCCAGATAATAAAATGATTCAAAATATCTCGCAAGTTCTGGGCATAGAACCCGAGGAGTTAGTCGCAGTAATTGTGAAATGAGAGGAGTGGAATCTTCGGTGCTGAAAATAGGAAATGTCGAAGCTCCCAATAAAGTGGTATTAGCGCCAATGGCGGGCGTATGTAATCCAGCGTTTCGATTAATTGCCAAAGAGTTCGGTACAGGCTTAGTCTGTGCGGAGATGGTTAGTGATAAAGCAATCGTACATGGTAATGCACGCTCAATGGAAATGTTATATGTGGATGATCGTGAAAAGCCGTTAAGCCTCCAAATTTTCGGTGGTGACACAGAGACTTTGGTGCAAGCAGCTAGAATTGTTGACCAACATACGAATGCCGATATTATCGATATCAACATGGGGTGCCCTGTTCCCAAAATTACGAAATGTGATGCGGGCGCAAGATGGTTGCTCCAACCCGATAAAATTGAAGCTATGATCGCGACCGTCGTTGCAGCCGTGAGTAAACCTGTTACGGTGAAGATGCGTATTGGTTGGGATTCCGAGCATATCTATGCTGTCGAAAATGCGAAAGCTGTCGAAAGAGGCGGCGGCAGCGCCGTTAGTGTTCATGGACGTACGCGCGAGCAATTGTATACAGGCAAAGCGGACTGGAACATCATTCGCGATGTTAAACAGGCTCTTTCCATTCCAGTTATCGGCAACGGTGATGTTGTGACCCCTGAAGATGCGAAACGCATGCTAGATGAGACGGGTGTAGATGGTGTTATGATTGGGCGTGGTGCTCTAGGCAACCCATGGATGCTGTACCGGACAGTCCAGTACTTGGCCAATGGCGAGCTTCCTGCTGAACCGTCTGCAGAAGAGAAGATCCGCATTGCGATTTTGCATATGGATCGGTTGATTGCTCTCAAGGGTGAACATGTGGCAGTGAAGGAAATGCGTAAACACATGGCTTGGTATCTCAAAGGAATGACAGGAGCAGCACGTGTGAAAGACATCATTATGGAGACTGAGAAGCGGGATGAAATGGTTCGTACATTGGACGCCTATGTCGAACATCTTGCGATGAGTTCCGTGTCTGGGACAGTCGAAGAATCAGCTGTACTGCATTAAAAAGAAGCAGCTATGGTTGACATTGACATTTTGAAACCGTTGCAATATAATCAGTCAATATTAATGTGTTCCTGCATATATTGAAAGACTAACGAGTAAGCAACTTATTATGAAACGTGAATTCATACTACTTGAATCAGCTCTATAAAGACCCAACTCCTAGCAGGAAGCATCGATTCAACGATATGAAAATCTTTCACATGACGGGAGATCAGTTGGCAATGGCTGAAAAAGAGGTCATTCTTACACCAGTAGGGCTACGGAAATTAGAGGATGAGCTTGAGCATCTGAAATCCGTTAAACGCCGTGAGGTTGCGGAAAGAATTAAGGTTGCCATCGGTTATGGCGATATTAGTGAGAACTCCGAGTACGAAGATGCGAAGAATGAGCAAGCCTTTATTGAAGGAAGAATCATTACTTTAGAAAAAATGCTGCGCAACGCGCGGATTATTAATAACGATGAGGTCGATATTAACACGGTTAGTGTAGGATCGATTGTCACACTGAAAGACTTGGAATTCGGCGACTTAGTAGAATACAACATTGTAGGTTCGGCTGAATCCGATCCGTTGCAGAATAAGATTTCTAATGAAAGCCCTGTGGGTAGAGCTATTCTAGGCAAGCAAAAGGGCACCAACGTTGATGTTGTAGTACCTGCTGGCGTCATTCAGTATCAAATTATTGATATTAAAAAGTAGCGTGCAGCCGCAAGCCTTTTGGAAAGCTTCCCTCAGGAAGCTTTTTTCCGTTTTTTCCATTCACGGATCTAAACTAATTCGTAGGAGATGAAAACATGAGTCAGGAACTAGAATTAAATGAATTGCTCGTTATTAGGCGCAACAAATTGGACGAGCTTCGCGGACTTGGTGTCGATCCATTCGGCGGCAAGTTTGTAAGAACGCATGCGGCAGGGGATATTCTTGCGGCTTATCAAGAGATGAGCAAAGAAGAGTTGGATGAGGCGAACGTAGAGGTACGAATTGCAGGGCGTATCATGCAGAAGAGAAGTATGGGTAAAGCTAGCTTCGCACATCTGCAAGACATCACTGGGAAAATTCAAATCTATGTGCGTGAAGATGCCTTAGAGGCGAATATTTATAAAGCTTTTGATATTCTTGATCTAGGCGATATGGTAGGGGTTGAAGGTGTTGTTTTCAAAACGAAAACAGGCGAAACCTCTATTAAAGTGAAATCACTTGAGGTATTGACGAAATCTTTACTTCCATTGCCGGATAAATTCCATGGCCTAAGTGATGTTGAGCTTCGTTACCGTCAACGCTATGTAGACTTGATTATGAATCAAGATGTTCAGAAGACGTTTATTCTTCGTTCCAAAATCATTCAATCCATGCGCCGTTACTTAGATTCCTTGGGCTATTTGGAAGTGGAGACACCAACGCTGCATTCTATCGCAGGTGGCGCTTCTGCACGTCCTTTTAACACGCATCACAATGCATTGGATATGCAGCTTCATATGCGTATTGCGATCGAGCTTCATTTGAAGCGTCTTATTGTTGGGGGACTGGAGAAAGTGTACGAAATCGGTCGCGTATACCGTAATGAGGGTATTTCTACGCGTCACAACCCAGAGTTCACGATGATCGAGTTGTATGAGGCATATGCGGACTACAAAGATATCATGAAGTTAACAGAAGAGCTTGTTGCTCATATTGCGCAAGAAGTGCTCGGCCAAACAACGATTCCTTATGGTGATCATGAGGTGGATTTGGCTGTAGGTTGGAGACGTGTCTCCATGGTTGATGCGATCAAAGAGGTCACAGGTGTAGACTTCAGCGTTCATATGACGAATGAGCAAGCGCATGGTCTGGCCAAAGAGCACAAGGTTTCTGTTGAGCCGCATATGACATTTGGTCATATCGTGAACCAGTTCTTCGAAACGTTCGTTGAAGAGACGTTGATTCAGCCTACGTTTATCTATGGGCATCCATTAGAGATTTCTCCGCTTGCCAAAAAGAACCCCGAGGATCCGCGCTTTACGGATCGCTTTGAGCTCTTTATCGTGGCACGTGAGCACGCGAATGCTTTTACTGAACTTAATGATCCAATCGATCAACGAGAACGTTTTGAGGCGCAGCTCCGTGAGAAAGATCTGGGTAACGATGAAGCGCATGAAATGGATGAAGATTTCATCCGTGCACTTGAGTATGGTATGCCGCCAACAGGTGGCTTAGGTATAGGAATTGACCGTTTGGTTATGCTATTGACGAATGCACCATCGATACGTGATGTCTTATTATTCCCGTTGATGCGTGAACGCCAAGGCGAATAATTCCATCGTTTAGAGGCGCCATTCGGTGCCTCTAATTTTTTTGAAATTAAGACTTGCAAAGTACATGTGGTCTGTGGTATCTTATAAAAGTTGCCGCTGAGGACAACAAGAGAAACACAAGAAACACAACAAAAAGCAACTCGGAATTAAGGGTTGCAAATAAAAACTCAGTGTGGTATATTGGTCTTCCGGCTTTCGAAAGAGAGCGGATTGGACAAGAGTCATTTGATCTTTGAAAACTGAACAACGAGTGAGTAAGCACAGTCGAGCAATCGACTATAAATGAGATTGCAAAATCTCGCTAGCTTCAAATGAGCAAGTCATCTTTCTACTATGGAGAGTTTGATCCTGGCTCAGGACGAAC
>NZ_LYPB01000057.1 GCF_001653565.1 Paenibacillus oryzisoli
ACGACGAGGTTGATAGGTTCGAGGTGGAAGTGCGGCAACGTATGCAGCTGACGAATACTAATCGGTCGAGGGCTTAACCAATAAACCTAAGCAAATCTAACTTTACGCAAGTTTCGTATCTAGTTTTCAAGGCGCAAACAAACGCTTTGACTGTTTGGTGATGATGGCGGAAGGGATCCACGCGTTCCCATCTCGAACACGACCGTTAAGCCTTCCAGCGTCGATGGTACTTGAACCGCAGGGTTCTGGGAGAGTAGAACGTTGCCAAGCANTTCAAGGCGCAAACAAACGCTTTGACTGTTTGGTGATGATGGCGGAAGGGATCCACGCGTTCCCATCTCGAACACGACCGTTAAGCCTTCCAGCGTCGATGGTACTTGAACCGCAGGGTTCTGGGAGAGTAGAACGTTGCCAAGCAGTTACCTAATTTAGGGATCTTTTAGTGGAGCTAAAAGTCTCTCTGCATTGGGTGTTTTTTTGTCTGGGGCCATAGCTCAGCTGGGAGAGCGCCTGCCTTGCAAGCAGGAGGTCAGCGGTTCGATCCCGCTTGGCTCCACCATTATTCCCTGATAGCTCAGTTGGTAGAGCACTCGACTGTTAATCGAGTTGTCACAGGTTCGAGTCCTGTTCGGGGAGCCATTTTCTGGGCCCGTTGGTCAAGTGGTTAAGACACCTCCCTTTCACGGAGGTAACAGGGGTTCGAGTCCCCTACGGGTCACCATTATTCCCCACAAAGTGACGTATTGCTAGCGAAGCATATTCCGATTACTTTGCGTGGACCCCAAAAGGTTTAATCCTATGGAGGCTTAGCTCAGCTGGGAGAGCATCTGCCTTACAAGCAGAGGGTCGGCGGTTCGATCCCGTCAGCCTCCACCATTTAAGATGGCAGAAATGAAGATTTCGGCGCTATAGCCAAGTGGTAAGGCAGAGCTCTGCAAAAGCTTTACCCCCAGTTCGAATCTGGGTAGCGCCTTTATATAAGCCGGAGTGGCGGAATCGGCAGACGCACAGGACTTAAAATCCTGCGGTAGGTGACTACCGTACCAGTTCAAGTCTGGTCTTCGGCATTGTTAACCACATAGATGCGCCCTTAGCTCAGCTGGATAGAGTATTTGACTACGAATCAAAAGGTCGGGAGTTCGAATCTCTCAGGGCGCGCCATCTTTGCTTCAACTAACTACGCGGGCGTAGTTTAATGGTAGAACTTCAGCCTTCCAAGCTGATCGCGCGGGTTCGATTCCCGCCGCCCGCTTAAAAGAAATGCCACCTTCGGGTGGCTTTTTGCATTTTTATACCGCGATTGCATTTGTTATACTAAGAGATAGATTTTGAAACGTGCGAAGATGAATGGGGATGAATGAATGTATGGCGCGGCAGCGATATAGCAACTTAGATCCAAATGCGAAGACGAAAACATGGAAAGAAGTACGTCGCTGGCAGAAAGAGCGGAAGGGTAAAGTGAAAGACGTATCCTACCGAATTGGGCAAGCTGAACACAAGCAGCAGGAGCTGCTTCGAACTAATAAGCACGACGTGACGATCACATGGATCGGGCATTCAACTTTTTTGCTGCAAGTAGATGGGATGACGATTGTCACAGATCCGGTGTGGGCCACGCGCATGGGCTTTAGCCCAAGGCTGGAAGCGCCAGGTTTAACTATAGAGGAGATCCCACCTGTCGATGTTATATTGCTGTCTCACGCGCATTACGATCACTTGCATGTAGGTTCGTTGAAGAAGCTGCGAGGCACGCCATACGTACTCGTGCCCGAAGGGCTTGGTTCTAAGGTACGGAAGCTGGGCTTCCGCACAGTCTATGAACTGCCATGGTGGGGGAGTCAGACCATCAGTCAACTGGAGTTTCATTTCGTTCCTGCACAGCATTGGACAAGACGTACATTAACGGATACGAATACCTCGCTATGGGGTGGATGGATCGTGAAGCCTAGCTCGGCGCGGCAAGGGGAGGGGGAGTCTCAGACGATTTACTTCGCTGGGGATAGCGGGTACTTTGAAGGTTTCCGGGAGATCGGAGCGAGATTTCCGGGGATCAGCTACGCGCTGATGCCGATCGGTGCCTACGAGCCTGAGTGGTTCATGGGGATGCAGCATGTTTCACCAGAGGAGGCGGTGCAGGCGTTTCTTGATGTTGGGGCAAAGCAGTTTATCCCCATGCATTATGGTGCATTTCGCCTTGCCGATGACACAGCCAAAGAGGCGTTGGATCGGTTGTTGGCGGATTGGCAGCGGAGAGGTCTCGACGCAAGCTTGCTTCGCTTGTTGAAGCATGGAGAAACATTAATAGCTGAGTGAACTGTGAGTAAGCTGTGAAATAGAGGTGCTTGTTGTAGAGGACGAGCGTCATGTAATCAAGCACCTCTATGCACATTATAGGTTACTTTGGCCGTATTAACTCTGCTTTGATTATGATGGATGTAGCGAAGGTACTCCAAGTGAGTCATGGGACATTGTATCGGCATTATGAAAGTAAAGCTATGCGAGTTTTGAGTGGTTTAGACGGATACTTGAACGTGGAATGACTAACAGAGAGTTCAAGCAGGGGGATTCTGCGGCTCTGGCCAGAGGCATCTTTTAGGCGATTTCACGCTTTCATCTTCCCTCACATGCCATAGAGTGGGGAATGGGGAGCGTGGATGAGGACTTTGAGAGTGTTTGGCAGTTGTTGGTAGGGGGCTTAACATGATCAAACCTAAACGATTAAAGTCAGGTTCCCAAATAGCCATTATTTACGGCTCTAATGGGATGCCTCATTTGTTCCCGCATATCTATGAGATGGGTTTGAAGCAGTTGGAGGAGGATTTGCCGAAGTGAATAAAGTTGAATGTGGCATCTATACAATGTGCCTAGTCCAAGACGGGAATAAGGTACTTCTGATCAATCGCCCTGAGTCCAAAGGGTTTCCCGGATATCTAGGCCCAGGGGGCAAGGTAGATTCAGCGGAGAGTTTCACGGAGGGGACTGTCCGAGAAGTGTGGGAGGAAACGGGCCTCGTTGTTAAGCCAGAAGACCTTATATACAAAGGCGTCGACGAATATTTAGTTCCCGAGAAAAACTATCGATACATGGTATTTAATTATTTGACTCGGACATTCACCGGGGAATTGCTAACCAATCCGCCTGAGGGCGAATTAGCCTGGGTTGATATCGATGTGGCTTTGCAGATGCCGATGCAAGATTGGTTTAAACGAAGGTTTCCTTTATTTTTTGAGTTGGGAACGTTTGAAATTTCGGTTGTGTGGGATGAGTCTAATCAATGTATAATCGAGGAAAAGGTAAGAAGATTAGGTGGATAGCATAATCTTAAAAACAACATGAGAGGTAGCAGATTACGATGAGCGAAACGATAAGTTTGAGTCTTGGTGGCTCCTACGTTGTGGCACCAGATAATCCTAGAAAGACGAAGAATCGAGGTCGGAAATGTATGATTCTTGGTTTCGAGATTAACGACGAGGAATTAGATATTAGGGTAATCTATCTCGATACGAGTAGAGAAGTATTACTAAAATTCAGTGATTTGAAGCCAATTACTGAGTAAATGTGTATAAAAAATGATCCCTACGTCGTAAGGATCATCAGATTTAGCTAATTATGCGTTGATATATTTCCAGCCATTTTGAGCCTCGCAGCAATCTGCTGAAAGTCTTCAGCTGAAATGCCAGGAGCAAATTCCTCTTCGACAGCGGGTGCTTCAGCAATGGGGTATCCTTGCGGTACACCTGGGATAACTTCCAGAGCAGAGCCATCTTCGGGATGCGTACCTTTCCAAATCTGGCCGATCGTTGTGAAATCGTTGTCGCTCCATGTGTAAAGCTTGGTGTGGACGCCTTTTTCCTCATATTTCCTCGTTTCATTAAACGATTTGTTGCTTAAGGAAGGGATAGGGACTAATTTGGTGACATTGACGCCAGTGGCAACTTCCAACGCTTTGGCGTAAGCAACAACATGAACACCTCCCCGAACGAGGAGGTAACCAATCACAGCGCGAGCTGCGGGATGGTCGGTCATTTCATACACTTTCATTTTATGAGTGCGTGCACCGCATTCTAAGAAGAAATTATGCAGCAAATCCTCAACTAAGTTGCCACTGTTAAAAACATGGGTGCCTGTCCAAGGGTTACCCATGGAATCAACTGGCATCGCGCCTTGTGCTCCGGCAAGAAAATGATAGGAAAGACGAGCATCTTTGACGACTTCCAGCGGCGACTGGTCGGGTTCTTTATAGCTTGTCGAGCCTCGTAAGCATTTATTAATCGCATGGGAAACCAACTCAACATGACCAAGTTCCTCAGCCGTAATACTCATGATCAAATCGTAAAAGGGTCTCAGCTTTTCTTTGGAACGAAAGTTAAAGGATTGATAAAGATAATTGTTCAAAGTGGACATTTCACCGAATTTGCCACCTAATAATTCCTGTACAGCCGCTGCTGCATTAGGATCAGGTTTCTCAATGTCCGGAATCTCAATTGCAATTTCATCCATTCGTTTAAACATGGTTTCAACTCCTTCATCAATTTCACTCCTGTACATGGTTTACCCTTATAGTTTGATATCTAACCGTCCGCGGCACAAAATGCCACGTGGCAGATCTTCCGAGGCATCGGCGATACATGCGAAAAGAACCTGTTAGCTTTACTTTCAATTCACCTGCGGGCCGCGATGTCTCTCACCTTTTGGTAAATGGGGAGAAAGTGGCTGAGCCTGTTCAGGGGAAGGATGGCTTGTACCGCGCCAGCGTGGAATAGCCCATCGAGAAACCACGCGTGTCGTAGATGCTCGTATGAGCGATAGGAAGTAATACAAGGTTGCCGATGGAATAAATCGGTAGCTTTTTTTCTTGCGAAACGGAAGATGAAATTTACGTGGTTTATTTTATTCCCTTCACATTTTGGACATAATATCCAAAAAAGGGGGTCATTTCTTACTTCGCTCCCAATATATTGCAATTAACGAGGACGCCTCTCTGAAAATTTGACACTTTTGTGTAATAAAGCCTAGATTCCGAAACTATTGGTGGTTGAGCTTGGATTAACAATAATAAAGTATGTTATCATGAGGTAACATTATATAAGTTAAAGGTAAGTTTATACTTGGAGGTAATTACCATTAGTACCGATACTGTGAAAGATGCAATGACCATGTTGAAACAAACAAGCCGCACCTTTTATATACCAATTAGCGGTTTGGACGCAGGTCTGAAAGAAGCGGTAGCATCTGCCTATCTGTGCATGCGGGCTATAGATGAAATCGAAGATCATGAGAATCTGGCGGATGCTTTGAAAATAGATCTGTTAGCTGGTGTGCACGGAGCATTCCAGACTTCGGATATTATGGATGCTATCCAGAAATTATTAGCACCGTATACGGTGCAAGAACTTCCCGAAGTTTCTCTGCGACTTGCTGAATGGCTGCGTCTTTGTCCGCCTTCGGCGAGGGGCATTATTGAGAAATACATTGCCAAAATGTCACTCCAAATGTCGGAATGGGTCCAAAAAGGTTGGAGCATCCGTACGGAAGAAGATTTGGATGGGTATACTTACAGTGTGGCTGGTATGGTTGGTGAAATGCTGTCCGAGCTATGGCTGTGGAATGACGGCACACAATCAGATCGTGATAAGGCCATTGCCTTCGGAAGAGGGTTGCAGGCAGTTAATATCCTTCGAAACCAAGCTGAAGATGCGAAACGTGGCGTTAGCTTCTTCCCGGAAGGCTGGGGCTTCAAGGAAATGCAGCAGTACACGCGCCGCAATTTGGAGCTTGCCGATGCTTATATCGCAGACCTGAAGCAAGGGCCAGCGTTAAAGTTCTGCAAGGTACCTTTGGCGCTTGCCCACGCGACGTTAAAATTGCTATCTGCTGGTGGAAGTAAGTTGACACGCGATGCTGTATTGAAAATTGTGAGCAAGGTAACATAAGAGCAGGGGTCAATATATGGAAAAGAAGCCTACATTCCTTAAACGGATGCAGGCTTCTTTTCTGTCTTCGGTTAGGTTTGAAATCTCTTACAATGCCTTTTTAATCACCTTCCGATAATGCTGCACGGACAGCACCCCGAACACGGAGTAGAGCGCCGTGTACAGCCCCATCACGATCATCATCGGCGTCCACAGCTCCGTTCCGAAGAAGAACCATCCAGACTGAATTGCGAAGTAACTATGAACCAGTCCCACAATTAAGGGGATACCGAAATTGAAAAGCTGTTTGACCTGAATCCCCTTGAGCAGATCGCTTTGGGTAAAACCGAGCTTGCGCAGAATGGTATACGAAGATTTCTCATCTTCGCTCTCATCCATTTGCTTGAAATAAAGAATGCAGCCTGAAGTGATCAGGAAGGTAAGTCCTAGGAAACCGACAATGAACATCATCAAGCCCATGCGATTTTTCAATTCGCTAGCCATATCTTGACGAGAATCACGAGTAGCTCGATCTCCCCACTTCTCGTCATGGAAAAGTTGATTAGCTTTCTCAAGTTGCTTCTCATCCACGATATCAATACCGAAATACAGGGAGGATGTTCCTTGAATCTCGGGATCGAGATCTTGCTTCATCCGCTGAAAGACGGAATCGTCTACAACGGCAACAGGCAGGCTGCCGAAGGAGAAACGCCTCGAAATGTAGGATTGTTCTTCAATGCCGATATAAGTTAGTGGAATAGTGGCATTGAGGGTGATCAGCTTGGCTTGGCTGTTCGGTTTGAATTGAAGAAATTTCTGCATTTCATCGTTAGCACCAGTGAAATAGGTTTGGTTCGCAGCCACATCCATGCCTATCGTTGTATCGCTAATCACAGCCATTCGATTGACATCTGGGCCTACATACAGTTCATTTTTCGTATCCATCACTTGGCTCAGATCAGCTTTGATTTGAATGACCTCAATCGTTGTATCACGGTGTTTGATGCCGCTGGCATCTAAGGCTTGCGTGAAGCTCTCCGCGTAGTGACGTTCCGTTACGGAGAAGTGAGCAGGCAAGTTCCTTTCTGCTGTTTTTTCAACCGAATAGTACGTAATATAACTTAAGGACAGCAAGCCAATTGCTAAGGCAGATACCGTTGTGATCACCATCAATAGCAAAGCGTTGGATTTCATCCGATACATAATAGAAGCGAGGGAGAGGACCTCTTGCACGTTCAAATAGCCATTTTTCCTCTTACGAACCACATTTAAGATTAAACGGACAGACTCTTTATAGAACAAGTAGGTACCGATGATCACAGAGGCAAGAATGAAAAGCATGCCGCTCAATAATCCGGGCGCTGTCGTAATGCTTCCTGAAAACAACTTAGAGGATACAAAGTAGCCTAATAAAACGAGACATAGCCCAATGAATCCAAGGATCGCTTCTGTCTTCGACATTTGCTTCACTTTGGCTTCGGTGGAAGTAGCGACATGGAATAACGAAAGTATCGTCTGCCTTTGAATAAATAAATAATTAACCAGTAGAATTAATAAGTAAACGCTGCTAAAAACAACAATAGATTGGATAAACGCTTGTACCGAAAAGTGAAGCGTTGCGTCAGCTTTTACCCCTGTAATTTGCAATAAGACCATCAGAATGAGCTTAGAGACAGAGAATCCGATAAACGCCCCAACGACTAACGAACCGAAGTATAAAATAAAATTTTCGGTACTGAGGATGCGAAAGATTTTGCCCTTCGTCATGCCGATGAGCTGTAGAAGGCCGATTTCTTTACTCCGTCTTTTCACGAAAATGTTATTCGCATATAAATTGAAGATAGCTACAATGGCGATAAGCAGGATGGATGCAGACTTCAGTGCGGCAGCACCTTTAATCGATCCCTTGGTGGCGTCTAAAGCAGGGTCATACTGCAAAGTAACAAATGCGAAATAGAGCGCAACGCTGAACATTAATGCAAACACATACAAGTAGTAATGTTTGATATTGGCCTTCAAGTTTTGGAAGATGAGCTGATTAATACTCATTGTGTACACCGCCAAGTACGCCTTGGGTCTTCATAATATCTTGAAAGAAGGCTTGTCTCGTTTCTTGCCCTTTATAGATTTGGGAGTAGATCTGTCCGTCTTTAATGAAGATCACCCTGGAGCTATAGCTGGCCGCAACGGGGTCATGTGTGACCATCACAATGCTCGCTTGGCGACTTACATTCATTTCACTGAGTTTATTCAGCAAATCGGAGGCAGACTTGGAATCGAGCGCACCGGTAGGTTCATCCGCGAAAATAATATCAGGATCATGAATAAACGCTCTGGCAGCGGACGTTCGCTGTTTCTGTCCACCGGATATTTCGTTCGGATACTTATCCTTCAACTCATAAATGCCGAGCTCCCCCGCAAGGTCATGAAAGCGCTGATTAGCTTCAACTTTAGACATTTTCGTAATGGATAACGGAAGTAAGATATTTTCTTTCACAGTTAATGTATCCAGCAAATTATAGTCCTGAAAAATAAAACCGAGATGATTCTTCCGAAACTCAGCCAATTGTTTTTCTTTCATGCTCGTCGTTTCTGCCTTGTCAATCTGAATGGAACCATGACTCACTTTGTCGATGGAAGAAAGTACGTTAAGCAACGTCGTTTTCCCAGAGCCGGAAGGGCCCATGATGCTGACGAACTCCCCTTTTGCAATGGAGATGTCGATGCCGCGAAGTACCTCTTGTTTGTTATGTTTATTGCCGAAGCTTTTATGAATTTTAACGGCTTGTAGGATAGACATGAATAACACACTCCTTTATACGATTAGCTTTATTATAAAAAGCCAGGCCGCATTTATCCTTCGATTGGACGAACAAAGTACAAAAGCATGTGACATTATTGTCACATGCCTGTTATCCGCACGAGTTCATTGGGCTGTGGAAAAGTGAGGGTGAACGTCGTTCCGAGACCCACCTCCGAATGCACCGCTATCTGGATGTGCAGCGTGTCTGCTGCCCTGCGGGCTAGATATAACCCCATGCCCGTCGCGGCGCTGTCCTGATGCCAGGTCGTGGAGGTGAAGCCCTTATCGAAGATACGGGGAAGATCCTTGGCATCAATGCCGCGTCCAAAATCCGTTACTTCTAGGACAGTACGCCCCTGTTCGAAGAAACTTCTCACAATAATATCAGGCGAAAAGCTCTCGCTATATTTCACGGCATTCGTTAAGAGTTGACGCAGGATGAATGCGAGCCATTTGGTGTCACTGAGGAGCGTCTCTGTGGCGTCTAATTGGACGTCAAACCCTATGCCTTTCTGAATGCACCAAGATTGCAGTGATTTAATCTCCGAGAAGAGGATATCTTCCAACTGTACCTTTTCAATATAGAGATCATTTTCAATGGAGGGAAGTCGCAGCTGATGAAGCTGTTGGTCCAGAAGATGATGAATACGCAGCCATTCAAAGGTGATGGAGGCTTTCGCCTTATCGTTCTCCAAACGGCCAATCATCAGATGCATGGCGGTGAGCGGCGTCTTCACTTCATGAATCCAAGCTAGCAATTCATCTTTCTCTTGTTCCAGCGCGATTTGCTGCCGCGAGGCTGTCTGGTGGAGCTGCTGCGTTTGATTAACCAAGGCGGCTTCCATGATCTTCTCAAAGGGACTTGCCGCGTCAGCAAAACCGGATACATCGAGACTGGTTTCCCAGTCGTTTAATCGCTTGATAAAAGCCGTTTCTCTGTGATACCGAACGATCAGAAAGATTACGAAGAGCATCGTAAATAAGAAAACAATATACAGAACGGATCGGAAAGGAATCGAGTGGTCGAGATAGGCGATGAGCAGCAGGAGAACTTGACCGAAGAAGAACATGAGGATCCAGCTTATTCGCTCTCTGAGATACAACTTAATCATAATGAGGGATCTCTTCCGTTGCGATGTAGCCTTGCCCGACCTTTGTTTCAATGAACCGCCCTAAATCAAGCTCGTCCAGCTTCTTCCTTAGCCGATTCACATTCACCGTCAATGTATTATCACTGACAAAACGCTGATCATTCCATAAGCTGTTGATGATGTCTTCCCTGCTGACAATCGTATTCTTATGCTCGATGAGGAGCTTTAGTATGTAGATTTCATTCTTGGTCAGTTCAATGGATCCAGAGGCATGACTAATGGTATTTTTCTCAAAATCGATCGTAGCGCCGCACCATGTTTTGAGCTTCATTTGCTCCGTATTGTAGTTGTAGACACGGCGAAGGATGGCATGAATCTTGGCGATCAGCACGTCAAAATGAAAAGGCTTATGGATGAAGTCATCCGCTCCAAGTTGCATAGACATCACCATATCTGTGGGATGGTCGCGCGAAGAGAGGAAGACGATGGGCACATTGGAATGCGTCCGAATCATGCGACACCAATGAAAACCATCGAATTTAGGCAGTTGAATATCAATGATGACTAAATCGGGTTTCAAGGCAATAAATGTCTCAAGAACTTTATTAAAATCAGAGATGCCATGCACCTGATAGGACCACTGAGCCAAACGCTCTTTGATCTCTGCGAATAAGGTTGCATCATCTTCAATCAGTAAGATTGTAAACAACGAAATCACCCATTTCCGGTCATTCTTTGGCTTCAAACTTATTGTATTGTAAACTAGTTAAAAAAGCTAAATTCATTCTATCCTATCTTTTAAACGAAATCTTTACAATGAGGAGTCCTAGATGAAACAAAATAAATATGATGAGCTTGGATTTTATGAAAAATATAGCGAGATGCCTCGTTCTATTGGCGGCCTCAACGCCGCTGGGGAATGGCCTGTTCTTCGTACGATGCTGCCTACGCTTCAAGGCAAACGCGTTCTTGATCTTGGATGCGGTTACGGTTGGCATTGCAAGTATGCCCGTGAGCAAGGGGCAGCGTCCGTCGTTGGTGTAGATCTCTCGGAGAAAATGCTGGCGTATGCCAGCGCGAATCATAGCGATTCAGGTATCACGTATCAGAGGCTGGCGATTGAAGACATCGACTTCGCGGCTGGGGAGTTTGACGTTGTGATCTCCTCGTTGGCTCTTCATTACGTTGAACAATGGGATGCGGTATGTCGTAAGGTACAGCATTGTCTGGCTGCCAGAGGCACCTTCGTCCTCTCTGTGGAGCATCCGGTCTTTACCTCACGTGCTGCGCAAGACTGGCACTATGGCCCCGCAGGCGAGCGCATGCACTGGCCTGTCGACGACTACCAGGCGGAGGGGCAGCGGGTAGCGAGGTTTCTGGATCATGATGTGGTCAAATATCATCGAACGATATCTTCCTATATGAATGGGTTGATGGAAGCGGGATTCCTTATCACGCAGGTTGCTGAGCCTCAACCGACGGCTGAAGCTCTGGAGAAATACCCTGATATGAAAGACGAAATGCGCCGTCCCATCTTCCTATTGATTTCAGCGGTTAAGAAGTAGTTTATGTCCTGCTGCCCTTCGGGGTAGGAGGATTTCTATATGGTTTGGGTTCTGGGGAAGCGATGCTTCCCCTTTTTTGTATTCCGGATGGGAGTGGGTGGCGAAAGCCAGTGCACGATTAGTCCGATATTTCCCAACTAAATCCGGGAATCGTGCGTAAAGGGAAGAATAGTCCGATTTTACCGAACTAAATGACCGATTTTCGCCTGTGGCCGTCATTTGAGGGGATTTAGTTCGGCTAATTCGGACTAATGGAGAATCCAGCATCCCGGCGGTGGAATTAGTTGGGTATTTTCGGACTAATGGGGCTAGGTGGCGTAGGTCGGCAGATAGCGGAAGGCGCAGCCGTTTATTTTGTGTATTACGTCCTATTGTGAAACATTATTTGGAAATTCACGTCTGTTAGTTTGGTAGATTTTCAATTGAGAGGAAGACGTGTGTGAATCGAATCGTAATGGCTCTCTCTTTTGTCATCATGCTAAGCGGTATAATCCTAATCTTGCCGAGTAAAAGTTATGCTTGCAGCTGTGAGCTACAGACGGATCCGATACAGGCTGTGGAACAATCGAAGGCTGTGTTTGCGGGCAAAGTACTTGCCATCGAACCTAAGGTCTTAGATATCAATGGTATTCTGGATCATCAAATCGCCGTGCATTTCGCTGTAGAGAAATCGTGGAAAGGGATGAATCAGACGCAGGCCATTGTTCTAACCAAATTGGGTGAGCCGTCCTGTGGCTACACGTTTGGGCAGGGTGAAACCTATCTTGTATTTGCTTATGACTATGATTTTAAAACGAATATGCTGCAAACAAGCTCTTGTTCTTTAACGAAGAAGCTCACGAATGCTACAGTGGAACTAAGCAAGATGGGGCAAGGCGTGGAGCCAATAGAGAATGTGAGTTTAAAAAGCAAGATGGATACGATGACGTATACGAATAAATGGGCTATTCTCAAAGCGATTTATCATCGATTAGTTCGCTATCATTTACTAGAATTCGCACAAGTAGGCGTCATCGTAGTTATTGGGGCAGGGCTCCTGCTGATGAGAGCAAGAAGAAAATCGTAAGTATACGAGATTGGCTAACTCAAAAGATAGGTTCTAGCATTGACAAATGGCTTCGAGAAGGCTACAATATCTCTTGTTGTTTAGTAAAGTAACTGGAGGTGTTTTGACTATGGCAGTTCCTCAACGGAGAACGTCCAAAACACGTCGCGATAAGCGCCGTACTCACTTTAAACTGGCTGTGCCAGGTATGGTGAAGTGTGAACAATGTGCTGAGCTTAAAAAAGCGCATCATGTTTGCAAAAACTGCGGTTCATATAAGGGTAGAGAGATCGTACAAGCTCAATAATCATATGAATCTTGCAATGAAAAAGACACTTCTCATAGAAGTGTCTTTTTTTATTTTAAAATTTGAAAGCCAATGTACTTAATGAACCATGTTCGATGGTGTCGTGCAATACATCAATTTCTCGACCAGGGCTGCCACTTCCAAGTGCAATCAGCAAAGGCACGAAATGCTCGGCACGGGGGACGCCTAGGGCTGCATGAGGGGCAAGTGTTTCGTAGTGGCTTAGAGCTTCGATATCTCTGGCGAGCACCTTCTCCCGAATCCAATCCCTGAATTGCACAGCCCATGCGCGAGGTTGCGCTTCCTTATTACGGTCAATTTCATTAAAGTTATGGGTCAAGAAGCCGCTTCCAATGACAAGAATGCCATCCTGCTCCAGCCCTTGCAGCGCCTCACCGATCGCAATCTGTTGTCTCGCAGGCAAGAAGGGGTTGACTGAAACGGGAACGATCGGAATATCGGCCTCCGGATAAGCGTGCATCATAATAGGGAAGACACCGTGATCTAAGCCGCGATATTTCTTTTGAACCGGAATGTTATTCTGGCGCAGGCGCTCTTCCACCATGGAAGCAACGATTGTTGAGCCTCTAGCAGGATATTGAACTTGATAATACGAGGAAGGAAACCCGTAATAATCATATTCCATGTCATGCACATCATCAGTCGCGGCAATGGTCGTTATTTCACTTTCGAAGTGAGCAGAGAAAATGACGATGGCTTTGGGGCGGTTCTCCTGGCCGAAGCGATTCAGGAATGCTGTGAACTCGGATTTTTCAAAAATGGTATATGGTGACCCGTGCGGCAAAAAGACTGGGGAAAGCATAGTGGAACCTCCTACTCGTTATTGTATTTACTGTGTTGTAAGAATCTTACCAACGCCCGATTGCTACAAATAGTAATATCGCCAAGAAAATAATGTTCATCCCGATGCCTGAGTTTTCATTCCTCTTAGCGTGAACTACTGCTGCAAGTACCATAATGAAACCTAGTGCAATAGCGGCAATTGGTGTCAAAATAGGAGCGATTCCTGTCGCATAAGGGATAATCAGCCCTAATCCTCCAAGAAGTTCGGATAGTCCAATGAAATTTACCATACCTTTGGATGAATCTTTGGCCCAAGGCATCCCTGATTTGACTTTCTCATACTGAAAAGTTTTCATAGAACCTGCCATAATAAACGCTGCTGCTAGAATTCCCTGTGCGATCCATAATGTGATATTCATAAAATAAAATTACCTCCTTGAATTAAGTAAGTGTCTAGTCGTATAATAATCCCTAGTAGCGATACTGAGAAGTAGTTACTCCAAATATACCTAGTATACAAAAAGATACCTTTTTGAAATTGAGGAGGAAATGCATATGGAGGCACCCCATTGTAAATTTGAAACTGTCTTGGAAATCCTGGTAGGCAAATGGAAGCCCGTCGTTTTGTTCCACCTTTTCTCGAATGGTACGATGAGATTTAGCGAACTCCAAAAAGCGATTCCCGACATAACGAAAAAAATGCTTACCCAACAATTAAGGGAGCTCGAGTATCACGATATTGTTCATCGGAAGATTTATCATCAAATCCCACCCAAAGTCGAATATTCCATCACAGAACACGGCAAAGGAATGTCTACGGTCTTACAGGCCATGAATGATTGGGGAATGTCGCATCTTAGCCATTTGAATGAGTTGTATGGGGAAGAGAGATCTGTGGAATCATTTGAAGGTAGATTGGACGAATTCACCAAAGATAAGGAGTAATGCGGTTGAAATTTCTGTCTTATATCATAGTAGTAGCTTTCATGATGGGAATTGCTGCTCCCAATATGAAAGAGGATAAGAATGTATCTACACTGATTCCTCCCGGGTGGCAGCTACTAGTCCGGCAGAGTGGCGCTGAGAAGGTAGAGGGGGACTTGAACAATGACGGTATTCAAGACGTCGCGATAGTCATCGAGAAGCTTGAAAGCGCCAAAGATCAGGCAGCTGAAAGAGCGCTTCTGATAGCTTTTGGGAATAAGGATGGCACCTACACACGCTCGGTCATCGCAGATAAGGCGATCCTGAAAGCCGATGAGGGCGGGGTATGGGGCGATCCACTAGCGGATCTTGCCATCGATAGAGGCTCCGTTGTCGTGAGTTTCTATGGGGGAAGTAACTTCAGATGGTATGGAAATTACCGCTTCAGATTTCAAAATGAGGATTGGTACCTGATAGGCGCTACCGTCGGCTCCTATTTTACGGGGACCATGACAGAGAAAACGGGTGACGAAGAAGACTATAACCTGCTTACAGGGGATTATGTCAAAAGAATCGTCGACGACCCGAATGCTGAGAAGCCTAAATCGCATACGATAACGGGCAACATGGGGAAGAAGAATCTTTTGAAGCTGAGTGATTTTGTGGCGGCAGGTTCGACGGATCAGTTTTTAAAATAGGTCGGGTCCGCACGCGACGGTGGCTGTAAGCGTTGGATGACGCTGCAGGTGGCTGCGGAGGGGGGATTCCTAAATAGATGGATTTCCTCGTTACTACTTAGGTTCAGAAGCTGAATTGTCCTTGGAAGACGGAGATAAGCGAGGCGTATATGGGGAGTTTCTGTTTC
>NZ_LYPB01000058.1 GCF_001653565.1 Paenibacillus oryzisoli
GCTCCTGTTGCTCCTGTACCACCTGTGGCTCCGGTGGCTCCTGTTGCTCCTGTACCACCTGTTGCTCCGGTGGCTCCCGTTACTCCCGTATCACCTGTGGCTCCGGTGGCTCCGGTTGCTCCTGTATCACCTGTGGCTCCGGTTGCTCCTGTACCACCTGTTGCACCGGTGGCTCCCGTTGTTCCTGTATCACCTGTTGCGCCGGTGGTTCCCGTATCACCTCTTGCGCCAGTGGCTCCCGTTACTCCCGTACCACCTGTGGCACCGGTGGTTCCCGTTGCTCCAGTATCACCTGTTGCTCCTATTGCTCCTGTACCACCTGTTGCACCGGTGGCTCCCGTTGTTCCTGTATCACCTGTTGCGCCGGTGGCTCCTGTTGCTCCCGTATCACCTCTTGCGCCAGTGGCTCCCGTTACTCCCGTATCACCTGTGGCTCCGGTGGCTCCCGTTGCTCCCGTTGCTCCTGTCGAACCTATCGTACCATCAGGAAATTCGATTTCTATTTCTCCTCCACTGTATAGTTCAATTTCAATTTCCTCGACCTGAATCCAATCAATGACTTCTAAATAATCCTCAAGTTCGGATTCTCTTTCAGTTGAGTTATCGTTTTCATTGAATTTTAATTTGTATTTGACATCATTAAAATACTCGATTTCAATTTTTTTTATATTAGTAATACCCACGGCTATTATTACATCCATTAACTGAGCAAGTTTACTCAAAATCGCAACACCCCCATTAATTCATAGTATGTATTCCTATCATTTTTGTTTGGACTTAATGGTAATAGAATAGCAACACCCAATAAAATCCATTGACTATTCTTATATAGAAAGGTGCGGACAGTCACTATTAACCGCCCCACTCAGAAAGAGACGCTGCAGAACACAGCGCCTGTTTCCACGATCGAAAAATGCCGTTATCAATCCCCCTCTTCAAATTTCACTAATTTTCTCACTGTAAATTCGCAAGGTAGTATCCAATCCCGTACCCCCACTAAACAAAAAGCACTACCGCAAGGTAGCGCCAGATTATCTATATTTATTGTTTCGCTTTTCTTAAATCCTGCTCTGACGGTTTAACATACTTCATTGTCATTTGAAATGTATCATGTACTGCAAGCACTACAACGTTCTTGATCTGGTGGTTGGGTTCTGGGGTCACCGTAACTTAACATTATTAGAAGAGGACTCCCGATCTGTTCGCGGTAGTACCTCTTTTGGTTAATATTTAACGTATAGCCTCTTGTGCCTATAGATTCGTAAATTAAAAAAATCCATTCTAATGTTGTAACAGTTCAGATTGATTTTAAATTATTAATCCAAATAATTTGCCAAAAAGATATGATTAGCTTCACTTAATAAAAAAAAATTCATATAAAAAACCTGTACAAAGTGTAGGGTGTGCACTAGCAGCATAACTTTTTTCATCTGTCTACTTGACAGGGGTATGACCAGTGAGAGATTCAATTTTGTGGTTTTCTTGACGATTTGAATGAGGAGTAAATTAGGTCAAAATAACAAGTTACTGCCACCATAATTATTGACCACCCCGCCCATTGACATTCCTCTCCCCACGTAATAAAATATTTTTACGTAACATATACTTTGTACACGGAGGCTATCCACTCCATGCCACAAGAAAATGAGATCCAAGACAGCTACTACATCGAGTCCCCTGAGCAGGCGACTGTGCTGCTTAATCCGCTTCGCGGTGAAATTATCGCTCAGCTCTTAGAACCTGGATCCGCAGCAGAAGTGGCGCGAACCTTGGGTGAAACTGCTCAGCGCATCAACTATCATCTTAAGGCGTTGGAGAAAGCCGGCTTAGTACAGCGCGTTGGCACACGCCAAGTGCGTAATCTGGTCGAGGTACTTTACCGCTCTATTGCCAAAACCTTTGTGCTCGCCGAATCACTGAGCATGAAGCCAGAAACCTTGCAAAAGCTGAAAGATCAGAGCTCACTCGCTCATCTCGTAACCACGTCTGAGCGAATTCGCCGAGATGCCGTGTTGCTCATGGAGCAATCGGACGTCGGAGAAGTGATTCCAAGCGCTACACTGCAGCTTCAAGTTAAGCTGTGCACAGAACAGCAGCGGCAAGCGTTTATTGAGGAATATGCGGCAATGGTCCAACAGTTAGTAGAACGGTACTCCGGTGTTCAGGATCAGACTGAAGATGCCTACCATGTTTTACTAGCTATTTATCCCAAACCGAAAGAATGAGGAGGCTTATTCGATGAGTGAAGATCAAGACCTCAAGCAACATTCAAGTCTGCCGCAACAAGAGACAGCTCCTTCATCAGTTTCACCTGTAATCGCTTGGGAACAGTCACGAGAGCGCAGCTCCACGAATTGTTCCAACAGCAATGTCATTGATATCGACACGTATCGCCGGCAAGACTCCACTACGATAGATTCCGAAGCCACTGTTACCGTGCGCGAGTTCCCTTCTTTTCACAATGAAGAACCTGTTCGACTCATTATGGTTTCATCTGGTTTTGGCCAGAAGATTACGGTGCATGCCAATATGCCCCAATGCAAAGCCGCTTAATGGGCTGAACCATTTAATTATATGAATCCTTAACCTTGCAAAATATTTGTGTCCCCAGCTAGTTGGCTTTAGGAGATTAACTGGATTTTCTACATTTATTTTTGCTTAAAATCTCCTGTTTGGTGAAATCTTCCTTAATTAACGGGAGGAAATCCAGTTATTATGCAAAAGCACGCCATTTCGCTTAGATTAGCTGTATAAAATCCAGTTATTTTACAGTCGCGCCGTCATTTATAAACCCATTACAGAAAGGATGATTTCAATGAGCTTCATTCCTATGGTTGTCGAACAAACTGCGCGCGGGGAGCGCTCGTATGATATTTACTCCAGATTGCTGAAAGACCGCATCGTGTTCCTTGGTACAGAGGTGAATGATCAAGTCGCGAATGCGATTGTTGCTCAGCTTTTGTTCCTTTCCGCGGAGGATCCTGAGAAAGATATTTCTCTCTACATTAATTCACCGGGTGGTTCAACTTCTGCTGGACTCGCGATTTATGACACGATGAACTTCATTAAACCCGATGTATCCACGATCTGCGTAGGCATGGCCGCCTCAATGGGGGCAATTCTCCTCACTGCTGGAGCTCCAGGCAAAAGATTCGCCCTTCCGAATGCGGAAGTTATGATTCACCAGCCTTGGGGCGGCACGCAGGGGCAGGCGAGTGATATTCACATCCGTGCCCAACATATTCTCAAAACACGCAGCATCCTCAATCGTATTCTCTCAGAAACAACCAAACAACCGATCGAGAAAATCGAACGGGATACAGACCGCGATTACTTCCTAGAAGCTGAGGATGCACGCGCATATGGCTTGATCGATAAAGTAATTGAGCGCATCTAATCGATACTATCCTCTCTATAAATAAACACAAAAAGGGACGTGCCAGCGCACGTCCCTTTCGTGTTTTTACTCTAAAACAGTTGATCTTTAATAGTCTGTTGAAGCTTCCGCAATATCGGCAAAAGCCCAATAACTCTTCGCGACATCATCCCATGGCGATGTTGCAATGTTGCTACTCGGTTGGCGGCCGAGCCAGCGATTAATCATCGTAACAGCTTCCGCACGAGTGATGGATTGTTCTGGCTTAAATGACCCATCTGCATAACCTTGCAGAATACCGGCGCCTTGCACCTTGAGAATCGCCTTCTCTGCCCAGTGGCCTGTCAGATCGGTGAAGCCCTTGCCAGACGAATCGTCTGGAAGCAGGATAGCCGCAAGGCTTGCCATCTCTGCACGTGTAATTCGTTGATCCGGAGCAAAAGTTCCATCAGGATAACCGCTCATCAGCTTCATTGCGGAAACTTTGGCAATGGATTCCACTGCCCAATGCGTAGCGGTAACATCGGAATAATCAGCTTTATCTGCTTTCTCATCTTTTTTAATCACACGAGTTAGAATCGTTGCCATCTCTGCACGCGTTATCGCTTGTTCCGGACGGAATGTGCGATCCTCATACCCTTGGATGTAAGCACGATGTACTTCTGGCACAGCATTGAGCTGAACTAGTGAAAACGTACTGAACTTATTCACAGAGAATTGCAAGCCAAGATCACCTTCGGAAGAACCATAAGGCACCAACTGGCCACGCAGTAACTCCTTCGTTCCATCGCTATGCTCAACGTAAATGGCAAGGTTAGCAAGTTGCTCCTGGCTCAATTGTAAGCCATTCAGCGGCATAACAAGCTCAACTTTACGATTCTGCAAATTTGTTTCAATTGTCATCGGACGGCCGACAACAGTCACGCCTTTCTCGCCCGCAACAGCCAACACAATGGTCTCCTTGTCAGCTCGGCCATTAATGGCTTGCTTCGCAGTTGCATCTTTAATGGGCACAAAATGGAAGTAAATATCGTCCTGGAAACCTTGCAGTGACGACGCTGGGATCGTAACTTTTACGTTGTCCGTCACGATGCCCACATTGATATTTGCATCCACGAACAGCCCAGCCGCATCCTTCGGCAATGTAACGTTCACTTCGGATACTTCATCTTTTGCATCTGGAATGATGATGTTCGCCGTATTCAGTTTGGCTTTTTGAATAGCTTCCACTGTCTGTTTAGCCTGTGACGTCGTCAATTGAATCCTATCGCTTTTCGTACCATCAGATTTCAGCGTTCTTTCAATTTCAGCTTTGGACACCGAATCGGCATCTTTGGAACCCGGCGCTTTCACATCGACTTGAATAATATCTTTATTCGGCACTGAAGGTGAATCTGACTCTGGTGCTACAACAGTAACGCTGCCTGCTTGAAGTGTCTTCGTTAATTCTACAGCGTCTCCATCGGTCATTGTAAACTGCTGAATGTCCGTCACATCCGTGATGGTCAACGGCTTCACATCATAAGTCGTTGTGTTCTTAATTTTAAAACTAACCGTAAACAGCGTCTGACCGTTCACGAGTAGCTGATCTCCACCCGTTCCATCCACCCAGGCCGCTATCAAATAACCGTCTGTATTGTTATAAGTGCTATCAAATACCGTTGCTTGAGATCCGGCAATTTTCACCACTTCAAGCGCTGAGACATCATACGCCATTCGTAAGCCAAACGAACCTACGCCTGCTGATGCCGAGCTTAACATGACGGGAACATCCACGATGTTACCATGCTGCCCCTGAACCTTGCCGATTGAAACAGTCGCCGTACCCACCTGAGCGGTACCTAGTATCGTCACCTTACCTGACACTCTCTCGCTAATTTCCACTGGATCTTGTTCTTGAGTGAATGAACCACCTACAAGTGTAATAGGCGTATCGCCTGGTGTTGCAGTTGGTTTAATCGTGAAATTCATTGTAAAAACTTTTTGCCGTTCAAAAATAAAAGTGGTCGGGAAGCTCTCGGCTTTGACGTACACACTTCCTGTTACTGTTTCAGTAGTGTCGAACGTCCCGGCCTCCACATCATTCAAGATCGGCCCGACGAGCGTCAACACATCAGGATCATAATTCACTTTCATTGTATATTGCCAGAAACTATCGTCCGATGCTGTCTCGCCAGGCTGCATATACACAGCCACAGAAACCGTTTCGCCCGCATGACCAGAAGCGCTGTAAACGTCAGCTTGGAGAGGCAACGCACGAGTCGCGTGTACAACCGGCAGCAAGCTAATCATCAAGAACGCCATGATCAACAAGGCAACAACCATTTGAGAGACACGGTTCGCAACTTGCAGAGGGGATATCTTCACAATGGTCACACTCCTTTCCCTAGGTAAACGTTGAGAATAAGCTGACTGTCTATGGCGTCGACATCGCCGTCTTCATCCATATCGAGCGCTTTTTTCTGTTCGTCGGTCAGCGTAATTTTGCCTTGCGCATATTTCGTTGCAAGCAGGCTATCCGCCGGCGTGACGACACCATCGCCGTTAGCATCACCTTTCAGAACAGTTACTGGCCCGCCGACTAGGCTGCTGACTGGCGTACCTGCCGCAGTTCCGGAGGCTGCTATCGGCGTCACTTCGAAAATAATGTATTTACCGAACTGCGCCGCTTTCAACTTCAGCGTCTTAGCAGTCTCCCCAGCAATAGAGGTTTTGTTCAAGCCATCGGCATTATCGGCTGCATACCATTTGAAAGTTGTACCACTCTCAACGTCGTTGTCAGCGTCCGTATAATTGTAGCCCCCGGTCAGTGTCTGCGTAAGCATGAACGTGCCGTTAATTTTTGCTTCCGAAGCCGTCGGCGCAGCGTTTGGAACTACCGCAGTCGCACCTGTAAAAGTAACTGGTGTACCTGTCAATGTACCCGTGCTCGCCACTGGCGTCACTTCAAAAATAATGAATTTATTCGCCTGTGCACTTGTCAGTGTCAGCGTATTGTTTACCGCTCCAGTAATCGCGGTTTTTCCAGTGCCTGCCGCATCGGTTGCTGTGTACCATTTAAATGTAGTTACACCTTCGAGATCGCTATCTGTATCTCCATAGGTGTACGTACCGTTCAATGTACTTCCTTCTTTTAGCGTGCCCGTGAAACTCACGGCTGACGCTGTCGGAGCAGCGTTCGGCACTACCGCAGTCCCGCCCGTATATGTCGACGGTGTACCTGTCGGCGTACCCGTGCTCGCCACTGGCGTCACTTCAAAGATAATAAACTTATTAGCTTCCGCACTCGTCAGCGTCAGCGTATTGTTTACCGCTCCAGCTATCACCGTTTTCCCGGTACCTGCCGCATCCGTCGCCGTATACCATTTATACGTCGTTACACCTACCGGATCGCCATCTGCATCGCCGTATGTATAAGTACCTGTCAGCGTACTGCCTTGCTTCAGATCACCAGTAAAGCTAACGTTCGTCGCAGTTGGTGCAGCGTTTGAAGGCCCCCAGTTTACAACACGCACTTGGTTAGTCGTACTAGTTTCCAGAAACGTTACATAGAGCGAGCTATTAACAACACTCGGAAAAACTGAAGTAGCACTGTTCGTCGTAACCCTGTTCAATCCTTTTGTCGAATTACCATCAACAGATGTCCAAGTTGTTCCGTCATATTGTTTAACACGAACCTGATTGGTACTTCCTTCTTGCCAAGCTACATATAAATTGCTATCAAAAGCAACCAGTCTCGGTGTATAAGCATTTTGACTTGTATTGTAATTAAGTCCGGTTGTTTGCGTGCCGCCGTCTACCAACGTCCAGCTCATACCGTCGTATTTTTTCACACGAATCTGATTTTTTTCACCAAAAGCAACGTATAACTCGTTGTCGTAAACTGCTATATAAGGAATATATGCGCCAACAGCAACATCCACATTAAGCCCTGTGCCTGCATTCCCATCAACAAAGCTCCATGAAGAACCGTTATACGCCTTCACTCGCACCTGCGATACCGTGCTGCCATTCTCACTCCAAACCACATAGAGCTTTCCATTGTAGACAGCCACTTCCTGATTTTGGGCCGCTTTCGTGTTGTCCTTGTTCAGCGAGGTGCCCCCATCCGCTAGATTCCAGGTGGATCCCCCCGCGTAGACCTTAGCTCGAATTTTGTTTGTACCGTCGCCACCCGTTTCGTCCCAGATAACATACAACGCGCTGTTATACACAACGAGCTTCGGATTTCTCGCATTTGTAGGACTATTTACATTCATGCCAAAATCGCCATCACCGTCAATACGGTTCCATGATGTTCCGTTGAACTTGGCCACGCGTAGCTGCCACCAGTTAGTCGAAGCCTGCTCCTGCCAAGCGGCATAAAGCTCGTTGTTAAATACAACCAGATTAGGCGTTGTCGCTTCGCGTGAAGCGTCTTTATTCAGCGGTGTGTTATTATCGGCCGTCACCCATTCGCCATTCGTCATCTTCTTGACACGAATTTGATTCTTGGTGTCATATACCTCCGCCCAAATAACATAAGCCGTACCGTTCCAATCTACCATCCTTGGACTGCTTGCATTTTTCGCCGTATTGTAGTTAATACCCGTCGTTTCCGAATTACCATCTACGAAATTCCAAGATTCCGCGAACGCAATCGTGCTGTACATCATAATAAATGAAAGCGACAGCACCACAGCAAAAATCATACTGCAACTTTTTTTCCACGTTTTCAACCTAAAAGTCCCCCTCTAGAACTAAGTGAGATGCACTCTCCTGACCTTGTTCAAACAGCCAATCGACATGTTTCAACAAAAAGTCATGTCATGTTTATCATTCTAAGGCTGTTGTCCTGGCAGGCATAGTGACGAAAAGTCACTCTTTTCTCTTAATTACAATGTGAGGGAGCGATAAATTGAAGTATAATGAAATTCTAGTGTGGAGGGAGTTGAACCAGAACATGTCTAACGCTTTACAAATTTTAATCGTGGAAGATGACGCCTTGTTACGAAGCGGACTGGAGCTTATTATTGCGTCCGAAGCGGATATGGAGGTTTGCGGAATTGCACGGAATGGAAAAGAGGCACTGCAACTCCTCGAAACAGCCCACCCTGATCTAGTACTCATGGACGTTCAAATGCCTGAAATGGACGGTTTGGCCTGCATCCGGGAAATTAGGAAACGCAATGCCGAACTGCCGATTCTAATTTTGACGACTTTTAATGAAGAAGAATATATTTTTCAGGGCCTTGCGGACGGAGCGAATGGTTATATTTTGAAAACATTGGACTTTGAAAAGCTGGTTCAAGCTATTCGTGACACCGTCAACAAGCAGTTTATCCTGCCATCACAAGTGGCCGCCAAAATTGCCCAGTATGCCGCAACAAACAGTCAATTTATGAAAGAAAAGCGGTTGCAGCTTTTTTTCGAAACCGACCAATCTTTTACCAAATCAGAACGTCCGATTATCGAACTACTGCTACAACGATTGTCCAATAAAGAGATTGCCGACAGCTTGTTTCTCACCGAAGGAACGGTCAAAAACAAACTATCGACTATTTACATTAAGCTAGGTGTACAGAATCGGCAAGATGCCATTCGCAATTTAGAGACCAACCTCTTGAATTAAGACAGCACAGGCAGGATACAGTAAAATACGCTCCCGGCCCCTTTCTCGCTGCTGACTCCAACCTTACCGTGATGCTGTTCAACAATCTCTTGTACAATAGCTAAGCCAAGCCCGCTGCCGGTTTCATTTTTATCGCGATTGGTGTAGAACCGGTTAAATACAAGCGCCTGTTCAGCTTCTGATAAACCCTTGCCGTAATCTGCAATTTCGAGTATGAACACATCTCCCACGCCGCTTGACTCCGCCTCGACCCTGCCTCTGAGTTCAATAACATGACTGACATCTTTACTGAATTGCACCGCATTGCTTATTAAATTTTGCAGCACCCGGAGCATCCGAAACGTATCTATCCGCAGTTGCACTGGGGGGTCCCCACTAGCAATACCGGTTAAAGCAGCATGCAAGATTACCCCTTCATCAGCTAGATCGCCTTCAAACTTGCGGTGTATTTCCTCGAACCAAGACGAAATATTTACAACCTCATATTTAAATGCAGTCTCTCGCGACTCCAGCTTAGACAATTCGAACAGATCATCCACCAAACGTTTCACATAAGACGTCTTCTCCAATAACTGCTCCGTAATATGCGTATTATCCTTGCCCATCGGCAGCTTCCCTTGAGCCATCAACTGCAGCCAAGTCTGTATGCCAACTATTGGCGATCCTAGATCATGTGCGATATTGGCCAGCATTTTGGTTCGTCGCTGATTCGCTTCATGCAGACTTCGGGTTCGATCCGTCACTTTCACTTCGAGCAATCTATTCGTCTCGCCTAGCTCTTCCACCAACACATCGTTGCGCCGAGAAAGCCGGACGTATCGATGCGAGACGATGATCGCCTGCGCCATCACAAACGGTACGATGCTGTAACTTAGAAGTTCAATTGTCTGAACAATTCGCAAATAGTATAACGTATCATTAATAACTGCACATAAGATGAGAAGCAAAGCTACCAGATGGATCATGGCCCCTTCCCGTTTGCGCACACAAGCCTTGAGGCCAACGTACAGGGTAAAATAGAGCAGGATCCCTCCCTTAAGCACGCTTTGCAGTACCATTGACTCTGTATAAATACGGGCAGGCGTCACACAGATGAACAAGAACAGACCCGCCGAGACGAGTATAGCAATCCTTACCATACCTTGATGGACTTCCTTGGGATACAAGCTCCTCATCAGGAAGACAAGTGTGATCAAACCGAGGACCTCACTGATATATTCTAGCTTCGTCAGCCCTTCCCAATCCTCTAGATGCAGCAGTTCGGCAGACAAATATCCGTTGATAAACATCGTTCTCATTGAGATAAAAAGAGCAATTAAGCCCACAAGTAAGGTGGCGAGGTCTCGTTTGCGCATGCCCCACACGATGAAGTGATAGATGCCAATCATTAGAAAACCGCCGATAACAAAGATATCATAGAGCAACTCTTTTAAAATCCCTGGAATTAACGCATCCGTATCGCCATACGTAATTTCCCGTGTCATGCCGCCCTCACGGAAAGCGTAGTTAGATACTTGGAGGACGATCTCCACAGTTTGCTGTTTGGGTTCAAAAAAGACAAGATTAATATGAGATCTCGGCTGTTCTTCCTCCATACTGGCGCCCACTTGGCCAAGTCCCGGCTTTTCGATGCCATCAATCCACAAACGGTATGCGCTCCCAATCGCCCTGAGAAATAAGGATTTATTCTTGCCCACGTCGGAAGCCGGCACATGCAGAACCATCCGATACGTGCCGAAACCGTGGCTGGACATGCTCACGCCGTTCACTATACCGTCTGGCCACGAGGAAGGTACCTTCATATAGGAAGGCTGTAAGTCGGTCTGTACAAAATCTGCAGGCTGAAGCCACTGTTTCCAGTAAAACTCCCAGTCCCCATACAAAGGAATTACAGCCTGATCCCCTGTCCCCTTGTCCTCTATTTCCAGAACGCCTTTCTGAGGCTGATGCGCGACTGCTTCCACTGCAGCTGCTGAACAGACTGTCGTCAGGCTCATCATAAACAGCATAATTACAAACACGATAGCGGTTAACACAATCCGCTTCTTCAACTATTCATCAACCGCCTTCTCACTGTCACCTAAAACAAATCTTCTCTAACTCCTGTTGCGACCGCCCGATCCCACTTCATAAAATACTCATACCGCCCAAACCGCGTCAGTGCTTCCTGATCTGGCAGCCAAACCCATTCGTCAATTTCCGTCTGACAGCGGTGTGCACGGAATGCCGCGAGCTTCGCTTCGAGATGTGCATGTACGTCGATTCGTGCAATTTCCCTCAGTGTGTAGCCAAACCGCTCCGGCCGCGCCATCGCGTCGCCGAATGAAATGAAATACAGCGAGCCCCGCTGTCCGGTGCGCTGGAAAGCCGCCGTCGTCGCTTTACCAATAGCGCAGTGATCGGGATGTCCACCCAGCACTTCGTGAAACGTCAGGACAACATCCGGCTGCAACTCCTCAATCAGCGCCGCTATGCGCGTGATAAGGCTCTCTTCCTCGACGAATTCCACCGTTTTATCGCGAATATCCAAAAAGATCAGCCGCTTCACACCTAAATGCCCGCATGCCTCGTTAAGTTCAATTTCACGGGCTGCCGCCATGGTTTCCCGATTAAGATATGGCGGGTTCCCCATGCGCCGTCCCATATCGCCCCGCGTCGCGCTCACGAGCGTAATCTCAACGCCCTCTCTTGCATATTTCGCCAGCGTGCCGCCGCAAATGAACGATTCATCATCCGGATGCGCGAAGACTGCGAGTAATCTTTTGCCTTTGTTAGCTGTTGTATTCATTCCGGAAATGGCTCCTTTCCCAGATGCAGCGCCACATTCATTCTGCCTCGGTCATCATATCCGGCTAGCAGCAAGCGCCCCTGCTCGTCAACTTCATAATGCGTAAGTGCCTCCATGCGAAGCCAGCCATGCCCATCGTAACGGACCGCCGCCCGATAAGGCCCTTTCCCTGCGATGAAAGCGTGTGTCACACTCACCTTGAAATTACGAACAAACATATAAGACGTTGCTTCACTATGTACATAAACATCAGACCCCACAAAGGTCTGCAGTTCTTTTGCTACCTGATTTTTATCTATGATGTTCATCTCCATCAACTCTCTTTTCAAACAGGATTTTGTTGCCCCTATACTGTAACATAAGTTTGTACATTTAACGTAGAAAAACGCTTCTAATTGATCAACAATAGCTCAGACATACTTCGCTTCAAACCCGATTCGTGCACGCTTTTATGTTGAAAAAACTGCCCTAAAAGTAGATACATCTACTTCCGGACAGTTATCTTGTTTATCTGAATGCATCAAACGTAATAAGCAGAACGTAAATCGAGAAATAGCGATAACTCTTCCTATATCATTCTTATAGACGACGTATCCCATCCCGGGAAACGGTCAATTTCTCGTATCCATCTTCTGTAATCAGATACGTATCCTCAACACCAACAACGCCCCGCCCAGGGAAGGTGAACTTGGGTTCAATTGCGATGACCATGCCTGGTGCCAGCGGGTATTTGAAGCCTTTGGCGAGGACGGGTAACTCGTCAATTTCGAGCCCGATGCCATGACCAAGGAATTTCACTTGGTCAGCGCCGTACCCCATGAAGTGGGCGCTCAGCCCAGCTTCCTGCACTTGATCCAGCGCGAGCAGATACAGATGCTCGGCAATTGTGCCCGGCTGCAGCCTAGCTTCCGTGGCACGGAGGACCTCCTCCGCCACGTCATAGGCACGCTGCAGCTCGGGGTCTAGATCGCCGATCACGAGCGTACGCGTCTGATCGATCAAATACCCGTCGATGGTGCAGCCAATATCGACGAGAAGCGGTTCGCCGCGCTGAATCAGCGCGCGGCCTGAGCTCTGCGGGCTGGACGGGTGAAGCCCCGTGCCCCCGGCCGGCCCGTCAAAATAGGTGGGCACCGCTGCCGATGCGCCTGATGCGACCATTCCGGTGATTAACTCGGAATTGTAAGCGCGCATGCGCATCAGCCCTTGGTGCCCGCGCAATCTGAGCTGATGCTCGATGAGCGCCATCAGCTCAAACTCCGCCATCCCCTCACGAATGTGGGGGATGACCGCCTCCAGCGCGTCGTCGACGACGCGCGCTGCCGCCCGAATCGCCGTGACTTCGTCCGGCGATTTGATCATGCGCTGCTCTCGCACGAGCAGCGAGCCGTCCTCCCAGACCGCGCCGGGCAGCGCGGTCTGGAGCTTCATGTACAGCTGGACGGGTAACACGTCCAGCTCTGTCGCTACGCGCAGCCGCTCAGCCGCCGCTGCATCAGCGCTGCCCATGCGAGCGCGCAGCCGCTCGCCGAGCGTCTTCCAAGATCCGAGCGCTTCTACGGCCGCTGCCGCTTCCTCCTCCGCTCGAACCAAACTTCGGCGAACGAGATAGATCGCTTCGCCCTCCGTCGGAATAAACAAATATCCCGTCTGCATCGAGCCACAGTAGTAATATATATCAACATTGTGCGTGACCAAGAAACCTGACCACCCGCGTTTACGCATCTCATCTTGCAGCCACCGCTGCCTTTGTTCAAAAATTGTCATCACCATCGACTCCTATACGCCGTAGATTAACACCTCACCTTCACATTATACATGGAAATAACCATTGTCGCTCTAACCTCACTCTACCTCCACTAGCTACTTCTATATACATCACTAATAAACGAGATCTAACATTACTCTCAGAGAGATAACACTGCAGAATTTCGCTTTTAAGTCATCCAAATCACTGGGGTTGTAGATACTACAGAAGTTTGTTAAACAAGTTGCCACAGTTGTAGATACTACAGAATTTCGTTAAACGAGTTGTGTTAGTTGCTGAAGCTGCAAGTTTTGTACGATAAATTAAGCCAACAAGAACCTGAAGGCCTTCGCTACACCACCCCCGATAAAATAGATGGATTTTCTGTATCTAATTCATCCCCTTTTGGGCCCATTTGCAGAATAAAATTTTCTCCAGCTATTTACGTCGATTTTTGTGGATTTGAATAGTTTGGACGGAATTACCTGTACTTGTTCCATTTATATTCAAATAAACACCTATTTCGCTCGAAATAGCTGTATGTTTTCCAGTTAAAAGCCGCTAGTTAAGCCCATCCCCTCGCTTGTCCTTTCTGGTCTGGTCAGGTCAGGGCCGAGCCGGTTGGATTGGAGGCGGTTGGGTTGGGTTGGGTTGGGTTGGGTTGGCTCTCCTTTCCTTTCCTTTCCTTTCCTTTCCTTTCCTTTCCTCTGCCCTGATCTACTCTTATCTGAACTTATTTACTCTTGTGTGGTCTTATCTACTCTTGTGCGGTCTTATCTACTCTTGTGCGGTCTTATCTACTCTTATCTACTCTTCTGTACCCTGGGCCGCTCTACTCTGCTATCATCTTGTCTTGCCCGGCCTTGTCTTGCCTATCTCCTCTTCGCCTTACCCCCCCCTCACTCCCCCTTCGCCACCCCCACCTCAATAAACCATCTCGGCCGCAGACTTAATCGTCCACGTTATCGGCTGCAACACCGTATACGTCCGCGGAAACACCAACCGAATGAACATAATAACACCAGGTCGTTCCAAGGTAACGGAGTAATCCTGACTGTCATCACGATACGTATAGGGAAATATTTCGCCTTCATTAACAATCTTAAATAAGTCTACCACCACCGCGCTCTGCAAAAATGTATCCGACAAGGGCTCATTCTGCGCATTCAAGCGTAAGTTGGCCTGCAAATAGGCCATCGCAGCCTCCCTTGCTTTCGTCTCATCTATGGCATGAATCCCTTGTGCTAGCTTCCCTTCATCACTTTGTTGAGCAGCCGCATGCACGGCATTGTTCAGCCCGTGTTTTCCTTGAAATACGGTATGCATAGCCAACTCTTCATCCGTCTGAAGGCCGTACAACGACATGAATACAACGCTCATTAATACCATTAACAGCAGCTTATACACGCCATTCCCTCAACTTTCACGGCTCTCACGGCACATATTCACTCATCTTCATGCCCGTCGCACCCATTCGATCGGATGCCAGCGGCACCGAAATGCCGACAAGCCCATCAATGACAAAAAGTCGCTGATACGGATACGTAATCGTTAACCTCAAGCCTGTTCCTCGCCAGACCGGTGCACTTGCGTCCATGCCACTAATGCCTGAATCGGTAGCCACTGCATAGGCAAGTTCATCAACCATAAACCCTCTTTCCGCCATACGCTCCCTGGATGCGGCAATCATTGCTGCATTGATATACCCATGCCTGCCATTCGCACCGACCTCGAGCAGATAATCGACTTCCTTTTGCAGCACCGCCTGCCGAACAATAATAATATGCTTATACACTGGCGCGAACATGAACCAACAGAGCATTGTCGCAAATAGAATAAATACCAGAATCTGCTTCATGGATTAATCCGCTCAATAGATCCACTAATCCTAGCCCCGCTATTGCTTACCTGTTTGCGAGTTCCTGTATTTCCCCCAACGACATCCATATAGATGCCGATTACTACAATCATCAACAGCACTGCTACTAGAATAGACCTCATACATATCCTGCCATCTCTATGGGGTAAGTGCTGTAATATTCGTATTCGCAGTCGTCCCGTGAGTCCCGATATTTCTTCGCATTCCTGTTGAGCCATCATTAATAATCGATGTAAACAATAAAGCCACTACGATCAACATCATCACCGTTACCAAAATATTTCTCATTTTCTTATTCTCCCATCGCATGTTAGTTAAGTGCATCAAATAATCGTTGCCCTTCGGCGATCCACGGGTACATAAACACCCGAAATGTATTTAGAATCGGCAGTCCCGCAAGTACAAAAAGCACATACGATACCGTTTCCTTCTTACTGTCGCGAATCAATTCCATCTTCTCTTTGTAATCCTGAATACGTTGCTTCAGCAGGTCGTAGTAGCCCCCATGTTCATTCAGCCTGAGCGCATTCAACGTTTCGCCAAAACTATGAGCTTCTTCGGTTCCCAGCCTCTTTTTAAAAAGAGTAATCGCCTCTTCGGCCCCTTGGTACCATTCATTAAGCAGCAGCTGCACATGAGCTCGAGTGGATGTCGTCTGACCGACACATAAGGATAATTTATCATGCAGATTTAATTTCGAATCGTTATAGTATAAGAGCTGTCGACTGATTGCATAAATATCCCGTACGATGCGCTGTGATCGCTTTTCTTTGAGCTGGGCTAGTACTTTGCCATCCCATATAAGAAAAATCGACACGATAGCCGCTCCAACTAATACGTATGCAGGCTGTATGTTCAATGCGATCCAAGGACGCTCGATGGCCGCATATCCCATACCGCCTACTAGCATTATTCCTGCCAAAAGTAATCTTCTTGCTCCCTCATACAGGATTGCATTCAGCCAAATCCCACATCCCAATAACAACTGGCGCTTCGCCTCCACCGCTTTCGTATTCATGCCCAGCATTTTATACAAAAACGGGGGGAATTCAGCCTCTTTGAGCGTACTCTTTACCTGTAGGGACCGCCATCTTCTCTTGCGCGCTGGTATGTACCTTAAACCTTGGTAAATCATCATCATAAATAGTATAAATAATAGCAAACGCGACGCGTACTGCAGCATTATCAGCTGGGTATTGACCATAATCAAAGGGATTCACCACCTCACATTCTTCGCATCGACAAGTAGATCCCCATCAGAAACGACACAAAAATTAGCAATAAGGCATCCAAAATCATATTCCGACCCTCAGGATCGATCACATAATATAAATAAGCGTTATCTGCGTTTACCTTAAAGTTAATCCACATGAATAAGACCAAGAATCCAATTGGTGTAAAGTTAGCGATTCGAATTTCCAACAGTCGATTGCGTTCCATTTGATCAAAACGCTGTGCTTTGCGCATGTCAGTGATCAGCTCCTTCAAGCTTTCCCCGACATAACTTCCCTCCTTCAAGGCCACTCGCATAATCCCTGTAAAATAGTCCGCCCAGACGTGACCCAGGGTCAGGTTGAAAATGCGCAAGCTTTCTTCCGTATCTCTTTGCGTCATAAGATGACGGTATAATTGCTCGAAAACAGGCTTAATCGGGTACAGGATACGATTTTCCTCAATGCAATACTTCAGTGCGATTTTCATATTCTGATTAGGATCCATCATATACGATTGAAAAAACACTTCAACAGCAGGTAGGAACTCAAGTCTCGTTCGCAAACGGACGCTTACCAGTTTCAGACGAAGCAGCAAATACGGCAGCGAGGTGCCAATCATCGTCATAATAAGCGCGCCTTTGAAGGTTTGAAAAAACACACCACCAGCCAACAAGCCAACTAACAACCCTATCAAACTTATGGTGAGCACAGCTTGCAAACTTAATCTAGATTCGACGGATTCCAGCAACTCCTTCATATGCTTAACCCAGCCCCATGTCTCCATATAAGTAGTGATCCTCGCGCTAACGGCAGACCGCTTTACATAGTGCAGCCTAATCCTAGCCTTGTGTTGTCTAATAACTAGTTCCAGTAGCGCTCGAAAACCGACATAAATGAGCACAAATAACAACAAGAGAAAGACATATTTAGCGAAAATCACGGCTCATATCCGCCTTCTTCCCCTTCAAGTTCAATAAATCCGTGCTTCTTCAACAGCGAATGCTGTATGGGATTCCCCTTCTTTATTTTCCGCGATGCATGATGCGACAATTTCCCGGGAAATGACCATTTGTCTGTCGAGTTGTCATAACATGCTAGATCCGTGACGAAAACGCATTCATTCTCGTAACGGTATTCGACGATTCGCACAATCTTTCTTTTCCCGTGAGCAACCCGCATTTCAATGCCGATATGTGTCACAAATTCCGTGATTCTTTTCGTCAAACGCTTCGAATCCATCCCTCTACCGTCCAGCATACACATATCAGTAATCGCATCGGGTACATCTTCCAGCTCACTCACATGGACCGTCGTCAAACTGCCTTCATGACCACGCGTACAAGCGCGAACATATAAGTTGGCATCTTCATCCCTTATTTCTGTGTACAATGATAAGATGCTTATAGATTGCAAAATAACTCATTTTCACTCGCTTTGTGATATAATATACATAACGATTACAAAGGGAGTAAGTCGCATGCCCGAACAAAACATAGACACATCTAGGCTGCCCAAGTTTAACCACTACACCGAAGCTGTAGAATACTTTGACCGGTTCGGTAAACTCACATTCTTCGGATGGGTAGGACGTAACAGGCAGATGGCTGTGTACACGTTCCTGAGGAAGAATGGCGTGGAGTACTTTGTGGATATTTATGAGGATGGCGAAGTTGCGGTGAGGTTGAAGAATAATGTACAGGATTTTTGAGGAGGGTTAGATAATGTTAAAAGACCTGAAAGATCGTTTTGATGAAGTGCAAGAATATTACATAGTGAGCGAAAAAGAATTAGAATGGCTTATTCAACAAGCTGAGAAAGCAGAACGGTATAAAATAGCTCTCGAAAGTGTATACAATGCACCTGCAAGAGAGACAATGAGGAATTATGCCGAAAAAGCATTGAAAGAATAAACACAAAAAAACCTAGCAGGGATACTTTCCCTTACTAGGCTTTTTTTGCGACCGAGATACCTCGATCCCTATACATATATTACAATTTATTGGTTGACTTGTCTACAGTAGTTTCTGTTCTACCATAATTGCATGTACACGGTCTAACCAAGTACGCGCCCACACACCATCACCATCGTTTAACTTTGCTTTGTTGTACATAAATTCCGCTTGGTTTTTCACAGCGAAACAACGTTCAATCTGAGCCTCTAACGTCGATTGTTTTCTCTCGATGTCCATTTCTATTGTTTTAATGTCAGACCGCACACGGCTCATGTCGATTGCCGGGCATGCTTTCGCCTGCAGTTCATTATGTCCCTTTATATCAACGATTGGCAATACTGCCTTTACAGCCAATATAGCAGCATATAAGGCGATTCGATCCAACTCAGTAAACGTATCGTATAAGAAATTACCTTCCGTACATATATGAACGGTATACCCGTTATTATCCGACACGCCATACACGAAGTCTAACAGATCGTTAGTCTGGTATATCTGCCCTTCTTTACAGTAGACGTGATACGGCAGCCCCGGCTCGCCTTTGACGTGTATTGACGTACCTTCGATATGATTCTTCGCATGTCTAGCTGCATCTGCTCCAAGTGCCTTTAAAGAGCCCGTATGATGGACTACAATCGTTGTGATTTGTTCAGGAACACGTTCGCCGCACAATTGTTTCCACGAGTAATTTTTATTTTTAGGTAGTTCATCTGTGATATCTTTAATCGGTTGTAAACTATACCCTGTCGTTGTCAATAGTGAAAGATTGCGTATTGGCATCTGTCTGCCCTCCCGTAGTTGGTGTCTCTGCTACTTGGGGGTGGATGAAAAATCCCGCCAACGATACAGCACCCATGATTAAATCTGCTCCCAGGTCTATGGCAGCATCAGGTATGTCGATGTGGAACATTTGCTTTGCTATTAATGCAATAAGTGTGAGTATTGGGATGATCAGCTGCTTATTAAATTTCTTATCCACCTCTCAAGCCTCCTTTTTTATCGCACCCGGTGCGTACCCACCTAACACAATGCTCGCCGCGTTCTTGAGTTCATCCGATCCATTTGCCATGATTTCGGCGTAGTTGAATCGCACCCATGCGGCGGTGTTGTCGAGGCATTCCCACCACTTCACTGGATTGTCTGAATTTCCTTCGCCTTCGTCCATTTCGAACAATTTCATCAGCTCCTTTGTGTAAATTTTCGCTGTTTTTGATACGTAGAAAAGAGCCTACCTACTTGGCAGACTCTAAATTGTATATTTCCTACTTTTGTCCTATTATGGTAGTTGGCACCATGTCATAATTAGGAAGGAGGAAGGAATATGTCTGAAATCAAAATTGGCCTTTCAAAAGAGGAAATTCAAGCTCACTTATTACAGATCGGTGCGCCAGGTGAATCAATTTCTATTAGCAAACTTACTGATTCTGTTGCCCGCGTAATCGACGAAAACAACAAAAGACTATTGCAAGATATTTACGCGCTACTTGCAAAGTGATTTACTCTGCATAAACACTGCCATCATCCCATTTGGACTCATTCCAAATACCTTCAACTTTTTCAACATTAGCCGCTGATTCTTCAGTGGCTTTTTCTTCATTATGCTCATTAAGCATATAAACACCACCTCTTATAATATTTTAACATAAGCAGGATATTACGTACATAGAAAAACCACCCAGTAACGGGTGGTCATCTTAAGCCAAATTCTTTTTTAATTTTGTTGCGGCCATTCTCTCTTGCTGCAGCGTAGATATCTTTAATCTTATCAGCTTTCTTAGCGTCCGAAAGTGTTGGAGATAACGCGGTCACCTTCTTGATGATTTCGTTTCCTACTTCTTCTTGGAGGCGTGCGTAGCGATCAGGAGGAATCGCCATCGTCTGTGATACTCCTTTTCTATCCTTACCTGTTACTTTCTTTTCAGGCGCGCTAGGAGCTAGTGATTTATCCCCTGTACGGTCGATCAAGTCCGATATGATTGCGGCTGCCTCGGTGTACGGTGCTACCTCTGATTTGTAAGGATTTGCATATTGGCCCATTACGCCTGGCGCGTTTTGTTTGCTGATACCTAGTGATGTTTTAAGTGGTGGTAAAGATTGGGATAGTCCCGGCGTACGAGACATGAAGTACTCCTTCACATCCTGTACAGGATTCCCATTATTAGAAACTTTGCGTGCAATAGGATCTTGTCTACGCGCTTCTTGTGCAAGCGCACTCCAACTGAAACTCTTGAAGAAAGATTCCGCAAGACGATATCCTATTCCTGTTGTCTTCTCCCCTTGTGTACCTCCATACTGCGGTTGAAAAGCGTCTTGTAACCCCTTAAGAGTGGACATTCCTAATAATGATCCAGCAGCATCTAACCCAGCGTTACCTAGTCGACTTAGTGTTGGCTTATCTTTATTCTCGGCAAGACTCGCTCCAATTGCAGCGGGAAATGCCAGCGGCTGCAGCTTATTATAATCAAAGGCTGAATCACCTTTTCTATACTTGGCCGCTTTTTCTGCTTCTTCGGATCCTTCCCCCTTAAACATAGCGTTAAGATACCTCTCTAACGCCGATGTGTTAAACCGATATTTCCCTTTTCCCGCCTGTTCACGGATACTATCAACGTCTTTATCGCCGCTATCGTTAGCCCCAGTAATGACGCCAATGCTTTGAAGGTAATAGCCCAAAGACCCGATGCCAGCGGAACCTGTCAGCCCGAGTGATAATGTCCTAATAGCTTCACGCTGAGTCGCCTGAGATTTGCTAGTCAACTGATATAAACCCTTTATGATACCTGCAGGTGTCAACGTAACTGCAGTTGATGCGATGTTAACTGGTGTCCTTACAAACGGAAATATTGTATTTGCTACAGGTTTTACAATACTAGGTGCGCTATTTAGCCAATTTGCAACTTTCCCGCCTGATGTATCCGCACGTTGAAAAGTCGTGTTCTTTCCGATACGATCGGCTTGAAGAATTGCTTCTTCTGGCGGATTGTTAACGAAATTCTCAATATGCCGTTGGATATCCTGTCTTCCCTTGATTCCACTATTCTTTGCATCCAGAAATCCTTGCTTCACTATCTCCGAATCAAACACTGATTTGTAAGTGGCGTAGTCGGCACCCTTTGCCACGGCGCCTAACGTGCGCTCGGCAAGACCAAACGGATTTAGAGGATTCTTGAACGCCAACCCTCTGATCTCATTTGTACTTTGGATTCCCGATGGATTGACACCATGAAAACCTGCTGACCCGCCAGTTTTTCCGTGTTTAAAATATCTGGCCATAAATTTCAATGGATTTGTTCCATACAAAGTTGTAGTTCTAGGAGTTTTTAGAACCTTGTTCATTGAGATGTCTACCATAGTCCCAAGGATATCAGCAACATATCCAGTACTAGCCATAATGGGTCCGGAAATAGCATTGATAGCCTGAGTTCCGCTGTTCAGTAGCATTGCCATGTACCGAATTGCAAGCAACTTATCCCAAGCAGATGACTTCTCGTAACTATTCAAAATCTTTTGCATAGCAATGTCAGCCTCGATCTTCTGATCGCTAGATAATCGTGTTGCATCTTTAGCGAGTTGACGTAGATTCGCAATGTCAGATTCGCTTACAGATTGACCTTGCTTCTCCTTCTGCTTCAAGAACTTTTCTACAATCTTCTCCTGCAATGTCGTAGGCTTAGGCGTTGGCCGTGTCTCATTCATGACATCATGTGCAATATCACTAATTGCTTTGTTCAATGCTGGATCAGGCTTGATTCTCGGCACATCACCTTCAGTGATCTTTGTTACTTGTCGAATAAGATTGGATATCTCCCTGTTCGCTTGCTCAGGTTCGATTCGCTCTGTTTCGACTTCCTTGATCTTCTTGGCTAACGATTTAACCGATTGCAGGAATTTTTCCTCTTGTGTAGGTATTCTACTTGGTTTCTTATCCGCTAACATTTCTGTTATTTCATCAGAGTAGTCACGAAGCTTCTGCACATCAGACTGATTCAATTTACCAGCCTTAGCGTCTGCGATTATTTTTTTTACGTGATCTCCCATAACTTTTACAGCTTCTTTTTCCTCGTCCGCTTTACCGCTAAGTTTATGGAGAGCTTGTTGTGCGCGTTCCAACTTGTCCTCGGCAGCACTACGTGAAACGCCTTTAAGCATACTTTGTGCGCTTTGATATACTTGTGTGGCTACTGGTCTGATTTCCTCGCCAAACAGCTTCACGAGGTCTTCTACGTGCGTAGCGGCCTTGATAGTACCCTTAGCTAATTGAGATGCCACAACAATAGTATGATCACGCCACTCAGGTAGAGGCAAACTGTTTAAATTATTTTTACGCGCTGCAATACGGGCTAAAGCTGCCTGTTCTGCATCATCAAAGAAAGAAATCACCTTCTCACGCTTCTTAGGTTGTTTCAATTCACGCGGGAGATCGTCTGCAGATGGTTCTTTTGGCACTCTTGGTTGTCTTACTACTGGCGGTCTTACAATAGGTGTCTTAGGCTTTACAACATTTTCTGCACGAGTCAAAAAGTTAGCCAGGTTAATCATATCGTTTGAACTAACTTTTTCTCCGCGTTCAACCCGGTCCAGTATCTCGTTAAACTGGTTTGAGTGAACACCAGCACTGGATTTCTCCTGCACCTTGGCCGCTAGTTCCTTGAACTTAACGGAATCAGCGACACTGACCTCTTTACCGTTATTCCTAGCAGTTCTGACGAGCTTAAGTAACTGACCTTCTGGACTCAATCGAGATAGTACAGATGCAGCTTGTGAAGTCTGACCAGCTTTAGTCAAATCCTTAGCTAACTTATTTCCTATGTTAAGTGCTCTTTCAAACAGTGATTCTTTTAATTCTGGATTAGCTTCAAATTTTGCCATATTGTCTAATTCCTGCATCAATCTGTAACCAGTTGCGACATGCTCAGCACTAAATTCTTTGTTCCCAATAAATTTAGCTTCGGCTATTGTTATATCTTTAACTGCTTCATTTGCAGAATCAACGCTAGCATGGTTAGATTGGACATCGTATCTTTGGTCAGTGTTTCTGATTGCAGACTGTAATTCAGGGGAAAATTCACCATTATTAAGCTGAGTTCGATAATTAGCTCGGATCCCTTGTTGTGTAGGTGTGCTAACACCTGTTGTTCGTACTGGTTGGTTTAATTCTTGAGATGTTGGTGTAATTGGTTGATCTGGCACAGCTGCTGTTGGAATTTCTAATGATGCAGGTGAAGATCGACTAAGATCAGATAATCTTACAACCGATCTATTTCCAAATGTTCTACCTACATTCTCTGTATAACCTTGCGCCACAGGATTAGTAGGCGATCCATTCATAAATGGTGATTCCACCGTGCGCGATGGCAGTTCAGTTGCTTTGGAAATTGCGTTGCCCGCTAGTTTGTTGGCCTGTATATCTGCTAATCTTGTTAGCCCCTTAACTGCTGCTGTTCCTAAACCACCAAGAGCAGCGCCACCACCAGCTCCTATTCCAGCACCTATTAGCACATCGCCGATACTTGCTTCTGGGTTAGCAGCCTGCGTCTGTGCCGCGCCTAATGGTGCACCTACTAATCCTTCTCTAGCAGCTACGCCAGCGGCTTTCTTTCCTATCGTAGAACCTACTAATAGACTTGGTGCATACTTACCAATTACATTAGTAGCAGCACCTTCTAGGCCACCAATAGCCCCAGCAGGTCCAGAAGACATAATATCGCGTCCCGTTTGTGTGATGAAGTGTGTAACAGGGTTTGACTCAATGAATTCGCCTGCAGCATCCAATCCTTTTAGAGCTTTCCCGATAACGGGAATCTCTCTTGCTGCTTTCTTTTTAGAGGCATACTCGTTTTCTAACCTTGCAGTTCTATCCAAACTACCTGTAATATCGTCCATCTCTACTGGACCATTGATAGGTTTTCTTGATGTTTGATACGTGTTCGAAGTGGTCAGATCCGATAACCTGACCACTCCCTTTTTGGTGGATGGTGCGCTATCATTGTTTAAATCCTTGAGACGAACGACCACGGATACCACCCCTTAGAAATCTTTTTGTATTTGAGAAAGTAATTTACTGTAATCTGAATCAGATAAATAATCTCTATTGGCTTGTGCCAGTTGCAAAGCTTGCTCTTTTGTGATGCCTTCAGTAGATAAGTCACCTAGAATAGTATTATAGTTATCGGCTGATTCTTTAGGATCAACCTTCACACTACTACTCTTTTTTAAAGCCTGTTCTTTATCAAACTCGAACTTCTCACGACCCAACGTATTATCATTTGCGGCATTAGCTGCCGAAGTGTTCGCGTTCTGCTGACTAATCGCAATCTGTGCCCATGCTTGTTTATTACTCTCATCCATATTTTTATAATCAAATCCAAGTCGCTCTGCGAACTGTTGGGCTTGGTTATCGATCTGTTGTTGCGACATGCCATTTTTAATAGCGTCCTGTACTGTTTGATACTGGAAGTCGCGTTGATCTTTTTGTTGGCCGTAATCAATTTGCTGTCCTTGTAGCGTCCTCATTGGGCCAAACGCGTAATCACCATTACCCGTTGTATCACTTCCGCCAATTGATGCAGCCAGCCTTACATTCTCCTCGTGCAATCTCTGTTTCTCCTCTGGTGATGCCGATGGATAAGCTTCGCTATTTGCAGCCATCTGCTTTCTTACAGCGTCAATAGTGGACGCTGGTGGGGTGTAGTATCCTTTTAACTGTCCTTCTTGTATGCCAAAGTTGCGGTCTCTATCGAAATTATCAATCCCGCGCTGTTGTTGATCCTGCGAATTACCAAGCAGTTTAAACACATCACCCACGCGGTCCCTACTTTGCTGATACGCCTGATTATAAAACTCTGGTATCTGCGCCGCTGCCTGAGCTGCGTATTTCTGTTCGATATCCGCCACATCATCCCGAGTAACAGAACTGTTCAAGATACCACGACTGTTCAATGTCTCCATCGCCGATCCACTTGCCTCTTTCGCCGCGGCAGCCGCCAACTGTTTTGATGCAAGGTAACGCGGATCCGTATTCGGGTCGTAGTTCATAGGCTGCATGTAGGATTTTAACTGTTCCATTAAATCAGACTGTTGCTTCTGAAAGTCAGTGTATTGCTGTACTCCTGGATTAGCGGTAGGCGCTGCGGCTGTTGCTACAGGTGAAGTAGGAGGCTTTGGTACGCTACCGTTCGGGATAACACCTGCTGAGGGGCTTTGACTTGATGGTGCTGTTGGCACATTAGTATTTGTAGGCACTGCTGGTGCAGGTGTGGTCTCTGGTGTGTAAGTGCTGTTAGCAAGCTGATTCTTCGCCCACTCACCATTGCCGCCGCCTGTCTTCACCAGTCCATTGAGATAATCGTATTGGTTCTTTCCTATAGCTGCTGCCATTTGATCAGCTCCTTTCTAAAATGAAAAAGAGCCTATCAATGATAGACTCAATTGTAAATTATCTCCAACCTGATAGAATGATATAGTCACATGTCATTTTATGGGGAAGGAGGTGGGAATATGTTGACTGATCAAGTACAGATCGCATGTATAGAAGCTGCTAAAGAAATAACATTAGCTTTAACCAAGAATTTAGTGGTAGCTGCCAAAGAAGATTATCCAAACGAAAGAAATCTCCAATTGACTAAGCAAGTTTATCAAGAAGTATACGCGACGATCGCGAACGCAATTAATGAATCTTAATATAACATCCTGTCTGCTGCGGACACTAAATCCGCAGTAGCTTTAACAACTTCTGCTAATCCCTCGGTTAAATTACTTTCTACTTTCTCCCGAATCAACTTACATAAACTAATTACTGTAGTGTTGATTTCTTCACTAACCAATCTAGCTTGAACATTTTCCATCATTCTTCCTCCTCATTATACCAAAAATAGCCGCATCAGCGACTCTCGTTGGTTATTTTTCATACCTCCTACCGATTGGTAGACTTGGTATGATATATTAATTTGGTACAGAACAACCTTGGGTGCGGCATTACCTCCAGAAAGGAGGCTGATGCCATGGAAACTTTCCAAACGATAGTCGTTATGCTTGCGTTCGGTAGCTTCATACTGGCGCTTCTGACATACATCGATAAACGAAAGTAACCCACTCATAAGGTTGACGACCTAGTGGGTTACTTCTCTTCAGTGATATTCGGAGGGTATTCACACCCAAGTTCTGTGCAGGGAGTCGTGTTGGTCGCACGGCTCTCTTTGTTATTTATAATCTTATCATGACGGTTTTATACGTGCAACTCACTTTTGTGCTTCTAGTGCAGTGATTTGGGCATCAATTTGGTTTCGCTGCGTAGATAATTCATCGTAACTAGCCTTTGCAGTGAAGAAAGTTTCATCTTTCTCCTTAAAACCTAGCTTACCGTCATAAGTCCCGACTACTCCATAAGGCTCTATGATTTTAGATAATTCATTAATTCTCTTGTCTAGATCGATTCTCTGGTTTTTTAAGGACTCTAGATTTTCAGTGGTTGTACTCAATTCACTCACTTTTGACACTCCTTTATTACTCAGTTCAACTGTCTGTGTCGCGTCATTCCAATTCACTGTTAGACCAGTTACAGTTGCTACATCCCTAAGTTTCAGGTACGTACTTCCGTCGACCATGACCGGCGAGCTATCGAGTTTTAAAACTTCGCCATTCAACGTCACTGGCAACGATGGCCTTAGATATGCCTCTATCTTCTCTAATCCCTCATCAGCGTATACTGATCCCGCAACTGTAATCGCTACACCAACTAGTAATCCTATAATAAATTTTTTCATAACAACACTCCTCAGGTAGAATTATATACGCTGAGTATACTTCTTTTTACAAGATTTGTTAATCGTTATGCCAATATGTTCATTGCCCTTAGGTTTCCTAACAGCGTATTAAAATCAGCAACCAAACCAGCAACAGTGGTCGCGCTGCTATTCGATTGCGATATCGAATCTAACGGAGCTGAAAAAAGGCTGTTAATTCTTACAGCATTACCACTAAGTACTAAAGATCCGGATTGCGCATTAATAAACATATTTCCCGAAGTAGGTATGATGGAAAATCCAACACCAGCTATTTGTGCGACTAGTGTATTGATCGCTCCCTCTTGAAATACCAAAGTCGGCGTACCCAATCTATCTGAATCCATTTGAATATAACTATCTGAATCTAAGTAAGCTGTAAATAAGTTATTTGTGTTCGACATCTCTGCTCTTGGAAAAATACCTTCAGCGGTAGCAATATACGTCCCGTAAATCTCCCCTGCTGTAATCTTCCCCAAGTCCGCCGCTATCGCTGATAATTGCTGAACATCCATGCGATCAGCTGAGATAGATTGTGCCCTAATGTTCTTTACGTCCAAATTTCCGTTAACCGCCCACTCCAGCTGCTTCTCATCCTCTGCAAGAGCGTCTACAACCCTCAGTAAGGCTTGTCTGATCTCTTGCAGGCTTTGTCCTACATCTATCGTGTCTGCGCCTCCAAAACTAACTGTAGCCATTGTGTGCCTCCCTATTTGTATGGCATCTTTCGTAATTGTCGCGATATCTCGTATGTGGTGACTGGTCCTACACCTTCAAGCTTAAGTCGTAAAAAGTTGCTATTGGCGACATTACCCGTTGGTACGACTGTACGAGAATTCTGTAATCCTGTCGTTGCTGAAATGTTCTTGATCTGGTACCAGTTGCTATCCCCAGTTAAGTCTTTGCTCAATGAGGCTGTCATACTGCTTCCGGGCGTAAAGTCGCTATACGTCCAAAGGTTGTACCATATCTTTCGTTGCGTAATCGATGCCTCTGCAAATGGCTTGGAAACCCACTTCCAAGTAATTGCGGCGCCGTTGTCTGTGCTCCCTCCAACCTTTCGGACAGAACCGTCTACATTGGCAATGTAGAGGTCTGTGTTGATGTTGACGAACATGGTAGGCGAGTAACCTTTCCACACGTTCCATACACCGCGATCTGGATTATATTCGAGAATGGTATTTGCTTCTGTTGCATTATCCAGCGGAATGGACACATACAAATTAGTACCATCCGTACCTAATGAACATTTATTTTTAGCGGAAGGATTAATACGCTTAATGTAATTGTAGATGGCCTGCGAAAAATCTTTGCGTGGCCTTCCTGAACCAATGTATGAATATACACCAGTGTCGTGGATGAAATAGATGATACCGGCTACTGTTAGGATGCTTTTATTATTGATCGCACCCAGGTCATTTGCTGAACGAACGAAAGTGAATTCTTTCGGCCCGGTACCAAACAAATCAAAAATGGCATTAGGTTTGAATATCGTTAGGCGCTTTGGCCCCGCGACCATTCCGCTGATGTTCTCGCCCGTTTCGGTTTCAGCGACAATCTGACCTGCATCATTTACCGCGGTCCAGTTATTGGGCGTCCGCAGACCGCAGTAATGTACAGTATTTCCAACAGCGGCATACATTCGATTATCATGTTGTGTGATGAAATTAGCTCCTGCAGGAGCTGCTGTATTCGTTGTAACAGTTGTCCCGTCATAATACCTCAGTTGATCTACACCATTAGCCATAAATAAGCTCATAGCGCTTAGATTACCCTGTGTATTCGTCCAACTCGGGTCTGCTGATGTGGATAGTCCAGTTGAGGTTCCAGTTACTGAAACCCATGACGTTCCGTTAAATCTTTGCCACGCTCCGTTCACTATGGCATGAACCTCTGTGGCTTTCCATGATCCAACGCCCTGCACCTTACTGCCGAACGCTGTCCCGAGCAAAGAATAACCCGGCCTTATTCCCATAGCCGGGTAGTTGAGATAACTCATATTGTAACCATCTGTTGCCATTCCATCGTTTAGCGAGAATCCCTTGTCATCTGCGGCATAAACTCCGCCGAAAGTATTAATCGGAATCGGTTCCATAATGCCGCGAATTGGCTGCATGTATGCCATTTAACTCACCCCAAACAAAAAGAAGAGAGCTATTCGCCCTCTTCCTCTTCAATGTTATTTTGTTCCTTGATCGATCGCTCCATATCAAGGTTTTCCTTGGTTGTTTCACCTGTGTTCGGATCGAAAGCTGGGATTTCCAATGCACGACCTCCTAGTTAAAGTTATCTAACAAAACAAGCTCGTAATTCTCACCAGTTATCTCCAAATAACTATGAATCAAACTACCTGTAGCCGTGGCATTAGTCCCCACTTTAAAATGTACCTCTAACCCTGAAATGCCAAATGAATGTGTAATCACACCTGCACCGATCTTGTTCTCTGTAAACTTAGTAGCAGCTGATGGACTAGAGTTATTATTTGTTGCGAGGAAGCTTGTTTCTGTGGTTGCTGAACCAACTCCCGAAACATAAGCATTTGATACAATTTTTACTGATACACCACTGAAAAATCCTGCTGGTAAAATTACTTTAAATATCTCTCTCTGTTCCGAAACGGCAACATTGAGACTGTTCACGTAGTATTCTGATCGTCTGGAACCGTGATTTCGAACGGAGTATGCAGAACAGTTTGTGAGAGTATTATTTTCTGTACCAATACATCCAATGATCGTAAACCCGTTCATATTGATGAGTTCATAGCCTTTGACGATATTAGCATCAAACTGACAATTGGATATGTTAATGTTCGATGTATATGCAGACAGTGACCCATTTAGTTTGATTCCTCGACTAGCTAAAGCAAACTGTGAGTTGGATATGATGATATCACCGACGTTAATGGTACCAGATCCAGATCCTATGCTGATACCGACACCCGTACAGATGAATGCGTTGTTCGTAAACATATTACCCGTACCTGAACCATTTACGAAATTAATGCCATTTGTCGTTTGGTTAGCTCCAGAATTCGTGCAAATTAAACCAGAATAAGTACCGAAATTAATCAAGTTCTCACCAGAACTGTTAGCACTCTTCTCTGACCGGATCATGTCATATGATCCCGCAGAGTAAATATTGTAGAATTTTGCATAATTAAAATAGTGATTACTACCACCATCAATAATTTTCACAGCTGCACTTTGAGATGTAGGTAAAGTCCCTAGATTCTCGAATCCAATGTCATGAACAGCTGGGTAATAGATATCGTTTGAAGTGCAGTCGTACGTAATAAACGCCAAGTTATTGTCAGTGGTAACAAGCAGCGATTTACCTGGACCATCTCCGAAAACAGCTATATTTGAATTAAGTACTATAGCTCCAGCGCTTGAAATTCTGCATCTTCCAGTTGGGAAATACAGCGGGAGTCCTGTACTTTTTGATAAATTTACACAAGCAGTAACTACTGCATCGTCTATAGTAACCCCGTTGTATACTGGCTTATTTATAGGAGCTGGCGGATATTTAACGTTAATACCCATACTCGATAATTGATTGGATGTGTCTAGTCTGAGCTTATCTATTTCTGATTGTGGTGAATTCGCTGCACCGATTAGTTTTTCTAAATCTTTTGCCATTAGTTCCATTACATCAGGCATACAGTCACCACCTATCCTTTACTCGCACTCTGTTTGCTGTCATCTGTCTGAACTCCTTCTTAGCATCCATTAGAAGTTCATCAAAATCAGCCTGGTTATTATTCGCTACATCAATGTCACCTTGAGTTTTTGCCATCCACTGAGCAAGACCAAATACTAAAAGTTCATGATAATCTTCTGATAGATCAGGTACATCACTCAAATTCGATGCGCTTAAATCGTGGTAGCGAGGTCGATAGTAGATGAAAATATTCACTGGATTTGATGGATTCGGGAAAATATAAAGTTTATTCAACATCACTGAACAAAAACGGTCCGGTGGAGAATTCTCTTCGACTGATAGTTTAGGGTAATTGATGTTGTCTATCATCACGTTTTTCACACGATCTTCCGCGCAGTCCGTTGGCAAATCATAAAAAGGTATTCCTGGTGTAGATAAAAACGCAACAACCTTATCGGGTAGAACTAACTGTCGATAAACCCTGCGCTGAATCTGGTTAGCTTTGAGCACCAACATATCGTCAGTTATATCTGCACCTGGTGGAACCAAGGTTTTAGCTTCGGTAAGTATCTGTTGAAGGTTCATATCCTCCCTCCTTATCCATACATAGCATCGTGCATCAATGGTTTCCGTAACGTTTCCGCCATACCTCGTGCGATTTCATTTACTTTTTTATCTTCATCCAGTTCTTTCTTATGCAACCACTTGCCAATATCATCAAATGGATTAAACTTACGCGGATCAATCTGCTGAATTCTCCTCACCACTCGCGCGTCTAACTCTCCATGTTTAACGGTCATCGCCACATATTGCGTGCCCAGTTTGTCCACGGCAATAACTTGGTGCTTAAGGTTGTCGTAATCAAAGTCGATCCGCAAAATGTTAGGGTCGATTTCCTTCAATCTATCCTCGATGTAATACAAGTCATTTATAGCCATATGTCCTCCTAAAATGAAAAGGAGAGGCACAAGGCCCCTCCATGATTTTTGTTATACAGAGTACCCAGCAGGCTCTGTAAGGTCAGTAAGCGCCGTATGAGCGTTACGACGGTAAGTAACGACAGTCTCATAAGCGAACATTGTACCTTCGTATTTATCGAATCCAGGCACCTTGTGAATCGCCGATCCTTTATCATCTTCCATCCACTCGAAGTCAGACAGTTGATACAGATCAATCTCATCCATATCTAAGAAGTACATCGTGTTAGAGTAGTGGTAACGGTCAACAATCAGCGGACGTCCATCGTACTCAAGAGCCTTGTAACCGCCCTCTAGCTCCATCGGATTCGTATAACGCACTAATTGTTGCAGTAATGCCTCGTAAGACGCTCTAACGCCATATGATCCTGTCATAAGGTCAATCTTGCCGCCAGCTAGCTCAGACAGATCGAGTGCTTGACGCATTAATTGTTGAGACAATGCACGGTTGGTACCGCCGTTAGCCATAACGCTTGGCTTCCAGTAAGTGTCTGTTGCTGGGTTAATAGCTTGCAAAGTCAATGCTGGGTTCATGATGCCACCTAATCCCATTGCCTCTACGTTTAAATCACCAGTAACTACGGCATAGTCCGTCGCAGCAGTAGTAAGCGCTGCTCCGTTGATTGTAATTGTTTTATTTGTGGTGTCGATTGCTGTGATTTGACGACCTGTTACTGTTACGACGTTACTGTTATTCACGATATCAATCAGCATACCGACTTGGAAGTACTTAATTTGGTTTACAGTCAGTGTGTTGACCGTCGTATTCACCGCAAAAGTAGCAAGTCTACCAGTACCATCACCGAACAATGCGCGAGCGCGTTGATCCTTAAGGTCGCGTAACAATCCTTTCATTTCAGAATCTAGAGCGCGGATAAATGCACCTTTATCGTTACGCATAGCCTTGATCGTCGGTCCAGTAATTTCAATTTGACCATATAGGTACTTCACGTTGGCTGTGGATTGCTTGTACTTTTGATTCCCCGCAGATGGTAGAGCAGCTCCTTCGGAACGGTAACCAACGCCGTTATTGCGGCCAATATGCAAAGGCACATAGAATTCCTTACCTGTTGCCTCTTGCTTCTTCTCTACCAACTTCTGAATCACATAGTTATCATTGTTAAGCTGTTCACGAACTGGACCCAAGTAGTCTTCTTTTAGTACTGCTGATGCGGCTGTCAAATCAAATGCCATATTATATCGCTCCTCTATTCAGTCGAATTTAGTCGGTTCATTGCTCTCTGACGCGCCTCTGCTAGGTTTTTAGCAGGTGGTGTCGCCAATGTTCCTGTTTTATTTGCAGATGTTACTGTTGGGATGCCAGCTTTAGCTGAGATAAGCTTCTTCATTCCAGCTTTCTCTGCTGCAGCTAATTTCTGCTCGATTTCATCGTGCTTCATGGCCTTTAGGGCGATCTCCATGTTGGCCGTTTGATTATCCACCATGAATTTGTAGAGAGAATCTGAATCAACGCCTCTTTCTTTGGCGAACTCATCGAGTTTACCCTTGAATTCCGCGAATGTTTTCGACTTCTCCTCAGCCTCTTGTTGCTCTTGCTGCCGCTGTAACTGCTCTTTCTCCAGTTGATCAGCTTTAGCAGCCTTAGACTCCAACTCATCCAAGCGCTTGAGCACCTCAGGCGGCACGTTCTCGCGCTCTGAACGTTCTTGAAGTCGTTCCATTTCAATCTTTTCCTTGATTGTCATAAGATCAGCGCCGTGTGCTTGTTGCAGGTAATCAGCCACGTACTTGTAATCCTCATGACCCTTGTACTTTCCTTCCAACTCCTGATACTTGGCTTGCCATTCAGCTTCTTTCGCTGATAAACGCTTGGCGAACGCCTTCTCAAAGTTGCTATCTTTCGGCTCGGCGGCAGCCTGTGAATCTACGCCCGTTGTTTGTACCTCGGCGGCCGGTACACTTTCAACGCCCGATTCACTACCAATAGCCCCTTCCATTTCGAAAAGGGGTTGTCTCACTTTGAACATATGAATTCCTCCTATGTGCGGCGACCACATATCATTAACGCCCGATATCGGATTATAAATATAATAAGAGCCAATGAAGTCTCATCACTGGCTCGTTGCATTTTTATTTGCTTGATATTGAATCAGAGTTTTGCTCATATCGTGCTGTTGATCCATTCCTTTGAGTTCCTTTTCATGTTGTAACTGTGCCTGCGTTCGCTGCATCTCTGCCGCTGTTTTCACCGCATCCAGTTGGAGTTTCTTCTCCTGCATCTGATTCGACTGAACTTTCAAGGCTTTATCCGCCTCAGCTTGTTGCTGTTGTGCTTCCAAAGCTTGTTGTTGAGCAGCCTCTTGCGGCGCCTGCATGAACTGAATATGTTCTTGAACGTGCTGATCGATCAACTGTTGGAACTCAGGGGGCAGATTATCATAATCATCTGTCTTCCTGAACCGGTTGTGCTGCTCGATATGCGTTTGATGATCGTAAAAGTCACGTACAATTGGCAATTTAGCAGGCAACTGCGGCCTAGGAAATCCAAGTTCTTCAGGGGTAACGCCTTTTTGTTGGGACATTTCTACACCAACCTTGTAAACTTCCATATCCCTTGAGTACTTCATGAGTGCATTAGCTAAATTAGGATCAGCAAACGTCTTCTGCCACGTCCTGTTTTCGAACCTCGCTTTGTTCTCATCCTGCAGCGTATCGTCAAAGTAACTGTTGGCTATGGATTCGCCAAGCATACGCACTACACGCCGCGTGTCAGGCTGTCCAGTGTTGGGATTGATAAACATACCTGCGCCCCACATGGACATTACCTTCTGGTCTTCTACGGCTTTGAGCGTTGGCATCGAACTGCCTGGCACAACATCCACTACCCAGCCGTTCTCCAAGTCAGCTCCACTGAACGAAAATGCCTCGACTTCGCCATTCTCCCCAACAATACTAAGCTGTTGTTCTTCGGGAAAATGTTTTTGTACGAGTCGAAGCACCTTTTCGCCCCACTTCTTAATTCCATCCTCATAGGATTGGACTAACAAAGCGAGTTTCGTTTCATCTTGTTCAACTTGAAGCTGCAGCCCACCTAAAGTGTTGTTACCCTTCGGCGTGGATCCTTGGCTAATTTCGTGCGCTCCGCTGATATCTTCCATGTCAGCCTCATCACGCTCCATTGCATTTTGCCATCCTGCGTCCACCGAAGCGCCTTGAACACGCTCTGGCTTCGATCCGGTATTCGGAGTGTAATGGATGATACCGCCAATCTCGTTGGATATCTCATCCTCATCCTCCAGCGTCCCTAGTGGGATCGTCCACATTGGATTGCCCATTTCCTCAAGTATACGAGCCTCAGCTGTACGCTTGATGTTATAGGACTTCTGCGGCGTTGTGAGGTCATTCACTATGCCATCTGAGATAGCCCTACCAGGCACAGGAACAGCAGGAAAGAATACAAACGGAAACTCGCCCGGGTCCGTACTCTTCTCGAGCTCAGTACCACCAGAAACAACAATCCTAAGTCCTTTCGGATACCTTGCACACGGAAGCTCCCAGTAATCATAGACAATAGCCATGTTCTTGTACTTCTTTACAGCTGACTCGGATCCCGATAGCTGGTCGAACGTTTGACGCAGCGCAATCTCCCCATCTGGCTCAACTTCTTTACCCCAGATTTCAGCGATCTCCTCAACATCCATCGGACGTTCTTCCATGGCCCACTTTATTTCCTCGATGTCCTCTGCTGTTGGATCAACCTTCAATGCCAACTGGTCAACAACCTGTGTAACGATTTTACCTGTCTTCATCGGGATCGACTTCTGATCCATTTCCTCATCGAGTTCCTGTATCATCTCGGGATCGATTGAGAGGTCGTCACCCTTCGTCTTATCGACGTACACCTTTAATGCGGGGAAACCATCGACTAGCATATGAAAACGGAGTCTGCGGCTCTTGTGATCCATGCTATCGTCGTTCCATTGATACTTCAGGAACTTTTGTGCACCTCGAGCTGTCTCAATGCGTTCATCATCATCTGTATCAGGTGACACTTCCAGTTGCACGCGGTTCTTGCACAACTTAGCCTGAAGCGTGAGCACAGCAGGCTTGATCTTGTTATATGTGTAACGCTTCTCTCCTGGTCTCAGATCAGGCACAAACACTCGCCGATTATTCTTGTCCCAACTAATCCACTGGAAACCTCGGAAGAATGCACGGTTAATCTGGATTTGCCTAATGACAGCCCAACTCGTACCCTCATCCGACTTTTCTTTGACGAATGTCGCTGAATCTTTTTCCTTTACTTTACCTTTCACTCATGTCACCACCTTTCACTGACTAAAGTTATTGCGTTCGTTGTTTGCGGGTCTTGGGATCCTCTACCTGATCGTTTGATGTAGCGACGATAGTTACTCCTTCAACCTCTACTTTTGTGGCTATAAACGGCAGAAAGTGAAGGTCTGGGAAGCGTTGTGCATCCATGCCTTGTTCATTCGCGTGTTCTTCGTCTTCAGCAGCAACGTAATACTGCAACATCCCACTCTTTAACTGGTATACATTCATATCAAAACTCCTTATGAAACAAATTGGTCGTAGTCTGTCTTTGGTTCATCTGGTTGCTCAGCTTTCTTCTCACGCACAACCTTATTCGTATATTCCATGAACGTAGGCGCTTGAATGCGATCGAGTAGATCTTTGCGTTCTGACTTCCACGCTTCACGCTCAATGTTCATCTCTTTATCCTTGTTATGCAACGATACTGCAAACACTATTGCTAGGAATCCGTATATCAGAAGTAATCCACCTTCAACCAACAAACTCACCTCTTTTCTTTTTGATTGGCTTATCGTATCTAGCGAGATTGGCCGCCGCTCTGCCTTCTGATGTGGAAGTGTCAGGTTTGTTCTTTTTCATCCGTTCACGGAAGTCCAATGCTTCATCGTTCATCGCATACCTTACAGCATCGATCGAGTGATTGTTCTTATCAGGGTAACCGGCTTTAAAATTACCATGAGCATCTTTATCTAACTCGTACGACAAAAACTCCCTGGCAGTCTCAGGGCATCGCTGATCATCAATGATGATTGCCTCAAGATCCTGAAGGAATTTCACACCATACTCCACAGTATCAGGCCCCTTTTTAACTCCGCCAACGCGTAATCCATATTGTAGTAGCTCATTGATAGTTCTTGGATCAGCTGAATCACAGTTGATATAGTCATTCTTTTTGTTTTCTTCGGATATATGCAAATAAGCCGCATGTGTAGATAAGCGGACTTTGTAAAGTTCATGGTAAATGTATAACCTCTTATGCTTGCGGTCGTAGTGCATGACGTTGTAGGATAGTGGATCTACAGAGTAACCAAAGTCCATACCTCGTCGAACATTCTCGAACTCCTCGATTTCTTCATCGCTGATTTTTCGTGTTTGAACATTATCAAAGATTTCTCCACCTGTACCGACTACATCGCCCAAGTATTCGTGTTCATACGCCTTGGGTTTAGTCAACTTAAGGTGTTCCGCCTCGATGATGAACTGTTCACCTAGCCATTCAATTGGAACCGTCTGATACGTACTGTGGTGAGTTATGCGGTCATCCCTTGTGAAATTAACCTCCGTGTTCACCCAGTTGTTTGCTGACTTTGGCGGGTTGTACGAGTAAAATACGGTGAATTTCTTACCTCCACGCATAAGGGACTGGTTGATCATCCGGATCTCTTCCATACTTGTAAACTCGTCAAGTTCTTCATACCAGATGAACTTTGTGTAACCTCGTGCATACTTTAAACCCTTGATCTTCTTCGGCTTATCCGCGCCCCTGAAGCGTATCTCTTGTCCAGTTGGTTTATAAGTCAAAACTAGCTTGGTTTCAGGTACGTCCCAGAACTGCGAAACGCCTAACGCTTCTATTGCCCATGTCAGTTGCTCTTTAACGGATTCACCAAGCGTATCCTTTACTTTACGGAGAACCACCGCATTGGCTAGTGGATCGGACATGATCCCCAGTATGAGCTCAACACTGATAAACGATGATTTAGTTGATCCACGCCCACCACTTAGCCAATAATGAGTATGGCCATAGCGTTTAATGTCCTTGTGTATTTCGTAAAACGAAGGGGCGACACATTCCGTGAGTGCAATCATTTGATATCATCCACGATCGTTACTCCCACTTGCACATCGCCGCTAAACTTCTCGACTGGCTTATAACCGCCTCGATCAAGAATATCTCTTGCTGCCGTTATTCTATCCTTGTCCATTGACGAAGGGTTCAACATAATCTCTTTTAGCACTGCGTAAGCCTCAACAGCATCCTCAGCAAAGATTTGACGCAAGTCCCTGTTAAGCTTCTGTTCAGTTTTGTTGAGATATTGTTGAACTTCAACAGACTTCAACAATCTTGAACCCTGACTGTATGCTGTTTTCTCGGAGTAACCAGCAGCAATAGCAGCTTGAGTCGCATTGTTACCGTTTTTGAGGTACTCCGTAACAAATATCATAATTTGCGGCCTCAAGTCTGACATATCATTCACTTCCTCTCTGTAATATACATACCAAAACCAATGCCACCAAATGCAAAAAGGAAATGACCCCCAACATAGCGCATCGAGTGCGTCTAGCATTGAGTTCACTTCCCTTATGCACTAACTGGGTATATGGATCCGAAGGGGTCGCTATAGGTCTGATGTGTTTCAATCAGCACATGTTCGGCTGTGTCTGCGGTCATCACCGTATTAACAAGAGAGTTGTAACGCACGACTGCGCACATAGCTATCAATACGTTAGCAACTTTCTCCTGATACTATTACTATACTCTAGGTAATGGTCAGATAACGGTCGCATAAAGGTCGCATTCTCTCGCCTTTTCGTGTGTTTCAATCTCGACTAACTTCGTGAATCTTAGTGCATCCGTCAATCTGCCCATAGCCAGCCTGTGATGCTTCTTTACCGTTGTGACTCCGCAATGCTTACGCTTCGATATCTGTTGCAACGTTATATCCTGCATCCACTTTAACCGTATGACTGACAACTGTTCTTCTGTGAGCGTATCGAGCGCGCCTTCAATCTCGATTACGGCTGTTTTGTACTTCTGGTAGTCTAAGTAATCCTTGTCGCTTGTGTAGCCCATATCAGCAGGCTTGCCAACCAGTGCGAAGAATCTCTCCGGCGCGCCCGATCCGCCTGGCATTCCTGAATAATTCGCTATCCCTGCGCTCGGTATCGGTTTGTGTCTCTCATACACGTTAACCGCATGCTTGTAGGGCAAGTATCTCTTCAGCAACTCTTCTACCTTGCTCATTTGTATTCACCTCACTCAGTTAGCATTTTCAAAACACTTTCCTCGGTTTCTTCCGTTTCAATCTCAACTCCAGACCTGAGAAGTAATACAGCTTTATTACTCAATCTTCCTGTTGAAATATTTCCAGATGATACTCCATACACAGCATCAATCGCTTCTTTCCTAACGTGAAAATCTACAGTGTAATTGTATCCATCTCTTTTAATTCTTCGCTTAACAGTTATCATGTCTTGTTACTCCCTTATCCTAAAATACCCCTATACGGCCCACGTTCCACTGTGGTTATTCGGTCGATTCGGAGGCCTTCGGAAAGTTCAAAATCTCACCAATTTGCGCTTCACCCGACTTTATTAGTCGATCCATCATCAAGGTAACATTAGCAGGTGGCTCTTCATTGAATTTCTTTCTATATAGTTCGCGGTAAGTTTCAGTTAGCGGCTCTACGTAATGTTCTTTCAAAGCCTTGTTAAAATCTTTAAAGTTCATTCGCTCATCCCCCTTATAGAAAGGCGCTCACTAGGAGCGCCATGATGCGTCAATCAGATTCCGTCGAGCCTTCTGCACTCTCATATGTCGCTTCGAAAATATCAGGCTTACATGGGTATACCTCGCCTTTTACACCTTTGATGATGTAATCCCCATGATCTCCACGCATCGTACCTTCAAGTGTCTTTATATCGCAATACGTTTTTGTAAACTCAAATGGTCCTGAATCCTCATCTTCGCTGTATGTAATGATTTCATTTGTGGTCACTTTGTCTTGGAACCAATCAGGTCTAGCGTCCATACCCATTCTAAAAGCCTCAATCACCACTGGCTTTTTGCGAAAGTATCCCATCTACGCCACCGCCTGTGATCCGCCATCTAACTTGCCTACACGCTTCTCGATGGAATCAATCCACGTTTGCATATCAAGGTTCGACTGCTCTAACGCTGAGATTCTTTCTTCGACTGTCTGTCCAGGTACTTCCACACTTTGCTGTCCTTCAGCCACTGGACCGATTGCGGGGACGTCCGGTACTTCTGGCGCTTCGGCTCGGGGTAATTCTGGAAACGGTACCTCCGGAGTTACGCTGTCTTGAATGGTCTCAGTAGCCTGTTCAACAGGTGCGTTATCCTCACTTGTAGCGGTTGTTTCGGCAATCCCATTGTCCGCACGAAACTGGCTTACCTCGGACTCTTGAATCACTATGTAACTCTTAAGCGCATAATGCGGAATCGTGAATGATTCGCCTGTAGCTGCTAAATTAACCGTGTATAACTTGATGAAAAGTGGGTTGTCAGGAATAACATTATAAATTGTACGCTCCAACTTAATTTTCGCATCATTCTCTGCTTTCTTGCGCTGTTCTTCCTCGGTATTTGTAGTTTTCACACCTGCTGTAGCAGATTTTAGTTGTTCTTGAAGCTGTGCAATTTCTTTTTGTGCTTCTTCTAGGAGGTTTGCAAGATTTGTTCTGTATTGCTGAGTTTGTGTATGATCTAACCGTTCCTGCTCGCGCTCACTTTCAGCCTTTTGACGTTCCTCAGTTTCCTTTTTTAACCGACTTACCAAATCACTGTTTTCACCTTCGAGTGTTGCAATTTGTTGACTTAGCCCATCAACTCCAGTTTGAAACAATCCCTTGATGGAAATTGTGGCCGATTGATAAAACGATTCATCGATCATCACATCTCGTAGCGTCATCCCATTGCTAATATCCAAGTTCTCAATTTCGTTGAAAAAGTCATCCGTTGACTGTGTTACTCGATCTTCATGGGCTTGCTGGATCTGGGTAATCTTCACCTGTGTCGCCTGCTCCTGCTCTAGTTCTTTCTTAGCCTCATCCAACGCATTAGCCGTTTGATTTACCGCAGCCTCATTACGCGGACTTTGATTGTTCAATGCCTCTAATTCAGCTTGCAAACGATCAACTTTTTGTTGTGCAGTTTCCATGTGTTACCTCCCGAATTTTCACGTAATTTATTACGTTAATTATACCATATTTCAGCAAAAACAACCATTAAATCAGTGTATTTAATCAAAATTTAATCATGAGTGCCTGAATACTTACGATAACTTTTAAATGCTAATTCTGGCGTTGTCTCACTTCCTTTCGTATGGAATCCGATCGCTTGTTTCGGCACGTCTTTCTGCTCCAATTTATCAAGCCGATGTTTCAGCGCTTCTATCTGCAGATGCTGGTGGTAAATTACTTTTTTAGCTGCTTCGTCTGTGATCTTTGATATCAACGACTCGTTCATTCAAACCACCACCTTTCGTGACCGATTTAAACGCCTCTGTGAGCGCCAAACTATTCTTGATGATATTTGGGTCGTCCGACATTATCAGAACTCCACAGTGACGCCCTGAGGCGCTTGTAACGCTTGCCATAGTCATAGCCATAATGTCATCGCTCCTTTTTGTACATCGCACACGCTCGATAATTAACTCTATGATCAGTACCAGGTCCATGAGTAATGCCCCTTAACTCGCATTTGTAGTATTTGTTCTGACCTGGCTGAATTTGGATGAGATTATCACATGTCTTGCATTTTTCATTGGGGCCTTTGCCGTAAAGAACAACCATTGGGTTATCATAGTCACGGTCGACCACTTGTTTATCGTCGAATAACTCTACTTGGCTCATCTCGTCACTCCCCATAACAATATCCAAATTGGCATAGATAGCAGAAATCCGTAGAATAGTCCCTTAGCTGTGCTCAGGTCATCTTTCATACTGGAACCATATCAGGGTTTTCGTGGATGTTGCCAATGACTTCTACATCGTAGTCTGTCCAACGAAAATGATTGCTTGTGCTGCATTCGATGTAGAAAGAAGCATTCGCAAAAGAAACTTTTCCCGTTCGTTCTGGCATATTATTCAGATAAGTGTCGGTGAAAGAAACAATATCCCCCTCATAAACTTCCTTGCCGTTGCGATCCTTAAGTCCCGTAAATTGCATAATAGTTAACGGCTGCCCTTGGTTTTTCCATACTAAGCAATCCCCTGGCTTATCGTCATAAAACATCTTTGGTTCGTATTGATGCGAATATCTGCCTGGATGCCATCCTCTGAACTTATATTCTTTCATGCTATCGCCTCCACATGTTTCAAATAATCAAACACTATGCCATTCTCGTGATGAACTTCACGTATACACTGAGTGAAATGCTTGTAAGGGATGCTGCTGCCGTAAAGGGATGATGCTATTACAAATTCTTGCAAGTTCATGAGAAATATCTGTCCGTGCGATTTGAAATCGATAATTACAAACGCTATGCCGCCGTTCTTTTCCCAATCAATCATGAAGTCGATTTGATGCTGTTCTATATTCGCCAGTGGGAACCGCGTCTTGTTCTCAGTTTGTTTAGCATCGAACGCTATTGCCATTCCCTTGTAAACGCCTAGGAAGTCCACTGTGCTCTTTTTCTCAGGGAATGCACTAACTATCCTCTTACCGTTCCTAACGACCTTCCAGGGCGTAGCAACCTTCTGTATCTGCGCGATACCTTTGGCCGCATACTGCTGATTGGCGTATTCGATGAGTGTTTCTAGTCCCATCCCTCTGTTTGCATGCGCTCTGCTCTTCACCACTTCTCCCTCCGAACTTCTATCGAGCTGAACCAGTCGCCGTATTCCTTGGCTTTCTCCCACGCTTTGGTCGCGTCCTTTGTTTTGTAGAGTAAGAAGCCATTATGATAAATGTTTATGATCATGCCCCAATCCCCCTCGCCCCCGCCAATATCCCCAGCACTCGCTTCACCGTAATCTTGTACCTCTCCTCATACCACTTCGCAAACTCCGCATCGCCCAAATCAGAGCGAATTTGCCGCGTTTCGAGTACGCTCTGCACCACGCCGTCTAGTCGTTGTAGCTGCATCATGCTAAGCCCTCCCCTTTCGCCTGTAGCATCTCTTTTGCTTTATCCCTCGTTAACCCTGTCAGATCCCACTTCACCGTTCTGTGATACAACGTCGAGTCAGGCATGCCGATTCTTCGTGCTATCTCCGACTTGTACTCACCATCAGCAATGGCCTGTATGTACTCATCTGCCGTGAACACGATGGACGGATCACCTTTCTTGCGCTTGTTCACAAATGGCGGTTTCACTTTCGGTATTTTCTTAGGTGGTATGCCTCGTTTCTCTCTTTCACGTCTGAGTTCGTACACTCGGCTAAGACTCTTCTTCTTTTTCTCGGGGTCCACTGCTACTCGCTGCTCTTCCCGATGCGTTACAGCAATCAACTGTTTACCCAGTGCGTTGAGTTGATCTGGTATTGGGCACGTCTTGCAGCATTCTGTATCCGTACTCTTGCGGTTAGGGCAGACTAAGCAGTTATTTGCCTCGATCACTTCTATCTGCCTAATCACGATTAGTCTCAGCTTACGTTTCTCCTTGCGTTCAATGGCGTTCATGGTTATCGACTCCTTTGTATGGTGTCTGTTTATTCCGCTATACGGCTGCCGCCTTCGGCTAGGTGATTCGGTCGTTTCGAAGGGCCTGCGGCCTAGGATATACCTTTAATTTTATTTGCAGTTACTCTATATGGAATTGTGTCAATATAAATAATTGCAGATCCATCACCCTGTACACCTTCAAGCATTGCATCCCATTCTTTATTCACCATCACTGGATCTCCGTTTACATATTCCATAGCAGATTCAATGTATTTAACAGCTTTCATTTCTCGTCACCACTTTCTTTGTTTTCTTGGCACATACACTCTACATATCCAAGCAAAGCACCAGAACCCTGTTCTACCCATTCTTCATCGTTGCAAATCTGGCATTTTGGTTTCTTTTGTTTATCACGCATCATTTTTATTAATAGTGATTGATTTTTCCGTCCGATTTCTGGTGTCCAGTAACTTGTCATATTCCATAACACTCCTTACAAAGTTGAGTTGAGTTTCCCTCATCGCCTGTCAGCACAACACAACATCGGCTGCAATTAACATTGTCCCAATTATCAATACCGTTCCTCACCCAATTTCTAAAGCTTGATTTAAGAATTTTCGTAGTTAAGTGAGTACCTCCGCCGATAACGTACATACCGCGGTTATTTGTGAGATAACATTTGGCAAATACAACACGGTCACCATCAAATCTAAGTATTTTTCGCCATATCTTTTTACCGTTTGAGTAGATACCGCCTTCTTTAAGTTCCATGCATCTCACCTACCATGGCAATAACTCTGTATCATCTACAGGTTTTGGCTTCAGTCCTTCGTAGTATTTAAATGCGGCCTCAATCTGTTTCAACGTGACACCTTTTGCTTTTAACGTCCGAATCGCTTGCTTTACTGCAGGATCATCCATTTTCTTTTGTTGCTCCGTTACTGGTAGAAAATCAAATTTGCTCATAGTACATCTCCTCTCTTCTCTCCTGCATCAATTTAAGCTCCGTCTTGTAACATCATTCTGTCTCCGTGAAGTCTCTGCATAACATCCTTGGTGCTTTGTAACATTAAGGCATCGTCGCGCTCTCTTTTAGCGAGTACATCGTATACCTTCAGGAAGTGAGCTCTATCAGCCATTTCATTCTCAGAAAGGCATAGTGTCCTGAATCCAATGGATTTAACAACCTTCTTAGTCGTTCCTGTTAGGTAATTCATGGCTTCCTCAATGTTCCAGTGTCCCCATCGCCGTATCGCATGCATGACATCGCCCCATGCCTCAATTGCTGTTTTCTCGGGCATCACAGTTATATCGGCGATCCTAGCGCGGACATCTGCAATCGTTGGCGGATAAACGGATTCGGCGATATATTTTTCGATAGCTGCTTCAGCAACATAAAACTCTGTATCCGCGAGCATCTTAGACCATAGCGAAATGGTTAGTTCCTCTTTATCCTTTTCAGGCCAGTTGCGATAATTTACTGAGCACAATCCAATAAGTTTAATAACCTCCGTTTGCTTCACGTCTTTCAGCCTCCTCAGCTTGTCTATACAATTCTTGAATTTTATTTACTGATGACGGTTTGCTTTGGGCTTGTCCGCCATTTATAACCGTTAATCTTTTTTTCTCGAATTCGTCATATACCCAACCAGTAAGAACATGGTAATGGGACTTATATTTAGGTTCTTTAGAAAATATATAATTGCTGAGTTTTTCAATTGCCCATTTTACCGCTTCTTCCGATCCATACTTTTCTATCAACTTTTCATATTCAATTTTTGATAGGGAGACATTTTGAGCGTAAATATCTTTTATTACTTCTTCTTTAGCCTTATTAGGCTTCTTTTCTTTATTACCCTTATTATTTATTGCCCTCGCTCTGCCCTCACTCTGCCCTTGCTCTGCCCTCGCTTTGTCCTCTTCATTGCCTTCTACTCTGCCCTTGTAGTTATCAGAATCTTGAAAATACCCATATTTAACAATGGTTAGAAGCAACCCCTTCTTTGCCTTTTGCACTGCCTCGTCCTTTGCCAAGAATTGAGCACGTTCCATCTTGTCTATTGCTGTCCTTACGATTTTTATAGTTACGTCTTTATCCGCGATATCATCCACTAATTGTTGATATGAAGTTGCCACTTGCCCGCGCTTTAAGGGAATGATTTCACCGTTTCTAATGACATCTCCATCCTGCCACTGAGCTTGCAAAAGTATCTCCATCATGACCATTCGATGCGCACATTTCAGAGATAACCACAACGACGATTTTCTTACTTGACGAGCTACCATGACGTAACCGCCTGGTATTACTGCCTCTGACATGTCAGCACCACCTAAACAGCCTTGCTGGATTCTAAAACGTCATTTCTAATCAGGAACATGATGTACTCGGTGCGAGTCTTAAAATTCTCATTTTTCCATTTTTCGTCGATACGATCCAAGAACTTGCGATCAACACGCATTAACACTGTTTTTGTTTCTTTCATTTGAACCGCCTCCTTATAGTTATATTGTATCACATACTATCATACTAATGTATATACAATATGATGTTTGTGGATAAAAATTTTTGGTGTGATATAATCCGACATGAGGTGATACTATATGAGTCAACAATTTAAGAAGATTCGCACTACCTTGACCATAGATCCAGAAGTGTATAAATATTACGAGAAGCTTGCAGAAGATCAGGAACGCTCTCTTAGTTGGATCATTAATAATCTGTTGAAGCAAAATATGGAGAAGAAAGACGGGAGTAAGTGACTACTCCCCGTTTCCCTTCTTAAAATGCCCCCACGCAATCTCCTGTTTCAGTAACCGTAGCATCATCAGCGCGCCTTCGTACTTTTGTATGTCTTCTTCCTTCTCGCTGTCATCATACGGTCCGCCGAACACGTGGCGCTTTTTCTCAATCCACTGTAGTAAAGTTTGCTCGTCTATCATGGCGTGGCCTCCAGTACAGCGAGGGCTGAGCGACAGATTGCTTCAGCCGCAGTTTTTGCTATATATTCCCGATAAATTTCACCACTAAATGCAACGAAGTATTGTCCGTTATGCATAAGTTGCATTGCATAACCTTTTTCGTGCATCTTCTCGACTACTTCCCATGCTGCTGATATGTCGGTCGAATACGGTTCGAGTAAATCAGGATCGTCTACTCGTCCAAACTCCATGTGTTGCATCCATGACTCAAAACCCTCATCAGAAACAACACATCCATCGCCATACTGCTGAACACTGTCCAACACGCACAAGTTCATTACTTTCTCAGCCACAAGCGCATCCAACTCTCTGCCTGGCTCCATCGCCAATATTTCTTCACGCGTTAACCCTCTCATGCCTTCGCCTCCAGTAGCTCAATGACTTTATAGTTCGGATGCTGCCTTGCACTAATTTCTTTTAGTTCAATCGCAAATTCCTTGCTTATGTTGAATGTGTAGTCATATAAAACTTCCGGATCCTTGTCCAACACTTCGGCTATTTCGCCAATTTGATCATTAGTTCCGATGTAAATCTCTTGTGACCCGATGCTGGATATGAATGCGTAGTTATCGTTGCTCATAGTCTCCTCCTAAACTTACTCCAACCGTATGATATGACGTGCGGCAAGTAGCGTATTCGGTCTATCCAGATGGTCATAGGGACCTCCTTATGCATATAAATCTTGTGTTCATTAATTCGCTTCCAAAGACTTCACTTTCCGTTGTAACAAATCGTTTTCCGCTGTTAATAGTTCAACCTGCGTTACCAATGCCAACATTTTCCCTCTTACTGGATCAGCGTATTGCATTGCCAATTTTTTAATTTCCATCAACTCGATTACATCCACGTTCATCATCCTTCCCTTAGGTATCTCAGTATTCATGAATTTCCGTTGCTTAATTACTCTGACGTACCCGATCTTCGGCCCATTCCAAAGCATCCGATAACTCGTTATAAAGATTCTTTGATCCACTTTCATAAATACAATCGATCATATCGTTGGCAGCTACATTCAATTCAAAAAGCTGGATGCACCAAGTTTCATCGACCGTGAACATCATCATCTGATGTAATTCACGAAGTTTTTTAATCAGATCTTCCATTTGTTCACCTCATGATCTTCGATATTCAGTCCTGTCCGTCTCGCAGACGAGACATTTCCAGTTTGTATCGCTGCTTGATAAAGTCCGAATGTCTACCACTTTTAACATTCCGGTGCCGGTCCGCGATATATGCATGATGTGCGTGATCAATTGACCTGCTTGGATTGCTCCACCATGACTCTGTGTATTTACCATTGCCATCGGTGAACCGACTCTTAAATCCATTAAATTCTCCTGGCTTTGATTCGTAACGCCACATTTCAAATTTCAAACGTCCTGCCATTATTTTCACCTCATGTATTTCAGTATTCATTTTGATACTTCGTCACGAGTCCAACCGAAGCAAATCTTTAGAGCGCCAATACTCAACGTCCATCCGAATAAATCACCGAAAATCTGCCACCCATGAGTAGTAAACCAACGATTCACAAGACCCGTTTGTTTCTTTGTGCGCCACTTGAATCGAATAGGGAAATATAGATATTTTGGTTTCATATTTTTGAGTTCGCCCCTTCATTTAGGATGAAATCTTTTAGGCTCTTTAGTTCCAAAATTGCAATTTTTGCAGAAGTGTCATAAGCAAACATTTCATACTCTGCTATACGTTTTTCAACCTCTTTTAAGATAGTCGGAGCATGTTTCACTATGAACACTTCCTATTCATTTTGTTTCGTGTTTTTCTAGCCAATCAATCAAGCGGATTAACAAAGGTTGCTTTCTCGGTTTGTAATCTTCATTCATACCCGCAACCATCGCTAATCCAATTACAGCCATTACGATTCCGAATATAGCCATTTAACGGACACCTCGTATTCATTTTGTTCCGTCGTTTAAATATTGTTCGCACGTTTCTATTAAAGCCAAAGCTTCAGCTTCGCATCTGGTGTTTTCTGTTACGACTTTGAGGGCTTTCATAAGCGCCGCAATGCAATATCCTTGAGGATGTGGGTGCATGTAATTTGCTATATCACCTGCTAGATCAGCGTGAACCTCTATTAGATTTTTAAGTTTTTTAGGTGTCCTTACCCTATATTTCATATGACACCCCCATGGATAAATTTATTCAATATGTTGCCTCGGACTTTTTCAAATCCTTAACAGGATTAAGTTGGTTATAGGAATCCAATGTCCATTGCGAAGATTCACATTTCTTGCACAACCTGCCCCCAATAACTTCTTTATGCCTTAATGTTCTAAAATCATCATCAAACTTTACGCCACATAAGGATTGTAACGATTCTCCGAACTGTATATGTGTTACTACCTTGCCAGATGTTTTGATATACATACGCTCACCCCACGGACAATTTATTCATTTTGATACTTTGGACTTTTTCTTCTCGATCACCTTAATGCGAATTGTTCCCCGATCATAATAAGATTCGATATTCACTTTCTCTATGTTCTCGCCATGAGCTTTGATGAAAGCTTGAACTACAGTCGCAATTGCTTTTTCCAATTCTGAAGTAAATTTATTTCCGTCCATCTCATGTACACCGCCTATTCATTCTTCACATTACGGAGGCCCACCCTCGGCCCCCGCTATCGCTAAGTATTTCGGTCGTTTCGATGGCGCTAGCGCCGTTAATCCATAATGAACTGCAATACTTCTACTTCCATACTGTCAGGTGAATCTAAACTGTCGTCATATTCACTTATTTTGATATCAGCTTTTTTTAGAACACGCAGCGCATCATCCAAAGATTCTTTACTCTCCATCCGGTTCATCAATATTTCCAGCACATCTTCTGACATGTCATCCGGTACGTGAATTTCAATTTCTCTCGTATATTTCAAAATCTCTTCAACTTCTAAAGTAACTTTCTTCATTTCGCATCCTCCAATAGTCTCAATCTGAATTGTTCAAACTACTAATAGATCTAAATAATGCGTGATCCCCTTCAGCTGCTTCGACTCCCGACAGAAACGACACTTCTCGCATCTGTTCGGCTCTTCCATTCCCGTTTTGACTGACATGATACGAGGCATGTTTGAAGCAATAACTCCTAGCTCTCGTTCAATGTCGTTGTCATCGAATCCGATCACTTCTTTGTCTGGGATGTCCTCTTTGGACACGGCTACGATAAGCGGTTTCAACCAGTTCTGACGCTTTGCCCATCTCTTCTCGATCTCAGCATATATAGCCATCTGCGTATCGTATTTGTAAGCTTCGACGAATGAGACATAACCGCGGTCGTTGTCCCAATATTTGTCCCGAATGCTTTTAACTGTTTTAATATCTGCGAAAATTGATTTATCTGGATTGTATGAGTCCTGCTTGATCTTCCAAACTGCGCCAGCGAATCCGGCGGTCATTATTACTTCCTTTTGCCCTTGCAGAATGAACATGCAGAACGGGTCTGACTTAATTACTCCAATCATCTGATCCGCTTTTTCATAGTCTGCGTACGGCTTACCTTTGGCGTTATAGATAACATCTGCATTCTCAAGCTTGTACTCTTCTAAAGTTCCCTCGAATGCTGCGTGGACGTAGGAGCCAACACCGAACACTCCTGGTGCTGACTCACTCCATCCATTGATCTTAGCCATAGCCATGGCCTCGCAAGCTAAGAAGTCCTTATACTGGCTATTGCTCATGTACTGTTTATTGGCTTCCTCAGAGTGGTAATTCTGATTGGTTAGGGTCAGCATTTTTTGCCTCCTCCTGTTTTTTCAGGTATTCATCAAACCCATCGATCACACTTGAATGTGTGGGATCTGTAGAGGCCTTCTGAGACGCTTTAATCTCGAAGTAATCCTCTCGTTTACCCATGCCATCTCGAAGCGTCTTATACACGTTTCTGAGTCTTACAAGGTCTTGTTCACTGAATGCGTCAGCCTTACAACCAATAAACTTTTCAAGCATTGACTGGTTCACTTGATGATCTTTCTCAAACATTACAATCATTGTCCTGATTCGATCACCAATAGGTTCTTTATTACCACTAGCCATCGTTTGTTTGCACTTTTCTACAGCCGCATCAATTACATCACCAGGTATGACCCCAAGGATGCAGGCACGTAATCTACGAGCGCCGTTGTTAGCTACTAATTCGTAAATATCACGCGGATCATCTAACTTACTTATTGACCCTTTTGCTTTACGCTCATGTCGCACATCGAATATTTTGGACTGACGAACATTGGTTTCGAGGTCCCAGGCGTAAGACATAGCCTTGGAAACTCCTGCTTTCTGTTCCAACTCGATCACTCCAAAATCAATATTCCCCCAGTTTTGAGCGACTACTTCAGCCAATCTAATGGATGGACCAGTAACTTTTTGACCACCGCGTGGAAATTCATAACATGCTTGTTCCGCCAGAATCTTACGTTCGCACGCTTTCATGATTTTATTGAATGCCGTGAACTCATCCCGAGGAAACTGTTTTGCAACGAACATTGCCATCTGTACTTCTTGCGCCTGTCTTCCTACCATCATTTCAGTCACGACTGACTTTTCTTGCTTAACTTGCGGCATATATGAACCAAAATCCATCACTGATTCCATGTCAAAACCTCCGTTTTATGTTATAATGGCAGCAGAAACTTAACTTAGTCGTTGAATTTCACGGGCCACTGTTGACGCAGCGGCTTTTTGTCGTTCTTTCTGTTTCTTCAATAACGCCTGCTTGTCCACGTCCGAAACGCGATCCAGCATAACCTTTCGGCACATTGTCTTAATTCGCTCAAGCCCCGGGCGATAACGTACTTCCTTGTATGCTTGGTATATTTTGCTCATTCGCCTCAGCCTCCCGCCGCTTAATTTCTGTCTCCAACATGTGCTTTTCAGCAGGGCTGTTAGAGAAAACAAAATTTCGTTGGAGTTCGTCAGTTGATTCGAAATGGTAAAAGTCTTTCAGCCACTGAGGGCTCAGGAATTTACTCATGCAATCCTCTCCTCTACCGCAGTATGTGACTCCGCATTCAACAGTTCTAATTGCCATTGTTTCAGTGTTATCACTCGGATAACTCTCATGCCTGCTGCTTTAGCCCGGCGCCATACGCTTGCTTCTTCATCGTCTAAGTAGGAGATATTGCGATTGTCAGACGTTTGAGCGATGTAGTCTGTCATTTCATATCCTCTTCCTTTCGGCATGATAAACATGTAGTGTGTCCTTCATAGTGCGAATCATGGATGTTCTTTTGTATGGTCATTGTTTTACCGCAGGACTTGCAAGTGAAGGTGACTTTAGGCTGTTCTGCTGATTGGCTCATATAACTTAGGCTCCTTTAAGACCACTGGCCCATGATATTTAACCGTTGCATCTTTACCGCAGCAAGGACAAAATGAGTCGTCAAATGCTGGCTCGAAGCTTGTATAGAATGGCTTCGCATCTCCATCACATTCGGTGCAGGTGAATTTGTGAAGTGTCATACCGCAACTACCTCCTCGTCATTCTCCGCTTGCCACTCTTCAATCCACTCAACTACCAACTTACTGATTGGATTATTTTCAGGTGTATCGCCACGTTTGATAGCTAGGAATAAACGTTCAGCTGGTCGCCTTGAATCTGGTTCAATGCCTTTAAGTTCTGTATAGTTGCATTTACGTACATTTGCGATAGTGCCGACCAAACAAGCGCATTCTCCCTCGTATACCGATCCGTCAACTCTCCCATTTTTCAAAGCATCAAGTAGTCCAGGTATTTCATTTGGTGTAATTGAGATTATTTTTAGTACATCTTCCTTGGCACGTCTCAGGTTGGCACCGCTCAGGTTGGCACCGCTCAGGTTGGCATAGCTCAGGTTGGCATAGCTCAGGTTGGCATCGCTCAGGTTGGCATCGCTCAGGTTGGCATCGCTCAGGTTGGCATAGCTCAGGTTGGCATCGCTCAGGTTGGCATCGCTCAGGTTGGCATAGCTTAGGTTGGCATAGCTCAGGTTGGCACATTGACCACCTTCATCATCACGTAACCACTTGCGGTGTAAGTCCAGTAGTTCTTTTAACTGTTCAGCTGTATAAGTTTTCATATGAGTACTCCTTAGTTTTGATTTCTGATTACTATAATGTTCCAGTGTGCTATATTACTTTAGGTGCTTAATTGTTAGGAATGTGTTAGGCTCCTTGCTTATTAGCTACTGGTGCAGACTTTTTACTGATCTGGTTGATATAAGCCGGCACGATATATTTGTTGTAGGCTTCTGAAAATTTGTTGATGGATGGTTGTTTTAGTTGGTTGTTGTTCATGGGATGTCCTCCTTATAGAAGTGTTAATCTCTTGCTTCTAATACAGCTTGTTCAGATAGTTCGCCGCTACTAAAAAAAGCGGAAAATTTATCACTACTGATACATATGTCAAACTGGCAATCGCTCACGTATTTATGGAACGTCGACTTGCTTTCACTAAAAGAGAAGTCAGTACCGTTGTTCAGTTCTACTAGAAGAAAATTTTCATCTATTCCTTGAAAGTAATCCACACTCACCGATGCACGAACAATGGAAAGTAATGGATCGGATTCTTCTTCGACTTTTAATTCCAAACTGCAATGAACGCGGTGATTTTGTAAAATTCTAAATAATTTCTCAATTTCATGAATTTCCGTTTGTTGCATTGTAATAATTGACATGTTTTATTCCTCTGCTTTCTTCGGATACCATCCGGATATAATTTTCATTGCTTTATCGAAGTCAGAACGCTTGATTTCAGCGTAACCAGGTACATTGAAGTGAGTTTTAAGGGTTGTATAAATGCCTTGGAAATGAGCACTTGCGTATCCTTCGCGGTTTAGTTCACCTTGACGGCGATTAACCGCTTGTTGGATTTCTGATTTTTGATGTTTGGTAAGAATTACTTCGTTATCAACTACAAGTGCAAGTTGGTTAACAGCTTTCTTTAACTCTTGATTCTCGAATTTCATTTCTTTCATATTTGTCAATGCCGTAATTAAGATATCTTCAATTGTTGTTGGTAGTTGAGTTGGCACGTTCATTCTTTGGAGCTGCTCGACTTTATTGAAATAGTCATCCACAAGTTGCTCGTATGCATTCCACGCTTCATCCGTACCTAGTGATTTTGCGTGCAATAGTGCACCTTTTGCAGTCCATAGAAATATGTGTTTTGCGTGTTTTAAACTGTCGTCATTTTGGCGATAGTCCAACATGAACTCCTGTCTTTCTTCTCCTTGTAAAAGGAAATAATGTTTACCTTCTTGATATCTTTGTTTATTGCGATTGAAATTTTTGCTAATTGATTTGTAATCAGTTCCATATACTTCTGCTAGTTGTGCTGTTGTCAAAACTCTTTCATTATTCTTTTCGATAATTTTCATTGCTCCCATTTAATATTCATCTCCTATGCCGATTTATTTGATTTAAGCGTTACGCTTAGTTTTGATGCAAAAAAAATGCTAGGATTTTCGTTAAGTGCGTCAGCCACAAGAATCAGGTCATCAACACTTAATCGCTTTTTACCATGTGATATATCCCCATACCAAGAGGAAGTTTTACCGCAATGCTTAGCGATGTGCGTTTTAGTTACACCTTTGCTTTTACGAACAGTCTCAATATTTTGTATAACTATGTTCATCTCATTCACCTCCTTAATTAAGCGTTTCGCTTATTTATAAACTCAATATAAACTAAGCGTTTCGCTTAGTCAAGAATTATTTTACGCTTTTTGCTTAATGTGTTATTCGTAACGCTTAATACTGGTATATTAAAGATACAAAGGAGGATTTCCGTGGATACTTTAGGATCGCGTTTAAAAGAAGCAAGAGAGAAAAAACGACTAACTCAAGTCCAAGTAGCCGAAAAATTAGGAATATCAAATGGTACATTGTCTGGATATGAGAGAAATTATCGGGATCCCGACACCAGTACTTTGTCTGAATTATCAAAGATTTACGAGGTTTCTATCGATTATTTAACAAACGGAGTCGTTACATTGGAAAAGTCATTTAAAGATACTGAAATGGAGAAAGAACAGAAGTATGCGTTGGAGTTGTTCAATAAAATAACGGACAAAGAAAAGAAGAAAGCTGCATTCGAGGTACTAAAGGGCTTAGCCGGAGAAAAATAAAAAAACACTCCATCCGATGGGGAAATCACAGAGGGGTATTTTATGTGGACTTTTGTTGGTTTTGTTTTTACTAGCGCTTTCTTGGGTTATATATTTAGAATGCTAGCTGGTTTGTTCGAGGGTATAATAATATTCCCGTTATTTGGGTTCAAAGAAGAAAGTTTTGAACGAGCTATGACTAGAAAGCCAAAGTTATTTCTAACAGTTGTTATTATCAAAAATGTTATCATAGGTTTATCTAATTCGATTTTGGTTTTAATTGTTTGTGCCAGATTTGTAAATGAATTTAACGGAAACTACTGGATTTACTTCTGTCTAGGTTTGATATGGTCGTTTTCAATACTTGGTTATAACTCAGCATTTATAGGCGTTTTCTTTTGGACAAGTTTTATTAATTTTATTCTTATGTGGTTCGGGTTTGGAATTGTATCAATTATTACAGTCGGATTACTAACAATATTTATTAGTATTGCTTATTACTATGGTCGGATTGGGATGTATCAAGAAACTCAGAATGAAAAAGAAAATTACATTGATTTTTAAGAAGAAATTACTTGTTCAAGGTAAAGAATTGCTTCCTGTAACTGTTCATCATTTAATTTAGTGATGAATTCTTTGACTTCTTCAATATTATAGTAGTCTTCATTTTCCATCATATCATCTCCTAAACACATAATAACACGAACAAATGTTCTTGTCCTGCCAAAAAACGGTCAAATTAAAGTACATATGTAAAGGATGAAACTATGGCTCTCCGAATAGGGAGATGCCTCTTACCAAGGTTATTAAAAAAAGCGAAATTGACCCAAGTTGAATTAGCCATACGAGTAGGGATGTCGGAGTCCACAATTTCTCAGTATGCACACAATGCTAGGGTAATGTCGCTTTTAAGCGCTAAGCTGATCGCAAAGGAATTGAAGGTCCCCATTGACGATCTATACGAATGGTTAGAGGCTGAGTAGATTTCCTACTCCCCTATGCCAGACTTTGCTACTTAGCTAAGTTTTCAGTTAAAAATTACAACCTATATGTTTGTCTAGGTTGTCGTTACTTGTAACTCTTTGCAAGTGCTTTCATTATACCGCTTTACCGCGATAAATGGAATAGATTGCAAGTCCTACGGTTTTCATTGTGTGTGAATCAAATATAACATCTAAAGTAATGGATTGTTGTCGAAGTTCCTGCAAGAATGAGCAAATAGTGTAACACAATTTACAATAGTTTCGACATTATTAAGATGACATCAATTCACCAGAAGAACTTCTTCATATTAGGCCGCGTAACCGGACAAAACTTGGTGCGCTCGGCATCAAAATACACTCGCCTCATTTTCTTATCTTTCAACAATATTCTACTCATTTGTACAAATTTGTTGGAATCTGCACGCTCGAATCCATAATTTTTTAAAAGGATCTCAAGTTGCTGCGTTAAAGATCCGATATAAGCCTCATCATCTGTATGTATGACAATCCGACGGTCTACTACCTGGATGTATAGGATATGGTTTTTATCCACTACAATAATCACCTCATTTAGTACTTGCCCAATGAGGTGTAGATATATACAGGACATACAACGTTTTTAGCAAATACCGCATCCGATGCGGGAATTTAAGGGGAACGAATATGAAAAAGAAAATTATTTTATTGGTCGCGGCATTAATGATCTTTGCGACAGGGGTAAGTGCATCGAGTTTGAATGGGGATTTCAAGGGGAATCCGATTGTTAAATTGAAGTCTAACGGGGCTATAGTGGATACTGGTGAAGTTCCAGCTATGATCTATGATGGCAATACAGTCGTTCCAATAGCAGCATTACGTAATTTAGGTGCTTCAGTTACTTGGGATCCGAATACATATAGTGTAGACGTTAAAATACCTATACTAAGTAATTCGGACAACTTAGACATGCTCGTGTATAAAAAAATAATTAAAACAGCTAATTTATATAAATTAAATCAGGATTTATCCCAAAGATTAAAAGATCATAGCCAAACATTGAGTTTATATTTCAATGGAAACAGCGACGGATATTCTGGAGCATATACAAACAATGACATTATAAAAGCCTTATCTGATATCATCGATAATTATAATTATTTATCTAATAAATTTAATGAATCTTTAAAAGACCTAGGTGGAATTGATTTAAATGACTTGAGTAACAATATAGCAATGAACTATAATTCAATTGAAAACTATAAAAAGGCAAATAAAAGTATAATGGATTGGAAAAATTCTCGGGAATATAGAGACTTATCTGGGACTAGCAGTAATTTCAAGGATTATCAAAGTTACTCTTCCTCTGGATTTACCATTGCTAATCAATCTTGGTTGTCTAGCTCCAACGGATATGACAAATATATTTTAATGATAATTAATAAGCCCTGAAAAGGGCTTTTCTTTATAAGGAGGAACAACATGAGAGCTGCACTATATTTAAGAGTTTCCACGGAGGAGCAAAGCAGAGACGGTTACTCCATAGCAGCACAAAAAGACCGCTTAACGGCCTACACTCACTCCCAGGAGTGGGATATTGTTGATTACTATGTAGATGAAGGATTTTCAGCTAAGGACACAAATAGACCTGACTTACAGAGACTTATTAATGATGTTAAACAAAAGAAAATTGACGTTGTTCTTGTTCATAAATTAGATCGATTCACACGATCTGTTAAAGATTTATATGCGCTCCTTGATGAATTCGAGAAATATAAATGTGGATTCCGTTCTGCTCAGGAGCAATTTGACACGACTACACCAATGGGTAGAGCTATGATGGGGATGCTCGGTATATTCGCGCAATGGGAACGAGAGGTCATTGCAGAACGTGTCTATGTTGGTATGGAGCAAAAGCACATTAGCGGTGAACGAAACGGAGCAGTAGCTCCTATGGGATACGATTTAGTGGATGGATCACTTGTAGTTAATCCGGAGAGAGCGGAGTTTGTGAAGCGGTTATTTGCTATGTACACAGATAATAACGGCATATACAAGATGCAGCAGATACTTAGTTCGGAAGGTATCACTATGAATGCTCGTACAATTTACTATATTCTATCTAACCCAATCTACTGTGGAATGATCCGCTGGAATTATAGAAAAGACGGAAAATTAACTGGCAACGAGGATGTTAGACATCCGGAGAAGCGTAAGCATGAACCGATCATATCTGAGGAAGAGTTTAACCGAGTCCAAAGTATCCGCGGCGTTCGTGCGAAACAAGGTAGAGCAGCTACGTCGGATTTTCCATTCACAGGCGTAATGAAATGCAGTAGATGTGGATATGCGATGGTTGGTGCATCACGTAAACAGAAGGGCGCTACAAGAAGGTTCTATCGTTGTTCTGGACGAGTTTCTTACGGTAAATGTGATATGCCTCCAATATCTGAAAAGAGCGTTGATAGAGCTTTCTTGAAGTCTTTGCGCATACCTAAAAGAGAGCTTATCAAGAAAATTGTCATGCCTCCACAAAACAAAGAAAAGAAGTCAGATGCAGATGCTATTGAAAGAGAACTAACTGCCATTGCAAATAGAAAACGTAAGTGGCAAATCGCTTTTGCAAATGACGCGATAACATTGGAGGAATTGAAGGCTCACACAGATGATGACAAACGTAGAGAATTGGACTTGAAAAAACAATTGAACGAGATACCTCAATCCAATAGAAAAGTATACTCCAAAGAAGAAATCATCGAACAACTTGTGTTAGTCCAAAATGTGTGGGAAGAACTAGAGGATCATTATGCGAAAAAGATGTTTCTCCAGGAGTTATTCGAATCAATCATCCTTCATACAGATACAACAAGTCCTAGACCTGGTAAAAACAACGACTTCGAGGTTGTAATATCATCATGGATTCTCAAGTAAAAGCGTCTTACTATTGTATACGCTTTTCTGCGTGACATATGCGTTTCGGAGACTGCCTCAATGCCAGCTTAAAAGCCTGCAAACCCGAATGTCTCGGATCTTCCTCGTCAATTTCGTATTCGACGATATTCTTATGAGGAAAATCTCGCTTTAAATTCAACTCGAATCGCGATTCAATCGTGATAATTCGTTCGTTATCGTCCATTTCGGCAATAATCGCTTTAATTAAATTGGTTTTCCCTGAATTTGTCGGTCCAATGACGACCATATTGAAATACGTGTGGATGAAACAACGGAGTAATACTTCCATACGGGAATCCATCGTGGCCAGTTCTGGGGAGACGAGCAAGGTTAAATCAAATCTTTTGACCGTGTAAAACCTTATCGTTAAGGTAGGCTCTGCTGTAAATCCGAAGCCCGTCATCGTCACACGCGAACCATCTTGCAGAACAACCTCTGCCCAACGCTTTCTTGGATTGAGGGTATCGTGGTTAAACAACACTAAATTTTGTTGAATTCGCTCTAATTCTCGAATGGATGGAAGCTCATAAGGTGAGGGTATCGCCTTTCCTCCACGCACTTCAAATATCTGCCTCCCCACAACCTGAATCTCCTCCAACCCCTCCTTCTGTTTGAGCACAAGTTCAAGAACATTCAGGCCGATAATTTCGGCAAAAATCGCTTCAGGCAACGTCGTATACCCACTAGTCCGAGGCGGGATATCCGAAAGTCTCCTTTTCGACACGAGGTCATGAATAATAGCGAGAAGCTTGCCTCGATCCTCTTCATAACCCAGAATTGCCCGATTCAGCGTCTCGTTATACAGTTGTTTCTCTGTCTCTGATCGGCCTTTCAAGGCCACCAACTCACTGCGAATCTCCTGCACCCATTGCTGAAAGATAGCATCCTCTCCGGCTCCACCTTGATCTTGGCCGCTTCCGTTCGCACGTAATTCGTTCGTCCGTTCGACCGTTCTATCGCCTGAATCAATAGCTCCCCCTGCTTGTAATGTCGGGAAGCGCCCCCCTCCAACCACAGACTCTTCAGTCCTACGTTCATGCATGTAGGTAATCATCGAGAACCTTTTTCCACTCACTCCTTCACCTCCTGATCCTAATTTAACTAACCGCGCGTTTACCGGCGATGAGTTTCTGGAACCATGTCTCTTGCCGTACACTCGGCTTCATGGGTAACTTGTAGAAATCTGCAAACTTCCGCGCTACTGCCTTCACCTCATGATGCATGGGATGAGTCACACTCAACAATTCCATCAGCTTGCCTTGGTTGCAACGCGCAAGCGCATCACCGTGCCGACTGACATGCCCAATCAAGTGAAGCTGCGTTTCTTTGCGGATATCTTTGATTGTGAACTCGCTTTGCTTCGCATGCCGATCCGTTTGCACAGCCATTAGCTCGAATGCATCCGGCTGTAGCCCAAATACAGATCCAACCTGCCTAATCCATCTCGAGAAATCCTCCTGAAAATGGGCAATATCTCCTGTCGTGACAACGATTTTGCTATCTGCTTCCAGCAGTCCGCTAACCGTCGCCGCATTATCCCAATATGCATTAACTTCGATGATGCAGATGTCAAAAGCACCCCGCGCAACACGCAGTAAATGGATAATTTCCGATGGCGTGAAGAATTCCGCCTGCTCACGCAGCATATTGCCATAAAGAACATGTAGGCCATGTGCCTCTTTTGGCTTATCACACACATGGAGCAACCTTTCTGGCGTTAAGCTTTGTGCTTTCAGTTCCGCTCTCAAGCCATCTAATGTAAAAAGGTGATCTTCACGCCCCAAATACCGATGAAGCTTTGAGCTTTTGAGATTCAAACATAAATAGCCTATTTTCTTGGAGGTTTCCATCGCTAGCGTACAAGCCACTCCAAACGATGCCAACGTTGTACCAATATTCGGGGTAGAACCAACGAAAGTAATTAATTTACCAGAAAGCGCCTGATTGGATTGATCGCCGTTTGACCCATCAACCCAGGCACGTATTTCGTCAGCTATCACTGCCGTACTGCGTCCTGGGAGGATATAATCCAGTTTCATCAGCTTGCACATTTTCACATACTTCTCGTTAATGGACGCATCGTGATAATTCGATAGCATCACAATAATTTTCGTTGTGGGTTCTTGCCCCTGCATGCCTTCAAGAAGCTCCTCCAACTCGCCATAGGGCAGCTGCCGATCCGAAAGAATGACATGGGTGTAAGCCTCCTCCACTAATTTAGGCTGTAAATCATTCGCCCTCGCAAATATTCGCCACCCAAAAGGTTTGGCATACACAACATTCGTTAACTCATCTATTAATCGCTGATCTGTCGACACCAACCCGATTTGCACTCGGTTTCACCTCTCTTTTTACCAGAATACATTCTACTCTTGAACTTGAATCGACGTTGAACTAAAAGCAATGACCAGCTTTGCCTTCTTCGCTGAGCATAATTGATCAATCTGCAGCCATTCGGTTTCTGTTAAATTCAAATTAATCTGATCGATTGCACCATTGGCTTCCAGTCTGGAGGTATACATCTTCTGTTCATCTCCTTGGGCTTTGGATAGCAAGTTAGAATTCTTCGGGTTGTCGACCTCCACATTCGCGGATGACTTCACGGATGCCACCGTAATTTCCTTGTCATGGAACAACCTGCGTGAGCTGCCATCGCTCCCAGACACGTAAATACGAACCTGATCGCCCGCACGAATCCCATTCGAAACGGTAAGTAGATATTCTTTGGGAATTTGAAAAGTTGCCTGTTGCTCATTCGGAAGAAGATGATAACGATTCAGCTTCCACTTCAGAATGGGCTCCCCTGTGCCTAAAGGAATCATGGATTCCTGGCCAACAACATCTGTCAGTTGCGTCAACATATTCGCTGTATAACTACCTATCTGAATCGCCTTGAACTCGACCATATCGTCATGAATAAACTGTCCCGCTCGTATAAAATCCTTCGGTACCACAACCTGAACCGTCTGCTGCAGCTCGACCTGATTCACTTGCAACACATACACCCCGTATACGAGCAATCCAGCCAGCAATGCAGCAACCACGCTAATTAGCAGGCTTCTCCTGCGCTTCAATCGATCACCTCCTTCCTTACCTGTACGTATACAACAAAAAACGCAAACCTCGGAGAATTCTCCGAAATTTGCGTTCTTCGCAAATCAAACTATATCAACATAAGTTCGAAACAATATATTAAAACTATCACATCAACTTCCAAATTTCAACATCTTTTTACAAATAACTGGGTTTCACACATGTAAACGCCTTCTCTATTCGTTATACCCTAGGGCACGCATGATGAATGCCGTCGTTTGCCCTATCAACATCTCCATGTCTGGACGTTCCTCTGTAAACATCGGTTCGAAGAACTCTCGTTGCTTGTAAAAAAACATCGCTCCCAACACGAACATAAGCGTACTGTCCAGCGATTCAAACACGTAGAGCCCCTCATGCCTTCCCTTGTCCAATAAATCGCGAACCTTTCTCCAGAGCGGAAAAACAAGCTCCCTCATTTTGTCGACACGTGGGGTAATGGTGATAATCTCCATTTGAATCAGGCTAATCAGCTGCGGATCTTCGTTTCGAATTTTGACAACTTCTCTAATCACCTGTTGGATGCCAGCAAGTGGATCTTCCACTTCATAAAACTCCGTTAATTTAATAGCAGGAAAAAACTGCTTGAATATCTCATGGAAAACGCTCTCTTTCCCACCAAAATAATAGGAAACCAGAGCCACATTGGCCCCGGCCTCCTCGCATATTTGACGAACGCTAGTCGCTTCATAACCATGCTGTGCAAACAACTTTTTGGCAGCCAATAGAATTTTCATTTTCATGTCTGACTTGTCTGACTCTTGATGAACCATGCCTAGCGTCCTCCTATTTTTAAAGTTAAGCGTTTGTTTGGACACGACCAACTGCTGGAGCTATCTTCGCTTTCTTCACAAACACAACAAATATATCAATAACAAGCGCTGCCGCGGCAATCACAAACAAGAAGCCAACTTCGCTGCCAACGCCAGGTCCACCGAACAATATATTCATCAACCCATTCACCGCATAGGTTGCTGGGAAGAAGTTACTGATGGAATGATAGAAATCCGACAGAAGCTCTCTCGGCACAATCGCACCTGAAGAAACCAACTGCAGAGATAACATAGCAATGTTAAATAGCATACCTGCGTTCCCAAACAATGTCAAAAACATTTGAGCAACCAAGGCGAACGTCAATAAGAACAGGGATTCAAAACCCCAAAGCACAACAAATCCTTTTTCTACATGCCCACCCAATGACACAACCATAACAGCACTGATGAGTCCAACTACGATCGCAGCAATCACCGTAATTCCGATGCGTGCAGCTAATTTTTGCGTTTTGGACAGAGAAGCACCTAGGAGATTGGTTGAAACGCTGAAGTTCATTCCCATAATCATCGTACCAACAATCGAAGCGAGTACGAGCATCATCGGCAGCATTTGATTCGGCATATCCTTTACTTTATTGGTACTTTGGATGTCTGAACTTACTTTACTCGCTAACCCCTGTGCAATCTGAGTTGCTTGCTCAGCCGGAAGCTGTGGGTTCATCTGTGTCAGGACAGCCGATGCCCCTGCCGCTACGGCCTCTTTATTGACTGTTGCCGTAATGTTGTTTGCTACAGCTTGCATGATCGACTTCGTCATGGACGGGTTCGACTCATTAACCGTGTAAGAGATCGGTGCTGTCTGCCCTGGTGTTTGAAGCTTCTTCGAGAAATCAGGTGAAATGTGCATAACCATCTGCACTTCACGCGAGTTTAGCTTGTTCTGTGCTTCCTCGTTGGAAGCGATAACTTCCGTTTGGAAAGGGAGATTGCCCTGCAGGTTTTGAACAATTTTGCCACCCATAGCTCCATCTTCATTCACGATTGCAATCTTCAAATTCTTCGTATTATCCGAAACGCCCGAATACCCAGTCATCCAAATGATGCTAAACAGCAACTGAAACGTAATCGCTGTAATAATCCCTACTTTAGTTGTTGCAGGCTTCAAAAAAGCCGCTATTGACGATCCCATTTTTGACCACTCCTTATAATTAAACAATCATTTAAAACGAATGTTTAAATAATACGGGAGGAATGTTTTTTTGTCAACTCTTTACAAACAACATCAACATCTTCCGGGTCGCTGCGCTTTTAGGGGTGAAAGGAATTAGTTGTCTGCTTGTTGTATTGATTTAGTCGTTTGGAACCTGTTTGGTTATTAGACTTGGTATTAATTATTATTTTTTTTTTTATTTATTAATAATCTAGAAAAAAGAATTGCTGATACAACTAATGGATACAGAGCAAATTGCAGGCTATTATCGCGATAAAAATGCATAAAACATAGGTAAATTGATATACCTATTCCTATAATTCCTCCTAGCCAAAGTTGAACGTTAATGGGCTTTTTTGTTTTTTTTGACACTATTAAAATTCCAATTCCAACGACAACTGATATAACTAAGATAAATAGAATAGTAACCGAAAATGCAACTGTAAACATTAAACCATCTCCTTATCTAATTCGTTTATATTAATTTTATCATAATTTGGTAATTTTTGCTTGTAAATTTCCATCATTCATACTATATTTACAAATGTTGTATATTATACCAATGGAGGAGATGGAAATTTTGAAAAGAATCTTTACAATTTTTATGGTATTCTGTTTAGTTGCTAGTTTTGGACTTTCAGCATCGGCGGCACAAGTAACTACACCCCAAGAAGATCAGCAACACTTTCAAGTAGTCTCGGTAGACAAACAAGATTTAGAAAAAGTAGCAGCTTCTATCACTAAAATGAACTCATATGTTAGTTTTGGACAAGATGGTTATATGCATATAAATAGTCAAGCACTTTCTGTTATAGACCAAGAAACCTACAATCTTTATGCAAATGGTGTTGAAAAAATTAATGCCGAAATCTTAAATGGACAAGCCGTAATTCAAGACGGGAAAATTATTGCTCTTAACAATATACAAGGAACAACGCAATTCTCTAAAGGCACAATTGACGACGAAATGCATACTAATTACACATATGGCAATTCCTACTGGTGGGGCTGGGCTTTCACTTTTGATGATGCTGATACTAAGTCATTTATTTATGCATTACAACAAACAGCGGCACTTGGTGCAGCAGCAGCCGGGATAGCTGCTCTTATACCAGGTGGGCAGGTAACATCTGTCATTGCTTTAATTGAAAGCTTAGGAGCTATGATGATTGCTAATTCAATGTCATATCACAATGAAGGTAACGGTGTTACTTTAAATCTCCACTGGGCTTTGTATTATACAGTCAATGCTAACTAAGAAAAGATAATCCCAAAAAGCCAAGCATAGGGAGAAGGTATCCCCTAACGCTTGGCTTTTTAGCTATGTAAGATTAACTAGTCTTTCTCTCGCTAAAATTAATTGATGAACAATGAGGACATATATTATTCTCGATAGCTTGCTCATTCCAAAGTAACGCGGCATCAACGAGTATGCCATCTACATATGCGTAAGCCCCATTACCCCTTCAGCAGTTTGCTTCATGTTCTTCTCATTTGAAATAAATGTCAAGGCAAATACCGGGTTCTTCTTAATCTATATGATACTGAAATCTATGAATAAAATCACTAACCTCATTCACCTTAAAAAGTTAACATTTTATGCACTTTTTATATGGTATAGTTATTCTTTTTAAAGCCTTTTGCTTAACAGCTGACTTTCCTGAAGGCTACGTACAATGAATCAAGTTGAATTGGACAGCATGCTTAAAGTATATTCGGAAGACGAGATACTATTTTGTAAGTATTACGATGCCAAAAAGAATCGCAATACGTTTCAAGTTTTAACGGATAATTTGGACATGGGTCTAATAAAGGAAATCAAAGAAGAAGACTATTTTTCATCAAGCGATCGTACAGACATTTTCATTTTAAAACATAAAAGATTTACACCCATTTTTAAACATCGTATTAATAAAGAGAATTATCACGTACATCACTTCACCGAATCATATTTAAGCAAGCTCATTAAAGAAACCTCTGGCCAAACTTTTCTAGATATCATCAAAACTATAAAATTAAATAAAACCATTGAACTACTTACCTCTTCGGATGAATCTATTTTGAAAATAATACTCATTTTATGAGGACCTTCAAAAAAGTTTACAGCCTTTCACCTAATCATTTCAGAAAAAACCTAGGTTAATGCCTAGGTGTAAAGCTTACAATTAAGTAGCAGATACCCTCCTCCCCGCCCCCCGAATACGTATAGTGCAAGAAAGGATAATGTCATGAGCGATTGGAATTCAACCGAGTTGCTTGCTAATTTATTTGTTTCATCGATCCGAATACATAGCAGCCCTAACAACCATGATGACCACATTTTGAGTAAAAGAATTCTTCATAGATACGCCATCTGCCTAATAACGAAAGGGTCAGGTGTGCTCTCCATCAACGAGGATACCCATATAGCAAGGGAAGGCGATTTATTCATTCTATTGCCTGGGATGATTGTCGAGGGCATGTCCCAGGGGCATACTCCGATTCATTATTCCGTTATCTTCTTCTCTTGCTTGCTTATCAAAAAACATCGTAAGGAATGGCGAATGGAGCATCCCTACTTCCCAATCAGCGGAAAGCATCCACTATCCGCTCAAGATCACGCTATCAAAGAAATCATTGAACGTATCCTAGCGTCGAGCAAGAACCGCCCTAGTCACGAGAAGCTCGATGTGAAATATCAATTGCACATCTTACTTACTAAACTCATGATGGGCAACAGTTCGCCAGAGAACGAACCCGAGACGCCAATCGGCATGGAATATGCACTCGCATTTATTAACGAGAACTATACAAAAGAACTCAAAATCGGTCAGTTAGCCCAAATTGCAGGCTATAGTATCAATCATTTTACAAGAACCTTTAAGCATCTCATGAACATGACACCGACGGAATATTTCTTGCAACAGCGCATCCGGTTAGCGAAACAATTGCTCTTCTCTCCAGTGAAAATCAAAGAGGTCGCTCAACAAGTCGGCTATAAAGACGAGCACTATTTCAGCAGAGCTTTTAAAAAAGAGGCTGGCGTCGCTCCTACTATTTATATGAAAGACCAGAATCGTCGAATTGCCGCGCTGTACTATGGCCTTGATGATTATCTCATGACACTTGGTCTTCATCCTGTTGCTGTGCTGTCCTACCAATATCGGGTATCCCAAAGTTATCCTGTTCCTTCGTTTGAATCTATTCATCAGGAAACCACCCATCTCGAAAGCATTAGGCTGAATTATGATAAGCTGATTCAAACCAAGCCCGATTTTATTCTGACAAGCGACCGTTTGGAAATGGACGATACCCTGAAACATATAGCACCAACGATCGTGTTGAGGCATTCGAATGATTATGAACAACTGTTGACCTATTTAGCTGGGATATTGGGGAAAGAATCACAGGCGGTTTCCTGGAAGGATACGTATGCTGAACGCAAAAATTGGCTTCAACATAAAATCACAGCCAAATGGGGTTCTCAAACGGCGTATTATATCCGAGTTAGCTCTGATTTCTATCGTATTTATGGCATGCTGAATCAGACTGGAACGCTGCTCCATCATGATCTTGGTCTGATGCTTCCAGCCGAGTTCCCACGGACGGAATGGGCGATCGATTTTCAACTATCCGAATTAAAGCTGTTTAACCCCAATCATATTTTCTTAATGATCGATCCTACGGAGAGCGCTAGACAGCGATTGCAGCAGCTTCTGGTATCCGAGGAATGGTTAGCTTTGGATGCGGTGCGAAAAAATCAAGTTTACGATGCAAGTGATTTGCTCTTCAAAACGCTAGGGCCAACAGGGCGATTATGGGCCATGAATCAGATCGCGGAGCACTTACAGATCGAATAAGGTGAAATAGTTCAAGGGAACATAGTGAGATAGTCCATTGAGCTCGTCTATACCCCCTTTTATAATGATAATGATTATTATTATTATTTAGGGAGAAGGAAGGATTACAAATGCCTAGGAATAACTATACGGGATGGATCATGTCCATCATTCTCGTACTTCTATTGTCAGCTTGCGGTGCCGATACAGGAACAAGCCAGCAAACTCAGTCAAGTGCAAGCCCAACTGCAGCTACGCCTGCTGCTCCATCGACGCGAACGATCACCCACTTGAAGGGTACAACAGTCATCCCTGCTAAAATTAACAAAATTGTGGTACTGTCAGCAGCCTATATCGACCATTTGTTAACCATTGGCGAAAAGCCGGCTGGCGTCAACAATGAAGTCCGCTATGGCGGAGATTATCTGCCTTATTTAGCTAAACAACTACAGGGCGTTACACTTGTTGGATCGGCTGACAAGCCTAATCTCGAAGCTATTCTGGAAATAAAGCCAGATGTTATCCTCGTTGAGAGCCGTACCGCTGCTACTATGTATGATCAACTTCAGAAAATCGCACCAACGATTGTGATGGGGAATGAATGGCTAGATTTTGAGAGCGACGTTAACTTTTGGAAAAAAGATATCCTGATGATCGCTGAGATGTATGACAAAGTTGATCTTGCCAAAGCAAAAATCGCCGAACTTGAGCAAAAGGTAGCGAAAGCACGTGAGCAAATTAAAGCATTGCCCAAAAAGAATATGGCTTACTTGCGCGTTAGAGAAAAGAATCTTCAGCTTTACGCACAAAATGGACATCCAACCCAAGTGTTGCTCTATAACGATCTAGGGTTTACACCGACTGCACTTACGCCGAAAGATCAACGCGTTGACTTATCTATGGAGAAAATTCCTGATATCAATGCCGACTATGTTCTATTAGAGACGGATCCTAATGCTAACGACTTTTTAAAGAATTTAAAAGATAGTCCTCTGTGGAAAAATACACCGGCCGTTATGACAAATAAGATTTATGAAACAGACTCCTTCTGGCTCTTTAAAGGATGGGGTGTCATCGGGCGTGGGGAAATTATTGATGAAATCTTGAGAATTATTAAGTAAAGATGGCTAAAGAGGGTACAAGCATAGAGGAGCTCACTTCTTCCTTGCAACACTATTTCGTCACCTCCCTCCGCGACTGCGAGGAATCGTCTTACTCCTATTCAGCGATGAATCTATTGGAGGAAGCCTCCCTAGCTCATATTCTGAATGAGCAGTCTGCTCAATTGGGACATCCTGAATGCACAGTTGTAGGCACTTTATTTGCCAAACGTTATTCCGTCTTCCTTATGGGGCTCTTTGCAGCGGCAAGCCTTCACGATACGTTGTTATCGGCATCCCCCAACCACGTCCGATTCAATTCGACGCAAGGTGGTGCTATGGCGTACGAGACAGTGGTGATGGACGGATATTCGCTGCTCGCGTTTCCTACTCTAGAACGTGATCTTCAATTTAGTGAATATGTCCAGCTTCTGCAAACTCATACCGTGCCGCTTTTTCAAGCAGTAGCCTTGCATACAGGAACTAACATCAAGGTGATGTGGTCCCTAGTCTCGCATAACCTGCAACAACTCTATATCCGATTGGCATCCGATCAGAAGCATTGGCGAACTGACAACCGTTTGGAACTCATACGAAGAGATTTAGCTCTCTTGATTGAACCGTTCCCCGGTAATCTGCTAGCCGTTAAACTGCGCATGTTCCAGCATCCGGATTGGCACGGCCCACACTTCTATGTACGGTCATATTGTTGCTTAGCTTATCAAATTGATACTGGGACAGCGAAGCGTGATTATTGCACAACTTGTCCTAAGTTAGATCCCGAGGAACGCATACATCTGCTGCATTCTCCCGATAACCAACCGTAATAAAATGACAAAGAGGCTCCCCTTGGAGCCTCTTCTAGGTCATTATGGGGCAGGAGGCGTAATCGTATCTAACGTGAGCACGACCACACTTTTGGCTGGCATCAGGTATGTGGCAAACGGTGCATTCCCCGTTAATTCAGACGTATCCACCTGAATCTCCTGGCTTGTTCCGGTATTATACGAATCTAGCGAATCGCCAGTTAATATCGTTTCCTTGACAGCCGTGTAACTGTTCAACCCGCTGAAGTGAATTTGCCGCTTTAATTCTGGCTCACGGTTTACAATGACGAGATTAATCCCGGTAGCGGTTTTCATCGCATTTACCGTAAGACTGGCATACTGATTTCCAACTTCTGTTGATTCACCTGTCAGTGTTACACGCACTACCTCGCTGCCAAGGCTTTCATTCAGCAGCTTCATCAGATCGGCCATCCCCGTTAAATAAAGCTGGCCAGTATCTGGTGATTTGTATACCAGACCCCAAGGTCCGGAACTAAACGAGTGATACGTTGCGGAAGCAATTTCCTCGCGCTGGAACATCCGGTTCAGGAACTGGGCCGTGCCCAAAACGCCTTTTAACGCGTGCGTCTGGTACCAGCTTTCCTTCCATGTCTTGCCTGGTAGCTCCTCAGGCCATACGGCATGCTCGGAAAGAAACACTTTGATCCGGTCAGAGCCGGTAATCTGTACAATATCGTCACGAATGGCGTCCAAATATTGCTCCATCTTGCTGATCGGGTAACCCAAATAATACGGATGGAACGTTATATAATCGATATCGTCACCTAACTCTTCTAGGATAGCTTGATGCCATTCGCGCCATACGACATTATCGTTATAGTCGCTCCACGGCGACGTTTTGGCTAATACGGCAATCTTCGCGTTTGGGATCAGATTACGAACTTCTAGGATTGTCTCCCTGCACGCCTCAATATACGCTTCGACACCGTCGGGACCGAACTTGTCTTTATATTTGGCAAAATCCAGCTCGTTCCCAAGCTCCCATACGGCTACATTTACCGGAGCGACAATGCCTGCATCAATTCGCCGTTGTGCCCAGTCGATGCCGCCATTGGGATTGACACCTCCGCCGGCTCCAGTCAAATATTCGACGGCATCGGCATGGTCCTCAGGCGTATCCATCATCATGTTGAAATTCCAAACAAATTCAGCATTAGGGTCGACCGCAAGGACGGAGTGAAGCCACTCGGCAGGCCCAAAACGGTAGACAGCGGCAGGTTCGCCCCAAGTACTTTGCGGCGTTCTTTGTGCAAGATTGCCAACTGCCTGCTGCCATCGGAATACCTGAGAATCACTGCCCGCCATCCGGTTCAGCGGCATGGGTAAGCCGAAATTTTGGAGCAGATTCGTATATTCGGTTTTGATGTTTAGACTCGCTGGATTATCTTCCATGATCGCAATCTGGCTTTGATACCAGTCGTGATTGTAGCCGAGCATGCGCTTACTAGCCTGCTTAACAACATCATTCGTGTTGATCGAAGCTGCTGCCGAAGATACGTCACTCTTCGTTGTTACCGTCAACGTCTGACTGGGTCCGGATAAAAGTCCAGCTCCATCTTTGGCTATCACCTTGAACACATACGAAGAATTCGGCGTCAGCCCTTCTGGTGCATACACGTTTCCAGTAACCGATGCGGTCAAAATATTATTCATGTACACATCGTACCCAGTAACCATGATATTATCGCTCGCTGCGTCCCAGCTTAATTTCACCTTGGAGATGCCGATCTGCTCCGCTCTCAAGTTATTTGGTGCGGTCGGAGGCTCATTGTCTTGAACATAATCGATCGTTGCGATTGCCGATGTACCCATATACAACGTTTGCAGTGTTACCGTTCCACCGCTTGAACTGCCGGTAAAGTATAGTTGGTTGTTAAGCACATATGCTGCTCCAGTGCTTACAGCCCACTTGACCGCTGGCGTAACTTCAATCGACATTGAACCGTATTGGGCTGATACAGGCAGTACACTTAAGTCAGAGCTATTGCCTATTGAAAACTGCCGGTAGTTCGGTGTAATAGTAAGCGAATCCGGTTTTTTGGCCAGTACAACGTCATCCGCATACAACGTTCCTGTAATACCCCCTCCACCAGCTGCTCTGCGGATCAGCAATCTTACTTTATTTTCATCCGTATTCATCACGATGGTTCCCTCGTATTTCGTCCAATCTTGATTGGGACTTGTTTCAACGGTTGACTGAATTACTCTTTTGAATGTGTTTCCGTTATAACCCATCAACGTAATTTGCGGTTTGTGTCCGCTGGTTGTGATGTTATCCGTCTTCAGCCACAGCTCATAATAATACGCCGTACCGCCTTCAACAGCAGAAAACCGGTCGATTTCTAACGTCTTATCGCTTCCGTCAAAAACAATTTTAGCCGCTTTGGCCTCGCTTCTAACCACGCCTCCCTGAATCGTGACAGCAGCGCCAGATACAGCGCCTTTCCCCCATCCGGTATAATCAGGTGTCAGCTCGAATCCACTGTTGTACGCAAATAAATTGTCGTTCGCGGCCGCCCTGACAACGCTTTCATAAATGAATAATTGCAAAATGGTTACCGCCATCATAACGACCACAAGCATGGTGCTGATTTTCTTTTTCATAAGTCACAACCTTCCTTAGTTTCATAGCTCAATGTTTTAGGTCGAAGCATACAGCCAATGAGAGAACGCGTGGTACGCTAATCTCAGCGTACCAACGTCCAACATAGGTGATCTTCGCTCGCGTTGCGTCTCTTGCTTGCTACCACCTTGCCTTACTGTTTCGTCTAGGTTTGTTATACTGACGCCAATCCGAGTTGCGCGCCTTGCTCTGTCAAAGCCTTTTGCACACGCCGGATATCCACCTGTCTCGGCGTCATATTCCCCCGTGCACACAAAGCGGCAGCAGCTCCCGCCGCCTGGCCGATTGCCATAGCAATCGGCTGAATCCGTATGGCCGAATGCGCTTCGTGCGTGGCGGATATCGGTCGACCGCCCACCAACAAATTATCAATCTTTTTGGGCACAAGACAGCGGAACGGAATTTCATACCATTTCCCCGGTTCCAAATGCTGAATGACCGTGCCTTCACCGTTCGGATTGTGAATGTCCACTGGATACGTGCCACGCGCGATGCAATCGTCGAATTTGCACGCAGACAATAGCTCCTCCGCGGTCAGCATATAGTCGCCGACTACCCTTCGCGACTCGCGTACACCGATTTGCGGAGCCGTCGTTTGCAAGTAGGCCTGTTCGAACCCTTCGATATGCCTTTGCAAAAATGCAACGAGCTCTTGTACTTGACGTCGGCCTTCGATTTCCGCTTCCGTCAACTGCCATGGACACGTAGCGTCTTTCAGGATGATCCGTGTCGTGTTGAAATGAATGACGCCCGGCTGGTTCGCGTAAAACCAGAGCACATCCTCACGCGGACAATCGATCTCCTTGCGCGCTTTCGCTTCAAGGAAGCGGCGCGTGATTTCCAACTTATCGGGCATCCGATCCGTGTCGACATTCGCCATACGGAAATTGAGCGTCATCGGCTGCATCAGACTATCTACGCTGCGTCCCTTTTCCACATCAGCTCCCGCAAAACCAGCTAAATCGGCATCTCCTGTGCAATCTACAAACATCCGAGCACGCAGCTCTGTCAGTCCCGCTTTGTTCGCCACAATGACCGAATGGATGCCGTTTCCAACCTCATCCATCCGTACGCCACCCAGAAAGGTGTGGTACAGCAACTCGACTCCCGCTTCTAGACACAATCGTTCGGCAACCACCTTTAGCGCCTCCGGATCGAAAGCTGCCCTTTGTTTCGGGTGTCCGTACATGCCAAGCTTCGTCATTCCCTCAATCAGCTCTTGCAGTACACCAAAAATAACTTGCACCTCTTTGCCATCCGCAGTACTAGCCCAATACGGCATCCAGGGATTAACCATCATAGCCGTCCCAGCACCGCCAAGAAAGCCGTATCTTTCAACCAAAAGCGTTCTCGCCCCAAGACGGGCAGATGAGACTGCGGCGGCGATCCCGCCTGGACCACCCCCCATCACGATGACGTCATATTCCAAATCCGGCATATTCTCCACTCCTCTGCAGGTTATTTAATTAAGCCCTGCTCCTTGATTTGCTTCTCTGCTGCGTCTGTGTACAGCTTATACTTGAATGTGCCCTCCAACGTTTTGAGGAAATCACTGTATTCCGAGATTGGACGTTTGCCATACACGAATTTGACCAACTCTTCCGTTGCATAGCGGTCCGCGTCCGCTTTATTGAAGCCAGCGGGAGGCACAACAGAGCTGTCAAACAACCTTATGCGCTGCGCTTTTGCCGCAAACTCAATAATCGCTTTCTGATTAGGGAACTTCGCGCTTAAATATTGATCGTTCGGACGTCCAGTTAGCTGATACATATAGAAGTGGTTTCCTTCCTTAGCTAGCAGTTCCGTCATCGCAACTTTGCCTTCTTTCAGGTTGTAATGCTTGCCTTGGACACCATACATGACCAGCGTGTTGCCTTCCTGCGAAGAGACATAATTGATAAATTCGAATATTTTATTCAATTTAACCGGGTCTTTCTCAAGTGACTTGGGAATAGCCATCAGTCGGGAAGGTTTGTCGAAATCGAACGCACCGTCGAATTGTCCCGCTGGTCCTTTCGGGGCAGGAAGCTGAACCCACTCGGCGTTCGGATTAACCGTTTTGTATTGATTGACCATTTCGTCCTTAGCAATCTCGGTCCAAGCCATGTTGACAATACCAGCTTTTCCTTGAAACGCTTTTTGCTGCACGCTGCTGCCTTTGTTCGTCATAAACTCAGGATCGACCACATTCGCATCGATCATCTTTTGAATGAAAGCAAGTGCCTGCGGCATTGCGGGGTCATTGAAAGCGTTCATTAATTTGCCGTCTTTCCCGTAGAAGACACCAGAGCTGAACATATCGCTAATACCGAACGCGCCTAGCACTGGAGCAAATGCATTGAACTCAAGTCCCGTCAGTCCATAGGTGTCTTTCTTCGAGTTGCCGTCCGGATCCCTCTCCGTAAATGCTTTAGCCACTTCCAACAGCTCGTCGATTGTCGTCGGCATTTTCAATTGGAGCTTATCCAACCAATCTTTCCGTATCCAGAACGAGTTGAAAGGCAAGTCGCCATTACGCGGAATGGCATAAATTTTACCGTTAACCGTGGATTTCTTCAGGAGATCACTGCCCAATGACGTGATGAACGTTTTGGCAGGCTTCAGCTCCTTGTCAAGGTACGGCGTTAAATCGAGCAACAACCCTTTGTCCGCGTATTCCTTCATATCGATGTTTGACACTTGGAACAGGTCAGGGGAGTTGCCACCCGACATACGGACCCGAAGTTGATTGTTGTAATCCTCATTCGTCTGAATCGCGGTTAGCATCAGGTTCGTACCGAGCTTAGCATCCAGCTCCTTCTTAAGCACATCCGCCTCCGGCAAAGGCAATCCCGTGCCTGTCAACGAGATGTTCAACGTTACGGGAGCAGTGGGTTTAGCACTCTCGCCTTGATTCGATGTCGCTGGACTAGCCGAAGATTGTTTCTTGTCTGCATCTCCTGTAGCGCACCCTGCCAGCAAGCTGCCTCCTAGCGCCAATACAGCTGAAACTGCCGTTACGCGTTTCCATGATTTTTTCATGCACGAACCCCTTCTTTCATCGTCTTTGTATGAGTCAAGTCTACTTCAACCTTTAATAGAACCAAGCAGCATGCCTTTCGTAAAATGCTTCTGCAAAAACGGATACACGACAATGATAGGCAAGCTTGCGAGCACTACAGCGCTCATTTGCATCGTTACCGTCGGAACCATGTTCTCAGCGCTTTCCAGCGGCTGCTGCGTCATCATCAGTATTTCACGGACAACCACTTGAAGTGGATACAATCTACGGTCTGTCACATACATAATTGCAGAGAAGAACTGGTTCCAATGACCGACCGCATAAAACAGCCCGATCGTGATCAAGGATGGCTTCGACAGGGGGACAACGATTTGTCTCAAAATACGAAATTCCTTAGCACCGTCAATACGCGCTGATTCAAGCAGCTCCTCCGGCAAGTTCTCGAAAAAGCTTTTCATAATTAACACATTAAAGCTCCATATGGCACTCGGAAGGATCATCGACCAGATCGAATCGATTAGGCCCGTTGCCTTCACAACCAAGTACGTCGGAATGATCCCGCCGCCGAACAGCATGGTCAAGACGACCATCCCGAGGAAAAAGCTGCGCCAAGGCATGTTTTTTCGGCTTAAGGGATAAGCCATGAGTGTGGTCAACACAAGGTTAATTAGCGTGCCGATTACCGTGATTAGAACCGTTACCTGCAATGAACGGAAAATGTTCGACGTCTCTAGCAGTTTACTGTAAGCGCTTAAGGTCAAATCCTTCGGTATAAGCACGTAACCGCCATTCTTCAGAACTTCCCCATAGGGGGTCAGCGATACGGAAACGACGTATAAGAGCGGCAAGATGGCTGCCAGTCCAACTAGGACAAGCAATGTGTAGGCAATGCCATTAAACACTCTTTCCCCCGGCATTCTTACCATATGCTCTCCCCCCATCTTCTCGCCAGCTTATTAGAACCAAGGACAAGCACTAGACCGATCAGCGATTTGAACAGTCCAACGGCGGAAGCCAAGCTAAAGTTCCATTGTTCCAAACCAGTACGGAACACCCAAGTATCCAAGATGTCAGCTACTGGATACACATGCACGTTATACATAATGTAAATTTGATCGAACCCAGCATCAAGCATCTGTCCTAGACGCAAAATGAGCAGCAGCACGATGACGTTGCGGATACCCGGCAGGGTAATATGCCAAATCATTCTCATTCGACTCGCCCCGTCGACACGAGCTGCTTCATAGAGTGTCGGATCAATTCCCGCCATCGCAGCCAAGTAAATAATGGCCCCCCAGCCCATGTTCTGCCAAATGTCCGAACCGACCAGCACGCTCCTAAACCAATCGGTTGAACTGAGGAATGGAATCGACTCGCCGCCTGCCTCCATGATCCAACGGTTCACTATGCCGGAATTTTCGGATAACAAGACGACCAAAATCCCATAAATGATGACCCATGACAAAAAATGCGGCATGTAGCTGAGCGTTTGGACGATGCTTTTCAACCATTTATACCGGCATTCATTCAGTAAAATCGCGAGTGCGATTGGCGGAATCATCCCGAAGATGATCTTATATAAACTGATTAGAACCGTATTGCCGAGCAGCTGCGAAAAATAGGGGGATTCATAAAACTCTTGAAAATGTTTGTACCACGGGTCAGCCCAAGGGCTATTAACAATTCCTTCCAGAATATCGTAATCCTTGAAAGCGATGATCAAGCCGTAAATTGGAACATATTTGTAAATGATGTAATAGACAACTCCTGGCAACAGCATTAGGTAAAATGCCCTAAAGCTCCATACCCTTCTCCAATAAGCATGTTCCAATCGGCAAACCTCCTCTCCTCACGTTATGTACTTATCGTAACAGGAAGCAGAGGCGCGAATAAGGAACGGAATTGCCTACATCATAGAACGGATTTAACTTATATGTGCTGTGGTTCCTCTTGAGACTCCATTCGCTTTCGGTACACGCTTGGCGTTATTCCCGTCACCCGCTTGAATATTTTAATGAAATAATTATCATTGCTGAATCCAACGCTGCAACCAACATCGCTGACGGATAAATCGGACTCAGCCAAGAATACCTTTGCCTTCTCAACGCGATAGTGCTGTACGTAATTAATCAGATTTTCCCCGACCTTCGACTTAAACAATCGACTGACATAATGCTCCTCCATCGCCACATAGCGGGCCATCGATTTGAGCGTAATATTCTCATCGTAATTTTGCCGAATAAACCGGATGATTTTGTTTATCTCTTCATGGTCTGTCAGTTCTTCCTCGGACGCCGCCTTATGCTGCAAATACCGTTCGATTCGCTGCCAAAACAGCTCTTTCAGCCGCTGGGAAGATGCAGCTACCGTTAATTCTGCAGAAGGCAGTCCAGGATGATTAACGATCCGCGCAAAAAGGCGGTCCAACCTTACCGTCGTTTCTTTAACGAACGTAACCGGTATCGAGAGATCCTTCATTTCGTTCCATAGCAAATCAAGGATCGTCTTGCAAGCTTCCACTTTGCTCTGCTCGAAGATGAGCAGTAACTCCCTCTCGTGAGACCAAGATAAAGCGGAGAAGGGGTGGCTGGTTGAGGATGAAACCTTATGTCCGATTACGGCAGATGAAGCCATCGGTTGGCCAAAACGTGCATCAACGCTTACGAGGCCCGTCCGTCCGTCGTGCCAGCATCTGTCCAGCATGAGCAGTGCCTCGAACCAGACCTTGCCTAGCTCGGAGGCCGAGAACGGTTTGGCATACACTGCGGCGTACGAAGTATCGGATTCGCCAAATACAGGCGCTTTCCAAGCCATCGTACGGTCACTCCAGCCGAAGACGGTCGTAATACCGTCCAGCGTAAATGTTGACCATTCGGACGGGCCACTCATTGCGTCTGAACCAAGGAAACCAATTTTCCGTGCTTGCTCCATGCAATATTCCACGTTGTCGTGTAAAAAAGCACAAAAAAATACATGCTGCAATGAGAATGAAGGCATCGCCACCATCTCATCTTCCAAGCCCGGATGCCTACCCTCCCTAAGGTAAAAATGATCCCACAGCGAACGATACAAGTCGCGATACCGGTACAAGCTCTGCTTCTCTTGCAGCTCGCGAACTTCTGCTCGGCTCTCCAGCTCCCGCTTGATTTTATACAGCGCCGTTTCCAACGATTTCACATCCATGGAAAGTTTGAGCAAATACCCGGAAGCCCCATAATCGAGCGCTTGCCTCGCGAATTCAAAATCATTCATACAGGTCAACATCAGAAAACGGCAGTCCCATCCTCCTGTACGGGCTTCCTTTAGCAGCTCGATGCCATCCATCAGGGGCATGACGATATCCGTTATAATGAGATCCGGGTTGTACGACTTCATCAGTTCAAGGGCCTCCTGTCCGTTGCCCGCTTCGCCTACGAGTTCGAAGCCATGCTCCTGCCAATTAATTCTACCAACGATAGTTCTTCTAACTAATGGCTCGTCCTCAACGATGATCAGTTTCCACATGAAGATTCCCTCCTTTGCTATAAGGAACTGACATCAATAGAGGAAATCGCAGCCGTACCAATGCTCCATCCTCCAACTCTATCAATTGCAGCTCTGCATTTTTTTTGAACAGGAGCTCCAGCCGTTCCTTCACGTTCGTTAATCCGATGCCTTTGCGCACTCGCTTCTGCCTTACACGCTCCGCTTCCTGCAAGCCTTGTCCATTATCCTGAACCTCTACCACGACTGCGTCGTGCTGTTCATAGATGCGAACGACAATTAAGCCTCCACGATTCATTCTCGCGAATCCGTGTACGATTGCATTTTCCACAAGAGGCTGCAAGCTGAGCTTTGGAACGAGCACATACTGAAGCTTCTCTTCGTATTCGTAACGAAAGTCGAATAGATGGTCGAACCTAACATTTTGAATGTACAAATACGCATTGATCAGTTCGATTTCTTCCCTCAGATGGATCAGCTCCACTTCCGCATTCAGACTCGTTTCTAGCAGCTTCCCTAGTTGAATACATATTTCCGATGTAACATTATCTTCCCGATCGATCGCATGCCATTTCAACGTATTCAATGTGTTCAGCAGAAAGTGTGGCTTCATCTGGGCTAGCAGCATTTGGAACCGTACCGCTTCCTTCTGCCGTTCCTCCTGTTTCAATTGATGTACCAGTCCATTCGTATCTGTGACCATTTGATTGAAAGATTGTGCGAGCGCAAGTATTTCGCCACGGTAATTGTTCTCCGGCAAGGACGTTTTCAGCCTCATTTTCACCATGTTCTCCATTTTTTTCTTGAGCTGATGAAGCGGCCTTGTGATCGTGGATGAGACGAATAGGGTCAAGCCAATAAAAGCAGCCGTCAGCAGCAAGAAGGTGATAACCATGCGCCTTTCCAATAACTTCAAGTCGCCGAAATAAAAGCGAAGCGGAAACTCACCTATGATCTGCCATTTCTGTGGAGTTAACGTTATTGAGTTGTACAACATAGAATAACGTTCATCAATATAAGACAGGAGTTCCTGATTAGGGCTCTGCAGCAACTTACGGACGACTTCTGAGCTCATCCCGCTCATTTTCTCCGTCTGAGAGAGCAAGTTCCCCGCTTCATCGGCCAAATAATAGTTTTGTTGTACGGGGAAATCTTTGGCAATTCCTTTCATCCACGCCTCATAATCGAAACGGATTCGCACGACACCCACTAGCTTCCCCTGATTCTTGAGCGAACCCGTTAGCGTCAGCATATGGGCACTTCCACTAAGTCCTACGGGTAAATCGTTTCGGTCAGCGGACATCCAGCGATAGCTTTCTTTCGAGTTTGCCAACTCGCCAATAGCCTCGGCGTTCCAATCAAGCAGCCTTTCCCCTTGCGGCACATCGAAGGAATCGTAGTGATTGCCAGTCACGTCTGCCACCGACATATACAAAAAACGGCTTTGCGATAGATTACGGTTGCGCATTTTTTCGAGTACTTCGCGAATCTGCCTAGCGTTATCGTCGGTCGGAACGCTATCGCCGGCTTGCAGCGCTTCCATAACGGCAGGTTCTTTCTCCAATTGAACTAGGTGCAGGAACATTGCTTTCACCGTGTCGTTATAGTCCGTTTTCATAATGTTAAGTTGCGCGCCGAATTGCTCGCTAATTTTGTTTACGATCAGGTCCTCTGTCTGTCGGTAATAGTAGAGCTGCAAAATAAACAGTGGAATCAGAATCACGAGCACAAAGCTGAAGAATAATCGAAATTTTATTTTTTGCGGCAGCAGCTTGCGAAGAAGTTCCATCATTTCCAACATACACTCCCCAAAAAGTGGCATAATTCGCCTATCATAAAGGTAATGTTACAGCACTTTATTTATCATGAACAGGAACAGTTTTATCTTGCGAATGGAACATATTTAACGTGATTGGTTCGGTTCATCCGTAAATAAACGAAGACCCACTGCACCAACAGTGGGTCTTCGTTTATTTATTTTTGAAAGTTAGATGACTTCTTTCCTCCTATATAAATGTACGTATAAAATAAGCCCAGTTATTGCACATAAGGCTGCACACAATCCAATAAAACCGTAGCCAGCTTGAAGTCCACGAAGCAAGCTTGTAGGCGAATCCTCACCTACCGTGTGTTTGACGAGCCCTGTAATTCCGCCGATGAGATAATTGCCGATTACACTGCCTATACCCATCAACGTTACCGTGAACGTGATAACCGTATCGCTCCCCTTCGGATATCGCTTGGCGATAAAAGCCATCACTGTCGGATAAATCATCGCAATGCCTATACCAGATGCAGCAAACAAGAACGCGACGCTCTCACCACCAAGTATGGCGGCCAAGGTACATAAGGCCGAAAACCCAGAGGATATAATGAGGGATAGGACAAACCCTATCCGGTCTGTTAGTGGTCCAAGCAATAGCCTGGCCAATGCGAAACATAAGAAAAAGATCGACAACATGCCAGAAGCACTTACGGTATCCCAGTTATAAGCCTTCTCCAGGAAGTTAACGAGCCAACCGCCTACGGCCAATTCGGATACAACACCAAACGTAAGCACTAGCACCATTAACCATAGCACGCGGTCTTTCAACAAGGCTTTCAATGGAATACGATCTTCGTGTGAGATGTCATCTCCCGGGAATGTACTGAACAGCGTAATTATAATTGGGATCACAGACAATAGCAGCATCACCAGATACATCCCGCGCCAATCCAGTGTGTGCCCAGCAATCGTCACCGTCATAAGACCCGTTGCAATAAGTGGAGCGACTGTTGAACTTAAACCATAGAAACCATGGGTCATATTCATCATCATACCCGTATTCCTCACGAAAATCCGAGCGCTTAGAATAGCCAAGCCAATCTCCAACATCCCATTGCCGATATACATCAAGAAATACGATGCCGAGAACAACGTGTAATGATGGGAAAAATAGATAAGAATACCGGAAACCGCCATAGAGGCGAACGCGGCAACAGTAACCCATTTGATTCCCCATTTTTTGGTCAAAAACGCTGTAAAGGAACAGGCAATCAGATAACCCAGCGCATTCAAAGATAATAAAGTGCCAAGCTGGGATTCATCTAACATAAAATCGAATTGAATACGCGGTATTGCTGGTCCTTTTATATTTTCCGAAAACCCGAAGATCACAAATCCAATAAAAATAGTTGCCAACTGCATGGCGTAAATTTTATTGAACTTGCCTGCACTTTTTTTCATTTTTTTGAACTCCTAACTTGTTAACTTGCCTTGCCTTTTCTAGTTGAGTAATTTGGTCAATACCAAGTCAATTTGTTCTTCTTCTCCCATATAGAAAGAGTGGGCTCCTGTTTGAATAAACCCCATTTTCTTATAAAAAGCAATCGCCTTCTCATTCTCTTCCCAGACGCCTAACCAAACCCTCTTCATATCACATGCCATTGCCGTTTCTATCGCTGTATTTAGCAGATATTTGCCAAGTCCATGCCCTTGAAATTTGCCCTTTATATAGATTCGTTCGATCTCAAGGGAGTCGTCACCCATTGCTTCGGATTGAGCCTCATTGGTGTTGACCTTCAAATATCCAGCAACTTCATCGTTCATATAAATGAAAAAAAATTGCGATAAGGGATTCCATACTTCCTTTTCTAACTGTATGAGATTAAAAGCTTTATTCAGATAAGCATGTAGACTTTCGGATGTATTCTGATCCTTAAATGTCTCCGTAAATGTTTCAACACTAATTTCTTGAAGTTTACTTATATCGTCAAAGCTACACTTGTGTATATGTAGAGTCATCCATCATGTCACTCCTTTTTTATAATCAATATTCCCTCTTGTTTCCTTTTTTTACGTACTCCCAGTCTTTCACAACATTTTTTCTTACTCTTTGAAGAAGAGCATACATGGTTTCTACTTCGCCCTCTGAGAACCCGTCAAGTGCAACGCTATTCGAATAATCATGTTCACTTTTTATAAAAGGATACACATTTTCCCCTTTCTCTGTTGGAAAGAGCTTTTTAATTTTCTTGTTCAGAGTGTCATCTCGCTTGACAATGAACCCATTCATTTCGAGTTTTTGAATGGCGCGAGCCGCTGTTGTACGATCTACCTTGATCATTTCAGCCAACTTTTCTTGAATGATTCCTGGGCTTTCACATATTCGTACAAGGTACAAAAACTGTCCTTTTGTCAGATCATACTCTTTGAATTCGATATTGCTTATTGAATCTAATGCCCTGGCGATCATGCCAATCTCACGAAGGATTTCCTTCATTAGTAAGCTCCTTTTGTTGTAAGTGCAATATAATTGGTAGATCAATACTATCTCAATTTTATTGCATTTACAACAAAAATTCAGGGGTGAATTCACTATTCCACCTCATGTATTACCGGTATAACGTATGCAACCATCCCCCCTCCAAGAAACAAAAAAAGAAGTCATTTTACTGACTTCTCTTTACCTTCTGAGGGCATCGTTGGCTGTATGACGTTCTCTCTATAACCTTTGCCCCAATCATACATCATCTGTAGTAACGGCATCAGGCTTTGCCCATACACAGTCAGGGAATATTCCACTTTAGGAGGATTCTCCGCATACACTTCTCGGCATATAAGAAGATCCTCCTCCAGTTCGCGAAGTTGATTCGTTAACATTTTCTGAGTAATGCCCGGGATGAGCCGCTTTAATTCTCCGAAACGCTTCGTCCCTTCCAATCCCAGATGCCACATGATAATTAACTTCCACTTTCCTCCGATAACAGCCAGTGTTAGTTCTTTCTCACAATTAATCTCCTGTAAATTAATTCGTTCTTTGACTTCAAGTGCCATTCTGTTGCGGCCTCCTCTCTACATACTCATTATACCGTAGTTAGGAAGAAGCCTTCTACCTCATGACATTATTCTAGGTTTGCATGATTGGCATACATGCTGTTCGTATCCATCTCTAGCTTCTGCATGAGGCTTAAGATCACAACATCATAGAATAGCAGCAAGGTTTGCTCATATAGACTCCCCATGGGTTGCAAGGAGATTCCTGCATCCTGTTGATCTTTACGAGCTCCAGTCAGCTTAACCGTATAATCCGCAATTCGCCCAATCATCGAGTGAGCAGATAGCGTGATCAAGGCAACCTCCACTTGAAGCGCCGCGGCTTTTTGAGCGAAGGCAACAAGTAGCGGCGTCTCGCCAGAACCTGAGCCGATAACGAGGAGATCGCCGGTTTTTATCGCAGGTGTCACGGTTTCTCCAACAACATAGACGGGAATACCCAGCTGCATCAGTCGCATCGCAAACGCACGACCCATTAGTCCCGATCTTCCCGCTCCCGCTACATAAACCCGATTGGCTTTCATAATTCGCTCGGCAAGTTCTGTAACATCACCTTCATTAATTTGTTGAAAAGCATGATAGAGCTCGGCCGCTACGTGTGATGTTCCTGCCGTTGTATGAGGAATCATAAACTCACCCTGCCGCTTGAACCAAGCGCTTCATCTCCGCTGCCGCTGCTTGTCGATTCTCTTGGCCCGTAATGCCTCCCCCGACAATAACCAGATCAGGTCCTGCTTCAAGTACCTCCGGCAGCGTATTCAGCTTAATGCCTCCAGCGATAGCCGTTTTAGCATTTTTAACAACTCGCTTAATTGTAGCTAAATCTTCTAAAGAGTTTTTCCCATCCGCTTGGTGATCGTAACCGGAATGCACGCAAATATAGTCAACGCCTAATGCATCAATTTCTTGAGCCCGTTTGGCCATATCAAGGACATTGATCATATCGACCATAATCTGAGTTCCCTGCTTTCTAGCTTCAGCCACAGCGCCGCTGATCGTCGTATCGTCTGATACGCCAAGCACCGTAATGATGTCCGCTCCCGCCTCGGATGCCTTCATAACCTCATAACCGCCTGCGTCCATAATTTTCAGATCTGCCAGTACTTTCACATGAGGATAAGCGGCTTTCAATTCTTTGACCGCACGTAACCCTTCATTAATGATTACTGGTGTCCCAATTTCCACGACATCAACATAAGCCGCCACTTCATTAACAATCTCTTTCGCTCCTTGAATATCCACTAAATCTAAAGCCAGTTGCAGTTCCATGCGAATCTCTCCTTCTATTTGCAATTCTGGTGAATGCCATAGCCCCATTGTAGGGCCATGCTGCTTATCCGAAAAGTAGGCACTTCAATGTGCGTAGTTACTTGAAAGTAACTGCTATGACGAAGTCAATATCAAGGGTATCTTGCTCCGTGGCAATTCATTCTCCTCCCTATGCATTTACCGCGCAAAAGAAAAACCGAGCGAACTCAGGGATGTGACCTGGGTCCTACTCGGTTGTTTGACTTCTACCGTTTTGATTTAAACTATGGTGGAGCTATGTGGAATAGGACCACAGACTGATCGCTGCCAGACCAACTTACCCTCCTAAACTACTCCACTATTACGTAGCTTATACCACTTCTTTTCGTCTTATTGTCCAATAAAGCAGTTGCACACAAAGTGCAGATAGAACTATGATCACCGCAACTGCAGCAATTGGGTAAAGAACTGGCATACCAAATAAATTAATAGTTTGGAACGTAGCCAACAAATCATACACAACCATGACGTTCGTATAGCTGAATTCAATCAGCACGCCCAATGATCCCAAATTTACGGTGAAGACTTCTTCAAATGCGATGGGCAGGACGAACACAAAGCCGGATATTAGAAAAGATCGAAATGTATTTCTGCATAATGCAGAGATAAGTAATACGAACATAGCAAGTCCGAATGCACCTAATGTATGTATGCCAATCTGAACACCTATTAAGGATAGTATATCGTAATCGTAGGGGGAATCTCGATATCTTAACAGTTGCTGAATCGGTGATTTCCACCCACCTCCGCCAATCCAGTGCAGCGCATTGAAGACCACCCAAGTACCAATGACGAAGATAACGTAGATCAGTGAGGCTATTATTTTCGCCGTAACGACTCGCTTTCTCCCATACTTCGAGCTGAGCTGGAATTGATCCATTCCTGTGGCATACTCGTTTGAGAAAATTGATGCTAGACCTATAAGAATAAGTGCTCCGCTGATTAGAAAGCCAAATACTCTCACGAAGTCAATCATTTCGGAAGGTGCTCGGTTATAAGACAGTTCATTGATCTCTATCCCCTCGAGCATGCGGAGCTCAAGTCCAGTTCGACGCTGCTCATATGCAGCTTCAGCATCCGCCTCTTGCAGATGGAGGCGCTCGTTCAATACGCCAATACTCGCTTTACGATCTTCCTCCAGCGCACGAAAATCGCTTATATTCTCATAAAAACTTTGCATCTTTTGTTCTTCCCGTGTCAGCGGTATTCCCTCATTAACACGACTCATCAAGGCTAAATGGGCTGCTTCCGCTCGTTCATATTTTTCTTCGGTTAACTGTCCTTCCCATTCCTTATAATAAGGGAAATTACTACTTGTTTTCTGCAAGTTCAAACTAACCGCTATAAGTCCAAGCAACATAATAAGTGTGATGTAGATACTTTTTTGCTGAAAAATTTTATATAATTCAAATGTTAGTAATGACTTCATCTCACTTCACCGCCTCCTCGTCAAAATAGTACAGGTATAAATCCTCAAGGTTCGGTATAGCCTCTACTGCACGTGGATCTGGCTTATTCTCAGATAATATTCGTACTTCGAGATGATCATTCTTTCTGTTCATATTGCTTACTTTATACTTTGCTTGAAGCACGTTGATCTCACTCGGCTCTACAAGAACAGTCCACACCTTACCCTGTAACCGCCCTAGCAGCAGCTGCGGCTGCGCCTTCTCAATGAGTATGCCCCGCTTCAAAATTAACAGTTCCTTGGCAATATACTCAATGTCGGACACGATATGTGTTGACAACAGTACAATCCTATCGCTTGCAATGGCAGACAATAGATTGCGGAAGCGGATACGTTCCTTCGGATCCAATCCGGCAGTAGGCTCATCAACAATAATAATTTTGGGATCGTTCAACAACGCCTGCGCGATCCCAACCCGCTGTTTCATTCCGCCGGACAACTTGCCAACCTTCACACGCTTCTCATTTGTCAATTGAACGTCCTCTAGCAGTTTCTCCACCCTCACATGCGCTTCGTTCTTCTCGATCCCTTTAAGCGCTGCGATGTAGAAGAGGAATTTCTCAACCGTGAAGTTTTTGTAGTAGCCCATATGCTGTGGCAAATAGCCGAGTACATCGCGATACTGATCATTCAACAGTTCAATGTCCACACCGTCCAGAAGCACTCTGCCAGCGCTTGGCTTGACGACTGCGGCGAGTATACGCATAAGCGTTGTTTTTCCGGATCCGTTAGCACCCAAGAATCCGTACACTCCCTCTGTTAATTCGCAGGATACGTTATCTAGCGCCTGCTTCCTTCCGTATTGCTTGCTTACCCTTTCAATGCATAATTTCATCGATTTGACCTCTCCTCAGCCGTTTAATCTGTATGATTAGTAATGTAATCGCAAGTACAGATATTGCTCCACATATCATTGGAGACAGAATATCAGATTTTTGTTTAAATTCCATAGCGGTTATAAAACCCGAAGCAGTAAATAACCATACAACGATCGCTACGGGTGCTATTACTTGACCTCTCATCCGACTGGCTAAAGCAAACCCAATACTAGCTGTCACTGTTAATGGTGTGGCCCAATATATAACTAGCTTCGACAGCAAGAGCGGTTCCCCGAATGCGCTGAAAATAGCGATTAATACGAAACATAATAGTACATTGTAGGCTCCGACAACGGTCAGCTTCATCAGCATTAATTGCTGTCCCGAATATTTACAAGACATCTCTAACTCAAGCAGTCCTTCATCGCGTCCTCTGAATATTTCCAGAAGTCCCAGCAAAAACGGCACTGGCGAGACCATCAGCATAATCATATACGGATCACCTTTCCACAGACCCCAAGCCAGAAGTCCGCAGCTGAAGAAAAGGGCATTCAAAATCCAGAAGAACGGGCGAATATGGAGCTGTCTCAAGCGAAGAGGAAAGAAGGGAACACGCTGCTTAGCTGGTTTATCAACATAAGCTCTTAGCACATCAATTGTTTGTGCAATGGCCTCGTCATTAGGATATTCAACGGTATAATCAATTAACAGCAATCGTAATTCTTGATCCACATCATCAAGTTCATTCCATTCACTAGATTGCTTGTTAGTTTTGTTGTTGTTCATAGTCATCCCTCCTCAGCAGTTTGTTCAGTTTGTCTAGCCCTTGCCTAAGCCTTCCCTTTACTGTATTTTCATTGGCTCCTGTAATGTCGGATATTTCTCGAATTTTCAAATCATGATAATATTTCAGAAGAATAGCTTCACTTTGAACATCCGGCAGTGCTTGTATAGCCTGTCGCAATTGCTTCCGCGTTTCTTTCCTTTCGAAGATATAAGGCACCGATTCCTCATTGTTCTGTTCGTGATATTCCTCAAACTCCGTTGCTGTCAAACTTTGACGGTATGCTGCCGAGCGATAATAATCCCTGCAACAATTAATCGCGATCGTATAGAGCCAACTATGGAACGAGACTTTTCTTGAATAAGTAGGAAGACCTCGCATCATCTTCACAAATACGTCCTGCGTCAAATCATACGCTGTATGGGGACTTCCTGTCTTGCGATATAAATAAGCATAAATCTGCTTGTAATAGTGTTTCGTCAGCACCTCCATAGCTGCTTCGCTACCAGCTCTTATTTCCATAATCAACTGCTCATCAGTCGGCAATTCGATCACCTCGTTAAGTAGAACGGTACAGGTATAAAAAAAGTTGTATGGTTGGGACAAATGTATGTAACATTGATAAAGAAAAACAAAAAAAACCTTGACTTAACAAGGTTTAACTTCAAGTAATTACATTCAGTTAAGCTATTAATTTCAATCCTACGGCAGCACTTAACACCATCGCAATAAACACGATTCTTTTCCAATTCTTAGATTCCCCATAGAACAGCATCCCAACGATTGCACCTCCAACCGTCCCAATCCCTGTCCAAACTGCATAAGCGGTACCCATCGGCAAGCTTTTCATCGCTTGGCTTAGAAATGTAAAACTCAGCACAATCCCTACGATAAATATAGCAAAGCTACGAATATTCTTCGCTTTATTAATTTGATTCATTCCGACAACACCGACAACTTCAAACATTCCAGCAAATATGAGAAAAAACCAACCCATTAGACCGCAGCTCCTTTCTCACCATTTGTCACAAATTTCAATCCAAATACACCGGATAATAGAAGTAAAATGAGGAATACTTTAAGAAACTGGAAAGGTTCTCCGAAAAATAGCATTTCCACAATAACGGTTCCCGCTGTCCCCATACCTGTAAAGACGGCATATACAGTTCCAACCGGCAATTTGGTAGACGCACTAATAACGAGATGAAATGAAATATATATGGCAATGACCGTAGCGATCCACGTCCATGTCGTATCCGAATGTTTTAAACCTGTCACCCATATCACTTCAAAAATGACACCAACGAAAATATAAATCCAATACCGATTCATGTGTACAAACCTCCTGCTGATTTACTTTTTGATACCGCGCCAAAAGACGAACCAGGAAGATTCAATCCTTTTCATCGAACGGGCAGATCCTCCGAATAGCAATTCCACAAACATGCCATCCAAGACGGCTGAGAAAGCAACTGTGGCCGTATCGCTGCTAACTTCCGGGCTAATGATTTCATTGTCCAAAGCTTGCTCAAATAGGGGCATTATCATGGTTTCAATCGTATCTAGATACCCATAACCTTGCTTAACGATCTCATCATAGAGATGGGACGGCGGGAAAAAGGCCACGCGCAAGAAAAATTTGGTGTTATCATCTTGTTCATAGCGATCTTGATATTGGATTAGAAAATCATAAAGAAGTTTATCTACGGATAGATGCTTATTGTTAGCGAGATACGTTTGAACGAAGAGCAATTCTTTCGCTAGCACCTCATCAAATAGCGCAAGAAATAGTTCATCTTTCCCTTTGAAATGTGTGTAAATGGACTGTTTTTTGATCCCTACATCCTTAGCGATATCAGCAAGTGATGCACCTTCATAGCCATTCTTAGCAAAATGTGTTCGCGCTACTTCTTTGATTCGTGTTGCGGTCATGCCATCACCCTTCCGAACGTTCGTCAGGTAATAATAGCACGTTATCTTTCTCAGGGCAACCTGCGAATGCCGTCATCACGTAGAAATCGTGGGATTCGAAAAAGAGATCATCGGCTTGTTCGCATGCTTTTCCAATTATTGAATACATATGTAAGTATTCGATGATCAGGAGGACACACGTCATGTCACAACACGGGCAATCGTTCATGAAAGGTACGTTCGTCTTGTCAGTCGCTGCTTTCATCAACCGTATTCTCGGTTTCATCAGCGGCATGTATATCGCTCGCGTACTCGGCGCAGAGGGAATCGGCATCTTGATGATGGCTCATCCCCTCGTTCCGCTCGTCATTACGATTACGGAGTTAGGGCTCCCAGTGGCCATTAGTAAATTGGTCGCAGAAGCCAACGCTCGCGGCGAACGGATGAAAGTGAGGCGCATCCTGCATGTCTCACTCGCTGTCACGAGCTTCTTGAGCATAGCCCTCACGACCCTATCGTTACTCGGTTCGGAGTGGATCGCCTCCATTCTCCTAAGTGACCAACGCGCCTATTACGCGATGTTGGCCATAACCCCGATCGCACCGATTGTTGCTGTCTCCGCTGTATTAAAAGGATATTTCCGCGGCATGCAGCAAATGAAGACCATTGCCGCTTCCGATGTGCTGGAGCATACCGTCCAAATCGCCTGCGTACTGGCGCTGGTTCACCTCTTGCTCCCTTATGGCATCGCTTATGCAGCTGCCGGGGCCATGGCTGCCTCTGTGGTCAGCGAGGTGTTCAGCCTGATGTTCCTTGCGGCAAGCTACAAGATTTACGGCGAATCGAAAAAACCTGGCGAGACGTGGGCAAGCCACCTGAAACAAGGAAGGGGCACGCTCGGCGAGCTGCTGCAGATCGGCCTGCCGACAACAGGTCATGGAATCATTCATTCGTTGTACAGCACTTTCCAACCGCTGCTTATCACAACCAGCTTAGCGCTGGCCGGCATCGGCACAGCGCTAGCGACGAAGCAATTCGGAATGTTGGCTGGCTATGCCTTTCCGTTGCTGTTCATGCCAAGCTTTATCACGCAGTCCTTGTCCACAGCGCTCATTCCTGCCATTGGCGAGGCCGCAGCGAACAAGAATAGTCTTCTCATTCATGAGCGGATGAATCAAGCGATGATCCTAGGACTCCTAATCGGTGCGCCAGCAACCGTCATCCTATACGTGTGGGCGACGCCACTAACAACACTCGTCTATCATGCACCAGAAGCAGGGGTGCTTCTACAAATCCTGGCGCCAATGTTTTTCCTGCATTATTTCGACGCACCACTTCACGCCATTCTACTTGGGCTCGGCCGCGCGAAAGCAACGCTGTGGAATTACGTCGTAGCCACTTTATTCAAGAGCGTCGCCATTTTTGTTTTCGGCAGCCAATATGGCATTATTGGCGTTGCGTACGGCATCGGTATCGGCATTGTGATCCAAACACTGCTAAACTTCTTTTCCATCTCAAGCTCAATCGGATTTTATTGGAGTATACGACCCTATGTCAAAGTTGCGATCTCCATGATCCTGATGATGCTTTGCGGAAACTGGACGTATCACTATTTGATCAGCAGTGGGATGTCACCGATATGGTGCGTCGTCACCTCGATCGTTTGTTCCTTGTTTCTCTACTTCGCTGCGCTCGTATTGACGGGTACGCTGAACAGTAAACATACACGCAATCGATTTTCGATCCCGTGGTAGGGTATCACATAATTCATCTCGTTAATGAAAGATATAGCCCGCAACTCCCCTCCAAAATTAGGGGGTTTGCGGGTTTATTTATACTCTGCCATTAGCGGACAACGAGCCGAGAAGCGCTCATCCCAAAAAAATCCAAAATACATGATTCAATTATATAAAGACGGTTTACATATGTTTTATAAAGCTTAAACAAATCATACAAAATAGGAGAGTGGTTCAAATGAAATTACTTAAAACAAAATTGGCAGTGCTTCTTGCAGCTTCGTGTTTGATGGTTCCGAGTGTGATTAACGCCGCAACTGATACTGAAGAAGCGTCATACTACACGTATGAGAATGGTGTTGTTCACACACTTGTTAATGGATTTTTGGTACCTGGTCGTTACTTAAATGTTGATGAAGATACAGTTGCCGTATACATCCCAGGAGGCGTAGGCATTATTGCAGTCGATAAGGATACTGTCTTACCTTGGGGTTCCGTAGTTCTAGAATAGGGTCATCCATGTTGCACAAAAAGCATCGAGCCTTCGCTCGATGCTTTTTGCACAATTAAGTGGGAATCTCCCAATACACCACTACACGCCAAAAAAGCGATGGATCGCTCCAACGCTTCAACTTTCTTCTCACTAGACCTACTTTGGTAACATTAAGTAACCGTTATTATCCTTCTATTAATCGGCCGTGGAAGTCTTTTAACTCCCTCCGTTCCGATAAAAGAACCTATCATTGCGATTATCGTACTCGAGGCGACCATATCTACAACATAATACATCACTGTTCCAAGAAGGATATCCAATAGAATAACTCTTTTTATTGTGGAACCTTTTACTGTGTAAAAAAAGATTATTTGTTTATCTTTTATCTTCATAAGCGCCATCACCTTCATCCTTTTTAATAAGGTATGAATAGGGTGGATTGTCTCATTATAGCGATCCTGAAATATTGTATATGCCTTGGTATTTGCCATTACATGGGTAAGAGGCTGCCCCAAAGTGCAGCCTCTTTACCTTAGCTATTGATTCAAAATTTCATCGGCATACCTCTGCCCGAGCAGCCTTTGGCTCGATGCGTTAAAGTGTGATCCGTCACCGATCGATACCGTACCCGCATTAGAAACCCAATAAGAATCGGAAATGTACTGTGGAATCGTCGTAATCATCTGGTTAAAATCCGCGCTTTTTGTAGGCAGTAATTGGCCCGCAACGAAAGGTACAGATGCACTGCCCAAATCGGTTCTCAAATCGCCGACCAACTGCTGAAGGCTGCTCATGTAGGTGCTGTTCGCCTTGGACTGATCTGATTCCCCCTGATGCCAGATAATCCCTTTCAACGTCCCCGTCTTCATCGCTTCCTTCGTCCTTCTGACAGCTTCCTCGTACAGTCCTGTTCCTGCACCTTTTTGCCATTCGGCGATACTGGTCCCGCCTCTAGCATTGGAAATAATGCCAACCGTTAGCTGCGGGTTGCTCAGCGTAATCGCCTTGGCAAAGCTACTAGCGACGTTCAAACCGTTCACTTTGGTGCTCTCTTCAACGGACGAATACCGGTTGAACCCTTGCGTTGTTGTTAGGGAAGTGCGGTTCGTCACAAGACCAGGTTTCGCCTCCTCCCATTGATTCAAGCCGTTAAACAAGTACGCTCGACTGATCACCGGCAAATCTTGTGATTCTACCGGCGCCCTGCCGGACATATTCGACTGCCCGATGAACAGGTACAGGTGAAAGTCTGCTTTGGCCGCTGTGACGGTTTGCGCCGCTCCCCCGTATAGGCCCGTATGCACAATCATGCTTCCGTTCTGACTAGAAGGTGGGCTTGCAGCGTTATACACCTCAAGTTCATATAAACCAAACGCATAGACAGCATTAGGCGTTGTAATCCGAATATAACGAGCGGTTAAATTATCTACGGCAATCGTAGTCTCACGGTTATTCGTTCCCGTATTTGTGAACGTATGCGTATAGACTTGATTCCAGTCCGTCTGATTATCCGAGATGTCCACGATCAGCTGGACTGCTTTTTGCTTATATTCGGTCAACACAATTGTATTGAATAGCTGCTGGCTGCCCAGATCCAATGTCACCTGTGCCGACAAGGACGCCGGGCTGCCATCTGCGTAGCTTCTCCACATCGTGGCGGCATCGCCATCCGTTATGTTGGCAGCCATATTGGTGCTGAAGGTGCCGCCCTGATTGATCGTGACCGTTTTCCCCAACGCCAGATTGCCTCCGTAAACTTCAAGCTCGTAAATACCGAATGCATAAAGGGCATTAGGGGCTGAAATCCGGATATATCTCGCCGATTGATTTCCCAGTTGCATGTCGGTAACCCGGTTGGTGGAACCCGTCGCGGTGAACGAGTTCGTATAAACTTGCGCCCACTGCGTATTGTCGACCGATACATCTACCGTCAGTTGAACGGCTTTCTGCTTGTACTCAGTCAGCACAATCTTGTTAAATGACTGTACGCTGCCAAGGTCAAGCGTAACCTGTGCCATAAGTGTGACGGGTGTACCAACGTCATACGACCTCCACATCGTGGCGGAATCCCCATCGGTCATCAAGCTGGCCGAGGTGCTGCCCAGTGTGCCGCCTTGGTTAATTGTAGCGGATTTGCCTAGCGCCAGATTCGTGCCCGCAGCTTGCGCACTCCCCGAAAGTCCGGGTGCGAGTGGTAGTATCCCCAAACTTAAGATAACAAGTAATGCAGTACGTAAAAGCTTTCTGATCATTCGTACCTCCGTTCCGAAGTGTTTGTTCACTTCATTAAACCTATCATTCTGCAACCTTAATGCTCCGATAATTCCTTTGATTCAGCTCAACCTTCGCTTGCTTCTTTAACTGCTCAATCTGCTGCTCAAACCATTGGTCAGTCCATTCACGAAGAATTACGTCCTTGACCTTGTCGAAAGGGAGAGAATGTTTATCCGTTTTACTGACAAGCTGAATGACTGTTGTATAATTGGCAAAATCAATGTGAAGCGCCTCTCCCTTTTGCAGCTGCAGTGCCGCCTTCAATAAACGTTCCTCCACATCAGACCGATCCTCCGTTCCGGCTCCTCCAAGTAGAATACCCTCCCCGTCTGCCCGACGTTTCAACACATACGGCGAAAGCTCGCTCCGCACTAGCGAGAACGAAACGCCACCAGTCAGCATAGACACTGCATCCACAGCTCGATTCCCGTCACCCAGCGGAAAAGACATGACATTCACAGTTACTTCATCAGGCATCCGGTACAGATTATCTTTGTGCTCCTCGTACAACTGTTTTAACTCGTCTTCTGTGGGGCCCCCTCCGCCTTCCAGCAGCTTTTCCTTTAGCTTAATCACCAAGTTAGAATGTATATAATCATAAAAGCTCCATTCGCTGTACTGGGTAGGCCCGTAGATCGGGCTACCGGTTTGCAGCAACGCCTTGCGTCGCTCGTTCTCCTCCCGAAGGCGCTGCAGAAATTGCCCGTAATCTGCCGATACCTCCAGTCCATTGCTTTGCGCAAGCTGCTGCTGAACCCGATATTCGGTCATCTGGTTCAGCGCTGCTTGCTTGGCATAATCAGCCGGTGTCACGCCCTCATAGGCGGTTGTCCAGAACGTTTCGTTAACGGCGGCGTTGTACTGTTTCTTATAATATTGGACGGTCTGCGATCGCTGCTGGGATAGAAGCAAGGCAAACTCTCTGCGGTCCACCGGCGAATTGTTGATGCGTCCCAGACTATCGTCCTGAAAGCCTGACAGAACCGCCACTGTCACCACGGCTCCAATAAGCAGCACACTGGCCAAGAGCCAGCTTGCAAGTTGCTTTTTTACCCGTTGTTTACCTTTCATCGCTTTCTTCTCCCTCTTCAACCGCATATCTTCCAAAGTCAATTATCACTGCTTAGTAAGCACAACGTAGTCAAACGACAGAATATAGTCCGAACTGCCCGCATTTTTCCCAGTTACCGTAAATTTCAGCCCTTTATCTCCAGCTTGGTTATAGGTTACGTTGCCAATATTCAGCTCAACTACGGAAGAGGTCGCCGAATACAAATCTTGCTCCGTACCGATGGGGCTCCCCGCTCCCGACAGCTGGAATTTACCGCGATCGTTCAGCCTCTTCACGCCTACCTTCACGTTATAGGTGCCGGGCTGCGGGATATTGATTCCATAGATGACATTATCGCCAACCCCGTCAGATGAAAATTTGGTACACCGCCCTCCGCTGCAAGCCGTATCCGCAAAGGAAATATGTCTCTCACCTGTACTACCGGACAGCAACAGATCTTCTGTCTGGCGTGTAAAACTGCTGTATGTCACCCCAGCTCCCCCGTATGCTCCGCGATTAGGTGCAGCAGTCGCCGATACTGTATTGCCCCAGTAATCTTTGCCTCCATTGCCTGAAATTACTTTCCCACTTCCAATCGCCGCCGATCCGGCAAGCAGTTTGTAGCCATCCACTGCGTTAAGACCGATACCTCCCGTTCCAGGTCCGACAAGCAGGGGATCCGAAGTGAGCTTATGCGTATCCACTGTTGATGAAGGTTCACTCGCTGGATGCTGTCCGTAGAACGTATTCGAGTCAAGTGAACGCGTCGTCCCGCTGGAGGCAAACACATAGGAAGCCGTGGAGCTATTGTTGTAGATAAGGTTGTTGTCAAAAGAGTACGTATGCGCATTTGCCGGGTTTTCCCTAATAATCGTTGGCGACAGTCCCGAGCCGATAAAGAACGTGTTGTTATAGATCGAAGCTCCTGTAAACGCGTAGTTAATGTAGACCAGATTGCCCTTGTCGTTCTGGCTGATGTTGTAGCGGACAATCAGACCGCTGTCCTCCGGATCGGTACAAAACCAGATCAGTCCATGATTATTATCATGGCTATAACTGTACTGCCACACCGTGCCCGGACTTCTCAGGTCGGGATCGTACATGTTGCCGTCGACTCCCGGACTCCTGTTCAAGTATCCTTCATTGTATTGAAGTACCGTATTTCTAGAGCTTCTTGTAAACATCGTATTTCCCGTCGTCCCTGTCGCCGTATCATGAGCGACGTTGTACTCGACGACCCCCCCGTCTGCAAGCCGGACAATCATCGCATTCTTGGAAATGTTGTAGATCGTGTTGCTGCGGATAGCGAGTTTCGCGTATTTGACGTTATTCCAGCCGGACTCCCCAGGGTAATACTCGTCTGCGCTGAAGTCGATCGCCGAGTTATTTGTTACGATACCTTGATTCTTCACGTCGTGAATCACATTATTCTCAATCACGATATCATTAAACTGCGTCATCTCCGATTGGCCTTCGAAATAGATGGCAGCCGTCTTCTTGTTCGTGAGTGTACCTCCTACCGAACCTTCAATGTCGTGAATAATATTGTTTCGGATATAAAAATGATTGGTGGTCCCGGAGGTATCAGCTATGACTTCGATCCCTCTACGATCTCCCTCCGCCAACGCATCATTGCTAATATCAAGATTATTGATTTCCCAGTACTGTTGATTGGAGAAAAACACAACACCCTGCCCCGTCATTCCGTTACCGTCGATAATCGGTTTGTTTCCCGTACCGTACATATCGATCGAAATTGCGCCTCCAGCCGCACTTCCCGATCCGCCCGGATGCAGCTGACCCGTCCATATGCCGCCGGCTTTGAACAAAATTTTATCACCCGGCTGGAAAGTGACGCTGTTGACCTTGGTTAGTGACTTCCAAGCCGTTGCAATGCTTGTGCCATTCCCGCTGTCATCTGGTCTGGCATCATCTACGTAAAAGGTCGTGCCTGCCGCTTCGGCCGGCTTAGGGATGGACAGGGCTCCTGCCAATGTTACGAAAGATAAGGATAGGCTAAGTACCAGATGGGTCCATAAACGGTGTTTGAACATGAACAAATAACCTCCTCAGCGATTATCAAAACCATTGCGCTCCATCTCCTCGCAAGATGATAGCGCTATCAAAAATATTCACGAACCACCACCCTCCTCTAAAATTCGGGTAACAGATATTCGCCTTGCCGCCAGTTTTTGCAGCACGGACCCGGTTAGCCCCATCATAGCGATAGCCGGAATCTTATGTAAATCTTCGATTTTTTGGGGGCATTGTTTTCTTGCAATCCCTACGAAAGCCGGTTCTACGCAAATTTGCAAAGCCGTTCAAAAATAAAGAGACGCGGTGGTTCAGGCCAATGACAGCATAAAAGTGATTTGTATGTACTGCCGGACGGCCGACCAGTAGGAGACACGCTTACAATTACTAACATAAATAAGAAAACCGTCAGGGAGTTCATCCTGACGGTTTTCTTACATCAATACTACTGTACTCTTTTTCACGAATCTATCTGCGTTTAATAGATAACTCACTTAGCGCAAACTCATTTTGAAGGAAAGCTAGAATAGACTGAATCGAACGTTGTTGTGCCTCTGACGTAATACCATAGCTGAATCCATGCTTCACGCCCGGCAAAGCGACCACCTCTGCACGTGAGCCCGCTTCCATCAGCTTCTCGGCAAAAGCGCGCACCTCCGCCAAAGGTGTCGTCTTATCCTCATCTCCCTGCATGATGATAAATGGCGGCGCATCTTCCGATATGCGGTCGATTGGTGATCCTTCGCGATACCGCTCGGGAGCTTCCGATTCGGGCACAGCCATAAACTTCAAGATGAACTCCCTGTCGACATGCAGCGTCGTCACTGGACAGTAAAGGGCTACCGCGTTCGGACGTGTATCCGTCATCACCAACTCTGCCGTTTGTCCAAGCTTATCGTCCGGCTGAATCAACGCCAGCATGGCGGCCAAGTAGCCGCCGGCTGACGATCCGGCTGACGCTATTTTCGCCGGATTGAAACCTAATTCGTTCGCGTGAACGCGCATATACTGCATCGCCAACCTCGCATCCTCCAAGGCGGCGGGATACGGCTTCTCTGTGCTCAGCCGATACTTCATCGACGCACAGACGAAGCCATGCTCCACAAACCAGGCTGCGACATCACGGAACTGCTCCTTGTCTCCTTTGGCCCATCCACCGCCATGAATGAACAGAATAGCAGCGCCATTCTTGTTCTCCTCTGGCAGGTACAAATCCAACACACGCGTCTCCGGCAATTCTGTGCAATAACTGACATTATACTGTACTGGCATGCCTTTCACCTCAGGTCAACGTAATAATCTTGCTTCTACCCCTGTTGCTTTACTCATCTGCTTCTACCTTACATCCTAAGCAAGCATTCGGAATTTCCCCGGCGTAATGCCTTCGTATTTCTTGAAGGTCGTAATGAAAGAGGTTGCGGAAATAAAACCGACTCGCCCCGCAACCTCCTCCATGTTCAACTCGGTTTCCTTTAGCAATTCCTTGGCTTTATTCAACCTGACCCTGGCGACATAATCGACGAACTTCTCCGACGTGTAGTCCTTGAAGATACGGCTGAAATGGCCCATCGACATGCCAAGCTGGCGCGCGAACTGCTCCAGCCCGAGATTCTCCGCGTAGTGTTCGTGAATATACGATGTTACCTGCTCCAGCAGCAACGAACGTTTCTCATTGCTCTCCGCTTCAGCCAGCATCGTCCCGCAAGCCTCAGAGAAGACGAGCTTAAACTCTTCCAGTTCAACACACATAGACAACTGCTCAAGCAGAGCCGGATACGTCTCCAAATTGACTTCGACACCAGTCGCCATGCTTCCTTCCCGGATAAAAGCGTTAAGCATATCCCGAGCGAGCTCCTTCGTCTCCTTCAGCGTATACTGCTTCCTGACACTGTCGTCCAGCAACTCACAGCAATAACGGACAAGACCAGGACGATCCATGGTCTTGACCAGATTAGTAATCCTGCTTAGCTCTTGCTGGGTCAAACAGCCGTCAAACGAGCTTCGCTCGTGCTTCAAGCCTTCGCCCGTCAAGATATGCTCCAGCTGCGATACCGGCTTGTTCTCTAACAGCTCTGCCGCTCGGCAGTACGATTCGTACAACTGCTCAGGCTCCAAAGCGACTGCCCCAACGGAGATGGCGCTGCGGAAATAGACCGCGAACGGCTGCAAGATCGCCTGGATGAGCTGCGCTTCCTCTTCGCCGCTTCCCCCTTCCGGCATCAGCCGAATAACGCAGACAAGCTGAGTTTCCGTCGGCTGCGTGAACCAGATTCGTCCGTGTAAGGCGGCCGCGATTTTGCTTCGCAGCTCCGTGCTATGCAGTGTCTTCTCGCTGACGCTCGTCGTCCGATGCGTGTTCACATCATAGAGTAGCTCGATAATCAGCACGCATTTGGGTGCGTTTTCATACAAATTAAAGCCAATCTCTTTCGCATACTGCTGAACGAGATAGGGATTTCTCCACTCCCCGGTCACAATCTTCCCGACAAAATGCTCATGAATAATCGGCTCTACGGCCCGTAGCGTGACCTCCATCTCACTGCTTCGATTCAGTAAATGATTGGACCATTTCGAGATCATGTGCAGCTCATCTTGAGTTCCGTCCGGCGCGTCCTGCTTATATTCGGGCATAAGCTCGAACTTCGATTTGATGCGATAAATCGGCGACGCCATCCGGCGGCTTAAGAAACCTGAGACCACCATTCCGATGACCGTGAAGCCAAGCAAAAACCAAATCGATGCCGTCCGCATAAGATTCGCGGATTTACGCAGCTCATCCAGCTCCGTTAGCGTCACGTAGTACCAATTGTTTAATCGCGAGCTGACGTAAGATACATGAACTTTCGTTCCGTCTAGCTCAACAATGCCTGAGCCGTGTCCGTTCACAGTCAACAGACTCTCTACCTGCAGGACGCTCTCCTCCGAATAGCCCGGCGTCATCGCGATAACAGAATGATTGGCCACGTCCAGAATGGCCGTTTCTTTGCCAAGATCAGCTTCCAGCGTAATGTCAGACTGCAGCGACTGTCCTTGAAGATCTGCAACCAGATACACCTCCGGTGTGTCAGAGGCGATCGGATAGCTCATCAATAGACTGACGGCTGGATAAGAGGCTGCCACCTCTCGGTTCAGAATATCATATCGCTGAATATTCAGCTTAGGGGTGAACGTCATCCGATGTTTACCGGTGAACAACTTTATTAGTTCCTCTGCGGGCAACCCCTTATACACATGGCGATAAGTGAAGAACGTGTCTTTAGGCGACACGCCGTTTTTATCGATGATAAGCTGTTGTTCCGGAAAATATAGAAAGGCATGGCTGAGCTGATAGGCGTTCTCGATTGTAGTTAGCTCCCGATAGATTTCTTTAATTGTATCTACCCGCTCTACCTGGTCAACCGATTGCGGACTTGCTCCGTATTCGCTGAACTTGCTGACGAAGTAGGATCCTGCCAGCTGAACCATATCTTCTCGCAGGTTGAACAGCATTTTGTCCGTGCTCTGCGAGAAGCTTTGCAGCATTAGGAGGTCCGACTTCTCGACTTCGCTGTCCATCATGCTTACCATATACGTATAAATCAGGAAACATGCGGAAATGGCAGGCAGTAGGATCAAAATGATGTAGCTCGAGAAATATTTCCAGAATATCCGGCCTTTTCTCTTTTTCCACATGTTCCGGGTTCCTCTCGTTCCTAGACACCCCTTTGAATAAAGTGCCTATTTCTTCAACGCTCTTTGCAACTGCTCGTTATACATCTTGATTAGGTCATCGCTTCCAAGCTTTTTGCACTGGGCGATAAAATCAGTCAAAGCAGCGTCCGTAATTGCCGTTTTCCCCATAACGAACTCAGTCAGCTTCTGTTCGATATATTTCTCGAGGCTCGGAAGCTTCGACTTCTCTAGGCTCAGTTCAGCTTCTGTCGCAACAACAGAGGGAGAAGGATCCAATGCCGACTTGGCGTTCATCGCTTCGAGCTCCTGCAACTTCTTCGTCATCGGAGGCTCAGCGTCTCTGCCTTTGTTCACGTAGTTCAGCAGTGGGAAATTGTTATACCGGACGCCATATTCCGTCTTCAACTTGGACTGGATGGCCGTCGGAATCGTCCCAAACGCCGGCAAATACTGCGCCTTACCATTAACTTTCTCGTAAGTAACGCCCTCTGCACCCAACATGTAAATATCGGAGCCTTCGTCACTGTAGAGATAATCGAAGAATTGTACAGCAACTTCCGGATTTTTAATATTAGCGGATAGCGCAACAGATACAGGTGCGTTCACTTTAGCTTTGATTAGTTGGAATGGTCTCATCCCAGGAGCCGCCACAGGCGTCATGCCAACCATGTTGTATTTCGCATTCGGATCAGCTTTCACAGCTGCGTCGGTAAAAATATCAATTCGGCCTTTGTTGTAATAGGTCATAAAGGAAGTGCCTGACTGCACTCGCTGCTCCCAGTTCTGCGTTTTCATGATGGCAAATTCCTGATCCAGTAGCCCTTCCGTATACAGCTTGTTCAAGTATGTCAGCATGCTTTTGTACTGCGGGTGGTTTGGTGCGAATTCATATTTCTTATTAAAAGGGTTATAGCCCAGCGCAGAAGTCGTTTCGGTAAACATGGTCGTAAACACGTTAAACAAACTTGGAACATTGGCGCCAGCGGCCGCAGCATTCTGTGTAATAAGTGGGAATGATTTCGGATACTTCTCCTTCATTGCCTTCAGTATGCGATACAGATCGTCCGTATTCTTCGGCGCTTGCAGGCCAAGCTCCTTCATAATGTCCTCGCGTACCATCCAGGAATAACTCAACCAATTCGGCTCACTCAAGCCTGGCAGCGAATAAATTCCGCCGTCCCCTGCCGTCGTAACAGCCGCAATGTCCGGAATTTCGGACATCAGTTTCTTCACATTGGGCATCAACCCTTTGTCAATGTAAGGCTTCAGATTCAAAAACACTTTATCAGGACCTGCTTTGAGCGCATCCGTCTCGTTCACCAGGGAAAAGTCAGGCACGTTATTGGTTGCGATAAGCAGCTTCTTCTTCTCTTCATAGCCGGTTGATGGGACAGGCTCGAACTGGATGTTTACATTCGTTTTCTTAGCTAGCTCTTTCAGAACGAGCCAGTCATTCTTGACGGGAATATCCGCCACCTCGCGGATTAGGAATTTGTACGTCACTGGTGTGCTGCTAAGCGGTAAACTCAGTCCTCCAGTCCGGGGATTGCTCTGTGCACTCGGAGTCGCTGCAGCTTCCTTCTTCGGAGTTGCTTCCTTGGTATCTGTACAACCTGCGAGCAGTGTAACGGTTGCGGCAACGGCGGTGACGCCTGCCAGCCATTTAATTGTTTTGACCATTTTTACATAGACCTCCCATAATCGATTATATGCCAATTTAAGCCCCGCTTCAGTAGTTTCTACCCTTTAATGCCGCCTATCATGCTCCCTTGTACGAAATACTTCTGGATAAAAGGGTACACAAGTAAGATCGGCAGCGTCGCGAAGATGATCGTGGAGTACTTCACTGTCTCCAGAATGTACACATCGGCGTCCTGGTTGCCTGACACCTGCGAAGCTGCGGAACTTGAAATGACGATATTGCGCAAATGAATCTGCAAGGGGTACATTTGTTTATCGGACAAATAGATAAGCGCTTCGAAGAAAGAGTTCCACTGGCCAACAGCCGTGAATAACGCTACGGTCGCCATAATCGGCGCAGACAAAGGAAGCACAACCCGGAACAATACGCCCAGCGCACTGCAGCCATCCATTGTAGCTGCATCCTCCAGCTCATCTGGAATTCCCTCGAAGAACGTTCGCATCAGAAATAAGTACCAGGTACTGATTAAGGATGGAATAATCAACGCCCACGTCGTATTGATCAGACCGAGTTGCTTTACAACAAGAAACGTCGGGATGAGTCCTCCGTTGAACAGCATTGTGAAGGCGATAAGCAACATAATCGTGCGCCTGCCAACCAGCCTCTTTTTAGCTAGCGGATAAGCCAGCATGGCGGTGAAGATAAGGGTAAGCAACGTCTGCAATACCGTGTATTTAACGGTGTTGTAGTAGCTGATCCAGATATAGGGATCCTTAGCGACGAGCCGATATGCTTCCAGCGTGATTTGCTTGGGGAACATGATCACTTCCCCTTTGACAACTAGACTTGGATTGCTGATGGAAGCCGAGAACACGTAGAGAAACGGGTATACCATCAGCATCATCAGTGCGATCATTAACAGCACGTTACATACATCAAAAAGCTTAGAGCCATAACTCGTCTTCATTCTCATTGCTTCACCCCTCCGCTACCATAAGCTGGTCTCCGAATATTTTCGGGCCAACCGGTTTAAAGCAACCACCAGAATCAGCCCAATGACCGATTGGAACAGGCTGACAGCTGAAGCGAAGCTGTAATCGGCGTCCAGTAGCCCTCTTCGATACACAAAAGTGCTGATGACATCTGCTTTATCGTAGACGAGAGGGTTATAGAGCAGAATAATTTTCTGAACGCCCAGTTCAAGAATGTGACCGATTTTAATAATGAATAATATAATCATAACCGGAATCATCCCCACAAGCGTGACATGACGAATTTGCTGCCAGCGGTTCGCTCCGTCTATCTTGGCCGCTTCATACAAGGTAGGATTTACTCCAGCGATAGCCGCCAAATAAATAATCGTGTCCCAGCCGGCCTTCTGCCACAACTCGGATGCAATATAGATCGGACGGAACCAATGTGATTCCCCGAGAAACATTATCGGCTTGATCCCGAGTGCCTCCATGAGATGATTAACGATACCGGTCGATGGCGACAAGAAGTTGACGATAATGCCGCAGATGACGACAGTCGAAATAAAATGCGGTAAGTAGCTTATCGTCTGTGCCAGCCTTTTAAATAGGGCGAAGCGCAGCTCATGGAAAAGAACAGCCAGCAGGATAGGCGCAGGGAAGACGACCAGCAGCTCCAGCGTATTCAAAACGAGTGTATTCCGAATGAGCACCGCTGCATCCGGGGAATCGAAGAACGCCCGAAAGTGCTCAAACCCCACCCACTTGCTTCCCCATACCCCTTTAGAGATGGAGTAGTTTTGGAAAGCCATCAACAAGCCATACATCGGCACATACTTGAATATCAAATAAAACAGCAGCCCGGGAATCATCATGATATAGAGCACGCGATCCCGGACGATCGTACGGAAGACCAGCTTCATCCCCACTATCTCCTTATTTCTTTTTATCATTCGTTGATCACTCCCCGATCGGATAGCCCTATCATAACGGGTTGCCGAAAAAGATGTAAATCATCGATATTTTCGCGGTTTTGCTTTTTTGCATAGGGGTTCGGAAGACTAGAAATGCAATAAAACAAGATTGATGAAAAAGAATAGATAAGGTTGGCATCTCCCCTTTCGGCAATACCCTCGACGCCTCATAGCAAAAAACCTTCCATTCGGAAGGCTTTTTACTGCTAAGAAATGTAATGAATCACAAAACTCCAGCATCTCGCGCTGTATAAAATGAAGGGTAAATTGGACGATAGTTCAACTCGTCTCTAATTCGAGTTGTATCGACGATCATGTCCCATGGCTTGAAATGCTGCTGTTCATCCTCTGCCTCTAACCGTTCGGACTGATGATGAACTCGAAACAACTCTGCCACGGTAATTGGCGAATCGTCAGCGGCATTATAAATGCCGCCGTCGATTCCGTGAGTTGTAGCAGCGAGAAGCAAGGCTTGGCTTGCATCTGCATGATGAATCATATGAAGCCGTTTAGCCCCATGCCATTTCCTCATTATCGGCACGAATTCGATAATATGAGGATCACCTTCTCCATAGACAAAAGCAAGTCGTACAATGCGAAGCCCCAGTCCTTTCTCTCGATGAAGCTTGCACAAAGCTTCTTCCGCTATTTTTTTCGTCTGAGGGTAAGGGTGCGAGGGTTGCAGAGGATCATTCTCTCGGCTCGGTCCACTGGCATTCCCAGTGCCATATACGAGATTCGTACTGGCAAATACAAACCTTGGAACATTCGCCTTGCATGCTGCTTCTGCTAAAGAGATGCTTGCATCGATGTTTGACTTTCGCGCAGTGGATTCATCGACACCACGAAATTGCGCTGCAAGATGCACAACAACATCTTTACCCCTAAGCACGGAAGAAAGGCTTTCCGGCTGCAAAAGATCTCCCTCAATGACATTGGCACCTTGCTGCTTCAGCATCCCCGCCTTCGCTGCGTCCCGTACCAACACGCTAACGTTATGACCGCGCTGCAGTAAGCGTGGTACGAAGCGACTCCCTACTTTCCCTGTTGCTCCTGTTACAAAAATATTCATCGTATTCCAATTACCCCCCTCGTTATGTTGGTGCTATACTTACAGTATTGCAGATACTATACTCATAAGCCTTCCTGCGTTTATCGTAGGTTTGGCAGTGTCAGGATAAGGGGAATCAACTATGGGAGAGATGTCTTCTAGTTTATCGCTTGGCGAATTTATGCGGGCACGCCGAGAACGTCTTACCCCGGAAGAAGTCGGATTACCTTCATTTGGACGGCGTCGTACACCTGGACTGCGGCGTGAAGAAGTGGCTCATCTTGCTAATATTGGAACTTCCTGGTATACCTCCTTAGAGCAGGGCAGAGAGGTGAACCCTTCGGTCCAAGTGCTTGATAGCATTGCAGACGCACTCCAACTATCCGTCGATGAGCGGCGTCATCTTCATATGCTGGCAAGAACAGCCAAATCCGAAGAAGAGGAGCCTGCTACAGGGATAAACATCGGTATGGAGCGAATGTTGCTAGCGCTTGAACCGAATCCAGCTTTCATTTTGGGACGAAACTGGGATATGCTGATGTGGAATCAGGCTGCACGCCTGGTATTTCGCCTTCCGGCGACTGATGTGAAATCTGAACAACGACCTAATTGGTTGCGTAGGTTTCTTACAGAATCGTCTCTTCAGACAAATAATCCGGATTGGGAGGCCAAAGCGCAGGTCATGATTGCCCATTTTCGTGCAGATTACGCTCATTTCCCGCAAGACGAAAGGTTCCATGAACGAATAGAGGAGTTTTTGCAAACCAGCGAGGTTTTTCGTGCGTATTGGCCGCTTCATGACGTTCAAATCGCTGCTGACTGTCACAAACGATGGTCGGATCCTTCCGTTGGCGAAATGGAGTTTGAACTTGTAACTCTAGAAACACCTCATAGCCCCTATATGAAAGTCATGATTTACACGGCTACTGTTGAGACTGCCGAACGATTAACACATCTATTGAAAACTTAAATATAAAGAGTCTGTCCACTGCGGATTCGTGATTAAATGTATAAACTACAGCTAATATGTTCGAAATTGACGTATTTTCGTTATTAGTCGGTTATTAACGAAGAAGTGGCCGTTTCAAAGTTGAAGACAGCCGTCTCTAGGACGCCTGCCTCTTGGTTGTGATTTTATTTTTCGGAAAAGGAATACACCGATTTGGCTGAAAAGGTTTGCGTGAACGATCCCCCTGACAGTGTCACATCTGTCATATTAGTAAGGTTATCCGTAGCACTCGTCTTGAGCTTGGACGCTGCGGTTGAGGATGTACTGAATCCGCTCACGGTAGCCGTGATATCGGATGCTGAGGTATTGATGACGACGAGCTGCGCTTTACTGGTTGAGTTAACTTTCGTTGCCACAACTAATAAGGACGGATTGCTAGAGGCCGTTTGAATGCGAACATAACCAGGTCTCATCACACGGCTGAAATTGCCCATCGCGTAGAGAACCTTACTCATTGCATATGTACCTCCGCTCGTATTCAGATTGATCAACTGTTGCGCCAAGCTCTCATTGCTGCCAATACTCCACCAATACAAGAATCCTTTGGCCGCATTCGAACCGCCTGTGGTTAGCGCGCGATGAATTCGGACTGCGAGATCGATCGCTTGTTGGTTATCATAGGTCGTATTGTCAGGATTCCAGAGATTGTTTGTCTCGTCCTTAAAATTATATTCCGTCATTAATTTTGGCTTTGTTTCCGCATAAAGCGAGCTATTGTCATTGCCATAATTATGATAGGCTACATAGTCCACAAGGCCCTTGTTCGTTGGCATATTGTTTAGGAAATTCATCGCCACATTCTCCGATGTTGCCTCGGGAGACGTTAACTTGACCTGCGACCTTATCCCTTTGCTGGTCAGAGCGCTATCAACCGCACCAATGACACTGTCCATTTCTGCGTTGTAATATCTTGCAGTTGCCCACAGCGGATTCTCATAATCAGGCTCATTTTGAATGCTTAACCATTTGATGTTATAGCCGAAATCACCCCGATATTTCTGGATCCACCTCGCCACATAGTTGGCATAGTCCGTATAGCGAGCAGGGAGTAAATGACCGCCCTTCACTGTAGCTGTGTCTTTCATCCACGAAGGAGGGCTCCACGGAACGGCATAGAACTGCATAGCACTATAACGCGACAACGCTTGGTCGGCAAACCACCGTTGGTGCGAATCCGTACTCCAGTCTTCTGTACAATTGTTCCATCCGCAATAGGAAATCTCAATGCCCGATGGGTCCTCACTTAGCTTGAAGGGATTGATTTCCCACCGAACCATCGTGAGTCCAGCATTAGAGCCGCTGTTAAGAAACAGTTTATCCAGAATAGCACCTTGATTCACCGCGCTCATATTGTGCTGCAAGTCGTACACGGGCTTATTCGCCGCTGCTCCAAAACCATCGATTGCTTGGTAGGTCGTCCCTTTCGTAAGGGTAATCGTATCGGCCGCTGCGGCTATCGGAATGTTAATCGGTAAGCACGTGAAACCTATCACAACAATCAACAGCATCATCACTACCTTGATCGATAAACTCGAACGGTTCGTGTTCAATTGCATACCACTCCTCACCTATGGGTACTCCCTCGGCCGCGCGTACCGCTGAAGACAGGGTAATTGTAAGCGGATTCAAACGTTGTCGTCTATAGTCATATCTCGACTTTCATCAGAAACAGGCCGCAATCACGACACCTTAGTCGGATTACAGCCTGTCTTTTACATTTATTCGAGGTCCAGCTTATTCGAGAGCGAAAGCGGCAAGCTTTCATTCAGGAGATCCCATGAACTCACCACGAAAGCATGAACGTGATAGCTCATATTCTCCGGGTCTGGTACATCGAAATGTCCAGCTACACGATTTCCTGCCCCAATTTCACTTTCCATCGCGACATAGGATACAGGTGTTGTGCCTTGGAGCAGTTGGAAGAAGACAACTTCCGTTCCTGGATGATCCGCTGCGTTTGCCGCACGGTTAACGAGTACACTCGCGTTAAGCCCATTGCTTCTATTCAACTGACCTTCTAGGGTAAAAGGCAATAGCGTTTCAACTGGCGGCACGACTACGACGTCATCTGTCAATTCGGTCACGAGAAAATCGTCGATTCTAGCTGCTTGGTTGGCTACACGGATACCTGCTTTCCCTTGTATTAATGTAGGCGGATTCGAGGAGAACAACGCGCCATTGTCGATTTCATCGAAAATGAGGTTATCATCAACATAGCCCTTAAGGTGATTACCCTCCACGACCAGCCTTAATTGATACCAGTTTCCGACGATGTAAGGATACGGGATTTTTTTGCTGTCCAGCTCCTTCAGACTGCTGTTCACCATGCGGCCCAAAGCTACATACCCCGTACTGCCGCCCGCTAACCCATTGGTGCCATTATGAATACGCAGCATATAGAAGTTCTTCGCATCATCGGAAGCCCGCGCGATCACGCCTGGCAGTGCAGTTCCGACTTGCGCTTTGACCCTTGCCCGCACATCGTAATTCGTCCATGCACTCTGACCAACGGTAAAAGCCATGCTCGTCGTTGTATATTTCTCAAGCACTTTCCCTTGCTCCTCATCTACAACCCGCAAATGTGAGGAAGCAGCATTCGGTGTAGCCCCATTATTCCACCCGAAGGAAGGATCCGAATTGTAGCTGCCATTGTCAAAATTTTCTTGATAAAGCACCGCGCCTGTAGGAGCTTCGGCATTCGCTACAAGATTCAGCGTGTACACTGACGTTGTACCAGCCTCTGAGGTGACCGTCACCTTCGCGGTTCCTGTTCCATTCACCATAACGCCATCTGAGATTTGAGCTGTGGCCACATTGCTCGCTGTCGGTACAGCTTCAACAACTTTGACATAATTCGTCCTGGAAGGAACGTGAATGGTGTAATTCATTTGCCCTGGGATAAGCGCAATACTCATAGCAGGAAGCTTCTGACCTGGTGATGTCAATGGATCCGTGACCACGGACAGCCTCAAGCTGCTTAACGTCGCATCCGAACTCGCCTGCTTCAACCTGAGCAAATAGTAGTTCGCGCCATTCCCTTCACTAGATAGCGCAGCTATCATGTAGGTTTTCTCTTGTCCTACCGCATCAAAAGTTACTTGTCCTGAAGCAGGCAAAACGGCAATGCTGCCAGTTCCATAGGCAGAACCTGTCACCGTCACTGTGCTGGTTGAAGAAGGCACTAGCACTGTGTAGCTATTAATTCTAGGGTCAAAACCGTTGATTATCACGCCATCCACTTTGATACTGCCAAGCAACGGTACGATTGGATATACCCGCACATCATCAAAGCTAGCTAGGGCATCATGACTTCGCAAGCCGAATTTACCGCTCGTTCGGCTGGTATCCGTTGTATCAAAGACAAGGACGCCATCGACATAACCCTTAATTGCCGTTCCAATTGTTTCCAAATTGAGCTTATACCATTTCGACGAATCAATCGCTGCCGGTAAATCAACCGTTGCGAGAACGGTCGTTGTTCCGTTTATTCTTTTTTCTAGAATAGCTTGATTCGTCGTGTTCGTTCTCATTAATTTAAAATAATAATGACTGTTATACGTGCTCGCCCTAGCCAGCAACCCCATCTGCACATTGCCTGCGTAACTGCTATTCGCCACTTTAACGCGAGCTTCGACCCCATAGTCCTTCATATCATCCCCTAGAATGGCAAAACTAGGTGTTGTGCCGTACGTACTTACTGGAATCGCATACGTGTTATTGGTCACACTGTCGGTAGCGAATGTCCATGGCGTAGAGACGCTGCTATACCCCGTCATCGTCCATGCGGATGTGTCCCGATCGGCGACGGATTCGAACCCATTTTTGTACATGCCATCTGCGAATACTTTCACTTCATTGATCGATAGCGGGCCATCATACGTAGAGCCTGTTACCGTTAACTTGACGTAACGCGCTTTTCCCGTGAACCACGCTAGACTATTTCCCAGAGGTGGCACGTAGGTTGGGTTTGAGCTGAAAGTCATATCCGATGCTAGAGTAAAATGAGTACCATCCAGGCTGCTCTCGATCGTATAGGTGTACCCTCTGGAGGCGCTATTCGTCCAATCGATGCCCATCCCCGCGAGCTGATAGGACTTGCCTAGATCGACAGTCACTGTTTGCGGATAGGTGTTAGTAGCAGCAACAGCTGCAGTCGTGTCATAACCATCTACGAGGTTCGCCCCGCCCGTCATGCCAGGAGATAAGGTCACCGCTTTACCCGCGGACACAATATTTTTAATGCTCGGATCTACGGCTTCCAGCTCGATGAGCATGACCGCATTTTTCTCCAGCGTTTGGCTTAGCACGATCGTATCGGTGAGATTGACGATTCCTTCATCAACCATCTGCAGGTCGTCCCTTTTGTTATAGGCATGATTGCTGTGGGACTCATCGACAAGGAGCTTTTTGTAGCGGACGCTTTTCCCTTGGAATCCCGCAGGTAGATTCTTCACGCTAATATCCACATTGGCGGATGCTGTACCGTCACCTTGCTTGTTCCAAACCATCATCGTAGCCTTCGTATCGCTATTCTTCGTGGCTAACATCCGCGTTCCATAGATCTCCATGCTGCCACCACTAGTTTTGACACGCGTATCTCCTAACTGAGCAAACATGCGCATCGTGTTGAAATAAGGAGTAAAAAAGGTATGCCCGAGCACCTCATAATATTTCAGCTTATCACTCGTCCCGATGAGTTGAAACGTATTGATGTCCGTGTTCCCCCATTTGATATCCACTCTTGCGACGGCTGGCGCATTCGTTCCTAGGTCAAATTTTAACCACGTCCAATAATCGGATTGCGTAAATTGCGTTGCATCGTCATTATCTGTAACGGCTGCAATGCTTGGATCATTGAGCACATTTGGGATCGGGATCGGATTATTGTTGCTGTCGAAGAACCGAATCTCCTTGATTTTCATCGGCTTCGAGGTCGAAGCGGATTCACGCCAACCGCGCAAGTTCAAATATTGCAAGGATCTCGGATCACTATTGGTAAAAGATTGCCAATTCGTCGTATCCCCGGTGCTTAACGCGTAGTCGACGTCGAATTGGTTTTTGAAATAGGCGTTGAGCGTATGCACTGCGACCCAGTTCATTGGGATATCCGTGCCTCCACGCGCATAGAAGTAAGCTGAATCGGTCATGAATGCCGCTTGCTTAGCGAGACCGACATTATTCGTCGCATCGCTTAAGTCACCGCCGCCTTTCCAACCGTACTCACTCACAATGGTAGTAGCATTGGGATAAAACCTGTGCAGATAGCCCTTCATTTCTATTTCCTGTGTCTCATTCATCCGCACATCCTCTTGATAGCGGTGCCAAGATACGAAATCCACTTGATACCCATTCGCATAGGCGATATCAACGAACTGCTTCTGCTTGTCGAAGTTATAGCCAGATAAAACAGGTCCACCGACCTTCACAGACTGACCTGCGAGTCCTTGTGTATTGACCCATTTCACCGCTTCCGACATGCCTTGATACATGCGCATATAACCAGGGATATCTTCCTTCGTATGACCGTAAAATGCTGGCTCCAAGTTCGGCTCATTACCGACCTCGATGTACTCAAGCTCTGGATTTTTCTCCTTCAAGGTAAAAATAATTTTCTTCATGGCCTTATCAAATTCCGGCCAATTCATCGTGGTTTCACCGGCGATCAACCGGTTCTTCTCCGGATTCGCATCGCCGCCATAGGAATAGGCTAGGGAAATGAGGAGGGAATCAGAAAACTGTGACATGAAGTCATACGTTTCTTTGCGTGCGCTCAGTAAATCTGGATTTGTCGCATTCCGCGCATCGTCGATGGAGTAGGCCAAGTAGTCACTGTTCGCGCTATCTTTATTGTAGTACCAGTTGATTTTGACAAAATCCCGTACAACCTTCGTCTTAATCCCTTTCAATTCATCCACGACATGAACGGGCAGCGGGGTGTAATTCGTATTGTTAAATTGCTCCGTTCGCACGAGCGGCCCTTCCGAGACGGCATAGTCCGCTTCCATATTCATGCTCGCTGCCTGCGCAGCTTGCGGGGCAAGGCTAACGGCAGCTGAAGTGAGCATGATGGCTGCCGTTAACGCAGCGCAATGCTTTTTCAATAATCCCATCCTACATACCTCCCGATCTATGATAAATTCGGTATAACATCACGGCTGTTTCCGCTCTGCTCGTACTAGCCCACGGCAATAATAAACCATTGCTGCCTTCGATAATCCCTTGCCCAATCAGCGCTTGGATACTGTCCGAAGCATAGCTCGCTACGTCAGCTGCATCCTTGAATGCGGCCAAATTGCCGCCAGATCCAACAGGCGCCAGCTTACCAGCGATGGTCAGCGCTCTTGCCGTAAGCGTCATCATTTCCTGCCTGGAAATGGTTTGGTTCGGCTTGAACTGGTTATCGCCAAAGCCTTGCGTAATGCCAAGTGTTCTAGCCGTCTGAACCGCATCATGATAATAATCACTGGCATTAACATCTGCGAACTTTTCCCCAGCCGGCGCCGTCATTCCTAGCGTCCGCATGAGAAGAATGACAAAGTCAGCCCGTTTGATGGAAGCTGCCGGAGAAAAAGACCCCTCCGAAGTTCCAGCTATAATCCCCTTGGCTGCGAGAGCCTCAATCTGCTTCTTAGCCCAGGGAAATGCAGCAATATCGCCAAATGTCTTTGTCACATAGACGACGGCATATCGGCTAAAATGTGTGGTGATAAATGTCACTTGACCTGATTGCTCATCATATTTGCCGCTCGTCACTGGCACGGGCATGCCACGCTCATCGAGATACCAAACCGTGATGTTCTCAGGGTTGTTCAGCTCCATAATCGTCGGCTGATACGGGATCGATACGCTGACTGGCGTCTGGTCATTCGCCCAGGGCACTGGTTGACCATCAAGCATCACTTGGATGTCCACGATGGGCCGATTACCAATGGCAGCCCTCGCTTGCGCAGGTAAGTTATCTGCCCCGACATGACGTATCGTGATGGACACATTCGCTGTCCCTGCGATTGCCGCTGTCGTAAACATATTGCTAGGCAACGTTAACGAGCCGAACTCCGTTCGAAGCGTCAACTCTCTTAGCTTGCCTCCCTCGGATAGAGCAGCAGCTGGAAGGGTCGTTTCATAGGCTTGCGCTCCACCAACCTTCTGCACGTCAAGCGTCAGCTTGGAAGCAGCAGCGCCCTGCACGCTGGCGAAAGCTTCGTCTAACGCTTCCAGTGTCACGGCTGCTTTCGCCACGCCTGCTGCGTCAGGCTTGCCCACAGCTTGAATCGCTAGCTCGCCGCTGCCGTCGGGCTTCTCGCCGGGAAGACCAGGAGCTGCCGGGGTTTCCGCAGGTTCTGTCCCGGGATCCGTTTCTGGGTCTGCTCCCGGATCCGTCCCTGGGGTTGTCCCTGGATTTGTCCCTGGATTTGTCCCCGGATCTGTTCCCGGATCTGTTCCCGGATTCGGATCACCGCCCCCATTTGCAACAACAACGAACGTCGCCACACTTACATCGCTCCCCATACCAAGCTTCACCGTATAGCTCCCCAAGGGGGCATGCATCGGCAATGTTACGGTTTTGCCTGCAAGCAGCTCCGACTTCGTCAATTGGTCCATTTCCAGCAGCGTCTGATTCGGCCGCATAATCTGCACGATGACTTCCTGCAAGCTCGTTGTTCCTTGGATCGTCAACGATTCGCCCTGCTTTATCTGCCCGATCGGGGCAAGAATCGTTGAAGGCTCAGCTGCATCGACAATACTTACCGTAAAAAGCAACACGATTAGCACTAACATGCTTGTTAATCGTTTTATTAACACCTATATCTCCTCCTGTTCCTATTGAAATAGTCAGATATATGATAAGGAAGCGCTTACTAAATCGCCAGTGAGAAAAATGTCTATCGAAGTCCTTCGAGGATGAGGGACTACCTAGCTAGCCACCTCTTATGTCCCAAGGCTGATTTACTCTAGGAGTTAACTGGATTTCCTACATCTATTCTTGCTCAAAATTACCCGTTAGGCGTTATCGCCTTTAATTAACGGTAGAAAATCTTAGGAAATCCAGTTAATCTAGGAAATCACGTCATTTCGCTTGAATGACCTGCAGAAAATCCAGGCCTGTTGATTAACCAAATATTGGAATGTTGGCAGGATAAATAACACCACTGGATAAGAACACCCTCCATTCTGGTGGCAATTCCTGTAATGAA
>NZ_LYPB01000059.1 GCF_001653565.1 Paenibacillus oryzisoli
CCAGAATGGAGGGTGTTCTTATCCAGTGGTGTTATTTATCCTGCCAACATTCCAATATTTGGCTAATCAACAGGCCTGTATGTTTTCCAGTTATTGCTGTGCGGCGCCTCATGCGCAGTTTGTTAATTAGTGGAGTTGGCAGCAACTGCAGCGCATACACGGTTGAGGTACATCAAAACACCACTTACCGGCTAGTTTGATTGAATAATAAGCAAGCTCTTCCATTTCTGATGGTTGAGACTTGCTTTTTCTTGTTCTTCCACATCAGATTACCAAAGGAAGTCATGGAAGCCCCCTAGGAAGATCAGCATATCTATGTTATTTTCTATACCAAACAGGGTAGAAGGGGAGCTTAACCCATGCTTAATCAGGAAATCGGACGATCTGTAGAGCAGGTAGAAAGTCAAATTGCTTCTGCGAAGCGAAGGGTAGAGACGAACTGGGAGCGCTATATGAACGCTCCATTTGACTTGGCTAGATATCATCTGGCGAGAGCGGATCAGCTGCTTGAAGAAGCGCGACAGTTAGTTGCTACTGATAAGGTGAGATGTCTAACTAAGGCAACGCTTGCATCTACGGAGGCATGGGAGGGGTACCTGTATTCTCTGCCCAGTCGAGTTGCGGAAGCGCGCGGAGTCTGGTATCGTCCCATTGAGAAAAGTCGTGATGAAGTGAGCCGTACATTGGATCGGGTACAAGCGGCTGGTTTCAATGAGTTGTATCTGGAGACGTGGCTATGGGGGTATACGATCTTCCCTAGTCATACGGCAATGCTACAAGGGATAGAGGCTCAGCATCCTGCTTTTCGTGGGTATGACCCATTGGAAGCGTTCGTTCAGGAAGGAGAGTCACGAGGAATTGCGGTTCATGCGTGGTTGGACGGATTTATGGTTGGTGTCGACCCGACGGGAGGGCCAGTTCTGCGGGCGTATCCAGAATGGTCTGCGCTGTCGCACAGACAAGCGCATTCGCAGAAGCCGTTACCCCAACAAGGGACAGGTTACTATTGGCTTGATCTGATCAATCCTTCTGTTCGTAAGTATTTTATGGACGTTGTCAAAGAGATTGTTTCTACATACACAGTTGCTGGTATTAATTTGGATTTTATGAGGTTCCCGCAGGCAGATGAGGACTGGCAGAATAATTATTGCTTCAGTTTGTATGCACGTGAGGCCTTTGAACGTGAACATGGATGGGATCCGCTGGAGATTTCTCATGAACAGGAGGATCTTTGGGCGACATGGGTGAGGTGGCTGGAGCGACAGGAGGATGATTTTGTTTCGTTGTTGTACAAGGAATTGAAGCGGATCAACCCGAATCTAGTTGTATCGGCTGCACTTGAACCTGGAGCGGAGTCTAATAAAATTGGTAGTTGGTCGCAGCACGTTGATATTGTAATCCCACAAGCTTATCATTCAACTGCCTTAGAGGTCCGCCCCTCTGTCCAATTGACTAAGGAAGAATTGATGCCTGGTAATCTTATTTACAGTGGCATTTACCCGATGTATGCGCAATTGGGCGCTCAGGAAACGATTGAACAGGTTCTTGCAGCCCAGGATATCGACATGGGTACGGTCCTATTTGCTTTCGGCCAAGCGACGGACGAAACGATTCGCGCGCTGCGACTCGGGCCGTGGCGAAACGCTGCGATTTCCACGGGATTGTTCCCGCTACGTGCGATCCAAGCGTTGTTGGATGCGGTCAAAGTAGATGTGGAACACATTTACCTTCCACGACTTGCAGTTCATAAGCACACTGCGATTGCCATTATGGATAAGGTGGATGCGTTTCTGGTTGTTTTACAAAATGATGGTGGATTTCAGATTTTGCATGAAGCGTTAGCGGAATTAAAGCAGTTGCTAGTCCAGCATCAAATGAATGAACGGATTTATCCTGCTGTCGTGGAACAATTGACGAACACACTACAAGAGGTAAAAGAACTTCTACATTACGCACAGAGGAAGCAAGTGAATTAATTTCCGAGTGGAGGTCTCTGGATGAATTTATTAATCGTCGAAGACGAAATCCGTCTCCGCAATGCGTTAGCGAATAACATTCCATGGGATAAGCATGGGATTGAAGTTGTGGGTCAAGCTGGCAATGGGGCGGAGGCTCTGCGAATGATTGACCGTAAAAAGCCAGACATTATTCTGCTGGATGTACAGATGCCGGAAATGGATGGATTAACGTTATCCAGGCATCTGCGTCAAGCGGATCCTTTGTTGAAAATTATCGTACTGAGCGGTCATGATGACTTTAGTTACGCACAAGAGGCACTGGGGCTTGGTATTATGAAGTATTTATTAAAACCAGCAGGCGATGAGGAAATACTGGGGACCGTGCTCGAAGCCGCAGAGAAACTGAGGAGTGAGCTGGAGCAGCGTCATAACGAAGATGAGTTGAAGATGAAGTGGCAGCTTCATCTTCCGCATTTGGTTAATGAATTTGTCCAAGGTTTGTTGAATGGGAAGTATGAAAACTGGGAGATTAGTCAGAAGTCGAAGGATTTGCACTTGGATCTGCATGAGGATGCTGCTTACGCCGTGACGATCGTGGATATGGACCCCATTTCAGAATCAGACAACCGATTTAGCCGGAAAGACATGTCCTTGCTCCAATTCTCGCTCAGTAGTATTGTGAAGGAAACGCTAGCGTCAATCCGATGTTTGGTTTCTACAACCTATACGGGTTGTACAGTCATCATCTTTCAAGTGAACCGGGAAGAAGAACCTCAATTAGCGCTGCAAAAAATAAATGCTTTGACGGAGAAACTGTTATTTACAGTGAAAAGCTGTCTCAAGCTTAGTGCTAGCGCGGGAATCAGTGGGATGACCGGCAGTTTAGCAGATATGAATAAACTCTATGTTCAAGCAGTACGTGCCCTACAAGATCGTATTGTTCTGGGTCATGATTTGGCGATCCCTTATCGGGCGGAGCAAGGGAGTGATTCGGAACTGACGTTTCAGCCGAACCATGAGAAAACACTTGAAATTGCCCTTGAAACAGGTGATGGGGATACGGCATTAGACATGTTAACTGCACTTTGGAACGGTGGCATGGCGAAAGCGGAAAGCGTAGATGAAATTCGTGAGCATATTCTGTATTTTACTTATTTATTCGTAGGTATGATTCAAAAGCAGGGCTGGCCCGTACGGGAAGTAGCTGGTGAGGATTATGTCTATTTCCATAACCATTCGGAGCTGGCTTCTAAGGAGCAGATCTTCTTCTGGCTGCAGCGGATGATTAAAGCTTATTTGGCCTATGCCGGTCAGAGGCGCAAATCGACCAGCCATGGCATGATCAAAACCATTCTCAGTCTCGTGGAAAACGAGATTGACCAGGAAATGACCCTGCATGCTGTTGCTGACAGAATGTATGTGAATTCCTCCTATTTAAGCCGACTATTTAAACAGGAAACGGGTAAAGCTTTCTCTACCTATGTGATGGAACGCAAAATGGAGCGGGCCAAAGCGATTTTACAAGAGGGCTCACGTGTATACGATGCCGCATCTGCGGTGGGGTACAGAGATGTTAGTTATTTTACAAGAGTATTCCGTAAATACTGGGGTGTCACGCCCGGGGAAATACGTAACTGATAGCCAGTTAAGCCGTTTGGCAGCCTTCTCGGATTTCTCGGGAAGGTTTTTTCTATTTCATTTTCATATTTCTATTCGAGAAGTTATGAAAGTACCAAAACAAGTAATATTCCTCTAATTCGCATTAAAACGGGGGATGATACACTAGGTTTAGAAAGTGACCACGAAGGAGGAGGCACCTTGAGCGATACGAATACGACGGAAGAAACGGCCCTAACTATCAGTAAAAATGTTAAAAAAAGATATATGCGTCAATTGGGGATCGATGTCAGGAAAGATTGGGATTTATATCTCGCGCTTCTGCCTGGCATCGCATTTCTCCTGCTATTCAAGTACACTCCGATGTACGGAATTATCATTGCCTTCAAGGATTTCAATATTTTTGACGGCATGGCAGCAAGTCCATGGGTTGGGATGAAACATTTCGATAAATTGATTTCGTCGGCAAGTTTTTTGCAGGTATTTCAGAACACATTACTTATTTCCCTTTACAAAATAGTGTTCCTCTTCCCCCTTCCGATCGTTATTGCGATTCTACTTAATGAATTGAAAAACATGGCCTTCAAACGAAGTATCCAAACCGTCGTCTACTTACCTCACTTCCTATCTTGGGTTATTGTCAGCGGATTATTCATCGATTTACTTTCCACGAACGGTGGTATCGTGAACAAAATGATCGTCGCCATGGGGGGAGAACCGATTCGATTTTTCTTAGACAGTCAGATTTTTCGTTCTGTGCTCATTGGGACGGCAGGCTGGAAAGAAACAGGTTGGAACACGATCATCTATCTCGCAGCCTTAGCTAGTATTGATCCCGGTTTATATGAAGCGGCTAAGATCGATGGCGCCAATAAATGGAAGCAAATTGTACATATCACATTGCCTGGTCTAATACCGATTATTCTGCTCATGTTCATACTTCGTCTGGGCTATGTGTTGGAGGCCGGAACGGAACAAATCCTCGTCATGTATAATCCGAGTGTTTACAATGTCGCAGATGTTATTGGAACCTACGTGTACCGCATTGGACTCGGCGAACAAGATTATAGCTTTTCAACAGCTGTCGGGGTATTCGAATCTGTTGTTGCGTTTATTTTGATTCTAACCGGTAACGGACTGGCTCGAAAGTTTTTTGGACGAGGTATCTGGTAAATGATGCATCCAGCGTAAGGAGGATCTGAGATGAATATGAAGAGCAGTTTACAACCTAGGCACAGCAGAAAGTCCTCAGCCATCCCGTTATCGCTTGGCGAGAAAGTGTTCACTGTGGCCAATCACGCCATCTTTATTCTATTGGGCTTATCGACCATTTTTCCGTTTGTTAACCTCATTGCCAAATCACTAAGTAGCGAGGCGGCTGTTGTAGCGGGGATGGTGAGTCTATATCCAATTGATTTCCAAATAGGGACCTATACGTATGTGGCAAGCAACGCCATGTTTCTAAGTGCCTTTACGATATCCGTTACCGTAACGATTGTTGGGTCGCTTATTTCGCTTTTCATGACGACACTTGCCGCATATCCACTCTCGAAACCAAGATTAAGGGGACGGAAGCTGTTCATCCTCATGTATTTATTTACGATGCTGTTCAGCGGTGGTCTAATTCCAACGTATCTGCTTATGCACAAGCTCCATCTCATTGATAAGCTGCCGGTTCTCTTCTTACCGTACATGATTAACGTCTACAATATGCTGATTGTCAAAAATTATTTCGAAAGCCTGCCTGACAGCCTGGAGGAATCGGCCAAAATGGACGGGGCTAGCAATATGCGAATATTTGCGCAAATTATTCTACCTCTTTCAATGCCTGTACTTGCGACGATTGCCTTATTTTATGCGGTGACCTTCTGGAACGATTATTTTACATCGCTTATCTATATTAACTCGGCTGATTTGAAGCCGTTGCAGCTGTACTTGAAGGAATTGTTCGTTTCTTCGACAGATACATTTATGCGGACGAATGTCGATGCTTCGTTGAACGTATCACCGCAGTCGATTCAGGCTGCTTCGATCATACTAGCTACGCTTCCAATCGTATGCGTATATCCTTTTCTACAGAAATATTTTGTTAAAGGTGTGTTGGTAGGTTCTGTAAAGGGATGATCTAACTTGTGAAAGGTGGTGGTGGACCAACGCTACAAGGGTTCCAAGATTGTTGGTATATGGCAGTATCCATTCTCAAAGGGAAAAATAGGGAGGTTCTTACATGGTGAAAAAAATGTTAGTTCTCATGTCCATAACAGCGGTGACAGCGGCGATTACAGCCTGTGGTGGAACCGGTTCAACGACAAGTAGTTCCACGACGCCGGCCGCATCAACGGCACCTGTTGTAACCGTCGATGCGAGTAAGCCAAAGCCGGAATTCAAAGCATTGCTGCAATATGCACGCTTTGATCCCAATACCGAAGTTGTCGCCAAGTTCCTGAATGAAAAAACGGGCTACAAGGTGACCTACGACATGCTGCCGGTTGAGAATCCGGATGACAAACTCAATTTGCTAATGGCGAACAAAGAGAAATATGCTTATATGCTGCTTAGTGGACCTCAATATTCGAAGTTAGCAGCTTCAGGTGCACTGGAGCCGATTGATGAGTTGGTCAACAAATATGGTACGAATATGAAAAATGTGATTTCCCAGACTTCTTGGAACGGGGCGAAGCTGAATGGTAAAATTTTCGGCATCCCGCAAACAGGATCAGGGACAATTGTAAATACACAGCTAATCGTTCGTCAGGATTGGATGGATGAGCTTGGCTTGAAAGCACCAACGACACGTGATGAATTGTATACGGTTCTAAAAACATTGAAAGAAAAGAAAAATGTCATCGGGATGTCTGGTGGGAAAAGCCCTCTGTTGCCTGAGGTACTTCCAACTTTCGGCATACCGATGGTTCAGGGAACAGCCACGACCGGGTGGCAGGATGTCAACGGTAAATTGGTGAATTCCGTTGAGAATCCGAATATGAAGAAATATTTGGAATTCATGAAGAAGCTATACACAGAGAAATTGATCGATCAGGAATGGTCGCTGAACCAAGCGAATAAAGTGATTGAGAATTTCACAAGCGGCAAAGCGGCAATCATTTCAAATGCATATTTTAACGCGCCGACGGTACAAAATGCCCTATTGAAAAACTCCCCTAATGCCAAGATCGGCAGTTTCCCTTACCTCAAAGGGGATGATGGCAAAGTCCAAGTCATGGGCAGCGCAGGGATCAGCTTCTATGTCGGTATACCGAAGTGGGCGGATAACAAAGAAGATATTATTAAATACTTGGATCTGAAGCTGGATAAAGATATATTCAAAGAAGCAGCGATTGGCAAAGAAGGCGTTCACTATAAGTTGGAAAACGGTAATTATTTCCCGATACTGCCAAAATTCAATGATGAATACAACAATGCTTCTACGTTCTTAACAGGTGTGGATGAGAAAAATTATCCAATCTATTGGCAAGCGCGCGTTCGTAAAGATCCAATCTTAACGGATTCCTTCAATAAGATTCAGGAAGCGGCCAAAGGCAACATTGTACTGGATCCACTTGCTTTTGCGCCACCGCTAGAAGCGATTGGGAAATACAATTTGAAATTGCAAAAGTTGATGGAAGATACGTATTTGAAATTCATTACGGGTGCAGAACCGCTCGAAAACTATGATAAGTTCTTAGCGCAATGGAAAGCAGATGGCGGGGAAGAAATGACCAAAGCGGCCAATGAATGGTATGCGGCGAACAAGAAATAGGTGAGAAATCCCCTGCGGTGATGCCGTGGGGGTTTTGATTCGAGATAAACACACCTGCCTGTCCAATTTGGACGGTCGAATAGTAGTTCAGAGGGAGTGGAGAATGAGATGAAGAAGATCGGATTTATCGACTATTTTCTAGATGAGTGGCACGCTGAGAAATATCCAGGCTGGATTGATAAGGCATCGAGTGGACGTATGCAAGTTACATATGCTTATGGGAAATCGAACCAGGATGGGAAGCTTAGTAATGCGGAATGGTGCCAGAAGAAAGGAATTCAGTTGCTGGATTCCATTGAGAAAGTTGTGGAGCATAGTGATTATTTGGTCGTTCTTTCACCGGATCACCCAGAGTATCATGAAGAGCTTGCACAGTTGGCGCTGCAGTCGGGCAAGCCAACGTATATTGATAAAACGTTTGCTCCAGATCGCGCATCTGCCTTACGGATGTTTGAACTCGCTGATAAGCACCGAACCCCCATGTTCTCAACCTCTGCTTTGCGGTTTGCAGCGGAGTATTCCGGTATCGAGAAGCAAGGGATCGAGTCTCTCATCAGCTTAGGGCCTGGGATGTTTACGAACTATGCTATTCATCAGGTGGAGCCAATCGTCTCCTTGATGGGGACGGATGTGAGACGTGTGATGTGGGTTGGCACAGACCACACGCCAGCGTTGCTAATTGGATACGGGGATGGCCGGCAAGCAGTGTTTCATCAATACGGCCCGGAGTGTCCATTTAGTATGGCGCTTTATTATGACGGAGGGCAGTCAAGATTTCTAAAGATTGAGTCGGACTTCTTTGGGGCGTTTATTGAAAATTTGGTTGGTTTTTTTGAGTCGGGCCAGCCGCCGGTTGCTCAAGAGGAAACGATGGCAATTGCTACGATTCTTGATTTGGGAGCGAGGGCAGCGAAGACCCCTTATCAGTGGCTGCAACTGAAATAATAAAAGATCCGGCTTCTTCTTTGGGAAGTGGCTGGATCTTTTTTTTGTTCAAACTAAATGCCCATTTTCCCTGCTATTTGGTCGTTTGGGCGATTTAAATGGGTTAACTCGGACTATTGGAAGATTGTTACTGCGGACGGTGAGAATAGTTGGGAATTTTCGGATTAATGGTGGGGGTGGGAGAGTAAGGTATGTGTGGGAGTGGCCATTAGAAAAGGAGATAGTCGGTTAATCCGACTATCTCCTCTGAAGCGACGGCTATGTGTGTGGAGAGAGGCTTAATTACTCAAGGTCTTCATCAAAATCGGTCAAGCTCCCTTCACTTTTGTCCTTATGGCTATTGAATACCTTAATCTTAATATCCGCCTGCTTGCCTCGATACGTGGCTGTGATCGTAGCAGATCCGGGCTTTACAGCTGTGATGATGCCGTCAGCTGTAATGGACGCCACTTTATCGTGGGAGGAGCTGTAAGTAACGCCTTGGTTGATGTAGCCAACGACACCATCGGAGTAAGTTGCTTTAAGCGGTGCTTGGTAGGTGTCACCTTTGACTAGACTGTGTTTGTTTTCGTCGAAGCTCAGACTTGTCACAATCACAACAGTGACTATGGACTTTGCGGTTCTGCCCTCGAACGTAGCCGTAATTTCCGTAGTACCTGCTTTCAAAGCAGTAACGCTACCATCTGCGGCAATCGTTGCTACCGATGGATTGCTGGAGTTGTAAGAAGCTCCAGCGACAACAACGCTCGTCTGATCCGAGTAAACAGCGGTCACAACGGAAGCATGCTTATCGCCTGCAACAAGACGATAAGCAGGAGCATCCAGTTCGATGCCTGTTAACGTTGGGGCTGTACGTGTGATGTTAATCGTTTTTTCATTTGTCTTGCGATCGTCTACATAGACGGAAACTTGCACGCTATTAACGCCAATTGCGAGCGGGACATGTCCAATAAAGTCTCCATTACTAGACACCTCAGCCGGTACACCATTTAGAAGTACACGTGCCGTCCCCGTTCCAATCACTTCCACTTCGCCTTTGATCGTTAGATTAGACAGTGCGGTGCTCGTGTTCGCATAATCCAAATATCCGCGTAACACAGCTGAACGAACGTTATCGCCAACCTTGAAAGTTCTTGCGACTAACTGTCTTCTTGTTCGTACGCCAGAAGCATCCAGTGCAGAGATCACGAAGCCGCCTTGTGGAATCACACTGTTATTTGGCGACATATTGGTCCAGTTCCAAGTAAGTGCCTGGGGTTGGTTAACGACTTTCGTGACTTTACCTGAACTGTCCACGACAGCTTCTACACCGAACGTGCTAGTGGCTGTTGTTAGGCCGAAGTCATCGGAATAGATGTTGAGATTATTCTCGTTCCGGCTCACATTGAAGAGATCCCCTTCGAGGAACGACTCAGGACTACCTGGTATACTGGAGCCGATTTGATAATCCTTGACGTATGCGACATCATGGAGTGATGCCTTTACCACAGACCAGTTGACTTGTGACAGATCGAAGAGCATGAGGCCGTTCGATTGCGACAAGCCTGCTTGGAACACCGAACGCTGTAGTGGAGGGTCTTGGATGTTCGCCAAAGCAATACTTGCGTACATCGGTACTTCGCCGTTAGTGACGATATTGCCCAAGGTAATATGATGTTCAATTTCCTTTTGTGTCGTTTGATACGTGCCAATCATGAGGAAATCGATGTTCCCTGCATAACCGGTCTGTGCATAAGAGTCCGTATAAAGGCTGTCATCCGGTAGTTGTAAACGGCTATCGTACTTGAAATTCGGGCTGCCCCAATGGACGCCGTTCAAGTAATAGGATTCAAACCAAGACCCCACATAAGCAGAGGAATAGACCTTATGACCTTTCAAAGCGGAGTAACGATCGGTTAGTACACGGACATCATCCGTGAACGTTTTGATCGTTTGTGAGCGGAACTCCCACCAATCATTGATGTGGGGACCCGCGATACGAACGTTGTTTACGTAGCTGAACACATCCGCAGGCCAATTCGTTAACTGCTTACCTCTTGTGGAAAGAAACGCTTCAAACTTCGCACGTGTCAGAGGGCTGAAGTCGGCCGTTTCGTTGTCATAGCGGGTACGATCCAGAACAACGCCGTCTACATCGTAGTTCTTGATGACTTCTTCCATATTCCTCAACTCAAAAGCTCTTACGTCATCATTGGCTGGGTTCACAAAAGCAACAAGGGACTTACCCGATGTATAATATTTGCTCTCACGCAGACGTAAAATTTGACCGTTATCCTCGGGACGATATACATGCTCTTCCCAATCTAGATGCTGGTTGAGCAGTCCGTACTCGTTGTGTGCAGGCGAGCCTTCAGCAAATACATTGAAGGCTGCGTGGATTTTAATACCAAGGGGATGCCCGTACTTGATAAACTCTTCCAACATATCCAGATTGGGATTGGCACCTGCACGCGTCGGTGCTGTCATCTGCGAGATATGCGGACGCCCAGTCAAATCATTCTTCTTATAGTTGGCGAAGCCTTCGACACCTTTGACATCAAGCGCAATAGCCGTCACGCCAGCATCTTTCGCTTTCGTCAGCATATCACGGATATTTTCAGGTGTTTGCAGTTTGAAAATATTGGTACCTTGATCGACCCAGAGGACGACCTCTTTGGGGGTGCTCGTTTGCATTTTATAAAACACAACAAGCGTTTTTCGATCATTCTCTACGCCATTCTTAGAAGCGACGACATCTAGGTAATTCACGCCTTCAGCAAGACCAATCTCACTCTGGAAATTGCCATTCGCTTGCAAGGCAACCGAAGTTTGATTAACGCGAATCGCATAGGTGACACCTGACTCCAAGTTTTCCAACTTGCCGGAAACCGTCGTTGTCGGAGTAGTTACCGTAAACCAATCGTCGTTGTCCAGTTGAAGTCGCGCTTGAGGCCCCTGACCCGTCATAAGTGCGGAGACAGGGACTACTTCACCATTTTTACGCAGCTTAATGAGGTCGCCGACCTTGAAATTTTTCGCTAAATACTGTTTAAAAGTTTTGTTCGCCCAGCTGTCATCATTCGCGATAAGAATGAAGCCGCCTTGCGGGATTGCCAAGGTTGTCGGTCCTGTCCAGACAGGCACACCGCCGTTAACGGATGGATTGACGACCCGTGTCACATGATTTGTCGCATCGACGACAACGCCGACGGAGGTGGTGCCAACGGTAACGGATGGTGCGAATTCCGTGGTGTATAGCGCAACATAATCGGTGATGCGACTCATATCCGTATCAAGGGCATTAATTTGCTTGCGCGGACCCTCAATATCGATGGTGATATCGACGGGAGCCGCTTCTACTTCAATGAAATCAGTGGGACTGGTTGCCGCAGATGCGGTGATGGACCAAGAAGAAGCGAGTAGTGTAATCAATAAAGTCATGATTAGCCATTTCGAATTTTTCAATTGGTTTCACATTCCTTCCCTAGAAACGGATTTCTTCACCTTTTTCGCTAGATTCATAGACACCGCAAAGTATTTTCATCATCTCAACCCCATCTTGTACGGGGGAAAGAGTCTCCTTCGTGCCTTGACACACTTCAATGAAGTAGTTGATCTCGTCTTGGAAGCCAGCGACAAAATCGAAGCTCAAATTATTAATTTGTGGCGTGAGGTTCAAGATCGTATCGTACTTCTCCGTAATGATGGAGAGCTCAGGCTCTAATTCTGCTCCGCCTTTTTCCCCGTAGAGCTTCACCGTTAATTCATCTTCCTTGGCATGCAGCGTAAAGCTAACGTCTACGAGAATCGAAGCGCCGTTCTCAAATCGAATCAAGGCATTGGCCAAATCCTCGACGGTATTGTGCGTAGGGTCGTAATCGGCAGCTTTGTAAAAAGCCAAGTTCTTCACATTGGCGCGATTACCTAACTTTTTGTAGGTATTACCAGAAATCGACTTAACTTTAGGTCGTCCCATCAAGTACCAGCAAAGATCAATCACGTGTACGCCTACATCGATTAGAGGGCCGCCCCCTGAACGATCCACATCGGAGAACCAGCCGCCAGGGTTGCCCAAACGACGAATACAAGATGCTTTCGCGTAGTAAATATCGCCGAGCTCATTGTTATCGAGGAATGATTTGATGATGCGGGTATTCGAGGCATAACGGCGAACGAAACCGACTTGCAGCGTTTTGCCAGTACGACGAACGGCATCCTCGACTTCTAACGCCTCTTTCACCGATGTACATAGTGGCTTTTCGGTGAGTACGTTTTTACCAGCCTCCAAGGCAGCGATGGAGATTTGGGCATGACTGTTATTCCATGTACAAATGCTTATCGCATCTACTGCCTCATTCGCTAGCAAATCCTCATAGCTCGTATAGATATGTTGGATGCCGTATTTTTCAGCTTTGGCTTTCGCGCGTTCTTCGTTCAAGTCACAGATGGCATAGAGTTCAGCATCCGGATTCGTATGATACGATTTCAAATGCATTTCGGATATGGAACCTGCGCCTACGACACCAATACGTATTTTACTCATGTACATGCACCTCTTCTTTCACCTATTAAACGGGACGAATTGCAGGCCAAGCCAGCTCGATACCGTAACTCTCAAGCATATTCTGGAAAATGAGCAGTTCAGAAGCCTCATTGCGCACTTCGCGTGGCGGTATGCCACGGTCAATGCAGTGGCTTGCGAGGAACCCAGCTGCTTCGCCAATGTTCCATTCGACGGGATGCAGACGGTAACATCCATTGGTGATGTGGGTGACACCTAGGTTTTTGCAAGCTGGCAGCAAATTGTTCATGCGGATCGGGATTAAGCTGCCTAGTGGAATCTGGAATGGCAGTGAAGAGATATCTATATAATGACGATTGCCTGTACTCGGATGGAGATCTATGCGATAACAGCCAATGCCAACGGAATCATGGAACTGTTCCGCTTTCCCGTCGGGACGACAAGCTGTGCTTACATGTTGTTCCAGGACGGTGAACTCGGCCTTGATCCTTCGTGACTCGCGTATGTAGGGATACATGGCTAGCCCATCGTCTGTACCTACAATGTCTGCGCGCAGGCGAAGACCAGGGTAACCTTGCCCGCCATCTGGCCTAGGCGCTTCCGTCTGCAGCCAATATAGCAGCGATAAGCTGAGCTGTTTCGCATCCCATAAATGTTGCTCTCTTTCCTCGGCGCTGACGTCAATCACGGAGCCTAGCCAATAGTCGTTCTGCGGCCAATTGACCAATGTAATGTCGCTTGGATAAAAGCCTTTCTCGAAGTTACGACTATCGATAATGCGTCGATAGAAGAATAGGGAGTACTTGTCCGTGCCTTCAAATAGTTCATAGGAGACTTGTTCGAGCGTACTCGGACGAACACCGGACCAGCTGAGCAGCTTATCTGGCCAGAACTCCGCTTTGTACGCCTTCCAGAAGTCATAACGTTCGGGGCGCGCAATCGTGTGATCTTCCCCTTCGATGTAGTCCATGGCGAAGCACTGCGTGAATCCCTGCATGTCTTGCGGTAGTGCATCGCCCTCTACGGCATTCGGTTCGCCAGTCTGACTCTTGGACTCCGCTCCTGTCACATATTCCGCACCCGCAAGTGGCAGCACATCGCCACATTCGGTAGCGTCAAGGAAATAAGCGCCATACAGCGTAACGCTTTCGCTGCTCGTCAAGTTGCGAACTGTGACGGAACGAACATCATCGCCGTCCACATCTGTGGATTCTATGCGATGACGAGTTAGAATCTGCAGCCGCCCGCTGTTAACATAAGGAGCCAGCATATCGTGCAGGACAGCTAACGCTGCCCGCGGCTCATGGCATAATCGTGATACGCCGCCATTACCAGGATTAAGCAGCGTTCGAGAACGCGCGTCTGCGGTAAGGGGGAGGAGACGGCGATAATAGTCACGTACGCCATCTCGGAACTGTCGATAACTGCGGGTACACCCAAATTGTTCGATCCAGGGGTGTTCATCCGGGGGGACGGCTTGGCTCGTTAATTGGCCGCCAATCCAGTCGGTTTCCTCGGTCATGATTACTTTTTTGCCGGATTTGGCAGCGGCTAGGGCAGCTGCGTAGCCGCCGGTTCCACCGCCGATCACGACGATATCAGCCTGGTAAGTGTGTGTATGAGGATTGCTTGTCGTGTTCACCAACGATGATTGTCCCTCCTTTAACCAATTCACCTGCACGCATTTACAGGTTATCCCTATTGTATTACAGCAGACCGAGAGCCACAGCGGAGGACCATGACTTCTTTTGGTACTTTAATAACCCATTCACCGAGAAAAAAAAGGGATTATACAAGCGAGGGCGAAGAATGATTACCTAACGGGTTAACAGTGTGTGGATGCGAAATCATAATTAGGGGAGAGATAATCATGAATAATCAACAGCAATCAAGTGACGTTCTAAGATTGGATGAGAATATGAGGATTCCACAACCGGGTGATAGTGGATTGGAATGGTACTCGCCGCTTGCGGAACCTTTCTATATAGCAGGTTTTGGTTGGCTTACGGAGAAACAGCAATATCGTCGCCTGCCAGCAAATCCTGCTTGGGTACTGCCCGAAGCGGTGGATCACTTAGCAAATTGTACAGCTGGTGGACAAATTCGGTTTACGACTAATGCAAGCTCACTTTCTATTAAAGTGAAGCTGTCCGGCGCTGCAAATATGTATCATATGCCAGCAACAGGTCAATGCGGATTCGATTGTTACATCGGAGAGCCAGGTGAACAGTTCTATTGCAGTACAACGCGGTACGATGCGAAACAAACCGAATATGAGAGCGTTATGTTTACTGATTTGGAGCGAGCGTATAGAAGCATCACTCTGAATTTTCCATTGTACCAAGGTGTTCAGGAAGTGTGGATTGGCTTGGATCCATCGGCTCAAATTGCACCGCCCCCAGCTTATGATAACAGCGAAAAGATTATCTTCTACGGGACTTCCATCACGCAGGGAGGTTGCGCTACCCGTCCCGGTATGGCTTATCCCAATATCTTATCCAGACGAGTAAATAGGGAATTTCTGAATCTAGGATTCTCAGGAAATGGCAAAGGAGAGCCCGAGCTTGCGCACATTATAGCAGAAATACCGGATCCAGCTTGTCTCGTCTTAGATTATGAAGCGAACTGTGTATCCACGGAGAGTTTGCAAACCACGTTGCCCGAATTCATTCGTATTTATCGAAATAAGCACCCGTATACGCCGATTCTTGTAATTTCTTGTATTACTTATGCAAAGGAAAGGTATAACGAGGCGTTGAGGTTGGAAAAAGAAGAGCGTAAAGGCGTCCAGCTCCGCACGGTCGAGCTCTTAAGAGAAAATGGGGATGCCAACATTTATTTTTACGATGGTTCAACGTTACTAGGCGAACAAGCGCATGAATCCACTGTCGATGGTGTGCATCCGACTGATCTAGGATTTCTGCTCATGGCCGACGGAATCACGCCTGTTCTCCAAGAAATACTCGAATGATGAGACGAATGAGGGCAGCAATTCTAATCATGCTCACTTGTTGTTCAACTGCTGGCTGCGGTGTTTCGAATTTGACTCTGAAGGAAGAGAATAAGGTAAGTACAGCAAGTGAACCTGTAATTCGAATCGTAGCGAACAGCCTAGGTATGAATTTCCCGGAGGGGATGGATGAGAATCATAATCCATATCTCAGTTATATCGAGAAGAACATTGGTGTTCAGGTTAATGTTACGCTCCCTCCGCTCAATGGGTATGATGAAAAGCTCAATGTCATTATGGCGTCTGGCGAGCCTCCGGATTTGCTGAATACAAGTGATCCATCGTGGTTTATCCATTTCGTAAATCAGAAGGCGCTGACGCCTTTGAATGATTATATGGATAAGTACGGGACAAATCTTAGAGCCAAAATTCCCAAGGAAGCATGGGATAATGTCACCGTGGATGGCAAGATCTATGCGATCCCGAGTCTGAACGAGGTGAAAGGAACCGAAATTATTTATGCCAGGAAGGATTGGCTGGATAAGCTAGGCATGCAGCCGCCTAAGACAATTGAGGAGTATACGGCAGTTATGAAGGCTTTTGCTGAGAGAGATCCAGATGGAAATGGGAAAAGGGATACCTATGGCTTATCGATTTTGGAGCGGCTGCGCAGAACTTCGCCATTTCTAGGCGCATTTGGTGTGCAAATGAAAGCTTGGTATGAACGAGACGGTAAATTGGTCTACTCGGGGATCCTTCCAGAAATGAAAGAGGCGCTTCTGTATTTGCGAGGCTTGTATGACGCTGATATTCTAGACCCCGAATTCCCTTTGAATAAAATTGATGTACTAGGAGAAAAAATTGTAAGCGGACGAGTAGGATTATTCTCAGCAGCTTGGTCGGACACGCGCTCACATATTGCCGCAAATCGCAAAGCTGATCCCAAAGCGGAGTGGATTCCGCTGGATTTCCCAACTGGCCCGAATGGGAAACATGGTGTGTACAGTACCACTAACGTCCGATCCTACAACGTGATTCCGAACAAGAGCGACAAGGCGGCAGCAGTCGTTAAGTTCTTGGATTTCGTTGCAGGTCCAGGACAAACCAGCTTAAAGCTAGGCTTTGAGAACGAAATTTGGACAAGGGTCAATGGGAAATTGTCCATACGATTTGATGAGCATACGAAGCATGGCTATCGTGGGATCTACGGTGCGTTAGCGGATGTAGCGGATCCAATTGTCACACGAGATCGGTTGGAAGCCCTTGGTTCACAATTCCGGCTATATGATAACATCCAACGGATCGAACAGAATTTGATGGTTGACCGATTCAACGGGCCTCCAACGCCAGCAATGGGGAAGCATCAAGTGAAGCTTTCTAAGCTGCAAGAGGATACCTTTACGCGAATTATTGCAGGCTTAAGCCCAATAGAGGAGTTCGACGCTTTTGTGAAAAAGTGGAAGGAAGCCGGCGGTGATGAAATTACTGGGGAAGTGAATGAATGGTGGCGAGAAACCAACCCATGATCAAAGAGTTCTTATCCCGAATTCGTAAATTACTAACCAGTTATATTCAAGTTCGGTTGACCTGGTATTTTCTCCTCATTTTGCTCCCATTAGCGGGATTTAGCCTATTTGCTATAGCCAAATCGCAGGTGATTCTGGAAGTGCAGACGGGGGAAAGGACACAGGGAGCCCTGCATACCATGACGGATTATCTCGATCTCACTTTGCAAAATATTGAGCAGTTATCCTCATTGATTGCTTTCGATACGAATGTGAACACTACGCTGCAGTCTGTTGGTCAAGAGCCGGAAAAGCAGTCGTTCGTTCACTTTGCCCAAGTGATGGATCAGATAACTAGCATGACGACTGTTAATCTCATTGTCGATCAAATCACGATTATTCATATGCCTTCACGCACAGTTATTTCGACCAAATTCGGTGGAGGCAAGCTGCCAGCGGGTGCGGAGAACCAAGAATGGTACCAGCATTTGATGGAAGCGAACGGGGGAACGATTTTTTTTACACCGCAGGTAGGTGAATCCTACTTCGATGCGGACAGTGTGCATCTGATTCGGACGATGGATCCCTATAACCGCACGCTGATGAATCCGAATTTGCTTATTTTATCTGTGAAAAAGAGTGCTCTTATCGAGCTTGCGAAACCTCTGCTGCCTTCCAAGAATGCGAATATTTATCTCTTCGACAATGACGGAAGATCGATCACTGGCACAGGTGGAAGTGTGAATAACCAAGTTTGGGAGAAGGGGGACAAAGTCAGGACGATTCGCAAATCAACTCAAACAGGGACAGAAATGGTTACGATCAGTGTGAAATCGAAGCTATCTGGATGGTCGCTGATGATGGAGCAGCCCCTATGGGAAATTCGGAGTCATACCGACTCGTTGAAGATTTTCTCTTATAGCATCTTAGTTGTCAGTTTAGTCTTGGCGATTTGGACATCTTGGATTATTTATCGTGGTATCTCCGCACCGCTGCGCAAATTAGCTTATGGGATGAAGCAGCTCCGCACAGGGAATTTCACCATCCAACTCGAGGATACTCGTGTAGATGAATTAGGTTATGTGATTGAATCGTTTAACCGGATGGCGGAAAATCAGAAAACACTGATTCGAGATCACTATGAGAAGCAGCTTTTATTGTCCAAAATGGAACTGAAATTTTTGCAATCCCAAATTAATCCGCATTTTCTCTACAATACTTTGGATTCCATATATTGGACGGCCAAAAACTATGAAGCAGATGAAATTAGTGAGATGGTGTTGAATCTATCAAAATTTTTTCGTTTAAGCTTGAATAAAGGGAATGAGACCTTTACTGTTAAAGAAACGATTGAACATTTGAAGTATTATATTAAAGTACAGCAACTGCGATTCCTAGATCATTTCACGGTGCGCTTCGATATTGCGGAGGAAAGTGCGCATTATCATGTGCTGAAGCTCCTCCTTCAACCATTGGTTGAGAATGCTGTGCTACATGGCTTAGAGAAACAGAGCAGCGGCGGGGAACTTGCCATTTCTTCCTATGTCGATGGTGGCTATCTCGTCTTGGAAGTACGCGATAATGGCGTTGGTGTTAGTAATGATCGGCTAGATTATATCTGCGGTAAGTTAGAAGAAGCAGCTAGGCAAGCGGTTGAAGGTATTTCTACCGATATCAAAAAGGAAAAGGACCTGTTCGGGTTGCGAAATGTTGTTGCACGAATGAAGTTATATTATGGAAATGAGTCACAATTTCAATTTGAGAGTGGTCATCACATGGGAACGCGGATTACGCTTCGTCTCCCACTGGACATGTGTGAATCACCCATAGAGGAGCAGGCAGGGTAGCGCTCACTGAGATCATACAGCATGATAAATATACGAAAAAGAAGATGATGTGATGGGAACGGCATGGAGCTTGAGACGGAAAGCTTGGCTGCATAAGCATTTCTCCGGCAAAGTGATGGATTATCAACAGATTATTGGTTTATATATACCGATCCTTATCGATCAGGCATTCCTTGTTGGGCTTAATTTGGTGAATATTGCCATGATTAGTTCATCAGGCGTTGCTGCCGTTAGTGCAGTAAGTATGATTGATTCGCTGCAAATATTTCTGATCAGCGTATTCGTAGCCGTTTCAACAGGTGGAACGGTGGTCGTCGCTCAGTATAAAGGAAGCGGAAACGAAGGCATGGTAGCCAAAGCCGCAGCCAGTTCCATTTCTCTAGTGTCAGCATTCGCGCTCGGCATTAGCTTGTTAATGATTGTTTTTCATACACCCGTGTTAACGCTGCTATTCGGAACTGCATCTCCGGAGGTTTTCGCTTATGCCAAGACCTATCTGATTGGGAGCAGTGCATCTTATGTGGGAATCGCAATTGTGGAGGCTGTTTGCGGTACATTGCGAGGGATCGGGAAGTCCAAGACATCCTTGAAACTCTCGTTAATTATGAATCTATCGTATGTCTTATTGAACGTAATATGTATCCATTTCTTACAGATGGGTGTAGATGGATTGATTATCGCCGTGAATGTGTCCAGATTTCTAGCGGCATTCGTAGCTGTGCTGTATGTGGTGAAATTAGATACGAATTTTCAAATGCGATTATACGACTTACTTCATGCTAATATCGCAATGATGAAGAAAATTTTGTTTATCGGGCTTCCATTTGCAGCGGAGCAAATGTTCTTTAATGGGGGTAAAATCGTAACGCAAGTATTTATCGTTAGTCTAGGGACGCATGCTATGGCGACGAATGCAATCGGCGGTACGATTGCAGGGGTGTTACAGATTCCGGCTGCCGCGCTGTCTCTAACTACGGTAACTGTGATTGGACAATGTATGGGTGCGCAAAATGTGAAAGACGCACGCAAGTTTGCCAAATCGTTCCTTTGGCTTGCGTCGTTTACGCTACTCTTGACGGCACTGATTCTCCTTCCGTTGTTTAAACCGTTGATTAGTTTATTTCACCCGCCAGATGATATCATTCGGGAACTTTTTATCATCGTGTTGATTAATGCAATTGCACAGGTTCCACTCTGGCCAATCAGCTTTCTCTTGCCAGCCGCGCTTCGCGCTGCGGGAGATTCCAAATTCACATCGGTTACCTCCATGTTGTCTATGTGGTTATTCCGGGTCGTTCTAGGCTATGTGCTTGGCATCCTGTTTCACATGGGCATTATCGGTGTATGGTTAGCGATGAATATTGAATGGGGAGTTCGTGGCCTAATATTCCTTTGGCGTTTCAAGGGGGATCGATGGTATCGCCATCGATTGATTGAGCCGGCGACGGAGTTAAAGTAATGAAAACAAGAAGACATGCAGACAAGAAGACACCTTCCTTGCGATGGTGTTTTTTCTTGTATTCGCAGCCATACTTTCAAATAAATGTAAAATATACAGTTAATATTGCTGAATTTACTACATTTTAGTGAATAGATGGAAAAAGTACAGGTAAATTAAGCTTAATTAATAGTTTGGACGATTTTAGCAGAAATTAACTGTAGGAAATCCATCTACTGCTCTCAAAACGTGAGAATCGACAACAATAACAACATAAAATCCAGTTATTTGGTTTGTGGAGTTGGAGAAAGGTATGTTAGTAGCAGAAGGGGTAGGGTAGGGGAGGAGAAGAGAAGAGAAGAGTAGAAGTAGGAGTAGGAGTAGGAGCTGTCTGTAAGACGATAATTTTAACTTATAGTCAGTCCGCAAGCAGTTTTGCAATTAAAACTGAAGCTAGTGAAGTATAAATTAGAGTATGCCATTTGTGAAATTGGTGTAAATCTCACATGAAAACAACTAAAAACAGGGTGTCCTGATGTAGATTTCTCTACTCCAGGACACCCTATCCCTTTAAGGCACTAAAGTTCCCATGTCATGTTCAATTGTCGAAAAAGCACTAATTTTGCATGTTAGTTCTCTTGACAATGGCGTCTAAACGACACCTTGTGCGATCATCGCGTCGGCAACTTTGGTAAATCCTGCAATATTTGCACCGACAACGAGGTTGCCAGGGTGTCCATATTCCTCAGCTGCTTGTACGGCGCTTCTGTAAATGTTTTTCATAATCGCGTGCAGCTTATCATCTACCTCGTGGAACGACCAAGAGTATCTCATGCTGTTTTGAGACATTTCAAGCGCCGATACAGCAACGCCGCCTGCATTCGCTGCTTTGGCTGGCCCAAACAAAACGCCCGCCTGTAGGAAGACATCAATCGCATCCAAGGTGGATGGCATGTTCGCGCCTTCGCCTATGGCTTTCACCCCATTGCTGACAAGCAGTCTTGCTGATTCTTCGTCGATTTCGTTCTGTGTCGCACTCGGAAGCGCGATATCACATGGAATGGACCAGATACCATTACAGCCTGCATGGTAAGTTGCATGTGGGTGTTCCTTCACATACTCACTGATTCTCGTACGCTCAACCTCTTTCAAGCGACGAACGGTTTCGAGACAGATGCCATTGGGATCATGGATATAACCATTGGAGTCGCTGCAAGCAACAACTTTAGCTCCCAATTGAACGGCTTTTTCGATGGAATAGATAGCCACGTTACCAGATCCAGAAACAACGACTGTGCTTCCATCGAAGCTAAGACCTTTGGAGTTCAGCATTTCATTTACAAAGTAAACACAGCCGTATCCAGTAGCCTCTGTGCGACCTAAGCTGCCGCCGTAGATAATACCTTTACCCGTGAGCACACCAGACTCGTAAGCGCCGCTTATGCGCTTGTATTGACCGAACATATAACCAATCTCGCGTGCACCTACACCAATGTCCCCAGCTGGCACGTCTGTATCGGGTCCAATATATTTATAAAGCTCAGTCATGAAGCTTTGTGTGAAACGCATAATTTCATTGTCGGATTTGCCTTTAGGGTCGAAATCGGATCCACCTTTACCGCCGCCGATCGACTGACCGGTAAGGGAGTTCTTAAGTGTTTGTTCGAAACCTAGAAATTTGATAATACTAGCATTAACAGAAGGGTGAAAACGCAAACCGCCCTTGTAAGGACCGATTGCGCCGTTAAATTGTACGCGGAAACCACGGTTCACTTGCGTAACCCCTTGGTCATTAACCCATGGTACGCGGAAAGTAATTAAACGCTCTGGCTCTACAAGGCGCTCTAGAATGCCGTGTTTCATGTACTTCGGCTGTTTAGCCAGGACTGGAATTAAGGATTCGATAATTTCTTTAACAGCTTGATGGAACTCGGTCTCATTCGGATTACGTTTGACTACAGTTTCGTATACGCCATGGGCATATTCTCTTGCAACTACATCATTTTCCACTTGAACTAACACGCTGTCATCCACCTTCACAATTCAAATATGATAAAAAGTTTAATAGTATAGTTTTACCTTATTCGAGCCAATTGGGCAATCAAAATTTACATGTCATGTAAGCTTACGAATTGGTGTTACGAAAGTGATCATTAGACTAAATTTACAAGTTGTAGTATACTTTGCAAATTGTGAATTAGAATTTTCGCACAATGTATCAGGATACGTTTTATTATGGAAAAGAAAAGGAATTGCCTATATGGATAATCGAACACCGCGCATTGATCCTCGAATTCTTCGAACACGTCAATTGCTGAAAGACGCTTTTATCGAATTGCTTCAGGAAATGGATATCGAGAAAATATCAGTCAATCGCATAGCAGAGCGCGCGACCATTAACCGAGTTACATTCTATCTCCATTATCGCGATATTCCCGATATGCTCGAGAAGATGGCAGATGAAATGATTGAAGACATCAATCGCATTTTGACTCATGCGCAGGACGTTCAGATTTCCAAGGAAGAAGATTGGCCGATGTTAGTGAATTTACTGGAACACTTTGCCGAACATGCGAAGTTTTATAAAGTCGTACTTGCCTCAAGACGGACTCCGATTTTTACAGAGCGCATGTTAAGGCTCCTGACGGAATTGGTTACCTCACGAATCGAGAAGATGGGGGATGAGTCTGTATTAGCTACAGCAGGTATTCAAAAAGATATTGCCATATGGTACGGTTCTTCCGCATTAATCGGCACCATTGTTGCTTGGCTTCGTCAAGATATGCCCTATACGCCGGTCTATCTAGCTAAGCAGTTTATTATGATGCGTACACTTACATAGAAGAGATAGAAATTGAAAAGAGTTTAGGTGAGAGGGAGCTTGGCCATTCCAGGGCAAGCAAAGGGTAATCCTCAGGCCATCGCAGGGCAACCCCAGGCCCCATTCCAATACCTCATTCCTATGCCCAATACCTCCAGTGCATCCATTGCACGCTACCCAGACACGAGATACCCATTTAACTGGAAAATATGATGTTATTATCTCAGTTTAGGGACATTATTTCAGATTAACTGGAAAATATGATGTTAATTTGATGTGTTTTTCCTGAATTAGCGAATTGCGATGAAATTTAGATGGACATTGTACAGCTATTGTTGGAAATCGTAAGAAATTCCTGATTTTAACTGTATATTATCCAGTTATTTGAAATTTCAACGCCTCAAAACAGACGGCACAACAGAGCTGTCGTTGAAACGAAGCGCCACACAAGGTTAGTTCCCCTTGCGCGGCGCTTTTTCGCGTCCACACACCTCGCCTGTTAACCCAACGAAAACATGTATATTGAGCAAGCGGCCTCTGATCGATATGCTTGGGACATTCAACGAAGAGGGAGTGTAGAGATAATGATACTAGAACAATGGATAGGAGAGGCCTGGGAACATGGTGTCCGCAAAGTAAAGAACACAAGCCTGCGAGTAGGTGCAGCATTTCCTCACGGATCGAACGAAGGACAATTTCAATTAACCTCGCCGCATTACTGGACAGCAGGTTTCTGGCCTGGGATCTTATGGCTCATATATCAAGATCGCCAAGATGAACAATTACGCCAATTAGCAGAGAACTGCGAAGTGCAAATGGATGCTGTCATCGAGGCTTACGAGCCTCTTGATCATGATATGGGCTTCATGTGGACGCTAACCTCGATCGCGAATTGGCATCTCACCGGCAATGAGCAGTCCAAACGCCGCGCTTTGAAGATTGCCAGCCATTTGGCGGGGCGATTCAATATGAAGGGAAACTTCATCCGCGCATGGAACAGCCCGGAGCGCGTAGGATGGGCAATCATCGATTGCATGATGAATTTGCCGCTGCTCTACTGGGCGTCGCAACAAACGAACGACCCGCGCTTTAAGCATGTTGCAGAGGCGCATGCGGGAATGGCTGCGAAACAATTCATTCGTGCGGATGGCTCCGCCTATCATATTGTCTGCTTCGACCCTGAGACAGGCGAACGCACCGGCGCTCTTGGCGGTCAAGGCTATGCGGAAGAGTCCGCATGGGCACGGGGCTCGGCTTGGTCGATCTACGGCTCGGTGCTTAGCTACCAACATACCGGCCGTGCCGACCTGCTGGCAGCAGCGGAGCATGCAGCCGCATTCTTCCTCTCACACTTACCGGAGGATAAGGTGCCGTACTGGGACTTCCGCCTGCCTACCTTCGAGGGGGCATCGCGGGATACGAGCGCCGCAGCGATAGCGGCAAGCGGACTACTCGACTTAGCCAAGGTATGCGAAGGCGATCGGGCACTCTTTTATAAGGAAGGGGCGTGTGCGATCTTGCAATCTCTATCACTTCATTATGTTGCGGACCATGCCGAAGAAGCGATTCTACGCTCAGGTACGGGGAACGTGCCGATGAATCAGAATATCAATAAGCCGCTCATTTACGGCGATTACTACTACATGGAAGCATTGGCGAAGCTGCAGGATTATCCATCTTTCTGGGAAATAGGCGCTGCTAAAGCGCATGTATATCGCTAAAAAAAGTGTATATCGGATAGCGAATCCCTATGACATCTCCCTGTTAACTAATCAAAATCATGTATATTGTATGGATCACGGATTAGCGGGTACGATGAATTCAAATTACAGAGCAAGGAAGTGACACCGATGAGTCAGACACTCCCTCCTTCAACACCAGCGATGGTTAATCAGAAGGCGAGTACAGCCAGAACCAAAAGCAATTGGTTAGTAAGGAAGTATGGCAAACGCGTATTAAAACAGAACATACCGTTGTACATCATGTTTGTGCCTATCATCCTTTTCTTCTTCATATTTAAATATTACCCGATGACGGGGCTCGTCATTGCTTTTAAGAAGTATAGCTTCATTAAGGGGATTTGGGGCAGCCCTTGGGCAGGCATGGACAACTTTAAAATGATCTTTCAGACGAAACAAATCTTCAGTATCGTGTGGAACACATTAAAACTGAGTGGGTTAAGCATCATTATAGGATTCCCGGTTCCGATCATATTAGCTTTGTTGCTAAATGAGGTAAGGAAGATGCAATTCAAACGTTTGGTTCAAACGTTAGTTTATCTGCCGCATTTTCTCAACTGGGTCATTGTGGGGGGCATTGTCGTTACGGTCTTTTCACAAAGTACAGGTACGCTTAATCATGTGATCGAAAAGCTTTTTGGAGAATCGTATCCCTTCTTATATAAAGAGTTTTCTTGGATAGCCATTTATCTGGGCTCAGGCGTTTGGAAGGAAGCGGGTTGGAACGCGATTATCTATCTCGCAGCACTAACGGCCATTGACCAAAGCTTATATGAAGCATCAAGTATAGATGGTGCTAATAAATGGCAGCAAACGATACGTATTACCTTGCCGGCGATTCTGCCAACCATCATTATTATGCTCATCTTGAAGATCGGACATTTGATGGAATTAGGCTTCGATCAAGTATTCGTACTACAGAATAATGCCACATTGGAAATTTCAGAGGTCATCAGTACATTCATGTACAAAATCGGAATTCAACAAGCGAATTTCAGCCTGGCGACAGCAATGGGATTGTTTGAATCCTTGGTTGGTTTAATCTTGGTGCTTGCAGCTAATCGCATTGCGCGCAGCTTCGGCCAAGGCTTATGGTAGGCAATCAGATAACGATGTGACAAACGATTAGAAGGAGAAGCTTATGAAGCATACAAGAGGAGAGAAGATATTTTACGCCCTCAACTATACATTTTTACTACTTATTGGTCTCAGTTGTTTGTTGCCAATTGTTCATATTCTAGCGTTGTCATTGAGTGATAAGCATGCATTGATGTCGGGGACGGTAAGCTTCTGGCCCGTTAACTTAAGCTTAGACGGCTATAGTGCACTATTCAAGGAAAGTCCAATTCTCAAGGATTTTAAGAATAGTGTGGTTATCACTGTGATTGGGACATTCCTGAATATTGTGTTCACTATCCTAGCTGCTTACCCCTTGTCTAAGCGTTATTTTATCGGACGCAAATTTTATTCATTCGCTATTATTTTCACGATGATCTTCTCGGCTGGTCTTATTCCCACGTATTTATTAGTGCAGAAATTAGGGCTCATCAATAGTTATGGAGCGCTATGGCTGCCTGGTCTGATTACGGTGTGGAACCTCTTAGTATTGAGGAGTTTTTTCGAAGGATTACCAGAAGAGTTGGAGGAAGCTTCGCGTATTGATGGTTGCTCCGAATGGCGATTGATCTTTCAGATCGTGTTGCCATTGTCATTGCCAGTCTTAGCTGCGTTAACGTTATTCTATGGAGTAGGTCACTGGAATGCTTTCATGAATGTTCTCATTTATATCAATGACTCCAACAAGCTGAATTTAGCGGTACTCGTGCAACAAATGATTCAGAATCAAAGTTTGATGCAGGAGCTGACGAATACACAGCCCGAACTAGCAGCAGCGATTACACCGGAAGGCGTTAAATCGGCAGGGGTTATTGTTATGACATTACCGATGTTGATCGTTTATCCATTCTTACAACGGTTTTTCGTCAAGGGTGTCATGGTCGGTGCAGTGAAAGGGTAATGGCTGGGAATTCCTTGAAAGGGGTGATGTGCAGCACTAAACATGGTAGTCTTAGTTTTACAAGTAGATGAGATTATTGGGGTTATCTTAACAATGAACGTACATTACATGAGGGGTGACTTATTCATATGAAGAAAATCAGCAAATTAAAAGCAACATCTATTTCCTTAGCCTTAGTACTCTCAAGCACGACGCTACTTGCAGCTTGTGCATCGGACAAAAAGTCAGATACGGCAACGACGACACCAAGCGCGGCAAGCACAACAGAGGCAAGTGCGAAACCAGCGGGTCCTAAGCCGAAAATTACAGTTTCCATTTATGATCGTAATAATGTGCCTGAGGGTGAAGGTACCATTACGAATAACCGTTGGACGAAGTGGATTAACGAGAACGCACCTGTGCAAGTTGAGTTTATCCCTGTTCCACGTACGAACTCTTCAGAGAAGTGGAACGTTCTGTTCGCTTCGGGGCAAGCCCCTGACTTAGTTATGGAATTTTCGAATCCTTATATGAAGGATTTGGCGGCCAAAGGGCAAGTTATCCCGCTCGATGACGCTATTGCGAAATATTCCACGAACTACAAGAAGATGATTGCTGGCAATGAGTCCTTACAGAAATTAACGAGATTTAATGGAAAAACGTACTTTATGGGTCGTACTTTGCCATTTACAGCTAACCATTATGTGATGATTCGCCAGGATTGGCTGGATAAATTGAAGCTTCCAATGCCGAAAACAACCGAGGAATATCTCCAAGTTGCCAAAGCATTCACTGAGCAAGATCCTGATGGTAATGGCAAAAAAGATACACTAGGTTCAACTTTCTATGATGTGGATGCTTTCTTCCAATTATATCAAGCAAGTGACGAGACATTGCCGATGATCACATCCTATCATCTGATCAATGATCAATATGTCCGGACATGGGATCGTCCAAAAGCAGATTTAGCATTTAGAAAGAGTATGTATGATGCTGGGGTTGTAGATAAAGATACGTTTACAGATAAAAATGGTGCGAAAGCGCAACAGGATTGGGTAAACGGTAAACTTGGTATTTATGGTTCTGATGTGTTAGAAGGAAGTAAAGGATTCGATGTCTACACGGCGCTGATCAAAAATAATCCAGATGCCAAAGTGTCGATTATTCCGCTTCCGAAGTCTGAATTCGGGCAATTCTCGCCTGCCGGTGCTGTGCCTATGCAATTTACGTCTGCCATTAATGCTACAGCCAAGAACGTAGAAGCTGTTGTGAAATACGTCGATTGGCTGATGCAGCCTGAAGTTCAGCAGACGTTGATGTACGGTATGGAAGGCGTTCACTATAAGATGGTAGATGGTTGTCCGAAACCGATCGATTCTGAGAAAAACAAGAAAGAATTAAATTGGAATGGCGATTTCCAAATGATGTCTCAAACGGGCACAATGGGCAAATGTGTAGAGTATACGAATACATTGGATCCTTCCAAGCCGGTGGATAAAGCGTATATTGATTTAGTGAAGCAAGGTAGAGCGGCTTACATTACAGCGGATCGTCCTACAACTTCCGAAGTCGTGCTTCCAGTAACATTGACGGAAGATCTGACAGTCATCAAGAACACGTTGAAGAATACGTTAACAAATATTTATACCAAAGCTGTTGTTGGTGGAACAGGTTATACGGTTGATCAAGCGATGAAAGATGCGCAAGATGCTTGGGATAAAGGCGGCGGTAAGAAAGTCGATGACTTCTTAACTAAAGCTTATGCGGATAACAAAAAAGACGTTATTTACACAAAAGATTACTATAAATTGTTGACGAAATAATGACCTCACTTCGCTAGTCCATCATGTGCTTCCTTCCTGCTGCAAGTTAGTTCGGAAAGGAAGCACATTTTGTTTATCATATGACTAGGTACTTGCAAGAAAAGGCTGAAGTAAAGCCGCCAAATCATTCGACTCAGAGGGGGTTAATTATGTTAATGGGGAAATTCCGTTTTATGAAAGCGCTTATATTAGTGGTGGCTATGCTTGTCAATGTATGGGCACTGCCCATTCAACCTGCTTATGCGGCAGATGAGTATGACACGTTACGGGCGAAAGTGTATGATCTTACAACTGGAGGATCTACTTACGATCCAGCAGACCCCGACATTAGCGGTAAGATTACTAACATTACTACGCTTGCGCAGACAAATTGGGATACGATGAATAAGACTGCAGGGAGAACCTATCTATGGAGTGATATGGCAACAACAACGGAATCGGAGCATGTTTCCGGGAGCTACCAACGTCTGGAAGCCATGACGCTAGCTTATGTGACAAGAGGTTCAACGCTTCAAAATAATGCAGCATTATTGGCGGATATTATTAGTGCCATGGATTGGATGTATACGAACAGGTATAACACAAGCGTCGTGTATAGAGGTTATGACAATTGGTTTGACTGGCAAATTTCTTCACCACTCAGCATTAATAACATAACAACTTGGATTTATTCCAGTTTAACCGCAACGCAGATTGCGAATTGGCACGCTGTCATCGACTATCAAGCGCTTACATGGGGAGTTGGTCTGACTGGAGCTAACCGCGTATGGGCTTGCAACATTAAGATTACGAGCGGGATTATTGTCAAGAACAGTGCCAAAATCATCTTAGGCAGGGACCAGCTAAGTTCGGTATTTGATTATGTGACTTCCGGCGAGGGCATGTATAGCGATGGTTCGTTTCTGCAACATACCGCACTCATCCCGTATAACGGGGGTTATGGCATAAGCTTAATGGATAACTTGACCAAGGTCATGTATGTCGTAGCTGGTTCTACCTGGGATATCACAGATCCAGATGTAGATAACATCTATCAGTGGGTTTACAATGCCTTTGAACCCCTATTTTATAATACGTCGATGCTTGATATGGTCAGAGGAAGAAACATTGCACGATTAGCCAGTGATGATAATGGATTAACCTCAATGGGTGCGCTTGGAGCTTCTGTAGTAAGGATGGCATTGTCAGCACCATCTTCTGATGATCGGGCAGCCTATAAATCGATGATTAAGAAATGGATGACAGACGCTACGTCTCCTACCAAGTACGCTGATTTGGTCATGATCAGCTCAATTGTGCAAACGAAACAAATTATGAGTGATCCGTCTGTTTCCACAAGAGATGCGCTAATCATGAACAAACAATACCCCAACATGGCTAGAGCTGTTCACCATAGACCGGGATTTGCTTTTGGCATCTCTATGTCTTCCAATAAAATCGGAAATTTTGAAATTGTTAATAATGAGAATTTAAAAGGCTGGCATACCGGAGATGGAATGACCTATCTCTATAACTCCGATTTGACGCAATACAAGGATTCTTATTGGCCAACTGTAAACAGCTATCGCTTGCCTGGCACGACAGTCAATCAGAACACAACAGCAACAGCGAATGCCAAGAATCCGAATAGTTGGGTCGGAGGCACAGAAATATCGGGACAATATGGGATTACAGGTATGCAGTACACAGCGAATAGTGCAACGCTGACAGCAAAGAAATCATGGTTCATGTTTGATGATGAGATTGTGAGTCTAGGAGCTGGCATCACCTCCACAGACAATAAGGTAGCTGAAACGATTGTTGAAAACCGGAAGCTGAACAGCTCCGCTACCAATGCGCTAACTGTAAATGGCGCCGCAAAGTCAACTGCGTTAGGTTGGAGTGAGACGATGACCGGAGTCACAAAGGTTCACTTGGCTGGAAATGTGGCTGGTTCCGATATCGGTTACTACTTCCCTACAGCAACGACATTAAAGGGATTACGCGAGGCGAGAACAGCCCAATGGTCGAGCATTAACCAATACTCAACAGGTCCAGAATACTTTACGAACTATACACGCAATTACATGAATATGTGGTTCGATCACGGGACGAATCCGACAAATGCCGGGTACGCATATGTGCTATTGCCAGGAATGTCTAGTAGCCAGTTGGATGCGTATGCAGCTAACCCGGACATTACCGTAGTTGAGAATTCAACCGCTGCACAGGCCGTGCAAGAAAATGCGCTTGGCATACTGGGGATTAACTTCTGGAATGATGCTGCCAAAACGGTGAGTGGTGTCACCAGCAACAAAAAGGCGTCCGTCATGGTCCGCACAACCGAGAACGGAACGGAAGTTTCCGTATCTGACCCTACTTTGGCCAACACCGGGACGATCCAACTTACGCTGACACAACCACTGGGGCCAGTGGCTTATAAGGATTCTCGGATCACAACCAGTACAAGTGGCGGTACGACTACCCTCACTGTCAATGTGAGCGGTGCTGGCGGCAAGAGTATTAAGGCGTTTTTTGCAACACCTTCCGCAGGGCTGGTTACTGGCTACACGGTAAATGAAGATTTTAACAGTATGACGGTTGGTATGCTGACTGGTCAAAATGGCTGGATCTTCAATAATGCAGGGGCTGTGGAGAATACCGTTGTTGTACAGAAAGAGAATAGCGTGAGCGGGGACAAATCGCTGAAAGTAAAGACTGCCTCAACAAGCGGAAGTGCCGAGGCGTATCGTTTGTTTAACGCACCTCAAAGCGGCTATATCACAGCGGAAGCTACCGTGACAGCCGATGATAGCAACTGGAAAAACGCTCTAATCATTTCGGACAGTAGCTTGACTGCTAGTAACGTAGCTGCTCAACTGGTGATGCAAAGCGGAAAAATCTGGGGCTATAACGGCAGTACCAAAACGGATGTATTAACAGGAATCACGAGCGGTCAGCCGTATCGCCTGAAGGTTGTAATCAATGCTTCGACGAAAAAATACGACGTCTACGTCAACGATGCGCTGCTTGCTTCGGGTTGGAATTATCGCTTCTCAGGCGTAACCACGCTCGATAAGTTCTCTACCTCCATTGCTGGCAATGCCAGCTCCATGAAAGTGGATGATGTGAAAGTTGCGTATAAGCCGCTAACGTTAACTAGCTTGATCAATGAGAACTTTAACGGCCTGGCGCTTGGCAATCTGAATGGTCAAGGAAGCTGGGTGTTTGATAACGGCGGCATTACAGGAAACACGGGAGTTGTGCAGACGGTAAGCGGATCTAACAAAGCCGTCAAACTGACCACAACATCCACCAGCGGTAAAGCTGAGGCCTATCAGGCGTTCACAGTGCCAGCCAATAGCACGGTTATCGCAGAAGCGACTGTCACTGCCGATGACAACAACTGGAAAAATGCCTTAGTCATTGCGGACAGCAGTCTCACTTCGAATAACAGCGCTGTTCATCTCATCATGCAGAACGGCAGAATCTGGGGCTACAATGGAGGCACACAAACGAACGTACTGACTTCGATCGAGAACGGCGTGCCGTACCGTTTGAAAGTAATTATTAACACATCAACGAAAAAGTTCGATGTCTACGTAAATGGCGAACTGCAAGGCTCGCAGTGGAACTATCGTTACAGCGGATTGACCAAGATTGATAGACTGGGCACAGCGATCGGCGGAAATGCTAGTTCGATGAGCGTAGATGATGTCTTCGTAAGCTATAACCCTTAAGATTTTCGAGTAGATTAACTTAACTTCCAGTCCAGTCATATGCTCCGTTTCATTCGTTTGGTTGTGTGTCTAATCCATTCATTGAAGAGGAGCTCTCTTTTGCCTGAAACCATTTGCAATATGGAAGGGGTTATTTATATTTATGCGTAAAAGTCTACTATTCACAACACTTATCCTTGTGTTATCACTGCTAATCAATGTACTGGCACTACCAATTCAACCTGCCTATGCGGCAGATGAGTATGACACGTTGCGTGCGAAAATGTACGATTTTACAACGGGAGGATCGACTTACAATACAAGTGACTCGGACATTAGCGTCAAGATCACTAATATTACGTCACTAGCTCAGTCAAACTGGGATTCGATGAATACGAGTGCAGGAAGAACCTACCTGTGGAGTGATTTGGCAACGACAACGGAATCAGAGCACGTTTCCCAAAGCTATCAACGGTTAGAAGCGATGACACTGGCTTATGTAACGAGAGGATCATCGCTGAAAGATAACGCTACGTTGCGTGCGGATATTATCAGCGCCATGGATTGGATGTATACCAACAGATATAATACCAGCATTCCTAAAAGAGGGTACGACAATTGGTTTGACTGGCAGGTTACTTCACCGCTAGTTATCAATAATATCACGACTTGGTTATATGATAGTTTAACTCCTACGCAAATTAGTAATTGGCATGCCGTCATCGACTATCAAGCGCTTGTTTGGGGGGCCGGCTTAACTGGAGCTAATCGCGTGTGGGCTTGCTACATTAAAATTCAAAGCGGGATTATCGTCAAGAACAGCGCTAAGATTATGGAAGGCAGAGACCAGCTTAGCTCGGTATTTGATTATGTGACTTCCGGAGAAGGCGTGTATAGCGAGGGCTCTTTCATTCAGCATACCGCACTCATTCCCTACAATGGGGGATATGGCACAGCTTTGCTCGATAATTTGACGAAATTGATGTATGTCGTAGCAGGGTCCACTTGGGATATCGTAGATCCGGATGTGAATAACATTTATCAGTGGATTTATACGGCTTTTGAACCGCTCTATTACAATAACTCCATGTTTGATAGTGTCAGAGGAAGAGGTATTGCTGGGTTTAGAGACGATGATAAGGGGTTAACTTCTATAAAAGCGATTGGGCCAGCCGTGGTTCGGATGGCACTGTCCGCGCCAAATGTCAGTGATCGGGCAGCTTATAAATCGATGATCAAAAAATGGCTGCTGGAAGCCACTTCGCCTACGAAGTATGCGGATTTGGTTATGATGAGCGATATCGTGCAAGCGAAACTCATTGAGGGTGATTCATCCATTACCCCAAGAGCACCGCTGATTATGAACAAACAATACCCGAATATGGCTAGAGCTGTGCATCATAGACCTGGATTTGCCTTTGGTATCAGCATGTCATCCAATCGCATTGGGAATTATGAACAGATCAACAATGTCAATTTGAGGGGTTGGCATACGGGAGACGGGATGACCTATCTCTATAATTCGGACTTGAAACAATATAAAGATTCCTTCTGGCCTACCGTCAATAGTTATCGCATGCCAGGCACGACCGTTAATCAGAATACGACGGCTGCTGCCAATGTCAAAAATCCCAATAGTTGGGTTGGAGGCACAGAGGTCGCAGGTTTGTACGGAGCTACGGGCATGCAGTACACGGCCAATGGCTACAATCTCACAGCTAAGAAATCCTGGTTTATGTTTGATGATGAGATCGTAAATTTAGGTTCCGGCATTACATCAACGGACAACAAAGTTGTCGAAACCATTGTCGATAACCGCAAGCTGAACAGCAGCGGCAACAATGCGCTTACGGTCAACGGGTCTGCTAAATCGACAGCACTCGGATGGAGCGAGACGATGACAGGCGTAAATCGCATTCATTTGACTGGGAATGTGTCCGATTCGGATGTTGGTTACTACTTCCCTACGCCAACAACACTTAAGGGTTTGCGTGAAGCGCGTACGGACCAATGGTCAAGTATTAATCAATACAATCTTGGTACTGATTACACAACGAATTTGACACGCAACTATATGAATCTATGGTTCGATCATGGTACGAATCCGAGCAATGGCGGGTATGCTTATGTGCTGCTGCCGAACAAATCCAGTGGAGAAGTGGATACGTATGCCTCTAATCCGGATATCACGATCGTTGAGAATTCAGGGGATGCACAGGCTGTAAAGGAAAATGCACTGGGCATACTTGGGATTAACTTCTGGAATGATGCGTCCAAAACGGTGAGCGGTGTCACCAGTAACAAAAAGGCGTCCGTCATGGTCCGCACAACCGAGAATGGCACAGAAGTTTCGGTATCCGACCCAACGCTGTCCAATACAGGTACGATCCAACTTACGCTGACACAACCACTGGGGCCAGTGGCTTATAAGGATTCTCGGATCACGACCAGCACGAGCGGCAGTACGACCACCCTCACCGTTAATGTAAACGGTGCCGGGGGCAAAAGCATCAAGGCGTATTTCGCAACGCCTACTGGCGTCCCGATTACCGGCTATACGGTAAACGAAGATTTTAACGACATGCTGGCAGGTACGTTGACCGGGCAAAACGGTTGGATTTTTAATAACGCAGGCGTTGCTGCTAATACCGTTGTTGTACAGCCAACCAACGCGAGTAACACGGAGAAATCACTGAAAGTAACGACAGGCTCAACAAGCGGAAGTGCTGAGGCGTATCGCTTGTTCAATGCCCCTCAAGGAGGCTACATCACAGCGGAAGCGACCGTAACGGCGGATGATGCGAATTGGAAAAATGCGCTCATCATCGCGGATAACAACTTAGCGACCAATAACAATGCAGCTCAGCTCGTTATGCAAGCCGGGAAGATCTGGGGTTATAACGGCGGGGTCAAAACCGATGTGTTAACGGGGATCGTGTATGGCCAGCCGTACCGCTTGAAGGTCGTAATCAATGCGTCAACGAGAAAGTACGACGTTTACGTCAACGATGCGCTCCTCGCCTCGGGCTGGGATTATCGATTCTCGGGCGTGACCGTGCTCAATAAGTTCTCTACTTCCATTGCTGGCAATGCCAGCTCGATGAGTGTGGACGATGTGAAAGTTGGGTATAAACCACTTGCTTTAACTAGTGTACTTGAAGAGAATTTTAACGGCATGACGCTCGGCAATCTGAATGGGCAAGGCGGTTGGGGGTTCGACAATGGGGGCGTTTCGGGAAATACGGGAGTGGTGCAAGCGGTAAGCGGATTGAACAAAGCAGTTAAACTGACAACAACATCTTCTTCAGGCAAAGCAGAGGCCTATCAGGGGTTTAGCGCACCAGCTAACAGCACGGTCATCGCTGAAGCGACTGTAACTGCCGATGACGACAATTGGAAGAATGCCTTAATTGTCGCGGACAGCAGTCTTACTTCGAACAGCTCTGCTGCACATCTCATCATGCAATCTGGAAGAATATGGGGATACAACGGAGGTACGCAAACGAATGTGCTGACTTCAATCGAGAACGGTGAACCTTACCAACTCAAAGTGATCATCAACACTGCGACTAAAAAGTTCGATGTCTATGTGAACGGCGTACTGCGAGGGTCACAGTGGGACTATCGGTACTCCGGGTTGACCAAGGTCGACAAATTAAGCTCATCGATTGGGGGCAACGCCAGCTCCATGAGTATCGATGATGTCAAGGTCAGTTATAATCCATAGTCAATACCAAAGAAACCTGAGATTCATCATCTCAGGTTTCTTTGTGTATATGCTCCTAAGGTGCTGGAGTTCCGGTGTACAAGGGAGGATTATTTAAAAGGGCTTCTTTCAGGCGGCATGTTAATCCTGCAAAGAAATGTAGATTGATCGGTCCTTGCAAAATCGGTATGTTAAACCTGTTAGCTATGAAGTATAGGAGGATTAGTATGCCTGCAACAATCGAGACCTACACGGTACCGTCCATTTACTCAGAATCAACGTATTACGCGGTAAAGGCTGATCAGAAGGATATACCGGTGATCGCCTTTCTGACGGATCGTGATTATGATTATGCTCATTTCTCTTTTACTGGTTCAACGAGCATAACGATCACGGCAAGAGAGCCGATTGATACCTATGCAATAAGTCCGTTAGCATTTGAGATTCCAGCGCAAATAGAGGGGAATAAGCTTACCTTTAACTTGAATGAGTCCCGTTATCTCATTATTAAAATCAACAAGTTGAAGGAACTTGTCCTCATCGCAGATCCACTTGAAGTGAGCGCTCCTTCTGCATCTGGCCACGGTATTTATCATGTTGTTAATACGTATAGGGCTGATCCTACGGGCATAACAATGGCAACTTCAGGGATTCAAGAGGCAATTAATGACGCGAACGCAGCTGGCGGTGGGGTTGTTTATGTTCCCGAAGGTGTCTACCTGATCGGCAATCTAATACTGAAAAGTAACGTTACGCTATATCTGCAAGGTGGAGCCGTACTTCGGGCCACTAATCATAAAGAGGATTACACGGTCGATTTTCATAAAGATAGTTTAGATCTGGACGGAACTTGGCTCATCCAAACAGCACCAAAATCAACCAACATTACTATCACAGGACGTGGGACGATTGATGGCAATGGCTCCTGGTTGAGAGCCAATCAAAGCTTTGTTAGCAATTTAATTGTACCTATACTAACTTCCAACTTCACGATTGATGGCATTATTGGTCGAGATGCGGGATTATGGGCGCTCATACCCACACGTGCTAATCACGTGAGGATTACGAACTACAAGGGATTCCAATCATTGGTTGATTATGAGGATGACGCGATAGATATCGTTGAGTCACAGAATGTGCTAGTTTCACATACAATTGCCATTTCGGAAGATGACCCGTTCTCCACCAAGACTTGGAATGAAGCAACTGATATCGCACGAAATTGGCCGGGCTCGCCGCAACTGCTTGCAGATGTGACTTTCGATGATGTGATTGCATGGACCTGCTGTGCGGCTTTTAAGGTAGGTATGGGGGTAGAGCAAACGCAGCGGAATGTTAGTTTTAAGAATAGTTACGTCTATCAAGCCAGCCGAGCTATCGCAATTCACCATCGTTTTGGGAAAGCCCCAGCGGAGGCAATTATCTTTGAGAACATTGATATTGAGCAAGTTATCCATGATAGAAATGGACCCTTTTGGCTGCATCTAGAAATCGAAGAGAGTGGAAGAGGGATTGGTCCTGTAAACGAAGTGCTCTTGAAAAATATTAACGTGCGTGATCAAGGCCGACTCCCCTCGATGCTGCGTGGAACTCATCCTTTCCTGATTGAAGGGGTTACCTTTGAACAGATTTATATGATGGGCAATACGAAGCCGGCAGCAACTTTGGAAGAGATGAATATAAGGAATACTGAACTATATGTGTTGAATGAAATCAAGTAAGGAAATCGAGAGGTGATCTAATTGCGTGTACTGTTAATTGACTTGCCCTATAACGGACAAATAGAGAGAAATCAATTGCAAAAACCTTGGGAACAGACAACGGGGTGGCCGTGCAGTTGGGTGACCTTCAGTGAGGCTTTAAAACCACCCTTTGTTATCGTGTATCGATGCAAATTCACACTAAATGAAGCACTTCGCCTCAAGGTGCACGTTTCTGGAGACGAAAGGTACGAGCTCTATCTAGACCATAGAAGGATTGGCCGAGGCAGCGAACGTGGAGATCGCAACAATTGGTTTTATGAGACGTACGAACTCGAGCTAGCTGCAGGAGAGCATCAATGGATTGCACGCTGTTGGGCGATCGGCGACCATAAGCCGTGGGCACAGATTAGCGTACAGCCAGGCTTTTTGCTAAGCCCGGATGACGAATCACTTGCACCGCTGATGGGAACGGGCGTTGCTCAGTGGGAAGCGAAACCGATGCTGGGTTATCGTTTTCTTCCACTGCCCCCTACCATCGGGACTGGTGCCAAGCTGGACATCGATGGCGCTTCCTTCGATTGGGATGCTTTGCTTGGGGGAGGTGACGGTTGGCTTGCGGTACAACCTCTGGCAAATGTTTACCATACCAGGGATAATTATCATTTCTCGTCCGTACAGCGACTTATGCGTCCGGCCACATTGCCAGCGATGCAAGAGGCTAGCATAACGACGATGGGGGTGCGTTTTGTTGAGCAAGCTGGCATCCAGGAATCAAACGGATATCCGATCGTCGCGAGTTTTGATTTAATAGAGGAGCACGAGCGTTGGAGTGCTTTGCTTACGGGGCAACCATGTCACATTCCAGCGAATACCAGAAGACGAGTCATTATCGATCTAGGGGATTACTATTGTTTCTATCCGGAGCTCATCGTTTCGGGAGGAAAAGGTTCTATCATTCGGCTCCATTGGGAGGAGTCTTTCTATGATGAAGCGGATGGCGGACGTAAGACGAACCGTAACGAGATTGCAGGGAAATGGTTTAGGGGGTATGGCGATACATTTCGTCCGGATGGCGGGCAGGAGCGAAGTTTCGATACGTTGTGGTGGCATGCGGGAAGATACGGAGAGTTAATTGTGGAAACAGGGAGTGAGGCGTTAGATTTATTGGCGCTTAAGCTGTTTGAGACGAGATATCCCTTGGAAATGGAAGGTTCTATTCAGTGTAATGATGAACGTGTAAATCAAGTCGTTCAGGCATCATTCCGAACTTTACAAATGTGTGCACACGAGACCTACATGGATTGCCCTTACTGGGAGCAGCTCATGTATGTGGGGGACACGCGCATTCAGTCTCTTGTTACATATGTGAGCACACTCGATGCTCGTTTACCACGAAAAGCGCTGGACATGTTCCGGGTTTCCCGCAACAACCATTTGGGACTTGTAAACTGCGCTTACCCGGACCAAAGCGGTAAACATATTGCTTCTTTCTCCTTGTGGTGGGTAGCGATGGTCTATGATTATGCCTTGTGGAGAGGGGACCGGGAATGGATTCGTTTCATGATGAGCGGCGTGCGGGATGAGTTGGATCGGCTATTGTACAATCGTTCACCGCAGGAGGCAGTTAAGCTGCCTGTATCTTGGAACTTCATGGATTGGCAGACTGCACCTTCGGATGCGTGGAGCTCAGGTACTCCGCCGCATGGAGCAGATCGGTTGAATGCAGCCTACAACATACTGATCATTCATACATTAGAGATTGTCGCCAAGCTGGAAGCTTATTTAGGTGAGACAGAATTGGAATCACGCGCAAGACGGTTGGCCAGCGAACTGAGCCAAGTAACCCAGAAGCTGTTCTGGAATGAGGAGAGAGGGCTGTTTGCAGATGATACAGACCATCGGTATTATTCAGAGCATGCACAGGTGCTTTCCTTATTATGCGAGTCGATTTCACCGGAACGAAACCGTCGCCTCCTATCAGAAATACGGAAGACGGCAACGGACTTGATGCGAACGAGCGTGTATTTCGATCATTACACGTTCGATGTTTTTGCATCTGGCGGTCGGATTGAAGAGATAGTAGACAGACTCCAACCTTGGTTTGGCATGGAAGAGACGGGTCTAAAGACAACGCCAGAAATTTTCTTGGATTCGACGCGTTCGGACTGCCATGCATGGGGGGCCCATCCAGTCTACCATCTCTATACCAGCTTGCTTGGCATTCGACCGGCATCGATGGGATTTACTTCGGTCACGATTCGTCCGCAGCTTGGACCTCTAACGAGTCTGCATGGAAAGCTTCCGCATCCCAATGGCTTCATTGAAGTGAACGTCGAGTCTCGGGGGAGCCAGTGGCATGTCGAAGTTGCATTACCGGTTGGTTTGCCAGGTACTTTGGTTTGGGGGAATATAAGCTACCCTTTAAATGAGGGGCATAATGAATATAAACTCCCTATGCTTACGCGGGAGCTCCCTAAGTCGCAATAATCCCCTTAAAAGGATGCTTATCAGCCTAATGTTAACTCCACGAAAGGTTGTATATTGCTCCTTCTTCGCATCGCGGATAGAATGGTAACATAGATACCCTTTATGTTGAAGGAGAGAGCCCACCTTGAGAAGAAATTGGTTCCGTCGCTTGCTACTTTCCTATGTACCCGTACTAATTCTTATTGTTTGTTTATTCGTATTTATCGGGGTCGTTCAGCTCAATGATTTGTCCCGCAAGGAAGCATTGAAATCGAGCGGCGTATACGTGCAAAATATACAGAATAGTATCGACATGTCATTAAACTCCATTGAATTGATGATGTTGGAAACGATAACGCGCAACACGAACATGACGACTTTCGCTGGAATGCAAAGCGATACGAACTTTTTCATCGAGCTATCCCGTTTGCTCCAGAGCCTAACATCGACCAATCCATGGATTGATTCTGTCTATTTGTACAGGGCAGGGGATGCAACGGTTATTAGTGATAAAACAAAGCTGAATGCCGACCAATTTGGAGATAAGCCGTTCATTGAAAGTCATATAAATAATCCAGAACTGGATAACTGGAGTCTGCCTCGTCCCTATCGAATGCTTAAGGATGGGAATGTAGAAGGAACGGTCATTTCCCTGTCCAGAAGTATTCCCCTGCAAAGTAAAGGGATCGCTATCATGGTTGTTAATGTGAAAATTAATTCGATCCAAGAGTTTCTAAGTAAGTATGGTATATCGGAAGTGAATCAAATTGCGCTTAGAGATAGTCAGGGGCAATTGATTTTTGAGCAAAAAGGCAAGAATCCAAAGGTTGATGATATTACGATCATATCCAACTATACAGGCTGGACGTATTCGAGTTCGCTTAAGAAGGAAGAGCTAGGTAATATTTTTAACTATATGAAGAGTGGTTGGTTTATTGTTGGATTCTTAGGACTGTTGCTAGCGATAGGCTGGATTGTCTATATTACCCGTAAGAACTACAAACCTATCGAAACGATTATGTCACGCATTGAGAAATATAATCAGGTTCACAGAGAGCATCCGATTCAAGGCCCGACCGTCGATGAGCTTAGTTATATTGACTACACATTAAGCAGTATTATTGAGGTCAGTCAGGAGTATCAGAATCAGAGTCTCGTTAATCAGAAGTATCGACGAATCCAGTTATTCCAAGAAATTATTGACGGGAGCCGCCAGTTAGTTCAGGAGGATTGGCATAACGAGATGTTGGATCTTGGCATGAAGCAATTAGGAAGTGCTGCCGTCAGCATTGTCGAGATTGACAAATATACCGAGTTCATTAGTGGGCATTCCCGTGAGGATCAGGGACTTTTTAAATATATTTTGAAAAAAGTAGTGGAAGAATCGGCAGAAGCCAGCGGTCTGCGCATTTGGCAGGAATGGGTCACGAATCATCGCTTGTGCATTATTTTCCTTGAGGAGCAGCAAGAGATGCCACTGGAGAAGATGATGTTGACGCTGACAGAGCAAGTCCGTCAATGGATGCAGAACAATTTGAAACTGACCGTGACATTCGGTCTGGGCTGTACGGTACACGAAGTTCAAGCGATACACCGCTCCTATGAGTCTGCGGCAAGAGCACTGGACTATAAGTCAGCGCTTGGCAGCAATCGGGTGATTGGTCATTGGGAAATCGAACTATTGTCTCACGATGATCTATACGTTTACCTGCAGTATGTAAGGACGATTGCTCAAGCATTCCGTGTTGGTAATGATGGATGGCAGGAGCAGTTGAAGCTGTTATTCGAGGGTTTACGCCGTCTATTGCTGCCGAAAGAGGAGATTAGCGGCATTCTCAGCTATATGAATTATTATTTCTATCGGGAAATGATGGAGCTGCCTCCCGAATATCAAGAACTGTGGAATCGGGAATTTCGTACACCATGGGATGAGAATATGGAGACCCTTGAGACGCTGGATGAGCTTGAAACCTTTTATTTGAAAACCATTTCGTCGTGTGCACAGCAAATGGAAGAAATACGTGTCAGTAAGGGCAATCACGGTGTGGTACAAAAGGTAAAAGAGTATATAGAAGCCAATTTCAGTGATCCGGATTTATCTCTATCGAGCCTGAGCGAACAATTCAATATGAATTCGTCCAGTTTAAGTACGATTTTTAAAGAGGATTTTGGAGAGAAGTTCGTCGTCTATCTGTGCCAAATTCGGATGGAGCATGCCAAGGAATTACTGAGAACCACGCCGCTGCCGATACAAGAAATTTCGGAACGAGTAGGGTATTTGCATCAGATGTCTTTCATCCGTGCTTTCAAGAAAATGATTGGCACAACGCCAGGGGATTATCGGAAGGTTCACCAATAGAACCGGCTTGCATGTTAATTGGGCAAAGAATTGTAGATTGCTGAGAACCTCCAAAGTAGGTAAAGTGAGTGCAAATTCACCTACAACTACTTTCGGAGGTTTTTATGTCAAATATATGGCAACAATTACTTCATCCGCCAAATGAGTACCGGACGATTCCCTTTTGGTCATGGAACGATACATTAGAGATTGCTGAGTTAGAACGGCAAATTGAAGAGATGCATAGAGCGGGAATTGGCGGTTTTTTCATGCACGCAAGAGGTGGGCTTCAAACCCCTTACATGGGTGAAGAGTGGATGGATGCAATTCGTGCCTGTCTTGTAAAAGGCAAAGAATTAGGCATGTCGCCATGGCTTTACGATGAAAATGGATGGCCGAGCGGCTTCGCAGATGGCCAAGTGCCTGCCAAAGGTGTGGCATTTCAGCAAAAGAAGCTGGTGTATGAGCAGGCACCTTTTCAGAGTCCAGCCGAGCATACCATTGCGTACTACGAGCAGACGGAGAATGGGTATAAGCTGCTAGGACAGGCTGATCAAGCTCAAGCCCAGCTCCGAATCTACTATGAGGTCAATCCCTTCTATATAGATGCGCTAAGCATGAAGGCGGTTCAGGCGTTTATTGAGTCTACCTATGAAGTCTATTGGGAACATTTTGGAGAAGAGTTCGGTGATGTAATCAAGGGATTTTTTACCGATGAGCCACAATTTGCTCGTGGTCAATTACCGTGGTCCTTTGATTTAGAAGCAGCCTTTCAATCTGCGAACGGGTATGAGCTGAAGGAAGTATTACCTGCCTTATTCCTGCAAGTAGATGGCTCTGCGAAAGCTAGATACGATTACTGGGCATGTGTAACGTCAATGTTCACGAAGGCGTATGCGAAGCAAATCGGAGACTGGTGCCATAATAAAGGATGGTCCTTTACGGGACATGTGGTTGATGAACAAGCGCTGATGATTCAGGTAACCTCCACGGGGGATCCCATGGCGTTCTATGAACATTTGCATATGCCAGGGTGTGACTGGCTCGGTCGTTTCATTGGAGATGAGCCGATTGTCCCGAAGCAGGTCGGATCTGTTGCACATCAACTTGGGAAAAAGCAAACGATTACCGAAAGCTTTGGCTGTTCCGGTTGGGATATTAGTTTCGCGGATCTAAAGCGAATCGGTGAATGGCAGTTCGTCCATGGCATCACGATGATAAGCCAGCATTTGCAAAGCTATAGTCTGAAGGGGCTGCGTAAGCGGGATTATCCGCCATCCCTGTTCGTGCAACAGCCATGGTGGGAGCACTATAAGGACTTCAATGATTATTTCGCCAGATTGTCGATGCTGCTGTCAGAGGGGACAAGACAAGTTCAAGTGCTGCTCCTTCATCCGATTCGCAGTGCGTGGACCTTGCAGCGTGGGGAGGACCGCTCTGACATTCAGCAGTTTCACGCGGCGTTCGCTCAACTGTCCAGATGGATGTGCCAAGCCTTTATTGAGCATGATTATGGCAGTGAAAGCATCATGGCGGGGCATGGCGATGTGAAAGATGGCCAGTTCATCATCGGAGAGGCAGCCTATCGCGTGGTGGTTCTGCCACCAAGTGTGGCGATTAGTCGGACAACCCTCGCGTTGTTGAAACAATTCGTTGAGCAAGGTGGCGAGTTAATTGCCTGCGCACCTTACCCACAGTTAGTTGATGGCGTGCCTGACAGTGAACTTGGGGAGTTGCTCCTGCAAGCCAACAAACCGGAGTGGTCATCCGCTGCCATTGTGCAGGCTATTTCGAAGATCAGTGCACCTTCAATTCGGATGACCGACGAGCGCGGAGCCAGCATAGCTGCTGACACCGTCAATGTGCAAACCTTGGAGCTTGAAGGAGCTAGGTTGTATTATATCGTCAATTCTGGCGAGGAACACTATGCTCAGGTAGAGATCGAGTTGCTTCATAAAGGAAATGTGTGCGTAATTGATCTTACAAGCAGTGAAGCGTGTGCAGTATTGGAGCAAAAGGAAACAGTTCAGGGCGTTCGCGCGCAGCTGCCGCTGCATCCTGGTCAATCCTATATGCTGCGGCTGGCACCGCACATCGGACAGCAGGGAAGCGAAATTAGGCAGGTACTACATAAGAGTGAGCATCCATCCACAGAAACAATCATATTGAGTTCCCAATGGGATGTCGTCTCCCTCGCGCCGAACAGCCTCACCTTGGATACGTGTCGATTACGTGTGGAGGAAGGGGTGTGGTCTGAACTACAGCCTGTGATTCTTATCCAAGAACAATTACTGGCACTGGGTCGATCTGTTGAAATTGAGTTGGACTTTCCTTTCTATATTGGATGGGAAACAGGTTATAACAGAGATCTGTTTGTTGTTATGGAAAGTCCTGAGCTATTTGCCATAGAAGTCAATGGGAGAAAGGTCGCTTCCGAGAGCTGCGGAACTTGGCGAGATGGTTCGTTCCACAAAGTCGATATCAGCGTCAACGTGCATCGCGGCGAAAATCATATTCGGTTGAAAAGGCATTTCTATAATTCGCCTGACACCTATCAAGCGATTGAGAATGCGAAGAAATTCGAATCAGAGGGTAATAAGTTAACCTTTGATACCGAAATTGAAAGCATCTATCTGTTGGGTGAATTTGGTGTTAGTTCCAAGTCGGGGTATGAATATGGTGAACGAAATGCTGTTCATACAGAAGGACCTCTTGTTCTTACTGAGATGCCTCAAGTTGTGCAAGCGAGTGAACTCGTTCAGCAAGGACTACCTTTCTTTGCGGGTACGATTCGATTACGGCAGCACATTGTTGTCAATGGAAACGTTGGCACGGGTGCGAAGTGGTACTTTCCAGCACCCCCTCAAGCAACTATATGCAAACTGTGGGTGAATGGACAGGGTATTCGTACATTTGTATGGGAACCGTATGAGGCTGATATTAGTAGAGAACTAATAGCTGGAGAAAATGTCATCGAGTTGGAGCTAACGAACAGTTGCCGGAACTTACTTGGTCCTCATCATCATATTCATGGTGAAATTTATAAAGTTGGCCCGTCTAGTTTCACGAATACGCCAGGTTGGACGGATAAAGGTATACCTCAAGGGGTATCGATGTATGTAGACCGATATACGTTTGTCAGGTTCGGCATTCCAGTGCCGCCGCGTATTGAAGTCTCTATGATATAAAGTCTGTCAGAAGCGCTGCTTCCTTAATTCGATTCTCTAAATCGCTCTGGCGTAAGGCCAATTTGTTTGCGAAAGCTCGCGATAAAATGGCTCGGATCCCGAAAACCCACATGTAAAGCAATCTCTTTAATGGCGAGATGCCTGTCGGTGAGGAGCAATTCTTTGGATTTGCGAAGTCTCATCATAATGAGATAGGCATACGGAGAAAGGCCGAAAGCGTGCTGAAACAACGTATTCAAATGTCGGGGGGTAATCGCAAGCACCGCAGCCATCTGTACAATCCCCGTATCGGGATTCGGATAGTGATCTTCTAACCAATCCGTTAGTGGCTGCAAGTGAAGCATTTGATTCGTAAGCGAAGTACGATTGTTGATTTGGGCATGCTTTTTAATCTCAATCAAGAAATGGTACAAATCCGCAGATGCGTCATAACCCGAATAATCTGCTTGTGTCTCAAGCTTGTTCAAAATCGTTGAAAGTGCTAGGTGTAGAGGGCCATTCTCATCCCAGCGGAAGACGGCAGATTCCAGCATATCCAGCGTGCTTAGGATGGCATGGACACTGTTGCCTCCGAACGTGACATATTGCGTGCACCATGTATCTGTAACGGCATAATAAGCGTGTGGTTCACCGGGCAGCATGAGGACACCAGAGCCTTTGGATAAAAGGACTTTCTTATTGCCCATGATGTATTCGCCTTCACCAGAAAAGGTTTGCAGCCATTGATAGTGAGGGAGGCCGTCTTTGCGGTTGAGCATTTCCTGATCTTCATGATGACCAATGCTATCAATATAGATAGGGTAGGGCTGGGCTGTACTAGGCGTAAGTAGAAATCGGGTATGCATCTTCCATCATCCTGTTCCATTTTCTTATATGTGAACTGCATTTATCTTATATTTTAACATGATTATGAATTTAATATAATGTACTTATTCTTATATGAATCTACAAGAAGAGGTGCGAATCGTGATACATGCTAAGCTGCCCAAAATTTGGTACGGTGGAGATTACAATCCAGAACAATGGGATAAAGAGGTTATGGATGAGGATTTGCGCATGTTTAACCTTGCGGGAATCGATGTCGCGACAATTAATGTATTCTCGTGGGCGTTGTCACAACCGAATGAGGATACGTACGATTTTACTTGGCTAGATGACATTATTAATCGTCTACATGCGAATGGAACTTATGTGTGTTTAGCTACGAGTACAGGGGCACATCCTGCTTGGATGGCGAAGAAATATCCGGACGTTTGTCGTGTGGATTTTGAAGGGCGGAAACATAAATTCGGGAAGAGGCACAATTCTTGTCCGAATAGTCCAACTTATCGTACGTATTCGGAGCGGATCGCGGAGAAATTAGCTGAGCGGTATAAGGATCATGAAGCTGTATTAATTTGGCACGTATCGAATGAATATGGCGGGTATTGCTATTGTGATCATTGCGCGGACGCATTTCGCACATGGTTGCAAACGCGATATACGACGCTAGATCAGTTAAACAAAGCATGGTATACAGGTTTCTGGGGTCACACATTCTACGATTGGGAAGAAATCGTGCCGCCTAATGTGCTTTCCGATGAAGAGCCTGGGGAACGTTCTTTCTTTCAATCTATTTCCTTGGATTATCGCCGGTTTATGTCGGATAGCTTACTTGATTGCTACAAATTAGAGTACAACGCGATCCGACGTCATTGCCCTGAGCTGCCAATCACGACGAATTTAATGGGGCTTTACAAAGAGTTAGACTATTTCAAATGGGCGCCTTATTTGGATGTCATCTCATGGGACAACTATCCATCGCTAGACACGCCGGTCAGTCTCACTTCCATGACGCATGATCTTATGCGTGGATTAAAGGACGGTCAGCCGTTCATGTTGATGGAACAAACACCAAGCCAACAGAACTGGCAGAAGTATAACTCCTTGAAACGTCCTGGCGTTATGAAACTATGGAGCTATCAAGCGGTTGCCCATGGTGCGGATACGATATTATTTTTCCAGTTGCGTCGTTCCGCAGGCGCTTGTGAGAAATTCCATGGCGCTGTCATTGAGCATGTTGGACATGAACATACACGTGTATTCCGTGAATGCGCGGAGCTAGGGCATGAACTGGTGCGCTTATCAGATAAAGTATTGGACGCAAGAGTGAAAGCACGAGTGGGTATCGTTTTCGATTGGGAAAACCGCTGGGCAATTGGCCTGTCTAGCGGCCCGACAATCGCATTAAATTATGTCGATGAAGTTCATAAATATTATGACGCTTTGTTCCAACAAAATATTCAAGCGGACCTCATCGGCACGAATACGGATCTCACGGGCTACGATATTGTCATTGCACCTGTACTTTATATGGTGAAAGACGGATATGCGAAGCGCGTGGAACAATTCGTTCATGCCGGAGGAACTTTCCTAACTACTTTCTTCAGCGGTATCGTCAACGAGCATGATCGCGTAACCCTTGGTGGATATCCGGGTGAGCTGCGCAATGTACTTGGTATTTGGGCAGAAGAAATCGATGCGTTATTCCCGGATCAGAGCAACCAAATTCAGCTGAACGAGCAATGGGGCGGCTTAGATGGGAGCTACAAATGTGGTATCCTGTGTGATTTAATCCATGCTGAGGGAGCCGAAGTAAAAGCTGTGTATGGTACGGATTTCTATCAAGGCATGCCTGTATTGACTGTAAATAAATATGGAGCGGGTCAAGCATGGTACGTCGCTTCCAGTCCTGAGCCAGCATTTCTACAAGGTTTGCTAGGTAATTTGTGCCAAGATAAAGGAATTACCGCACCAATTCCACCTGTGCCTGGTGTTGAGGTTTCTACGAGAACCAATGAACAGAATGAGTCATTCGTTTTTATTTTGAACCATAATGATCAAGCTACTACGATTGTGCTGGGGGAACTGAAAGGAACGGATTTGATCTCCGGGGATTTCATTGAAAATGCAGCAACTCTGTCAGCCAAGCAAGTCCTCATTATTGAGGTATAAGTGAAAGTATTTAGGGTCAACAACGAAAAGAGGCGTTTCCATAAGTCTACATAGACTTTTGAAACAGCCTCTTTGCCGTTATGATTCAAACATTACCAACATGGCTATGCTTCTTTGATAATTGTATAGTTGGGCTTCACTTTCGTGAAGTTAGGATTCTCACCGCTGACCATTAACCCCATCCCCCAGTCGTAATGCTCTTGCGTGGTCGGGAAATCACTTGCTTCTCTGTATTGAAACAACACATTTCTCCGAGTTCTTGTGCTCTTGTTGGAAGATGATCCATGGATCGTTAAGTAATTGAAGAACAAGACATCCCCAGCTTCAGCTTCACACGGAGTCCCCAGATGGATTGGGTACTCTTTGTGATTGAGATAATGCGAGCCGATATGCGGCAAGCTTCCTGCGAGATGGGAGCCGGGGATGACGCGCAGACAACCATTCTCCTCATCCGCCCGATCCAAGTGAATACTTGCTGCTAACATCGTATGGTTTTCATGCGGGAAATACGGATAGTCTTGATGCATTGGGAAAGCAGCACCGTTCTCAGGCGGTTTAACCAGCATTTTGGAATGGTGGAGCTGAACGTTGGGTCCGATGATTTGTTTCAGAACCGCTACCATATTCGGATGAATGACGGCTCGCATGAAAGAGGCATCATGATAATGCACATCATGAAAACCTTTGAGTACGAGCTTCTTCAGCTCTTCAGCCGGTAGGTAATCCCCTTGCCAAGCATCATTTCTATCCGCTTTTGCTTGTGCGGCACGTCCAATAATTTTCTCAACTGCTTCTCTCATTTCCACCACTTCGGTTTCATTGAAGACACCTTTGACAAGCAAGTAACCATTTTCTTTGTAAAAATCAACATCTCTGGATTGTATCATTGTCTATTCCTCCATTATAAGATTGCTCAAATACCCGCTTTCTATCTATAATTATAGGGGATAGCAGTGACATAATCTTTTTCAACAGAGGACATACTTTTGCACAATAAGGCCATTTTCTTCTTAAAAAGGTGAGGTTCATGTATCAGTATAAAGAAACCTATGCGATGTTGAACGAAGCTTTAACGGTCGTTCATGGTGCGGATGGCATGTTTAAAGTACATTATTGGGGAGTTGAACCTTGTCTGTATGATAATCAACCCCATAAGCATTCCTTTTTCGAGATATGCTACATATTGGACGGGGAGGGAGAATACGCTGAAGAGGGCATCGTCTATCCGCTCCGAAGAGGTACGCTTTTTTGCTCAAGGCCTGGTATTGTGCATCAAATTCGGACGGAAAAAGGACTAAACATTGTATTTATCGCATTTGAAATCGATGAGAGTGTAAGCGAGGACGCGATTCGCAGGGCTTACCACGATCTTGCTGCGCAAGATGATTTCCTCCTCTATGAGGCTAATGATCAGCCAACGGTGCAATTGTGGTTATCGCTTCTCATTCGCGATGGTCACGGAAGCCTGCCATATGCTGCCATTCATTCTGTCGCGTATGCTTTGCTGGTGTCCTTCCCATCTGTATTCGGAACAGTAACGAAGTCTCCCGTTGTTCGTCACAAGAGCACGAATGTATTGATGCGCCGAGCCAAACTCTTCATCCGCGATAATCTCTCCCAATCGCTGCAATTGAAAGACGTTGCCCATTATCTGAGTGTGTCGGAGCGTCATCTTTCACGGCTATTCTCAGAAGGGATTCATGAGAGTTTCACTAATTTCATTAGAAGCGAGCGTATTCGTCAAGCGTCCTATCTCTTACTGAACAGCGACTTACCTATCAAAGAAATTGCAGAAAGAACGGGATTTTCATCGGTTCATTATTTCTCACGCACATTTCAAATGGAGAAGAAACAGCCGCCAGGGCAGTTTCGCCTAAGAGAGAAGCGCTATGATGGCGAATAATCTCCTACTTATGTAATTTCTACCAATAACGTATAATAGGGGTTAATCCACAAAATGAAAGGATGATTTCCGTGTTCAAGAAGTTTGCAGCAGATGCATTAGGTTTAAGCGATATTGGTAAAGTAATTAGTCCCGCAGATTTTGATAAAGTCGATTCTGATGATTATGTGATGCATGAGGATGGCGAGAAGATTTACTTCATTATTAAATCCAAGAAAGATGAATATTGCTTTACGAATCTTGCCCTTATCCATTTAGATGGCGATAGTGCGATTAGCTCTAAGCGAATGCTGAAACGTTTCAGCTATCATACACATAATATTTCCCAAGTATATTTGGAAACGGCAGGAACGATCGATCTTGACGTTGAGATCAAATTTATTATCGGTAGCACGAACTTCTCCATTGATGTGGATAAAAAGCAAATTGAACAGATCAAAGATTTGTACAAAGCTTTGATTAAAATTTCCGAGACAGTTGCCCATAATGAGGAAATGTTCGAATACGCTAAGCAAAGCGTAGCTGTTGCGAAGGAAGCCACTGGTCGCATTTCAACACAAACGACGTCCCCAGTTACCCAGTTCGATGCCATTACCGAATCCACGTACAACTGGTTGAAAGGTAAGCATACGGAGTTGAAGGTGAAGGATTTCGGAGCTGTTTTTGAACGTTATATTAATAATTAATTGTAAGGAAATTCAGTTAGATTAATTGAGTAGTTGAAACTGCCTGAGACGATGTTCCATTCGAATTTTGAATGGAAGGTCGTCTTTTTGGTTTATGCGTAATCGTATAATTGGATTTTTTGTGAGAAATTTGTGAGAAGCCCATAGTACTATGGTTTATGGGTGATTTTGGCTAATGTAGTCGAAATTTGATGAAAGATAATTTGCAGACAAAATGAAAACTTTGAAAAAACCAGGAGGTAACAGATGAAACACAAAATTAAAAAAACTTCGTTGGCGATGGCTCTGCTGGTATCGTTGGCACCTGCAACTCAAATCGCATCGGCGGCTGCGCCAACTTTTAAGGATGCAGATACGGCGCCATGGGCACAAAAATATATGACCAAACTTGCGCTGCTTGACATTATTGCTGGCGATAACGCAGGGATGTTTAATCCGCAAAGTAATGTCACGCACCAGGAAGCTGTTCTTATGGCGATCCGACTAATGGGTTTAGAGGAGGAAGTCAAGAAAGAGGGCGCAGTCAATCCTGTACTTTCTGTTGACGACTTCGCTAAACCTTACATTTCGGTAGCGTTGAAAAAAGGTCTTCTCGTGGCACAAGAGGAAACGAACAATGCAGGATGGGGGCAGCAGTCATCAAGCCGTGAATGGACGATCAAGCTGATCATTCGGGCAATTAACCGAGAGTCTGATGCAGCTCGATTGACTGAAAGCACAACTTTGTTTAGCGATGTGGAAGATTTTACACCATCTTACAAGGGGTACATCAACGCGGGAGTCAGTCTGAACATCGTAGAAGGCTTTGCCGATAATAAGTTTAAACCGTTGGATCTCGTAACGCGAGCGCAGATGGCGGCAATGCTAAGCAATGCGTTACCCTATTTAACGAATGGAATGGAAAGCTCTTTGGAAGGCGTGTCCAACAGTGTAACTAACGGCATAATTTCGGATATTACGAACGATTCGGTATCGGTAACACTCGGTTCAGCGACAAAAAAGCTGAGTCTTACTTCGGAAACACAATATTTCGACAAAAATTCTTCGGAACAACTGAGCTTTGATGCTTTGAAAGTAGGACTGCTTGTATCCATCGTGAATAAAGAGGATAAAGCATATTTGATTGAGGTTTCTTCTGGAGTAAAAGAGCAGCCGAAAGAACCGTCTGCAGTACGGGGTGAAATTGGACCAGCTGGACCTGTAGGCCCTGCTGGAGCTGTAGGCCCAGTTGGCCCTGCGGGTGTAAAAGGCGAAAAAGGCGAACAAGGTGAATCGGGATCAACAGGATCGCGTGGGGCGACCGGTGATACGGGAGCAACTGGAGCCCAAGGCGTAACGGGAGCAACCGGAGCCCAAGGCGTAACAGGAGCAACCGGAGCTCAAGGCGTAACGGGAGCAACCGGAGCCCAAGGCGTAACGGGAGCAACTGGAGCTCAAGGCGTAACGGGAGCAACTGGAGCTCAAGGCGTAACGGGAGCAACCGGAGCCCAAGGCGTAACGGGAGCAACCGGAGCTCAAGGCGTAACGGGAGCAACCGGAGCCCAAGGCGTAACGGGAGCAACTGGAGCTCAAGGCGTAACGGGAGCAACTGGAGCTCAAGGCGTAACGGGAGCAACGGGAGCTCAAGGCGTAACGGGAGCAACCGGAGCCGACGGCATAACAGGAGCAACCGGAGCTCAAGGTATAACAGGAGCAACAGGAGCCCAAGGTATAACAGGAGCAACAGGAGCTCAAGGCGTAACCGGAGCAACAGGAGCTCAAGGGGTAACAGGTGCAACAGGTGCATTTGGAGAGCAGGGTATAACAGGAGCTACCGGAGCCACTGGAGCCACCGGAGCCACCGGAGCGGCTGGTGCAGGCGGCTTGTCCACTTTTGGCTATTTGTATAGTTTGTTGCCATGGGGTGGGCCGTATCAAGCTAATGAGATTTTACCTTTGACAAATAGTGGTTATGTAACCCCTGGCATCGATGATAATTCTTTAGCGTCTTTAGTAGGGAGAATTGACATATCAGAATCCGGAATTTATGAGATCAGTTATCAAGTATCGGCTACTTCTGGAGTTGGAGCTCAGATAGCGCTTAAGATAAATGGTGTAATAAATGCTGGTACGCGCATCCCAATTTTATCTAATAATATCCAAGTATCGAATAAAGTCATTTTACAATTGAGCGCAGGCAGCTTTATAAACATAGTGAATGATTCAAACACTGCACTAACATTAGCGCAATCGCCTGCAGTAGGGATCTCTATCGTAATTGAAAAGATCGCTTCTACTTTACCTAATTAAAGAAAAACTAGTACAAGGTTCTGAACGGCAAGAAGCTCAGGACAGATGGGGGGAAGATGCAATGCACAAAAAGCGAACCAAGATATGGATCCGCACCACGATAGCTACTTGTTTACTCATGACCTCGGCCAATACGTATGGGAATGCAATTCAGGCAATTGACGTTACCGAACAATTGGCATCCGAAGCACCAACGCGTATCCTGATTGATTCAAAAGGTGAATATGTGAATGATGTTCAATCCGCGGTATATGGCACATTGCCGACAACTATTTCTAGTGTAACGGCAGTAACCTATTCGGTTTATGGAACGGAAGAGCCCCGTATTCGCATGGGCTTTGGACAGAGCATAGCAATTGACGATCGTGGAGCGCTTTGGGCCTGGGGTTCTGTCCAGCTTCAAGCTAAAAACTCGTATCACACGCCGAAGCTGCTTGCTGGTATGGATCATGATGTTGTCGATGCTTTTGCAGGTACTAGCAATGTGGTTTTGAAAAAAGATGGTACGGTTTGGACATGGGGCGACAATCGTTTCGGGCAGTTGGGCGACGGTACAACGGTATCCCGTCAGACGGCGGAACAAGTGTCTACACTTAACGATATTACAGCAATTTCTTCTGGAGAGTCGTACACTTTAGCGTTGAAAAAGGATGGCACAGTATGGGCTTGGGGGTCTAATGTATATGGCGAGCTAGGGGATGGCACGACTACTCGGCAACCCGTTCCCATTCAGGTTCAAGGTCTGAACGATGTGATGTCCATATCAGCTGCGGGATGGCATAATCTTGCGGTAACAAAAGACGGCACGGTGTGGGCCTGGGGCGCTAACGCCCAAGGACAACTGGGCGATGGTACGACAAGCTCCCGCAACCGCCCCTTCGAGATTGGCGGTATTCATGGGGTGAAAGCGGTCAGTGCCGGGTATGATCATTCGCTCGCTTTGTTGAACGATGGCACGGTGTGGGCTTGGGGGCATAACGAATATGGCGAGCTTGGCGATAAGACGAATAAAGGACAAGCTACTCCCGTTCAGGTTGCTGGACTCGCTCAAGTGGCCTCGATTTCTGCTGGAGAATGGTATAGCATGGCGCTGAAGGAAGACGGTACGGTGTGGGCGTGGGGCTCGAACAGCTATGGGCAGCTTGGCAATGGAACGCCTAGCCATCAAAATAGTCCTGTACAGGTTCCTGGTATTGCCGCAAGTCAAATCTCCGCAGGCTTCTATGCTAGCGGAGCACTCGGAATCAACGGCATGTATTACACATGGGGCTCCAACATATTCGGTCAATTAGGAAATCAGGAGAAGAAACTGCAGCTTTATCCGCAAGGAATGGATGGATTGAATTTAAAAGCGTCCAGGGAGAATTAATCAGAAAAGAAGCTGCGGTTTGCACTTGCTGCGACTGCAGCTTTTCTTACATGTAGGAACAAGACTATGTCGAATAACAACTCGGAGCGTGATTTGGTATGATAACGGACATCGTTCTGCTGGCTCAGCATTTTGAAGCTATGCAAGAATGCATCCTCAACCTTCGTCTCTCTACTACAGAGCACCCTTACCATTTAATCGTTGTGGTGGAGGAAGACTCTCTGCGAATGTCTCAATGGCTAGCGCAGAATAGAAATGTTACTGTCGTGTTCTGCAAGCCTGGAATCAGCGTTGCGGCAGCTTATAATATAGGCGTTGCTGCTGCTTCATCACCTCATCTTGTATGCATGCGCGATTATATGTACGTTACGGATGGATGGCTTGGTCGGCTGAACGACTGCATGGCGTGGCATAAGCTTGCGGCTATGGTCGGCCCTGTTAGCAGCGGTATTAGCGGCGTGCAAAACACGCCAATTATCAGCGAAAACCCGCGAGTGTTGCAGTCCTACTCCGAGAGTATTGGCATTATGCGCGAAAACCGGAGCAAACGTGTAACTCGCGTGCTAAGCCATCTTGTGATGCTCCGTAAAAGCGCCTTCGACCAGTTGGGCGGGTTTGACGAAAGATTCGAAGAAGAAACTTACGAGGATGACGATTACTGCTACCGTGCTTTGCAAGAAGGGTACGAGCTTTTTATTGCCGAGGACTGCTTTGTGCGCTACGAGCGGAAATACGGGAAATATGCTGACGATCCTTCATTGTATTATGAACGAATTAGCATAAATAGCCGAAAATCGTTTGAAAAATGGGGATTGGATATTACATTGGCTTTGCACAGTTGGAAGTGGGCTGTTACGGTCAGCTTGTGCATGATTGTCAAAAATGAGGAAGAGACGTTAGAACGCTGTCTATCCAGTGTACAGGGATGCGTTGATGAGATCATTATTATCGATACGGGTTCCAAGGATCGAACCAAAGAGATCGCTCGTCAATTTACGGATCGCATTTATGATTTTGAATGGATTGATGATTTTTCCGCAGCGCGAAATTTTGCCTTCCAGAAGGCTAAGAAGGAGTATATTTTATGGCTTGACGCCGATGATATCTTATTGCCTGGGGATGCTGACAAATTCCTTGCCCTGAAGCAATCATTGCCATGGCAAACAGATGCTGTTTCGATGGTATACAACCTCGCCTTCGACGAATTCGGCCATGTCACGGTCAGTTTGCGCAGAAACAGGCTGGTTAAGCGAGAAAGAGGTTTTCGCTGGATTGGTGTCGTACACGAGTATCTTGAAGTGTTTGGAGCGATCGAATACGCCGATGTATGCGTAACGCATGATCGCAAGCATACTCAAACTTCCCGTAATCTGCATCTCTATGAAAAAAAGGAAAAAGAAGGGAAGAAGTTCTCTTCCCGCGATTTGTATTATTATGCTAATGAACTATTCGACCATCAGCAATGGGCGCGCTCCTTACGTAAGTACGAACAGTTCCTGGAACTGAAGGACGGCTGGATCGAAGACATTATCAATGCCTGCGGTCGCGCTGCCGACTGCTTGCATAAGCTGGGTAACCTGACGGAAGCGAAGGCGAAGGCGCTGTTAGCATTCGCTTACCAGTTGCCAAGAGCGGAGAACTGCTGCAGGCTGGGTTATTATCATATGGAAGAAAGCGATTATGTCAGTGCTGCGTATTGGTACCAAATGGCCGCTTCGCTGGAGAAACCACTGCATCCGCAAGCCTTGTTGCAGCATGCCTGCTGGACCTGGCTGCCGCATATTCAGCTTAGCGTCTGTTATAATAAGCTGGGACAAAATGAACGAGCTAACCACCACAACGAGATTGCTGCCACCTTTATTCCTCAAGACAGTAGAATCCTAAGCAATCGAGCCTTTTTTCAAGGCTTGGGCATTGTGTCTTCCGCGAGCACGACATGACACGTCTGGCAGCACGAATGACACGCGCGGTCTGGGGCAGAAATTTGAATGTAAAAGGGCTACCTTGCATGCGTTCGAGGAATCGATTGCGAGGTAGTCTTTTTTTTGCATAGCGCACCTAGCCAAGCTAGCCTCTTTATGGAAATTCCTCTCATATAAGCCACATTTCTTGAATACATATATGGAAAGTAACCTGCATGTCCAACCAAGAAATTGATTGAGCCAAGGGGATGAGCATAGACCATGAAAGAAAATCACGTTATTGCTATTTTGGGAATAGGCACCGCTGTGCCTGAATTTCGTCTAGATCAAGCGGATACTTCACATCGCTTAACAGAAGCTTTGCGCGACAACCCCAACTCTGCCCGTTGGGCTAAGAAAATTTTCAAGCAGTGCGGCGTCGAAACGAGATATACCTGCGAACCGAACTTGTTGGAAACAGCGGAGCATTGTCGGTACTTTTCACAATCCAATCATCAAGCACCCACGACGTCCGATCGCATGGCTACGTACAAGCGCGAGTCGGTGCCCTTAGCCTTGCAAGCAGCAGGGAATGCGCTGCGTGATGCCAAAGTCAACGTGTCTGACATCACACATCTGATCACTGTAAGCTGTACAGGACAGTTCCTGCCAGGACTAGATGCCGTATTGACGCAGCAGTTAGGACTAGCTCCTCATGTCAATCGGATCCCTTTCAATTTCCTTGGCTGTGCTGCTGGATTGAAGGCAGTGTGTTTGTCTCGTCACATTGCTGCTAGTCAACCGTCGGCCAAAGTCCTAGTCGTCTGCGTGGAATTGTGTACGCTTCATATTCAACCTTCAAGTGACCGTGAGGCTTTATTCGGAGCCTCTTTTTTCGGAGATGGCGCTTCGTCCTGTGTGGTAGGTGTCGCAAGTGATAACCAAAACCCCATTTTTCAATTAGGAAATGATCATTCGATTCTTCTACAAGATTGTGGGGATGAAATGAAATGGGAGGTAGGGAATCACGGCTTTGATCTCTATCTATCTCCCAATATCCCTAAGTTAATTGGAACCTGGATCCCTGAACAAGCAGCGCATCTGCTTAATGGCGGGCCGAAACCGGAACTATGGGCAATTCATCCCGGGGGGAAAGGGATTATTGACGCTCTGGAGGAGGTTTATGCATTAACCTCGGAAGAAACGCGGCCGAGCCGCACGGTACTGCGTAATTATGGCAATATGTCCTCGGCTACCATCCTATTCGTATTTGATGAAATGAGGCAGGAACTAGCGCACCGCGGAGCAGGACGGACAAGTGGTCTATCACTCGCTTTCGGACCTGGACTTACGTGTGAAATGATTCAATTCACCTATTGTGGCGTGGCCACCATTCAGGACATGCAATTAGATATAACTTATGTTTAAGGGGATCAAACAAAGAGCCGTGCAGCATGAATTAATGGATGACTTCTCGTCGGGAGGTTCTGAACTTCGGCAAGCGTTGCAACATTTGCGTATGCTGAATCGTATTTTTGGTGCTGCAGGCCCTACCCTGTTCGGCTTAAATCATTTATGGCTGCAAGCTGGCAAACCGAAGACGTTAACCATTCTGGATGTTGGATCTGGTTCCGGCGATGTGAATCGCCGTCTCCTGCGTTGGGCCGATAAACATGGGGTAGCACTTACCATTACATTGGTCGATATCACCGAGGAAGCTTGTGCGGAGGCAAGGGAATTGTTTCGCAGTGAGCCGCGTGTCAGCGTGATGCGAAGCAGTTTATTTCAGCTTCCCGAAAATGGCGTCGATATCACGACAGGCACACAATTTGTGCACCATTTTACCAATAATGAGCTTCCTCAGGTTGTAGGCTGCATGTTGAAAGCATCCCGAATAGGCGTTGTCATTAATGATATCCATCGGCATTGGCTGGCCTGGGGGGCTGTCTGGGTCACGGCTCACATCATCTCGCGGAATCGCTATATTCGGAATGATGGGCCGCTATCGGTAGCGAAAGGCTTCCGTGCGGGGGATTGGAAAGCCCTTCGTAAATCTCTGGGAATCTCTGATATGTTCGTTTCATGGAGACCGTTGTTCCGATATGCCGTTGTGATTGCGAAAAGGGAGCAGACATGATGACTCATAGCTATGATGTTGCCGTTATTGGTGCAGGTATCGCAGGTAGTGTGATGGCCAAATCGTTGGCAGATCATGGCTGGGATACGGTGCTGTTCGATCGTAAAGCATTTCCAAGGCATAAGGTATGTGGGGAATTCCTATCCCCTGAAACCCTCACGATGTTCAGAAAACTGGGACTGCGTGAAGCTATATCTGCGTTAAAACCAAGTAGAATTCATCGGACAAGCTTGACGCTAAGTCGGGGTAAGTCACTAGAGATTGCACTTCCTGGAACGGCTTGGGGGATTAGTCGCTACCAGCTGGACGCCACGCTTCACCATGCGGCATTGCGCGCAGGCGTTCAGTTGCAGACTGAAACAACGGTACTAGCTGTGAAACCTCTTGAGCAGGGATATTTCATATCGACGAGGCAAAGAGGTGAGGTTCATGAATATCAGGTGCGAGCCGTTATTGCAGCCTGTGGTGCAACGACGCCTGTTTCGGGTCTGCAAAGTCATACGCAGCGAGATGGCATACCGAACAAAGTCGGACATCTAGGTGTGAAATCCCATTATAACGGGGTGACCATGAATGGCGTTGTTGAGCTTTATTTCTTTGAAGGCGGGTACCTCGGTCTATCACCGATTGAAGGTGGGCAGGTGAATGTGGCAGCACTACTGGAGCGAGAGGCTTTTCAGCAGGGGGACAAATCCATTCTGGGATTGATCGAGGCAGCATGTGCTAGACATCGTAAACTATCGGAGCGCTTATCTGGCGCACAACCTGTTCTAGGAACACAAGCGGCTGTTGCTCCCGTTAAGTTAACACGCAAACCTGTTCCATGGGATATGTTCCCCCGACTAGGAGACGCTGCCATGATGTTGCCGCCATTGTGCGGTGATGGCATGTCAATGGCGCTCCGTTCGGCTGTGTTATGTGCGCCACTCGCGTCGCGATATCTCAAAGGGCAGATCAGCCTGGCGGAATGGGAGCGGGACTATACTGCGGCGATACAGCGGGAATTTAAGGGGCCATTGAAGTGGGGACAGCGGTTGCAGGGGATGTTAACGGTTCCTTATTTACCCAGTGTTATGCTTGCTGCAGCTACATACACGCCTGGATTGGCCCAACGATTAGTGCAAGCAACTAGACTGAAAGAAACTGAGTATTAAAGGGAGGGACATTCTTGCGTAAACTTGCGTTGATATCCCTTCGTTATCCCAAAACCATCGTGGTGTTCTGGGTCTTATTCTTTCTCTATTTTGGATGGTACGCTCCCAAGCTGCCAGCTGTATTAAACGACCATGGATTAATTTCGGATGGGTCCTATGCCAAGGTGGAACAGGCACTCGCTTCTCATTTTCATAGGCCAGCGAATCCTGTCATTCTCGTCTTTGAGATAGAGGGCAAGCTGGAGCCACGCCAATTCGAGCGGTACTTGCAGCTGGATTTATTATCCTTACATGGTATGCAAGGGTTAAGAGAGGTCATATCTCCGCTAGAAGTAGCAGGGATGATTCAAGGGAATTACGCCTATGCGCTGCTTGAATTCGAGCAAAGTCCACATGAGATGGGACCCGTCTTGCAGGAAATTCAGACACGATTACCCCATCACCGAGAAATGAAAGTGTCATTGACAGGCAAGTCAGTTGTACAAGAAGATGTAAACCGAGCTAGCCAACGTGATTTGAGAAAAGCGGAAAGCCTAGGCATCCCAGTGGCATTTTTGATTCTGTGGCTGGCCTTTGGCGGCATGACGTCTTCGCTGATTCCTATCATCGTTGGTATTTTCGGCGTTACGAGTACGATGGGTATCATGTATGGAATCGGAACACGCATTGATTTATCTAACTTTGTACTGAATGTAATCCCGATGGTAGGACTGGCGCTTAGTATCGATTTTGCCTTGATGATGGTCAGTCGATTTCGTGAGGAAATTCATGTGCGTCCTGTTGGACAAGCCATCCTAACGACGATGACAACAGCTGGAAGAGCTGTCCTATTCTCGGCACTTAGTGTTTTTTTAGGTCTCATGGGCATATTGTTCATACCGCTTCCTATATTCTCGACCATTGCCTTAGGAGCAATGACCGTGTTAGCCGTTTCTGTCATGCTGACATTGACGCTGGTGCCGGCGCTTCTAACGCTGTGGTGGCCAGCTATTCGAGCTGAACGGAGACCGCTTTCTGCAACGAAAGGTGCGAACGGTTGGTGGTTTGCCATGGCCCATTTTGTGATGAGAAAACCTGTTCAAATGAGTCTGCTTGCTGCTTGTATCCTAATGTGTTGTTTCTTACCCTTAAAGAAGATGACACTAGCTATCCCTGATGCAACATCCTTGCCCAAAGGGTATGAATCCCGCGCAGCATTCGAGACGTATGAAACACATTTTGGCACGAAAAATAGTACAGTCGTTCATTTGGTTGTTACAGGAAAAGCAACGCAATTAACCCAAAGTGAATGGAAAAATGCTTCCCTACTCGTGCAAAGAATAGAGAGAGATCCGCTTGTTGAAAGCGTAGATTCAATTTACTCGAGGTTGCGAATGCCTTATGAACAACTCTATGCTATTTCGCGAAATCCCAACGCACAAGGAAATTATGAAGAGATCTTACACGCTTTTGTCCATAAGAATGACATGCTCGTTCAGGTTCAATTACAAGGGGAACCCTCTTCACAGCCTGTTATGGATTGGGTGAGACGTTGGGAAATAGAAGGGGAATCTGGAACTCTCCCATTCCTTCTTGGCGGTGAGGCGAAGTATCAGCAGGAGATTTTCGATGACATCTTTGACAATTTAATATATTCCCTGCTGTTTATCCTCATTTCGAACTATGTGGTTTTATTTATTGCGTTCCGTTCCATTCTCATCCCCTTAAAGACAATCCTCATGAACCTCCTCAGCTTAGGCGCTTCATTCGGAATTCTAGCTTGGCTATTTGAAGCGGGGCATTTCGGCTTAGAACCGAGTAGAATCGCTATTATGATTCCAGTGTTTATCTTTGGACTAGCGTTCGGGATCTCCATGGATTATGGCGTTTTCTTAGTATCGCGCATCTATGAGGAATATCAGCGTACACATGATAATCAGCGTTCAGTGCTAGTCGGTTTAGGGTCTATAAGTAAGATTATCAACTCCGCAGCAGCAATTATGATCGCGGTCACATTGCCGTTTGCTTTCGGTGATGTTGTCGGCGTAAAACAACTAGGGCTGGGCATTGCAGCGGCTATTTTTATCGATGCGACGGTTATTAGATTGATTCTTGTGCCAGCGTTAATGGTTATTCTCGGGGAGTGGAATTGGTGGGGACCTAGTGGGGGGAGAACGCGTACTTAAGAAAGCTTGCCTATTGGCTATCTAAGTGTGCTGTTTCCCATTAATTAGGTTCTTTTTTTTGTGATACAAACTTGGACTTGTGAGTTTTTTGTGAGTATGAAATGATAGAATGACATGTATCAGACATTCGAAGAGAGGGGGCCCGAGGTGAGGAGCACTCGAAAAATCATTGGAATCGGGCTGGTTTTCTCGGTTTCTATTCTTTTGTTTATTGCGATTTATTCACTGATGATTCCTACTCAAAATAAGGAGACAGCGAAGCAGGGGGTCATGGATTTACGCGACTATGATTTCAATAAGCATGGCGTCATTTCCTTGGATGGAGAGTGGGAATTCTATAAAGGGGAGCTGTTGGAACCTGCCGATTTTCAAGTAGGGGTTCGAAAGAATGTTACGTATTTAAACGTGCCAGGAATATGGAAAGGAAATATGAACGAAAGCAGTATGAGCAGTAAAGGCTACGGAACGTACCGTCTGAAAGTACTTGTGAATGAGACAGAAGATATCTACGGTATGAAAATTCGCAGCATTCGGATGTCGCATCGGCTTTATATAGATGGGAAAGTAGAAGGTGGAAGTGGATTTCCCGGTATAACCAAGGAAACTAATATACCAGGGAATACACCCTATAGCACATTTTTTCATGTAAACTCGAAGGAATTTGAAATTATTCTGCAAGTGGCTAACTATGAATATACGACGGGTGGCATTGTCAATGCCATTCAATTTGGCTCGCATGGGGATATTGCGAAGTTGAACAGCTTAGTACTTGGCGGCGATCTTGCGATCATTATGTTGCTTGTTATGTTCGGAGCGTATCATCTCAGCCTGTATTTCTTGCGCAGTCGTGAGAAAACATATTTGCTCAGTGGGTTATACCTCTTCTCGACAGCTGGTGTCCAATTTCTATACGGCGAGAAAATTTTTCAACAGCTGCTGCCACAAATTCCATTTGAGATGACGTATAAGCTGCTGGATGTCTTTGAATTCGTCAGTGCAATTTTAAGCTTGTTATTTTTTTGTTCCATCCACCCCAAGCTCATTTCTCGCCCGAAAATAAATCTGTTAATTGCTCCAGTCATTGGGATTTTAGCAGCAATTGTTTTCTTGCCGTATGCCATGTATAACGAAATAAGAAATCTATTCTTTCTATATATAGCTTTCGTACCCGTGTTGATTTTCAGTAGAATGCTCTATCTTTTCTTCACGAGTAAGAAGGGGACGTATGAACGGAAAGAGCTTGGCTTATTCATTGTAGCTATGATCTCTTTGATGGTCTCTTTAGTGAATGGGGTTTTATATTCAGAAAATGCACTATCTTCGGATCTTTGGCATAAAGTTGGAATTATTGGTTTCATTACATTAATGAACCTCTTGTTAGCCGTACGATTAACGAATGCCTATGAGAATACAGAGCTTTTAACTCATCGACTCACGGTATCCAATCAGTTGAAGGATGAGTTTCTGATGCACACCTCGCATGAAATCAAGACGCCTCTGCATGGCATCATGAATATTACGTCATCGCTGCTAGACGATGATGAACATAATTTGTCCCCTAGGCAGAAGCAGAATTTGTGGCTAGTCAAGGATACTTCGGTGAAGCTTTCCATGCTTATGCAAGATCTTATTGATGTCACTCGCTTGAAGCATGGTGAGCTGCGATTGTTGATGACGGTTGTAGATGTGAGGGCAGTGACGCAAATTGTATTCGATGTTCTACAGTTTGAACTGGCTGGAAAAGCGGTACGACTCGATAACCAAGTACCAGCTAATATGTGGGTACAAGCAGATGAGAATCGGTTGCGTCAAATTATGTACAATTTAGTTCACAATGCGATGAAGCACACAGAAAATGGTAGTATTCGTGTCACTGCAAGCCCAGTCGAAGACGACATCCATATTGCCGTTGAAGATACAGGGACGGGGATTCCATCTGATCAATATGCCAAAGTTTTCGAGTATTTCGAGCAGCAAGAGCATGTTTTGCCTGAGGATGGCTACACGGGGATGGGCGTTGGTTTGTATATTAGCCGAAAGCTTGTGGAGAGAATGGGTGGAGACATCTGGATTGACTGGTCTGAGGTTGGACTGGGAACACGCATGGCATTTAAGCTTCCCACGGCAATTGATTACATGCCTGTGAATCCAGAACGATCGCTCATTGATTTCAACCAACAAAGACATGGGAATAACTCTGAATCCTTAGATATTCTAGAGGAGCATACGCATACAGTACTCGTCGTGGATGATGAGGCTTCCAATATCTATACGCTGCTCAATATACTGAGAAGACATAGATACAATGTGATTACCGCCTTTTCAGCCAAAGAAGCGCTGGTTAAAATGGGGGAAAACTCGCAAGTAGACCTCGTTATTTTGGATGTGATGATGCCGGGCGTCTCAGGAATTGAGCTCTGTCGTGAATTGCGCGCGCAGCATTCGATTCTCGATTTGCCGATTCTTTTCGCGACAGTCAAGGACTCTTCGCAAGATATCGCTCTTGGCTTCCATGCGGGAGCTAATGATTATGTTACGAAGCCGTTCGAAGCCGAGACGTTAATCGCGAGAATTCAGACGTTGATAGCGATGAAAACCTCGATCCAAGAAGCGATTCGAAGCGAGCTTGCTTTCCATCAAGCGCAGATTAAGCCACATTTTCTTTATAATGCGCTGAGCAGTGTGATTTCATTTTGTTATACGGATGGAGAGAAGGCTGCTTATTTATTGTCCAAGTTAAGCCAATTCCTGCGCTATATTCTGGATATGGACCGGAATGATTTATTCGTTAGTCTTCATCGGGAGCTAGATTTGATTGATGCCTATGTCGAGATTGAGAAGGCGCGATATGGAGAACGGTTTGAATTTATTTGTTATGTGGACGAAAGTTTGAAACATCTCCCTATTCCCTCGCTCTGCATCCAGCCGTTTGTGGAGAACGCGATTCGACACGGTTTCTTCGAGAAGGATGAGTACGGTACGGTTACGCTGACGATTCAAGAAGGTGACGGCTACATGCAGGTGACGGTACACGATAATGGCATCGGTATTCCCGATGATCTTCTCTATCGGATGGCTAGCGGCGAACGAGGGAGCGGTGGTATTGCCATTGCTAATATACGCAAACGGTTGGACACGATCCCGGGGGCTACATTCATGATTACTTCAGAGATAGGGCGCGGTACGAAGGTAACGATGTATTTGCCAATTAGTGGTAAAGATCAGGATGTCTTAGTGGAAAGGTGGGATGAACTTGTTTAAGGTTGTCATTGTTGAAGATGAAAAACCAATTCTTGAACTAATGAAGGTGCTGATCGGGCGCAATCCGCATTATACCATCATCGGGGCTTACACGAATCCCCATGAGGCGCTGGCGTCAATGGCCGAACTGAAGCCAGATCTTGCATTTCTTGATGTGGAGATGCCCAAAATGAATGGTCTCGAACTCGCGCAACGAATGAATGACATGACAGATCAGACGAAAATTATTTTTACGACTGCTTACAAAGAGTATGCGTTAGAGGCTTTTAAAGTCTACGCTTTTGACTATATTCTGAAGCCAGTCACACCTTCTGCCATCGAACGTATTACGAGTCGTATAATGAAGCTGGAACAGCCGATAGAGCCTATCCAGCCGAAGGCACGGCAGTCTGTGATTAAGTGCTTTGGCAGTTTGGAGGTTCGTAATCCGGAAGGTGCACTTGTCCGTTGGCCGACGAAGAAGACCGAGGAACTATTCGCCTATTTTCTATGTAATCCTGCACAAGAAATGAACAAATGGCATCTTGCTGATATGCTATGGCCGGACATGCTGGAAGACCGCGCTTCGCATAATTTACACAACACGATTTACCGCTTGAAAAAGTTATTGAAAGAACACGAAATCGGGATGGATATTCTCAAAACGAATGACGGCTATATGATAGATCCGCTTGGTATGACGTACGATCTAATAGAATTCCAGATGACTGATCCAGCTTCACTAGATGGTATACAAGATAGGGCGCGCGGCGAACGTTTATTATCTCTCTATCGCGGCCCTCTGTTAGATCGGAAAGATTATCTATGGAAAACGCAACTAGAAGAAAATTACAGTAAGCAATATACATCGTTCGTACGTCAAATGGTTAGGCGCGATATGCTCGAGCAGTCTTGGAGCCAAGCTGAGCAAAAGATGGATACGTATTTGACCTTGTATCCACTTAATGAAGAGATGCATCAATTGCTTATTGATATCTATGCAATAAGTGGAAAAAAGGAACGAATCGCTAAGCACTATTCAGGTTTCAAAACGTTATACATGAAAGAACTTGGATTGGAGCCTCCTGCGGAAATGAGTGCTAGGGTAACTGCCTACTTGGAATAGATGGGAAAAGACGGAGGACGTTGAGGCGCCTTCCGTCTTTTGTGCGCTTGGCAGCGCAACGACTAAGGAGTGAAAGTCTCCAGTACACCGCGAGGTGGCGGAAGTACATAGCCGAC
>NZ_LYPB01000060.1 GCF_001653565.1 Paenibacillus oryzisoli
CTGCATAATTTTAAAAAATGAATGCTTAGGCCACGTAAGAACTCTAACCAATTTTTCAATTTGAATTGTGAAATCGACTCGGAAATCCATCTATTGTTCCAAAGAGGGAAGAATTGGAAAAAATACATACATAAAATCCATTTAATTTGTTTGTGGCGGTGGAGTGAGGTCTGATTTGTCGCTGTTGAGGTAGAGGTAGAGGTATATGCAGAGGCAGAAGTAGAAGTAGAAGTAGAAGTAGAAGTAGAAGTATATGTAGAGGCAGAACGTCCGAAATCCGAAAAAAGCGCCCCAATCTGAAGCAATTGCTTCGAGAGGGGACTTTTTGAGGGCAGGCTTCATTGCATATGCTTCTTGTAAGCAGTTCTTTGAACGCGCTTTTTGCACGCAGTTCTTTCTACGAACCTCTCTAACTAAACCACCAATACAGGGGAATAAATAAAATCGACGTTATAATCCCGGCGGCGCCCATGGCAAATCCGCTCATACTGCCTTCCTCCTCCGAATCTTTGAGGAGGCGTGCAGTGCCAATCCCATGTGCAGCGGTGCCAACGGCGATGCCGATGGAGAGCGTATCGCGCCATCCGAGCCAAGTCAGCAGCTTTCGGCCGATCATGCTGCCGAAGAGCCCGGTGAGGACTGTTAGCACAGCCGTTAGCTCCGGCAAGCCGCCGAGATGGCGTGATATTTCGAGCGCGATAGGCGAGCTAACGGATTTGGGCAGCATGCTGAGCAGAATCTCACGGCTTCCGCCGAGCAGTCCAACCAGAGCGGCAGCGGTAACAATGCCGGATACGGAACCGAGCGTAACCGCAAGCAGGATGCTGGTCAGGTGTTTTTTTATCAATCCCGCGTGTTTATACAGCGGAACACCCAGGGCTACAGTTGCTGGTCCAAGCAACAAGGTAATCATATCCGCGCCTACTTTGTAGGCGGAATAGGGGATGTGGAAGCTAAGCAGTACCAAGATGATGAAGCCAGAACAGACAAAGAGCGGATGCAGCCAACGCCACCGCTGATGAATGAACTGAGCAGCCGTATAAGCTGCGACACTGAGTGTGATGCCGAACATCGGGTTCATAAGCCAAGAGAAGGAGGTCATTTCATCCCACCTTCAGCTGTCTTTGGCCCAGGAGCACCAGTCTTCATCCGATGCCCTTTCTCCCCATGTCGTTGCAATTTGGATGTGATAAAGCCTGTAACAAGTAACACCGCGACCGAACTCCCCATGACACCTACTCCGATAGAAAGCCAGTTTCGCCCGATCAGGGGGAAGAAGGCCATGGTGCCCACGACAAATGGCAGGAAAAACAGCATCATATGGCCCGTGAACCAATTCGCGGTCGTTTCGACCCATTCGAGCTTAATTAGCTTTGCAAACAGGGCGATAGTAAAAAGGATAAGTCCAATCACATTGCCTGGAAGTGGGATGTGAAAGCTCGTTTGAAGCCAAATACCAATAAAGTTAAACGCAAGCAAAATTGCGAGTCCTAACATAAGGTCCTCCTGTCTATCGTCTTGTTCTTCGTCCTTGTCTATCCTCTTGACCTGTCGTGATGTCTTAATTAATGCCCTACCGCGCTGGAATCCGTATCCTCACGAGTGTCCCTTCGCCTAGATGACTCTCGACTTCAATCCCATACGCATCGCCAAAGTAAAAAACGATACGATCATGTACATTTTTGATGCCAATATGTGTTTCGTCCAGTGTGTCCGAAGGTTGAGCGAGCCGATTTCGCAGCTGGACAAGTTTCATTTCATCCATGCCAACTCCATTATCCCTGATCTGGATCAGCAAGTCATCCCCCGAAACTAAGGAAGATACTTCCAACAGTCCTGCATGACTGCTCCTTTCCAGTCCGTGGACGAAGGCATTTTCGATCAGCGGCTGCAATGAAAAATGCAGAACTTGCAACGTCTCACTATCTACCGCGAGTTCTTCGCGATACTGAATTTTATCCCCGAAGCGCAGCTGTTGGATTTTCACATACAAGCGAATGTGGATTAATTCTTCCTGTAGGGTTACGGTTTCTTTCCCTGTTTGAATATGAATGCGGAACAGCCGGCCTAGGATACCGACCATTTCACCGACATCACGCTGTCCGCTGATAATAGCTTTCATTTGGATTGTTTCCAGCACATTAGCGAGAAAATGCGGATTGATCTGACTTTTCAAAGCACCATACTGTGCGACTTTCTGCTGGGCTTTAGACATGGAGGAACGTTCAATATAGTTCTGCAGGTCTTCTAGCATTTTACGGATACCGTGATACAACACGCCGAACTCATCCTGCCGGTCCGAGCTAAGATCCACATCGAAATTTCCTAAACCAACCATTTTCACCTTACGGCTCAGCAGAATGATCGGCTTCGTCACCCGCGCGGATAGAATGAACATGAATAGTACGGCAGTTCCTAGAGATAAGAAAGCTAATGCTAGTATAATTTTGATCAAAATCTCCGCTTGTTTCGTCATTTCTTTCTCATCGATGGATTGAATGACCTTCCAGCCCGAGTAGGGAGAGGTCACGAAGTTAATGAACGAATTGGCGCCGGCAAAATATGCGTAAAAGCTCCCATGCTCAGCAGTCAGAACAGTCTGAAGCTTTTGATTCTCGAGTGGAATCGGTTGATTGGCGTTCACTGACGTATTATCAGAATTATAAATACTAGCACCTTGGCTATCGATAATGGTGAAGTTGCGTTTACTCGTCTCCGACAATTTCAATATTTCACGTAAAGAATCTAATCGAATATCAATAAGCATCACCCCGAGTGGCTGCTTACTTCCGACTTTATTAATGACCCGCGCGATGGAAATAACGGGATCTTTGGCATTTACGCGATGGAAGGGAAGGTGAGTTCCGAATAAGACGATGCCACCTTTACTTCGCTGTGTCTGCACGTACCAATCCTCATGCGTGAAATCTTCCACATCATAATCCGAACGATTGAAATTCGCCGAGTAGAAAACACGAGAACCTGCGTAAATTTGCACGCTATCGACATTCTTAATTGTCATTTCAATCGAACTAACGAAGTGTTCAATCGTGTTCCCGTATTGAATTCGCTGATCGTTACTGTTCTCGTCACCATCTGCAACCCAATGCTCTAAGGCATTCTGCAGTTGCCCATCCATTTGCGCATTGAGCGTTCCTTTCTCGATACTCTGCAAATATTGATCGATATTGAAGGACAGATTCGTAAGAATGAGGTTCGAGGAGCTTTGGTACTCATTTTTGACGGCTTGGATGGAGAAGAAATAGATAATGACCGAGATAATCAATAAGGGAACGGTAATAATCAGAATCATTAGCACGAAGATTTGATGGTTAACATGCTTCATCCGATACTGCTGCGAGAGCCGCCGCCATGCATTCAAAGGTTCACCATCCCCATTTCTTCCGATAGTCTGTTGGTGTCATGTTCGTAATGCTTCGGAAGGTTTTTACAAAATGTTTGTAGCTTTTATACCCACACATCGCGCACACATCGGTGACCAAATACTCTGGCTTCTTCAAGCATTCTTGCGCATAGTGGATACGAATTTCGGTCACAAACCGCATGTAGTTTTTATCTAATTTTCTTTTGAAAATACGACTTAAATACGAAGGATTATAGAAGAATCGATCAGCTACCATCTGCAGTGTAATGTCTTGATCGATATGCTCTTTAATATAAGCTTCTATGAGCTCAAAAATAAGCACATCTTGGTGATTCGTTGAAGAGAACTCCTCTCGATACACTTCACTGACTTGCACCATCCAAGCGGCCAGCCAATTGAATAGGGCTTCGAGCGTTGGGAAATCATCGACACACGTCAGTTTTAACAGTTTTTCACTGTAAACGCCTTCGACAGGAACGCCATTGCGGTGGGCGAAGCGAACGGTAATCGAGATGATATCTTGTATATAGGCGAATCCACGATCCAGCGAAGTGTGGGGCATATGCGTCCGCAGATCCGTGGCTAAGCGCTGCATAAGCTCCTCGATATCCCGTATATTACCGCTTTCAAGTCCAGCGATCAATCGGTTCTTATCGGTCTCTTCCAGTAGTAGTCGGGTATCCTTAGCACGCGTTTGTGTTTCATTCGTTTCAACTGGCAAGAAGAACTGTCGATTCACTTGATAGTAGCGTTGATACAGGGCTTGATCCGTTTGACGAAGCAACTGTGGCAATTGCGAACTATCCGATGTTGCTTTGCCAATCGCCATGAATAAGCTGGAATTGCTCACTGTAAATGAGTCAGGCTCGACCTCGTACGTACTTGCTTGATCACCCAATAGTGCTATCGCATAGCATTTGGTCTTATCTATATATAAGAGAAGAGGTATGGGAATACTGGAACGATACACTGATTCTAAAGCCCTCCGAATAATGCCTTCGGCTTGTTGTCGGAACTCTCTTTTATCATAAAATGAGACCGAATCTTGAGGAAACCATGTCACGACCATAGGTTGGTATCGAATCGTCAAATGCCCAAAGTCATGGAGATGTTGGCGTATACCTTCGTCCCAAGCCGCATGTTCATTCTCCAGTAAATACTTGACCAACTGGTTGCTTTTATAGGTTCTAATTTCGCTGGCTTGTTGTTCCAGATCCATACGTTGCGCTCGTTCATCATGCTTTTGCTTTAGCGCAGCCATACAGCTTTGAAGGGTCGCAAAGCTCTCGTCATATTCAAGAGGCTTTAGCAGAAAGGCATATACACCGCCAAGACGTATCGCCTTCTGAGCATATTCAAAATCATTGAAACCCGTCAAAATAATAAAAAGGGTATCTGGGCGTGTCGCTCGAATGTGTTCAATCATCTGAAGACCGTCCATCTCGGGCATGCGAATATCTGTGATAATCAAATCTGGTTGCACATGTTGAGCTGTGAGCCAGCCTTCCTTGCCATTGACAGCTTCAACAATTGTAGTGAAACCAAGCTCTGCCCAGTCAAAATAGTGCTGCAAGCCAGCTCTGATGAGTGGTTCATCCTCGACAATGAGTAGTTTATACATGAAGTTCCCCCAGCTTGTTAGGACTTGAAACCGTGCGGTAACACAAGTATAACACTAAAATTATCGGAATTGAGGCTCTCATTTGCTGGAAAACGAACAGGTCAGAATACGACTATGAATGTAAAGATACGGGGATTCTCCTCCATTTTAATTTCACGTATGCTTAGTGCACGGAATGAAACGAATCATGTTTATTCCACAAACAATAACGGGGGTGCTCACATGAGGGCTATGAAAAAAGGACTTATGACACTGGTAGGCGTTGCTCTTGTCGGGTCGCAGTTAGTTGCATGTACGAATTCATCTACGAATACACCAGCGAACACAGCCACGAGTACTGCCGAAAGTAAAGCGGTTACACCAAGTCCGGCGGCTGCGAAGGCAGTTGAGATTACGTGGTGGAATTTCCCGAATTTTCAACCGCTAGATGGGGAAGTTGGGAAATACGAGAAGGGAATCATTGCCGCTTTTAACAAGAAACATCCAGAGATTAAAGTCAATTTAGAGATGATTACCTTTGAAGGCGGTCCGCAAAAGCTAAACGTTGCTATCGCTTCGAATTCGGCACCAGATGTGATCTACGATGCGCCTGGACGCATCATTGACTGGGGGAAGAAGAAGTTACTGGCTCCGCTGAATGACATTGTTACCGAAGAAGTGAAGAAAGATATTACGCCAGCCCTGTGGAAGCAATCCATGGTTGGGGATCAGATCTACATGTATCCGATTAATACTGCACCGTTCATGATGGCCGTTAATAAGACCGTATTCGAGAAAATCGGAGCGCTTGATTTACTGCCGCTGAGTCGACCTGACCGGACGTGGACCATGGCTGAATATGAGAAAGCGTTGCAAGCCGTGAAGGAGAAAGCGCCTGAAATCATTCCAACGGGCTTCTTCGCCAAAAGTACAGCAGGTGATCAAGGGACTCGCGCCTATATTGCCAATCTAGGGGTTTCAAGATTCTTGAGTGAAGATAACTCCAAAGTAGCAATTAATACGGATAACGCTGCCAAAGCATTGGATTGGGTAGCTAAAGCGACGAAGGATAAGATCAGTGTGTCCGGTTCTGCCTCCCTCGCCGCAGCGGATGTCAACGATTTATTCTTGCAAGGTAAATTAGCTTTTACGCTTAATTATTCAGCTGTCCTTAAAGCACAGAACGTTCCTCTTAAAAAGGTGCAATTCGAAGATGTTCTGCTGCCATTCCCTACATTAGATGGATCTAAGCCTAAGCTTGAACCGTATTTGGGCGGTATGGCCGTGTTTAATAACGGAAATGCGGACAAGATTGCAGCTGCCAAGAAGTTGGTCGATTTCATTGCGAACGATCCCGAGTATGCAAAGAAAAACTTAATTCAAACGGGTGGATTGTCTGCACGTACGTCAATTACAGGTCTTTATAGTGATGCTGAATATAAATATGCAGAAACAGCTCGTCAATTCATCACAGATGCACCAACAATTGCCGATGGTTACGCAGAAATTCGTACATTTTGGTTCCCTGAATTGCAACGTGTGTTAACGGGTGGAGCAACAGGTAAGGAAGCATTGGATAGCTTTGCGGCTAAGGCGAACGAAGCCATTGCCAAAGCAAAGAAAGAGCAAGCAGCCTCCAAATAAGTAACGAAGAGTGTCCACTGGGAGTAGAGTGCGATTGTACTCTACTCTTTTCATCTCAATAAAGAAAGGGAGGGAAGAAACATGGAGGTTACGGTTCGTAAAACCAAGAGTTATATTCGTCGAGATTGGCTTATGAGCTATATTTTTCTACTGCCTGCACTTGGATTCTTTCTGCTATTTGTCGCTTATCCCATGGTAAAAGGGATTTACATTAGCTTCTTCGATTATTCCTTGCGTACATTCAACTTTATAGGATTCGCTAATTATGTCGATTTGATTCACAACGAAACGTTTCTGAAATCGATGCGAAATACGCTTCTGCTTGTCGTTATAACAGTTCCTATTGTCATTGTTTTCTCCTTATTCGTAGCGGTTTCTATTTATAAGAAAAAGGAATTCGCACGATCATTCTATCGTGGGGTCTTCTATCTGCCAGCCGTATCTTCTGTCGTTAGTATTACGGTCGTATGGGGATGGATCTACCATCCGAATTATGGCATTCTCAACTATTTAGGGGGATTAATTGGCCTTGAACCGATGTCATGGTTAGGCGATCAGCGAACCGCTTTATTAGCGATTATTGCCGTTTTAATTACGACATCTGTTGGTCAGCCAATCATTCTTTACGTAGCTTCCCTAGGCAATATTCCGACTTCTTATATCGAAGCGGCTGAAATCGATCGGGCTAATCCTTGGCAAATCTTTTTGAAAATTATTTGGCCTATGCTCATGCCGACTAATCTCTATATTATCGTTATCACGACGATCAATACATTCCAATGTTTCGCTTTAATTCAGTTGCTTACTTCTGGCGGGCCTGTTTATAGTACTTCGACCGTCATGTATGGCGTGTACGAGCAAGCTTTCGTGCTTGGCCATTTCGGCAGTGCCTCGGCGATGGGTGTGTTCCTTGCGATTATTATCGGGGTTATCTCGTTGATTCAATTTAAATTCTTTGGCAGCGATGTTGAGTACTAGGAGGGGACATCATGAGAGTAAACGCTGGGCAAAGGGTATTTAACGGATTTTCTACGGTATTATTAATTCTTTCTACGTTGTTTTTCATATTTCCGTTTTATTGGATTGTGACGGGGGCTTTTAAGTTCCAAACGGTGGCCACACAAATTCCGCCAGAATGGTTCCCGCTCAAACCGACCTTGCAGAATTGGGTAGATTTATTCAAAAATCCAGTATGGCGCTGGACGCTAAACAGTTTCATCATTGCGGTAGTTGAAATGTTCGCTGTCTGTCTAGTTTCGGCTTCTGCCGGCTATGTCCTGGCGAAGAAATTGTTCCCAGGCCGGAAAATTATTTTTACAATGTTCATCGCTGCAATGGCCTTACCGAAGCAAGTCATTCTTGTACCACTCTTTACGATGTTGGCCGATTTCGGATGGGTCAATACGTATCATGGACTTATTTTACCAGCAATTGGATGGCCATTCGGTGTGTTCTTGATGAAACAATTCGCTCAAACCGTACCAGGGGAGTTAATTGAAGCGGCGAAGATCGATGGTTGCTCCGAAATCCGACTATTCTCTACGATTATCTTGCCATTACTTAAACCCGCGTTAGGGGCGTTAGCGATCTTTACTTTCATTGCCTCGTGGAACGATTATTTCAGTCAGCTCATTATGACGAGGTCTACCTCGATGATGACACTGCCGCTAGGGGTAGCCACGATGCAAGGCGAATTTACAACCAACTACGGAATCATGATGGCCGGAGCCGCACTCGCGTCTGTCCCTATGATTACGATCTTTCTCGTGTTCCAAAAAGCCTTTACACAAGGGATTACAATGGGTGCGGTCAAGGGTTAAGGTTAAAGTGACATGGTACATTAAATGGGTTAACGATTCAATCAATTCATCACTTGGAGGAAATAGGATATGAAACCTTATAATTTAGAACAATTTCGCGGTATTATTATCGCTTTATATGCGAGTTATGATGAGCAAGGAGAAATAAATACAGACGCAGTCCGACGATTAGCTCGTTATTATGCCTCGACGGGCGTAAAAGGGCTTTATGTTGGGGGGAGCTCGGGAGAGGGGATGCTTCAAACCGTTGAAGAACGTACGGGGATCCTTGCTGCTGTGATGGAGGAAGTCGGTCATGAACTGACGATTATTGCTCATGTAGGAGCAGCCGCAACAAGAGATAGTGTCGCACTTGCCAAGCATGCGGAAGAAGTTGGGGCACATGCGGTTTCAGCGGTTCCTGCGATTTATTATCGCTTATCTCCTGATAGTGTAGAGGGACATTGGCAGGCGATCATTGATAGTACTTCGCTGCCGTTCATCATTTACCATATTCCGCAAACGACTGGCTTTCAATTATCGAAGGGCTTGTTAATGAAAATGGCCTCGCAAGAAAAGGTGATTGGCGTTAAGATTTCCGCAGAAAGCACCTTTGAGCTTCAACAATTCAAGGCGGCAGGAGGCAGCGAGTTCCTCGTATTCAACGGTCCTGATGAGCAGTACTTAGCTGGACGCAGTATTGGTGCAGATGGTGGTATTGGCGGAACCTACGGGGTGATGCCGGAGCTATTCCTCAAGATCGAACAGTGCTATGTAGCGGGACAAATGCGCGAAGCGCAGGAGTGGCAGTTCAAAGTTAACGAACTTATTGTCCAATTACTGTCTTTCCCGTCCTTATATGGGGCTTGCAAAGCGATTCTAAAGCTGCGTGGCTACGATATTGGAGAGCCGAGAATGCCATTATTACCCTGTACAGCAGGAGATCAAGGGCGGATCGAAGAATTGAATACGCGGATCATGACACTGGTTAAATTGGCTAAGGCATAAGAGGGAGGAATGGTAACGATGGAACCTAGGGAGATATTTCAAGCAGGCGGGTTGATCGTTTCCTGTCAGGCACTGGAGCATGAACCTCTTCATGGCGGAGATACAATGGCGAAAATGGCCAGAGCAGCTGTTCAATCGGGAGCGATTGGCATTCGAACGAACGGTGTCCACGATATTTTGATGATAAAAAAAGAAGTTGATGCACCTGTTATTGGACTTATTAAAAGAGATATACCAGGCTCTGATGTGTTTATTACCCCAACTTTGGATGAAGTAAAAGCGATTGTGATAGCAGGCGCTGATGTTGTCGCGCTTGATGTTACGAATCGCGAAGGTCGATTGGAAGCGGTGAAACCGCTCATTGCATGGGCTCACGAGATGGGAGCCGTTGTTATGGCGGATATTTCAACCTTGGAAGAAGGACTGGCAGCAGAAGCGCTTGGTGTTGATTTCATCGGGACGACACTTGCTGGCTATACACCCTATAGTACGCAGCAAGAAGGACCTGATTATGAATTGCTTGAACAGTTATGCGGAAAAGTTCGTGTACCTGTTGTCGCCGAAGGACGAATCTAGACACCGGAGGAAGCAGTGAAAGCATTGGCTTGTGGGGCCGCCTACGTCGTGGTGGGGAGTGCGATCACGCGACCACAGCTCATTACCGAGCGTTATGTGCAGGCTTTATCTACTTTGCGTGTGTAGGGGGAGGACAGATGGCAGCGTATACCTGTAACCCTTTATCGGATTATGTGATTGGCGTTGATGTTGGCGGGACGAAGATCAATGCTGGTCTCGTAAATGGCCAAGGTGAAGTCTTGCGAATGGTCAGTTTAGCGACACTTGCGGGCGAAGTGAAGACGGTCGATCGAATTCTGCAAGCGATTCAAGAAGTGATGACAGAAGCTGGGAGCATAGAGCCAAACCTATGTTTGAAAGGTATTGGAGTCGGAAGTGCAGGACAGATCGAATGGTCGAGCGGCTCCATTCGTTCGGCATCTGAGATTATCCCCGGTTATGCGGGAACGAGGCTTAAGGATATCCTTCAGGAGCACTTTCAGGTGCCTGTTATCGTGGATAACGATGTGAATGTGCTCGCGCTGACGGAGAAACATTTGGGGGCAGGACAAGGTGTGGCACATTTCCTGTGTCTAGCACTAGGAACAGGTGTTGGCGGCGCACTCGTTGTAGATGGCCGTCTGGTCCACGGTGCATGGGGCGGTGGCGGTGAGCTTGGCCACATTTCAGTTGACTTCAACGGCCCCCCTTGTGTATGCGGCGGAATTGGATGCTTGGAGCAATATGCGTCAGGGACTTCGATTGCTAGACGGATGCACGAGAAACTTGCGCTCAGGGGAGAAGGCGAAGATGGTATTGACTCGCGTGAGGTTTTTGCACGATGGCATAGGGGAGATCTGGTAGCGAATGAACTTATGCTGGAAACCTTGTCAGCGCTAGGATCGGCCATAGCTTCTTTCATCCATATGTTTAATCCCTCGTTAATCGTCATCGGCGGCGGGGTAGCCGAAGCGGGTGATCGGTTGTTTACGGAGCTGCGGAAAGAAGTAGCACGAAGAACAATGCCTGCTATGCTGGAGGGTGTTCGAATCGAGCCAGCTTATCGTGGCAATTGGAGCGGTATGATTGGCGCAGCACTGCAACTGTGGGAATGATCGTGGGAGAGCCTCGCTATTGAAGCGGGGCTCTTTGTGCAATTGGAAAGTTACGGACGATTCTGAAATGCTGTTCGATGCGTTGCTCATCAACCCACCAATTTCGCGCCTTAGTAACTCAGTAAGCAACAAATTCCACTAACTTAGCTACTCAGTGACCCCAATATCACCATTTCTAGTTACTCATCAACACAACACTCAACTACTTTTTACCAACCAGGACACGGCACGCAAGTTTAACTGGAAAACCTCCATCTATTTTAGTCCAAAAAGCTTGAAATTACGCATTAAATGGAAATTATACAGTTAAAATTCCATATATCAGCTGTTTCGGTTAGATCCAGGCAAATTAGCTGTATAAAATCCATTTAGTTGATCGAAATCGATGAAATGGGGGGAATTAGCTGTAGTTTTTACAGTTAAACATGGCAGGGGGCGGATCAAGTGGTTTGAAATGGTCTTGACGCTCTCGTTCGGTCTATCCACTCCGCCGCTGACCGTCCGCTCCCAATCATTTCCCCCGCCAGTTCCCCTGTCGGTAATCGGAAGGCGTTGTGCCTGTGTTGCTTTACTAAGTTAGACGATGTAGCCTGTCATCTTCGGATGAGGGCTACTTTTTGCGTAAGCCAAAAAAGTAGTTACCATCATTTGGAACACTGCTATAATGGATGGAGTTCAGTTCGGACTATAGCAACCAAAGGGGAGAGCGCATTGCCATTCATTGAGGTTAAACATTTACGCAAAACATTCGAAACCGATGTGAGACGAACGGGGCGATTTGCCACGATTCGAAGCTTGATTAAGCCGGAGAAGAGAGAAATGGTCGCGGTGGAGGATATATCTTTTTCCATTGAAAAAGGCGAGAGTGTTGCCTATTTGGGACCCAATGGTGCGGGCAAATCGACAACGATCAAAATGCTGACCGGCATCTTGGAGCCGAGTGGTGGAAGTATTGAGGTGGCGGGCTTAATTCCGCATAAGAGTAGAAAACTAAGTTCTTATCAAATCGGTGTCGTATTTGGACAACGGAGCCAGTTGCTATTTGATTTGCCTGTGAAGGATTCCTATGATTTATTACGATATATGTACAGTATCTCCTGGGAGCAATATCACAGAAATTTACGCGAGTTTGCCGAGGTTCTGGAAGTAGAGCATCTGCTTAATCGACCGGTGAGAACGCTTTCGCTTGGCCAACGGATGCGTTGTGAAATCTTGGCTTCCTTGTTGCATGAGCCGGACATCCTTTTTCTGGATGAGCCTACAATCGGGCTCGATGTTGTGGCGAAGGAGCGAATCCGTGCTTTTATTGAGAAGATCAATCGGGAAAAAGGCGTCACGCTGCTCCTAACAACACATGACATGCATGATATTGAACGGTTATGTCATCGGACGATGATTATCGATAAGGGTCGTCTCATTTATGATGGTAGCCTGCAGCATATTCGCGATCATTATGCGACTGAACGTCAAATTAAGGCTACTTTCGAGGATACCAAACTCGCCGAAAAAGCCGCTTCGCTGTTCGCGGACTTCCACGTGCACACGTTGGTTGAAGAGCGCATGCTCAAAATATCCTACGATCAGCATCACATGGATACGTCCACCTTATTAAAGCATCTGTTAGAATACGCACAGCCGCGTGATCTGACTATGCAAGATGAGAATATCGACGCTTTAATATCTCGGATATATCGCGAAGGTATTACGGACTCGCCGCAGGAGTCAGGTCGTGAGTTGGAAGGTGTGATCGTGCGTTCATGAATACCCTCCAACGACTAGGCGGAATGTCCCGAATTGCGGTTCGCCAACGCATGCAGTTTCGGTTTGATTTTATGATGACACTCGTGTCAACGCTCATGTTCTGTGTGTTGTATTACATGCTATGGAAGGCTATTTATATGTATGGCAGCGGACAGGTGTTGCCTTGGGAGCAATTAATCACCTATGTGATGGTTGGTCAAACGATTAACTTTGCTCGCTGGTCGCCAGCGGAGCGTGCGCCTACCTATGCCATGGCGCTGCGTGTCCGTTCCGGGGACATCGCACTGGATCTGATCAGGCCGGTGGACTTTCAAGTACAACGATTCGTAGAAGCCGCAGGCTTTTTCGCCGTGGAAATGTTGTGGGTCAATATACCTGCGCTCCTGCTGCTCATCTTCGGGCTTGGCATTCAAGCACCACCGAGCTTGGGGGCTGGAGCTGCCTTTGTGCTAAGTCTTATCATCGGTTTCTTAGTTGCTTTTAGTATAAATTCGATTATTATGATGATTTCGTTCATGACGACGAATACATTCGGAGTACAGTTGGCGAAGCGAGCGATGATGGATATTTTCGCAGGAACGTTGATTCCATTCGATTTCTTTCCTAGTAGCTTGCAAACCATTCTGACCTATTTACCATTTCAAGCTATGGCTTATATTCCCTTATCCATTTATACAGGTAAACTGACGGGTGCAGATATGGGCTTCGCACTATTGGAGCAGCTAGCATGGGCAGTTGTGATGATTATCATTAGTCGATTGTTATGGATGAAAGCGGCGAAACGGCTAGCGATTAACGGGGGGTGAGAAGATGTTAGCACCGAAGAGAAGTTTCATGGGGCAGGTAGCGTATCTGATAGGGATGTATGTCCATTTTCTAAAAGTGTATGTCAAAACGTTGGTCGCCTATCGTGCGGACACGATAATTGCGGTCATTGCGGGGATCGTTGCGCAGGGAAGCACGCTGGTATTCCTGACAGTCATTTTTAAACGAATTCCGATGCTAGCAGGTTGGGATTATAACGAGTTAGTCTTTATGTTCGGACTTGCGGCCACGGGGCGAGCACTGAACCAAACCTTCTTCAACGCGCCATTTATGCTAACAGGCAACATTCGGAATGGACGGATGGATATGATGATGGTGCGGCCTGTTGGTGTGCTTTTCCAAACTATAGGCTACTCGCAAGAATTAAATGGCGTCGGGCAGTTGATTACAGGCATTGCCATTATGGGGTATGCGGCTTCCCATTTGGATATGAGTTGGACGTTCTTGCCTGTGCTATATGTGGTTATTGCTCTACTATGCAGCGCTCTTATTCAATACTCGATTCTACTAACAATAAGTGTATTAACATTCTGGTTTCAGGAGATCCGATCGCTGATTTATCCAGTAACTTGGCTATATGATTTCACGAGGTATCCCATGCAAATCTTTCATCCGATTCTACGTGGATTGTTAACTTATATCATTCCGTATTCCCTCGCAAGCTTCTATCCAGCAGCGTATCTATTGCGACCAGAGCAATACGGCTGGGCCGCTTGGGGCGTACCAGCCGTCACGTTGGTGATCGTCATGGGGGCTTATTTCATATGGTCACAGGGGCTAAGGCGTTATTCGAGTGTGGCGGGATAAATTGTTCGCTGCGACTACAGTCGATATATATCGGATAAACACCGTCCTGAATAGGAGGAGCCACTTTGATGATTATGGGAGAAATCGCTGCAGGCAGGGGTTCGTGCACGCTGGCAGCTGTCTGTCTGAGGCGCTTACTCTTCTCGAAAACATCAATGACGAGATAGTACATTATACATAGCACGATAAAACCCAATCCGCAGATTTGTAAGTTTTGCATCCTAGTACGCCTCCTATGAATCTTTTTTCATAGATTAACGTATTTGGGATGCGATGTCGCTCGAAAATCGGTGTCGTTTTGTGACATATTGTCCCAAGACTCCTAAATGTAAGCCTTTATCTTGACATTATTAGTGAGAACCATTATCATTCGTTGTAGAGATCTAAATGAAAATGATTATCAATGGTTGACGTGAGTGAACGGCATCATGAGGGGGCTAGTCAATATGAATCATAGCGAGAATGGTATTGGTGTCGGAACCTTGCAGGTAATAGCTGACTTTCAGTTAGAACGTTGGCTGCATACCCTTGCTCAGGAAGATCGTGGGACCGATTCGCAGGATCTGAATTGGCAGCAGCTTACCCAATACGCTGCTTATCATGCGATTAATGCATGGTATACCTTAGCACCAACTGCTCGTACACAACAGGCGATTACATATGAATTTGAGAAAAAGTGGACGAATAAAGTGCAGAAATTCGAGAGTGATACGTTCTATGGCGAGGTGAAAGATCGCGTCATTGATCAGTTGTATCGTATTCTGACGAGTAAAAGTCGAATCGAATGGCCACTCCTCTTATTCGAAAGCTTGGATATATGGGTTGATGAGCTAGATTTGGGATTATCGATGATCGTTCAGGTGATGGAATCATCCGAAGATACCATTGTCATTCATAAATTTGTTATGGAAGACTGCGCGGCTTCACTTGACCTGTTTACGCATATGTCGGTTGTTTTTTGTAACAAGGCGTTCGGAGGGAAATCTGTGAGGCTGCACATTATCAATCTGATGAGCGGTCAACAACAGCGCATAGAAACGAGCCATTACACAATGGATCAATCGCTCGATTATCTGAAACTTGTGAAAGATGTGTATTTGGAAAGTCGCAAATGTACCTGCTGCAGAGAGGATGGACATCATGGAAATAAACTCGTCATGGCAATCCACCAATGATTTGCTATCCCTTAAGTTTACTACGTTGACCGCATCTCTAGAAGGGGTGCTGTATGCGGGGACGGAAGGGCATGGGGTGGTTCAGTTTTCGCCACTGCGTTCCTGGGAAAGCGCATCCGAAGGATTGCCAGATAAGGTACACGTGTACCGTTTAGATTGGGTGGAGTCACAGTTATTCGCTTCAACGAGTCATGGCTTGTATCATTTCGAGGATGAAGTATGGCAGCAAACGAGCGTCACCGATTCTTGTTATGCGGCAATTGGCTGGGGGGATCGATTCGTACTTACAGAGAATGGCTTGCTCTGTGGGAATGATGATGATTGGCTGCCACTGGCTTACCGAGGGAAGAAAACATTTGATTTGTTAGTGACACCACATTTTATATTCCTGGGTTATGAGGATGGCGTTGCCTTTTATGATTTATTTACGGGGAATTGGTGCAGTATGCCTCTCCATCAAGCTGTGACGAGTTTAGCTGTGTTTAACACGAAGCTGGTCGGTACAACAGAGCGCGGGGGCTTAGTTGTGGGTAACAAGAATGGTGGATTCAATCAGCATCGGTTCGAGGGAATGTTCTTGAATCGTTTAGTTACACATCGCGGCGAGGTTTATGCGTGTGCCAATTCTGGGCTGTATAAGCTGATTGAGATCAGAGGAAACGTCGTACTGCATGCGTTAAATGCACAAGCTGAGGTAACAGATCTGCTAATTTGGCGTGATATGATGGTCATATCGACAAAAGATTCAGGTATTAAATATAAACATGCGGACAAGACTGGTTTTCAAACGGTTTTGTAAGCAAGAGAAGCTCCCGGCGACAAGTATGCGCGGGAGCTTTTTCAGTTACCCTACTCAAGGGGGCGTGCTAGCTGAGACGTCGAAAGGAGCTTGTTGATAGCGTTATGCCATAGGGTTATTTCCACATAAATGACTGGATTCGCTTGATTTTATTGAAATAGTGCTATTCGGTAACGCTATTTTTTCAAAAAACATGCATATGGAGCAAATAACGTTATGGTAGAGCTTTATTTGAGATTGCTCGTGAACTAAGCGACCTCAGGAGTCACTTTAAGCGTGCCAAATCCGTGGCATCGCTAACGGTTCTTTCCCCAGTTCTGCCCAAATATAAGAGAGCAGCAGGCGAGATTTCAAATCTCTATAAGCGGGCTCATCCCACAAATTACGGATCTCACCGGGATCTTCTTGCAGGTCAAAGAGTTCGCCGTAAGTTTGATTGTAGTAGACGGTTATCTTATACCGTTCGTCCACATAGGTTTTCTGGTGAATCGTCGTTTTCTCATGCCGGAATTCGCAAATCGCATGGTCTCGTGCATGTTCGGCTTGACCTGTCCATACGCTGCTTTGGTCAACACCTGTCATGAAGCAAGGCACCGGTAGTCCAGCCATGGAGAGGAAAGAAGGTGCGAGATCAACGAGAGATTGGATCGCATTCGAAGATCTACCCGCTGGCACATGACCAGGGTAACGAACGATGAAGGGGAGCTTGATCAGATCCTCGTAAAGGAAGCCACCTTTATACTGAAGACCATGCTGCCCGAAGAAGTGGCCATGATCGGTTGTAAATACGACAATGGTATTTTCGGCAAGCCCTAGCGCGTCTAGTCGATCCAAGATACGGCCTATGTGAGCGTCCATACAGCTGATCATGCCATAATAGGTGGCCACGAGCTGTTTGCGTTCGCTTTCTGGCAGGCGGGAATGAGAATGATAACCATGGAGGCCATATCCGCTTTCTTTTAGATAAGAAAAGTCGGGATGCTCTTCTTGTGTGAGTTGAAAATGTGGTGGATTCTTCTCATGTTCACCGGGAGTGACAGTTGGGATCGTCAATTTCTCTGGATCATACATCGTATCCCATGGCGAAGGGACTAAATAATCCGGATGAGGATCGAAGAAACTTGACCATAGGAAGAAGCCTTCATTGGACTCCTTATACTGCTCTAACAGCGCATTAGTTCGTTCTGCAATCCATGTATTATAGTGGAATTCCTCTGGAATTGCCCAATGATGCAACTGATTAGGATCCATGGTTCCCGTTGGAGCTAAGAAATAATCTCGCCAGTTCGTGAGCCCTTTCTCCTCCATCCATAGCGCATAATGTTGTCCCACATGTGCTTCATTTGTATGATTGCGCGCTAGTTCAACATGGTCAAATCCATAGAAAGTTTGATCGAATGCTTTCCAGTAATCCAGGTCTTGCAGAAGGGGATAAGCTTCTAGTGAGGGATATTCCTCTGTTCCTTTGAGCGGGTGGAAGTGGGCTTTACCAATCAGCGCTGTGCGATAATCTGCCCGCTTGAAATCTTCCCCCACGGTGTGGCGATCTTCCAGCAGCTTCGTACCGAGCGTCCATGCACCATGTTGACTTGGGTATTGGCCGGTTATAATGGAAGATCTAGTCGGTGTACATGTCGGATTAGGACAGTATGCCCGTGTGAATGTCGTTCCTTCTTGCACGAGTCGATCCAAATTAGGCGTAGATAGTTCTGGATTGAATGCGCCAATCGTATTCCAATGCTGCTGATCACTTGTGATGAGTAAAATATTCGGTTTCTTCAAGGGGGTGCCACCTTTCTATTTGCCTTCTACAAGTAGTATAGAAATAGGATCGAAAAAGTAACATGATTGAATGTTAGAAAGTTGTCATTATGTCTACTTTTTCGTAAAATTAAGAAATGAGTAGATGGGGCAAATGGAGGAACAAGATGCAAGAATATGAGATGGAATTCGCTGATGTCTGGTTCGCTATTCCTCAGCCGTTTCAAACTGCAAGTGGTTGTTGGATTGTGCGAGCAGGGCAGAATATAGCCAAGCCTACGTATCACATTGGGCCTAAGGTCATTGAACAGACGAGCTTTCATTGGATTATGCAAGGTAAGGTGAGGGTGACTTCACTTGAACATACCGTGGAATTGAGCGAAGGAGACGTTTTCTGTTTATTTCCAGGACAACCATATGTATATCAAACAATGCAAACAGAAGAGGGTATCCCGCCACTACAAATGATTTGGCTTGCCATGGAAGGCAATCAATTACCGCTATTAACAGCAGAATTTGGCATAACGCCGCATAAGTATTGGTTACATGGCATCGTGAATAACGAAGTGGGTGAAGCACTGCGAAGTGTGATCGGCGCGATTTCGGGTACGAAGAGGAATATGTTTCTTGAACAGCGGACACTCAGTGATCTATTTTATAAAATGAACCTGCAAGCAAACCGTTCTGCCTCCAAAGAGAAAGAGAACTGGCTCGCACAAGTGAAAGAGTTCTTCGATTTACACTATACGGAGCATATACGTGTCGAGGATGCGGCCAATCATTTTGGCTACCATAGGTCTCATGTGTATGCTGCATTCCTGAAGAAATATGGCACCTCACCCCAGCGTTACTTAGCCCAGAAGCGCTTAGAGAAGGGGGCTGAACTGCTCAAAACCACGTCGTTATCGGTCACGGAAATCGCCTATTCATTAGGTTATTCCGAGTTATATGCCTTCACACGGGCATTTACGACCTATAAGGGAGTCTCCCCACGCACCTATCGGGGGTAATCGCCAATACGCTACGAGTATCTCGCAGGTGATACACCGGTAACTCTTTTGAAAGCTTTATAAAAGTTAGAGTAGTCTTCAAATCCTGTCATTTTACATACTTCGGTCGGGGGGACGGATAACTTCAATAATTCCATGGCTTTGGCGATTCGTTTATGAATCACGTATTGTTTGAAGCTATACCCGGTTACTTTCTTGAACAGATGTGAGAAATAGTAGCGATTGATAAAGAACGTATCCTCGATATGCCGCAGCGATAGTTCATGATACAGATTGTTATGGATGTATGTGACAATGTGCTCAATCTTCGCATTATACTCGCCCTCTAGCTGGGAGGTATGGAGATGAGTGGCAATGATGTCATTAAGATGAATGAGAAGTCGAATGAAAGTCAATTCGATCAGCACCTGATTCGCAGGTTGGTTGCTATAGTGATGTTCTTCCATATCTGTGAAATATCCACCTAGTTGCTCAACCAATTTGCTTGGAATGCGGTTGAAGCTTCCGGGCTTTTTGCGTTCAAAATAGTGCAGTATAGGATAGCTCTCATTGTGATAATGTTGACAAAATTCAGGTGTGAAGAAAATGAGGATCCGCTCATAGCTGGAATCCGACGTGAAATAGGGGCGATGTATTTCCTTATTTGTGATGATCAATAGATCTCCGGGACTCAAAGAATAAGTCTGATCTTCAACTTGATAATTCACACTACCAGAAATCAGATAATAAATTTCGTAGCAATCCAACATATAAGAGCGGTGCTGCTCATCATGTGGACTTTGTGTAATGGAATGCATGTAGCTAAAGGCACCATTCTTGAGTTGAAATGATAGAAGCTTCTCGTTCATCGTATCCCTCTTGAGCTTGACTTATTTACTCTTACTATATCATAAAAATCAAAGGTAAAAAGCAAGTTATGCCATGTTTCTCGCAAGGTCTACTATAGGTTACAGCCGTGAAATGCCGCTATACTTAGCTCATTGGAGATGCAATGATCCAAGCTAATTTAGAGGGGGAATGTAAATTGAAAGCGATTTTACAGGAGAATAAAACTTTTATTCAGGGGACATGGGAACGAATTGGTGCGAAAATATCCAAAACATCCCAACGGATCCAAGATGGATTTCCCCACACGACGATCAATGGTGTCTATGACGATTGGCATGATGAGCTTTCCTGGTGGACCAATTCATTCTGGGCGGGGATCCTATGGCAGCTATACAAGGATGATCCAAGTAACGAAACCTATAAAGTGTATGCCCAAAGTATTGAGAAAAAGATGGATGCCGTTCTACATAGCTACGATCAATTACATCACGATGTAGGTTTTATGTGGCTGTTAACCTCGGTGTTGAATCATGAACTTACGGGATATCAAGGTGCAAGACAAAGGGCACTGCTAGCAGCGAGTGTATTGTCGTCACGATATAATTTCGCTGGAGGATACATTCGTGCATGGAATGGAAGTGGAAATGATGGCTGGGCAATTATTGATTGCATGATGAATATCCCATTGCTTTTCTGGGCGAGTGAACAAAGTAATGATGACCGCTTTAAACACATAGGTATCCAACATGCAGACAAGACGTTGAAAGCGTTCGTTCGCGAAGATGGATCCGTTCATCATATTGTTAGCTTTGACGAGAAAACGGGTGAAGTGGTTGATATCCCAAGGGGTCAAGGTTATGCAAGCGGATCCTCGTGGTCAAGAGGGCAGAGCTGGGCTATCTATGGGTTCGCACAAACGTATAACTGGACGGGGAAAACCGAGTATTTGCAAGCTGCGAAACGGATCGCACATTATGTATTAACGTGTTTACCCCTTAATGGTTATGTACCGTTATGCGATTATAGACAACCCGCCAATGCCACGCTGTTAGATAGTTCAGCTGGGGCCATTACCGCTTGCGGATTGATTGAAATTGCTAAAGCCGTTCCAGAGGCAGAGAAAGATTTGTACTTACAATCCGCTATCTTGATTCTCAAGGCGCTTGATGAGCAATGTGCCATCTGGGATCTATCTGATGAATGCCTGTTAACGAAAGCAACAGCAGCGTTTCATCCTGGCAACAATCCACGCACGGCTGTCGAGAATGGGGCATTGATCTACGGAGACTATTATTTCTTGGAAGCGATTGCGAAGCTGAGAGCGTTATTGTAGGAGCCTTCGTTCGTATGAAAGCCTCCAGCACATATGAATTCATCAAAACAAGACCGGTTTCCTTGGTATCCAAGGGAGGCGGTTTATTTCATTTTTGACGGTTGAACGTTGACCATTGTCCTTCGGAATGCCATAATCGATGATAAAACGAAATAGGGAGTCGGCCAACTATGGGATTACGTGCAGTCTTTGATACGTATCGGCATATGAAAATCAAAAATAAATTGTCGATTTTGATTACGATGATTATCGCGGTTTCATTGGCATTTACAATTATGATCCAGCAATATGTGTTTTCGATCTACGATGGGCAAATTTATGATAAATCTTCACGCGTACTCAATTTATCATCTACGGCGATCGAAACAGAGTTAAAGCGGTTGCAACAGCTCTCGTATCGGATTCTGGCAGAGGAGCAGGTGCAAGATTGGTTAACTTCGCTTAAGAAAAATCCGTCGGATTATGACCGACTCATCATTAGTCAATACTTGGTAGATCGCCTGATCAGCTATTCAGGTGAAGAACCTTACTTATTTTCCATTCAGATTATGGATGCCAAAGGAAATGAGCATGAGGGCGGTAACATTCTAAGAATGGACGCCGAACGGAAAAGGCAGATTATGAACGTGGCAGCAGAGGGGAATGGGGAAAATCGTTGGATATATCCCGACAGCAAGGACTCCGCATTGATTGCAACGCGGGAAATTCGCTCCTTTCATAGAACAAACTTTGATTTGGACTATCTTGGAACATTAGTCATTCGAATCAATATTGAGAAACTTGTGCGCGATATCGCACCTGAAGAGGGCGATGTGTTGATTGTATCCGATGAGCATGTCATCTTTCCAAGTGAACCTTCCTTCGATTTGACTCGTATTGCGAAACCTGCGAATGCAGGAAAAGGCTATGATATCCAGAACATGAATGGGGAAGAATATTTCATTGCCCAGATCCAGTCTCTGAATACAGGTTGGACGTATTTGAATTTAACGCCATTTAATCAAATCTTTGATCGCATTATTTTTATTAAGGAAATGGTCGTTTTCGTCTTTATTGGCATATTTGTAGTTGTCATATTGTTAGGCGTACGTTTCTCCTATAGTTTAACGCGGCCGATAGATGAACTCATGGTGCGGATGAAACTAGCGGAGAAGGGAAATTTCGAAGAGGCGAATTTATTTCCGTCAGTGGGGCAGGTAGCCATGAACGAAATAGGTCTCTTACAGCGGAGCTTCCGCTTCATGATAGAACGTATAAATACGTTGATTCAAGAGAATTATGCGAATCGCCTGCTCATTAAAGAAACGGAATTTAAGGCGTTACAGTCTCAAATTAACCCTCATTTTCTGTACAATACGTTGGAATCGATTAATTGGATGGCCAAAGTAAATCGTCAAGACAAAATTTCCGAGATGGTAGAAGCGCTGGCGTATTTGCTTCGCCACTCTGTTGATTTGAAGGAACCCATTATTACACTTGGTGAAGAAATTGATATCGTTCGCAGCTATGTGACGATACAGAAAATTCGCTTTGAAGAGCGATTGGTATTTAAACTGAATGTACCTGAAGAATTAATGAGCCGGCCTATTCCCAAATTGACCCTCCAACCATTAATGGAGAATGCGATTCATTATGCGCTGGAATCCACGATCGAACCTTGTGAAATCTCGATCCGCGGTTGGAGTACCGAAGAAGGTATCTTCCTTGCCGTTGATGATACAGGTCCAGGATTCCCGAAAGGGATGATTGAAAGGTTGCGTAATGGTGAAGTAACTACGAAAGGCAAAGGCATTGGTCTTCTCAATATCGATGATCGAATGAAGCTTGCCTTTGGAGAAGCCTATGGTATTCACGTGGATGAATCTGCTGAGCATGGGGCTTCCGTTATTCTACATTTACCCAAAGGACAGGAGGAATAAGGCATGTATAAAGTATTGTTAGTTGATGATGAGCGAATTATTCTGGATGGCATTTCACGTATGGTAGACTGGACTTCCTTACAAACGGAGCTTATGGGGACTGCACGTAATGGTGTTGAAGCCTTTGAATGTATACAGCAACAGATGCCTGATATTATCATCAGTGATATTCGTATGCCTGGGATGGACGGGCTAGAGCTTGTGGCGCGTGTCCATGAGGCATATCCGCAGATCCGCTTCGTGCTGTTATCGGGTTTTGGTGAATTTGATTATGCGAGCAGAGCAATGCAGTATGGTGTGAAACATTATTTATTGAAGCCAACGAATGAAGGGAAGATAGGGGAAGCGCTGAAGGAAATCGTGGCTGACCTTGAACAAGAAACGAGCAAGGAATCATTCGTTCGGAAGATGAAGGCGGAGCTTGAGAAAGTGATGCCGCATGTTAAGGAACAATTCCTCAAGGAGTTTGTGACCAATAAGACGTATGGCCAAGTGGATTGGGACTATTTCCGAAGCCTATTTAAGCTTGATTTTGATTACCAAATTCGACTTCTCTTATTTCAGTTGGAAGATGGGTTTGAGTTTGAGCATCTGTTTGCGATCAAGAATATTGCTCAAGAAATATTAGAAAGTCCGCTGCTTAGTACGACAATTGGCAATCATGTCTTAATTTTGCTGGAGGAATCTGAGCAAATTGATCAGCTCCATGAGCGCATCTATCATATACGAGATACTTTCCAGAGTTATTATAAAAGGGATGCAACAATTGCTCTAAGTGAGCCGAGCCATATTACTGGAGCTAGAACGCTGTATAGGCAATGTTTGAATCTGCTTAATTATCGCTTTTATTTGGGAGAGGGAAGCCTCATTACCCGCAAGGACACCGAAGTATCCCAAGAGGCTTCGCCCAAGGAGCTTGTTTGGGATGAAGAACGACTCAATATGTCCGTAAGGTCTGGACATCGTGAGGAAGCGGAAGCGGCTTTGCTTGCTTTTATCGGGGATCTGAAAGAAGCTCAGCTTGATATTGATGCGACGAAATCCTATGTCATTCAGCAGTTTGTTTCCCTTATTCGACAGTGCGCTCCAGACGAGATGAATCACTATTTCACTCAAATTCCCTTGATTGTGGAAATGAATACGCTTCAGATGATTCAAACGTTTATGGAAAACGTCGTTATTACCATGACGGAACGATTCTATGGTCTTAATAAAGTGAAGCATAGTGCGATTGTTCAAAAAGTGATAGACGTTATTAATTCCCAGCTAGGCAACTCAGAGTTGAGCTTGAATTGGGTTGCGCATGATATGTTGTATATGAATGCAGACTATCTTGGAAAACTATTTAAGAAGGAAACAGGAGAGAAATTTTCTAATTATGTGATGAAAACGAGAATAAACCGTGCTACAGAAATGATTGCAGAGGATGCGGATGTGAAGATATTTGAGCTCGCTGAGCGACTTGGTTTCGGAGACAATCCCCAATATTTTAGTCAAGTATTCAAAAAATATCGTGGTTCGACCCCCTCTGAATACATGAAATCGACAGACACCTCTGCATTTTAAACAAATAGGTCTGTATTTTGGATTAACGTTTGCTCCTTCCAGCGGCATAATACGAGTAGAAAGAAAACGATTACAACTTTGGGGAGGAAATAACAGATGAAAAAAGTCATGTTTACGGTTATCTCGGCTGCTTTACTACTTGCAGGTTGCGGTACAAGCGGTTCTAGCGGTTCAACAAGCACTCCAAGCACAGGCACTAGCCCAGCAGCAAGTTCAGCACCAACGACAAGTACCAAAGCGAATCCCGTTACTTTGCGCGTAGCTTGGTGGGGTGGACAAGCACGTCATGACTATACATTGAAAGTCATTGAACTATATCAGCAGAAGCACCCGAACGTGAAAATCGAATCAGAGTACGCTGCATTCGACGATTATTGGAAGAAGCTTGCTCCACAAGCTGCTGCTAACGGATTGCCAGACGTTTTCCAAATGGACGTATCCTACCTCACGCAATATGGAACTAGAGGGCAATTGGAAGATTTGACACCATTTACAACAAGCGGCGTTCTGAATGTGAAAGATATTGCTGAAAACAGTATTTCTGGCGGTAAAATTGACGGCAAACTTGTTGCAATGAACGCGGGATCCAATGCTCTTGGTGGTACTGTCGATCCGCAAATGTTGAAAGACAATGGGATTACGCTAAAGGAAGATTGGACATTTGGTGACTTGGATGCAGTCGGTGCGACCCTGAAAGCGAAAGGAAAGTTGCTTGCTGGTGACCTTCGTCATGACGTATACTTCCCGTTCTATCTGAGAAGCGTTGGACAGAAGTTATACGCGGCAGATGGTGCTAGTCTTGGCTATACCGATGATAAAGCCTTTGTTGACTACTACACGATGTACAAAAAATGGTATGATTCCGGTTACTTGCTGCCGCTAGATAAGTTGGCACAGAAAAAAGGAACAGCGGAAGACGATGAAATGGTACTAGGCAATGCGGCTGCTACATTCGCTTGGTCTAACCAGTTCATTGGGTTCAACACTGCTGCGAAACGTTCACTTGATATCATGAAGACGCCAAGCTGGAGCCAAAACAAAGCGCTGTTCTTGAAACCTAGTATGTTCTGGTCAGTGTCCAAAAACTCCAAGAACAAAGAAGAAGCAGCAAAATTCGTCGACTTCTTGATTAACGATATCGACGCGAACAAAATCATCATGGGCGAGCGCGGTGTACCTGTTTCCTCCAAAGTAAAAGAAGCTTTGATGCCGCTGTTGACGCCTGAACAAAAGAAAGTATTCGAGTACGTTGCATGGGCTGAGAAGAACGCTTCCCCAATGGATCCGCCAAACCCAATCGGCTCCGTTGAAGTAGAGAAATTGCTTAAAGACACCGCGGAACAAATCATGTACAAGAAATTAACGGTTGAAGAAGGCGCAGCGAAATTCCGTAAAGACGCGAACGCAATCTTGGCTAAAAACAAAAAATAAGCTGGCTCCCAAGCCTCCGCATACCAAGTGTGCGGGGGCTTTTCATTGTTCAGCCGGGATCGTCAGCATTAGTGATGTTTTTCATCGCTAAAGGGCGAGTGAAGAGTCGGATCCGCCGGGGTCGTCAGCGTTAGTGATGTTTTTCATCACTAAAGGGCGAGTGAAGAGTCGGATCCGCCGGGATCGTCAGCATTAGTGATGTTTTTCATCACTAAAGGGCAGGTGAAGAGTCGGATCCGCCGGGATCGTCAGCGTTAGTGATGTTTTTCGTCACTAAAGGGCAGTTGAAGAGTCGGATCCGCCGGGATCGTCAGCATTAGTGATGTTTTTCATCACTAAAGGGCAGGTGAAGAGTCGGATCCGCCGGGGTCGTCAGCATTAGTGATGTTTTTCATCACTAAAGGGCAGGTGAAGAGTCGGATCCGCCGGGATCGTCAGCATTAGTGATGTTTTTCATCACTAAAGGGCAGGTGAAGAGTCGGAACCGCCGGGATCGTCAGCATTAGTGATGTTTTTCATCACTAACGGGCAGGTGAAGAGTCGGATCCGCCGGGATCGTCAGCATTAGTGATGTTTTTCATCACTAACGGGCAGGTGAAGAGTCGGATCCGCCGGGATCGTCAGCATTAGTGATGTTTTTCGTCACTAAAGGGCAGGTGAAGAGTCGGAACCGCCGGGATCGTCAGCTTTAGTGATGTTTTTCATCACTAAAGGGCAGGTGAAGAGTCGGATCCGCCGGGGTCGTCAGCATTAGTGATGTTTTTCATCACTAAAGGGCAGGTGAAGAGTCGGATCCGCCGGGGTCGTCAGCATTAGTGATGTTTTTCATCACTAAAGGGCAGGTGAAGAGTCGGATCCGCCGGGGTCGTCAGCATTAGTGATGTTTTTCATCACTAAAGGGCAGGTGAAGAGTCGGATCCGCCGGGGTCGTCAGCATTAGTGATGTTTTTCATCACTAAAGGGCAGGTGAAGAGTCGGAACCGTCGGGAATGACAGCTTCGAACTAGCCGTACCCACAATAGAAATGAACTTCCAATCGAAGAATGTAACCGCTACTATCAGTCTGTTATTTATACAAACAGGACGGTTTTTTGCCTTCTGGCAGCTCATCAATTCTTTTATAATGAAAATACAAAAGAGAGGAAGCGAGGCTTCCACTTCAAAAATCGACGTTAGGGGTTGATCACCAATGAACAAGCTGCGTTATAACGATAACCTGGTGGGGTACATATTTGCTTCCCCTTTCATTCTGGGGTTTCTCATCTTCACACTGTATCCGATTTTTTCTTCACTCTTCTACTCATTTACGGATTACAACCTCTTTGATGCTCCCAATTTTATCGGTTTTGACAACTATGAGAAAATGTTTACCGCGGACGATAAGTATTGGAAATCCGTCAGTGTAACCTTCACGTACGTGTTCGCAAGTGTGCCATTACGACTTGCATTCGCCTTGATGGTGGCGGTTCTGCTCAATAAAGCAGTCTCTGGTATCGGCGTGTATCGCTCCTCGTTTTACTTGCCTTCCTTGATCGGGGGCAGCGTGGCCGTATCCATCATGTGGACGCAAGTGTTCGGAGATAAAGGTTTGGTGAATTCAGCCCTAGGTGCTATCGGAATTCACACAGATACATCTTGGATTGGGAATCCGTCGACAGCGCTATGGACGCTGATTGCTTTGTCCGTCTGGCAGTTCGGTTCTTCCATGTTGATCTTTCTTGCCGGTCTCAAAAACATTCCAGCTTCTTATTATGAAGCGGCTAGCGTAGACGGCGCGAATAAAATTCGTCAGTTTTTCAAAATCACATTGCCACTGCTTAGCCCAATTATCCTGTTCAATCTGATCATGCAAACTATCTCTGCTTTCATGACCTTTACGCCGGCCTACATTATCTCACGCGGCGAAGGTGGACCACTGGATAATACCCTACTATATTCTTTGTACTTATATCGCAGAGCATTCCAATTCTACGAAATGGGTTATGCTTCCGCGATGGCATGGGTCATGCTAATTCTAGTCGGTATCATTGCACTCGTTATTTTCCAAACATCGAAATACTGGGTGTACTACGAAAACAAAGGAGAGAAATAACATGGCACATTCGAATCCCTACAGACGCGTTGGCTATCATCTCCTTCTAGTTCTGGGCTCGCTTATCATGATGTACCCCATCATTTGGTTGCTTGCTAGCTCGTTGAAGCCAAACAGTGAAATTTTTTCAACCGCTTACAGCTTGATTCCGAGCAAGATTGCCTGGGAGAACTTTCAAACAGGGTGGAGAGGCTTCGCAGGTAATTCATTCGGCCGCTTCTTCATGAACTCGTTCTATATCGTAATCTTGTCCACGATCGGTGCGGTAGCTAGTTCTGCCCTTGTTGCTTATGCGTTTGGCCGTATCCCATTTTTCGGTAGAAACTTCTGGTTCGGCTGTATGATGTTAACGATGATGCTGCCGCATGATGTTACTATCATTCCGCAATATGTACTGTTCGCAAAATTAGAATGGATTGGATCCTTCAAGCCGATCATCGTCCCGCAGTTCTTTGCGATTCCATTCTTTATCTTCCTGATTATGCAGTTCATTCGGACGATTCCTATTGAGCTTGATGAAGCTGCCAAAATGGACGGTTGCAGTAAATACAGCATCTTTTTCCGGATTTTGGTTCCACTTATCGTGCCAGCACTCATCACATCAACGATTTTCTCCTTCTACTGGCGCTGGGAAGATTTCATTAACCCGCTGTTATACTTAAATAAACCGAGCATGTACCCTGTGTCGCTGGCTTTGAAATTATTCTTGGATGGAGAGTCAGTTAACAACTGGGGCGGCATGTTCGCCATGGCATCCGCGTCACTGGTACCGATTGTTGTCGTGTTCTTCATTTTCCAACGGTACATCGTTGATGGGATTAGCACAAGCGGATTGAAAGGATAGAGAATAGAGGATGAGAGGAGAGCTTATAGATATGCCTAAATTAGTATTTGAGGAAAATGATATCAGAGCAGCCATTGACCGTGTGGTAGATCGCACGTTTCGGATGGACTTCGGATGGGATTGGCCAGGTGGTGTTGCCTTTTATGGGGTATGCGAAGCCTATGAGGCAACTGGAAATGAGTCCTATCTTACTAGGCTGAAAGCTTGGGTGGATGAAAATATGGAGGATGGCTTGCCGAAACTTTCGGTCAATGCGGTTTCCATCGGACACTCCCTTCTGACGCTCTATGAGGTGACCCAAGAAGAGAAATACCTAGACACGGTGAAGGAAATGGCTGATTTCCTTGCGAACCAAGCGGAACGGTTTGGGGACGACATTCTCCAGCATACAGTTAATTCGGAGACGTATAACTTTCCAGAACAAGCTTGGGTAGATACGATGTTCATGGCGGGGTACTTCCTACTTCGTGTTGGTAAATTACTGAATAAAGATGATTACTTCGAGCTCGGCTTGAAGCAGTATCATGGACATGAGAACGTCTTGCAGGATGCAAAGACGAATCTGTACTATCATGGCTGGGATAATATCGCGCAAAATAACATGTCCGCCATGTTCTGGGCTCGCGGTAACTCCTGGGCGGCCCTGACGATGGCACGTGCACTTCATCTCGTAGAAGTAACGCATCCATCATTCATGATTATTGATGGATCGCTGCGTGACCAACTAAGCGCACTTGTCCGCTTGCAGGATGAATCAGGTTTGTGGCACACCATTCTGGATGATGATACAGCTCCGCTGGAAACTTCCGGATCAGCGGGAATTGCCGCAGCACTGCTAACGCGAGGGCGACTGTATAACAAATACACGCAGAAATCGATAGACGGTATCTTAGCACGAATTACCGAGGAAGGCACAGTTACTGGTGTCTCCGCGGGTACGGCTGTCATGAAAAACGCCGAAGGCTACAAAGGCGTGCCGGACAAACGCATTCAAGGTTGGGGACAAGGGTTAACCTTGACGTTCCTAGCTGAGATGCTGAATTCGAAGAAGAACAGCTTCGGAAACGGGTGCTAGAGGAAGTGTTAAGACATTCTAGCCCGACCTAGTCCCAAACTAGCTGAATCTAGCCTTCGTCGCCCAACCTAGCGAATCCTAGTCGGTTAGATGGAAAATCTACAGTTATTTCAACGGATTTCCGTTCAAAATTTAGTTTAAATGGAAAGCCTCCAGTTATAATCGGTCATTCTCTGCGAAACGCACAGAAACGCCAAGATTAACTGGAGGTTTTCTTGTTATTTCATTTAATTAGCAGAAAAAGCAAAAATAGATGGAGGATTTCCATCTATTTTCCAGTTTTGACAAGTTTGATTTCTTGGAATTATGACGTCTACTTCTTGCGCCCATACTGCTTCCCGATATCCATCATCCGTCGGTACAACTTGCGATTAGACATGTTTTTCAGCGGGTAGAATTGGGGTCTCGTATTCACTTCGAGTATCCATGGTACCCCTTTGGAATCAATTGCGACATCGAGACCAAGTTCCCGGAATCCTCGATTGTGATTGTCAAAAGCATACCCAACCGCCACGCCTAGTTGTTTCAGTTGCGCTTCACGCTCTTGAATATCTGCAGAGTTGTAGCCTGCTCCGCGCATCGTGGGCTTGAAATAGCCAATAGTTCCGCCTTGATTATAGTTCGTAGCTACTTTTCCTTGTCTGCCAATTTTGGCGAAGAGGGCCGTGCTGACCCACACACCTTGATTGTTTTTCTGTACCATCACTCGAATATCGAAGGGTCTGCCATTCGTCTTGGCAAGCTTAATCCCTTTCTGAAGCAAATAAGAGCGCTTTCCCGCATGTTTGGACAAGTTACTATGCAATTTCTTCCTTGTGGCATAGAAGTGTTTCGTCCGATTCAATTGGGTTTGGAAGCCCTCAGGCTTCCTTGTAATACGTATAATATTTGAACCTCCAGAACCATCTGTAGGCTTGAAAAAGACAGTCGTATAGTCATCTAACATCATGTGCAAATTGGTTTTCGTAAAAAGCAATGTTCGAGGGACGTAGTGACGCAACTGAGGTTGCTCAAGCAGCCACTTTGTTTTACGCCATTTGCTCTTGATTGAACTGCTTTTATACGTGGGCATGGGGAGTACACCTCTTTTTAGACATCGTATGTGAGGTGTACGCTGCTTGTCAGTGCTTATACCCAGGGGAGGAATCCAATTTGCATGGCTAACGGCTTAGATGCGATGGTTTTACTTGGCAGCTGTGAATTGAATTACTTTATGTTCATAACGGTCAAGTGTGAGCGGGCCCTCAGGATAGATCGTTCCCGTGATGGGATCTACACCCTCACGTGGAAGTGTCACTCGGCCGCCTGCGCCGTCCATGTTTACCACGACCCATACCTCGCAGCCATCGCCATGTCGCGGTGCAACAATCGTTCCTGCTGTTACATCAGTACGCAAGTGCACACGGGCATCATCCGCATACCGCAGGATAAGTTTATTCAACAATTGCTCGCCAGCATCCCCCGTCGGCATGGAGCCGAGCATAACGATCTTCCCTTTGCCATAAGATCGTTCGGTCAGGAAGGCTAGACCCGGTGTCATCCCCGATTCGATGGTGCCAATCGCAATAGCCTCCTTCGGCTCGAAGACGGAGCTCCATAGTGAAAGCGGAGCAGCAACCTCAAAGGCGTTGCCGATCGAGCCAGTGCCGTCCATAGGGAAGGTGTAGACTGTTTCCACACCCGCGAGGTGCTCCAAATCTCCGAGTGCCGCATGCGTATGCATCGTATGCTCTTCCGTGCGACCACCAGAAAGCGGGCCAACGACCCATACTCCTCCTTCAGCAACGAAAGCAGCAGCACGTGTCATCAAATCCTCGGAGATATAAGGGAGGAATGGCGTAAACAGAAGCTTGTACCCATCCAGCTCGGCACCTTCTGGAATGAGATCCCGATGGATGCCTAGATGGAGAATCCGCTCGTAGAAACTGGTTACAAGACCCCGATGATTCAGCTTCTGATGGGGTTCAGTTTTCAGAAATGTTTTGGAACGATCCGAATAGGTCATGGCAACCTCGGCCTGCGTCGGGCGAGTTGCTAAGATAGTGGCTTCGATCTCTTGTCTTGCTTGCTCGACTTCTAACACATTCGGGAAACCAACTGTAGGCTTTCCCCACGTACTGATCACAGAACCGTGCGGCTGTTCGCAGCCTGCTCGTTGCTGCCTCCAAAGCCAATAACAGAAAGCTTCTGCTCCCAAGGCATAAGCGGCTACTGCTTCGGCTTTGAGATAACCGTTGGGATGCGGCTTGGCGTAGCTTGCAAGTGAAGCTGCATGGGAGGGACTTGTTTCCATGATCCAGTAATCGCGGCCGCGCTTAAAGTTTCGCCACAGATCATTATTTAGTAAGTAATTCGCTGGATGATCGTAAGTCGCATACGTATCGAATGACGCAAAATCCAGCTCGCGGAATAAACGCTCATTATCAACGCTGAAAGCTACGCTGCTATTGTGCGTGATCGGCGCGTCGGAGAATTGGCGGATAATCGCCGCCTGTTCGTCTGAGAACTGAGCGATTTTCTCCATGGAGAATAGTTGGTACATCGTACTAAGGGAAGAGTTGTGCAAGAACGGTACAGGACCCGGTTGCGGCACTTGTTCGAAGCTGTGATAGTTCTCGCTCCAAATTTGGGCGCTCCAAGCATCATTGAGCTCTTCAATAGTTCCGTAGCGTTCTGCTAACCAAGTATGCCACTGCGCGAGGCAGGTGCCACACATACATTCAGAGACATGCGCTTTGAATTCATTGTCGATCTGCCAACCGATCAGGCCAGGTAAATGACCAATAGCTCTTGCGATGTGCTCCGTGATGATAGCCGCTTTTTCACGAAAATAGGGATGATTCGTACAAGCATGCTGACGGGAGCCATGGCCCATCACTTGAAGCTGCTCATTCACATACATCCGTTCGGGATGGCCATGTGTGAACCAAATGGGCGGTGTAGGTGTCGGCGTACACATAACGGTTTCTATCCCATTTTCATGCAAGAGGTTAACCATTCGCACAAAAAATCCAAGGTCAATATTTCCCTCTGTTGGCTCCATATTCGACCAGGCAAATTCGCCTATTCGCACAACATTTATGCCTGCTTGCTTCATAAGAACGATATCTTGTTCAATGACGGATTGATCCCAAAGCTCAGGATACCAAGCTGCTCCATGATATAACTTTTTACCCATTATCATCATCCATCCTTTTTTATCAGAAAGTTAGTTTCTACTATAAATGCTATTGTAATCAGGGGCAATAACACATTCTTGCTGGGTAAAAAAGGAAGTGTCGACTGTTTTGCTCGGTTTGCACTTTCTTGCTGCAACACAATTTCAGTGACTTGGAAGGGCTTACAAGAATGTCTGATTGGCGGTAAATCACTGGGGATGCATACTAAGGCTACAAACGCTCTCGAGGCGATCATGACATGGAGGTGAAAAGGATGAAGCAGGGGGCTGCTCCTAACAACAGAGAGCTGATTCAGGTGAGCGAGGCACAAGGGCTTCGCAGGTCACAGGTGTGGGCGAGGTTGCGCAAAGATAAATGGATCTACGCATTGTTAACACCGGGCTTATTGTATTTCATTATTTTTAAATATGTACCCATGTGGGGTGTATTGCTTGCCTTTAAGAATTATCAGCCTTTTCTAGGCTTTTGGAAGAGTGACTGGGTTGGCTTGGAGCATTTTCGTGTTTTTTTTCAGAATCCAGAGTTTGTCATGCTCCTTCGCAATACATTGTTGCTTTCGTTATATAATTTGGTCTTTTACTTCCCGGCACCGATTGTGCTGGCGCTCTTATTAAATGAAGTCAGGGTCAATATGTATAAACGAACTATCCAGACGTTAATTTATGTGCCGCATTTCATATCTTTAGTCATTGTAGCTTCCTTGACTTATGTCTTCTTAACGACGCAAGGAGGGTTGGTTAACGAGCTTTTGGAGAAATATGTGGGTCATAAAATTGACTTCTTAGCGAGTCCCGAATGGTTTCGGCCCATGATTATTATGCAAACGATGTGGAAGGAATGCGGGTTTGGCACGATTATCTTCCTTGCCGCGCTTGCTGGGGTCGATGTGGAACAATATGAAGCCTCCATTGTGGATGGCGCTAACCGCTTCCGGCAGCTGTGGCACATTACGCTGCCATCGATTCGCAGCACAATCGTAATTCTGCTCATCTTGCGAATGGGGGATGTATTGGATAACGGCTTTGAGCAAATTTTCCTCATGCTGAATCCATTGAACAGGGAAGTAGCGGAAGTATTTGATACTTATGTCTATATGATGGGGATCACACAAGGCGCATTTAGTTATAGTACAGCAGTTGGTTTGTTTAAAGCGGTCATTGGCGTCATTCTGGTACTTGGCGCGAACTGGACAGCGAAGAGATTCGGACAATCCGGCATTTATTAATACGAATATTGAGAGTAAAGGAGGAGACGGGTTTTGGCCAAACAGTATAAGAGTGTTCCCGGAACCATCTTCGATGTAAGCAATTATGTGGTTCTAGGTATTATTGGTATCGTAGCCATTTTGCCATTTCTCTATGTCATAGCAGGATCGTTTGCTTCGGATGCAGAGCTGACCCAACGTGCCGTATTCTTGATACCTGAGCAATTCACCTTAGCGTCGTACCGGTTTATTTTCTCGACAAGTACAATTGTGAAAAGTATCGGGGTATCGCTTTATGTGATGGTTGTGGGGACCATCGTGAACTTGTTCTTCACCGTTACGATGGCATATGCCCTATCGAAGAGGAGTTTAATGGGACGTAATACAGTACTCAATCTGATTATTTTCTCCATGCTGTTCGGTGGTGGATTAATTCCGACCTTTCTGGTTGTGCGTGAGCTGCACATGTTGGATACCTACTGGGCATTGATGATTCCTGGGGCGATTAGCGCCTTTAACTTGATTATAGTCAAAAACTTTTTTCAAGAAATCCCACCCGAATTAGAAGAAGCAGCGAAGATCGATGGCTGTACGGAGATTGGTCTTCTGTGGCGGATCGTGCTGCCCTTATCCATGCCTGTATTGGCAACGTTCACGTTATTTTATGCAGTTGGTCATTGGAATAACTTCTTCTCTGCTTTACTGTACATCAACGATCCAGCCAAATGGCCTCTTCAGGTCATGCTCAGACAGATTGTTTTGCTGTCGCAAGCTGCAGCTGGCGATATTAATTCCATGGATCCGAATTTCGTGAAACCGCCCGAGCAGTCGATCAAGATGGCTGTTATCGTTGTGGGTACCATTCCTATTTTGCTTGTCTATCCGTTCCTGCAAAAACATTTTGCCAAAGGGGTCTTGATCGGCTCGGTCAAGGGGTAACGGATTACGATAGAGGCAAGTCCAAACCTTAGAGGAGGCATGTTTATATGAAGAAAAATGCGAAAAAATGGGTTACTGTAGCAACGGTAGGTACAGCTGTCGTAACAACTATGGTCGGTTGCTCCAGTGACAAAGAGGGTTCAGCGACACCAGCAACATCCGCCTCAACCACACAAGCAGCTACACAGACTAAGGCACCAGAAAATCTAGCCCCACTGGAACTAAGCATCATGCTGCCGATCTTCAAAACGAATTTTCCGAAAGATGATGGCCCTGTTACGACTGAAATTGAGAAGAAAACCAACACAAATATTCATTTGGAGTGGGTACCAAACGCTTCCTACACAGATAAATTCAATATTACTTTGGCTTCTGGCAAACTTCCGCAGATCATTTATGTGGGTGATGTGAAAAACCCAAGCTTCGTTAACGCGGCTAAATCAGGCGCATTCTGGGAAATTGGGAAATATCTGAAGGATTACCCGAACTTAAGCAAAGCCAACCAAGTCATTATGAACAACTCATCTATCGATGGGAAAAATTACGGCATTTATCGTGGGCGTGCGCTGGGTCGAAATGGGATTAATTACCGGAAGGACTGGCTAGAAGCAGTAGGAATGCAGCAACCGAAAACGATTGATGATTTCTATGCGATGCTGAAGGCGTTTAAGGAGAAAGATCCGGATAAGAACGGAAAAGATGACACGTATGGCATGGTTTTGGTCAAATGGACAGGGCAATGGGCAAGTGGGTTTGATACGATGAAGCTCTGGTTCGGTGCACCGAACAAATGGGGGGTCGTAGACGGCAAGCTCATACCGGAGCATCAAACGGCCGAATACATGGAAGCGCTTAAATTTATGAAGAAGCTCTATGATGAGAAGCTGATTAATCAGGATTTCGCGGTCTTTGATTCAGCTAAGTGGAACGATCCTGTGGTTAACAATCAAGCAGGGGTTATTGTCGACGTAACAGATACGGCAACGCGTATTGATGATCGTATTCATGCAGCGCTTGCGAAAGAAGGCAAAGATAATCCTAACATTCATTATGTAGATAACATGATAGGCGTCACTGGTAAAAATGGCTTGAAAGCTTTACCTACTTCTGGTTTTGCAGGCATTCTAGCGATCTCGAAGTCCAGCGTGAAAACAGAGGAAGAACTGAAGCGAGTTCTGAAATTCTTGGATCAAATGAACGAGCCGGATCTTCAAACCTTAGCCGGTTATGGAATCGAAGGTAAGCATTACACGAGAGATGGCGAAGCGCTTGTACCGAGTAAGGACACAGCTATTCTCGAGTCCGAAGTGGAAGGCTTGAACCAAATGCTGCCATTCATACCGGAAGATCGCGGCTTGAAGGTGAAGCAAACGCCGCTTCGTCTGCAAACGACGAAAATACAAAAAGAAGCGGAAGCAGTCATCGTGGCTAATCCTGTGGAGCCGTTCATCTCCTCGGTGTACTCACAAAAAGGTCAACAGCTGGATAACATCATCAACGACGCGCGCATTAAATTCATCGTTGGTCAAAGTGACGAGGGAGCTCTGAAAGCCGCATTTGAAACGTGGGAGAAATCTGGCGGGGATGATTTGGTGAAGGAAATGAACGACTTGTATGTGGCTGCGAAGAAATAAGGTAGATGGCGAGCACCCGAGAGGGTGCTCTTTCTGTTGGGCTCAAAACAGTTGTATGCTATCTTTTTCTGATATAAAGAGATACTGCTGCAGGACCATCGGTTTCTTGGACTACTTGCAGGGGGGGCCATGATTTCAAATACAATGGATGCGTCAGCGATTTGGATTTAATTGTTGTCTACGATGCTGTATACCGTGAAGAAGTAATGAATCAACGTGTTCGAATTGCAGAGAAGCTAGGAAACTTGTTATCTGGCTTTACGGGCGAACATGTGGGTGAACCGCGTTTGTTGATTTGTTTATATGGACCACCGCCACTTCACGTTGATTTGAAGTTTGTTACTGCTCAGGAACTTGAACACAGGGTTGAGGATCCTATGATCCTTTGGGAGAGAGTTGTTACCACGCTTTACAAATGACCATTAGACTCTATCAACAACTTCGTCAAGGGTTAGGTGATTTTGAGTATAAAAGAGAGGCGGAGCAAGTTTCAGTCGCTTACCTTGAATCTGTTTACGCCTCCGAATAATACAACCCATCAACGCGCAGGGACCTCAAGTCTTGCGCTTTTTTATTTTAAGCATGTATATTGAAAAGAAGGATTACATCGAACTGACCCGCATGGCAGTTCCACAGTCAGGAGAGAATCTGCAGTGAACACAGTACAATGGTTGTCCTTACTGCTTTTTCTGGCAGCGGGATTAATGATCTACGTGGCATTTTTATCCTATCAGAAGCGCCATCTACCCGTTGCTAGAACGATGATTTTGATCATGCTAGGAGCGGCTTGCTACGCAATTGGATATGCTCTCGAGTTGCTTAGTCGCAACTTATATGAAGTTAAACTTTCGCTTCAAATCGAATATGTGGGCATTCCTTTCATCACGACGCTTTGGCTTTTTCAGGTCATCCAATTCTCTGGGACGGTTTCGCGTTATCGAAAGCACCTTGCGTTGGCGCTATTCATTATACCCGTAGGCGTCTTTTTTCTCCATTTGACCAATGAGTGGCATCATCTATTTTACGAGCAATATATCTTGAATGATCAATCTTCATTCCCGTTATACAAAACGGCTAAAGGACCTTGGTATACAGCACATACGCTATATAATTACTTCATGTTAGTGTGTGGATTTTTTCTGTTCATACCGATGTATTGGCGGTCTTCACGCATCGTGCGTAAGCAAATTATCGTACTGACGATGGGAGCCGCAGTGCCCTTGCTTTTCAACATATCCTTGTGGTTTGGTATGGTCGTCGACTTGACGCCTTTCGGGTTCGCGGTCTCTGGGATCGTCTACGCGTGGGGGATTCTGCGTTTCAATCTGCTTCGGTTTACACCGCTTGCGCTGACGCAAGTGTTCGACACCATCCGGGATGGTGTTATCCTACTTGATTATAAGGATCAAATTGTTAGTTATAACAAAGCGGCCGAAGGCGTGTTACCTGAACTCACTTTGACCAAACATTACCCCGCTCATGTCGAGGAAGTTCTCTCCGCCAATCCAGAATTGATTCATCTTATTCTTGACTCACATAACGGAAACGAACGGTTTCCATTCTACAGATCCCAAGCTGGTGGCAATAAGCATTATCAATGCAGCGTATCGTTCATCTATGATGCAAGCACACCTATCGGGAAAATGATCCTGTTTAACGATATCACGGAGTTGAAAGAGAACGAGACTAGGTTGCGTGAGAGCGCGAACCAGCTTGTGGAATTAAATTCGTTTAAGGACAAGATGTTTACGGTTGTAGCCCATGACATTCGTGATCCAATCGCGCTTCTAGTCAGCTTGACCGAACTTCTTGGTGAAGAGATTGCTGCGGATAACAAATTGCATGCCGAATTGTTCGGAGTACTCCAAGGACAAGTGCAGAACACGTTCCATCTGGTTGAGAATTTGCTCGATTGGTATCGGAGCCAGAAAGGGAATGTTGTGTTTCGGCCGTTAAGCTGGAATTTACAGCAAGTCGTTCGTCAAGCACTGTTGCTAGCGGAATCGAAGGCAGGAATGAAGCAAATTGCAATGAGAGAGTTCATTGACGAGAAACTGACAGTTAGTGCGGACAAAGAGATGCTTGATCTCATTCTCCGAAACTTGATTTCCAATGCGATTAAGTTCACGGGAATTGGTGGAAGGATTGATATCGGAGCTAGTTTGGACAAGGACAGGATTGTTGTGACCATACGCGATAATGGAGCAGGAATGGATGAAGAGACAGCGGACATGCTGCGCCGTGACGATACCTTCATCAAAGTGCCGAACCCCGAAGAAAGTGAAGGGCATTCTCGATTTGGGCTTATGCTTACTCGCGAATTTGTAGCCATTCATGGCGGGAAATTGTGGTTTGAAAGTGTGCGCGGTGTAGGAACGACGTTCTACTTTACTTTATACAGTTCACGGGGCGGGATGGACGTAATTGACCAGTGGAAGGGAGTTGAAGAAGCATGAAAGTAATTTTGGTAGACGATGACACGACAATGCATTTGATTTTGAACAAAATGTTACGCAAGTTGCCAGAAGTTCATGTTGTTGGCACCTTCACAGATACGAAGTCGGCGGCCGCCTTCTTACATGCGCACACAGATATCGGCCTCGCGTTTGTCGATATCGCAATGAAAGGTGAAAACGGGATGGAATTCGCCGCAAGGATAGGAAGCTCTGGCTCTCCGGTTCAACTTGTTTTCGTCACATCTCACAAGGATTTCGCCCTAGAAGCGTATGAACTTTCGGTTATCGACTATTTGGTCAAGCCGGTTTCCCAAGAGAGGCTGCAGAGGGCAGTCCATCGTGCGATTGTGAACTGGCGTGCTTTTCATTCGCCATCGACTCCGTTAGCACCTGAACCGCACACAGATAGAATCGTTATTACAGCGCTCGGAGACATAGTTGTGAGCAATGAAGCAGGCCGCGTGAAGTGGATCTCGCGAAAATGCGCCGAGCTATTTGCATATCTCCTGCTACAACGAGGTAGACGTATACCGCGTTCCAAGCTGGTTACTGATATTTTTGGCGGTATGGAACAAGCAGGTGCGGAGAACTATTTGAACACGACAGTGTATCAACTTCGCAAATCGTTGGAACCACTAGGTATGCGAGAGGTTATACGTTCAGAGAACGATGGCTATGTACTTGAATTGAGTGATTGCCTGATAGATTATGTAGAATTCGAAGCGCAAGTGGAGGAACTACAAACGATGGATGCCAGCCAAGTGGAGATTGCTCTAGGCGCTGAACGGCTGTATACCGGGGATCTGTTCGGTGATAAAGCGTATGTTTGGGCCATTCACGAAACAGAACGTTATACCCAAATGTACGCCGCATTCGTCAAACGATTAGTAGCCGCGCTTATTTCGTTGGGGGATACAAGTTCCGCTTCAAAGTTATTACTCAAGCTAAATGAGCACAATCCGCTGGACGAGTCGGTGATACGCCATTTGATGATCATACGTGAGATGACTGGAGATAAAAAGAGTTTGAACGCACTGTATACGAATTATGTACGGCTGCTCAATCAAGAGCTTGGGATTCGTCCTTCTGAGGAGTTAACTATGCTATATGACTCGTTAGTTCGAGCGTTTACTGATAAAAAGACAAAAACCGCGAAGCCTTGATGCTGCGCGGTTTTTGTCTTTTTCTGGCCGAATCTTTCATTATTCTTTTAGTGAGCTGTAGTAGATTGATAGGAGAAGAAGTTGTTAATGTACCGACGGTTGAAAATTAAAATCTGTCTGTAAAAGGAGTATAACGATGATACTGATAGCAAGATTAAAGAAAGACTTTTTACTAAAGTTTCTAATTATTATAGCAGGGTGCGCATTATTTTCCTTTTTATGGCTTATCAACCCCAATATGAAGCAAGCATCTGCAGCGTCATGGACGTACTGTGCAGGCGATGGAGAGAATTGTTCGTTTACTGGCACGAAGATGGTCCAATACGGTTGGGCAACGTTCGATAGTCAAGTATGGGTTATTAAAAAGCTGACGCCTCAAACGTACCAACTTAATGGTGCATCCGTAGAAGGTGTAAGATGCAGCGCGAGCGAGTTTGCTCCTGTTTCGGGTTCTATGTTTGGTAATTTTTGTATGGTGAGTGAGCCAGAGCCATTGCTTGATGTCTCGTGGTCTGCATCCGTCGGAGAAGGGAATATGTCAGTTACGCTTACATTTTCCTCTACAGAGACGAGCGCTGGGACGCTAGATGAGTTGAAGAATCATATTTCAATCAAAAGAACGGATGAGGCTGACTTTATAGCTTTAGCGCCAGAAGATTCCATCAGCAATGCAACTTCCAATTTTGGTGGCGGTACGATTGTCATTACCTTTCAAAAACCGCTAATGGGTTTGGACAACCAAATTCGAATAGCTGCTGGCGCTTTGAAGGATATTCTGGGCACTACTTTTGATAGCGAGATCGAGATTAATCAATTAGATGAGAATGACCTAGGTAATTGGCAGTATGTAGGTAACAGGGGCATATCCCAAGAGGCATCATTTAACATGTCACTCAAATTCGTACAGGATATGCCCTATTTGGCTTATATCGAAGACACTGGCAATAAATTATTTGTGAAAAAATGGGATGGCCGCAGTTGGATTCCCGCAGGAGATGAGTCGATTTCCGGTGGAACCGATGGGCGAGTAGGAACCGCATTTTATGCATCTACGGCCGTTTCAGGCGATATGCTTTATGCAGCTTACTCGGATATAACGAATGGGTTTAAAGCCTATGTCAAAAAATACGATGGAAACCATTGGCAGCTCGTAGGCGCTGGAGCTGTTTCCACGGACAGGGCGTTCGAGATGTCCATTACCGTTTCAAACGGTATCCCTTATCTGGCATACAAAGATGGGGCCAATGGCGACAAACTTACCGTGATGAAGTTTAATGAGGGCAATAATAGTTGGGAAATGATGGGGATCGCGGGATTTTCACAGGATCCGGTATCACAGATCTCGTTATCAGTTAATAATGACATCCCTTATGTGGCTTATCGCAATGAGAAATCGGATCGCGTCAATATAGGCGGCACATGGCAAGGCATGACAAGTTATTCAGGAGAGTTTAAAAAGTTTGATACGGCTAGCGGCAATTGGGTGAATTTAGGTCCTTTTGCGACGGGCGGAAATTCGACCACGTATTTGACCTTTGATGGGGGCATTCCCTATGTGGCCTATGTCGATTGGCTCACGGGTTATGGGGTCACATTGAAAAAGTTTGAAGGAAGCAGTTGGACTAGAGTAGACAATGGTACTTTTAAAGTAAGAGATTCCAGTAATATCAGTTATACCTCGTTCTATTTTTATGAGGGCTTGCTCTATGTGGCAGGCCTATTATCAGACGGAAATACAGGTGTGAAAAAATGGAACGGAAGTAGTTGGATATCTGTTGGTACTTCGGGTAGTACAGAAGGATCGGTAATGGCTAATTCCTTATATGTGAATAACGGCATTCCGTATCTAGCTAATAGCTCCTTTATCTTAGGGGGAGACCTTACGATCAATAGAAAGCCTGGTGTTCAGAAATTTCTTCTAACAGCACCGGTCTTGACCGCTGACTCCACGAGCAATAACACGGAAAGTCCAATTGAACTTACCTTTTCGGATTTGTCGGCTTGGCGCAATGAAATTACCGAGGTTAAGGATGGCACAGTTACGATATCGTCAGCTGTATATACGGTTAGCTCGGGGAAGTTAACGTTTAATCCAGGTGTGCTGAGCCTAGGTAACCATACCATCACGGTTTCGACGAAACATTACGGAGATGCTACTGCTAGTCAGTTGGTTCAGTTGAAACCAGTGACTTTAGCGCCTGACACGACAGAAAATGATGTTGTCCATGACATCGCTATTACATTCGCTGATAATCCGGCATGGCGCGGCGCCATTACGACGGTGAAGGACGGAGTGATAACCATACCGTCAGATAACTACGTCGTAGACTCGGGAAAAATCACTTTTAGTGCTGGAGTACTAGCACATGGTGATCATATGATTACGATTTCGGCAACTGATTATTTTGATACAAGCCTTAATCAACCCGTCTCATGGATGCATTCACCTCATTTAATTGCGGATAACACCGATAATTACGCTGCGAGTGCGATTGACATCACGTTTGCGGATGATGCGAATTGGCGGGATGAGATCACAGCTGTCAAAGATGGAACGAAGACGGTGCCAGTGGCGAAATATGCAATAAACGCTGGAAAAATTTCTTTTAAAGCAGCCGCTTTGTCATTAGGAACCCATATTATCACCGTCATTGCACCTAATTATGACGATGCCATCGTTACACAGGATATTCGCGCAGGTACAGGAGAAGTGATCAGCACCGATGCATCGCTATCTAATATGGTAGTTGATCAAAGTGCATTGACATTCAATCCTTCGGAGTTTTCTTATCAAATGGATGTAGCCAACAGCGTTACAGGTTTCAATTTGACTTTAATCAAAGCGAATCCTAAGCAAACTCTATCGGTTACTGGTGTAACTTACACGACTAGTTCTGTCACCGGTAATGTGTACGTGTACACGATTTCTAATTTGAATGTTGGACAGAATCCAATCTTCATCGATGTATATGCACAAGATGGAAGTTCACATTCCTATGTGCTTACTGTGAAACGGGCCGAGCCAAGCGCGCCAAGTGTGCCAAGTGCGCCTGGTGGAAGCGGTCCAATTTCACCGCCGACGTCATCAATTACTACAGTGATTACCTCCACAGATGGCAATTTGACATTGCCAGTTGGTAAAACAGGCGAAGTTAGTTTGAACAAGGAAGTTACGATCTCGATTCCGGCGGATGCTTCATCCCAAGAACTCAAGGTGACCATTGATAAAGTGTTGGATACACAGGAATTAATTAAGGATAAGGATTCGCTAGCAAGCCCTATATTTGAAATTTTGAAGAACTTCACCGAGAACTTCAGCAAACCGATTACGCTGATGTTTGCATTTGATCCGGCCAGTATAGCAAGTGACCAAAGAGCTGCGGTTTTCTATTTTGACGAAACGAACAAGATATGGGTAGAAGTTCCCGGTGGAAAAGTAAGCGGGGATCAGATCACCGTAGATGTGAATCATTTTACGAAATATGCGGTATTTGCAGTTGACCCAGAGGTAGTTAACCTGAATTTTAGTGATATAGTGGGGCATTGGGCTGAGTCAGGTATCCTGCAAGCGGTGAAAGGCGGTCTAGTCACGGGTTACCCTGACGGTACGTTTAAACCGAATCATACTGTGACGCGTGCGGAGTTTGCAGTCATGCTGATGAATACATTGAAGCTGCAGGGAGTAGGCGGCAAGCTGAATTTTACAGATCGTGGAGAGATTGGCGCTTGGGCGCAACAAGCCATCGCACTCGCAGTGCGTGAGGGGATCTTGCATGGCTATGAAGACGGCAGCTTCCAACTCAACGCAGAAATTACGCGAGCCGAGATGGCGGTAGTGATTGCAGAAGCTCTGGGCAAAGTTGCCGAGACAGATTCTGGAACGGGCTTTGCGGATGATAACCATATTGCCGTATGGGCAAAGGGCAGTGCAGCTTTCGTGTTACAATCCGGGATCATGCTGGGAAAAGGTGATAACCTATTCGCCCCGAAAGATCATGCGACGAGAGCAGAGGCAGTAACAGTTCTCTTGAAAGTTGGCGCACAGAAGAGCAAATAGTGGGCAAAGTATGAAGGAACCTAATAAAGTCATAACGGTTAGCAATAATAAAGACAAAATTACAAGAGCCCGAGGGAAAGTATCTTCGGGCTTTATGGATTACCGTCAGCCAAACGTTCAATTTATTCATTACTGCTGACAAGCAGATCCGGGTATTTATGGATTCTCCTTATACTCAATCGTTAGCCCTTCAACATGACGTTTGCTCATCATCTTTCGCTTCTTTCGCGTGTCTGCCGATTCGAACACGATGTCCATATCGTAGTCTCCTTCCGGGTATAGCTTGCTGCGCTCGATATAGAGAGACAATCTCTTGCGGTTAATGAGCACTTTCTCTTTCTGGATTTGCACTGTAATATTTCCGCGATGGTCCGGCTCGCTGCAAATAATGCCTGTGCGGCGCAGCGCGTGCACCCATACGCAGTCGCCAATCGCGAATATCGGTATCGGCGCTCGCTCCCCTTTTTCTTTCAATGTGACTTTTACAGGAATTTCTTCTGTAACCGTTGTAGATATTGCAGGTGCTTCGGACGATCGTTGCGTCGCCTCGTATGTGATTTGCTTTGATCTCTCGATGAGCGCAAGAGGCATTCCGAGCTTTTGCGCGATATAGAAAGCATAAGAGGAGCCCGCTTGACCAATTGTTAGCTTGTAAAGGGGCTCAAGCGTTTCGCTATCAAACTCCATACGCGCATTCTCGAAGCCGCGCGCAGCGTGAGCAAATTTCTTGATCTCGTTAAAATGAGTCGTAGCCATGACCGTTGCCCCGCGTTGGTACAGTTCCTCCAGCACTGCAATGGATAGGCCGATGCCTTCTCCGGGGTCGGTTCCTGAGGCAAGCTCGTCGAGAAGCACCAGCGACGATAGTCCGGCTTCCTTGAGAATGCCAATCACATTCTTGACATGCGAGGAAAATGTACTGAGCGAATTCTCGAGACTTTGTCCGTCTCCGATATCGACCATAACGGATCTGTATACAGCAAATTCGCTTCCTTCTCCTACTGGAACGAGCAATCCCGACTGCACCATAAGTGTCAGCAGACCGACTGTTTTCAGCGAAACGGTTTTGCCTCCTGTATTAGGCCCTGTAATAACAAGTGAGCGGTAATTGTCACCGATGCGGATATCAAGTGGCACGGAATGCCTGCCGAGCAGCGGATGACGGCCTCCCAGGATGGAGATCCGACCGCGATCGTTTAATGCGACCGTTCGACCGTCAAGTATTTTGGCGTATTTGGCCTTTGCGAACATAAAGTCGTAATGACCGATCGTTTCCAAATTGATAGAGATTTCATACTTATTGCTCTCAACCAGATCCGTGAGATCGCTTAGGACCCTTGTTTCCTCCGCGGCTTCCTCGGACTGCAGATGCATCAGTTCGACATACAGGTCAGCGATATCAGTCGGCTCAACGAATACAGTCTGACCGCTCGCTGACTCGTCCAGCACGGCACCGCCAACTTGTTTGCGGTATTCCTTCTTCACGGACAACACGTACCGGCCACTTCTCGTCGAGACGACGCTTTCTTGTAAATAGCTGCGGTATTTGGACAAAGCCGTGTCGAGTTTCTTGCGAATGCGGTCGTCAAGGATGTTCATCTTCTTACGGATGCGAGACAAGGCGGCGCTCGCCTCATTATCGACTTGACCATTGCGGATACAGCGCCGGATTTCGGCTAACAGTTCTCGCTGGTCGTAAAGGGATAGCGCATATGAGGCGATGCGCGGGGCGAAGGATTCCTTCTTTATCATAAAGTTCTTAAGTTGCTGTGTACTTTCGATGAATCTGGCGAAGTGCATAAAGTCTTGTGGCGTAAAAATAAATCCTTTCCCGAAAGTGCCTATAAGCGGCTCAATGCCTTCAAGGGATGGGACGGGCACACTGGCACCATGGGCTATGACACTAACCGCTTCTTCGGTTTCTTGAAGTAGTGTCGTGACAAGGACCATCTCGATAGTTGGTTCCATATTGGCAATGTGGGCACGGCCCAAATAACTCATGGCAAAGTCGGCCAAACGCTGTTTCACGCGGTCATATTCCAAACGTTGATAAGTGGACTTGTTCAAATGAATGCCTCCTTTTGGGTACAAAAAAAAGCGGACTGGAAACAACAATCGTTTCCAGTCCGCTTAGGGAGAAACTGATGTTCTTAACAGCATCAATATGCAACCTGCCAATAGAGAACGACAAAACAAACCTGTCCATTTGAACGGTTCACTCGCGTACGCCAAGCAAAACAGATTGCACTATGAAATTGCTAGTTAAGAACGACCTCAGACATTAGAATCTCTCCTTTGTATTACTCTACGGCTAGTATACCCTTATCATATGTGAGTCCAGTCTGGAAATCTTGGGAGAAATTAGCTTAAGTTAAACTTTCCGGGAGAAAAATAAAAGTCGGAAAAGTAATGAAACTCCACTGGTAATTAACTTCCATTCCCCTTTCAATCCGGATACGCTTTAAGGTGAAGTCTTCGCTCCAAACTACACTTTCGAACGGTTGGTGAGAGCATGTTCCGAGCAATGAAAGAAGGGCTGGCAAGAACCTTAAGCAAAACGATTGGTGGACAAGGTCGCTTTTATAAAAAGAGTCTAATTACGATCTTCATCGTATCGGGTATTCCTGGGCTGTTGATGGGGGTGCTCGTGTATTGGATGGCTGGTGGGCGAGTGGAGAGTGAGCTACTTCAACTGCATTATCGGCAAATTGAACAACGATCGCAAAATATTGATGACCAGTTAGGGAATCTGGAGCTGTTGTTATCCCATTGGGCCTTCGATAATAAATTTGACTATAGCCTAGACGGCTTTGACTTTGTAAGGAATTTCGAAAGGACGCAGGATATTACCAGAACATTGGTTGCCATGCAAGGCTCCAATGCGATGGTGAAGCATGCTGAACTTTACGTAGGTGGAACAAGCTCTGTGCTGTTCAATCCGGAATATATGAAGATAGATGATCGAACAGCTGCCATAGCTTCCCGATATAATCCGCTCATCCACGGTCAAAATACGACCTACTGGACGCAATGGTCCTTTGATTCGAATCGCCCTGATAACAAAGATTTAACGCTGGTTCATCAAGTCCCTGGTGGAAGTTTGAAACCATTCGGAGTGCTGGTATTCCGTTTTGATAACCAGAAGGTGGCCAATATGCTCAACACGCTGACGCCATATGATGGCGGGGAGACGTTTCTGATTCAGAATGCTGGAGAACTGTTCGTTTCAGCAAATGGAAACACGAGTGCATCACCGTTTGTAAGCGCTCTTCGTGACAAAATTGCCTCATTAGCAAGCAATAAGGGTTCTTTTTTTATGGAGTGGGAAGATTCTACCTATACAGTATCCTACGGTAGCTTGGCGCGAATCGCGGAAGATTGGACCTATGTATCCGCATCGCCGATATCAAGCATCACATCACCGGTCGTCTTCATCTCCAAGCTGATTATCACAGTAAGCCTAGCGGTATTGCTGCTTGCAGCTATTCTCGCATGGCTAGCATCACGGCGCATTTATTTACCTGTCAAAAGGCTTGTAGTCATGCTAGGTGGCAGTGTGGCTCACCATGAACATGGGGACGAGTTCACCTTATTGGAGTCGAAGTGGACGAATCTGCATAACGAAAGTCAAGAACTGAATACGAAGCTGACGGAACAGCTGCCGCACCTGAAAGACAGCTTTCTTCACCAACTGCTGCAAGGCTATTTGAATGCGTATTCAGAGGATGATCTGCGTCATCGGATGGAGCGCTTTCAGTGGGACGTGAAGCAGAAACAATTCGTTGTCCTCTATGTTCAATTAATTGGGATGACGAGCATGGAGGGGAACTTTCGACTAGGTGAAGAAGGGCTAGTTACTTTTGCGGCCGTGAATATGATTGATGAGCTGGCAGCGCAGTATTTTGAACAGAGACACACACTTAACTTTCACGATTTAACAGCGGGTATTCTTCTTATCCTGCCGGAGAATCAATCCTATAGTGATGCCACTCAAGCTTTTTGTGATGATTTGAAACAGTCGATTAACCGTATTTTGAAAATGCGCATGACCATGGCGATCAGCCGGCCAGTTTCGCTAATTTCGGATGTTCCGATTGCATTTGAACGAGCGAAACAAGCAGTTAGCTATCGCTATTTTGAGAATGTGAATCAGATTATCGATATGGAGCATGACAATTACGTAGGAGATGAAGACATGGAATTGCAATATCCATTTACACAGGAGCGGGAGCTCATACAGGCTTTACGGACAGGGAAAGAAGGGGAAGCAAGCGAGTTGCTGGTGTCTTTCCTGGAGGTTTTATCATGCAAAGGTGCCAAAGAAATTGAAGTTCAGCAAGGGATGCTGCATTTGCTTGGGAATGTTCAGCACGCCATCATGGTGTCCGGTATTAATCCGAATCGTCTTTTCAAAGGCGCGAACTTATATGAACAGCTATCCCAGATTCGAGAGTCTACGAGAATTCTTGCTTGGTTTCAGGATAAAGTGCTCAGCCCCTTCATGAGGGAAATGTCCGGTCGTTCGGACGCGCAAGTGAAACGGATGATTGAGCAAGCAATGATATATTTGCAAAATAATTATAGACAAGATATTTCGCTTGATAATTGTGCGGAGCATACAGGGACGAATCCATTTTTTCTAAGCAGATCCTTTAAGCAAGTGACTGGTAAAAACTTTATTGATTACCTGACGGAGCTGCGCATGGACAAAGCGAAAGAATTGCTCAGAGATTCGGAAATGCGAATCAACGATGTTGCCGATCAGGTGGGATACCAGCATACGTATTTCAATCGGATTTTCAAAAAACTAGAAGGCATGACGCCAACGCGCTATCGTGAGCATAGTCGATCTTCTTAACAATAAAGTATGAGTCCGCCAAAAAAGTGCAAACCGTCTCATCACGGAATGGCAATAATGTCTGCTTGTTCGCAAGTGCTCCTCTTACTACAATAGGGCTACATGTGAAAAGGAGATGATCGCTTGGCTTCGGATCTGGCAATTAAGCTGAATTGGTTGAACAAAGAGGCGTCAAAGCCTGTAGGGATAACGTGGGGAATACCTTGGCGCGAAGGTGAACTTAGACGTGATGAATCGTTACGTTTGGAAACGGATGGGGGTAATAGTGCTGTACCCGTACAAAGTTGGCCGACTGCTTACTGGCCGGATGGCAGTGTGAAGTGGTCTGCCCATGCGGCAACTCTTTCCGGATTAGATGGGAATTGTGCCATTCGCAAAGGTAATGGACCTGATCCGGTTTATCGTGTGACTGTAACCGAAACTGACGATACCATAACGCTCGATACAGGCGTCATGCAATGTATAATAGGCAAACAAGGAAAACAGTGGCTTCGCAGTATCGTTCGTGAGGGCAACGAGATATGCAGCGGCGGCGTGCTGATCGGCTTGATGGAAGAACTGAGCGAAACGTCAGGTGTTCGGATAAGTCGCGAGGAAACTTTCGAAAGCTGTATCTTACGCGCCGTTGTTGAACAAAACGGACCGATTCGAGCTGTCGTTAAGCTAGACGGCAGGTTACGCTCATCGACGGGAATAAGAGAGTGGCTGCCTTTTTCACTGCGAATGTATGTGTATGCAGGGCAGGAGACGATTAAACTCGTCCATACGTTTCATTATGATGGAAATCCCCATGAGGATTTCATTAAAGGCTTAGGCATTCGCTTCACGGTGCCGATGAGAGGTGCCCAATACAATCGACATATCCGTTTGGCAGGGGATCGGGGATATTTCAGCGAATCACCCAAAACGTTACATACGCGTCGAACCAAAGGAAAGTATAGGGAGCTATTTGAAAGTCAAACGGCAGGTGAGTTAACCGTATTCGACCCCGCAGAGGATGGGTATTTCCTAGGGCTGTTGGATGATTCGGCAACATGGGATAGCTTCAAACTCGTACAAGATTCATCCGAGCATTATCGGATATGGAAACGGACGAAGACAGGTTGCAGCTGGGTCAAAGTGACAGACGGTGCGCGCGCTGGCGGGCTAGGCTATGTCGGCGGCGAAGGCGGCGGCTTAGCGGTGGGGTTGCGTCATTTCTGGGAGAAGCATCCATCTAGCTTGGAGGTACACGGTACAGCGGGGGCGGAGGCTACATTTACGGTCTGGCTGTGGTCACCCGATGGGACAGCGATGGATCTTCGTCATTATGATACAGAAACACACGTGGAATCTTCGTATGAAGGGGCCGAGGAATTGCGTGCTACACCATATGGTATAGCAAATACGAGTGAATTGATGCTGTGGTGTACGCATGAAACGCCGGATGCAGCGCTTTTGGTGCATATGCAGGAAGAAGTGCACAATCCCTCGTTACTCATTTGCGAGCCTGCGTATTATCACGAATCGAGGGCTTTCGGCTACTGGAGTTTACCAGACCGTAGTCATGCAGTGAAAGCGCAGTTGGAAAGTCGGTTGGATGGCATTATTACCTTTTATCAAGATGAAGTTGAGCAACGGAAGTGGTACGGTTTCTGGGATTATGGCGATTTCATGCATAGTTATGACCCAGTAAGGCATGTATGGAATTATGATTTAGGTGGCTGTGCCTGGCAAAATACAGAACTAGCACCAAACATGTGGCTTTGGGTTATGTTCCTTCGTACGGGGCGAGCGGATATCTTCCGGATGGCAGAAGCGATGACTCGGCACACGAGCGAAGTTGACTTGTACCATTTCGGTGAATACGCGGGACTCGGCTCCAGGCATAATGTGGTTCATTGGGGCTGCGGCTGCAAGGAAGCTCGTATTGGGATGGCGGGCTTGCATCGGTACTTCTACTATTTGACTGCCGATGAGCGGATCGGAGACATCATGGATGAAGTGCGTGATTCGGATTTCACGACGGTGAACCTGGATCCGATGCGTGCTTATTTTCCGAAGGATGAACATCCTACGCATATCCGTGTAGGGCCGGATTGGGCGGCTTTTAGCTCGAATTGGATGACGCGTTGGGAGCGTTATGAGGATACCTCTTATCGGGACAAAATCTTGGTGGGCATCAACTGTATTAAGGACGCCAACTATGGTCTAATCTCAGGACCAACTTATGGATATGATCCCAAAACAGGTGTCCTTTCGCCACTTGGTGACGATAACTGGGGCAGACATTTGGCCATATGTATGGGAGGCCCGCAGGTATGGTTTGAGCTTGCTGGTATGCTGAAGGACCCTGAATGGGAAAACATGATGGCGGAGCTCGGCGTCTATTATAACCAAACACAAGAGGAGAAGGATAAGCTGACCAATGGTCAGATATCCACGAAAAATTTCGAGCATCCTGTGCTCAGTGCAGCGATTACGGCGTATGGCGCATTTTATAAAAGGGATGATGCGACCGCAGAAAAGTGTTGGACTATTTTACTCGGAAACGCGTTTGCTAAGGTTGATCTTCAGCAGGAGGCTTCCATTGTCGCGCACGTGGATACCTTGCAAGAGATCGATTGGATGAATACGAATGAGGCCGCACAGTGGTCCTTGAATACGATTATTGCACTTGAGCTTATATCAGATTGGTTACCCCAATAGACGAAATTGAGGAGAGATGAGCTGTGGGACGTACGTGCAAGGAGCCTTATCTATTAGGTACGTTAGATATTCGTTCGGCGGGTCCGCGTTGTAAAATGCTTCTAGGCGACCTGAACGGTGACGGTCGCATGGAGATGCTGCTAGTGCATCCTGACAATCGGCAGGATGTTCGCTATATTCCCCATCAGGTGCAATGCCTGACGGCCTTTGATCTAGAGGGCAATCTGCTGTGGCAGACAGGCAAGCCAGATGCGAATGCAGGAAGTGCAGGATCAGACTATCCCGCACAGATTGCTGACATCGACGGCGATGGTCGCTTAGAGGTACTATGTGTGATGGATGGGCGGTTTCTCATCCTGGATGGGGCGAGTGGCGAGGTAAAGAATTCTTATGGGCTGCCGCATGAACATGCCCATGATTGCATTATTGTAGCGAATTTGACGGGTGGGGCATTTGCCAGTGACATTATTCTCAAAGACCGTTATCACACGATGTGGGCGATGGATCGTCATTTTAATCTACTCTGGACACATCATGGTAACCCTGGGCATTTCCCATGGGTTTATGATTTGGATGGTGACGGGAAAGACGAGGTCATGGCTGGTTATGATCTCTTGGATCATGATGGTCAGAAACTGTGGAGCTGCAAAGATCTTGAGGATCATGCCGACTGTATCTGGGTCGGGGATGTGAATGGAGATGGTCATCCTGAACTTGTGATCGGCGGCAGTGTTACGGTAATGTATGACCGCTTCGGGAAAGAACTGTGGCGCTATGAAGGATCTATTGAATCGCAGCATATTGCCTTGGGGAGATTCCGCATAGATAAACCAGGGTTGCAGATTGCAGGATTGGATCGAATTGTCCGTGAGGATGACGGAAAGGGATTGAAGGGGAAGGATGGTTTGTTTTTGCTGGACTGCGAAGGTGTTGAGATTTGGAAGGAAGACCGTCAAACAGACGGCTGGCTGACGATTATTGAGCCGATCCGTGGCTGGGAAGCCGACTCCGCAGATCTGATACTGGCCTATCGCAGAGGCGGCGGTGTCTGGCCATCCTTATATGATGGTGAGATGAACGTTGTTGTTGAATTTCCGCTAAATGGATATGCTGTACATGCCGATGTATGTGGTAGCGGAACAGAGCAAGTGATTATTTATAATGACGACACAGCCGCCATTTATGCTTGTAAACCGCTTGTACTGAGCGATGGACGATCCGGCAGAGCATTGCCGCAGCCCAAACGCTTGTCTAGCTCAACCTTATATCCTGGCGGTGAAATTCCGTTATGAAGAGAAAGGATTTTTACGATGACAGATGTGTTAAAGTTCGATTTCGGAGTAGGTAACCCGGAGTCAGGATATACCAAGATTACGCCGCATACTGAATATGAGAAAGCGGTTGGCTATGGATTTAACAATGTGAAGAATGTTCATGCGAAAGATCGGGACGAGCCAGGTGCGTTGCGTAGAGACTTCTGCATTCCGCTGGATACTTCGTTTCTAGTGGATGTTCCGGATGGGACCTACCGTGTTTCAGTTCTGTTGGGCGATGAGATTGCAGAAACGGAGACAACGATCACGACTGGTGAAGGAAGGCTGATGCTTCAGAAGCAACGTACGTCAGCGGGACATTTTGTGCGCACAAGCTTCTCTGTCTGGGTCGCGGATGCACAGTTAAAGCTGACGTTCACAGGGAGAGCACCGCGCATCAATGCGCTAGAAATCGAGTCTGTGCCCACAACTTGTACATTGTTTCTAGCAGGGGATTCTACTGTGACCGATCAACCGACAGACGGGTATCCGTATGCAGGCTGGGGACAAATGCTCCCGCTTTTCGTCAAAGGGGATGCGGCGGTGGCGAATTATGCCTTGTCGGGCAGGAGCTCGTTAAGTTTTATCGGCGAAGGTGTCCTGGATACGATTTGGAGCCGCATCAAGCCACACGATTACCTGCTTATCCAATTCGGTCATAATGACCAGAAGCCCGATGAAGCGCGGTTTACGGAGCCATTTTCCTCCTACAAGGAAACATTGAAAATCTATATCGACGGCGCTCGCGAGCGAGGCGCCTATCCGATTCTGGTCACGTCGGTGCAACGGCGTTTTTTCGAGGAAGATGGCACGCTGCGGGATACGCACGGCGATTATCTGGTTGCTATGCGCGAGTTGGCGGCAGCGGAAGAAGTGCCCTTGATCGATCTTGCTGCTAGCAGCAAAGCTTTGTTTGAAGCATTAGGGCCAGAAGGGACGAAGCGATTATTCATGTGGCTGGCCCCAGGCGAGTTCTTGAATTTCCCTGACGGCGTGGAAGATAACACGCATTTCCAGCAGTTAGGCGGAGTTGAAGTCGCGAAGCTGGTTCACGCTGGCTTGAAAGACTTGAAGCTGCAGCCGCTCAGCTTGTATTTGCGATGAGGCAGGGGACACCGTTGCCTGTATAGATGTGAGAAGGAGCTAAGCGTGTTTTGTGCTTAGCTCCTTTTTATGTGAATCTGTGTGGCTGCAGCGGGGGATGGGGGATTTGGTGCGCGAGATGCGCTGCAACGCTGAAAAACCGCGTTACAGCGGTGAAAAGAGCTCGTCCCGCCTCGCGTGCAAGCTGTAACGTTGAAAAACACCGTTACAGCGATGAAATGACTCAAAAATTCCCCCACCCCCGCACCTGCCATACTATAATCAATGGTCAAAGTTGCGAGAATACACTTATTTTCAGTGAAACGGGCTCGAATATGGAAAATTAGTGCAAATAGGCAATCTTTCGGAGCAAAAAGAGTCCAAATGGTCTACATCTCCAGAAATAGTTGCCTTTTTGCACGCATTCTAGCTAGCGAGGTCATTTCGACTCAAAAAGATGTATCTTTGCACTTTTGAAGCAACTCAGCACGATATCAGAACCATATCAGAACCATATCAGAACCATATCAGCACAGTTCGACGCCAAATCTGTGCGATCAGCGTAGGAGGCTGTACCATCACGGCACATTTGCTTATCACTTCACGCAAAAAAGAAGCCCCTCCACCACTTTCGTGGTTGCAGCGAGGGCTTCTTTCCTTTAGCTACTTCCTACTGAATGTTAATCTTTGTAATCAAGGCTCCGGTGCCTTGCAGGGTTATGGCGCGATTTTGCACCATATTTGACATGTTACCTGTAATACTCACAGATGAGGACACGTTGTAAGTTGTCGTCACGTTGCTTCCATTGGTTCCAGTTTGGTTGATGGTAATCGTGGCAATCTTGCCTTGATTCGTAAAGGTTACACTGTTAAATGTACCAGATACACTGAAGTTCTGATTGTTGCCGCTAGTCAGCTGCGTGACTTCCGCATAGATGGCTGAATTGTTGTAGGAACGGATTTTGACAATATCACCTGCTTGTAAGGCTGAACCGCTGACCTGAGTACCGCTGCGATAGATGAAAGCTTTGTCGTTTACATTAACCGCTTGTGCTTGGTTGCCATTGACAATCACGACGACAGAGTTCGTTGCTGAAATGACCGTACCTGTGAATTGGGCAATGTTTGGCTGGGTAACCGATGTACCATCCGCTCGCTGAAGGATTTCGGCATGGAGCACAACGCCATTATAGTAATGGACTTTAATGACTTGACCCGGTTGCAGCACGGCACTTGTCGTTTGAGCACCATCCGAGTAGATGGAAGTGTTCGCATGAAGCTGCAGGCTATATGACTGTCCGGCACTCGTGAGTGTGAGTAAATTGTTGCTGACTTGACCAGAAACAGTTCCGGTCATCTCGCCTGTCGTAGTGACGGGGGAGACACTTTTGGTTACTTCAATAACCGCTGCCGTATGATTATAAGCGTAAGTTGTTAGAACATCGCCTACTTGAAGCGCGGAAAGAGTTGTAAAGGCACCATTTTTATAAATGATGGTAGTACTGTTCAGTGAGACGCCTTGAAGCCCGGCCGACGTGGTTAGCAGCAATGTATTATCGCTAATGGGATAAGTCAAAGTACCAATGATAGTCGATGCCAAATTCGTTGGTGTCCCAACTGTGCCCACGGCTTGTGTCACTTCTACATAACTGACCCCATAGTTGTAGGAGCGAGTGGTGACGATGTCACCTACTTGCAAGCCTGCGGCTGTCGTCTGAGCGCCATTACGGAAGTAAAGCACGTTGCTATTCAGAGGAAGGGAAATCGTCTGCCCATTGATTAAAAGGGTGATCGTATTCCCGGATATCGCGGAAGTTACCATGCCTGTCTTCACACCTATGGCTTGTGTTGGCGTTGTCGGGTTACCTCCATTGGGCTGGGAAACTTCAATATAAATGATGGAGTTGTCGTTGGAACGAATCTTGAGGACATCCCCAGTTTGCAAAGCGGAAGGACTGACCTTGGCGCCATTTCGATAAATAAATACATCGGGATGCAATGTCAAATTAATGTTCTGACCGTTCGTACGGACGGTTAAGATATTGCCGTTGACAGGTGCTACCACAGTTCCTGTAACAAGCCCCTCAATACTACCCGGCAATTGATTCCCTGCGCGATCTAATAAGGCAGCAATTTGCGCGCGTGTTACGAGCTGTTTGGGGCGGAATGTATTATCCTCAAAACCGTTCACAAGACCTTTGTCAACGGCCACCTTGACATATCCCACCGAACCAGCAGGAACGGCAGACGAATCGGAGAAAGGTAGCTTTGCGTTCATATTGGCTTCAGCTTCGTCTTGAAGCTTCAGTGCTTTGACAAGCAGCGTTGTAGCCCAGAGGCGATCAGCAGGCTGATTCGGGTTGACGATCGTATCCGATTCGGTGAAGAGATCATTCTCCAAGGCAACAGCTACATACCCGACGGCCCAAGAAGGTACACTGGCGGCATCAAGGAAATTGAGTTTCGTCGCTTTTTCTGCATCGGATTCAGCTTGATCGCGAAGCCCCATTAACCTTACAGCCGCCGTAATGGCCTCAATGCGTGTAACTGTTTCTTGTGGTTTGAAAGTACCATCGGGATACCCATCGAAAATACGTCTAGAGACGAGACTCATAATGTAGTTTAAAGCCCATTCGAATTCTTTGCCTTTGATATCTTTGAAATCAAACTTAATTGCGTTTTGCGGGCGTTTGTCAAAATTCTGACGTGCGTTACTGTTCCGATCATCGTTGTGATCCCGACCGTTCTGTGCGAAAGCCGTTGTGCCAGTCGTCATAACAAGGCTAAGGGCCAGTGTAGGGATAAGCAGTTTCTTCATACGCAAATGCTTCATCTTTTTCTTCTCTCCTTAATAAAATATATGAGTAGAAAATTGCGACCCTGCGGTGTGTGATTATGCGAGTCAAACTTAGTAACAGTATTCGGGTGTAGATGGATTTTTCTGGGTGTTGATTTATAAAAAAGGAAAATCAGTTTCCGTGTTATTGCTGAATAGCATTAGCTTGGTTGCGTTTTCGCAATTTAGAAGATATTTCTTGCTGTTTTTCAAAGATTCTACCGCATGCTTCGGAATTATTTCCAAAAAAAAGTAATATATTTTTCTTAAAACAACCCGCATTGAGAAGGAATATAAAGCCCAATGAAGTAAGTAATAGAAATGAAATATTTCAATCGAATCGTTCTAGCCTACGGGTCCTTCACCCGTCCAAATTCCTAGCATAGTATGTAGGAAGGTGGTGATGAAAAGTGACAAATTCACTTGAGGGCTGGATAATTTACACGATTTGGGGCATTTTTGGGTTTATGATCATTGATTTTCTTATTGCGTTCTTCAAATCCTTTTGGGTGGGCTCCTTCGGACCTACAGTCGTGTTAGGTTACTTGAAAGATGTCCTATACTATGTACTGCCACTGACGGTTCTATTATCTATGATTTCTTTCGATCCAACAGGCTGGATAGTGGTGATTTTTTATTTCATTTGCGGCCTCGCTGTCATGGCGAAGTACGTGCTCGATATCATTAAGAAATTCCAATAATCGTCGCCGTGGCCCTGCTTCTAGCGGGGCCAACATGTATGCTTTTTTTTCATAGGGATACTCAAACTTAATCATAGGAAGGAAGTGTAGCCATGAGGAGTTATCAATGGATTAGATGGCGAAAGTTAATCCTCTGGCTAGCAGCCATCGTGTTGTTTGGCGGGCTGCTATGGGCAGGTGGGCCAACCGCTTGGGGGATTGCGATAAGTGTTGCGACTTTATTAATGCAACTCGTATTCGCTATGGCCTTCATGATCATTCAATTTGTTGCGCTGTTCTGGTTTCTTGCTCGAGGGCGAACTTATTGGATTCTGCCTGGAGAGACTGGATCGACATGGGATGACTATCGTGGAAATCCTGAGATTGTCGAAAATGCGAAGCGAATTGTTACCCTGCTTAAAGGTGTTAGGGAGTTCAAGGAAATGGGTGGCGAAGCGATTCGCGGATTATTGCTTTGTGGACCGCCAGGTACTGGGAAGTCATATTTAGCCCAGGTTATTGCGAATGAAGCTCAGGTTCCTTTTGCCTATGCGTCTGCACCAAGTTTTCAGAATATGTTCTTCGGTGTAGGCAACCTGAAAGTCATGGGAATTTATAAAAAAGCCCGCAAACTTGCACGTGTCTATGGTGCTTGTATCATCTTTATTGATGAGATCGATGCGATCGGTATGAGCCGTCAAGGCGGCGGTGGCGGTATGGGCATGGGGATGATGGGCATGGGCGGCGGTTCAGGCCTACTGAATGAGCTGCTCCTGCAGATGGACCCACCTAATATTGATACGTCCAAAATTGTAAAGATGCTGCGCGCTCTAGGGCTGCGCCGCAAAAAGGCAGAACGCCCGCCGGTCCTTACGATAGCAGCTACTAACTTGCCTGATGTACTCGATTCCGCTTTGCTCAGGCCAGGTCGGTTCGATCGCCAACTCTGGGTGGATGTCCCGGATTATGACGGTCGAGTTGATATTTTCCAATACTATTTGAAAAAGGTTAAGATGGATGCTACGCTAACCGCCGAAAAGGCAGGTCTTGATTCCATTGGTTACAGCCCGGCGCAGATTAAACATATCGTCAATGAAGCTGTCGTACTCGCACATCAGCGCGGTGCGCAAGCGGCCAGCTATGAAGATTTTCGTGCTGCGATGGAAACTTACGAATGGGGGCTTAAACAGCCTTATCGGTCCATGCAAGACGACGAGAAACGCAGTATTGCTTATCACGAAGCTGGTCATGCGGTAGCTCAATTTTTACTAAAGCCTCACTCGCGAGTATGGAAAGTAACCATTGTTCGTCGTGGTGGTGCGCTTGGACTCTCGGCTACGAAAGAGAACCATGAGCGGCACCTCCAAACGGATGCCGAGATGCTCGTATCCATTCAGGTAAGTCTTGCTGCGCGTGCAGTAGAGGATGAATTCTTGCATAAGAAATTGAATGGGGTTACATCTGATTTACAGCGTGCTACTGAGGTGGCGGGTGCATACTTGGGCATGATGGGTATGGGGGATGAGTTGTTTAGTTTCCTTGCAGTTGGCTCTCGCGTGGATGGACTCAAAACACTTCGTCCGAAGATTAATGAGCTGTTGAATGAGCAAATGAAACAGGTTAAGGCACTCGTTCTTGAATATTCAGAATTCGTCCATAAGATTGCAGAAGAGTTGCTGAAGCGGGAAGATTTAACTGGCGATGAGGTTGAAGAAATATTTGTTCAACTGTATGGTGACACCAAGGCTAGAGCTATCGAGGTTGTCCCTCCCGCTCCTAAAAAGTCATCTTCACCTCCAACAACTGAACAGCAACTATTGGAAACGGATGAAGAGTTATAAAAGGTTAAGAACATGCCATGTTTGAAGGATTGCCTCCTAATTGGCCTTATCGGTTAACAAAGGGGCAATCTTTTTTCGAACAAATGACGATCAAGACGGGACGCAAAGGAGAACTCGATCATGGACTATGACGCTATTGTGGTTGGAGCAGGACTCGCGGGTTTAGTGGCAACGGTAGAGATCGCGGATGCTGGCAAAAGGGTGCTACTCCTGGATCAGGAACCAGAAGCATCGTTTGGCGGACAAGCTTGGTGGTCGTTCGGCGGTTTATTTCTGGTGAATTCTCCGGAGCAGCGCCGGTTAGGTATCCAAGATTCACAAGAACTGGCGTGGCAGGATTGGCAGGGTTCAGCAGGCTTTGATCGTGAAGACGACGAGGATTACTGGGGCCGCAAGTGGGCAGAGGCCTATGTTGAGTTCGCTTCTGGTGAGAAACGCGATTGGCTTCATGCCCTGGGGATTCGCTTCTTCCCCGTTGTCGGGTGGGCGGAACGCGGAGGCTATCTGGCAGATGGACATGGCAACTCTGTGCCTCGTTTTCACATAGTTTGGGGGACAGGTCCTGGCATCATTGCGCCATTCGAGCAGCGTATTCGCGCGTACATCAAAGAAGGTCGTGTCATCTATCATCCACGTCATCGTGTGAACGAGCTCATTCAAAGCGGCGGCGCCATCGCAGGCGTTCGCGGATCTGTGCTTGTCCCTAGCTCTGCGGCTCGTGGGGAAGCAAGTTCGCGTGACGTGATTGGCGACTTCGAATACCGTGCGGGAGCGGTTGTCGTGTGTAGTGGCGGAATAGGTGCCAATCACGAGTTAGTTCGCCAATATTGGCCGAGTCGGCTGGGTGCAGCGCCCAAGCGGATGCTCTCTGGTGTGCCTGCTCATGTTGATGGGCGCATGCTCGCCATTACGGAGCAATCCGGAGGTCGGATTGTGAACCGCGACCGGATGTGGCACTACACGGAAGGGATCAAGAATTGGAATCCCGTATGGCATAATCACGGTATTCGTATCCTTCCGGGACCATCCTCACTGTGGTTAGATGCGCGTGGTCAGCGTTTTCCCTCACCAAACTTTCCTGGATTTGATACATTAGGCACGTTAGATGCGATTCAAAAGTCAGGCTACGACTATTCCTGGTTTATTTTGACTCAGAAAATCATTGAAAAAGAATTTGCCTTGTCAGGCTCTGAACAGAATCCCGATTTGACGGGGAAAAGTATACGTAAAGTGTTGTCTAGAGCGCTGCCAGGAGCGATGGCGCCGGTGCAAGCTTTTATGGATAAGGGAGAGGACTTCGTCGTTGCTTCCACATTGGCTGAACTGGTCACGGGCATGAATGCATTGACGGAGGAAAAGTTGCTAGACTATGCTCATATTGAACGGCAGGTAAAAGCTAGAGATCGGGAAATTATAAATAAGTTTACGAAGGACCTGCAAATCACGGCGATTCGAGGCGCTCGCCATTATATTGGTGATAAATTAATTCGTGTTGCCAAACCGCATCGACTACTGGACCCTGCGAAAGGCCCGCTTATTGCTGTGCGATTGAATATTGTGAGCCGTAAAACGTTGGGCGGCTTGCAAACGGACTTATCCGGTAGCGTATTGAATCAAGCGGGAGAACCGATTCCAGGACTTTATGCTGCCGGAGAGGCAAGCGGCTTTGGAGGCGGTGGACTTCATGGGTATCGCGCTTTGGAGGGGACATTTCTCGGAGGGTGCTTATTTACCGGCCGAGTTGCGGGACGAGCTGTAGCGAAGAGCTGAATGGGTTCAGCAGCAGCTTAGGATAGGATGATCAAAGCATGCAAACAAAGGAGAACATCAGGATGACCGACATCGTAAACTGGTCAAATGGCGCTCACGGGCGCAAGTTTATCGCTTCATTTAGCGGGGGCAAAGATAGTGTCCTGGCGCTGTATAAATCACTGAAAGTTGGCGAAGCCGTAGGGCTTATCGTTATGCTGGAGGAAGAAGGCAAACGATCAAGATCCCACGGCATGCCTCCTGAGCTTATCCGCGCCCAAGCGGATTCGATCGGCTTACCCGTGTTAACGGCTGCTGCAAGTTGGGATGATTATGAGGAAGTTTTTATGGGACTATTGGCACAAGCTAAACGTCAGGGCGCAGAAGTGCTAGTCACAGGTGATTTGGATATGCCCGAAGAGGGCTGCTGGCACGACAAAGTTACCCAGAATGCTGGCTTACAACTCGGCATGCCCCTCTGGCGAATGGACCATGTCCAAACAGTCAAAGAATTTATTGACCTAGGGTTTGTGTCCGTACTCGTGACGGTCAATTTATCGTTAGGGATGCAGGAAGAAGATTTGGGACGAACGCTTACCCACGCGTATGTCCAAGAACTGCAAGCCCGTGGTATCGACCCATGTGGAGAAGGCGGCGAGTTTCATACAACCGTTATCGATGGTCCGATTTTCAAACAAGCTATACCTGTTCGCAAAGGCAGCGTACTTAGGAACGGGGATTATGCCTTTATGCCACTTGAGCTAATAGCAACTTAACTAGGTGCAGCAGTGTGCAAAACCTTCGCAGCCACGAAAGTGGAAGTGAAGGTTTTTTAGGAGAGGGTATTCAAACCTTTACAAATAAAATATAACCTCTTGATATTTCAAAATGAAGAGGATGCTATAATGAATTAGTTTTAGGATAAAGGAAGATCAACATTTCTATCTATATGCAAGTTGGACAGGAGAGATTTGAAAGAATGAATCAAGCAAAAAAGTATCATAGATTGAAATCTACGCTCGAAGTATTATGGGTATCTCTGAAGTTGGGTTTAACATCTTTTGGTGGTCCAGTGGCGCACCTGGGTTACTTTCATGACGAATATGTGCGAAGAAAAAAATGGTTAGATGAGCGTAGCTACGCAGATTTAGTTGCACTCTGTCAGTTCTTACCAGGTCCAGCGAGCAGTCAAGTCGGAATAGGGATTGGTACCATTCGCGCAGGTCTTCTAGGCGGATTTATTGCTTGGCTAGGGTTCACGCTGCCATCCGTGATTGCATTAGTTCTTTTTGCTTTAGTGTTGAAAGGATTCGATATGAGTCATGCTGGTTGGATTCACGGGTTAAAGATAGTTGCAGTAGCTATTGTGGCACAAGCAATTGTAGGAATGGGTCAAAAACTTACCCCGGATCGGAAACGAGTGACAATCGCAATCGTCAGTGCAACTATCACACTGATTTGGCCAACTGCAATAGCTCAGATCGTACTTATTGCTTCAGCGGCATTCATAGGCGTACTTATGTACCAAGAGAAGAGTGAAGCGGGACGCACAATGCTTCAAATTCCAGTTAGCCGCACAATAGGTGTGATTTGTCTAGTTTTGTTCTTTGCTATTTTAGTTGGACTTCCTGTTCTAAGAGGAATTACTAGTCAGCATTGGCTAGCGTTATTTGATAGTTTCTATAGGTCTGGTTCCTTAGTGTTTGGTGGAGGTCACGTGGTATTACCATTATTAGAACGAGAGATGGTACCGACAGGTTGGGTAAGTAAAGAAAATTTCTTATCGGGATACGGAGCCACCCAAGCGGTACCAGGGCCGCTGTTCACATTTGCTTCGTATTTGGGAGCGATTCATGGGGGAATCTTGGGAGCTGTGATTGCAACTTTCGCTATTTTTCTTCCTGCCTATTTATTAGTTATTGGTACACTTCCTTTTTGGAATGTTTTACGGAGCAGTCCCCAAATTCAAGGTGCTTTAACAGGTGTGAATGCGGCTGTCGTCGGTATTTTACTCGCTGCTTTCTACAACCCAATTTGGATATCAGCAATTTTACAGCCAGTCGATTTTGCTTTAGCAGCTATTTTATTTATTTTGCTCGTATTTTGGAAATTACCTCCATGGGTGATTGTGATCGTTGGTGCCATAGGAGGGACGCTGACGCAGCTTTAATCGCAGAAAAAGAAAAAAACTGCAAATATGCAGTTTTTTTCTAAATATCAGAATTTATAAGTTTTACTTACTAAATTATGATGAATTTCTAGATAAACGCTCCTGTCCTTCAAAGGACGGCGTAGCCGTTTATTTTGGTACCCAGCAAGAAATCAGAAAATCAGGTGAAACGGATGCCCTTTCGCAACGCTCATTTTGCTCAAACGTTCATCGCACTGACAGTCAGAAGACTCAAATCCACTTTGTTCCCCGTAGGATCACTGATCTGCACGGTCACTTGCTCGCCAGCACGCAAATCGAAGAAATTGTCGCTGAAGCGAATGTTACCCTGTGGCAGATCGAGCTTCACCATACGTGCATGAGCACCAGTGGCCGTTATATGCACGGCTTGCGTTTCTGAATCAACATTGACACTGAGCGAAGTCGTGGGGAACTGGAGATCTTTCTGATCACGTAAGTAATGAAGGTTGTCCAGCGCAGCCCAGTCTGTCGTATGAACGCGGACAACGACTTGCTCTGCAGGCACGCCATGTAATACTGCAGCCTCAGGCAAGCTTCCCAGCTGAATCGCAGCGTTCGCCCCCACTGCAGCATCGAACGTATGCGTGAACACGATTTCCCCAGAGAAGTTATAAACCGTTACGTGAACTTGCCCTTGTAATTCAGCCAACGTATCGTTGACAGCCCACACGTGCAAGTCCTGCCCAGGCTCATGATCGATGGAGAGCAGAAGCGGGTGATAGAACTTGGTCGCATAATAGTAGGAAGCTTTCGGTAACAATTCATAATCAATGAGCGACCAGCTTGTGCCTGGCCAGCTATCGTTCAATTGCCAGATGAGGGAGCCGCTCGTACGGTGCTTGTTTCGACGGTAATGCTCAATGCCATACTTCAAGCCTTCGGCTTGTGTCAGCATGGAGAAGTTCATATATTCCTCAATGTTGGTCGGAATACCGGTATATCCTTCCATAAGCAGGATACCTTTCTGGTGATTGGTATCTTTATTGCGATAAGCCATTTCAACACTGTTCCAGTAGAATTGGCCATTTGGAATGTTTTTCTCTAACGTGTACCGATTGGCAGAGGCGTGCATACCGAATTCGCTGCTGAAAAGGGTGAAGTCTTTTTTGTAGTTTTTGAACGTGACGCCTTGAATGCTATAGTCTAGCAAAGGCACATCGCCGACTTGACGCGGATATACGGAACCATGCCATACCTGCCAGTTATGGCGGTCGCCGACGTCAGGATCGTTGGCATCATTGCCCCCGAATGGGGAAGATGGCCAGTAAGCACGACTGTCATCCAGCTCCTCAAGCGCATCCGGAATCAGCTCGTGGTAAATGGTTTCGCCGTAGAACGGGCAATCAATGTCGCCGCCAGCCGTTTTCATATCAACCAGCCAGTCAATTTCGTTATTCCCACACCAGAGGGCAAGGGAAGTGTAATTGCGCAAGCGCTTGATGTTGTAGATCACTTCGCGCTTCACATTCTCCATGAAGTCACGGTTGAAATCAGGGAATAATGCATTCGCGAAAGCAAAATCCTGCCAAACGAGAACGCCTCGCTTGTCGCACTCCTCATAGAAGACATCCTTCTCATAGATGCCGCCGCCCCATACGCGAAGCATGTTCTGATTGGAAGTAACAGAAAGATCAATCAAATCTCGATAGCGTTGATCTGGAATGCTTCCGATGAAGTGATCCGCCGGAATCCAATTCGTACCTTTGGCAAATAGTTTGATCCCATTGAGTACAAATGCAAAGGCATTCTGACCATCCCCATCCTTGAGTTGCAGCTCAATCGTACGGATACCAAACGGCTTGCGATACGTATCCACTTGTTCACCGTCAGCATAGAGAACAACTTCCAGTTCGTACAAGTAAGGCTTGCCGAGGTCGTGTGTCCACCATAGCTGTGGATCAGTGACTTGTAATACGAATGATTCCGAGGAGTTAACACTCCCGCTCGCAGAAGCAACCACTTGACCAGCCGCATCCACTAATCGAATGTCACACGATTTCTGTACACCTTTGCGGAGCGTAGTCACGTCGACATCGACTTGAACTTCTGCACCAGCATCACGGATCGAGCGTGTTCTTGCAAAAACACTATCCAGCTTCGCGCGGCGGTATCGCTCGATGAAGACTTTACCCCAAATACCCACAGTGACCATGCGTGGACCCCAGTCCCAGCCGAAGTTCATCGCAGCTTTACGCAGCCAAGGGCGCTCTTTCGTATACGAAGACCATTGGAACAATTCTTTATCCTTATTATGTAGATGCAAAGGATCGAATTTAACAGCAATTGAATTCTTGCCATCTTGAATAACGCGTGTAACATCAAAGGTGTGTGCCATCAACATGTTGCTCGTTGTTCCGATTTCCTTCCCATTCACGTAGATCGTAGCAAATGTATCCAGACCTTCAAAGGTTAGTTCATGCTTCTCTTTCTCATCTGTTGCTTCCCCTAAGGAATAATGGAAAGAGTGGCGGTACCACCATTCTTTCTGTTCGATCCAGCGACTCTTGGCGTCATTGTGACCGAAATACGGATTCTCAATCAATTCTCGTTCAATGAGAGCGGAATGGACATCCCCAGGAACCTTCGCTGTGATCCAGAATCGATCGTCTAGCCATGCTGCCGCGACTTCAAGTGGTCGAACTTGTCCTACTTCGAACTGCTGCAATCGCCATAATCCTGATAATTCCATCGATGATTTCTCCTCTAACACCATGATTTTTTATAATTTTGAAGGTGAAGCAGCAGGATGAAGGACTGCTTCCTCCCGGAACTCACTTGGCGTTTTGCCAGTGAATTTCTTGAATACTTGGCTGAAATATTTGATATCTTCAAATCCGACAGAGCTTGCGACATCGGCTATTTTGGCAGGGGATACGGTTAGAATTTCCATGGCACGATTAATTTTTTGGCGTGTCACATAGTCACCGAACGTAATGCCGGCTTCCTTTTTAAACACTTCGCTTAAATGGTTCGGATGCAAATGCACATATTTAGCAACCTGCTGCAAGCCAACATCCCTCCCCAAATTCTCATGAATGTAGGCCATGGCTTTCTGTGTATGTGTGGCTTGTCCGCCACCTAAACGATGATGATACAGCTCCATAAGTGTCAATAAATATTGAAATAAGGCGTCCTTCAACACGATATCCCGTTTGACGACGAAGGCGATACTTTGGTTATCTAGTGCTCCTTGACGGCCCGTAGCAGTCAATACACGTTCAAGCCAACGATGTGCGGTTAGGGCAGCAGAACGGACCAAAGATTCAAGGGATTCGATCGTCATCTGCGGGTCGTTCAAGTCCGATTGCAAAAAACGTTGAACCCAGTTCTTTAATGCGACGGAGTCGTCTTCCAGCAGGATCGAAGAGAGCTCTAGCTCCTCTTCATGCGTACAGACAGTCTTGCCGCCTTTGCGCTTAACAATTTCCGTATAGACAAGAATAGATTCATCAAGGTGATGTTTATAGCTATAAGCATAGTCCGCGGTAACATACGATTTATATAAATCGGACTGTTGGAGAACGACCTCGCCGATGGATATACTGACTTTGCATTTGAGTAGCCGCTCGATCTTTTGTTTGGCAGACTCGGGATGATCGAAGAAATCGGATGCACTGGTTTTGGGAAGTGCCACGACGATGCGTTGCCTGTAAATTAATGTTTCACAATGCAAAATGTCGTGAAGCATATTGTCTACTGCGAAAAGAAGCAGTGAAATTTCCGAGGAGTTATCTCCCCATCCTTCGGCGGTAACAACGTAGGTTTGAAATTTGGGTTGCTCATGTTCCTTCGAGAGAAATAAGCGAGGAAGGTAGTCCGGCAGTATCTCTGCATCAACTGCGGCAGTTTCTCCTTCAATAATCCAGCGTTCAAACAAGCGATTGCGAACTTCTTTATTCTTATAGAGATCCTGATTGAGATGCTTCCATTTATCTTCAATGCGCTGTTTGACTTGGAGGACGGTCTTCATAATCTCTTCGGGCCGACTGGATTTCAAGAGATAGTCACTGACACCTTGCCGAATCGCTTGCTGTGTATACATGAAATCATCGTACCCAGATAGGATAATTGTCTCGATATCGGGTATGATTTCTTTCGCTTTAGTGGCCAGTTCTAAGCCATTCATATGCTTCATACGGATATCCGTTAATAAAATATTCGGGCGTTCCTCTGGCATGCGACGCAGTGCTTCTTCCCCTGAGGCGGCAGGCTTAAGCAGCTCAAGTCCGAGCTCTTTCCAATTAATCACTTTAGCCAAGCCTGTTCGGATGATGACCTCATCATCAACGATCAAGATTTTCATAGTTATCCTCCAAAACTGGGATCGCGAATGACACACAAGTACCCTCATTCAATCGGCTTTCGATCTTGATTCCCGAATCAAGCCCGTAATGTAATTGTAAGCGTTCATGCACATTGCGCAGCCCATAACTGGCATCATTGGCTTCCATGCCTTCAGTAGGGTATAAACTTTCAGTAACCTCTCGCAAACGGTCCTCTGTCATCCCAATACCATCATCCATCACCTTGACATGCATGGAGTTACCCTTAAGCTCGACATAAATGGAAATGATTCCTGGCACTTCTTTCATTTGAATGCCATGAATCATGGCGTTTTCAACCAAGGGTTGCAGCAATAATTTCAGCATAATTGAATCACTAAGACGGGCATCAACCACGTAGTCCACGGTAAATTCATCCGGGAATCGGATGGATTGAACCTGCACATAATTGCGAATATGGGCTAGCTCCTGTGAAACCTTGCAGTATTCTTTCCCTTTATTTAAGCTGAAACGCAAGAAATCACTTAAGGCGCCTACCATTTCTGCGATGCGATCCTCTTCTTGGAGTAGAGCAATCCAATGTATGGAAGACAGCGTGTTATAGAGGAAATGCGGATTGATTTGGGCTTGCAATGCGCGCATGTCCGCTTCTTTTTTGCGCGTCTCATTGTGTATGAGCTGCTTTTTCAAAGCTTCGATATGTGTGCTTAACAAATTGTAGCTGCCAGCTAGACGGCCAATTTCATCTGATGTGTACACCGGATAGAGGGGTAAAGGTTCATCAGGGTTGATTTTGGTTAACAAGCGGGTTAACGATCCGAGAGGCGTGGTTACCTTACGAATAACGAATATAGTGAGTAACACATTGGCAAGGACAGAAATCGCCACAGCAACGGCAGTTAGTTGCAAAATGTATCGATTCTGAGCACTGTATAGTTTCGATGGGATCATGCCAACAATCGTCCAGTTGATGGTCGGTTCTCGATAAAACAGAATGTTCTGTTGTGAGTTCCCGGTACCTAACGTCCATACGCCGGTAGAATGGTCACGGATGTGATTGGTTATGCCGGGGAACAAGCTATCGGCTTTCTCTGACAGCCAACGCTTCGAGGTGGATGAGATGATTTCATCTCGATCATTCAACAAGGCTACTTGGCCATAGCCATCGGCTAATTGTGGAACTGACCATATGCGAGACAGCGCTTGCTCATCCACACTGATCGATAGCCAACCAAGGGTTTGGTAGGTATTCATCGCTCTTAGGGGTCTTATAAAGGAGAACACTTCACGTTTCCCTAAATAGTTCTCAATATGGTATAAGCCTGTCCACATCTTGTCCGTAATCTGATTAATGGCAATCTCTTGATCCAAGCTCGAGTTGTAGATTGTAGAGGTAGACAGAGGCGTCGTGTTATTGCTGGGATAAATGGTGATATTTGAAATGTAATCTTTGGTGTAGACCAGATTCGTCATTAACCCAAGGATTTGTGATTGCGCATCCAAGTTCTCATCGGATCTCTTCAAATACGATTGAATATCCCGCTGTCCGATGAGGAAAATGGACATATTCTCAACATCCTTCAGAATGAACTGCAATTTGGCATCCATTTGAGCGAGTGAGTTCAAGCCTGCTTGCTGCGCTTTATCTTTGGTAATATCCGACGATGTTGTGAAAGCGAATGTACCCAGAAACAAGAGGGGGATTAATGTTGTGACAAGCATGATGAAGGATAGCTTACGCTGTAAGGAATAGCCGAACCACTCGCGCAACAGATGTCATCTCCTAACTCGTTGTCTGGATCGTTGAGGTTAATGAAGTCAATTAGCCTTTAACAGCTCCCGCGGTCATCCCTTTCATAACTTGCTCTTGGAAGGCCAAGTACACAGCAATTGTAGGAATAACAGCGATTGTCATAGCGGCTAAGGTTAAACCGTAATCCGTTTGGTAGCCATCAGCGAAATTCGCGATGCTAAGCGGTAATGTTTTTAAACTGCTTTTGCTAATAAAAACAAGGGCGAAAGAAAAGTCATTCCAGAAATGCAAGAAGCTGAGAATGACGACTGTTGATAGGGCTGGCAATGAGATTGGCAGCATAATACGCCAGAATACACCCCAAAGCCTCGTTCCGTCAATATAGGCAGCTTCTTCGATTTCTTTGGGCACGGAAGCCAAATAAGCGGTAAGAACAAAAATAGCCGTCGGTAAAGCGAAAGCGGTATAAGGTAAGATGAGTGCCCAGTACGTGTTCAGCAGTCCGATTTGTTTCATAAGAATAAACAAAGGTACCAACGTGCTATGGATAGGGATCAGCATCCCTATGACGAAAAATGCCAGAATAATGCCCTTGAAGCGAAATTTGATTCGAGCTAACACGTACGCTGCTAAGGAACTTAGAAATAGCGTAAGTGCGAGTGAAACGAGCGACACGATAACCGAGTTTAGAAAAGCCGTACCCATTTTAGATGCTTGCCATGCCGTAACGTAGTTCGAGAATTTCCATACTTGGGGCAGCCCGAACGGGTGGTTAAAGAATTCGCTATTCGTTTTGAATGAGGAAATAACAAGCCAAAATAAGGGATAAAGCGTGAGAATCGCATACAAAGTTAAGAAGGTCCATAGTGCGCCTTGTTTCCATAATTGAAACGAGAACTTGCGAGTTGTAGCAGTTGATTTTACTTGAATGGGAATTGAAGACATAGTCAGCTTCCTCCTTTCGTTATCCTTTGGATTTACGGCTTGTTGCCCATTGGCTGATCCCGATGAAGATCAGGGAGATCAAGACGATGGTTGTCGAAATGGCGCTGCCAAATCCATAGCGGTATGAAGAAAAAGTCGAATTATACATATACGTAGCAAGAAGCTCTGTGGCGTGAGCAGGGCCACCCTTGGTCATCACATACACGAGATCGAAGGATTTCAAGCTTCCAGAAATACATAGGATGATGGCAATTTGTACAGTGCTCCACATCATAGGCAGGGTAACGGAGAATAATTTGCGTGCTCCTTCAGCGCCATCGATTTGTGTAGCATCGTGAATTTCACCAGGAATATTTTGAAAAGCAGAGATGAAAATAATGAGATATAATCCGACAAAGCTCCAAATCAGAGGAGGAGCCAATGCGAAGATAGCAATCTTAGGATCGGATAACCATTGCAGCTTCCAAGATTCTAAACCTAGCTTCTCGAGGAGAAGGTTCAGGATACCAATCTGGGGGTGATAAATGTATTGCCAGATCATTCCGATGACGACCGAGGACATGACCATGGGTACGAAGACTGCAGAACGTATGAACCGTTGCAGCGCATTGCTTTTATGCAAGAGAATGGCAAGAATGAGAGCGACCGGCAGCTGGCCGAACACAGCAACAACAAGAAAAATAAGGTTATTCTTTAAGGATGTCCAAAAAATAGGATCATGAATAATTTCTACATAGTTTTTCAAACCGATAAATTTCGCAGTACCAATACCCTTCCAGTCGAAGAAGCTATAATAACCTGACCAGAGAACGGGAACAAACACAAATAAGGCGTAAACTAGAATCGCAGGAGCAAGGCTCATAAAAACAAACCTGCGGACGTAAGCAGCATTCATCAATCTCACTTCCTTCATGTATGAAATTAGCCAGCCCTGCCACAGATGTGGAGGGCTGGTTGTACGACAACGTTTTATTTACCTAGTGAAGCTGCTTGTGAGTCTTGAATTTTCTTAGCAATGGCTTCGGCGTTTCCACCCATGAGAAGCTCTTGTAGACCGTTATTGATAACTTCAACCGCAGCGGAGCTTAGTTTAGCATCATAAACCGGTGTGATTTTCGTTGTTTTCATAAGATCGTTAAGTTCAACGAATAATGGGTTTGCCTTTGAAGGGTCAAGTTCAATTTTGTAGCTAACTAGTGTGGAGCTGTTCAATGTTGCTTGTTGCCCTTCAGGACCAGATAGTGCGTAGAATAATTTTTGAGCTGCTTCTTTCTTAGCTCCAGCCAGTTTCATGCTAACCCCAAGTCCAGTTCCAACAACACCAGAAGTAGATTGAGGATCACCTTTGCCACCTGCGATGGAAGGCATTAAAGCGATATGCGTGTTAGCAAGCAAATCTTTCGGCGCATTCTGAACGACGTCAGCCATTGCCCATCCACCATCGATGAACATCGCAGCTTTACCTTGATAGAACAATTGTCTCATTTGGTTCTGATCAATACTGTTAAAGCCATCTTGGAATGCTTTGGCATTGCTTAGCTCTTGTAGCTTTTTCAAAGCTTGAATGAATTCAGGATCGGTGAACTTCACGCCATCTTGCTTAGCTGCTTTAAGGAACCACTCGGAACCTGTCATACGATCAGCAAGTCCGCTGAAAATCGTGGATTGAGCAGCCCAGTTCGCTTTGTTGCCAAGTGCGATTGGAATGATTTTGTTGTCATTGAACGTTTTGACAGCTGCCATAAGCTCGTCCCACGTCTTAGGAACAGCAACTTTATATTGATCAAGAAGCGCCTTGTTGTAGTAAATAAAGGAAGTTGGCGAAAGGTTCATAGGTACGGAATAGATTTTGTCACCTACTGTATATCCCTCTAAAGCGCCTGGAATGAAATTGTTCTTCCAATCTGGTTTGCTGTCCAAGAACTCATTGATCGGTTGAAGCAAGTTTCCGCTAACGAATTCCTTCGTCATCGCATCGGGCCACATAACGAATAGGTCAGGCATTTCATTGGCTGCCGCAACGGTTTTAAGACGTGTTTTCAAACCATCGGTTGGCAAACCTTCAATTTCCAAAGTGATGTCTTTATTTTGAGCTTGGAAATCGTCTAGAATTTTACGCATAGCCACAGCTTTCGCATCTTGACCAGACCAGTTGTGCCAAATGGTAAGCTTTACTTTCTCACCGGAAGTGCCGTTATCTGCTGGAGCGGCTTCGTCACCGTTGCCACATGCGGATACAAGAACGGTTGTTGCAAGTAAAGCAGTAGAGATAAGTGTTAGTTTTTTCATGTTCGACCTCCTGATTGATTGATTCTACTTTATTCTAAAGATTTTCACATGTTTCGTAAGGTGAACAGGATAAGGACCAGGGTAGAAAATGATCGGATATCGACGTGCTATTCTTCAGGATATCCATAAATAAGGTAGAATAAGGCAAGGTGGTCGTTATCGTTAAAATATCCCAATACCTTAAGTAACTCTCCTAATCTCCTTAAGTTTACCGCTTTCATTAAAAGCCAGTTTTTTCTATGATGGAGATACCAACTACGAGTCAGCATCCTACTTTGTAAAATGAGAGGGTGATCGGAACAATTATGTAATCGCTTACCGAAAGAATGTGGAGCAGGATAGATCGTTTCTAATCTAAGGGAGGTATACAATGCGTAGTTTGAAAAAAATGGTTTCGTCTGTCTCGATGATGGCAATCGTGCTTAGTTTATGGAGTCCTGGTGTTTCGAGTGCAGCTACTCCGATCGGTGATGCCAATTCATCGATTTTTGGTCCCAATGTGTATGTGTTTGACCCCGATATGCCTGCAGCTGATATTCAAAGTGCAGTGAATGCGGTGTTCACAAGACAGGAATCCAATGAATTTGGAACGGAAAGAGATGCCTTTCTTTTTAAACCAGGAACGTATAATGGCAATTACTTTATTGGGTTTAACACACAAGCTTCAGGCCTTGGGCTCAATCCAGATGATGTGTTGATCAATGGTGGACTGAATGTGAATGCGGATTGGGATAATGGGAATGCTACACGCAATTTCTGGCGGGGGATTGAGAATCTCAGTATTAATCCGACATTCAATTATACACCACCCGCTCCAGCTCATTTCTCAGCAGGGACGACGCAAATCGCGGTTTCACAAGCTGCACCACTCAGGCGTTTACATATTAAAGGGAAATTGAATTTGTTCGATTTCGATGCTGGATGGGGCGCTGGATGGGCAAGTGGCGGCTTCCTGGCAGACTCCATCGTAGATGGCCAAGTAACACCAGCTTCTCAGCAACAATGGTTCTCGCGGAATAGTCAATGGTCGAGTTGGTCCAATGGGGTCTGGAACATGGTGTTCGTCGGTGACAAGAATACGCCAACAGGGAACTTCCCAGATCCGCCTTATACAGTGGTCGAGAACACGCCAGTCATAAGAGAGAAGCCGTATCTCTATATCAACAACGCGAATGAATATCAAGTATTCGTTCCATCCCTTTCTCAGAATACGCAAGGGGCCAGCTGGGCAAATGGCGCAACACCAGGAAGTTCCATCAGCATCGATCAATTCTATATTGTACGCGCGGATGTTCCAGCAACAACGAGTGCGACGAATATCAATGCAGCATTGGCGAATGGCAAGAATTTGCTATTTACGCCAGGAATTTATCACATAGATGATACAATTCGTATCAATAACGCCAATACAGTTGTACTCGGCATTGGGATGCCAACACTTATTCCAACAACAGATAAACCAGCGATGACGATCGCTGACGTGGATGGCGTCAAACTGGCGGGGCTTCTGTATGAAGCCGGGCCAAATGCAACCTCATCGCTATTGGAAGTCGGTCCAACAGGAAGTTCATTGGATCACTCCGCTAATCCAACTTCGTTGCATGACTTATTCTTCCGTACGGGAGGAGCCGTCGTTGGTCAAAATAAAGCGCAAATGACCATTAACAGCGATGATATTATTGGTGATCACTTCTGGATGTGGCGCGCAGACCATGGGGCAGGAGCGGGATGGACAGAGAATGTCTCGACGAATGGCCTGATCGTGAATGGTGATGATGTCACCTTGTATGGCTTATTTAATGAGCATCACAATGAGTATCAAACGTTATGGAATGGGAACGGCGGACGTGTTTACTTCTACCAGTCAGAAATTCCATACGATGTGCCGAATCAAGCGGCATGGATGGACGGAAGCAAGAATGGCTATGCCTCGTATAAAGTAGCTGACACGGTCACGACACATGAAGCTTGGGGACTTGGTGTGTACTCTTATTTCCGAGATGCAGCTGTGAAGCTGGAAAATGCCATTGAAGTGCCGAATGTGGCAGGCGTCAAAATTCATCATGCGACGACGATTTGGCTCAATGGTACAGCAGGCAGTGAAATTACGCACATTATTAATGGCATCGGCGGGCGTGTGTATGGGACATCTGGCAGTGCACAAAGGCAGACGATTAACTTCTATGGAACAGATGCAGGGGATACGGAAGCCCCAAGTGTGCCTACGAATTTGGTTCTCAAAGAGACAGCCGCACATGATCGTGTCAAAATAGGATGGACGGCTTCCACAGATAATCTTAATGTCACAGGTTATGATGTATATCGGGATGGGACGCTTGTTGGTCATACAACGACAGCGGAGTTCCTCGATACGACGGTCAAACCACTGACAACGTATAGCTACACGGTGAAAGCTAAGGATGGTGGTGGTAACGTTTCCTTGTCGAGTGTGGCGTTAAGTGTGACAACGCCGAAGAGGGCTTTGGATCGCTCCGCATGGACAGCAACCTCGACATCAGCAGATCCAGCAGCACGCCTCATTGATGGCGATATGGGGACGCGTTGGAGCGCGGGCAAGCCAATGTCCCCTTCACCAGAGCAATCATTCACCATTGATATGAAAGTACTCACGAGTATCAACAGCATTGAGATGGATTCCACAGGCAGCAATAATGACTATGCGCGCGGATATGCACTATACGTTTCTAATGATGGCGTGACTTGGGGCAGTCCGATTGCCACGGGAGTGGGTACGAACCGGCTGATATCCATTGATTTTGCGCCACAGGTGGCTAGATTCTTTAAAATCGTGCAAACGGGAACGAATTCCAGCTGGTGGTCTGTTCATGAGGTGAGAGTGTACGGTTCTGTACCTGCATCAGCTTCTATTGAAGGACCTGCGACAGTCACAAGCGGGCAATCTTTTGACACAACGGTACATGTATCCGATGTCGTTTCCAGCGTGTATGCGCAAGATATTCAATTGTCATATGACACAGGAGTGCTTGAATTTGACTCAGTGGAATCTTTGAATCCTGCCACTACGATCATTGGTCAAAAGGTTGGAGGGGGACATATTCGCATTCTAACAGTGAATTTGGCTGGCGGTGATGTCAACGGACCGTTGCTGGCTCTGCACTGGAAAGCGTTAACCCCAAGTGACGATGTCTCGACAACGATTCTCCTAGACAGTCTTGCCCTTGCTGATTTGCAGACAGCAACGAACTTAGGCTCAGCTTCCGAAGTAGTTCTTGTGAAAGCGATTGTCGATCTGTCCATCTTGAACGCGAAGATTAGCACGGCACAATCCTTGCATGATGCCGCTACAGAAGGTTATAGCAGTGGGCAATACGCGCCAGGAGCGAAAGCTGCCTTGCAGGCTGCAATCGATACAGCAAGAAGTGTCGCTGCGGATCCAGCGGTTACGAAACCGCAAGTGACGCAAGCATTAGCGAATCTTCAACAAGCTTTAGATGTCTTTGACTCGCTGAGATACGTTGGCGATCCTGGAGATCTGAATAATGACGGCGTTCTCTCTGTCGTAGATTTGGCCAATGTAGCAGCGGCGTACGGCAAAACATCCGCAGATTCAGACTGGGCACAATTCAAAAAAGCTGATTTCAACAGAGATGGTAAAGTGGATCTGGTTGATTTGGCTGCTGTGGCACAACGCATTCTTCAAGAGTAAGGGTAACGATACAATACGATAGATGTTAGGATTAGTCGGATAAACATCGCCCGTTATGATACATTTCGTATAGTTTCATGGCGGGCGATTTTCAAATCATAGGGATAAGTCGTTCCTTATTATTGGTATGTGCTGATTGCTGAAGGAGGACATCGAACATGGTTTTGGGGAAATGGTCGAAAATAAGCATCATACTCGTATTCTTGATAAGTTGGATTGTTCCTACAACGGGTTGGGCCTCTGAGGCCTTGGAGTCAGGCACATTTACGATGAAGGTTTCATCACCAATACCGAATAAAGGTGACACGATTGAAGTCATCATAACGGGACATGAGATGAAAGATGTCTATGCTTTTGAAATTAATATGGCGTATGATCCTACAAGGTTAACCTTCATAGATGCGAAATCCGATGTACCTGGTTTCTCCGTTCCAGCGATTGTCAAACAGACACATATTCAGCTCGCACATACAAAGGTTGGTCAAGGTAAAGGCTTAGAAGGGGAGCAAACCCTATACAAGCTGCATTTTAAAGTGATTCAAAATGGTAAAATTGAACTCACGCTTAACAGTGTAAGGGTTCTCGATGCTAACCTGGTGAGTACGACCAAGCTGATGGATACACGTACAACCCTAAACATCCACGGTCCGTACACTTTCGATGATCTTGATGCATTCGATTGGGCTATAGATGCCATTGAAGCATTGGCGGTTAAAGGGATCGTGAACGGCACAGGAGAGCGACAGTTTAGTCCGGACTCAGCGGTGACTCGTGCGGATTATGTAGTGCTTTTGATGAGAGCATTAGGATTGAAAGGGACGGTTGGCGAGTCTTTTGAGGACATTGATGCTGGCGTTTACTATGCGGAGCCTGTAGCGATTGCAAGGGAATTGGGGCTCGTGCAAGGAGATGAAGGGAATCAGTTCCATCCCCAAGCTTCTATTACAAGAGAGGATATGATGGTGCTTACGGACCGAGCATTACGCGTATCCAAGCAACTTAAGATGGATGGTAATGAATCCGATCTTGCAGATTTCGAGGATGTCTCGTCGATTTCAGCATATGCGGTGAACAGCGTTGCAACTTTAGTTAAACTTGGACTCGTCCACGGCTACGCAAATGGGATCCATCCGAAAGAAACAACGAATCGCGCGCAAGCGGCTGTTTTAATTTATAATATATTGGCATACTTGAAGTAATGACTTCATGTTGAAAAGGACCTCGAGGCAGATGTCTCAGGTCCTTTTCCGTATTGATTCAGGCACTGCTGTCGCTATATTGCAATATTTGTAAGCATTATGCGAAAGCATCTTGTGTTAAAATGGAAAAATCGGCTTGAAATCAACAGGTATGAGGTGAACTATTTTTTGCTACAGTTATCAACCTATAGAAGAAGAAGCTTTCTTTCTATGATCCAACATGCACTCGGACTTGTTGTGAGTCGTGGAAAACTTATGATTTATACGTTTTTGGCAATTTTGTTGAAGTCACAGCTCTTGTTGGCTGCGTTGCATGCGCCAGATAAGGCGGGGATTAATATTGGCAAAATGTATTTCACAGTACCGCCAGTTCTTTCCCATTTGATGTTTATTTTATTCGTTGTGGCTATTGGTCTTTTCTTTAAAAAACGTGGCCGTCGTATGTATCTTGTAATCGTTCAAGTACTGTTCAGTGTACTTCTGGTATGCGATTTAGTGTACTTCAGGGCGTATTCAGCGTTTCTATCCCTGCGGTTTATCGCCCATCCCAATGGATTTAATCCACTGGATTATAATCTATGGACATTTATACGCCCTTTCGATTTGTGGCTGGTGATTGATCTTGTGGTAATCGCTGCGATTGCGCTTTTCAGGATGAATAACAGCCCGATTCTGTCACGTCGAACCGAACGCAAAAGACATCCGATAGTGGCCCTAGTATTGATGGTACTAGCTGTTGGCATTGTGACCTATGACCATTATCGTATCGATGTGAAGAACACGACCCAAGGCGAGATGATGTTCTTCAATCTCAGTTGGGCACCTTTTCAATCTATGTCAGATATGTCACCTATTGGTTATCATTTGTATGATGGTTTACGGTTATTCGGAGCTGCAAAGTCCATTGAGCTTACAGATGGTGCGCGAAGTGAGGTACAGAACTGGTTCGCTTCGAACGCTGAGAAGTTGCCGGATAATACCTACAAAGGGATGTTTCAAGGTGAAAACCTGATTGTCATTCAAGTGGAATCCCTAGAAAATTTCGTCATTGGACAGAAGGTGAATGGGCAAGAGATTACACCTAACTTCAACCGATTGCTAGGAAATAGTCTGTATTTCCCGAATTTTTATGAGCAGGTGAACAATGGCACGAGTTCAGACAGTGATCTGCTGACGACAACATCCGTGTTTCCAATTCGTTCAGGCGCGAATTTTTTCCGTTATCCGACGAATACGTACAATTCCCTGCCTAAGATGATGGAAGGGATGGGCTATCAAACGATTTCGACACATTCCGAACCCGCGGGGAGCTGGAACTGGGTAGAAGCGCATCATAATATCGGCTACCAGACGAGCTGGGATATCAGTAAATACCAGGTAGATGATCTCGTTGGGCTTGGCTTGTCCGATGAGACATATCTCAAGCAGCTTGGTGAGAAAATGACAAGTGTGCAGTCGCCATTCATGCTGCATGTTATTACCTTATCTAGTCACGGTCCTTTCGATTTGCCTGATAAAACAAGGAAACTTCAACTCGACCCTAGTTTGGATAAAACGATCATGGGCGCGTACTTCCAAGCGATCAACTATACGGACAAGCAGATCGGGGCTTTCATCGACAAGCTGGATCAAACAGGTCTGCTGGACCAGTCGGTAGTTGCCATCTATGGTGACCACACCGGTGTGCATAAGTATTATCAGGATCAAGTTGATGCGATACCATCGTTGGAAAATGAAGCTTGGCGAACGCATTCGCTGCAACTGCCGTTCATCATTTACAGCAAGGGCATGACAGGGGAGCAGATTCCCACTATCGGGGGGCAGATCGATACCTTGCCGACGCTTGCTTATCTTATGGGCGTAGAGCGCGATAAGTTCGAATCTACAGCAATGGGCAAAATTCTGGTGAATACGAATCGAAATTACACGATTCTCAACAACGGTACGCTCGTTGGCGAGCCGCAGAATGCGGAGAAAGATCATATTTTGCGATCATTCCAGATCGCGGACTGGGTGCATGAGAGCAACTTTTTTGCGAAATAGATGGGTATGAGGAGAGCTAAGCAGATGCTTAGCTCTTTATTGCGTGAACGGCGAGCAGTAGGGAATTGAATACCTGTAAAAAGTACATCTAATTTGTAACTTTTGAGCTAGTAAATTAGATTAAAATTATGTAGTTATTTTTCATGGAAATTACAATTTCAATGAAAATCCTCGCTATTAACTGTAGGTTTTCCAGTTATTCTGGTATAGAGTGGATATTAGCTAGTTGGAGTTCCTGATGTAGTTAAAGTAGATGGCGTAGTAGTCGGAGTTGATGAACGAGCAAAGGTAGCAGGAGATGAACGAAGTTTGCCCAGCCCCCTATTTAGGAGCTGGGCTATTGTGATTTGAAAAGTATTATTTTACTTCGGAAAGTAAGAATTTATCGTTTACTTTTTTTGTTGTATAGGTCACGCCGTCTTTCGTCGTGAACTTCACGAGCTCAGACGTGTTGGCTTTATCGAACGTGATTTCTTCCTTTTTGGTCGTCAAAATATTGTCAGTGAAGTACGACTTCGTATTCGTAAGGAATGTCGCACCAGCCTTCGTATCTGTTACATAATAATTTGCAATGGTATCCAGCATCGCGGCATCGACGTAACTAGAAAGAAACTTCTTAGCTGTCTCTTTATCTGTTGCAGCAATCGGATTGAGAACGAAAGCGCCATCGGCAGATTTCGCTTCAGCGAACAAGTAATCCACTTTCTCGCGGGCGATTCTAGCCGCGATGTAGCCTTTCATGTTTGTTGCATCTTGTGTAACAGCAGCGGTTGCTTGTGGGGCTGCTGTCGCTGTCGCAGTAGGTGTCGAAGTTGTGGAATCTTTGGAACTGCATGCAGCGCCTGTAACTGCCATTGTTAGTATTAGAAGCCCTGCAGCTGTTTTTTTCAAAGTCATGGGGTACACCTCATCATTATTTATGTACTGGCTTATATTGTTAAAAAAACCGAATTATATGCAAATAGGATAGCCAGCAAGATAAAAATATAAACGATAAGAGTGGGAAATGCAACCGTGAGAGCGCGTGATTATGCAGGAAAATGCTGGTTTTAGTTAATAAAAGTGATGAAAACGCTTGTAATTGTGACGATATATTTAGAGGTTACAAGATTGTAGGCCAAAGGTCGGGAGATCGTCGATAAAATCGACTAACGCGAGCAAAAGGCGGGCGCGTAGCCCGAATAAATTTTCAACAGAAAAACTGGATGTTTCTACAAACGACTACATGTAGAAAATCCAGTTATATGTGAATGTGTGTCCCCCTCATAAATAAGGCGTCTGAGTTAAATCCATGATTTCTGCTTGTAAACCAGTTCGTAAATCCGTTTTGGGTTGATAGCCGAGGAGTAATTGTGCTTTGCTGATATCAGCCCAAGTATGTCGGGGTTCTCCGGAAGCCTTGCCAAGAAATTGCCTGTCTATTTTTCGATCATAAAGTTCTTCGAGAATGGCGATACAATCAAGGACAGAAGCACGTTCTTTGCCTCCGATATTTATCGTTTCACCTATGATATTCGCTGCATGCGCCGTTGCTGCAATCGCTTCAACACAGTCACCAACAAATGTAAAGTCGCGTGTTTGGAGTCCGTCGCCATTAATCGGTATGGGCTTATTGTGACGTATATGTTGAATGAACCGATGGAAAGCCATATCAGGTCGCTGTCTAGGACCGTACACCGTGAAGAAACGTAAGACAACGATAGGTAACCTATCTTTCGTTGCATAAACCTTACAGAGCTGCTCTCCAGTCAGTTTGGTGATCCCATAAGGTGAGAGCGGCTCTGTCGTAGAGGTTTCATTTACTTGATTCGTTTTTTCGCCATAAACGGAAGAGGTCGATGCATATACGATCTTACTGACAGGATACATCCGACAACCTTCCAGTAGTCGCTGTGTAGCTTCAATGTTATTCGTGACGTAGGTTTTGAAGTCTTCTCCCCAGCTTGAACGCACCCCAGGCATGCCAGCCAAGTGGTAGACAATGTTGACACCAGGAAGAATTTCCCCCCATTGAACATGCAATAAATCTTGGTTAATGAAAGTGAAGCGTTCATGGTTTCTTAAATACCGCAGATTATATTCTCTTACTTGGATAGGAGTTGGAGATTTCTGAACCAGTGCATCCAATCCGATGACTTCGTTCCGTGGATCCTGGAGAAGCTTCTCACATAGATGCGATCCAATAAAACCTGCCGCTCCTGTAACGAGGATTTTCATCGCAAGTAACTTCCTTTCTTTCAGCAATATATTATCTATATCCAATACCGAAATAAGCATAGCCTAGCTTGGTCATTTCTTTGCCGTTCAACGTATTTCTCCCATCAAAAATATAATAGTTTTTCATATGTGCTCTTAACTGCTGCCAATCCGCTTCTCGATAATCTTTCCATTCCGAACACAGGATGACTGCGTCACAATGCTGCAATGTGGTCTCAATGGATTCGAATTGTTGAACTTTTTCAGAGAGGAATGCTTGAGGCAACTTGGCAATGGGATCGTGTACTCGGAGGTGGACTCCTTTATGTTGTAATTGTTGAATGATGGAGAGGGCTGGTGCTTCTCTTAAATCATCGGTATTCGGTTTAAAGGAAATGCCGAGAATCGCAACCGTTTTACCACTAAATCCATCTATCTTTTGCTCCCATATAGTCAAAAAGTGGGTAGATTGCGAGTTGTTGACGGCAACAACGCGGTCAAGAATGCTCAATTCAACTTGCTGCTCTTTCGCCGTGTATAAGAGAGCCATGCTGTCTTTCGGGAAGCAGGAACCGCCATAACCGATCCCGGCTTTCAGGAAATGAGGGCCAATCCGTTGGTCCATTCCCATTCCTTTCGTGACATCGGTGACATTGACTTCCAAAGATTCACAAAGTCTTGCTAATTCATTTACATAAGAAATTTTCGTTGCCAAGTAGGCGTTCGAAGCATATTTGATCAATTCTGCTGTTCGGGGATTAGTCAACAAGATAGGGGCATGAATGCTGCTATATAAGGATTGAATAACTTGGGCTGCTCGCTCGCTATCGCTTCCAATAACAATTCGATCCGGATTCAGAGAATCATACAAGGCGCTGCCTTCTCTAAGGAACTCGGGGTTAGAGACGACATCAAAAGGTTGGGGTTGAAGTTGCGACTCGGTGATCCATTCGACTAATTTGCGGTTTGTGTCTATAGGAACTGTGCTTTTCACAGTAATGATTTTATAGTCATTCATGTAAGTACCAATACTCGTGGCTGCTCCTCGTACTGCTTGGAGATCAGCGCTTCCATCTTTGTCGGAGGGGGTACCGACACATATGAAAATAATGTCATTCTCACGAATACCCTTTTCGGGTGAGGTAGTGAAATGGATATTTCCGGATTCAAGATGTTTCTTTAATAAGAGGTCTAACCCGGGTTCATAGAAAGATAACTTGCCCCCCATTAATGCATGTATTTTCATTGTATCTGTATCCAATCCTGTAACTTGCCATCCTAATTCAGCAAATAACAAGCCCGTTGTAATACCTACGTACCCCATACCCATAATCAAAATTTTCATTTTCCTGACCCTCCGTCTTCCTGCACAAACATCGACAATGGACTGATAATTGAGTTCGTCATAGGGTAGTGGTTAGGATTAAGAATGGCATACTCTAACAAGATGCTGTTGTCCAATGTACAACTTTCGAGTTTGATATTAGGTCCTATCGTTACGTAAGGTCCGATTACACAATTAATTAATTCAGCACTAGGGTCAATGCATACAGGTGGGATTAAAGTAGTTCCTGGATAATCTGTTCGGGTCGCTAGCAAACCTTCATCAGCTAACTGTGTCAACATCCACCGATTCGCTTCCAGCCAGCCTTCCATCGTCCCGACATCAGAGAAATTCTTTTCTGTCATTTGATAGGTAACCGAATAGTTATGTTGGATCAGCCATTGTATCGCATCTGTAATTTCATATTCGCCTCTGGCGGAAGGATTAATCGCGTGTACAGCTTGGAAGATACTTGGTGTAAACGCATAACTCCCCAGAACCGCAAGATCTGACTTGGGCTCTGAAGGCTTTTCTTCAAGACCAATAATACGATCATGACTTATCTCTGCAATTCCAAATGCGCTTGGATTCGCAACCTTTCTTAGAAGAATGGCTGCATCATGATTGTCATGTGTAATGGCATGGCACAAGTCATGAAGATCTTCTGTAATTAAATTGTCGCCAAGAAGCAGTACGAAAGGTTCGTTATTCATGTAAGCTTCGGCGTGTTTCACTGCATCTGAGATTCCCAAAGGATTAATTTGAAAAATATATGTGATATTTACATTCCACCTCTCGCCAACGCCTACATCTTCCATAAACATGGAATGAAGATTGGGCCGGATAACAATTCCGATTTCGTCGATGCCTAATTCCACTAGCTTTTCAATACCATAATGAATTAAGGGTTTATTCGCCACTGGAAGCAGACCTTTAGGTTTAATATTAGTAAAAGGTTGGAGTCTAGTACCTATGCCTGCACAGAGAATTAATCCTTTCATAAGCTTTTACCTCCTTGTCTATATGAAGACATTATTAATTTATGATGAAAATTATGAAATGTAAGGGCTATTCACAGGGAGAATAAGCTGATATGTATACGTTTTATGGAAATGCTTCCTTCAGGACAAACATAATCCGCCAATCTACTCTATCAAGAGCCTAAGCAGGAATAATGAAATATCATAGTATACAGGGAGACATTAAAGTTTCTAATTTGCGGTGAGGGGAATGATTTTGTTGGAAAATTTAGAACAATTACTCAGTTATTTAAAAGCGCATCCTGAAGTGGTAGAACTCTCATTAGAGTATGAGAACGGTGACAAAAACAAAATTGATTTAGCAGAGATCAAAGATCTAAGAAATGACATCGCTTGGGCCGAAGTGGACGAAGTAGAAGTGGAGTTAGCTGACGGTAGTAAAATCGCTTTTGGTTCAGACGATGATGAGGATGACGAGGAAGAAGAATCAGACGAAGAATCAGATGATGAAGATGAAGACGATGAAGATGAAGATGAAGATGAAGATGAAGACGACGACGAAGAAGTAACGGTGTCTGCTGTAAATAGTGATGACGAAGATGAAGATGAAGATGAAGATGAAGATGACGAAGACGACGATGAAGATGACGATGACGATGATGACGATGATGACGAAGACGAAGACGACGAAGCATAAGTAAAGGAATTCTATGTATATGTGATGGATGTTCGGTGAAAATAAAGATATAGAGGGATCCCATAAAAGAAGCAGCGGCAGACCAAGACTTGAATAATAAAGTCTTAGACTGCCGTTGTTGTCTTTCAAATAACGTACTCTTTGGTATAACAATGCAACCAAGTACCATTTCATTTATGTTCGTTATTTCAGCTGCCTACAAAACGGTTTCTTGCTGCTCCTATACCGAATAGAAAGAGCAAGACCGCAGCGCCAAGCAGAATGAAAAGTGGCAGGTTCCAACTATTTGTCGCATCATGCAGATATCCGATAAGAGCAGGTCCGACCGCAGCCAAAAGATATCCGATCGATTGCGCCATGCCAGACAGTTCCGCAGCTTGATGTGCATTTTCAGTACGTAACCCAAAAAACATCATGGACAAACTAAAGGCGAAGCCTCCACCAATTCCGAGCATGATGATCCACAACAGAATCATATTGGAGCTTCCGTAAAGAAGTCCAATCGTTCCCGTCAAAAGCAAAATGGTTGTAATGACCACTAACAACTGTTGGTTAGACATGCGCCCAGCAATAACAGGGACAATAAAGGCAAATGGAAGCATAGCTATCTGCATAATCGAAAGGTACCATCCTGATAGGTTCGGATCAATTCCTTGCTCCTTTAAAATTTCAGGCAACCATGCGATCAACACATAGAAAACCATGGACTGTATCCCCATAAACAAGGTTACTTGCCAGGCAATGGGGGATCGCCAAACATTCACCTCGTTACTGGTCATTTGTTGACTTGTCGTAGTAGTTTGCTTCGTTTTATTCCTTAATTGAGGTAACCAACAGAGGATCGCTATAGAGCTTAGAATCCCCCATATTCCTAATGCTCCCTGCCATTTTAGACCTGCGTTCACCGCTAGAGGCACACTGATTCCTGATGCGATTGCTCCACATAAATTCATTGAAATAGCATAAACACCTGTCATGGAGCCAATTTTATTCGGGAAATCCCTTTTGATTATACTTGGCAATAATACATTACATACGGCAATTGCGAATCCAAGTATGGCTGTCCCAATAAACAGATTAGCTGCGCCAGATATAGAGCGAATTACAATACCTGCTGTCAGAAAGAGTAGGGCGAACAGTATGGTACGTTCAACCCCATATCTTTGTCCTAATTTTGGTACAAGAGGCGATAATAAAGCAAAGGTAAGCAAGGGTACCGTTGTGATCAGACCTGCTAATGTATTTGAAATATGAACATCATCCCTGATTAAACTCACTAAAGGACCGACTGATGTTAAGGGAGTACGTAAATTAGCTGCAATAACAATAATGCCGAGTATGATCAGCCCAATAGATGAGGGTACGGCATTATTAGTTTGTTTGTACGGCATTCTTAAATTCTCCTTCCTTGAAAAACGATACATCCGCGCGAATAATAAAAGTATATTATAATATATTATTTCAATCAATAGGTAATTTATAATATACTAAATTAGATCTGTAAACAAAAATACAACTCTGAAATTCCTTTCATGGAATTCAGAGTTGTATGTAATAAGTGCCATATTCGACTTTAGAAATCGTACTTTAAGGATATATGGAGCACGGTTTGGCTATCCGTATGATTGGTATAAGAATGAGGGGAATCTGCACGAAAACTGATCGTATCATATTGATTCAATATGTACATCTCTCCATTGACTTGAATTTCAATGGAACCAGTCATGACTGTCGCAATTTCAGTTGTATTGACATGATGACCTTCAGGCTGATACGAGCTATTTGGCTGTAAGTAAGCACGGCACATTTCAATATCGTTACTTTTAAAAACGGGTTCAATGATCCAATTTTTGTGATCATTAGAAAACCGCAGTCCTTCACCTGCTCGATACAAACTAGCAGAATCTTCTGATTTAAACAAAGCCAATAGCGGTAAAGATATACCTTTTGAAATTTTCCATATAATGGCCAAAGTCGGATTTGTCTCGCCACGTTCGATATTCCCCAGAGTAAGTTTACTTACGCCCGTTAGTTCCGATAAGTCATCTAAGCTCATGTTTTTTTCTTTTCTATACTTTTTCAAGGTAACACCGATTTGTAATACAATTTCTTTTGATTCATTGATTTCATCCATTAGATTCACCTCAACAAAAAACAGTTATAGCTAGTATATTATTTATTTGGATTCTTTTCCATACGAGTAGAATTTGATGCCTGACTACACGCCTACGAAATAAATGAGCTGTCCCTAAGTAGATGTGTCTACTTATGGGACAGCCAATGAAGTTAACATGATACGTCATATTAGATTATCTTTGTTCCCAGACAGCAAGAATTTCCTGAGCGACACGTTCCCAAGGGAAATATTGTTCTGCCAATCTTCGTCCATTAAGTCCCATGTGGCGTGCATGGTTCATATCCGACAACAAGGAATTGAGTGTCTGTGCATATTCATTCGGATCTTCTGGGTTATTGATGAGTATACCATTATTATTTCTTATAATCTCTGGGTTGCCTCCTCGAGCTGTTGTAAGGAAGGGCAGTCCAGCGGCCATAGCTTCATAATGAACGCGCGCTAAGGGTTCCTGCCAAATCGACGTGCATACAAAGACATCTCCTGCACAGAACCAGCGGTGAATATCTTGTGCTTGAACATACCCGGTTGTGATGACGGGAAGGGGTGAGCGCACGGCGAGTGCTCTGACATAAGCGATATAATCGCTTACGGAGTTATCGCTGAACCATGCACCTCCTACTACAACGAGTACAGCATCCTGATGTTGAATTTGAGACATGGCACGAACTAACACATGGGGGCCCTTATTACGTGTAAGCCGTCCAACGAACAGAATAACTTTCTTGTTGGATAAATTGTGTTCAGCTCTTAGGCTCTCACGCGCAATCCTTGCCTGTTCCGACTCCATCCATGGGGCAAAACGATGCAAGTCAACGCCGGAATATATCGGTTTTATTTTGCTAGCTGCTTGTGGATAGTAATCACAGATAGCAGTGCCAATATAGTTGCTAATTGTAATAATGCGCTCGGTTTGTTCAATGACTTGATTTCCTTCGTTTGCCCCGATTTTGAAGGGATTGAACATATCGTTATGCATACTTAGAATAATCCGTGAGGAAGGGGCAACTTCTCTAACGGGAAGGACCAGCAACGGGCGGTTGAAAATTTGAATCAGATCATAATGCTCTGGTGTATGCCTAAGGAATTCGATAACCCCCGTCGCGTATGCTTCCAGTAGTCCATGGGATTCCACACGAACATAACGAATGCCATTTACATGTTCATCGTTAGGTAATGACTGGTCCGTTCTTCCTAATATGGTAATTCTGTGATGTTTACTTAGTAGCGAAGCCACACCGTCAATATAGGTTTGAATAGCTCCCCCTCGAATGTTGGGGACAGGCAGCTTTTCTGTACAAATCATCAGAATGTTCAAGTTAACAGCTTCCTTTCTCAGGCGGTCCTTTTTCTAGGGGGAATCTGCCTTTTTTTCCATGGCGGTGGTGCTTTCTTATTGGTTAGTGGGTGTTTTATTTTTTTCATTGTTGGTTTGATTTCGCGTTTCATCGGTTTTTTAAGTCCGAGTTTGCGTTTTATTGGTTTCTTCCGAGAACGGAATACTGGTTTCACTTTTTTCTTGAGCGATTTTCTGTAACCCGTAATGATTTTTACACCTGTGAGACGTTTCCATTTTGTAAGTCTTTTTAATTTTCTACGTCTCAGATAACGGGTTTTCTTGATGATTCTAGTTCTTTTTGCAGCGCGACGCTTCCGTGGAACGCGAAGTTTAAATCGTTTCTGTCTGCGAGTTGGGAATGGAATAAGAGCTGGAACTGTAGGTGCGGTAGTCGTAGAGTCTCCAGCATTAACGGGCTCAGGTTGGACCACTTCAACAGGCGTAACGGGCATCTCGGAGTAAACAGGCGTTAATAGATCTCCAGGAAGAACAATAGAAGGACGTTGGAGAGAAGGTTTGACGTAATCCGCCGAGTAGTCTCCAGCAGGGTAGTTTGCCTTATCTTTTTCGAGCTCGGTTAATGCCTGCCATTTGCTTGCTTCTGTTGTCATGACTCTTTGAAGAATTGGCGCAAGCTCAGTATCAAGGAAAACTTGGGGATTAAACACAATTTCTTTGACATGCTTATAAAATTCATTAGGAAAAGCCATATCGATCCATAAGATCTCGAAGGTTTCTTGGTCTATGGGATTGCCCTTATGATAGGCTTCAATCATGCCGCGAATCCAGGTTAAATCCCACACACCCATATCATCCATGGTGCTAGTGATTAATTTTCGTAAGTCCCGAATAGGCAGATCATAAGATACGCCGTCTAAGTCAATGACCCAGATGCCGCCAGGTCCCATTTGGCCGTTGGACCATCCAAAATCTTGATGAGCAAGTCCCCAATGGGGTTCACCTTTGGCGATCATCTTGTGGTAAGGGGAATTTTGGAAACGTTGATACATGTCGTTCGCTTGCCTTTTGAATTCATCAATAACGGCAAGCAAGTTTGCGCTTGCTGCAGTATCCGAGTAGGCGAGAGCGATATCCTGAAACCAGCCGATTTTGGCAATGATTTTCTCGTAATATTTGCCCCATCCAAAGATGCGCGAGGATTTCTCCGAACCAGAAGGTGGAACATAGCCACGTGAGTTATTGTGGAATTCCCCTAAGCCAAAGCACAGCTGAGAAGCGCCTTCCAAATCGACTTTGGATACGGGTACCAAGGGTTCAATCCAGTCTGTCACGATCCAGAGTTTACCGCCTGCTTCGACGAACATGTTCCCTTCTTTGGTAGGAATGAAAGAGGGTACACGGTAACCTAGACCAGACATATAGGATTGAGCACCTACACTGAAAAGACTTCTTCGAGGGCGTCTGTGCAGACATTTGATACTGAGGTTGCCTTTACTTGTGCTGATTTTCCAAATAGCGCCGCCTTTATCGGGCTTAGAGGTAATCAAGAGCATATCATGGACCTGCATGTCATAATGTCCCATGACCTCTCTTGCCAGCATCTCTAGTCCAGGAGGAACATACATGTTAGCTACGATTCCTGGTTCCAAGACGTCATCGATCCAGGGTACGATTTGATAATTTTCCACCACCATCACTCCATCACGTATTTTAAAGTGAATTGTACGTTCTAAGCATTTACCCAATCTGCGACATTACTTTAGTTTTACTTCTGTGCGTTTGCATACTGCTGTGAAAACGAATGATCACCTCACATAAACCGAATTAGGTTTATCTAATTCTATGCATATGTCATTAGGTGAATCGTTGATATGTACAAGAGTGGAACTTCACGAAAAACGATTAGACTTCCGCATACTTTTATACGGGAATATATCTTTGATATGAAACCAAATGGTTTCATATATTGAAAACGAAACCAAAAGGTTTCGCAAAGTGCGGTAAGTCAATCTTAACGTGAGTAAAGCGGATAAGACGCAGTCTTTCGTCATTTATATACTTGTATCGTTCCTTACTTCTATTGCTTTCGCAGTATGTATAGAGCTATGGAAAGCTGGTGGACAAGCATTTGAATAAGATGGAGAGAGTTTGTTGAATGCTTTTTGGTTTACGATGCTGTTGCTTATTTTCTGGTACTGGGTGTGATTACTCTGAAGATACGCTAACTTCTTCTAAGTTTATGATAAGTCTTAGCATTCTTCTCCGAGGTATAGTAAGTGTATAGCTAAGAACACACTTTCAGGAGGGGTCAAGATGAGTACATTGACGCAAGAAGAAGTAGCCTTTTATAAGGAAAATGGGTATTTTCTGTATGCTAAACAGTTATTCTCCGGGGATAAATTAGCCGAATTAACGGGGATTTTTGAGGATCAGTTGAAGCAAAAAGGCAGCAAACTATCCGATGAGTTAGACACGCCGCATTTCCGCGAAGAACGCTTGTTGAACTTCCTGTTATCGGATGAAGTGTTGGATCTAGTTGAGCCAATTATCGGTCCTAACATCGGTCTTTGGTCCTCTCATTTTATTTGCAAGGATCCGATTGTTGGCCGTGCAACGCCTTGGCATGAAGATTCTGCCTATTGGAAAGGCCGGGTCTCAAGCTTCGATAACATCATTACTGTCTGGTTGGCTATTGATAACAGTACGAAGGAAAATGGCTGTATGCAAGTCATTCCAGGTACCCATGCTCATGGATTTTCAGAGTACGAGAAAGTAGACGGCGAGACGAATCTCTTTAGTACGCAAATTAAAAACGTAGATACATCCAATGCAGTTCATTTTGAGCTCCAAAGGGGTCAATGCTCGCTGCATGATTCACGCATTATGCACGGCGCCGATCCCAACAAGAGTGACTTTCGCCGCTGCGGCTATACCATGCGATATTTCTCAACAGACACTAAGGTCTTTGAGGATAAAAATGCTAATCACAGAGTGTGGTTAGCTCGCGGTAAAGATTTAGCTGGAAATCAATATGCGAATGTGGAGTAGAAGGAAATGTAACTTGATGAACGAAATCTTATAATAAACGAATTGACCACGAGGAGGAAATGGATGAAGAAGCAACCCGTCCGATTAACGACTGAACAGTTTATTCATCCTGCATCCTCCTATCAAATATACTTTCAACATATTAATGAGATCCATGCTCTGCATTGGCACGAATTCTATGAGCTTTGTTTTGTGCTTCGAGGTAGAGGGATGAATACGGTTAATGGAACTGCACATGAATTGCGCAAAGGAAGCTTGTTCTTGTTGACTCCTGCTGACTTTCATGAAATCTATTCCTATCCGGATGAACCGATGGAGCTGTATAATCTAGTCTTTGATGAGAAACTGCTAGATCAGGGGATGCGTGAGTTCATGTTTGGGCAAGTTGCCGAATATATGGTGGATTTGAATGAAGCTCATCATGATGCGATAGAGTCAGAGTTTAGCATGATTCGCGATGAGGTTCAGCTAATGAAGCCAGGACATTCTATTCTGATTAAAGGAGCTTTTGAGCGAATTCTGTTGTATTTATTTCGAACTTTCCATGATGGGAAAGGTCAGCCAGAGCTGCCGGTCACGCCGTCGCAGTCCTCAACGCTTCAGCGAGCGCTTGTGTATATGCACCATCATTTTCGCGAAGAACTTCGATTGGAAGATGCAGCTAAGCAAGCGGGCTTGGCGCCGAATTATTTTAGTCTCGTTTTTCATAAAATGACAGGTATTTCGTTCCAAATCTACTTACAAGGGTTACGATTACAATTTGCCAAATCCCTTCTGCAAGCTTCGGATATTCCAATTACGGAAATCTGCTTTGCCTCAGGATTCAATACCTTAACGCATTTCGAAAGAGCGTTCAAGCAGAAGTATGGAAGTTCACCGCGAACTTTTCGTTCGAACTAAAGGTGTGTGTTGATGTCTAGATGTGTATAATAGATATATCTAATCCACACAAAGGGGACAACCTCTCATGATTACTTGCAAATCGTGCTCCAAACCAACAGAACTCCATACACAGCGTTGTTCGCACTGCGGGGCATTATCTCCCTACACGGTTGCTGAGAAATTCGATATGATGGCCGAACTGGTGGAGAAAGCGCTGAAGCAGGAGCTCGAATCGAGAAGAAGATTGAAACACTAGGCCTGGTACAAATGCATAGTAGAGGCTGGGAGTAACCAGAGTAAGGCACCCGACATGGTCAGGTGTTTTTTTGTTTTTTGTAGGGTTCTGTCACTGGCACAGGAAATGAATAGTGTACTGATGGTGAGGTAGGAGGTGCCATAGGATACTGGTGGGGATAGGGGGAAACAAGAGGGGGATAGAAAAGTAGAGTGGGCAGAGAAAAGTAGAAAAAGAAGGAGAAATAAGAAAAGTAAATAAAGAAAGAAAAGTAGAAGGGAATTGAGGAAAGAAGAGAAGTGAAGAGAATTGAAGAGAAGAGAAGAGAAGAGAAAGAAAAGGTGGGGCAGAGTAGGGGAGTCGGTATCTAGCTAGGTGTTTTAAGTAGAAATGGGTTTACACTCACCTTATCTCGCCTTGCCATCAATTACCACCCTCGCCGTAAATAGATGGATTTTCTCCCGTTAATTATTAAGAAATTCCGTCAAATTATCAAATAAATGGATTTTATACAGTTAAATTCAGTCAATTTGACGAATTGGTAAGAGAATGGCGAATTTAACTACATAATTTCCATCTAATTCAAATTATCACGTTATTTCCTATGAAATAACTGTAGTTTTTCCAGTTAGTTAGTTTGAGCAGCATCAACTTCCATACTTATTACCTGAGCAATGGCAACCGAAAAGTGGAAATACAGTACAAGGAAAAACAAATGCGTGCCATTTTACTCGAGGTTTGAACGTTTTATAATAAAAATGTAAGCGCTACACAAACTAGTTCATTGGGGGAAATAGGATGAAGAAGACATTAGTAGCTGCAACATCAATTTGTTTACTGGCAACGTTACTCGCAGCATGCGGATCGGAAACAACGACAACGACTGCTAGCTCAACACCAGCAGCCAAAGCTTCAACGGCAGCGGCTACGCCAGCCCCAGCGACGGAAGCTCCCAAAGCGGCGAACCCGAACGATGAGATTAAAGGGAAGATCGTGTTCGCAACAAACCGCACAGATTTAATTGATACGAAGTTGAAAGAATATAAAGAAGCTTTCAAGAAGAAGTTTCCGAATGCAGATGTGGAATTCGAAGCGCTGAAGGATTATGAAGCTGCTATCAAATTACGCTTAGCTACAGCAGAAGTGCCCGATGTCGTTTTGATTCCGAACATTCCGAATACACAGCTTCCTGATTATTTTGCCCCACTGGATGATCTCGGCCTGAATGATAAAATTCGCTTCAAAGACTACAAAACAGCGAACGGAGGTACGTATGGCCTCGTAACTGGAGGTTCCACAACAGGCATTGTATACAACAAGAAAGCCTTCGCTGATGCCGGTGTTACAGCGCTTCCGAAGACGCTCGATGAATTCTATGCGGCATCAGAGAAGCTGAAAGCGAAGGGGATTGTACCTCTAGCAACTAATTATAAGGACAAATGGCCGCTCTACACATGGCAGCACGTAGCTGTAGCGATGTCCGGAAATCCGAACTTCTGGAATGATCGCATCAAGCAGGAGAATGCTTTTGACCCGAATGGTGCGTTCGCCAAGTCACTTGGTATCCTCAAAACGATGATCAGCAAGGGTTATGTCGAGAAAGACATCAACTCCTCGAACTGGGAGCAATCCAAGAAGGATGTAGCCTCTGGTAAAATGGCAATGTACCTCTTGCCGAACTGGGTCATCCCACAAGTCATTGAAAATGGCACAGAGAGTGCGAATGTAGGCTTCTTCCCAATGCCATTCGATAATTCGGGTAAGCTGACTACCCTCATGACACCTGACTATTTCTATGCAGTTAGCAAAAATAGCAAGAACCTCAAGACAGCAAAAGCTTTCGTTAAATGGTTGATTGAGGATTCCGGCTATGATGATTTCGCTGGTTTCATTCCATCTTTGAAGGATAAGAAGTCCTCGGTAACCCAATTGTCGGACTTCCTAGCTACGAAAGACTTGAACTTCGTTGAAATCGCTGCGGATAACAGCGATGCCATGGCGATCCAAAACAAAGCGCAAATTGACTTGAACGATATCGCACAAGAAGTAGCGGTAACAGATGTAGCCAAAGTATTTGATAAATATAACAAAAAATGGGTAGATGCGAAGAAAGCGCTTGGTAAGTAAACGTTAGGCTTAAGAGGGCTGAATGATCAGATTGCAGGCATTCAATCCTCTTTTTTCAAATTAAAGAGCAATGAGGTATGGAGATGAGCTACCAACAACAAAAAATTACGCTAATCGTATCTTTCTTAATTGTGCCGCTCATGCTGCTTTTGACATTTACCTACTATCCAGCATTGAGGCTCATTTACCTAAGCTTTACATCATGGGATGGGTTAGCACCGGTCAAAACGTGGGTTGGACTCTCAAATTACAAAGAGCTTATGGGGAATAGGGAAGTCTTTTATATTTTCCTTCATAATGTTGCTTACTTCGTAGGTGGTATCCTGCAAAATGTAGTTGCCTTTTTCTTCGCTGTCCTGTTAAACAGTAAGCTCAAGGGACGGAACATGTTTCGGACAGTCTTATTTCTGCCCTACATTATGAATGGCGTCGCTGTAGCGTTTATGTTCGGTTATGTGTTCGATACGAATACGGGTTCATTGAATTATTTCTTAAGTTTGCTAGGCATGGATCCGATTTCTTGGTTAGGTAAGCCAGGTCTTGTCAACATATCTCTAGCTTCAATTGGCGTGTGGAAGTTTATGGGTTTCAATATGGTAGTATACTTAGGGGCACTACAGTCGTTGCCTGAAGATCTCTATGAAGCAGCTAAAATAGACGGTGCACGACGATTCCAAGTGCTTCGTTACATTACAATCCCTGGTATGAGGAAAATTATCGAGCTTAATCTGTTTCTGACGGTGATCGGGGCTTTGGAAGTTTTCGACCTTCCTTTCGTACTGACCAAAGGCGGTCCTTTGGCGGCAAGCAAAACGTATGTTCAGCAAACAGTGGAGACCGCGTTTCAATATAACAACTTTGGACTCGCATCAGCGATGAGCGTCCTGCTCATGATCGTCGTGATTGTCGTAGTATCGGCACAACGCAGAATTGTTGGAGGAAAGGAGGAGTGACACCATGAAGCCAAGACCAATCACATCGGCAGTGAAATACACGCTTTTGTCCTTTGCCAGCCTAATTATCTTTTTCCCCCTATATATCTTGTGTGTAAATGCCTTTAAGGGGAGCAAGGAATATGGCATGTCCAGCGCGTTTTCATTGCCAAACTCCTTTCTTAATTTTGAGAATTTCCAACTTGTGTTTGAACGGGGGAACCTCGGGCAGGCGTTTCTGAATACGACCATCGTGATAGGCTTATCCTTGATTGGTAATATTGTCATGGGGACAATGGTAGCGTACGTGCTCGGGCGTTTTAAATTTCCAGGACGCTTTCTTATACTGGGTCTGTATACCGGAGCGGCGATTATTCCAGCAATCACGACACAAGTGGCGATTTTCTCGATTATCAAATGGTTGGGGTTATTCAATACACATTTCGCACCTGTGCTCCTATACATTGGAGCGGACGTCGTACAAATTTACATCTTGCTTCAGTTTATTCGTAATATTCCTTATGAGCTTGATGAGAATGCAATGATCGAAGGTTTATCGCTGTATGGCATTTTCTACCGGATTATCGTTCCACTGCTGACACCGGCCATTTCAACGGTCATTATTCTGAAAACCATTTCAATATATAATGATATGTACACGCCATATTTGTATATGCCTTCGCAGAAGCTAGGTGTGGTATCGACCACCTTGATGAAATTTACAGGTACGAATAGTGCCGAGTGGCAATTAATTTGTGCAGCAATTCTGATTATCTTACTTCCGACAGTGTTGTTATTTCTGTTCTTGCAACGCTACATTTTCTCCGGGATTACGAATGGTTCGGTGAAATAATGAATGAGCAGGACACCGCTGCTGGTGAGTCGAAATAGTAACCCAAGGCCCTAACTGTAGAGCCATGGGTTTTCTTGGATTTTAAAAAGAAAGGGCTTACATTCCTGCGAGAGAGCTAGGGGGAACTTGTTGTGCAAAGTGAAATATGGCATTGGATTGTGAGGCTGTCACTTACTAAGAAGCTAATTACGGTGTTTGTCATTGGGATCACAGTGCCGATAGTTACAATCTCAATGATCTCATATTCAAGTTATTCAAAGTCGATTGAAAAGAATACGGCTCTCTATGTGAATCAGATTTCACAGAAAATTTTGGAGCGGGTAGACCAATATGTCTCGGATATCAAACGTGTAACAGGCAGCCAGATTTATATGCAAGATATTCAGGAGTCGCTTGCGAATCCGAATAAAACGGTGGAAGAAAATAACCGCCTCCAGAACTTCGTCAAAGGCTTGAATAGCTTGAAGAACGATACGGAATCCGTGTACATTTTCGATAATTATGGCAACATGTATGACAGCACCAAGAATGATACAATCCGAGCCGATATCCGGCAGCAAGCCGTTGACTTACGTCAACAAGTACGGAACGCACAGGGTTCTTCCATTGTGATCTCCACTCAGAAAATAACGGTTGGTCATACGGACAAATATTATTTCTCGATTGCACGAGAATTGAAAAATACGAATTCGTTAGAAGGTATTGGCATGATCATCTTTGACTCGAGAATTCAAGTCATCGGGGATGCCGTCCGTGAGTTGGATGAGGTGACCACAGGCAGGACCATGGTGCTGGATGATCAGAATACGGTCATCTATGATAGCGAACAGAGATGGATTTCAACGAATGTAGCGAGTAATGAGCTGGTTCGCAAAGCGGTTGGGGCACAGGGCAGTTTCAAGGTGACGCTGGAAGGGAAGACGTATTTGACATCCTATACGACTTCCGAAGTGACGGGCTGGAAACAAATCGTGCTTATTCCCGTGGATCATTTGACAGAGGAGACGCGGGTAACTCGGGATTTCACGATGATTCTCGTTTTGCTGTCGATCACGGTTGCGCTAGTCACATCTGCGATCATTGCCATTGCGTTGACACGGCCGTTAAGGACGCTGATGAGGACAATGAAACAGGTCAATAAGGAGAATCTCGATGTTCAAATTCCGGTGAAATATTCGGACGAGTTCGGCATACTGGCGAAGCATTTTAATAATATGATTAGAAGAATTAATGAGCTAGTTGAAGAAGTCTATCAGACGCAAAATCGCAAACGAGAGGCTGAGCTCAGGTCGCTGCAGCATCAAATCAACCCTCATTTTATCTATAACACACTGGAAGTGATCCGCATGACGGCTGAGGTGAAGCGAGATTATGAGATTTCGGAAATGACTTACAATTTGGGGGAGCTGCTGCGGTATGGCATTTTGCGAGGGACGGATCAGGTGACAATTCATAAGGAATTGGATCATTTGGAGAAATATGTGGCACTGCAAAATTTCCGATTCTCCAAAGACATTGAACTGGAGGTAAACATCAGCGAAGCTCATCTTAGTTACCCAGTTATTAAACTATTATTTCAACCTATCGTGGAGAATGCCATCTTACATGGTTTTGAAATGAAGGAAGAGAATTGTCTCATTACGGTTAGTTCTTACAAGGATAAGCAAGCGATCTATTTTGCCGTTCGGGATAATGGGTGTGGCATGGAAGAAGCGCAACTGAAAATGATTCGGAATGCGTTGCTAGGTTTGCAGCAAGAAAATCGCAATAACATCGGGATTGCCAACGTGAATGAGCGCATTGTTTTGCAGTATGGGGCACCATTCGGTCTGCAAGTTAGTAGTGAAATCAATGTCGGCACGACCGTAACGATTGTCCTGCCGGTTCTGGAAGTATGGAAGGAGAGCGCATAAATGACGATGAAAATGTTGATAGTCGACGATGAACAGCGGATTCGATTAGGTCTTCAAGCTATGGTTGAGGCGATGGGGTTACCTATTGAGATTATAGGGTTGTGTGCGAACGGGATTCAAGCGATGGATAAAATGGACGGCTGGGAAGCTGCGGATTGCAAGATCCTCCTGACAGATATCAAAATGCCCATGATGGACGGGATGAAGCTGATCGAACGAACAAGGGCGGAGTATCCGGATGCGCATATCCTTCTATTAAGTGGATTTAATGAATTTGAGTATGCCCGCCAGGCCATTCGATTCGGTGTAGAAGAATATTTGTCGAAGCCCGTGAACAAGAAGGAGTTATTTCAAGTTTTGAAGCGAGTTGGGGAGCGTTTTGCAGAAGTGGATTCCTCTGAAAAGGAGACAGTTGGTCCTGTAGCAGAGGAGCCTAAGGTTCATAAGAAACAAATTATTGCCGACGTGATCCGCATGCTGGAGTCTGATCTTAATCAAGCTTTTGAGTTGAATGAGCTTTCCGCTAAAGTAGGTTTGAATCCAAGTTATTTGTGCAAGTTGTTCAAAAGGGAAACGAATAAGACGATTACCGACTATGTGACCGATTTGCGAATCGTGAAAGCGAAGCATATTTTGGAAGATTATCCGGATGTGAAAATGTACGAAGTAGGCTCGCTAGTGGGTTACTCGGATCCGGTTTATTTCACGAAGTTGTTCAAAAAGTCTGTCGGTATGACCCCAAAAGAATATCAAAGCGGACAATGTGCTTTTGGCAACCAAAATGCCTGTTTAGACTAAAGATTTTCGCTATCCGTTGCAGTAAAGTAAAGGTATGAAAGATAGTTGAGGAGGTTGTTCGCATGAGCCAACACAAGATCCATATACCTGAAGCCGATGCTTTATTGCAAGATGAAATTACGAGTGAACAAGCACAGTTTTTCTTGGAGAATGGTTTCCTAGTTATTCGCAATGTGGTTATTGGAGAAGAACTTCGACTCCTGCAAGAGCAAACAATGATGGCTGTAGACATCGGGATAGCTGGAAGTGATGACGAGGATTATATGTACCGCGTGAGGACCAATGGAGAACGCAAATATTGGCGGACGGAATTTATTATCGACAAGCAAGAGGCGAATAAGGTACTGCTTGCCCATCCGTTTATATTAAGATCTGTGGCTAAGATCCAGGGGGTCAACTTCATTCCAACGTGGGATTCCTTAGTTGTGAAAATTCCGAATCAAGCGGCCAGTGTGCCTTGGCATCGCGATGCGTCAGTGCCCGAGGGGTGCACAGATCCGCGTCCGATCTTCAATGTCGATTTCTATTTGGATGAAGCCGATCTGAAATCATGCTTGTGGGTTATTCCTGGTTCGAACCATTGGGGGGCTGAGGTTGCTGAGCAGCGCTGTGCACTCCCAGGTTTTGATGTCAGCGATGCAGTACCCGTGCCTATGCATCCTGGGGATGTCATTTTCCACAATATTCAGCTGCTGCATGGCTCACCTGAGGGGGATGGGAATGCGTTGCGCCGGACCGTGTACTATGAGTTCCGTCCAGGTGAAATCGAAGCGGAATTTGGCCCGCATACGCTAGAGTACCTCTCATTGAAGCAGCATATGCTCGTCGATTGCATCGAGAAGCGCAAAGAAGCAGTCTATACAGTAGGTGAAACGCCGTATGACTATCAACCAAGGGGTGCCTTTGCGCTAGGTACGAAGCAAGTGCCGAAGACCTATCGGTATACGCACACGGAATATTGGCGCAGATGAGTAAGTAGGAGGCTGTCCCTTTAGGGACAGCCTTTTATTGTCGAGATTTTTAAGAGTTTAATGAAATAGATGGATTTTATGAAGTTAAATCTTTGGGAAACTCTTATTTTTGGCGAATAGATGGAAAATATACATTTAATTTGTAACATTTCGATTGGAATGAGCCGAAGTAGTAGGTTTAGCTACATGAAATCCAGTTATTTCAAAAAAATAGGCGAATTTAACTGGAATAGCTGTAGATTTTCCAGTTAAATGTGAAACAGTGGAGGTTCAATATCCCACCTCCCACTATGAATATATCAAATTCGAACAAAACTGGGTTAAACTTTGTCCCGTTTTTTTCTTGAACATGCGTCCGAATGTGTGGACATCTGAATAGCCGACACGATCCGCGATTTCGCTGAAGGAAAGGTTGCTGTGTATGGCTAGTTCTTTCGCTTTGTTGATGCGGATCCACGTCAAATACTGCATGGGGGACATGCCCACATGTTGGCGGAATAAGCTCAAAATGTAGTTTTTGCTGAGACCAGAAACATCTTCCAGTTCTCTGATTTGTATTTCGCGGTCGTAGTGCTCGGTGAGATAGTTTTTGATTAGAACGAGTTTGGGCATTGTGAGCGTGTCGGTTTTGGCGCGGGTAGAACCCGTTTCGAATGATTGCGCGGCTTCAGCAAGAATACGCATGAGTAAGCTTTGGCAGTGCATTTGATGCAGGAGTCCTGGCTGGCGATAGTGCGAAACAAGCTGGGAAAGCATCGTTTCTACCGGATGATCCGCGAAATTACCGAGGTGATGCTTATGCTTGAAGAGTTCCTCGTACGGGAACGCAGACGTACCGAAATGAAAGACAAGGGAAATACAAACATAAGGACTGTGGTCTTCTTTGATAATCGAGTGTCGTTCATTCGGACGGTGAAATAAGAGATCACCGCGGCGCGTCTCGTAGGGGGTATCGCCAACAGGGTAATGGGCAAAACCATCGACGACATATTGCAGGACGTACTGCGTCATCTCCCGATTGTAGATCCGCCATCCCTGCGGGGCATGGAACATATGAGCTAATGTAATGTAGGGTGGAAAATAATAATCTGCAAGCATACCGATTGTTTCTGCCGGTTGCATGGTTGTCAGGTCTGGAGCCAAAGGGATCAGCACCTTTCTCAATGCTCATTATAGCATGAGGAGCTGAAAATGAAGAGTGCTTTTGGCAACGAGTTGCGTAGGGAGTGGGAATGGATGAAGGACAAAACTAGCTACTTGTAGGTGTGTGGGTTATGTTTTATGTAGCTCATTCGTGTAGGGTTAGTAGTAGCGCGTATGTTGAGGCGGAAGAGGTGTTGAGTAGCTGTGTTTTGAAGTGTTGGTTGGGGTGTTATGGCGGCCGGAGCGCGGGGAAAGCGAGCGCAGCGGAGATGTTAGCGCCCATTTAGGGCGCTAAAGTTAGTCCGCGTGGCGTCGCGGGAAGAGATAAGGCCCATTTTGGGCCTTATTCCGGTTGCTCCACCAGACCGCTGAAGCGACCGCCGTGCCAACAAAAAAACTCCAGCCCCCAAAAGGGGCTGAAGCACTGTGTCTGAAGCACTGTGTCTGAAGCACTGTAGCTGTAGCTCTTGGACTGGAGCTCTAACCTAGAGCTCTACCATCTCTTATTCCGTTACTTTCTGCATTTTCCCGGGATTGTTGATCTTATAAGGCACCGGATGCTTGCTCAGCTTCTTCGCGACGATTTTGCACTCGAAGGTGACGGTGTCGCCGACGGCGAGTTCGAGCTTCTTGAGCGTTGCACTGTGGCTCGACCAGGCGGTTCCTACCTCTAGTGCTGGATCCAGGATGGATACAGCTTCATAGATGATGACTTCATCATCGGTGTCTGAGAAGTTGTTCGGTACGGTCGTAAACTCGGTAACCGTTGCCTTCATTTTCACTTTTTCTTCAGGAAGCTCCAGTTTAGGGGCTTTCTCTTTTTTCGTTTTTTCCTTAGGTGGCGCTTTCTCAGCAGGGGCTGCTTGTCCTACTTCAGAAATATCTTCGGCCTTCTTGGACTTTGCGGCCTTAGCTGGCTTTTCTTCTGGCTCAGCAGCACCCTCAGCCTCGTCCGCAACAGCAGCCTCTTCAGCTAGCGCTGCGCCGCGTTGGCTATAGTTCGCAGCCTGCATTTCCTTCAAATAGGAGGGATGTATGCAGTGCAACTGCTTCGTATCTAGTTCAATGACAGCTGTCATGGGATCCACGAGGCCGACGATATTGCAAGCTACATTGAGGCTATTGCCTTTATAGAAGAAGGCTTTCGCTTTGACTGCTTTTTCAGAAACTAAACCCCATTCTTTACATTGTTCAATCAGCTCGGACTCTTCATCAAAACGAGTAAACGCATCTGGCTGAATAGCGAACGCATAATCCATATGTAATCAACCTTTCCATTGTATATAGAGGGGTATTTATTTCACTTTTTCCTCATGGTCCCCTTCATTATCTTGATCCTCAACTTCAGCTTCCAGGTTTTCCTCTTCTTCTAGCCGGAAATCATCGGTCTTTTCTCCGTCTTCCCATATTTCCACAAAAAGCGCATCGCAATTGTCAAAATCAGCAGGCTTAAACGCAAGCGCTTTGTCCTCGTCGGGACCGACATAAACATTCTCAAGTGTTTCCCCATCAAAAGAGAGGATGACATAGATTTTCATAGGCAAGGTATGCCTCCTAATAAGTGATAAGCAATATTATAACATACCGAGTGAATTGTTCGCATGAGAAGCGATTGATCTTTCATATACATCTATATAGCCTGTATTCCCGGATTGATTAGCGTTTCGCACTGCCCCGTTAACAACGGATGTGAAGGAGGAATTCCAAGGATGGCGTTACTAGTCATATGTGTCCTAGGGTGTCTGTCTGGCTTCATGATCTTCAGAAGACAAGTGATACCCCGCAGCACCGATCAAGCGCTGAATGAAGTTAAGTTATCCATTATAATTCCGGCTAGGAATGAAGCGGATAATCTTCCTCACCTTCTGCATGCCCTGAAAATTCAAACCTTGGAACCCTACGAAGTCATTGTAGTGGATGATTTTTCGGAGGATCACACAAGGGAAATAGCTGAAAATTACGGTGTTACCGTGATTTCCAATCCTAAGCTGCCTGATGGGTGGACGGGCAAAAACTGGGCCGTATGGAACGGTTATTCCAAAGCTACTGGTGATCTGATTGCCTTCCTGGATGCCGATATTCGATTCGCACCGCGAGCCTTAGAATGTTTGGTAAAAGCGCGGAATAAACTCGGTGGCGTATTGTCAATTGTGCCCTACCATTACACGGAGAATCTAAGAGAGAGACTAGCGCTCATCTTTAATGTGCTCGGTGTATTTGCGTTTACGTCTCCTTTTGAAAAGAAAAATAATCAGAAAGGCCTCTACGGTTCTTGTATTGTAACGACGAGGGAAGATTACGAATCCATCAAAGGCCATGAAGGTATCAAATCGGAAATGCTAGATGACTTGAATCTGGGCGCTGCCTATGCAAGGGCTGGCATACCAGTAAATAATTTTATCGGCTACGGGCTGGTATCTTTTCGCATGTATCCTCAGAGTCTCAAGAGTCAGATCCAAGGCTTCGGCAAAGGTGCTGTCCTAGGCACGTCTAAACTCAAAGCAGGCACGCTAATGCTTACCGCGAGTTGGGCGACAGGGCTGGTTCTCTCAGCAGCGTTCCCATTTTTCCTGGCAACATCCTGGGGCATACCGCTTCTAATCGGCTACCTATTGTACATGGCACAGCTATTTTATTTTGTAAGATACGTTGGAATTTTCGGCAAGGTTACACCCGTGATACACGTTGTGTCGACGTTGTTTTTTATTATGGTGATGCTGTACTCGATGTATCAGGTCGTATTTCTAGGGCATGTGGCCTGGAAAGGGCGGCACGTCAAGGTAGGAAGCAGGCGAGTGCAATGATTATCGTTTGGACGATAGGTGCTTTTATATCAGGTGCGCTCATGTTTAGTTACTGGTTAGGCCGGTTAGCTCGGAAAAATCTGAAAACCGTTGGGGACGGCAATCCAGGTGCACTCAATCTATGGAAAGCGGCGGGATATCGGCTGGGCATTGCTGGGGTTTTGCTCGATTTTATCAAAGGATATCTCATCATTCTATTGGCTGTACATGTTGGCGGAGTGTCGGGGTATGGATTGATCCCAGTTGCGTTAGCGCCGATTTTTGGGCATGCTTTTTCGCCATTTTTACGTGGAAAAGGGGGCAAAGCCATCGCCGTTACTTTCGGCATTTGGAGTGGCTTGACACAATTTGAAGTGTCACTTGCTTTGGCGGTTATTTTGGCAGTCATGCTAGGTGGGATGAAAGTTATTAACAAATGGAAGCCGATCTCGTCAGAAGTGGATGGTCAGCAGGTGGTGATCGGGATGCTCCTTATGGGAGTGTATCTGTATGTGAGGGATGCAGCGGCAGTGCATATGTGGATATGGGTAGGGAATACGCTGCTCATTATGTTCAAGCATCAGAAAGAGTTGGCTGCATGGTTGCGTAAAAGGAAGAAGGAACAAGAGGGGACTCTCCCTTGAAATATACCGTGAAGAACTTGCCGCTAGCTCCAGTTTGTTGGAGGTGGCGGTTTTTTTGAGTTAAGCCATGTCAACGTCAAGGAGAGAAAGGAGTCAAATGAAGATTGATACATACGTGCCTCCTCCATGGGAAAAACTAGAACAAAAAGGAGGGAGTGTCTCTTCCCATGGAGGATCAACTTGCACGCAAAGAAGAGCGCTTAAACGCGGTTAGTCACGGGATTGGCGTGTGTTTAAGCATATATGGGCTCATTCTGCTCATGCAGCGGTCTGTGCTATTTGACGATTGGCTGTACACGGCGAGCAATGTGGTGTTCGGAGTATCCTTTTGCCTACTCTATGTGTCCTCGACGCTGTTGCATGCTGTACGTTCACCTAAGTGGGGAAAACGCTTCGAAATGCTGGACCACGCAGCAATTTTCATTGCTATGGCGGGCTCGTATACACCGTTCCTGCTCATAACTTGGCATAGTCGGGTTGCGATTGAGTTGCTTATCGTGATATGGGCACTAGCTTTCGGCGGTGTTAGGTATGTTCATGTCATTATTGGGCGATTTATGCCTTGGGGACTTCTGATGTACTTGGGCATGGGAGCCTTCATGATACTATTTATTATTCCGCTTTATGTGCGATTGCCCTATGCTGCATTTATTTGGCTAGAAGTAGGCTTGATCAGCTACATCGGGGGTGTTCCTTTTTTCCTCTGGCGCAAATTGCGTTACCATCACACGATTTGGCACATATTCGTTCTGGCTGGAAGTACCTGCCACTTTATTGCTGTCTATAGTTACGTGATGCCTGCGCTGTTATGAACTAGAAATGAGGTGTTTTAAATAATTCAGGAGGAGGATAATAATACCTTAATTTTGTGCTAGTACGGATTAAGATTGTTTATTTAATGTTCAAATCATCATTCATATAATAAGAGCATGAGTCACACATTCCTTTCATGCCAAGGAGGCAGAGACAATGCAAAGCAACACACCTTTATTATTGACTGATGAGCAAATGAGAACGTTTATTACGAATGGCTGTCTACTTCTCAAAACCGATTTTCCACGTGAATTTCATGAAAGTTTAGTCGAGCAATTGAATACGGTGTATACCGAAGAAGGCAATCCCGGTAATAATCTTTTACCTCGCATTCGTGAGCTGCGCAAAGTTTTTGACCATCCGGTGGTGACTGGTGCATTGACCAGTGTGCTGGGGCCTAATTATATGATGCATGCGCATCGCCACGGGCATTATAATGCTTCAAGTGTAGCTGGCGGTTGGCATAAAGATAGCTATTGGGGTTACAACAGGATGCGCAATCATCACCCGCAATGGGCAATGATTATGTATTTCCCACAGGATACACCTGTGGAGTTAGGACCGACAGGCATACTGCCAGGTACGCAAAATTATGAATCACGTACTTTTGAGGGGAATGAGCCTGAAGGAGAAGTGTTGGCGAGTGGGGATGCCGGGACGTTTGCACTGATTCATTATGATATTTGGCACCGTTCCACTCCGAATGTACTGGGGCAAGCTCGTTACATGTTGAAGTTCGAATTCATGCGGACGGAACTGCCGCAATCGCCAAGCTGGAACAATCAAGAGCTCGGATGGCGCAAACCTGAAGGGCTACAACTGCCAATGGGTGAGCACGATTTCATGTGGGAAGAAACGTGGAATTGGTTGTCAGGACAAGTTGGCAGCATGGCTGACACGCTTGCTTCTGATCCACAACGGATCAAGGAGCTGGCAGCTGAATTAAGCAGCTTGGAACCTGATGCAATTAATGCGGCTTATGAGCTCGCAGCTAGTGGACCGAGTGGTGTGGAAGCTTTGCTTCAAGCCCTTCATAGCGAGCAAACCAACGTGTCACGACTTGCAGCTTATGGCTTATCTGTAGCGGGGAGTGGTGCTGTAAGCGGATTAATTGCTGCGTTGGCAACAGACAATAATGAAGCTGCCAATGCAGAGGAAATCATCGCCCATGCCGTGTTCGCGCTTGGTGAATTGCGAGGACTCGCCAGCGAGGCAGTACCAGCGCTTGTTAACTTGATGGGGCATCCTTCGGAGGAAATCCGCTGTGCTGTAGTAGATGCCCTTGGTCTTATGGAATCTGGCCACGATCAAGTGGTGGCATGTCTGGGGAATGCGCTGCAAGATGAAAGCGCTCAGGTGCGGTTCATGTCCAGCTTGGCGCTGTCCCGTCTAGGGGCCAATGCTGAAGCAGCGATTCCGCAATTGGAAATCGCGCTGGATGACGAGAACCGCTATGTGCGTGCGCATGCGGCGGAATCCTTACGCTACGTAGGTACAGAGCGAGCGAAAGACACGCTCATTAAGTTCCTGCTTAACGCGCGTTGGTGCCCAACGACGACTGCGAAGAATGCGTTTTATCCTTAAGGTAGTATCCGCAAGCAGCTCCCATCGATGTGATGGGAGCTGCTTCTTTCGTATGGCGGCGTGGTATCTCGCCACGCCGCTGGCTGTGTCGTGATGGGAGCAACGGCTCCTCCAGGAATGAATGTTACACGATTGACAGACAACTCATTATCCTACTGTCAACATCATCATACGATTGTTCACCAACGAAGTTAGTCGTATCTAGCAATCAGCTCAGCACAAAATCTCCGAAACAGTTAGCACATCTAAACAAACAAAACTCCAGAGTAACTAGTACGTCCAAGTGACTAAAATTCCTAAGAAATCGTACCTCTAAGTGACTAATACTTCGAAGAAACTAGTACCTCCAAGTGACTAATACTTCGACATACCTAGAACACCTGCTTAACAATAATGCGAAGAGTCCGCTCAACTTAGTGAACACCTCACCATCTAAACAATAGATGGAAAACATACAGTAAATTTACGCCGAAACAGCAGTTAATATGAAATAAATGGAAAATATACAGCTATTCTTGATGTTTTCAGCCGAAAAGGGCAAATAACCCGAAAATAGATGGAGGTTTTCCATCTATTTCGCTGATTAGCTTGTTTTATAAGAAAATAACTACCTATTTTCCAGTTAATGTTGGCGCGACGGAGGTATGGGAGTGGGATGCAGGAGCAGGAACGGGATCTGGATCAGGAGCTGGAACAGAAACAGAAACAGAAACAGAAACAGAAACAGAAACAGCTCATTCCGTTAAATGCGTTGCGGCCTCATCCACAACTCAGCGCGGCCGCAAATCACGGAATGCCGTTGGTTTGAATCCCGTTTGTTCCTTGAACATTCGGGAGAAATACGATAATTCCATGCCGAAGGAATCGGCTATTTGAGAGACATTCAGCTCCGTTGTCAGGAGTAGATCTTTGGCTTTTTCGGAGCGCAAGTGGTTCATATATTGGATCGGGGAGTATCCCGTAAATTGTTTGAACGCATTGATGAAATAATTGGGATGATAATGGGCGAGCTGAGCGAGTGTTTCGATCGAAACCTGATCTGCTATATGCTGTTCCATGTAGCGCAGCACAACATTCATTTTCTCATGGGTTGGGGTGGTAGCTAAATTCAGTTTCACGGCAGCATTGGCATCAATGAAATCCGCGATGAGTTCATGGAGGATGCCTGTTACGCGAAATTCAGCTGATAAGGCATCACTCCGACGATGTGCAATTAAGTTTTCGAACGTTTGACCAAGGGCTAATACGTCTTTGACCACAATCGATGGGCTGGTATGCAGAATCTGAAAGAGATCCAGATCACCGATTTTCGCAGTGAAATGGCACCAATACTTGCCGAAGGTATTCTCACTAATCGTGCCATAAGCTTGGTCACTACCCGCAGGCAGTAAGTAAAGGTCGCCAGGACGCGGATAATAGGTGTGGTCACCTATTTTCACATAACCTTCGCCCTCCGTTATAAAATAAAGTCGATTAACAGGACACGAGGGGATCTCATCGTTCCAACTTCGCGATACTTTCGTATAAGCCGCCAAGTCGACATCGATTCTTGCTCTGGCCATATATTTCTTCCAGAAAGTTCGCTGGCTCGGATTCATATCTGATTTCATAAGTTAGATTCCTTTTACGAATAGTCGACAAATGCCTTCCGTGTACTGCTGTTTCGTATAGCCTAATGTATCTTTATGATACAAGTATTGTTCCGGAAACAGGGAAATGAGAAGTGTATTGACCGTCAAGGTGACATCTAAATCCTTGATCTCATTATTTTGAATGGCATGTTGAATGAGTGGAGCTAGAATATTGCGAAGTCTGACAAAGAACGGCTTTTTATGAATAGTATAGTGCCGTTTTTCTCCATGCATAGAAGAGATAATGGATAGAAGTGCGACATTCTCGTCCACGAAATCAATCACATCATGGATGCAAGCAGATAGTTGATCTAGTCCAGATCCAATAGGATGCATATTTGTGTATTTATCCTCAATCATATCTATAAATCGATTTGTTGTGGATTTGATCAAGTCGCTGCACACATCTCCAATATGGGTATAGCGGCGGTATAAGGTTCCTTGGCCGACGCCGGATTCCTTGGCAATTTGATGCATTGTTACAGATTCTATATCGTTCGTTTCCAAAAGCATGCGAGCAGCTGAAAGGATGCGACGACGATACTCCGTATCACGTTCGCCGCGGCGACTGCTTGGCGTAACGGTATCAGTAACGACATCTTTTATGAGTTCACGGATTTCTTGTTGATGTTCATCTGGATGTTTCATATTTTGCTTCCTCCTGGTAGAGAGATCGTCCATGAAAAAATCATTTGACTTTGCGGACAATTGTCCGTAATATGGGGTAGCGGACAATTGTCCCGTAAATATTGTAACACGTGAAGAGAGAGATTGTCTAAGGAGGAGTTAGGAATGAGTCAAAGTGCTGTATCCGGTGGAACCGAGCCGGAATTTAAGATTACGAGCATTCTGGTGCCGTTAATCGCTATTATTACGGGCATATTCATGGTTATCCTCGACACGACAGCAATGAATGTTGCATTGTCGAAGTTAGTGGTTGACTTTAAAACAGATCTACCAACAATACAATGGGCGGTAACAGGCTATATGCTGGCATCCGCTGCGGTAATTCCATTAGCGGGGTGGTTATCGGACCGTTTTGGAGCGAAAAATGTTTTCCTTACATCTGTACTGCTGTTTACGATTGCATCTCTTTTATGCGCGACGCCGAACTCGGCTGAAATGTTGATCTTCTTCCGCATTCTGCAAGGCTTGGGCGGGGGCTTCGTGATGCCAGTTGCTATGGCATATGTATACAGACTTAGTCCGCCGAACAAAATCGGGCAAGTCATGGGTATGCTGGGCGTACCTATTTTATTAGCACCAGCTATTGGTCCTATCTTGTCAGGTTGGTTAGTTGAGTACCATTCGTGGCATTGGATTTTCCTTATTAATTTGCCTGTCGGTATTTTTAGTTTTATTTTCGGATTATGGAAATTACCTGTTGTGGCACGCAAAAAAGTTGCTGGTTTCGACCTTCCTGGAATGATCCTGGGTCCGATTGCTTTCGCTTCGCTATCTTATGGCATTTCGCAAGGTGCTTCAGGGTGGACTTCTGATAAAGCGCTTGGTGGTATTATCGTCGGTGCCGCTGCATTAATTGCTTTCGTCATTGTTGAGCTCAAAACGAAAATTCCTTTGCTTGAGCTTCGTGTATTCAAATCATTCGATTTTTCCTTTAGTATATTCATTCAATGGGTGATCCAATTCTGTATGTTCGGGGCGATTTTCCTTCTCCCGCAATTCCTGCAGCAAGCCCGTGGTTACGGAGCATTCGATACCGGATTGACCCTGTTCCCGCAGGCGATCGCGTCTGCACTTATGATGCCAATTGGCGGTTATTTATTCGATAGAATCGGCATTCGTTGGTTAGTTGTAATCGGTCTTACTTTGGTTTCTGGGGCAATTTTCCAGTATTCTCATTTGGATATGACCACGCAAAGAACGGATCTTATTCTACCACTAGCCATGGCTGGGGCAGGTATGGGACTCATGATGATGCCAATTAACTCACATTTGATCAAAAAAGCTCCGCAAGACCTCGTCAGCCGCGTTACTTCGTTGACAAGTGCGATGCAGCAAGTAATTAGCTCCTTTGGTGTTGCGATCGTCGTGACGATTCTGACATCACGAGTGTCAACATTGATTACCGAGCAGAAACTTCCTGTAAGTTCCCCTGCGGAGATGCAGAAGTCGATGCTTTCCGTTGCGCCTGATGCATTCGGATATACATTCACATGTATGATGATTATCGCGATGTGTGGCGTGGTTCTTGGACTCTTCCTGCGCCGCGGCAAGACAGTAGCACATGCCGAAGGAAGAGCAGAAGTTGCATTAGAAGGTTTGCACTAACATACAGAAGGCAGCCCTCAAGAATTTACTTGGGGCTGCCTTTTCTTGTGTCTAAGGTAGTTTTACGGATGCGCGGTAGAGATTGCTGTTCCATGTGACTGTACTTTTGAGCGACTCAGCAACGAGACGAAGCGGGACATACATCCGGCTGTCACTCATGATTTGCAGTGGGACGGGCACAGCCACGGACTTGCCATTCACGGTAGCGACAGAGCTTCCGTCCTGCAATTTCAATGTAACGCCAGCATTCGTAATTGTAGCTGTTCGTGTTGAGGCGTCCCAAGTAAACTTCGCGTTCATGGCTGTAATGAAGGGACGAATCGGGACAACTGTCGTTTCTCTATCAATAAAACCAGCAAAATCCGAGATATATTGCCCGTTGATTTCAATTTGTACCTTTGGTTTATCTAACTTGCGGACGAGGAGAACATTGCTAAGCTTACGTCCAGGATAGGTCATCATCGTCCCGTTGGCATAAAGACCGGAGCTTGACCCACCATCCATATTCATCGCCTCTGTAAGTCCAAGGGCAATCGAAATCGAAGCAAGCTCAGACAATGTGGCGTTAGGTACGGTACCCATGACTAGGCGATTAGAGCCATCAATCCCAACGAAGCTCCTAGCCGCAGAAGATTGTGTGACTTTTGGATCGGTAAAACCGTCTCTACTCACATTGATATCGGAGGCGCCATTCGTTACGAGCTTCGGACCTACGCCGATCGCGGACAGCCAGGTTTTGGCGTCGAGATTGCTGCTCCCTTCACCTTTTGCGAGGATATCCTTCGTGATTCTATCACCTACGTCAAGTTTGGTCAGTACGTTCTGCTTATTGTTGGCACTATTGCCGACGAATAAAACATATCCATCTTCTGGAACTGCTACGGAATCCTGTGTAATCCGTGTGACAAGTCCCTCGCTTATCACCACTTTAGTCCCGTTGGGAAAGCCAATCCAGCGGCCAAAATCCGGCGTATACCAGACAATCTGGTCGGTGCTCGTGTCTCCGTAATATTTATTAATCCCCCAAGGATTTATCGTATAGGTGCCGCCGCCTTCGCTGGTGCGAATGGCAATATCAAGATTGACGAACTGAATGTCAGGTACCTTATCTTTGTTCAGAAAAAGCGTCTGATTTTCCCCAGAATGCATCGTCTCACCAGACTTCAACAGGGTGCCATTGGGGTAGCGAATGTAAGGATCGGACTCGTAAGCGTTAAAGAATGTCCCATTAATCGCCGCGACACCATTCTCTCGATCGACAATGGCTTGCATGGCGTCATCATGACCGATACCACCATCCGCTAAGGCAGGAACGAGTTCAAGCGTTGGATCGGTGAGGTCAATTGTGACCGTTTTGACGGTAAAGTTTTTGCCAGAAGCGTAAACGAGTTTCGTTGATGCGCTAACGGAAGGGGAGTAGGCAGCAGATACTGATGACGCTCCTCCGGTAAGAAGTGCTGCAGTTAAAAGCAGCGATGTAGCAGGAAGTAATAGCTTTGGATAAAGCATTAAGTAATGTCTCCTTTATAAGTAATAATGTCGAAATATGCTGAAATATATGGTTAGTATACCATTCGGAGGAGTCGGTGTGTTTAAGACGTAGGTAGATTGAAACATGGGACGAAAGATAGGGCCTTGACTTACTAGCTGTGGAAAAGTTATGGGAGTGTGCTGTGCGAAATTAGTGTAGGTGAATGATGTATATGTGGTGGGGGATCGTCATTTGAGCTGCAAGGTTAGCGTGTGGAGTGAGATGGCTGCTTTAAATGCAGAGACAGATACTTATTAGGAGTCGCTGGAAACCGTACGTACTTTGCGGTTAGCCAGTCCGCGTGCCGCTGAGATGTAAATAAGGCCCATCTCGGGCCTTATTTACGGTTACAGCCGCTGCTAATTACCAAGATTTCCGCAGCGTAAACAAATCTTGCAGTTCATCATTCGACATCTCCGTAATCCAGCCTTCGGAGGAGGAAATGACGTTTTCGCTGAGGCTCATTTTGCTCTCGAGCATCTCGTCGATACGCTCTTCGAGCGTGCCGAGCGAGATAAACTTGTGGACCTGCACGTTCCGCGTTTGGCCCATGCGATACGCGCGGTCGGTCGCTTGGTTCTCGACAGCGGGATTCCACCAGCGGTCGAAGTGGAACACGTGATTCGCCGCGGTCAAGTTCAACCCGACGCCGCCGGCTTTCAGCGACAGCACGAAAATACTCGGTCCCTCGCCGTCAGCGGCTTGGAACCGTTCAATCATGCGGTCGCGCTCCTGCTTCGGCGTGCTCCCGTTGAGGTAGAACACCGGCTCTCCGCGCTGCGCGGAAAGCACGCTCGCCAGCATGCGGCCCATGCCCACATACTGCGTGAAGATCAAGCACGAATCGCCCTCGTCGCGGAGCTCATCGACCATCGCAACCAAGCGCTCTAGCTTCGCGGAGCGCAAGACCAATTCAGCGCGGCTATCCTCGCTCTGGGCCATTTCCTCCGCCTGCTCCGCTTCCTTCGTGAGCAGCATCGGATGATCGCACAGCTGCTTCAGCTGTGTCAAAGCACCAAGGATCGCGCCCTTGCGCTCCATACCCTCGAGCTTCTTCATGCGCTCCATCAGATCCTTCACGGTCTGCTCGTACATCGCGCCTTGCTCGGCCGTCAAGTTGATGTAGACCTTCATTTCCAGCTTATCCGGCAAATCGAGCTGGATGGCGGGATCTTTCTTTTTGCGGCGCAGCATAAAAGGTTTCACCAACTGCTGGAGCTGCGCAGTCCGCTCCGCATCTTGATGCTTCTCGATCGGATTCGCGAAGCGAACTTGAAAGCCACGCTGGTTCCCAAGATAACCAGGATTCAGGAAGTCATAGATGGACCACAGCTCTGATAATCGATTCTCAATCGGCGTACCCGTGAGAGCGATGCGGTGAACTGCGTTCAACGAGCGGATGGCGGAAGATTGCTTGTTTTGCGCATTCTTAATATTCTGAGCTTCATCCAAACAGAGGGAACTCCACATGTAAGGTTGAAGCGTTTCTTGATCCATAAGTGCCGTCGTGTAAGAAGTTAAGACAATATCGACGCCTTGCAAGGCATCATCGAGTGCTGCTCCACCCAGACGACCTTTGCCATAGTGCAGCATAACCGTAAGCTCTGGTGCAAAACGAGCAAGCTCTTTCTGCCAGTTGCCGAGTACAGAAGTAGGGCAAATCAGCAGAGCAGGCTGCTCAGAAACAGGTTTGTGATGCAGTAAATACGTGATGAATTGGACCGTTTTACCAAGACCCATATCATCTGCTAAACAAGCACCAAGACCGAACTTTCTCAGATAAGTTAACCAAGTGAACCCTTGGTGCTGATATCCGCGTAACTCTGCGCGAAGCCCAGCTGGCACGGGAATCTGTTCAAGATCGGAAGGCTGTCCTAGCTGTCGAACTAACTTAAGCAAATGTGTGTTCAGTTCGACTTCTAACTGTAAGCGAGCTTCTTCTTCGTAATCCAACTCCTCTTGAGATTCCCCATCCCATGAAGAAGCATTCACTTTCTCTCGTTCTAACTCACTCAGCAAATGTAACTGGAAAATATCTTGCAGCGACAAGCCCTCAGCCGGATCGATGCTATCCATCAACCTGCGAATTTGATCGAGAAATGCGGGATCCAGATAGATCCATTGCCCGCGGAAACGAACTAACCGTTCGTTGCGGGTAAGCAGGCTGTTGAATTCTGCTTCGCTCAATTCGGAATCGCCAATCGCGATCCGCCAGTCAAAATTGACGAGTGAATTCATGCCGAACAATGACTCGCTCTTGCCACCGCCTGCTTCAGCAGCGACTTTGGCACTGAGGCGTGGTTTCCGCTTCGCTGCGGCTTCCCACCAAGCTGGCAGCATGACGTTCCAGCCATCCTCCAGCAAGATGCGGCTGTCCTTGGTCAGGAACGTCCAGGCGGAGTCATCGCTCATTGGATGTGCGAGCAGTTCCCCGTCATCAGCCATGCGCGGCAGTGCTTCTAAAAGGCGTGTTACCCAGCCAGGCGCTCGCTCCACTACATGAGGCGTCCATTCCGACGCCCATTGACCTGATGCTGTTCCATCCACATGCAGTCGAATGGGGGTGAGCAGGGTACTGTCTTGCTTGTCCTGAAGGACGAGTCTTAACCGCCAGTCTTCTTCAAGCTCATCAGGCTCGAGAAGTTGCAGAGCAGGGCGGAAAGGCGCTAAGTCTGGTCGCCACCCCATCGCAGAGAGCCATTCATTTTCTGTAAAAGCAGCAGGGGAATCGTCTGCAATATTAGCCTTCCGATTCGCCGCAAATAAAGCCGGATAATCTCGACGCAAATCTGCCATGGCCGTCTCATTCGAATAATGAGCTTCTACCACTGCTGCCGAAAACGCGGCTCGCAACCCTGCTTCGCCAAGGTCATCCGTTTTCCCAAGAACAGACCAATCGATGTCTGCAAGTATTTCCCCATTTCGATCCCAAGTCCATACTAATCGGCCATTACGGAAGTCCTCATAGCTAGGTATATAGAGCCCTTTCTTAGCAGCATCTTGGAGAAGTGGAGCGACATGCAACATCATATTCGCAGCTTCTGTGCCCATGTCCCAACTGACGATCTCCATGAAATTCGGCTCAGCGAAAAATCCAAGTACCTGCTCCGCAGGGAGAATTGTCACAACAAGCTCTCCGGCTTGCTGCGTTTCTAATAAAGTGCCATAGAGAGAAGGCTCATGCCATGTGAATACAAGCTTACGAAAGTGGTCGCCCGAGACATCGCGGCCATCTTTGAATCCCCAGAGCAGGGCATCTCCACTATCCGTTAGAGACATGCATAACGTCATTTCGTGCAGTTTGGTACTCATTCTAACAGCTTCCCTTTCTTCAATTCTTCTTGCAAAGCGCGCAGTCTGCTAAACCGACTAACGAATCGTGTGAAGAACGCTTCCCATCGTTCGGGTTGCTTCATTTTTTTGTAGACCTTTTCCAATCGTTTCAATAGCCGTACAGCGGCTTTATAATCGTGACGGTTTTTGAGCCGAATATAGTGCTCTACCGCTTGATGATAGTAGGGGAGGAGTAGTTCTGGCGACTCCTTCTCGATAGGCTGAAGTACATGAACTCGATGCGTAAAAGGGTCGTAACCCTGTGCAATTTGCATCTCAATCCACCGTTTCCATTGTCGCCTCTCATAATAAAGATCCTCGATAATGCGATATGTCGTAGGCAACAGTTCTTCTAATGACTGCCACATGTCAGCCTCTGCTTCAGGTAGTTCAGCGATAACTAACTTCCAATAGAAGACATAGACGTCAATTTCGAGGTGTCTTTTGCCGCGATAAAATGAACACATTCTTCGCAACCACAGAATCATCTCTTGCCAATCCTGCTTCTGTTTCAATTCATCCAGGAAAGGCCTGAACAGAAGTGTTGGGGCTTCCTTGAATGCAGCATGAGAGGCTAACGTTTCCCAGGAAAGCGCCTTTCTTCCATGCATAAGATATAGATAGGCTCGTCCTGCACATAGGGAAAAAGAAAGTTCTGCCTCTTGCATAACCTCGAAAGCGACAATCTCTGAGGCTATCTGGCTTTCTTCTAGCATTGGATGAGAGGCTAAGAACGCCGTAAACACACTGAAATGGTGTAGTTTCTTAGGCGATTCTACTGACATTTGCGTACGAAAATAGGCTGTTGTTTGTTGGAATCTCTCGCTACTAATGAGTCCATTTAGGAGACTAATCGTTGGATTGATCCACTCCATCAATTCATCGACCAAATGATAGACGGTTGCCGCCGTGAAAAAGGTAACACCTGCTTGCGCGTTCTGCTCTACGATTTTACGTAAAATGAACAGCCGCTGATGAAACTCGAAGTAAAACTGATCCGTTTCTGAAAACGTAATGGGGGTACGCTTGAGATTTGCGAATTGCCCCCTAAGTAACTCAACAAAGTTCCATTGATCATAGTTAGGTTTAAGATGATACGTGTAATGCTCCATGAACTTGTGCCAGCCTTCTACCGTCATCCCTGGTAATTGCTCTAAGGTTGATACATTGGCAGATTGGGCGGCAACGCGTTTCAACGCCATCTTGGCATTCATAATTTGGGAGGCTGGATAGCCTTGGCGATCTGCCAACTCCATGAAGGCTGCTGCTATATGTTTGCACGATGTCTTAACAGGGCAGGTACAGGAACTAGCTTTCAATTGATTCAAATCAATCGCTACTTGGCACTTCTCGCCGAACTCTTCCACAACAGCATGAACTTTCCTAAGCTCTGCAGCAATATTCATGGAGAGTACCATCTGCTGCTTATAGAAATGAAAGCCTCGACTTAGCGTAACTTCGCTATACGATTCTGCCACATATTCGAGCAATTTCGACCAGTTGTCATCATTCAAAACGGGTGTAGAAGACATAAGTTAACTCCTTTAGAATCTTACGATAAGCTATCATGCCTATATTATAAAATATTTACAGCAACTTGTCTCATTGGAGGCTTATATGATGCATAGTCACAATTCCCTCTATGAGGACTGCACAAAATGTGTAAGATATCGCTCATTACTATAACTTTACATAATTTTCACGTCATATACCCGATGCTATACTTTACAAGTAGCAGCAGAATAATTGAAAGGAGGGAGAACGACGATGGTTAATCGCATACAAATGTTCGATTCTACGGATTGGATAAGCTGGTCTCCACACGAAGCGCTTGCTCCGGAATTTATAAGGGACGTATGGGATGAAGAGCCAGTATTGGTTATGCATGCCAACGGTACTTTGGAGAAATACGGAAAATGGATAAGTAAAATTACCGGGATAAATGGCAGAAAGACATATGAAATCAGTGTCCAATATCGGGGAACCGATATAGAAGTAAACGGGCTTAACTGCTATGTAATGCTCACATGGTCTGATTCAGACGGCGTATTACTGACAAGAGACTATTTGGATCAAACAAGAGAGCTGGATGACCAGTGGGTGAATTTGCATAGAACAATGGCTGCGCCGGAAGGGGCAACAGCTGTTGAGGTGGAACTTGCTTTCCGATGGTCAACGCGTGGTAGGATCGTCTGGAGAAGGCCGTCTTTCATTGAGAAACAGTCGGAAGGTTCTAGAAAGATCAGGGTAGCAACTACGCTAATCAACAAGTTTTCTGGTAATAGACAAGACAATTTAGCTGCAATGGGGACAATTCTTGATCAAGCTGGAGTGGAACGGGCAGATGTTGTATGTCTAAGTGAATGCGTTTATGAGCAAGGTTGTGAAGGTAGGGGCTACGGACTCTTTGGTGAGTCGATACCAGGTACATTGACGAATTTCCTTTCGGATTATGCTAGAAAATATGAATATTACATCATTACTAGCTTTTTCGAAATGGATGGGGATGTCCTTTATAATACGGCGCTCTTGATAGATCGAGCAGGCCATGTAGCAGGGAAATACAGAAAAACGCATGTGCCCCTTGATGAAGCTGAGATTGGGGTTACGCCAGGACGCGAATATCCGGTATTTGATACCGATCTGGGTCGAATCGGCATGATGATTTGCTGGGATTGTTACTTCCCTGAAGTAGCAAGAATACTAACGCTGAAAGGTGCGGAAATATTATTCGTACCAACGCAGGGAAATACCTTGATTCAGTCTCTTGCAAGAGCGATTGATTGTGGGGTTCACGTCGTGATCGCAGGAATGTGGGGAGAGAATCCCAGCAGAATCATCGATCCACAAGGCCAAATCATTGCAGAAATTTCCGATCAAACGCAAGGCATAGTGATGAGTGAAATCGACCTTGCTGAGTCTTATTACCAGCCATGGCTGTCTGTAGGGAATGCAAGCGGCGAAGCTCGCGTCTTGTTTAGGCAGGAACGGCGCCCGGATAGTTACAAGTATTTATTCGACTAACTTGCAAAGTAGAATATATCGCTGATCATTATAAGATTGTATGATTTCAACGATGTGAAAGCGCTGTTATAGTGGGTTTATAGCTTTAATGACTACTAAATCAATAAACGGGGTTGTTACATGCACAAAGCATCCGGCTTATTAATGGAAGTAAAGAAAAACAAAATGTTGTTTCTTATGTTAGCCCCTGCGGTGATCTATTTTATCATTTTCAGTTATCTTCCGATGGGAGGGATCATAGTTGCTTTTAAATACTTTGAGTTTGATAAAGGAATCTTGTTTAGCCCATGGGTTGGGTTCAAAAATTTCACCTTTTTCTTTCAATCCGGGCAAGCTTGGCTGCTTACCAAAAACACGATTCTTTACAATCTAGCCTTTATTGTAGTCGGTGTAGTGTTTCAAGTGGGAGTAGCTATCCTTTTCTCCGAAGTGAAGGGAAAACTTTTCAAGAAAATCACGCAATCAACGATGCTTTTACCGTATTTTATTTCTTGGGTTGTTGTTGGTTCCTTTGTCTATGGCATATTCAACTACGAGTTCGGTAGTTTAAATACGCTGCTGAAAGCATGGGGGATTGAATCGGTCGATGTGTACGGCAGGCCTTATTTATGGATCTTCATCATTGTAGGATTTTATTTGTGGAAAATTATCGGATATGGCAGCATCGTGTACCTAGCGGCAATTATGGGGATAAATCCTGATTTGTATGAATCGGCTGAATTGGACGGAGCCAATATTTTTCAGAAAATTACTTATATCACTTTACCTCTCTTGAGAGTCACGATTATCATCATGGTTCTATTGCAAGTCGGTGGTATTCTGAGAGGGAATTTGGACATGTTTTATCAATTAGTGGGTAATAACGGATTGCTATTTAATACGACGGATGTGATTGATACGTTCGTGTTTCGTGCACTGAATCAGCAAGGGTTGGATTTGGGATTGCCTGCGGCAGCAGGATTGTACCAATCTGCTGTTGGTTTCATTATCATAATGACGTTGAATTACCTCATTAAGAAGGTGAATCCGGAGTATGCCTTATTTTAGGAGTGGTTTCATGAGAGGGAACAAAATCATAAAAAAAGATGATCTCTTTTTCAACATCATCGGCTATTTACTCATTGGAATTATATCATTATTATGTCTCATTCCGTTCCTTCTTACGGTTTCGGGATCGATTACGAAAGATTCTTCGCTTTTTGAGCATGGATATAGGCTCCTCCCGAAAGAGTTCTCATTGGAAGCCTATAAGTTGATCTGGAAAACGCCAGAAGTCATCGTAGGGGCCTATGGTGTTACGATTTGTTTAGTTATTGCAGGTACCGTTCTAGGGCTCTTTCTAACTTCTATGACATCGTATGTGCTTCACCGCAAAGATTTTAAATACCGCAATAAATTCTCCTTCTTTTTCTTTTTCACGACCTTGTTTAGTGGAGGATTAGTTCCGTGGTATCTCATCATGATTAGTTTAGGGATGAAAAACAACTATTTGGCGCTGCTTCTTCCGCATCTGTTGGCAGTGTTTCACATCATTATTATGCGAACTTTCTTTACAACAATCCCTGATAGCATCGGTGAATCTGCCAAAATGGACGGTGCCGGAGACTTCACCATTTTCTCTAGGCTCTATCTTCCGTTGTCTCTTCCCGCTTTATCTACAATTGGCTTATTTATTGCCCTTACGTATTGGAACGACTGGTATCAAGCGATGTTGTTTATTACGAAACCGCACATGATGCCTTTACAGTATCACCTTTATAAAGTGTTTAACTCCATGCAAGCTGCACAGATTGTCGCGCAAAAAACAGGCATCCCTGTAGTTGAAATGCCCTCAGAAACGTTCAAGATGGCCATGACTGTGGTCGTAACGGGGCCGATTATATTGGTATATCCGTTTATCCAAAAGTATTTCGTTAAAGGAATGACAGTAGGCGCAGTGAAAGGATAGCTCTGGAATACTCCAGTTATCAATACAATATAGGGGGAAATGATATGCAAAGAAAGTGGTCAAGGATGGGCAATGTGCTGGTATCTATTCTGGCAATAGCGATGATTGCAATCGGATGTTCCAAGGATACGGGGAGCCAAACGGGGAGTTCATCGAGCCCTACTCCAGAAGTTAAAAGCACGGCTGCTGCTTCGGGGGTCGACACCTCCAAAAAAGTTGAACTCAGTATGTATTTGCCATCGGATGGAACGCCTGATGCCAAGCTGATCCACGAGGAATTGAACAAATTGACCCTTAAGGACATCAATGCAACGGTCAAAATCAATTTTTTATCCAACGATGCGTATAACTTAATGCTATCTTCCGGCGAGAAATTCGATCTGATTTTCGCAGCGAATTATATGAATTTTGCGGACAACGCCAGAAGAGGCGCTTTTAAGGAAATCACTCCTGCCATGTTGAGCACCTATGCTCCTATCTCAGCCAAAGAAGCGAAAGATAAGATTGCGGGCGGTTATGTGGGTGGCAAAATGTATGCGTTGCCTACGCTTGCAGCAAGTTTTAATTACAGTACGTATGTCGTTAGAGGCGATCTGATGAAGAAGTATAACGTACCGGATATCAAATCGTTGGATGATTTCGGCGTCTATCTGGACGCGGTGGCTAAAAATGAAAAAAACATGATCCCTTTTAATATGGGGAAAAATGATGCATGGATGCTATGCTCTCTCTATTTCGGAAATAATGATTTGATGGCGCCTGGAGCTCCAAACTGCACGAGCCCTATTGCTATCAATAAAAACGATGCTTCCTTAAAGCTCCAGTATACGTTCGATTTACCGGAAACTACGCAATTTTTGAAGAAAATGAAGCAATGGAAAGATAACGGTTACTGGTCGAAGAATGCACTTTCTAACACGGTCGGGCTCAATGATTCTTTCAAGAACGGCAAGAATGCAGCGTTAATCTCAAGTATTCCGGGTGCTAATAATATCTATAATGAAGTAAGCAAAAACCATCCAGAATGGGATGTAAAGGTCTATCCAGCTTTTACGAAAGGCTCCATTGATCGTTACTCCTATATGGCAGGAGGAATGGCAATTGGTGCGAAATCCGAAAATGCAGAAAGAGCGCTCATGCTGCTGGATTTGCTGCGATACAATGAATCCTACAATATGCTAACACAATACGGATTGAAGGGTACTCATTATACGGTCGATGACAAAGGAGTTATTAAGTTCCCGATCGATAATAAATATCCGCCGAATGCGGCTGGCACATGGGGCTGGACGAATGAAGCCTATACCAAAGTGTTTGATGGATCATTTCCCAACTATGCAGCTCTAACTGATGATGCCAAAAAACGCTATAAAGCGAATCCTTTGGTCGATTTTGCCCTGAACACCAAGGAGATCAATGATGTAAGTACCAATCTGAGCAATTTGTTTGCACAATATGCCGGACCGCTTTATATGGGTTTCATTGATGATGTGGATGACGGGATCAAAGTTTACAAAGAAAACTTGAAGAAGGCCGGCGTTGAGAAATACATGGAAGTCGCGCAAACACAAATCAATGAATATCTGAAAAATAAATAATTCCTATTAATACCTCTAGAGGCTTCGGCAGTTGACGCCATGCAAGAGCCTTTAGAGGTAATATATGGTATGCTTTTCCAATCAGGCCCAAGGAGCGTACACGTATATGATAAAACTTATTATTGTAGATGATGAGAAGTCGACAAGAGAAGGATTAGCCCAGTTTATTCCATGGAATAGCCTTGACGTTAGTAGGGTTGAATGTGCTGGTTCAGGTGATGAAGCGTTGAGGCTGGCTGAACAAATACGACCCGACATCATTCTTTCAGATATCAAGATGCCTGGTATGAATGGCATTGAATTCGCTGTCTTAGTAAAGGCTATTCTTCCGGATTGTAAATTCATTTTCTTAAGCGGGTATGCGGATAAAGAGTACCTGAAATCGGCTATTCAATTGCGTGCAATCAATTATCTAGAGAAGCCTGTCAATAGAGAAGAAGTGAAACGCGCAGTTAGTTTGGCTGTTCGTGCCGTCAGGGAAGAACAAGTTAAAAATGCGGAGAATAACGCAATTCTCAAGGAAAAACTAGCTTTGGACATGGCTGGTATGCGAACACCTCTCCCTGATATTTTGCAACGATTACAACAAATGAACAAAGATATTTCATCTTATGGGAATGTTATCACCGCTATCATAAAAATCGACATTCAAACAGAACCGTCTACAGATATCGAGCATAATCATAAAGGACTTATATATAAAGCGATAGATTTGGTATTCGATAATCCTGTGATGTACCATCTTGCAGGGTTTAAAGACAACCAGCATATTGTCATTCACTTTTACGGAAAAGGGGTTAGCCATCGAGATTTTCCCCCAACGATAATTAGTTCTCTGAAGAAAACGATAGAGGAATTGGCAAGCGTGAAAGTCGATTTGTTTATGGGTATTGGAATCAAAGTAGATGGGGTGAAGCAGGTTAGAGAATCGTATCGAACCGCTGCGCTAGCCTTGCAGAAACAATTTTTTATCGGGGCTAATCAGATGGTTATTTACGAGGATCGGGTTGATAACGGTAAGACATATCGATTGGATGCAGTTGTTATTAAGCAATTTGTAGATTGCTTGAGTGAATGCGATAAAGATAAGACGCTGCGTTTCATTGTCCACATGCATGACGAAATTAGAAAGCATACCGAATTGCCCATTAAGCAGGTCAAAGACATTTTCTGCAGCATGCTCCTAGAATTAAATACTTTTGCAACAGGATACAATATCGATCTCTTTGAAAAACAGGAACAAGTGTATTTTTGGGATATCATCACGAGTATGTCCAGCTTGACAGAAATCCAAAACTATATGGTGGACCGAATTTTGGTTGTTTTCGACAATATCCAATCCAAGAATAGTATCGGACAAAATGTATTTATGATTATGCAGGTTATCCAGGAGCATTACCATGATGATCATTTAACGATTAACATGCTAGCGCAGCATCTGTTTCTGACACCGACCTATCTCTGCATGATTTTTAAGAAAAAAACAGGAAAAACCATTAACCAATACATAACCGAAGTTAGAATCGAAAAGGCTAAGGAGTTTTTGAAGGAAGAAAGAGTGAAGCTTCTGGAAATATCGAGAAAGGTAGGCTATCAAAGCCCCAATCATTTCACTAAAATATTTAAAAAAATGACCGGAATGAATCCTTCCGATTATAGAGAAAGGCATTACTTATGATGGGGAAATCAATTCGTGTTCTCTGGCAATACATCCAGGATCTCAAAATCAAAAATAAACTCGTTTTGATTTTTTTCTTCCTCATGATCGTACCGCTCTTCGGCTTTACTTATTTAGCCTACAAACAGGCAGCGCAAGTGATCGAGGAAAATACGGTGTATGCTGCCAAGCAGTCTTTCGAACAGGCAGCGTCTTCTCTTGCATCCAAAGTGAACAGTGCTTCTACGATTTCGGATTATATTATTCTCGATGAAGAGGCAACAAGGGTGTTCGGTAGAAATGGAGCGTCTTATGAAATCCCAATGCAATTGAAAGATAGTTCATATCTGTTAAGACTATTTCAATATTTACTTCGTAACGAGGATATCCATCTCATTCGTTTGTTCGTACCGGATGAATTCATATATGCGGGGGACGGACAGCTCATCTACAGTATGGAATCGATTCGTGATGACTCCTGGTATGAGCAATTATTAAATAGTAACGCCAGAGTTTTATTATCTCCAACCACGACCCACTACACGGAAAAGACTGGCAATGTGACAGAGGATAAAGTGTTATCCGTACTGCGTCTTGTCAAGAATCCTAATGATTATTCTAAAAACATGGGTGTACTTAGCGTTGATATCTTACTAAGTGATGTACTGAATATTATCGATAAAGCAGCCAACATTACCGATACAGGCATGATCTATATAGAAAATAGCAGGGGGCAGATCATTCAGTCGACGGCTTCACTTGAACAGATCAATCTTTGGAAAGTTCCGAACTTGGCGACAGAGCAAGAGAATATGTGGCAGAAAACTACCGTTAAGGGTAAGGGGGCGATCGTGGGTTATAAAACGATTGAAGGTACGGATTGGCGAATGGTCAGTATAATCCCAATTACGGATATTCTGTCTGCCAGTTCCCGTCAAAGAAACGTGCTAATCCTGATTATGATCGTTATGGCAGCAGTGGCCTATGTGCTCGCTTATGTAAGCTCCGTGTCCAGCACGAAACGGATTTATCGCTTAATCTCCAAAATGCGTAAGGTCCAAAATGGCGAATTGTCCGTCATCACGCAGAAGTTCGGCAGAGATGAGATTGGGGAGCTGGCGGAATCTTATAATTTTATGATCAAAAAGATTGAGAAATTAATTGATGAACAGTTCAAAACCGGGCAAGAGATGAAGAACGCGGAGTTGAAGTGGGCCCAAGCAGAGCTTAAGGCCTTGCAATCTCAAATCAATCCCCACTTCTTATATAATACGCTGGATTCAATAAATTGGATGGCCATTAAACATAATTGCACGGATATTGAATCTTTGATTTCATCCTTATCGAACTTCTACAAGCTCAGTTTGAGAAAAGGTCAGGATATCGTGAAGATCGATGATGAAATCCAACATGTTCAAACCTATGTGGAAATTCAGAATTATCGATTCGATAATAGCATTAAACTTGTTTTGAATATCAAGGACATCCTGTCGTATCAAATACCTAAAATAACATTGCAGCCCCTGGTCGAAAATAGCATTATGCATGGCATTCAGATGAAGCCAGATCGAAGCGGGACCATCACGATAAGCGGAAAGCTAGAAGCCGGATTGATACTTCTGTGCATTGAAGATAATGGTATAGGTATGATGGAGGATGCTCTGATGAGCATGTTCCAGCAGCAATCCAAGGATGATTGGCGCGGGTTTGGCGTTCATAACATTAATGAAAGATTAAAGCTTTATTTCGGTGCAGAGTATGGTTTGAGCTATACGAGTGTATCAGGAATTGGCACCAAAGTGGAGATAAGAATTCCACCGGTGATCGGATAGGGAAAAGAAAGCTTCATAGATATAAACATGGTTCCCACATAGGTATTGGATGATCTACTTTTATTTTAAAAAATCCAAGTCAATCGTGGTTTATTTGCTGTTCGTTGAATTCTATATGGTTTGTCGCAGCAGCTTGTTTTAACACAAAAAATGATAACGCTTTCAAATGCATTCTGAAGCTAAAGTTAGTAAGTGGTAAGCAACCTAGCAGCAAGGAGAGGGGGTGATAATCACAAAAAAATAGAAATGATCGCTTCTTTCATGATGGATTGGAAGGATGTAGCCGAAATTAATAAAGGAGATGAAGGAAATTGATAAGATCAAAGGCGTATTGGATACTGACAGTAGTGAGTATGTTTATAAGTATATTGGGGATAGGAATGGGAGTTCCTCCTCAGGTTGTTCACGCAGCAGGTGTAACCTATTATGTCAGCCCCACTGGGAGTGCATCGAATAATGGTTTGTCGACAAGCACGCCTTGGTCGCTGACCAAGGCAGCTTCTACAGCTGCGGCTGGAGATACTGTACTCTTTATGGACGGAATATACAGTGATCAACTCGTTCCACAGAATAGCGGCACAGCGACGAACCCGATACTATTTAAAGCGTTAAATAAAGGACAAGCGACACTTACTTATCCGAACGCGGATTCGTATATTGTGCAAATCAAAGGTAAGTCCTTCATAACGTTGAATGGATTTAAACTAACCTCACATCTGAATCTTGGTAAATGGCTAAAAATAGACAGCACCGACGGCACCATGTATTCAGCAGGTACAGCGAACGGAACTCCTAACAGCAACATTACGATTTCAGATTGCGTCTTTTCGTACGCCACGGCTGGATGGGGTTACCGTGCTCCTATATTCATTAACTATACCAGCCAGTTAAAGTTACTAAACAACATTGTTACAGAGGCTTATTTAGGCGATGATTTGATTACGTTCTCCAATAGTTCCAAATTGTTAATCGAAGGCAATAACTTCAGCAAGGCAAGGCATACGGTGTTGAATTTCTCTTACTTTGACACGAACTATAATACTGTAAGCGATGTTGTCGTGCGAAACAATGTATTTAACAGCCAGTGGAGTCGGAATTTCGAAATCTTCCCTAACAATAGAATTCTACTGGAGGGCAATGTGTTTGCTGAACAAAGGTATGGATCTGGAAATGCATCATCCAGGAACTCCGTCCACGCCGATGGGACTATTTTCCGATATAACCGTTTCATTCGTAACTATAGTGGAGGTACGTTAGGCAGCGCTCCGTATTCAGCCAACATGTCTTTTCAAAATTCTGTCTTCTATAACAACATATATGCAGAGAACGAAATGTTTGTGTATTTGTTTGGCGGTAATGGCGTCTTCACGATCAAAAACAATTTCTTTAAGAACAACATTTTTTATAACAATGATAACAATGCGTCGAATACGAATCTCCGTTATTTCGAAAGAGCATTTAATGATGACGGTTCTAGAACACTTAGCTTTATCAAAAACAACTTCTGGCACGGTCCGGGAGTGACCCCGTACTTCCTCGGAAATAATAATAGTTTTCTGTTTAATAGTGACTATAAACTATGGTCACTGTCCGAAGTGGAGTCGATGTCAGCGGCAGTCGGAACGAAAGTTCCGCTGTTTGCGCAAAACATGAACATAAATCCTTTATTCACGGATCCAAGCAATTACAATTATACGTTACAGCCAGGGAGTCCGATGATCGACAGTGGTACGGATCTGACAACAGCAATAGGTGCAGGAAGCGGAAGCACTTCGCTTACAGTCAACAATCCGAACTATTTTTTTGACGGCTGGGGGATCGACAATCAAGTGGGAGACATCATTTCTGTGGGTACATCCGCAAATCGGGCGCGTATTACGAACATTGCTTACACGAAGAACGCAGCGACCGGTGTAATTACAAGTGGAGTTCTCAGTTTGGATACGGCTTTAAGTTGGGGGGATGGAGCCTCCGTCAATCTGGCTTATGATGGAAGTGCACCGGACATGGGGATTGTTGAGACTGGAGCCGATGCGCCGGATTCCTTGCAAGTAACGAGTAGTCAATTCAAGGCGGTTACCGGTTCTGCAGTACCATTTTCGGCTACTGTGTTCGGCAGTTTCATACCTGCCTCCTATTCATGGAGCTTTGGCGATGGTTCAACAGGAACAGGGGCTAGCCCATCTCATGCTTACACCCAACCAGGTCAATATGCCGTATATAGCAAAGCGACAGATGCATCTGGCAAATCGATATCCGGCATAATGTATGTGATTATTAACGCAACCGACTATCTGAGTCAGCCGATGCTGTACAATTCATTTGATGCCGATGACAATTTATATACGCAAATTTATAGACACAGTTCACGTGGGAATGAGGTCACGAACTATGAACGCATCTATGAGAATGGTACAAACGGAGTCATCCACGTCTACTATAAGAGTGGCAACGATGAGACTGAACAACTGAGATTTGGGAATTACCCGCCAGACTGGAATATCAATCAATTTCCTATTGTGAGCGCCAAGTATAAGGTGAATCCGGGAACGCCGCTTGTGTTAGCATTGGAGGCATATCCGATACGACTGGATAATCGAACATATCCAATTGCGGCGACCGCTTCTTCCAACGAGCCAACAGCTGCATATACGTTGATTGATGACGGTCAGTGGCATACGATAGAGGTGGACGTGAGGGCAATCCGGAATCTGGGAGGAACCTATGCGGGGTTGAATTACCTTCGTTCAGCCAGCTTCAGAACCATGGCTGCAGGCTCCACAGGCCAAGAATATTGGATGGATGATTTCACCATCAAACCAGCTCCGATCCCACCAACGACAACAGACAATGCTCCGACAGGGTGGGTCAATCAAGACACTACAGTAAATTTGAGTGTAACCGAGGGGACATCTGTTGTAGCCGCTACTTACTATACGGTAGATGGCGGAACGCAACAAACCGGCACATCAATCGTATTGACGACAGAGGGAGTTCATACGCTAACGTATTGGAGCGTGGACATCTCAGGCAATATGGAGACCCCTCACACGGCAACGGTTAGGATTGACAAGACAGTACCAGCAGATGCGACTCTAGCGGCAGACATTACAGCGCCGACTAATACAGATGTCACCGTCACGATCAGCTATCCGGCAGATGCAGCAGTGAAAGAATACAAAGTGGGTACTAGCGGCGCATGGACAGCTTATGTAATTCCTGTGGTTGTTTCTGCAAATGAAACGGTGTATGCAAGAGGGACGGATGCTGCTGGCAATGTGTCCAATGTCTCTATATATGTAGTCTATAATATTGATGATACGATTCCTACAGCAACAGTGACCTATAGTTCGATAACCGCGCAAAGTGTCACCGCCACAATCACACCGAGCGAACCGGTGACGATTACGAATAATGGAGGTTCAAGCAGCTACACGTTTCTCTATAATGATAGCTTCACTTTCGAAATCGTCGATGCAGCAGGGAACCACGGAACAGCTATGGCCACTGTGGCCAATATTGCAGCAAAGAGCAAAACCAAACCAAGTACACCTATTCTTTCTGATTCCAATGGGAATGATACTGGCCTGCAAGATGGTAATTACAGGATAGCGATGAACATGTGGTACGGTGAAAATGGTAGAATCTATAAGCTGTATGAGAATGGAAAATTAATCGATACACAAATTCTAACTGATCATTCACCATCAGCTCAATCTACCGTTACATCAATTACCTATAAGCAGAATGGGACTTATCGTTACTATGCCGAACTTACTAATGCCTTTGGCACAACGATGAGCGGCACGCACGTAGTAACCGTAACAAAAGCAGCTCCGGGCAAATCGGTTCTATCGAACGATAACTGGGATGGTGATGGCAACTTTAAAGTCAGCATGAACATGTGGTGGGGAACAAATGGCGGGACGTACAATTTATATGAAAACGGTGTTCTCATCTATTCAGAAGCACTTGCCGACCATACACCGGATGCACAATCATCCGTATCGACCTTAGTAAATAGAGCTAAGGGCAACTATGAGTATCGAGCTGAGCTCATTAACTATGGTGGAGCTACAGCTAGCGAAATTATGATTGTAAATGTTACGAAATAGTTAATTAATAAGTTACTTCATTTCTATGGCATACTGGGTCGATGATGTCTTCTAAGTAGTTTAACCTTCTCTTGACAAAGCATACTGTAATAATTATAATTACAGTATGCAGTAACATTTCGAGTGAAGGTGGCGAGGCATATGTTAAATGTTGCAATTGGTGATTGGGTCGTCGCAACAACGAGTGAAGATGAAATGGTACATGGTTATGTAGAAGCGATCGCGGGGCAGCATGGTATTGCCTTCGTTCATGTCATTGCTTCTGATCAAGATGACATCATCGGTCATCAAATTGAAGTGAAACTCTCCAGTGTAAAGGCACTGCCAATTAGCGGACTTGATACCGAAGACGGCGTGCGTAGTATGATCGACATTGCGCTTAGCATCAAGGATGAGATGTGGTTTATGGAGCTAACCGATACTTTATATACTTTACAATCTAGTGGATCCAAGTCGGCTAAAGACAAAGTGGTCTCCAGTTTCTATACGAACCGTCTAGGTGTGGATCAACTGTGATAGCTGGAGTCATACAAAGCCAATCTAATTGATAACTTGCAATTGCAAGGTTTATCGGTTGGGTTGGCTTTTTCGTTGAGTTCGGATCGACATGTGGGGATGATTGTGGCGGATTCAGCGATTGGTTGCAGGAGTGGGAGAGTGGGACGTATCCGTGGAACATAAATTCTGAGGTATCTACAACAATTGTCGCGTACTTAGGGTGGTTGAGATGCATCGAGGGGAATTGTAGAAGGTGTGATGCAATGTGCTGGATCGAGGGGAGTGGTAGGATGTGTAATGCAATATGCTGGATCGAGTGCAAGAGTAGAATGTGTGATGCAATGTGCTAAATCGAGGAGGAGTAGTAGAATGCGTGATGCAATATGCTAGTTCGAGTTCGAGCGGAGAGGAAGGAACAAGTTTGTTTTAGAAAAGGACCTCCGCTCCGGACTTGAGCAATTTTGGAGAAATTGCTTCAGAGTAACGGAACGAGGATCCCTTATTTAGGTACTAAACATGAATTTGAAAAAGTTACGGAACGTGGTTCCGTTATTGTAGACGAATTGGTGTTGTAAGGTGTGAAAACGTAATAATAGCGGAACTACGTTCCGTTTCTTTGTGCATATATCCGTTTTCAGCAGAATAGCGGAACCAGGTTCCGCATCTCGAACGTCGCTACGTTGATTCCGTCGTATTGTCTGCTATTTGGTCTGGTTTGATCACCGCGGTATTACCCGCAGACTTCGCGACTGGCACGCCTTTCGCCACTTCCGCGGCGAATAATGTTTGCATTTCGGCGACTTTCTTAGCGTCGGCAGCTTCAATTTTATCGGCGAAATATTTCTCGACGAAAAGCTCCCATGTCGGCGCGACTTTTTGTGTATGGATGGATTTTACGGCTGTCTTAATCAGCCTGCGTTCCTTGGCATTCGTGTACATGTCGACGTATTGCTGTTTGCGTTCGAAGTCCAGCTCGGTGAAGATCGAGCGGAAGACCTCCGCTGTCATCTTAGCGTCGTCCAACGCTCGGTGAGCCGTGCCTTCGGCGACGATGTTCAAATCTGTAAGCGCAGCTTCGACACTGACATCGTTCGTTACTTTTTTGAAGCGCGTGTACCCTTTCAATAAGTCGAAATAGTGAGCAGCCATCCAATACGCATCATCTAATTTGTGCATCCGCGTATCAAACACGATTCGCTTGAGATCCTCACCACCCCAAGTGACAAGCAACACTTCTTCACTTCGTCCGAGCCAAGCCAAGAAATCGGCAATTACTTTGCGGAAACCAGCTGCTTCGTCAATATCTTCTTGGGGAATCCCCGTTTTTTTCTTAATAAAGGCGTTTAATTTAGAGAAATATACTGGCTTAATCAAGGCTGAGAATTCATCCACTTGCGTAAGTGAAGCATCTAAACGGACAGCGCCAATTTCAATTACTTCCATCGGTAAATCACTGGCAAACTTGCGGCCGTTAAATTCGATATCTAATATAATGTAATCCATGATGTGCCCCCGTTTCTTCCTATCCTACCATTTTAGCAGAAAAAGCTTACGTTGCCAGCTTCTGTTTACGATAGACCGCTCGCAGCACCAGACTTAATAGGAATCCAGAGAAAGACATGACCGACACCCAGATGAATAAGGTGTGTACACCATAGGTTTGATAGAACCATCCTCCAAGATAAGAAGCAACGATTCCTGAGACCCCGAAGAAGATGATAGCCAGCACAGTTTGTCCAGTAGCACGCCATTCCTCTGGAACAATTTGATACAAGTATTGAATCGCAGCTGAGTAGAAAATAGGGAACGTGAACGTCTGGAGAAGCTGAATCGTAACAAGCACATGGGGATCTGTGACCCAAGCGCTGACCAAGAAACGCAAGAAATAGAAGAAGGCAGCGAATGATATAAGCGCTAATTCTCTTCCTTTTCGAAGCCACCAGAAGCTTAAAGCGAATACTAGAATTTCACTCCCAGCTGCTAAGAAGAAGGCAATGCCAACCAAATGATTGCTGCCGCCTAATTCACGTATATAGACTCCAAGAAATGTATCATTAATCCGTTGTGGAACTGCGCATACGAAGATTAGAAGCATGAACCAAATGGTTTCTTTATTACTCAGAAATTTTCGCAGACTACGCAGTGAGATAGGTTTCCCCGTCACAGGAGCATCAGGCAGCGCCAAGCATATGATCAAGCTCAATATCCCAATGCCGCCAAACAGGTAAGCCAAGCTATGAATGCCGAAATATTGCGCCGCATAGCCCACAATTAATGACATCACAGCGTAGCCGACAGCACCAAATGTACGAATGGAACCATAGCTTGTTCCCAGGCGTTCAGCAGTTTGAAAGTTCAAACTTTCTGTCAAAGGGTCCAAGGGCATTAAGAAAAAGTAGAGCAGCATCGTAAATAGAAGCAACACGATAAAGCTTTTGGAATCGTACAGCAAGTACCCGATGATGGTGGAACAGAATAGAAGAAGAAGCATAACTTTCTTGATCGTTTTTGTTCGATCACTGATCATACCCCATAAGGGCTGCGAGAAGATGGCGATGAAACCGCCAGTCCCAATAATGAGACCAATTCGTGATGTGGAAAGTCCCTGTGCGTCCAAATAAACCGGTAGAAAAGAGACGAAGAGGGCAAGTAATGCGAAATACATAAAGTTAAACGAACGCAATAAATTGGATGAATGCATTGAAGACCTAACCTTCCTTGATGTACTAGCGCGATGCTGTCATGAAAGTACATTTTATCATGCTCAGCCAAAGTTGCAAAAAATATTTATCAAGAGCGCAGCTGCGAGGGGTTCGTTCCTGTTACTTTTTTGAATTGGCGGCTAAAAAAATAAATGCTCCGATAACCAAGTGCCTCAGCGACTTCACTGACATTCATGCCTAGTTTAAGCAAGTATGAGGCACGTTCAATTCTGGACTGAATGAGATAGGATTCAATCGTCTGGCCCATGATTTCTTTGAATTTAAGTGAGAAATAACGTGGAGAAAGATGCGCTTCTTTGGCTAACTCTTGGATACTATGCTGACGTCCGGGATCTTGTCGAATATGAGAAGCGATATCCATCATCACACGGTTCAATGAGCGCCGCGCTGGATCACCTTGAGGTTGATGGTCAGGGGCTTGTCGTTCAAACAATAATAGAATCAGCTTAAGAAGCGTCTTCGCTTCATCCTCTTGCCCATAAGCCTCCGAATGTCTGACTTGTACGAAACGATCTAGATAGCTCTCATGAAATTCAGCGGGATCGAAATGGACGAAAGAAGGGAGTGACATCGGGTACGAATGATCCCCTTCCGCTGAGAAATGGATAAACGTTACCGTAAGCGGACGTTCTGGATTATGCTTCGCACTGGTCAGGTCCCCTGGCTTAAACAAGAAACAATCGCCGCTGCTAACGGGATAACGTTTGCTATTTAAGGTGACCTCACCTTCACCATCCCATACATACCAGAAATCGAAGTCTTGGAAAGGGTCATCCTCGCGGCTGCTCCATTTCCAGTTCACTTCACAGATTACTTTACCGAAATAAGGATTAAGCTGAATGGCTTGGGATGTGAAAACGGACATGAAGACTCACGGCCCCTCTATGTAGAATAGTGCAAATTGTATAGTGCTTGAATGCATTTATTTTACTACTTTCTATTCATATAATAAAGTTATGAATGGTCAAATTATTTAAACGGAGGGGTTACCGTTATGCCTAGGACTGAACTGACTGAGCAATCGCCGGAAGAAATATCAGCGAGACTGTACCGTTACGACCGTATTGCAGATAAAATTGAAGGCAGTACCCATTGGAATGAAACCCATCTTGCTGCTTATTGGCGAGACGGATTTGCCGCAATTGAACATGTATTAAAGGAAGAAGATATTCAAAATTCGAAAGAAGCTTTGCATGAGCTTATTTTTAAAGATAATAAAGGGGCACAAATTCAATTCTCTAAGCCAAAAAGTGAATTGAAAACGGACGAAGAGAAAGAACTAGCTGTTAGGAAGGTGCATGAGTTCGTCAACGTGGACGAACGTCTGCGAGGGATTGCGGAACATCCTGCGATCATTGCCATTGTTCAAGATATCCTGGGGGAAACGCCGCGGCTTGTGCAGGATATGGCATTGCTTAAACCTCCGCATGGCGGTGGGGAAAAGCCGTGGCATCAAGATATGGCGTATGGAAACTTGGCTTATGAGAAACCCGTAGTCGGCGTGTGGATTGCCCTTGATGAAGCTGCGCTTGATAATGGCTGTATGCATGTCATCCCGGGTTCTCATGCAGACGGGGCAACACCCCATTATGCGATTAGAGATTGGCAACTCTGCGATAGCCATGTGCAAGTGGAGAGAGATGTTGCAGTCCCTTTACTGCCAGGAGGCATACTATTGTTCCACGGGTTACTCAAACATGGAACTCCGTATAATCTATCAACGAAGAAGCGCCGCGCTCTACAGTTCCATTATGTAGGTGAATCAGCTGTTAAGCTTACGCCGAAAGAATACAAGCGATTTTTTACTAATGAGATGAGCGGTGCTGAATGCTAGCGCTTATTAGATAAAGTACACTTAAAAGGCGTGCCCCAATAGGGATGCGCCTTTTAAGTGTACACACACGAAGTGTTCAACGGTCATTTCTTGGCGTTCTTAGCCTGAACTTGCACGAATCGAACGAATGAACTGCAGGGTGGATTCAAAGTATGGTTCATCCTGGTAGTATTGAATGAATAAGTCTTCAAAACCCTCGGTGTTCGTCGTCATTCGGTAGGAGATGATTCCGTGGTACCAAGGAATGATCTTGTTGAATAAGGCTTGCCGCTTATCAAATCGAATATCTTGCATGGTTAGCCCTTTGCCCAGAAAATAGCTCAGAATGGTTTGATAACTACGGAAAACGACGTTTCCGAAATTGTAACCGCTTGGTTCATTAGCTGCGAATTGATACATACTGCGGTTTATGATGCAGAAGCGAGGGTTTCGCTGCAAGATACAATATTGGATATACATTTGGTTAAAGGAAGAATCCAGAAACCGATCGGGAGTGTCTACCTTCAATAAATCTTCTCGGCGTAGGACAGTGCCCGTAATAAAGGTTGACATAATGGACGTTTCAGCTAGAAAAGCAGGTAGTCCCTCTTTCACATAAATACGACCGTCATTATTATGCACATTCACATGCAATACGCCACAATCAGCATGACGCTCAATCGTGTCCAGAAGTGGCAGGAGTGTTCCTTCTACTTGAAAATCATCGTCTCCTTGTAACTTAATGAACGTTCCTGTTCCTTGGAACATGACTCGAAAAATGTTTCGGTCTGCTCCGATGTTCTCATCATTACGGGTATACCGTAAATTCTCGTATTGTGCACGATATTTGTCTACCACTTGCGGAGTCCCATCGGTTGAAGCATTATCTGACACAATAACCTCAACCTTATCGTTGTTTCCCACCTGAGACAAGATTGCTTGGAGACAAAGATCCAAATTCGCTGCACGGTTGTAGGTTGGCAGGCAGATCGACAAAAGCTTTTGCTGACGGCGAGCTAACAATCGCTGCTCCGCTTCTTCTTCGGAACTTACATCTTCCCAGATCCCGCTTACTGGTTCATAGACTTGAATGATGCGCGCGGGTGATCCCTCAACAACACAATAGTCAGGCACATCCTGTTCTACGAGACTATGGGGCCGAACCACACTTCCTTTACCGATATGAAGATTTCCGATAATGACTGTGCTGTCACCTAGGCAAGCTCCTTCTCCAATATAGACATGGTCGGATTGCGAAGTTAAGCCTTGTGACAAAACGGGAATGCCTACGTGGCGATAATGATGGTCCGTATCGGAGATGAATACGTTCGAACCTATTTCAACATGAGGTCCTAATTCTACCCGATTCGCTGCCGAGATTATTAAGCCTGGACTGGATTTGCAGCCGTCGCCGAGGATGATTCTAGGGTATTTCTGCGGATCTTGACTGATGATGTTGAACCAGTAATGGGCTTGGATGGATACGTTATTGCCAATGGATATGCCTTCTGGGCAGAAGATCTGACCGCCTTCCTCCATCTTTGAGTTTTCGCCGTAATAGTGAAACCTTGCCGTGAAATCGGCATGTAAATAGGGTGTTGACATTCGATTCACTCTCCGTCAATTAAATTCGATGTTGGCGATTGGATGCTTCGAATAATGGCCAAAGCCTCATGATAGTAAGGTTCATCCTGATAGTGCTCGGTATAGATGTCTTCAAATCGTTCTACGTTCGCAATCATACGTGTTTCAATAATCCGTCTGTACCAGGGGATCGCATATTCATACAAGGTGCGTTTTTTCTCGCTGCGAAGCTGATCTATCGTTAATCCTTTGTCAATGAAGTAAGACAGAATGGATTGATAGCTGCGGAAAATGATTTCACCAAAATTATAGGAGTCGGAAGAAATACCTGCGTACGTATACATGTTAGCGTTCATGATACAGAATTTTGGATTTTCCATTAGAATGGCATATTGCAGATACACTTGATTAAAAGAGGAATCAATAAAATGAGCAGGATCCTTAATTCTTTTCAATTCTTCACGCCGCAAAATGGTTGAGGTAATGAACGTAGCATAAATCGATGTCAGCTCGAGGAAAGCGCTCATGCCTTCATGAACTTGAACTCGTCCATTGCCATTTCTAACATTGATATGAACGACTCCACAATCGCCATGCATATGAAGAACGTGAATCAGGGGCATGAGCGTTCCGTCAACATAGAAGTCGTCATCGCCTTGCAGCTTCACGAACTTCCCATTTGCTTGATTCATAACATGATAAATATTTCGATCTGGGCCGATATTTTCTTCGTTACAGATATAAGTTAAGTTCGGATAAAGTTCGAGATATCTGTTCATAAGAGCAGGAGTCGAATCCGTAGAAGCATTGTCAGAGACAATGACTTCAACCAGGTCGCACGTTCCGATTTGTGAGAATATGCTAGTTAAGCAATGTTCTAGATGAGAGGCTCGATTGTAGGTTGGGATGCATATCGATAGGAGCGGGTGTTGTTTGCGATAATTTACGAAATGTTCAGCTTCTGAATGGGGTGGAATATCGACCCAGTGCCCTATGTCAGGTAGGTAAATTTGGGTGATTTGGGCTGGATCTCCTGCTACGACACAGTAGTCTGGCACGTTGCTTGTGACTACACTGTTGGGCTTAACGACAGCGCCTTTGCCGATGGTTAGAGGTCCTTTAACGATTGCATTTGCACCGATCCAAGAGCCTTCACCAATGCGCATGTGCCCACTTAAGACCCGGTTATTGTTAGAGGTATCTGTAAGTGTAACATTCGGTCCGATAAGCACATTTCGTTCTAACTCAATATGGTTATCAGCAATAACGCTGACACCCAAATTGAATTGGCAGCCGTCACCAATTACGATCTTGGGGGAATTCTCCGCACGAGGAGAAACGGTATTAAATACATAAGGAGCGCGCATAAAAACACTGTTCCCTAGGCTTATTTGATCTGGATGCTCAAAATGGCCCCCTTTCTGGATGAAAGTATGACTTCCGAATTTATGAAATTGTGAAGCGAGCTCTGGACTAATATATGTTGTCAAATTTCTCTCCTCCAAGTACAAATTCCATCAATTTTGTCCACTAGTATTCAACATATTCAACTTACTCAAGAGTTTCACTGGGTATTAATGGGTTTATTTAAACTTAATTCCATGGCCTATCGGCATTTGTCTCAGTCCAACCAGAAGTTAAACTCATAGGATAATAGTGGTTGAATTTTAATTGAAACGGAGGCAATTTCCGTATGGAACAGTCCAGCAGTGAACTTCGGCAACAAATTGTTGCTTTAACTAAACAATATTATGAAGCGAATTGGCCCCAAACGGTGTTCGAACCGGGAGTTACCAATGTTCCCGTAAGTGGCAAAACGTTTGATGGTGAAGAGTTGAGCCATTTAGTTGATGCATCGCTGGATTTTTGGCTAACAACGGGCCGTTATGCGAGTGAATTCGAGCAAAAATTTGCTTCTTTCATTGGTACACGTTATGCCTTGCTAACGAACTCAGGTTCGAGTGCTAATCTACTTGCTCTATCTGCCTTGACGTCTCCATTATTGAAAGATCGGCGACTGCAGCCAGGAGACGAAGTGATTACGGTAGCAGCGGGGTTCCCGACAACTGTAAATCCAATTATTCAGAACGGGCTTGTACCAGTTTTCCTTGATGTCAAACTCCCTACTTACAATATTGACACAACCTTATTAGAAAGTGCGGTCAGCCCGCGTACGAAAGCAATTATGATCGCTCATACGTTAGGTAACTTGTTTGATCTGGCTGAAGTGAAGCGAGTGGCGGATAAACACGGGTTATGGCTGATTGAAGATTGTTGTGATGCTGTCGGGTCGGAATATGGGGGACGTAAAGCAGGGACTTTCGGAGATTTGGCGACTGTCAGTTTCTATCCTGCACACCATATTACGATGGGTGAAGGCGGGGCTGTTCTGATGAATTCTCCTCTACTCAAAAAAATAGTCGAGTCTTTCCGTGACTGGGGACGGGACTGCTGGTGTGAGCCAGGCAAAGACAATACATGCTGCCGAAGATTCGGCTGGCAATTGGGTGATCTGCCTTTTGGCTACGATCATAAATATACGTATAGTCATATCGGCTACAACCTGAAAGTAACGGATATGCAAGCAGCGATTGGTGTGGCTCAAATGCAGAAGCTGCCAGATTTCATCGCGAAGCGAAAAGCTAATTTCAACCGACTTAAGGAGGCGCTCCAACCGTTGGAAGAATACCTGCTTCTGCCTGAACCCACGCCGAATAGTGTTCCGAGTTGGTTCGGGTTCCCGATTACAGTTAGGGACGAATCACCCGTAACTCGCGAACAGCTGACAGCAGCTCTTGAGCGGAATCGCATCGGTACTAGATTGCTGTTTGCAGGGAATCTGTTGCGTCAACCTGCTTACAAACATACTACTCATCGCATTGTTGGGAACCTGACGAATACAGATGTGATTATGAATAGAACGTTCTGGATCGGCGTTCATCCTGGTCTAACGCAGGAGATGCTTGATTACACGGTGCAAACGCTTCGTGATACCTTGAAGAAGAGGGGTTAGTCAATGAAGGTCGTTATTCTTGCCGGGGGATTCGGTACGCGAATTAGTGAAGAAACACATGTTAAACCGAAGCCAATGATCGAAATCGGTGACAAGCCGATTCTTTGGCATATCATGAAGACCTATTCGTCACATGGTTTTAATGATTTTATTATTTGTTTAGGCTATAAAGGATACTTCATTAAAGAATATTTCGCTCACTATTATTTACATGAAGCGGACATTACATTTGACTTCGGTAATCATAACGAAACAATTGTTCACCATCATAATGCACCACCCTGGAAGGTCACATTGGTGGATACCGGTAAGGATACGATGACAGGAGGTCGTGTCAAACGCATACAGAGCTATGTCGGAGATGAGACTTTTCTGCTTACTTATGGGGATGGATTGTCGGACCTAGATATTGGGAAGCTCATTGAATTCCACAAGGCCCATGGGAAACTTGCTACGGTAACTGCTGTTCAGCCTTCTGGGCGATTCGGATCGCTCCGTCTGACGAAGCAGGATCAAGTGCTCGGCTTCCAAGAGAAACCTGCAGGAGACGGAGGCTGGATTAATGCTGGATTTTTCGTCATGGAGCCGGAGGTTTTCGACAAGATCGACGGTGACAGTACGGTACTGGAGAAAGAACCACTGGAGAATCTGACGCAGAATGGACATTTAATGGCTTTTAAACATGAAGGTTTCTGGCATCCCATGGATACACTGCGCGACAAGAATTATCTAGAAGACTTATGGAAATCGCAGAAAGCTCCTTGGAAAAAATAAAGACTGGGAGAAAGGGGAGCCGTATGGTCAATTCAGCTTACTGGCGTGGAAAGAGAGTCCTCATTACTGGACATACTGGCTTCAAAGGAGCTTGGCTAAGCATGTGGCTGCTATCACTTGGTGCCGATGTCATCGGCTATGCACTGCAACCTCCGACTAAGCCTAGTTTATTTCATTTATGTGGATTGGATAAGGATATGCAATCGACCTTTGCGGATATTCGTGATCTAGAGCGACTGCGGCAAGTGGTGGCTGACACGGACCCGACAATCATCTTTCATATGGCCGCCCAACCGATCGTAAGGAATTCCTACAAGCATCCAGTAGATACGTATGAGGTGAATGTGATGGGCACCGTGAATCTGCTGGAGGCTGTTCGACTGGCTGCAGCTGGCGGTAAGAGCTCGATTCAGGCTGTAATTAATGTAACAACAGACAAATGCTATGAGAACCGCGAATGGGCGTGGGGATATCGAGAGAACGACAGTCTAGGCGGATTCGATCCCTATTCGAACAGCAAAGCTTGTTCGGAACTCGTCACTTCGGCTTATCGCAATTCTTTTTTTCAGTCCGAGACGGGTATAAGTATAGCTACTGCTCGAGCAGGCAATGTAATTGGCGGAGGGGATTGGGCGGAAGATCGATTAATACCGGATTGTATACGCGCATATTTATCTAAGAACGTTATGAGCATACGTAATCCTGCTGCAATTAGACCATGGCAACATGTATTGGAGCCGCTTGGCGGCTATTTGTTACTGGCTGAACACATGGTGCAGAACACGGGCAAATATGGGGGAAGTTGGAATTTCGGGCCACAAGACGCTGATGTACAAAGTGTGGAGTGGGTGGTACAGCGGCTTGGTACGAAATTAGGGAACCACGACTTCTATGAGATTGAGCCAGCAACCAATCAGGTCAAACATCCACATGAAGCTAACTTGCTCAAGCTTGATTGTTCCAAATCTAGCAGTTACTTGAACTGGCATCCGAGATGGCCGCTTGATACGGCACTGGCTCGAATTGCAGAATGGCTACTTGCATTCAAGGAACAACGTGATATCCGTACTGTCTGTTTGGAGCAGGTTGAGGCATACATGGCTTAAAGGAGGTAGTTCGGATTGCGAATTTTGGTGACCGGAGCTACTGGTTTTGTTGGGGCGTGTTTGGCAAGGCGATTAGTAGCGGAAGGATACGACGTACACATCTTTACTAGAGCGCTATCTGACAAATGGCGGATTCGGGATCTACTTCCGCATGTCACTGAGCATGACGCGGATTTGCGGAATTCAGAGCGGATTCGCGAACGGATAGCAACTATTCGGCCAGAAATTATTTATCATGCTGCGGTTTATGGTGGGTTTTCTTTTCAAAATGAAGCCGAATTCATCTATGCCTTGAATTTCCAAGGGACCGTTCATCTGTTATCAGCTTGCGAACAGGTGGGATTCTCAGCTTTCATCAATCTGAGCTCCTCGTCTGAATATGGAATGAAATCTACTCCGATGCAAGAGGATGATCTACTTGAACCTATTGGCGATTATGCTGTTTCGAAGGCCGCAGCAACGTTGTATTGCCGTACGAGGGCGGTAGAAAGGCAGCTGCCGATCGTTACGCTGCGACTATTTTCTCCCTATGGACCATGGGATGACCCTAAACGCTATATCCCGTATGTTGTACGCACGCTGCTTGCTGGTCAGCAACCGCAATTGACCGTTCCTCATTCTGTTCGTGATTACATCTATATAGATGATGTGGTTGAAGCTTGTATGTGCGTTATGCGACAAACAGCGTGCTATGGAGAGATTATCAATATTGGTTCAGGTGAGCAAGTGTCGATCGGCAAGGTCGCGGATCTTCTGACGGAACAAATCGCGAATGGCATCGAGCCTAAGTGGGGGGTGTCCTTGCGTACGAAGATGGAACCAACGGATTGGAGAGCGAATATTGAGAAAGCCAATAGGTTATTACAGTGGGAACCAAAGATAACATTGCTAGATGGTCTTGCCCGGACGGTAAATTGGCATAAGGAACATCTGAAAAGGGATTCTGGCAATTAAAGGGGGGACAGTGATGAAGTGTTCGGATTATGTGATTGATTTTATCCAGAAGCAGGGAGCTTCACACGTGTTTGAGATGATCGGGGGTGCAATTGCCCATCTGTTAGATTCCATACATTCTCGTGACGACGTGCATTGTGTCTCTATGCATCACGAACAGGCAGCGGCATTTGCTGCTGAAGGTTACGCACGTATGAATGGCGTGATCGGTGTCTCCATGGCGACGAGTGGGCCTGGTGCATTGAACATGCTGACAGGCATCGGTAGTTGCTATTTCGATTCGGTTCCCTGCTTGTTCATTACCGGTCAAGTAAATACGTATGAATTTAAGTTTGATAAACCAGTTAGGCAGATCGGATTCCAAGAAACGGATATCGTTAGTATCGTAAAGCCAATCGTTAAATATGCAGAAATGGTTACGAACCCAGACAGGATGAGATATTGCCTTGAGAAGGCTGTTTATATGGCACAGTCAGGTCGACCAGGGCCTGTTCTGCTGGATATTCCGATGAATGTTCAGCGGGCTGATATTGATCCAGATAGGTTAGAGAGCTTTATGGACAGCGAGGAATTTCGCAACTTACAAGCTCAGGAAGAAGTGACTTGCGATTTAGACAAGTTGGACGAGGTAATAGAGTTAATAGCACAGTCAACACGTCCGCTTATTCTAGTTGGAGGAGGAGTGAGAGCGGGAAGAGCCACTGAGGAATTCCTTGCTTTTGTTGAGCATACAGGCATTCCTGTTGTCCACTCTCTCATGGGTCTCGATGCTCTCCCAGCAGTCCATCCTGCAAGTTTCGGTTTAATTGGCTCTTATGGAAATCGATACAGTAATTTGGCGCTTGCCAACTGTGATCTCGTGCTGATCTTAGGATCTCGTCTCGATACGCGCCAAACGGGTACACGTCCAGATACCTTCGCTCGTGCTGCACGCAAAGTGCATGTGGATATCGAGTCCGTCGAATTGAATCATAAGGTTAATGCGGATATTGCATTGTCATGCGGTGTGAAACTTTTTTTAATAGAAATGAATGCACGTTTGGATGGTTGGGTCAAGAAAGACATCTCTGAATGGGTTCACATTCTAAAGGAGTATCAAGAACGCTATCCAACTATGAGTCCTCCGACTGAAGAAGGGGGAATTGATCCGAATTTGTTCATGGAGAAAGTGTCTGATCTGTGCAGTGAAGGTGACATCATTTGTTTGGATGTAGGTCAGCATCAAATGTGGGCGAGTCAGTCGTTCCGATTAAAGAAAGACCAACGTTTGTTGAATGCGGGTGGTATGGGGGCAATGGGTTTTGGGCTTCCAGCCGCAATTGGTGCCTCTATCGTTGAACCGAATAAAAGGGTGATTGTAATTGCAGGAGACGGTGGTATGCAAGTGAATATCCAAGAATTGGAAACTATTTACCATCTGAACCTGCCGATCAAAATCATTGTGATGAACAACCATGCCTTAGGTATGGTCAGACAGTTCCAAGATTTATATTTTAATGGTCGTAGGCAATCAACGGTAAAGGGATACAGTTGTCCAGACTTTGTCCGAATTGCTGAGGCGTACGGAATTCCCGCTTACGTAATCGAGAAAGATGTTGATGCAGATGAAGTTATGAAACAGGTATTGGCTGAAGATGGTGCTGCGTTAATTGAGGTGAAATTGCATCAGGGCACGATGGTGAACCCCAAACTAGTCGTCAACCGTCCGATTGAAGATATGTCGCCATTACTAGATCGGGAAGAATTAATACAAGTGATGGTGATAGACGTGTTGGAAGAGAGAAAGGATGAGAAAGAGGAGTCGGAGTGATAGTGGTTAATATCGTTTAGGAAGTGTAAGCGTCTTGTTTCCATTCTAGTGAATGGGAATCGGACGTTTTTATTTTTTCATTCTCGTGCTCGTTGATACGCCCATGCCGTTCAATGCTCTATACATATCATATAAGAGGAACAAGATTAGTTTTATTTGAAGAGAGGAGGCAGTGGTACGCATGAGATTGTTTATCAATGATAGAGAAGCTGCAATCTAATTCTTAGGAGGTAGGAGGCTTTGAGTAAACTTGCTCGGTTAATGAATCTAGTTGAATACGTCGTTATTATGCATATTAAAAAGATCGAAATCGAGTATTTTAACGGAATGGCATACAAAATAAAATTTAATATGGGTGATAGTGAACCTCAAAGATTAACGGAATTGCAGAGTTTTTTGGCAACCATAGATTGGCTGCAAGTTGAAGCGATTGAGATTGAACTTTACAATGGACAAGCATCCGAGATCGAATTCCTTAATGAGTTAGTTGGTTCTAGCGAGGCTATGGGAATTGTGGATGAGAGAGCGGAGATAGGAGGGACAGGAGCGGTAGGAACAACACTAGCAGTGATAGGGGGTATTGGAGCAACGGCAGGTATGGATGAAACGGGGGCAACGAGTGAGATAGGTGCAACGGGGGCAAATGGAACGGCAGGATCCTCCATCGATCCTATGTGAATGGGAGGAAGTTGCAGAAGGATATTACTGATAGAAAGATCAATATTTTACAAAATATGTTTTATTCCATCATTTGTCCTCTCTCATTCGTCCATACACATTAAATTTGTAAACATACTATATAAGAGGATGCTAGAGTATTTTTATTTTAAATAAGGGAGGTAGGCTGAAAAAAAGAAATAGTTTCCTTTTGTAATAAATAGTTTTCAAATTCATAGGAGGTGTAAGGCTTTTGAGTAAACTTGCTCAGTTAATGAATTTAATTGGTGTCGTAGGTATTATGAATGTTGAGGAAATTGAAATTAAATATTTTAATGGTGTGAAATTCGAATTAGAATTTGATGAAGATGAGAGTTTAATTGTAAGAGAATCTGCACTTGCCAATTTTTTAGCACTAATGGATTGGAATCAGGTTAAAGAGATTGAAGTTGAACTTTACAGTGGAGAAGAGCTTGAAATCAAATTTCCTGAAGATCCGATAGGTCCGACAGGAGCAACAGGAGCAACAGGTGCAACAGGTGCAACAGGGGCAACGGGAGCAACAGGAGCAACTGGACCATACGGAGAAGGTGGAACAGGAGCAACAGGAGCAACAGGAGCAACAGGGGCAACAGGTGAAACAGGTGCGACAGGAGCAACAGGAGCAACAGGAGCAACAGGAGCAACAGGAGCAACAGGAGCAGGAGTAACAGGAGCGACAGGTGATACAGGTGCGACAGGGGCAACAGGGGCAACAGGTGAAACCGGTGCGACAGGAGCAACAGGAGCAGGAGTAACAGGAGCAACAGGTGATACAGGTGCGACAGGGGCAACAGGGGCAACAGGTGATACAGGTGCGACAGGGGCAACAGGGGCAACAGGTGCGACAGGAGCAGGAGTAACAGGAGCAACAGGAGCGACAGGTGAGATGGGCCCTGCAGGACCATCAGGTGGAGCAACGGGAGCCACTGGTGTAACAGGAGCAACAGGTGAAACCGGTGCAATCGGACCGACAGGAGCAACAGGTGCAAGTGTGACAGGAGCAACAGGTGCGACAGGTGAAACAGGAGCAGCGGGAGAAGCAGGGCTTGCAGGAGCAACAGGAGCGACAGGAGCGACAGGTGAAACAGGAGCAGCCGGAGCGGCAGGACTTGCAGGAGAAACAGGAGCGACAGGAGCAACAGGTGCAACAGGAGCAACGGGTGCAACGGGTGCGACAGGTGAAACAGGAGCAGCCGGAGCGGCAGGACTTGAAGGAGCAACAGGAGCAACAGGAGCAACGGGTGCGACAGGTGAAACAGGAGCAGCCGGAGCGGCAGGACTTGCAGGAGCAACAGGAGCAACAGGAGCAACAGGAGCAACGGGTGCAACAGGAGCGACAGGAGCAACAGGAGCGACAGGAGCAACAGGAGCGACAGGAGCAACAGGAGCGACAGGTGAAACAGGAGCAACAGGAGCAGCCGGAGCGGCAGGACTTGCAGGAGCAACAGGAGCGACAGGAGCCACAGGTGAAACAGGAGCAACGGGTGCGACAGGTGAAACAGGAGCAGCCGGAGCGGCAGGACTTGAAGGAGCAACAGGAGCAACAGGAGCAACAGGTGAAACAGGAGCAACAGGTGAAACAGGAGCAGCCGGAGCGGCAGGAGCAACAGGAGCAACGGGTGCGACAGGTGAAACAGGAGCAACAGGTACAACAGGTACAACAGGAGCAACAGGAGCTACTGGTCCAGATGTTCTTGCTCAGTCATTCTCAGCTTTCTTACCTGCATTAGCAACAGCTGCATCAGCTCAACTCACAGGATGGACCGTAACAAGTCCTTATTATAATGGAACTTCATTTAACCCAGTTACTGGTGTCTTTACAGCTCCAGCAACAGGAAGATACGCATTCGAAGCAACGATTAACTACTCGACAACAGCAGCAGTAACCATTTCACTCGGTGCTGGAGTAACACCTTCATTTGTAATCCGTCGTATAGCACCAACTACAGCAGATTTAATAACAGGATTGTTCCCAGTACTGAACGTCAATGTCGCACTCGTTTTAACATTGAGAGCAATCCTAGGAGATGGCACGGTCACGTTGGCAGGAACAGTAGAATTGACAGCAGGAGATACAGTTGGTCTCTTCTATGAAGCTGATGGATTAACGATTGCCCTTGATTTAGGAGGAGCCGACTCATCAGGAGTTGTTTGGTCAGCGTTCCGTATTCTTTAAGATTAGCTATCCTATCTAAATACAAGATTAACCTTAGTTTATGGAAGAGCTGGCCCTAGAGTCAGCTCTTGTTTTATACATAGAGGTTACGCTTAGAGCGAAAACAAGAGATTACTAGAGTTGTAGAATTTATAAAAATATAAATTTCAGGAGATATATGTAAAATTATACGATTTTATTTAAGAAGTTCGGGTGATTAAGTGTTAACTATTTTTTGAAAATTTTAATGAAGAAACGTACTACATTGATACATAGTCATATGCATATTTTAGGGTGGACAACCATCTATTGCCAAAAAGCACAGACAAACCCTGTTGGTAATTCGTATGATGAACTATCACAGGAGGTGTTGTAATTGAGTCTCTTAGTTGGCAAAAAGAAAAGTTCGTTCTCTTCAAAAAAGCGACTAACAATTAAGAAAAGTGGAGTTAAGCTCCATAAAGTAAGTGGTTGTGGATGCCATAGAAGAAAGAAAAAAAGATGTCACAAAATTGTCGTAGTAAAAGTTGGACGCAAATGCTGTAAAAGAGGTCCAAAAGGAAAACGTGGTCCACGCGGCTTTAGAGGATTCCGTGGTGCGATTGGAGCGACTGGAGCAGCAGGGGCAGCAGGAGTAACAGGAGTAACAGGGGCGACTGGAGCAAATGGAGTTGGTACGACCGGGGCAACAGGTGCAACAGGTGCAACAGGAGCAGCAGGAGCAACAGGAGCAACAGGAGCGACGGGAGTAACAGGACCAAGAGGCAAGAAAGGTGAAGATGGTGACCGCGGCCGAAGAGGTCGAACTGGCGCAACTGGAGCAACGGGGCCATATGGTGAGGGCGGAACTGGAGCAACAGGTGCGACTGGAGCACCAGGCTTAATCGGACCTACAGGCCCAACTGGCCCTGGAGTTGGAGCAACAGGAGCAACAGGAGCGACAGGAGAAGCTGGATTAGCTGGAGCGACAGGAGTAACGGGAGCAACCGGAGCAACAGGAGCAACAGGAGCAACAGGAGCGACAGGAGCGACAGGAGTAACAGGAGCAACAGGAGCAACAGGAGCAACAGGAGCAACAGGTGCAACAGGTGCAACAGGTGCAACGGGAGCAACGGGTGCAACAGGTGCAACGGGAGCAACGGGTGCAACAGGAGCAACAGGTGCAACAGGTGCAGGGGCGATAATTCCATTGTCATCAGGTGGTCCAATTGCCATGACAACTGTTCTAGGCGGACTAGTTGGTACTGTAGGGGTTATCGGGTTTGGTAGTTCAGCAGATGGTATTAGTCTTCTAGGTGGAGCAATTGATTTAACAGGTGATGTTCTTGGCCCGATTATTGATTTTGCTTTCTCAGTCCCTAGAGCTGGTACAATCACTTCGATATCTGCCTTCTTTAGTAACACGCTTGCACTGAATGTTCTTACAACTGAAATCTCAATCACGGCCCAATTATTTAGTGCACCGGCGACAAGCAACCTCTTTACTCCGATTCCAGGAGCAACAGTGACCCTATCGCCAGTGCTTAGTGGAATCGTCTCACTTGGTGATATCAGTAGTGGTATTACATCAGTTTCAATTCCAGTAGCAGCAACAACACGTTTGTTAATGGTTTATTCAGCTACTGCAAGTGGTGGATTAAGCTTAGTTAATACAGTTGTAGGTTATGCAAGTGCAGGATATACAATTGCCTAATAAAAAATAAAGAACGGGGCTCAACGTTACTACTATTCATTAACTATGAGCACACCTAGAGATGAATGGTAGTAAGTTGAGCTTTTTTTTATAAAAGTTTCGAAATATAGAATGACATACGAGAATTCGCCCTAGTTCGATATCGCATTGTGAATGTCTGTGATAACCATTTCATCTTGTTCAGACTTTCAATGTTTGTATCACTTCCAAAACGCGATTTTCGTACATATAAATGCAAGCAACAGTGGAGCGAATGATCCTTTCATCCTCGCATCCTATCCAACAAATCGTGTACTCTTCAATTTATGCCTATTCCTAAGTGGAAGTGACGAGAAATGAGGAAATAATTGTGTTTTTTTGCATAGGCAAAGCTCAGAGGCAAATGACGGGGATGCTCAATATGATATAAGAGAATAACGGGATTATTCCCTTTACTATAAAGTTGAGGTGAGAGCTTTGAAGACCAGTATTATAATCTTAACGTATAACCAATTGCCTTTAACTCATGCATGCTTGTTAAGTATCCGAAAGCATACGACTGAACCGTATGAAATTATTATTGTGGATAATGGTTCTACTGATCATACAGTACCTTTTCTGCGCTTATTTCCGGAGATTAAGGTAATTAGTAATGAGGTGAATTTGGGATTCGCTAAAGGTTGTAACCTAGGTTTAGAAGCGGCAACTGGCGATTATATCTTATTCCTCAATAATGATACAGTAGTTACCGAAAATTGGCTGACTAACATGATCCGAGTTCTTGAGCAGGATCATAGGACGGGGATGGTAGGCCCAGTAACCAACTATGTAAGTGGATATCAAAAAATTCCCGTGACTTATACGGACCTGTCACAATTGGAAGAATTTTCGCAAACTCATCGTGCGTTGCATGCCGGACTAACCATGGAGGCTCGCCGGTTGGTAGGGTTTTGTTTGTTGACGAAGAAACGCATTCTTGATGAAATCGGGGGTTTCGATGAGAGGTTTGGCTTAGGCAATTATGAGGACGACGATCTATGTCTTCGTGTACTTTATGCTGGATATAAGTTATACATCGTCCGAGATTCGTTTATTCATCACGTTGGACATGCGACAATGAATCAATTGAATGGATCGAGCTTGTCACAGTTGTTGGTGACGAATCGCGATAAAGCTGCTGAGAAGTGGGGAGCAGAAATTATTAGCTTATTATACAGACCGCCAGTCACAATTTCCTTTTGTATACTGGTAAGGAATCTGGATGAACAATTTATGATGTGTATGAAGTCAATTGATGATGTAGCAGATGAAATCATTCTCGTAGATGCCGGCTCCGCTGGTCTTACGAAAGAACTTGTAGATGCGTATACAGATAAATGGTTCATTACAAATGAAATCGAAGAGTGGGAGGCGCGCAATATGGCTTTCCGACAGGCATCCAAGGATTATCTGTATTGGATGGATTCCGATGAGATGTTAACGGAAAGGAATCAGCGCAAATTAAGAGGGTTGAAACATTCACTAAACCCTATGGTAGATGCTGTGACGATGAAGAGTTATCGTGAAGTCGACACTGTGAACGAAGCGTTGGGAGTTGAGCGCTTAATTCGACTGGTGCGGCGAACAGTTCCATTCACGGTGCATGCACAGACGAAAGAAATCGCAGTAGAAGGAACAGTGTATCACAGCGATGTGGAAATTAATAAAACGCCTTAATACAAAACGAAAAGGGCCAACCTGTATAGGTAAGCCCTTTATTATGTAGGCGTAGTTACGCCAATTCAAATTCTTTCATTTTATTATATAAGGTTCCACGCGAAATTCCGAGCAGTTTAGCTGCCGCGCTCTTATTGCCAGCTGTTTTGGCCAATGCCTCTTCGATCAAGGTGATCTCATCACGCACATTAACGGATTCTTTTAACAGCATAGGGGGAGTTTCGGTATCCTGAAACACACTCGCTTGCTGCTCTTGTATGGCCAAAGGCAACTGATCTAACATAATCATCTCTTCTTCGTTTAAAATCATACTTCGCTCGATTGCATTTTTCAATTCCTGGATATTGCCAGGCCAATTGTATTGTGACAAGGCCAACATAACTTCTGGGGCTAGTGTAGGTGCTGGTTTCTGGTATTGCAACGAAAACTGTTTGAGATACATATGAACCATCGCCGGAATATCTTCGACACGCTCACGCAGAGGTGGGATTCGAATGGAAACGACATTCAGTGCGTAGTATAAATCAGCTCGAAATTCATGGGAAGCAAGCTTGCTGGCCAAATCTTGTGTCGTTGCAATAATGATGCGCGTTCTAACATTGATGGGTTGGTTCCCGCCAGAGCGGACAAGGGTTTGCTGGGAAATGTAGCGATAGAGCTTCGCTTGGAGTTCCAGTGACATTTTCTCAATATCGTTAATAAATAATGTGCCCTCTTTGGCCAATTCTAATTTGCCGGGCTGCCCATCTTCACTTCCACTGAAAGCTCCACCCTGATAACCGAATAGTTCGGTCTCCAATATCCCCCCAGGCACAACACCACAATGTACAGTTACAAAAGGATGCATAGAGCGCGTGCTGGACTGGTGAATAATTTGCGCTAATTGTTCTTTACCAACCCCAGATTCACCGATAAGGAGGACGGGGGTTTCGGTGGGTGCTACTTTTTTGGCCCATTGGATCACCTTGCCAATCGCTGGTCCTTTTCCTTTAATAAGGGCAAATGGGTCTTCTTGCGACGTTTCAAAAGGGAGTCCTACAGACTCAACAGTTGTTAATTGTTCATTCAATCGCACCAATTGTGTGATATCTTGTTCGGTTGCAATTCCACCAATGATCGTACCCGCGGCATCTTTGATGGGTGAAGCATTAATGAGGACATGCGTTTCGGGCCTCGGACGGTGGTACGTATTACGGATGAGCCGGCCTTCATCTAACATTTTGAGAACCATCAAGGTTTCTACGTCAAAATGTTCCCCAATGCGCTTGCCTATAATGTCAGCCCGCGGCAAACCATAGAGTTCTTCTGAGACAGGATTCCAGCAAATGACGGCACCATCTCGATCAACAACGGTGACGGCATCGGTCACTGTATCCGCCAGTGCTGTGAAGTATGCGTGCCACTTCTGACGCTCTTTCATAGCGTAAACCGTATACGCATGTAAGCTGAAATAGCCTATAATCACGCCATTTTCATCCCTGCAAAGATTGAATCTTTTCAAATCGTGTAGCAGTGCTTGCTCATCATCCTGTGCCAATAATTGCGCGATGTAATGCACTGGTGTATGGAAGAAAGATGTGATTTGTAGTAAATCCTCTACATTCACAGCTGTAAAGGTATGTAATAGGTCAACCTCGTCAGGAGTAAAAAGTGCAAACGTGTGATTGTAATGAACGATTACAGCCGTACCTGTATGCAAAACTGCTATAACTTCAGTTAGTTTCGTGTCATAAGGGAGTGTTTGAATTGTAATTTGTAATGGAAAGTGTTCAGGAATGAACATGTTACCCCTCTTTTATCCGCCATATTTGGTTTTAATTTACCATGAATAGGTAAGCGATTCAACACATCTTGGCCTATAGCTGAATATTGTACAAATATAGAAGGGGTTTGAGAGGTTGTACTATATTTTGTATAAATTTGAACAAATAGTGTTCAATTATAGAATGATGTTGTATATTAAATATATAAAATAAACATAAGTGTACAAATTCTTCTTGGAGGCAACCACAGATGGAACTCATGATGCGCAATATGTTTCAATCCTTAGGCAAAAGTCGCACAGCCAATCGCTTAGCGAAGAAATATGGACTTCGTTTCGGTGCAGCACGTTTTGTAGCAGGTGAGACGATTCAGCAATCGATCAACGCGGTGCAAGGTTTGAATCAAGATGGCCGCGTGGCAACGTTGGACCATTTGGGCGAATTTGTTTATAGCGTGGAAGAAGCGTTGGAATCTGCTGCGATGTGCATCCAAACCTTGGACGCGATTGCGGAGTCGGGTGTTCGCTCCAATTTATCGTTGAAAATGACTTCCTTAGGACTAGACATTAGCCGGGAGCTTTGCGTAAGCAGCATGAAACGAATTCTGGATCGTGCTCGGATGCATGGGAATTTTGTTCGGATTGATATGGAGGATTATGCGCATTGTCAGGTTTCGTTAGATATTTACCGTGAGTTGCGCGAAGAATACGACAATGTTGGGATTGTCATTCAGGCCTATTTATTCCGTACTGGGCAGGATATCGATGATTTACATGAACTTGGAGCGAATTTACGATTGGTGAAGGGAGCTTATAAGGAGTCTCCTGAGGTTGCATTTCCAGAGAAAAGTGCTGTCGATGAAAATTACAAAGCCATTATTCAGAAGCATTTGTTGAACGGGCATTATACAGCTGTGGCTAGTCATGATGCGGCGATTATTCAATTCACGAAACAATTCGTAAATGAACATAACATTGGCAAAGATCAGTTCGAGTTCCAAATGCTTTACGGGATCTGTGAAGATTTGCAAAAGCAATTAGTAAAAGAGGGCTACCGCGTTCGCATTTATGTCCCGTATGGCGTGGATTGGTTCGGTTATTTCATGAGAAGGTTAGCGGAGCGTCCAGCCAATGTCTGGTTTGTTCTTAAAAACATGTTCAAATAAAGTTCAAATCAACACGGATTAACCAAATAAATTAGTTTTCTAATCGGAGAGGAGCCATTATACATGACTACACAATCAACAAAGGTAATGCCATACGCGAATGAACCGTTTACGAATTTTGCACAAGAGGACAATAGGAAGGCGATGCAAGCGGCGATCGCGAAAGTGAAAGGCGAGCTTGGACGCGAGTACCCGTTATATATTGGTTTCGAGAAGATCATGACAGAAGCGAAGATTAGATCGATTAATCCTGGGAATGTAGATGAAGTCATCGGTTACGTCAGTAAGGCGGATCAGGCTTTGGCTGAAAAGGCAATGAACACCGCGCTCGCAACGTTTGAGTCATGGAAAAGGGTTCCCGCTAGGGAACGTGCAGAATATTTGTTCAAAGCGGCTGCGCTTATGCGTGAGCGTAAGCATGAATTCTCCGCGTTAATGATTCTTGAGTCTGGCAAAAATTACGTAGAAGCCGATGTAGATACCGCGGAAGCGATCGATTTCATCGAGTTCTATGCGCGTGAAATGATCCGTTTGAGCGGAATCAATGAGACACAACCATTGGTACGCATACCTGGTGAGAATAACCAGATTTCCTATATCCCGCTTGGCGTTGGTGTAGTGATTCCTCCGTGGAATTTTCCGCTGGCGATTTGCGTGGGAATGACGGTTTCTGCTGTTGTTTCGGGGAATACAGTGTTGTTGAAACCAGCATCAACGACACCTGTTATCGCACATAAATTCGTCGCTTTGATGGAAGAAGTGGGTCTGCCTGCGGGTGTCATTAACTTCATCCCCGGCAGCGGTGCTGAGGTTGGAGACTACTTGACGACACATCCGAAAACACGGTTCATTTCCTTCACGGGGTCCAAAGAAATTGGCTTACGAATTAACCGTCTGGCTGCTGACGTAGCTCCAGGACAAATATGGATTAAGCGAGTTATCGCTGAAATGGGCGGCAAAGACGGTATTGTCGTCGACGAAACGGCGGATCTGGATGGTGCTGCGGCTGCGATTGTGGCTTCGGCCTTTGGTTTCCAAGGGCAGAAATGTTCCGCGGGTTCCCGCGCTATCATCGTAGAATCAGTCTACGATGAAGTAGTTGAGAAGGTCGTCGCTTACACGAACAGACTTCAAAGCGGACTGCCGGAGTTAAACTTTGCGGCAGGTCCGGTGATTGATAAAGCATCGTATGAGCGGATATTGGACTACATTGAAGTTGGCAAGAGTGAAGGCACGCTGCTGGTTGGTGGTGGCAAAGCGGAAGGGAATGGCTATTACATTCAGCCAACCGTGTTCGGTGATGTGAGCGGCAAAGCGCGCTTGATGCAGGAGGAAATCTTCGGACCTGTCCTCGCGATTGCGAAAGCCGCGGATTGGCAAGAAGCAATTGCGATGTACAATGATACAGAGTTTGGGTTAACGGGTTCATACTTCTCCACGGACGAAGATCGCATCGCAGAAGCGTTAGAGACCGTTCATTGCGGTAACTTGTACATCAACCGCAAATGCACGGGAGCACTTGTCGGCGTGCACCCGTTCGGCGGGTTCAACATGTCGGGTACCGACTCCAAAGCAGGCGGTTACGACTACTTGATGCTATTGACGCAGGCAAAGTTGACTTCGCGTAAGGTGTAAGGATTAACGCTCCACAGGATCGCCCCCACTTCGCCTGAAGTGGGGGTTGTGGTTTGTGGATGCTTGTGTTTTCAGGCAAACACCACCACTTCATCAGTTATTGGAAATATGCTAGTTAACCTCAAACCCGAAACCGGAAACCTCGAGCCCAATCCCCAGCATTTTCTGCAAAATCCTTCTGACACTGAAATACGGAACGTAGTTCCGCTATTTAATCACTTTGATCGATTCTGCGGGAATTGCGGAACGAAGATCCGCTATTCGGCTCCAAATGCGCAGAATAGACTGTTAAACAGCACAATAGCGGAACGACGTTCCGTAACTTTGTGATTAGGCTCAATGTGAGCCAAATAAGGGAACGACGTTCCGTTACGAGGTGTGGAAACCATAATGTTGCTGGCTGGCAATTAGAATTACATATTTAACTGATAGCTGCGAAATCTCACTTTACCGCTAGCAACTTTTAAGAGCTGCTTATCCGTCAATTGGTGTAAGAGAGTTCTGGCGTGCTTGGTGCTAATTTTTAGATGCAGGGACAACTCAGCGGCAGTTAGGGGGAACGGTGATCTTCGTGCGTAGCGGATGATTTCACTTTCTAACCATGAAAGTGTTGATGGGACATTGGTCGAGACAAATTTGCCAACGAGCGAGAGGATGAGTTGTTGGCACTGCTTAGGAGATTCGATGATGGAAGGATAAGCAATAGGCAGTACGAGCCATCCGTCTAAGGCAAGATTGGCATGGCGGAGACAGAGATCTTTGAACCGCGAAACCTCAAGGTCACGAGCATGTGATGCGTACCCATGTACTTCAACATTTGACTTGGCATTGCGTGGCATATAAGCTAAATCCAAATAGCGATACCTATTCGCGTAATCGCGTACTTCCCATTCAGGATACAAATCATTGAAGTTTCCTATGGCTGGATACCAGATTGATCGAAGTAATTCGGTCTCGCCATGACCTAGCCCTCGTTCTAACCGTTCTCTCCTACGCTTGTTGGTTTCTCCTTCAATTTGTTGTGCCATAAATGCATCGAATGCTTGTTCGAAAGTCATCTTTCATATCCTCCTCAAGTGGGTCACCAAACAAAACGCCGCCCCCACCAAGATTCCGATAAGGAGTAACTCCTTAGAAATCTGGATGAAAGCGGCGTGTGCTTCACGACCAACTATTTTTTATATAGGGTAGTATACCAAATAGGTCAAGCGACGTGAAGTATGAACAGGTCACTCAGAATTCAATCCTCATCAGGACGATGTTGATATTCCTCTAGCCATACAACCCCATCATCAGAAACATGAACCCCTTCAGCTTCTAACAGAAACCTTTGCAATTGTGCACTCTCATCATCCTGAATCGCGATTTCTCCACGGACGTTGAGGACACGGTGCCAAGGTAAGCGATGCTTTTTGCTCATGGCGTGTAGGATGCGAACTACTTGTCGTGCGGCCCGAGGACTTCCCGCTTGCCGAGCAATCTGACCATAGGTCATCACTTTTCCTTCGGGAATGTCACCAATGACACCAATAATTCTCTCGGTAAAAGGTGTCATCTTACGGCTAGGAACTTAATGCATACGGGCTGAGACATCTCAAGAACACTTCCAGTAGGAACCAGTTTTCCAGTGGCTTCATCACGTGCAAAACTCACGATATTATCCGAGTCTTTATTGGCGACAAGGGCAAAACGGCCATCGGGCGATAAACCGAAATTCCGAGGATGCTTACCTAGCGTAGGAGCGTGTTCGATCGGTTGGAGTTTCCCGGTTTGCTCGTCAATGGCGTAAACAACAATGCTATCATGTCCACGGTTGGAGCCATAAAGGAATCGACCGTCGGGCGAAACATGGATGTCAGCGCAAGCATTTTCACCATCGAAGGAGGCTGGTAGCGTTGAAAGTGTCTGGATTTCGGCTAGAAGACCTTGCTCTTCATCATAGGTGAAAGCAGAAACTGTTGATCCTAACTCATTAATCACATAGCCGTACTTATATGATGGGTGGAAGACAAAATGCCGCGGGCCAGAGCCTGGCGCAACGGATACTTCACGATGTGGAAGAAGTCGTTTGTCAGCGAGATCAAGTTTGTAAATTATTATTTTATCCAGTCCTAAGTCACATGCGCCTATGTATTGATTGTTTCTATCTACGAAAACAGAATGCGCGCGCGGCCGATCCTGAACAGGAAGAAGACTGGCCCCCTGATGCTGTCTAATATCAGCGTTAGTTCCAATCTGACCATCTGCTTCAATTGGTGACAATCCAACCATACCACCATGATAGCTGGTTACCATAATGACTTGATTGGAGTTATCCAACTGAATGTGACAAGTCGTTGCAGGCAGCGTATTTACCTGATTAAGCAGTGATAATTCGCCAGTTTCTGGTTGAATTGCGAAAGCGGAAGCTGCACCACATTTCTGTCCTTCGTCTCCAATTCCTTCACCTAGTGCATATAACCGCCAATTCACTTCATCAATTGCTAGAAATGTTGGGTTTTGTAAACCACTTACGTTATGAGTTAGCTCTAAGCTTCCTGTCTCTGCATCAAATTGTGCTGTGTACACGCCTGGATTTTGCGCATCCGCGTAAGATCCGATAAATGCTAGGGTTTGTTTCGTGTGTTGTTGCTTGTTCACTGAAGTCACTCCATTCATCAATTTCTCTAGAAGCATTATCTCAAATCCGCACCGCAGCGGCAACTGTTGATGATGATTTGGGAGGTTAACTAAATAAATTTCATAGTTTAGCTACTGGTGGTTTATGTTGAGGTAGCTCAGATGAGCATAGTTTGCGTGGAAAGTGCACGTTTGGTGGGGATCGGTTCTCTGAGTAGCTAAGTTTGAAACGATGCTACAAACTAGAGTTGTTAGTGCAGATAGGGGGCGATAATACGGAACGTAGTTCCGCTATTTCCCTATTTTGGATTATATAATCAGCGAATTTCAGCATACATCACTCGTTCCGCCACACCGGAAAATTCTATACCTCCCTGAAAGCGTTTGCGATACAATGTGAGCATGGAGGTGTACGTTCATGAAAACCATGCTATACAAACTTACGCTGAAGAAGCGCATGTGGGTGTCGTTCGTTCTGCTGATTGCCATGTCGATCGCAGCGACAGGAGGACTGTCTTATTATATAAGTGCGCGCGTCATTGAGCGGAACACGTTCCAACTCAGCCAGGATAATCTAAACACTTCTGCACGTGTGCTGGATGAGAAGGCGAAGCAGATTCTCGTATCGGTGTTGAATATTATGATTTCGCAGCCGTTTGTCCAGATGTCGAAGGATTCTGCCGCTGGCAAGAAAGATGGCTACTACGGTCACATGACGGCGATGAACTCGGCGTTCACGCAAGCGAAGCTGGCAGAGCCGTCGATCGAATCGATTTTTATTGCGACGCCGATTGGGGAGTTCTATTCTGCCAGTTACTATCGGAATCAAGGCTACTCTTTCTACGATTCGCCTCTGTACGAGAAAGCGCAACTAACCAAAGAGCCATTCTGGGTAGAAGGGCATGAAGATCTTCTTTTTCAAGGGAAAGATCGCGTTATTTCGTTAGTCATGAAATCGATTAGTGATAGTCCAAACATGTATTTCGTTGTGAATTTGAACGAGAAGGCGATCCAAGGCATGCTGTCCGACCGGCATACAGAGAAGGAAGATCAGAATTTGTTCCTTGTGAATCGGAATGCTGCAAGCGTGCTATTGAATCAGCCGAATTTACCCAAGAGTTATGACAAAGATTTTCTTGAGAAACATATAGGGACGAGCTTGAGGGGACATTTCGAGGTAGGGATCACGGAGGAATACGACCTAATTAACTACGCGACTTTGCAATTCAATCCGGACTGGCTGTTGCTCAGCGTCCAATCGAGATCTGATCTGCTCAAGGATTTGAGCTGGATTCAATGGGCGACCTGCATCATTATGCTCGTCTGCATCATTATGGCGGTACTGGTGTCGAATGTGCTTTCGGCGATTTTGTTGAAGCCGCTGTATCATTTGCAAATGCTGATGAGTAAGGTAGGACGCAATGATCTGTCTGTTCGATTCCAGAGCAACTATCAAGATGAGGTCAGTCAGGTAGGCCATAAATTTAACAGCATGCTGCTGGAAATCAATGAACTCATCGACGAAGTGAAGGACGCTGAACGAGAGAAACGCAAGTCCGAAGCCAAGGCGTTGCAGGCACAGATCTCACCGCATTTTTTATATAACACACTCAATACGATCATTTGGAAAATGGAAACGGACGAATTGGACAACTCCAAGTCGATGGTCATCGCCTTATCACAGCTCTTTCAATTAGGCCTCAATCATGGCGAAGAATGGACGACGGTCGAGAAAGAACTGCGTCATGTGCGGCAGTATTTGACGATACAACAGCTGTGTTATGAGGAGCTTTTTGACTTTGAAATTGTGGTAAGCCGTGATACCAGCCTAGCACTGCCCATTATGAAAATCATGCTGCAACCCTTGGTTGAGAACAGTTTGCTTCACGGGTTTGAGCATATGGAATCTGGCGGTAAGATTCGTATCGAACTTACATCCGATAATCAATCGCTGCATATTGCTGTTGAAGATAACGGTTCCGGGATGGATGCAGATAAGCTGCAACTGAGCCTGAATCAACCTAACACAGAGAAGAATGGCTATGCGCTCCGGAATGTTTTCAACCGCTTGCAGCTGTATTATGGCGGCGAGGCAACGATGGTTCTATCGAGTGAGCCTTTTGAAGTGACAAAGGTGTATATAACGATTCCGATCAAGGGGGATGTCTAATATGAGTAGGGCTGATATAACACTTTGTGTCATTGATGATATAAGAAGTGTCGTTCGAGGGATTGCTGATTTGATCCAAATCGACACACATGGTGTGCAAGTAGTAGGGACAGCAGGCAATGGAGAGGACGGCTTGCAGATGGTCTTAGATCTCAGGCCAGATATCGTCTTAACGGATATTCGGATGCCGCGGATGGATGGTTTGGAAATGACGAAAGCGATCACAGCGGTGATGCCCAATTGCAAAGTAATCCTGCTTAGCGGCTATACCGATTTCGAATATGCGCAGCAGGCGCTTCGTCTAGGCGCGTTCGATTTTATAGCGAAGCCGTTCCTGAAAGCGGCGATTGAAGCGGTTGTGCAGAAAGCGAAAGAGCAAATTGAGCTGGATCGTGTCCATTTTGCTAAACAAAGCGAAATGGAACGTCAAATTAAGGAAAGCATGCCGCTGCTGCGCCAAGAATATTTGCATCTGTTGCTGCGTTACAACGCCAATGAAGCCAGACTGAAGGAGCGTTGGGACTATTTGAAGCTCGAGCTAAATCGGGAGCGCCTCGTCATTATGTGCATTGAAATCGATGGCTTTGCGAAGCAAGTGGATACCCATGGCATTCATGACGTGGAACTGGCCCGTTTCGCAGTCAAAAACATCCTCGAAGAAACACTCGCTTCTGCCACGAAATCCATTGTATTCCGGGAGCAATTGAGCGGCTTCATTTGTTTGCTAAATGTACCAAATCACATAGATATCGTTACGCTTGCTGAACAGTGTCGCGAGCATATGCTGAACTACTCACGCTACACGATCTCGATCGGTGTCGGACTCGAGGCCAGAACGATTCACGAGCTGCCCCAATCTTATCAACAAGCAACAGAAGCCTTATCCCACAATTTCTATACAGGCGGGAATAGTGTTTTCTTCTATGAAGACATACAACATCATGCGGCTGCACGTTCTAGACATAGTTCCGAGCAAGAAAAAGAGTTGTTCAATTACTTGCGCATGGGCAATAAAGAGAGAGCACTGCCTCTTCTGCAGAGCATTGTACATAGCTATCCGGGGGTACAACCTAGCGATGTGATGAATGTGTGCCATGAGCTAGGGCTGCTTATGCATCGCATTTTCGCTGAGAAGATTACGATGCCAGGCGGGATGGACGAGCTGACAGCGAAGCTGGATTTTCTGAAAAAGGGAGAGCGCTTGACGCTGCGTGAGTTAAATGAATTACTCGATCAATTGGTTTCAGCAGGTTGCGACGCTTTGCAGAAGCAGCGTGAGCTGGAAGCGGATTCGGTCATCGCCCAGGCGATTCACTATATGAGAGAGAATTTGGACAAGAATGTAACGGTCACTGATTTAGCGAAGCATGTGTATTTGAGCGGGAGTTATTTTGCGAATCTGTTCAAAAAGGTGACAGGGACGACGCTTATCAATTATATGAACAGACTACGAATCGAGAAAGCGAAAGAGATGCTCCTTGATGATAAGCAGGTGCAGGAAGTTGCGATTCATCTGGGGTACGAGGATCGTTCCTACTTCACAGACGTATTCAAGAGACATGTCGGGATGACACCGACGGAGTTCAAGCAAGGCTATAAACCGTCCTAATACAATCATATTTTCCTAGTGAATAGTGGTTTTACCCTCCTCACAGCAAGAGTGAATTCGCTTACACTTTAGAAGTAAACACATGGGAAAAGAAAAGGGAGGCCAACCATTTATGCGTAAGAAATCGTTTCATCTCGCTGCATCCGCAGCTCTGCTAGTCACCTTATCTGCTTGCGGGAGCAGCCATACAGCGGATACATCTGCAAGCCCTGCAGCAACAGCAGCGGCAAGTTCTGTAGCGCCAGCAACAGCCGGCCCAAAAACAAAGCTAACTTACTGGACGAACGACCGTGGTGCATCGGATCATATCAAAGCGGAGATCGCGAAGTATAATGCCGAGAATAAGGACAATATCGAAGTAGAAGTCACGATCATGGCTGACAACTATGAGCAATCTTTGGATGTCGCTTTCGCTAGTAATCAAGCACCGGACATTATTAAGACATCAGGATCTAATTTTGCCCCCTTCATTAAGAAAGGCTACTTAGAACCATTAGATACCTACATGACCCCTGAATTCAAAAACCGTTTCAAGAACCTCATCATCGACGACGGGAACCGTGTGGATAATAAAATTTACTCTTTACCGAACTATGGTATTACTTGGCGCCTTATCTATAACGTCGATCTTTTCCAAAAAGCGGGTATTACTGCACCACCGAAAACGATTAATGAATTGGTCGAGACAGCCAAGAAGCTTACTGTTGCTGGGAAGGATATTGGTGCGTATGGCTTCGCAGGAAACTTCAAAAATAACGGCGGCTTTGGCCGGTCCGCTTCACCAATTGTTGCGCTGAGCACAGGGATCCTGGATGGCTTTAACTTCAAAACAGGCAAGTTCGACTTCGCCAGTCAAATCCCAATGCTTGAGGCTCTGCGCAAAATGAAGCAGGATGGCAGTATGATTCCTGGTTTTGAACTACTTGATATCGACCCGCTCCGTGCACAATTTGCGGAAGGTAAAATCGGCATGTACATCAACCATGCAAGTGAGCCAGGTGTATACAAGAACCAATTCCCTGCCAAAATCAAATGGAGTGCGGCCCCGCTTCCTACGGTAGATGGCACAATCAATGGCGCTTCGCCATTCTCAAATGCGACGGTATGGCTCGCGATGAGTGCGAAATCGGCGAACAAAGCGAAGGCGTGGAAATTCATTGAAACGATGTACGGTCCAGAAGTGTTGAAAACATACCAAGAGGATAGTGTAGGGATCTCCGCTGTACCAGATGTGCTGGCTATTGCGAAAAAACCAGGATTAGCCAATATGGACTTGTTCCTACCTAACAAATACGACGCCTTGTTCCCAGTTGTCCCAGTGGTGACGCCAGAAGGTAAAAATTTGGGCGATGAAGCCTTGCGATACATCCTAGAGGGCGGCGATGTGAATAAAATAACGACAGATTTGTCGACACGCTATAACGCCGCTTTGGATAAAGCTAGGCAATCAGGTACGACCAAGAACCAACCCATGCCTGACTTTGATGCCAAAAATCTGCACGGCAGTTTAGTTAAATAAGATCACGCTAGAAGAGGAAGCTATCCGCCTGAAACCGTGAGTTTGAAGCGGGTAGCTCTTTTTCTCAAGTAGAAAGGAGCCTTGCAATGATGAAACGCAAGCATGCGCTTGCCCCTTATATCCTTACATTTCCGAGTCTTTTTCTGACCTTGGTGCTTAGCATTTACCCGTTAGGGTGGGCCATGCGCTATATGTTTTACAGCTACCCTGGCTATGGGGCTAAGACATTCAATGGCTTAGATAATTTCAGAAGACTGTATGAGGATGAGACGTATTGGCAATCCGTTATTAATACCTTGGTGTATGCTGGGGGCAAAATCATTCTAACCTTACCCATCGCCTTAGTGCTCGCCGTGATACTTAACGGGGCATTGCGTGGACGACATCTGTTTCGTGCGATTTATTTTCTACCAACGGTCATTAGTACAGCTGTCATGTCTGTCGTTTTCTACGTTATTTTTAATTCGTATAATGGGATTCTCAATCAATATCTTGTGAAATATGGCATTATCCACTCGAATATCGATTGGTTGGGAACGAAATTCGCCATGCTCACGATGATCATCATCGCCGTTTGGGGTGCCATCGGGAATTACATGCTGCTGTTCCTTGCCGGATTGCAAAATATACCGCAGGATGTCTATGAAAGTGCCGCCATTGACGGGGCAAATGGTTGGAAGAAATTTATTTACATCACTGTCCCTATGTTAGGCCCGGTGCTGCAAATGATCGTACTACTCGCCATAACAGCAGCCTTAAAAGGCTATGAGAGCATCATGGTGTTGACCGAAGGTGGGCCCATTGGCAAAACAGAAGTCATGTATCTTTATGTGTATAAGCTCTTCTTCCCCATATCGTCGGCAGGCGGTGCTGTTCAGCAGCAAATCGGTTACGGCAGTGCAGTTGGTTTCGTATCCGCGCTGATTGTTGGCGTTGTAACGTTAGGTTATTTCTACTTATCTAAACGCTTGAATCAGATTAACGAATAGGAGATGAGGTTTACATGCAGACGGTTCCAACTCGTATAACGAATAACAAAACAACCTCGCTACCCACCTATATCTCACTGTTCATTGCGAAACTAACGGGTAAGCTCATACTATGGGCATTTTTGATTGTAATCGTGGTGTTCACCTTATTTCCAGTCATCATGGCTGTGCTTGGTTCTTTCAAAACAAATGCAGAAGTAACCACAGGTGCAACGTTCTTGCCATCGGTCTGGCAATTTTCCAATTATGTGAAAGCGTGGAAGGGCGCGAATTTTGCCCATTTTACGATGAATAGCTTATTCGTTAGTATTGCAACCACAATAGGTAGTCTACTAGTAGCTTCGTTAGCTGCTTATGCCGTGGATCGACAAGAGTTTACGGGAAAAAAAGTCTATGTGGCGCTGCTCGCGTCCACAATGTTCATCTCGATCGGCGCGGTTGTACTGCGCCCGCAATTCGAATTGATGGTGCATTTGAATCTGCACAAGTCCTTATGGGGCGTTGTGATCATTCTGATCAGTGGTCATGCAGCTACCTTCTTTACGCTGATTGGTTTCTTCAAAGGGATCCCGCGAGATCTAGATGAAGCAGCGAAGATTGACGGCTGCAGTGTTTATGGCATTTATTGGCGGATTATATTGCCGCTACTGGCGCCTGGGCTAGGCGTTGCGGGGTTATTCGTTTTCCGCAATGCGTGGAACGAATACATTTTGCCTTTGGTATTCACGATGACGAAGCCAGCGCTTCAAACGTTGACCGTAGGGCTAGCCAGCCTGCGCTATGGCACCTCAGCCGCTGCGGAGACGCACATTATGCTCGCTGGCGCCTGCATGTCGATTTTGCCGATACTCGTCGTGTATATCCTTGCGAACAAATCGTTCATTAGTGTCACAGCGGGTTCTGTCAAAGGATAATTCGTGTGAGCACGAGTTGGATCGAGCAGAATCCAAAGCCAACTTCGGTCAACCATTGTCATCCCCGATAAGGGATATTATGTGATGCAAGATGCGCAGCAGGTTGTGTTCTTTGACGCAGCACTGTTAGGCGGGGCACCTGGTCATGCGGATGCTTTGCATGTTGCATCGAAGATGGCTGTTGATGATCAGCGAGGTGTTTCTATAGAGGGAAATTGAGAAATAAGGGATGTGAAATGAGAGGAGGGGATTAATAGTGAAGGTATTGTAAGCGCTTACCATTTATTTGGCTTGCTCATTTGAAGGAGGATGTTAAATGCGAATACCATGGAGTTTAGGCAAATTGAATCTAAGGATCGTCTTGTTGTTATTCACTTCGTTAGTGATAAGTACACTGTTTGCAGTTACAAACAACGCACAGGCAGACACGAGTCGAGAGCAGATTTCATTGAATGGGGTGTGGGACTTTTATCCGAATGGCGGAGCAACCCGCTACGATATTACGGTCCCTTCTTATTGGGATACATCTGCTGGCTTTGGGTACCCATTATCATGGAATACACTGAATTATGGGGTATATAAAAGGAATTTCACGGTGCCCTCATCAATGACAGGGAAGGAAATCTTCCTAGACCTCGAGAATATCGGCCCGCTGTCCAAAGTGTTTGTTAACGGCACACAACTAGCGACAGAAACAGACGGCTACTTGATGACGAGATTGCCGTATAAGCTGGATATCACACCTCTAGCTATTGTTGGGGGGACGAATACGTTAGAAGTACGAGTGTGGGGTTACTATGCGCTGCCAGCCGATGCCAAGGATGCAAGTGGAAAATCTCTGTATCCCATTGGTGTGGACAATCAAAGCTGGGGGCAAGGTCGCGGGATCAACGATGACGTAGCCTTAGTGGCGTATCCCAAAGTATTTGTTTCAGATACATTCGTCATCACCGATTTGAAAAATAACACGTCACCTTCCGACGACGAAATAACGGTGAAATCGACGGTGACGAACACGACAGCGATCAGCCAAACGGTCACAGTCAAAAATAGCGTGCAGCTCGTTGGCGGAAGTACAGAGAAAACTTTCTCTGACCAAACCGTGACGGTGGCGGCCAATAGTTCGCAAACGGTGACATGGTCATCTGTATCTTGGACGAATGCGAAATATTGGTGGACGCACGACCCTAAGCTGTACAATTTGAACACAAGTCTTACTCAAAGTGCGGTCACGATCGATAGCTTGGCAACACGATTTGGATTTAGACAATTTGCTGTAAACACGAATTACTATCAGCTCAATGGTATCAAAACGAATCTCCGCGGAGATGCGCTGCAGTTCAACTGGGCAACGGGTAGTGGACACGGGGCAGCATATAGCTCTTCACAATCGTATGCGAATGCGAGCATTGCCGAGGTTAAACTAACCATGGACGAATGGAAAACCACCTACAACGTTGCGCGAACGCACATTCACGGAGGGATCAAGCAAGTATACGACTATGCGGATGAAATCGGCTTACTTCTCATTGATGAGACGCCTTACTGGCAGTATCACAGTGTGCATAGTTATACAACTGATGCAATGGATCACATTACGAAATGGGTTAAACAATGGGTGAATGCGAGGAAGAATCATGCAAGTATTGTGATCTGGAGCGGAGGTAATGAAAATTGGAGTTCAACGAGCAACAATACGACAATTTTGCATCCAACCATTGAAGCAGCGATTACATCAATTGATACTACGAAACCAATTATTCAGGATGATTTTACAACGACTGATCAAGAGAATCATCACTATACGGGCGGTTACCAAATAGGCTGGTTGAACAATAGCACGATGTATGGACTATACACGAACAATAGTACGAAGCCGAAAGGCGAGGGGGAAGCCTATACACCTTCGGGTGGATGGCCGACGCTCAATGCCAATGGAACGTATAATTCAACGTTGGCCAAGGATATGTTGAACGATAATCTCGTTTCACAGGCGGTTTGGCATCGTGCGGCAGATCGGATGACCAGAGCAATGCGGTATGCGGGCTTTGCGGATATTCGCTATTATGCGAATTGGATCTATGCTTATGAAGTGACGGAGGATACCTTGTATCCGACGTGGCCGGATATGACGGCTCCTGGATTGAAGCCGGTAGCAATTAGGAGACCTATTTTTAACGCGTATGATCCATCGAAACCGACCTTTATCAAATCAGACTCGTATGAGTACACACAAGATACGTATTCGCCGGTTGCTGCTTTTGACAAGGATGGAGATAAGAATAATTTAATAGGTGTTGCACCTATCGTATTTACGGGCGGTACGGCAACGAATCGGACCATTATTGTCTATAACGATGAACAGCGGGACGGAACGAGCGTGGATGTGATTTGGGAAGCGGGATACTTGAATCCGGTGAATAATACTTACACGAGTTTCCAAACGGGTACGTTCAATGTCTCGGTTCCGTATGGCAACAAAGTGGAGCAAGCGATTTCCTTTACGCCACCTTCTGGTGTTGCTGCGCAATGGCTGCAATTGAAATTGACAGCCAAAAAGGGAACGATAACCAAATTCCAAGAAACGAATCAGCTTGGCGCATTGGGAAGCATCCCAGCCGCGAAGATAGATGTACCAGCTAGCATCAACGTTGGTGTTAAAAATGTGACGAACAGTTCTCAAAAGCACAAATTGAAGATCATCAATAAAGGCGGCGGTTTAAGCACGAATTGGACGGTTAGTGGTCAAGGCGATTGGCTAGAACTTTCACAATCCTCTGGAAATTTGCGAGGGGAGCGGGAGATCTATTTTACGATTAATACGTTCGGTTTGGCGCCGAATTCAAGTTACTTCAAGACTTTAATGTTCAGTGAAGCAGGCGGTACATCGGATACGGTTACGATTAGTTTTCAAACAGATGGCAATCCGGGTACGGCAAGCACCAGTTCAGTCACACTTCTGAGTGATGATTTCGAATCTGGCTCAGCAGCAGGGTGGTCGACAACGGGCGGAATGTGGAGCGTCATCACTGATGGAACGAAAGTATACAACCAGTCGAATACCGCGGTGGGGGGAGCTACTGCTTATATTGGCGACAGTACTTGGCAGCACTACAGCGTCTCAGCGAGGCTTAAAGCGGATGCCTTCGATGCAGGGAATTACGCGGGGATTGGTGTGGTTGCACGGTATGTGGATAGTAGCAATTATTACGCATTCATGTACTACAAGCTGACGAATACGCTGAAAATCACGAAGTTGGCTGCTGGAGTTGCAAGTGACGTTGTGACGATGCCTTATACGCTCAACACAGGCACTTGGTATGACTTCAAAGCTGTTGTCAATGGGTCCACAATGGAGTTGTGGGTGAATGGGATAAAGCAGTTGACGGGGACGGATACAACGCTTACTTCAGGCAAAATCGGTATGTACGCTCATCGGGCAAATGCCAAATTTGATAATGTGAGCGTGGCGCCTATTTTCGGTGATGACTATGAGTCAGGATCAGCCTCAAGCTGGGCAACAACTGGAGGCACATGGAGCGTTGTGACGGATGGTACAAAGGTATTTACCCAGTCGAACAATACGGTAGCTGCTGTCAGTGCGTATTCCGGACTTAGTACTTGGCAGAGCTATACTTTTGCGGCAAAAGTGAAAGCTGACAGCTTCGATGCCGGCAATCTAGCTGGACTTGGTCTTATCGCACGACGTGTGGATGCGAACAATTACTATACATTCATGTACTATAAGTTCACGAATAGTCTGAAGATCATCAAAGTCGTCGGCGGAACGCCTACCGACCTCGTCACCGTGCCATTCACATTCACCACGGGGACCTGGTATGACTTCAAAGCTGTAGTGAATGGCAGCGCGTTGGAATTCTGGGTGAACGGAACGAAACTGCTGACAACGACGGATACGAGTTTCACCTCGGGGCAAATTGGTCTTTACTCGCATCGGGCGAGCAGCAAATTTGATAATGTGAATATGTACTAAGAGTCGCTAGGAGCGCCGCTTCACTCCCGTTGGGAGTGAAGCGGTTCTATTTGTCTATGCACATGGTAGTTGGTAACGCCCAAAAATTTGAAAACAGCACACAAAGAGTTACAAAGTTTCGAAAGTGAGAATAGACTACTGTAATACAAGGCCATACGGACAGGAGGCATGTTATGAGTGACAGAACCCTTTATCTATTCGATGGCATCAATAAAACCTCTGTAAAACTGATTGTTGAGCAAATCATGAAAATTAATCAATGGGATGATGACAAAGATAAGAAGGAAAAGGATTTTAAACGCGTACCCATCGACCTCATTATTAATAGTAACGGAGGCAGTGTATACGATGGTTTTGGTCTTATTAATGTGATGGAGAATAGTAAAACCCCCATTCACACCTATGTGTACGGACTTGCGGCGAGCATGAGTCTACTGATCGCAGTTAGTGGGCACAAAAGGCACGCAGGCAGGTTAAGCACCTTTATGTATCACTCTGTATCTACACATATTGATGGTCATTTGGAGCATTTAAAGAACCGCGTGGATGAAACGCAACGATTGCAGAACATCTACGATGAATGTATGTTGTCCAAAACGAACCTGCAAGCAGAAGAGTTGGCTCGTGTGAAGGAACATCAACGGAACTGGTATATGAGTCCAGAAGAAGCATTAGCCTTTGGCATCATTGATAGTATCGTTTAGGCATAGTGGGAGAGAAGCCCAAGGGATTCTCTTTTTTCTTTGTTTTTTCTGGGCATTTGGTGTTTAATTGAGAGAAAGAGACATGGGGCAGCAACTGCTGCTTCCGAAAGTAAAGGAGAACCTACTGTGTACAAAATTGTATTTTTTGATATTGATGGTACCTTAATTAATGAGGACAAGCAGGTGCCCGAAAGCACCGTTAAAGCGATTCACCAACTGAAAGAGAGCGGGATTGAACCCGTTATTGCGACTGGACGAGCACCGTATTTCATCAAACCATTGGCTGAGCTGCTTGGTATTGATTCTTATGTATGCTTAAATGGTGGCTATGCCGTGTACAAAGGCCAACCTCTTTATCACCGAGTAATCGCCAAGAGCGCAATCGAGGCTTTAGTTGAGCTAGCGGCTGCTCACCAGCATTCGCTTGTATTTGAGGGGCAGCATACATTTGCGACAGATGCGCAGGATCACCCTTTTGTACATAGTTCCGTATCTTCGTTGAAGGTTGACTTGCCAAGTTATGATCCGCATTTCTGGAAAACGAATGATATTTATCAAATTTTCCTGCATTGTGAAGCCAAAGATGAACATTTGTATGAAGGTCTGAATTCGGAGTTTAAGCTCATCCGTTGGCATGAACATGCGATGGATGTCCTGCCAGCTGGCGGGTCCAAGGCGCAAGGTATTGCCGCGATGCTAGAATTGGTTGGCTTGAAACCTGAAGATGCGGTAGCATTCGGTGACGGTTTGAATGATATGGAAATGCTTTCCTATGTCGGCTTCGGCATCGCAATGGGGAATTCGCACAAGGATTTACTGCCATACGCTGATCATGTGACTACACATGTGGATGAAGAAGGCGTACGTAATGGACTTATAACAGCAGGACTTCTTTAAAAAGTTGTTCATAAAGTTCATTCTGGGTCATGTATGTTAAGTCAGAATGCTAATAAATAGGGTGAATAGGATGAAAATTGCTTTTTTTGATTCAGGTCTAGGTGGAATTACAGTTCTGAATGAAGCCATGAAGCGCATGCCTGGGGAAGATTTTGTTTATTTGGCAGATACTGCACATGTTCCCTATGGTGTGAGGTCGAAAGCTGAGGTTCTCACCTTCGTCAAGCAATCCGTAGATGCAATAATTCAAGAAGATATTAAGGCGCTTGTCATCGCCTGTAATACAGCAACGAGTATTGCGATCACAGAGTTGCGGAGAATTCACCAGATCCCAATTATTGGGATGGAGCCAGCTGTGAAGCCAGCTGTCGAAATGAATCGATCTTCAGGCAAGAGAGTGCTCGTATTCGCCACACAGCTCACACTTCAGGAGGCAAAATACAGAGAGCTGGTATCCCGTATTGATGATATGGGGATGGTAGATTCCGTACCGCTTCCGGAGTTGGTCCAATTTTGTGAGAATCTCATGTTGGATGGTCCGCAGATTGTGGATTATTTTATGACTAAATTAGCGCCATTTGATCTAAGCACATTTGGAACTGTTGTTCTCGGTTGTACACATTATCCTTTTTATCGCGGGATTTTGACTCAAATTCTACCCAACCATATTCAAATTGTGGATGGAAGCAAAGGGACTGTAAATCATTTAATGCAAGTGTTGCAGGACAGTGACCAGTTGCAAGGTACGGGGAACGGACAGGTGAAGTGGATGTGTTCCAGCTTAGATGACGCGTACATACAGAAGATGGCAAAGGCGCTTGCCTTTCTTCAAGCCATCTAAATAAATAAGCAGTTCATAACTAGAGGCACTAGTTATGAACTGCTTTTCTTCAGGTAATGTTTATATGCGGATCTCGAGTAACTCGTAGCTGATAATGCCCATGGGTGCGTTCACGCTAATGACATCGCCAACCGATTTATTCATGAGTGAGATGCCAAGTGGACTTTCATACGAAATTTTATTTTCGTTGACGTTGGCTTCTTGTGTACCAACTATTTTGTACTCAATTTTCTCAGCAAATTCAACATCATTCAATACGACTGTAGAGCCAACTTGTACTTTAGATGTGCTCGTATTCGTTACAACCTTGGCTTTCTTGAGCATCCGTTCAATCGTTAGAACGCGCGTTTCCATAAAGGATTGGTCATTCTTGGCAGAATGATATTCGCTGTTTTCCTTCAGATCGCCGTAAGAGATCGCTAATTTAATACGTTCGGCTAGTTCTTTGCGCTTTACAGTTTTCAAATCTTCAAGTTCCAGCTCTAAACTGCGCAAACCCTCAGGGGTCAAAATGATTTCATCATTGGACAAAAGTCTAGCACCTCGTTTCATTCGATATTAGCTATACTACTAAAGTCCTTGAGACAAGTAAAGTCACGGCTTGAGGAATTATTTGCGATGACCTATTGAAAATTGGTTATTTATTCCATATATTTATTTTATTTCTAAATTAAGACGGGAACTCCTTTTCATATATAGACAATGATTTCTACAGCTACTATACTAGCATAACGTGGAGTGATTTTTCCGCAAATCGTCGATAATGAAATATAAATTTTTTTTGCGCAGAACTGTAATGTCCAGCATACAAAATGGGAAAGTGTGACAACTTCATGAGAGTAAACAGAAGAGTAATTTATATCACTTTTATTATTGTAATTCTGTTATTAATTACGAACAATAGTTCCTATTATTGGTATGCTAAATCTTTGTTAACACAGGCGATGTCTGAACAGATGACAACGACAGCGAATCAAATCCGAACATCGATTGAGCAGTCGGAAGCGGGTGCTTTCTTCGTTGAGGATTTAATTGGGGAGCAATTGCGATCTGCAGCGATATTTGCCAAAAGCAAGTTGGACCCTGATATTGATAAGATATCAAATGACCAATTGGTTTCAATTGCTGCGGATGCGGGTGTCGATGGATTTTCGCTCATGAAGCGCAGTGGTATCGGCGATGATATCATGGTTGGTAAATCCTCAGACCCCAATGAACTCACGCTCACAAGCACAATTACGTTTGGCTATTGGTTTACCGCTTTTGATCAATTGATGAAAAATCACAATGTTACGATTCCCGAAGGGCAAAAACTCCCCAATTTCTGGGCGGGAATTTATGAAGTGCCTGCTTCAGGCGCGAGCGCTGTTAGTAAATTTGGCTATTATTATGATGGGGAAACGAATTATATCATTTGTGTATTTGTAAATGCAGATAAGATTAAGAACTTCAAGGATATTATTGGAGCGGATATGATTGTCAAAAAAACACTGGCATCCAATCCCGATATTCTGGAAATTTCCGGATTAAACGGAATCACATTCGGTACGAAACCGAAGGAGTATACAAGACCGAATGGCATTAAGTATGTTTCCATTTACGACCGTCCTGTGCTATTCGGTACACATAATATCACCCATGAGAATGATTATGCGAATTTCAAAAGGGCTATACAAGAGGAGAAACCGGTAAGTACCGTTGAAAGCTACGAAAGTAGTCCGATTCTAAAGACATTTGTGTATGTGCCAATTAAAGAGCGAATTACAGAAGTTCAGCGAGAGATTCCTTATGTCATTACGATAGTTTCGGACTACAAGTCCATCCAGAAGACCTTAAATGACCAACTTATTCGAGTAGCTCTAATTATTCTTTTGTTTACTGTATTCAGTTGTATACTTGTCTTATTAGTATTCCGATTTATTACGAAGTCGCGTGAAACCGCTGTTCAGTCCACTCAAGAGATGTATATTCAAAATGTAGACCTCATGTTTGCAACAATCCGTAGTCAACGACATGATTTTCTGAATCATGTGCAAACCTTGTATGCATTATTGACCAATGGGGAAAAAGAAGACCAATTGCGCTATATGGAAGAATTAATCGAGGAAATCAATGGCGTCAATGATATTATTCGAATTGGTCAACCTGCTATTGCAGCATTGATTCAATCGAAGATAACGCTTGCGATGCGAACCAAAGTATCTTTCAGCTATGAATTTATAGGTTTGGATGGGTTATCGCTCGGAGTGAAATCAGTCGATCTTGTGAAAATTATCGGTAATCTCATTGATAATGCCTTCGATGAAGCGAATAAATTCCCAGTAGACGAGCGAGAAGTTTCTGTGAAAGGCTGGAAGGAATTGAACAATGTGAAGATTTCCGTGAAGAATCGAGTGAATCCATCGTTTACATTAGAAAATAATAAGGATTTGTTCGCAATCGGCTATAGTACAAAGTTAGAAGATGGTCATCAAGGTCTTGGTCTACCGGTAGTGAAGGAACGTGTTGAGTATTATCGTGGAACGATTGAAGTTAAGCTGGAGGAAGGCTTTATTTGCTTTGAACTATCGATTCCGATGCAGTAATTACGAAAAAATCGCTATTTGGTCACCCAAATCAGCGATTTTTTTGTTTATATTAGGTTAGTGAATAAGGCAGATAGGGCAATACATAATTCCAGAATGGAAGTATAAGACAGTTAACGAGCAAAATCCAACGAAATACGGTTTCACTTGCGGAGCCTGTGTCGATGGCAATCCATTTGGGCAGCAGTCGGATTCGCATTGGAACAGGCCAGAAAAGCTGGACACCACGATCATTCAGAAGGTCGATGATAGGATGTGAAGCATACGCTAGGATGAACACCCAGAAATATAATGGAGGCAGCGGTAAGCTAATCATCCCGAGCAGCGCCATGAATAGCAGTGAGTGCGTCAATGTTCGATGTTTGATTTTCAAAACATGGAGCAAGGCAGATAAAGGAAAGAGAACCTTCGCCATGGTGGAACCTGGTTTGTCAACGTCGGCTAGGGTGCCTGCCAAGCAACCCAGTAATAGAGAACCTGCGGCCTCCCATGTGAAGAAGGAGATGTCGCCTTGAATGAGTACGATTTCGGCTGCAATCATTCCAGCAACACTGTGAGTTTTTTGTAGCATAATAAGCGCCTTCCTATCTGTAAGTTCATATAACTTTATACTATTCGATTTATACATGGAAATTAAGGGTATCGCAATACAAAAGAAAAATTGTCTTGATTAACCTATATAAATGTCTGGATATACCTTATAAATGGGGTGGTGGATATTCTACAATTAGTCGTAAAGGTGCAAGATTTAGGGGGCACATTTCACACGACATTCCGTGTAACTAGGAGGAAAATTCATGAGTATCATTCGAATTTCAACTTTATTTTGTGAGAATCAAGCGAACCCAGTTGGATTAGACACCGCTCAACCGCGCTTTACTTGGCAACTTGAAGCAGACACTAATGCTACCTTGCAATCCGCCTATCAGATTCAGGTGAGCTTGCATCCTAGCTATTTTGAATCAGGGAGCTTGGTTTGGGATACGACTCGTATCACTTCGGATCAATCTGTGCTTGTTTCTTACGCAGGGCCAGATTTACAGCCGCGGACGCGGTATTTCTATCGCGTAATGGTTTGGGATCAATCCGGCTTGGCTTCGCCGTGGAGTGAAATCGCTTACTGGGAAATGGGGCAGCTTCGAACATCGGACTGGCAAGCGCAATGGATAACCCCAGATCCTCTACATATAGATCAAGACGCAGAAGAAGCTTACTACCTTCGCAAAAATTTCCAAGTGAGCGGGCAAATTCGTAAGGCAACCATATATGCGACTAGTCACGGTGTTTATGAGCTTGAGCTCGATGGTGGCAGGGTTGGCGATTGGGAGTTGACGCCTGGTTGGACCAGTTACAATAAGCGGTTGCAGGTCCAGACTTACGATGTTACGAGCAGTTTGAACGCTGGGACTGAACACACAATTGGTGCGGTGTTAGGGAATGGTTGGTACAAAGGTAACTTGGGTTGGGGTCATCAGCGAAATGTGTATGGAAGCGTAAGGGCGCTGCTCATGCAAATGCACATTGTCTATGAAGATGGTACCGAAGAGATCGTCGTTAGTGATTCTTCCTGGCAAGCGTCACTGGGACCGATTCGCATGTCAGAAATCTATCATGGTGAAATCTACGATGCAGGATTAGAGCATACGGGTTGGAGTCTACCAGGTTATGATGATCAAGATTGGATTCCGAGTGTTGAACTGGGCTATGGCAAGGAAACATTGGTTATGCAAGAGAATGAACCGTCACGTGTAACGGAACAGCTGAAACCTGTTGCTGTCATTACAACCCCGTCAGGGGAAACAGTACTTGATTTTGGTCAAAATATGGTAGGGAAAGTGCAGATGCACGTAAACTTGCCCGCGGGTACACGCATTGAACTGCTGCATGCAGAAGTGCTTGATGCACAAGGAAATTTCTATATTGGTAATCTGAGGTCAGCGAAGCAATCGGTTACCTACCTATGTAGTGGGCGAGGTGAAGAGACATATGCACCGCATTTCACCTTCCAAGGTTTCCGTTACGTCAAGGTTATCGGTTGGCCTCAGGATGTGGCATTCGATACTTCGTATTTCATAGGCCAAGTTATTCACACAGATATGGCAGCGAAAGGGACGTTTGAATGTTCTCATGCTCTTCTGAATCAGCTGCAGCGCAATATCGTGTGGGGGCAGAGAGGGAATTTCCTCGATGTGCCGACGGACTGCCCGCAGCGTGATGAGCGACTCGGCTGGACAGGGGATGCGCAGGTATTCATTCGCACAGCAGCCTTCAACTATGATGTAGCACTCTTTTTCAGTAAATGGCTGAGAGATTTGAAAGCCGATCAACATTTAGATGGTGGCGTGCCATTCGTAATTCCTCATGTTCTAAGAGAGCACGAGCATTCTTCTGCTGCTTGGGGAGATGCGGCGGTGATTTGTCCATGGACACTTTATCAGGTATATGGGGACCTGCGTGTGCTGGAAGAACAGTATGACAGTATGAAAGGTTGGATTACTTACATCCGTCAACAAGGGGATAACGAATGCTTGTGGCAAACGGGTTTCCACTTCGGGGATTGGCTCGGACTAGACGCCAAAGAAGGTAGTTACATCGGGGCAACGCCCAAAGATCTAATCGCAACGTGTTTCTATGCGTATTCGACTTCTCTTTTTGTCCGAACAGCTCAAGTCTTAGGACGCGAAGATGATGTCATTGAATATACAGCGCTTTATGAGCGCATCGTTGAAGCTTTCACTGCAGAGTTTGTGACGCCAAGTGGCAGACTTGCGGGACATACGCAAACTGCTCATGTGCTTCCGTTGATGTTCGGACTTGTGCAGGGAAGTGTGCGGGAACGGTTAGCGGCGACCTTAGTGGAGTATGTCAAAGAGCAGAAATACCATCTAACTACGGGCTTTGTCGGCACGCCCTATCTGTGTCATGTCCTCTCGGAGAATGGTTATCATGACGTGGCCGTCAAGCTTGTCATGCAAGAGGACTATCCGTCTTGGTTGTACCCGATTCATCAAGGAGCTACCACAATTTGGGAGCACTGGGATGGCATCAAACCGGATGGAACGTTCTGGAGTGATCATATGAATTCTTATAATCATTATGCCTATGGTTCAATTGGCGATTGGTTATATCGCAAAGTAGCAGGCTTGGATTCCGATGAGGTGAAGCCTGGGTACAAACGCATGAAATTCCAACCTCGGCCAGATTCTGGACTTACGTATGCCAAAGCATCTCTTATCACGAATTACGGTGTGGTTCGCAGTGAATGGGCTATCGTAGATAAGGGAGCAATTCAGTATACGTTCCAGCTGCCGCCGAATACGAATGGAGAGGTTATTTTAACTGGAACGACGCTTGCGGCAGTGACGTGCCATGGTCATAAATTAGATACTATGCCAGGCATTCTAGACGTAAGTGAAGTCGAAGGTTGTGTAAGGATCGAGCTTGGCTCGGGCATGTATGAATTCCAAGCTCAACCTGCGAACTCTCCTTCTTTGTCATTCTAAGTTTATCGAGTATAATAAACGTAATGAATGTTCTATGAAGGAGAGTTACAGATGGCTGTCATCAACGCAATGGAAACCGTGGTTAAGCAGTTATTCGAAGAATTCCGGAAGAACTATGAATTGAAGTGTGACTGTGTTTTGTGCCAAGATGATATATTGGCAATCGCGCTGAACAAGCTTCCACCACGCTATACTTCCAGTGAGAAGGGGCATCTATTTGTAAAAGGTGAATACACGAATCAACAACTGCGCTCAGACGTCATGCGAGATTTAATGGAAGCATCGAGCATTGTTGAACATCATCAACATCATCGTGACTAAAAGCAAGCTAGGCATACGCCGCTATCTCCGTTCAGACGGAGGTGGCGGCGTTTTTGATTATGGAATGTTCGGCGAGTACTCGCTGATTCCAGTTGAATCTCATTTAGTCCGATATTTCCTAACTAAAAGGAAGAATACACCTGCTACAAGATAAATAGTCCGATTTTGCCGTTACTACTTAGGTACCTGTTACGAAACATACTTTCTGTGGTAATTATAGGAATCAACCATAAAAGGGGTTCCTGCCATGTTNCGGTATGTTCAGTTAGGAAGGTTTGTAGATGAAGTGTAGATTACCTGACATGAATATTGGCATTCAGGGAGGGAAAAAGAGGATTCGGAACCAATGTAAGGGTTTTTATGATAGTAAAAATGACATTATGAAATAAAATTTCAAAAAACTATTTACAAAATGAAATAAAACTCATTATAATGAGGTCCATACGTTAGATAAACTAACATATACGAATCGCCATAAAAAACGATAGAGGATGTTGCCTATGTTAAAAGGTGGATTAATGAGCATAGAAGCTGCTATGGCAAGTTTGAAGCCGAGTGAGCGTAAAGTGGCACAATACATTTTGGAACATCCGCAAGAAGTGATTAGCCTTTCAGTACAGAAGCTTGCCGAGTTTGCCTGTGTTAGTGAAGCGACAATCATACGGCTTTCACGTTCTCTCCACTGTAAAGGATATCTGGAGCTTAAGATGCGAATTGCTGGTGATTTGTCACAGTCGTTATTGCCGACAGAGACCTATCAGGAAATTAATGCGAACAGTTCCATTGGGGAGATCATCAAATCAGTCACGAATAACAATATCGTTTCCATTCAAGATACACTAACTGTCCTCTCGCCGGAAAGTGTGGAGAAAGCGATACAAACGTTAAGCCGCGCAAGAAAAATTGGCGTGTTCGGCGTGGGTGCTTCAGGGATCATCGCAGAGGATTTCAAGCAAAAGCTTACACGGATTAATCGGTGGTGTGAGATTGGTACAGGGTTTGATGCCCAAGCTACCATTGCAGCTAACCTGCTTCCTGGTGATGTCGTCTTTGGTATTTCTTATACGGGTCAAACGGAAGATATGATTCGTTCGCTGGAAGTAGCGAAGAATAATGGCGCAGCGGTCATAACGTTGACCCGATTCGGATCTAATCCAGTTGCGGACCTTGCAGATATTCAGTTATTTACTAGCACCTTGGAGAAAAGTATCCGCAGCGGGGCGATGTCCTCAAGAATTGCTCAACTGAATGTTATCGATATTCTATATGTTGGCATTGCTGGCTGCCACTACGAGGCAAGTGTGACCTCGCTGGAAATGACTCGACAGGCCGTCCAAGTTGGTAAACGCAATGGATAACTGCTAGTAAGCGAATGAAATGGTTTGGTCCTCTAGTCATGCTGGAGGTTAACATACAAGTGAAAATTAAAGGGAGGCTTTTTATATGAAACGTTTATTCAGTGGAGCATTATTAACTTTGGTCGCAGCTTCTTCCATGCTTGCCGCATGCAGCACGAACAGCACAACGCCTAGTGCAGCCCCTAGTACAGCAAGTACTGCACCAACTACAGCACCGACACAGGATAAAGTGAAGCTGACGATCGGTAGCTGGCGTACAGAAGATACAGAAGCGTACACAAAAATCATTGCTGAGTTCAAAAAGAAAAATCCCAATATAGATATTGAGTTTAAACCAACCAAGAATACGGAGTACAACACAGCGCTGAACACAAGTCTACAAAGCGGAAATGGTCCAGATATTATTCATCTCCGCCCTTATGCAGCTGGAGCCGCTTTAGCGGATGCTGGTTACTTGGAGCCGTTGACGAATGTGAAAGGAATGGATGTATTCTCGAAAGATACCTTACTGGCTGCTACGGGATCTGACGGTAAAGTATACGGGGTTCCAACCGTCTTCAGCTCGACGCAAGTATTTTATAACAAGAAAATCTTTCAAAAATATAATCTTCAAGAACCTAAAACGTGGGATGAACTCCTCAAAACAGCGGATACATTGAAGAAGAACAAAGTAACGCCTTTTGCTTTCGGTTCTAAAGAAGGATGGATTCTATCGCTGACAGAAGGGACGCTTGGACCGGCTGTTTATGGGACGGATTTCATGAAGAAAATTGTTAGCGGGGATACGAATTTCAAAAGCCCTGAGTATGTAAGTTCAATTAAAATGCTGAAAGATTTAACACCCTATTTCCCTGATAATTACGTAGGTATTGGCATGGATGATATGAGAAACATGTTTGTTACGGAACAGGCTGCGATGATGGTGATGGGGGATTGGGAGTATGCGGTCATGAAGAAAACGAACCCCGACCTTCAAATGGATGTATTCCCAGTTCCGTCAATGAAAGCAGATGGCAAACAATCGGTAACGACTTGGGTAGATGGATCATTTTCCGTGAATGCCAAATCGGCTCATAAACAGGAAGCTCTGAAATTCATGGAATTTCTAACAACAAAAGAATTCGGGGCTCTTGCCGTGAATGAATTGCAAAAACCAAGTACGATTCCTGGTGTGGCGGCAAATGATCCATTGGTAGCCAAAATTGCCAAAAATGCCGATACGATCTCCACGCCTTACGCTGCTGTCGTTTATTTCAATGGGGGTAACCCGACAACGAAAGCTACATTAGAAAATTCTATTCAAGGTATGTATCTAAATAAATTAACACCGGAGCAAGTGACAGAAGAAGTTCAGAAGATGACAGATGCGTGGTTTAAACCTAAGAAATAAGTAAAGAAGAGGTGTGAGGGGCATGAATGACTTGGCCAAATCGTCCGGGTGGAAAAAGGGAGCAGTTCATCTGTTCCCGGTCCCTGCCCTCGCAGTTTACATTATGTTCGTGATTTACCCAATCCTTTCCGCATTTGGTTATAGCTTTTATGATTGGAAGGGTCTCATCCGTGGGGAATTCGTTGGGTTCGGCAATTTTGTAAGCTTGTTTACGAAGGAACCGTTTAATCATTTGTTTTGGAATGCGTTTGGTCATAACCTGTATTATTTCGCCGTTGAGATGGCCGTACAAAACGTGATTGCCTTTGGGCTTGCCTATCTTGTTTATAGTAAACTTAAGGGTTCGAATTTTTTGAAAATGGCTTACTTTTTACCAAGGTTGCTGTCTGTCATTGTAGTAGGCTTCTTATGGAAGCTCATGTTGAATCCGAATAATGGCGTTGTGAATGTCATGCTCAAAAAGATCGGTCTTGTCTCATGGGCCAAACCTTGGCTGGGAGATCCTGCTACGGCGTTAACTTCCATTACGATCGTCAACAGTTGGTTTGGTGTTGGTTTCTCCATGTTAATATTCCTTGCAGGTTTACAGGCAATTTCATCTGAGGTTGTTGAAGCAGCCCGATTGGATGGGGTCAAAGGCTTCCGTTTGATTCGCTCGATCATTTTACCAATGATGAGTCAGTCCCTGATTATCATTACGGTGTTTACGTTTATTCATGCTTTCGAAGCATTCGAGTTGATTTATGCAATGGAAGGGTCACAGGGTGAACCATATAACTCGACGGACACGTTGGCTGTCTTCTTTTATAGAATTGCTTTTGGCGGCTCGTCTGGCGGCGATTCGGTCGCACTTGGACTTGGTTCGGCATTAGCTGTTGTTCTATTTTTCATTATTGCAACGATATCAGCTTTGTTCCTGTACTTCACTAGGAACCAATCGGCTCAGCATTAGGACAGGAGGCAGACCATGAAAACCAACAAATCCGTTCGGGGACTCCAATACGCTGCGGCGTATTTGGGGGCACTGGTCAGTTTGTATCCGATTTTTCTGATGCTGACCTCTTCCTTGAAGACGAACATCCAAATTCTAAAAAATCCGATGTCATTACCGACATCGATATCGTTTGCAGCGTATAGTAAGTTAATACATCAAATTCCCTTCTTCACTTATTTTTGGAACAGTCTTGTGGTTAGCGTAGCTTCCGTCGTTCTAATATTGCTATTCGGTGTTATGGCTTCTTTCTATATTGCCAGATATCCGTTCCGCTGGAATGGGGCATTGTTTTTCTTCTTCCTCTTGGGCATGATGATTCCCATTAAGCTTGGGATTGTCCCCCTGTTTCTTTTGATGAAGAAACTCTCGATGTTGAATTCGATTTGGTCGTTGATTAGTGTATACACGGCGATCGGCTTGCCGCTTGCGATTCTCATCTTAACGGGCTTCTTCAGAACGCTCCCGAAGGAGCTGGAAGAAGCGGCACGCATAGATGGTTCTTCTGACTTTGGTGTGATGTGGCATGTTTTACTGCCGCTAATGCGGCCAGCGCTTGGAACTGTGATGATTATGAATTTTATCACGGCATGGAATGATTTCTTTTTCCCGCTTATATTTGTTCAAGATGATGCGAAGAAGACAATTCCGGTGGGCATGCTCTCCTTGTTCGGACAGTACTCCACAGATTTAAGTATGCTGTTCGCAGGGCTAACGTTGGCTTCTGTGCCCATGATGATCATATTTTTCCTAGCTTCTAAACAATTCATGGAAGGCATGACGGCAGGCGCTGTGAAGTAATAGGGCAACGAATCACCCAACAATAGGAGGAATCGTATTGACGCAACAAAAGAAGAATGAACCGGCTACTGAGCAGAGAAATGAAAAGTCACTGCACCTTGACCAACTTAGCATTGAAGAAATCGTAAACTTAATGAATGAAGAAGATCAAACGGTTGCACTTTCTGTCAGAGGCGCAATTCCTCAGATTTCTGGGGCTATTGCAGCCATTTCTGAAGCGTTGAAGGCTGGCGGTCGACTATTCTACATCGGAGCTGGAACGAGCGGGCGTCTGGGGATTTTAGATGCTTCCGAATGTCCTCCGACATTTGGGGTAGAAGAGGATTTGATAAACGGTCTCATTGCTGGTGGTGAAGGAGCAATTCGTGCATCCATAGAAGATGCGGAAGATGATGAGCATGCAGGGGGGCTAGCTATTGCTGAGGTTGTCAGACCAGGGGATGTTGTTGTTGGAATTACAGCCAGCGGGACGGCCCGTTATGTGATTGGTGCCATCCTTGAAGCGAATCGGCTAGGTTTAGCAACTGTTGGTATTAGCTGTAATCATGATACACCGCTCAGTACCGTTGTGAAATTTCCAATTGAAGTACCTGTCGGGCCGGAAATAATAACGGGATCGACACGCTTAAAAGCAGGGACGGCACAAAAAATGGTACTGAATATGATCTCTTCCACGACAATGATTCGAATGGGGAAGATCTATGGCAATTTAATGGTGAATGTTCAGGCTACCAATCACAAGTTAAGGGAACGTACGGTTAGAATTATTCAAGAAGCAACGGGCATTGATGAAGAGAGGGCACGACAAGCCGGAATGGAAGCGAAAGGCGATGCTAGAGTGGCGATTCTGATGGAGATGTTCAGCGTTAGCCAGCAGCAGGCTTTGGATGTACTCCTGCAAGCACGAAATCATTTCGGTGATGCCGTGAAGCTGCTTCAACAGAGTCAATAGTTTAAAAGATCTTAAGTAAAGGCTGAGTCCCCTCCGAAGAAATTTTTCTCGGGGTGCTCAGCCTTTTTTCTAATTCTCTCAGCAATGGAAATAGGCTTGTTCAGGGGTTACTACTTAGGTACCTGTTACGAAACATACTTTCTGTGGTAATTATAGGAATCAACCATAAAAGGGGTTCCTGCCATGTTCACGACTGAACAAATAAAAAAATTCAGTAAAGGCGATTCAGAGATTGAAGCTATATTTATTCTAATGAACAATCGCATTCTAGAACTAGAAGCTGAGGTGCGCGAGTTAAAACGCAAGCTCGGAATGAACTCCAATAATAGCAGTAAANGGGTTCCTGCCATGTTCACGACTGAACAAATAAAAAAATTCAGTAAAGGCGATTCAGAGATTGAAGCTATATTTATTCTAATGAACAATCGCATTCTAGAACTAGAAGCTGAGGTGCGCGAGTTAAAACGCAAGCTCGGAATGAACTCCAATAATAGCAGTAAACCTCCTTCTAGCGACGGATTCCGTAAACCAGTTAATTTGCGACAAAAAGGTGGGAAAAATGGAGCCCCAAAGGGGCATCCAGGACACACGCTTCGTTTTTCTGACTCTCCAGATTTTACGACTTGGTCTCGTGTTTCCTCCTGCAGGCATTGTAAAGCGAACATAGAAGATGTTGAAGCTGACGGGTACGAAAGAAGGCAACAATTTGATCTGCCCGACATTCGTATGTACATAACTGAATTCCGTGCGGAGAAGAAGTGCTGTCCTCATTGCAAAACCAAACAGCAAGCGTTGTTCCCATCCGAAATTCCTGCTCCTGTTCAATACGGGCCTCGCATGACCTCTTTGACCTCGTACTTGAGCGTGTATCAGCTGTTGCCACTGGAGCGCATCAGTCGTTTTTACAAAGATGTGATAGGACACCAACCCAGCGAAGCGACCTTAATTAAACAAGTCCAAACCATGTCTGCGGCTGTGGAACCAACACTTTCGGACATCCGCGAACAACTTCTTCTTCAAGAACTTTTACATGCAGATGAAACTAACATGAAGGTCGGGACAAAGAAACAATGGCTTCACACCGTTTCTAATAACCTCTGGACCCTGCTCCTCATATACCCTAAACGCGGCAGCGAGGCTTTTGCTCAAATGGGTGTGCTTCCGAATTACAGTCAAATTCTCGTACACGACTGCTTTTCCTCGTACTTCAGAGAGGAGTACACGTTTCAGCATGCGCTTTGCAACGCACACTTCATGCGTGATTGCATCGGCATTGCCGAAAACGACAAGCATGAGTGGCCAACAGAGATGAACACCTTACTTCAGGAAGCGTGGAAATCTACCAAATCGTACCGCCATAAGAACCAGTTGCTACCAGAAGAACTGATTGAGCAGTATGAACAGAGGTATGATTGCATCCTAGAGAAGGCCAAAACGGAGTGGGCAAAAGATCCCATACCGGTTAAAACGGGGCCACGCGGAAG
>NZ_LYPB01000061.1:0-210 GCF_001653565.1 Paenibacillus oryzisoli
GCGGGAGTTCAGGAGCGGGAGTTCAGGAGCGGGAGTTCAGGAGCGGGAGTTCAGGAGCGGGAGAGCGAGAACGTTAGCGCCCTTTTCGGGCACTAACTGCGTAGCCCTGCGGCTGCGGGCAAAGATAAGGCCCAAAAGGGGCCTTATCTGGCCGACCGACGACATCCGCGCGCACGTTCCCGAGCTTTAGCGCCCTTTTCGGGCGCTAAC
>NZ_LYPB01000061.1:355-59681 GCF_001653565.1 Paenibacillus oryzisoli
GCGGGCACAGATAAGGCCCAAAAGGGGCCTTATCTGGCCGACCGACGACATCCGCGCGCACGTTCCCGAGCTTTAGCGCCCTTTTCGGGCGCTAACTGCATAGCCCTGCGGCTGCGGGCACAGATAAGGCCCAAAAGGGGCCTTATCTGGCCGACCGACGACATCCGCGCGCACGTTCCCGAGCTTTAGCGCCCTTTTCGGGCGCTAACTGCATAGCCTCGCGGCCGCGGGCAAAGATAAGGCCCAAAAGGGGCCTTATCTGGCCGACCGCCGTCAACCGCGCCAGCCTTCTCGAACGTTAGCTCCCTCTTGCCCGCCAGCCGGCCAACGCCAACACAAAAGGCGAGCAAGCTGATCATCAGCTTACTCGCCTTTTCCATTCTAATAAACGTCGCGTTGGTAACGTCCTTGCTCCTGCAAGCCAGCCAAGTACGCTTCAGCATCTTCGCGGCTTAACTTGCCTTCTTTTTCAATAATGTCGATCAGGGTGTTGTGAACATCCTTCGCCATGTTTTGTTTATCTCCACACACGTAGAAGTAAGCGCCACCCTCTAACCAAGCGAATAGCTCTTGGCTATTGTCCTGCATTTTATTCTGCACATACACCTTTTGCGCTGTATCACGAGAGAAAGCCGCATCGATTTTAGTCAGTGCGCCAGACTGTTGATATTGCTCCAGTTCTTCCTGATACAAGAAATCTGTCGCGGAATGCTGGTCGCCGAAGAACAGCCATGCTTTGCCTGTCGCTTTGCTCACGGCGCGCTCTTGAATAAAGGAGCGGAACGGTGCTATACCTGTGCCAGGACCAACCATGATAATATCTTGTTCCGAAGACTCCGGAAGGTTGAAATGTTTGTTTACTTGAACAAAGACCGGAACCGTTTCCCCTTCATTCAAACGCTCTGCGCACATGACAGAACATACGCCTTTGCGCTCGCGGCCGTGTGCCATGTAGCGAACAGCACCGATCGTAAGGTGAACTTCACCTGGATTAGCTGCAAAACTGCTTGCGATGGAATACAAGCGTGGCGGCATTTTTCTCAATAAAGCGACAATTTCGTGTGGGGAAGCATTCCAAGGTCCGAATTCGCTCAGTAAGTCAAGCAAATCACGGCCATCTGTGTAAGCTTTCAACTGCTCCGCATTTGCAACAAGCTGCTTCAACGCTTCATTATTCGAGAATTCAACAGCTTGCTGAACGATTTTCTTGGACAACAACGTCAGCTCGAAATGCTTCAAAAGCGCTTCTTTCAATGGAAGCGTTTCGTTCTGTTTATTAATGACAACCTCCGTGTCCGCATCCCACTTCATCACCTCAAGGATCGAAGCGACCAACTCCGGATCGTTGTCTGGCACTACGCCTAAGCAATCGCCGGGCACGTAGGACAATCCTGAACCTTCGAGCGAAAGTTCAATATGGCGTGTTTCTTTGCTGGAACTTGCTCCGTTTAAATTAATATTTTTCAATACTTTCGCTTGAAACGGATTGGTTCTAGAAAACAAGGATGGTACTTTTTCGACATCAGTAACTTGCATTTCTCTTCACTCCAGAAATTTTTTTATTATTTAGAATATCACAAGCTGAACAACTTAGATATGCTTATTAAATAATCCTATTATGAATTTTTAACTTTTTCAAACAAATTAAACAATTTGTCATTTTCAAACAGTAATCTTCTGATCCCCTATACTATTCCCCGCTTGAAATTACCAATAAATATATCATTTATATAACTATTACCACATAAATAAAAACATAAAAAAAGGCAGGGATTCCGCCACAGCGTCCCCCTCACCTAAACCTATTTTACAGCTATGAAATTATTGTTTATATTCCTTGGCATGGTAAGGGCCGCCCTCTTTCATTACCGTCCACAAAGGATCTGTATCATCTTTCATGGAAAGCATCATGCTATCATGCCATTCATTTAGCAAATAAATCGCTTGCTTGCATATATCGCTTCTTTCTTCCGCCAGATTGTACTGTTCATAGGGATCATTGTCCAGATCAAACAGCATCTCCCTTGGAAATCCATGGTACCCGTCATGATAGGTTCGAATATAGAGCCATTTCTCGAATCTGACACTCCGCTGACAAACATGCGCGCACTGCGATACGACCAAATACGGTCTACCCGTATCCGTTCCTTGTGTAATACTTTCGGCATAGCTTAGGCCATCCCATGAGTCCGGTTTAGATGTTTGCAGCAGACTAGCCAGTGTAGGCGCGAGATCTAACTGATAATGAAGCCCCTCATCTACGCTGCCTTGGAGACCACCAGGCCATCGGATGATCATTGGAATGCGACAGGTTCCCTGATCGGCAGTACCGTGTTCGGAATAGATCCCTAGTTCCCCCATGTTCTCCCCGTGATCCGCACTAATAATAATGGCTGTTTCTTCTAGAATGCCTAGTCGATCAAGGGTCTGAATGACTTTCCCAATATGCTCATCCATATACTGAATGGCACAATCGTAATTATCGATGAGGGTTCTTAAATCGTTGTGTTCCTCTATCATCTTGTCGTGTCTCGAATGTTTATAGTAATGCGAACGAGCGAGCTTATTCATATCTTGAATACTATGCTGCCCTTCTTTGAGCATGTGGTTTTGAAAAACATCTTCCGTAAGCCAAGCAGGCATGGGCTCATTAGCAAAAGGGTTACCAAAGTCATCCGGCGCTCGATAAGGGGTATGGGGATCCCAAAAATTCAAATGCAGGAACCAATCCTCAGACTTTGCATTATCCTCTAACCATTTAAGAGCTACAGGCAGCACTTCTTCAGCCGATTCGCCGCCTTTGCCACCAACATTGAGTACTTCATTAAACCCTGCATTAAAGGTCCATACGGAATGTCTTTCCGCAAAAGTGCTGATTGACGCTGTCTTCATACCTAATTTTCGCAATACACCTGGAAGGCTTTCCGTGGCCAATCGGTCACCAAACCCTCGCTCTGCTCCTTCGCGCCTCATATCCGCAGCAGTTCCCCCGTGTCCAACGACTCCGGTATGAATCCCGAATTTTCCTGACATCAATGCGGTTCTAGATGGCATACAAGGCGCATCGGAACAGTAATAGTTGGTAAATCGCACGCTTTCTTCTGCGATACGATCAATATGTGGTGAAGTTGCTCGATGGTAACCGTAACAACCGAGATGATCGGGGCGCAAGGAATCTAAATCCAAATATAGTATTCTCATCGATTTGTATCCTACCTTTTGATGTCATTTATAGTTTATGTAATGGAAACGTTAGCCTTTAACAGCTCCAGCAATCCCATCTACAAAGTAGCGCTGGAGGAATAGAAAGATAACAATAATCGGGAGTATCGCGATCGTCCCACCTGCTGCAATACCCGTCCAGTCAACGACGTTCTCCCCTCGTAATGCATATAAGCCTACGGCTAAAGGTCGAAGATTAGGTGAGCTTAGCGTTAGGATCAAAGGAATCATAAAAGAATTCCATGACCAGATAAATTGCATGATCATCACACTGCCAACGATTGGTTTGGATAAAGGAAGCATAATGGTCACAAATGTCCGTATAAACCCACTGCCATCCACAATGGAAGATTCTTCTAACTCCTTAGGGATCTGACTAAAGAAGGTGGAGAAGAGCAGGATAAAAATGATATGCGCCCCGCCAGCTTCAGCAAGAATAACACCTAGTAAATTGTTCATCAGTCCCAAATGTTTGATTAAATCATAGATCGGGATAATCGCGAACTCCATAGGGACGAACATGCTAGAGACCAATACTCCCAATACGAACTTTTTCCCTCTAAATACATACCTGCCAAGCACGTAACCACAAGTAGCCGTAGCGACAAGTACAATAAGGATGGTACTGACGGAAAGGATCACACTATTCAGAAAATAACGTTCAAAGTTCGCTTCGTTCCAAGCTCGAATGAGATTCCCCATGTGAAAGTTATTCGGCATCAACTTTAAACCGTTAGCAAAAAATTCACTCTGTGTTTTGAACGCTGCTGATACCATCCATAAGAATGGATAAATCCAAACTAGACAAAATGAAGTCATCACGATGTGAAATAAGGATAGTCGAAAGATCTTCATGATTTTGCACGACCTTTTATTCGTTTAGTCAGCACAGATTGGATAATGGCTAGGAAAATAATCGTTACTGCGAAGAAAAGGCCCGCTGCCGATGCATACCCTAATTGGGGCAGTCCCATTTCACTAGAGAAAGCGTAACGATAAATATAAGTGGACACAACATCCGTGGCAAAGAAGGGGCCCCCGTTGGTCATTGTTTTAATCAAATCAAACACTTTCAGTGAATTGACGACATTTAGCAATAAAATGACAGCTCCGATAGGCACCAACAGAGGCACTGTTATATGAACAAATAATTTCATCCCTCGTGCTCCATCTACTTCGGCTGCCTCATAAATATCCTTAGGAATATTCTGTAGACCGGCAAGCCAATAGACCATGTTAATCCCTAGATTTTTCCACACGGATATGATGATAACCGTAAACATCGACCATTTGGCATCACCTAACCAATTAATGGGTGTATCTAGCAAACCTATTTTCAAGAGCGCATCATTGACTGCTCCATCACTACCCCATATGAAAACCATGATAATACCGACAATCGATGTCGTTGTAACCACTGGCAAGAAAATCAAGGTCCGATAGATGCTGGCTCCCTTTAACTTGGGACGATTCAAAATAATAGCTAGCACTAGTGGCACCAACAGATGCAGTGGAACTACGCCTAACATAAATTTAAAGCTATTTTTATATGCGTTCCAGAAATAGGGATCCTTCGCCACATCATAAAAATTGTTCAGTCCGACAAAGGTTGAATCTGTTGTTAGACCTGACCAATCCAGCATCGCATAATACAAGCTGGCCGCAATGGGCCAGCCTTGAAACAGAACGAAAAGGACGCCAGTAGGAATTAGGAATATCCAACACCACATTTCAATTCTCCACTTGGTTTTCATGCTGCGTGAACTCCCTATCATTGAATTGACTTATAATCTTGTACGGTGTAGTTCTTGTCAGAACTCCAATTTGAGAATATGAAATCATTTTTATCTACCTTGGCACCTTCCGATTTGGCCTTCGAAATCGCTGTATCCAGGGACTTATTAATATTATCGGATAACTGTTTAAGCGTAGCCGTAGGATCTTGGATTGCCCCGGATACGATAGCTTGCATAATATCGCCTACACCTGGTTGAACATCCTTGTAATTGCTATACACACTTGCAAGTTCTGGATTCCTGATTTGTGGGTTAGGCACGGATCGTGAAAACTTCTGAACAATGTCATAATACTGTTTAAACTGTGGAATCTCCGAGGAACTTTCGTTTACTTCTTTTAAAATGGAGAAGCGATCTCCTGCTTTAACTAGCACCGCCTGGTAATCTTTACTGAAATACTCTTTTAAATATAGGGCAGCTTCTTTCGGATGTTTCGTTGTTTTGGACATTCCGATCCATGGACTAAAGCTTGATCTAGGCAAGAAGCCTTGCTGACCACCATCCGGAATAGGTGGCGCCATAACTCCGAAGTCCAAGTTAGGGTTGTCGCGTTTCCATACGCCAATGGACCATTCGCCCTGTAAAATAAAACCAGCTTGCCCTTCCCCAAATAAGGCTCGAGCTTCAGGAGCAGATATGCTCATCGTCTTCGGATGGAAGCTACCGTCATCTTTCATTCCCTTGTACAAATTCATGACATCAACGACAGCTTTGCTATCATAGCTCGCACTATGAGTAACCAAACTAATCGGTGATTGCTGATTGAAGCCGCTGCCGCCTAATGCGGACCAATCCATAGCCGCTAGTTTCCATCGTCCGATTTGTTTGCCGCCCTCGATAATACCGTAAGCTTTGCCTTTACCTGCATCGGTAATTTTCTTAGCCGCTTGGCGGAATTCCGTGTATGTCTTCGGCGGGTTTTCAGGGTCTAACCCAGCATCTCGGAAAAGCTGCTTATTATAATACACAAGTGTACTAGGTACGCTCGCAAGTGCAGGAATCGTGTAGATCTTCCCATTCAACATGGTCGCCCCTTCAACAAATGCACCGTCAACGAACTTGTTCTTAAATTCTTCATCTATATAAGGATCTAAAGGCTGATACCATTCCCCTTTAACCGCCATACTCAAAGATACATTGTTGGGAATTGGGTATAAATCCGGTGCATCTCCCGATTTAATTGCCGTTGTAATTGTATTCTGAAATTGATCAACGCTCATTAGCGTATATTCAATTTTGATATTTGGGTATTTCGCTTCAAAATCTTTGATAAATTTCTCACGGAAAGGTTTCTCACTATCTGCCCAGTCCATCACACGCAAGGTGACCTTTTCTCCAGTTGTCCCTGTTGTTGCAAGCGTTGCCGTGCTATTAGCATCCGAATTTGAAGCCGAACAAGCTGTTATACTTTGTACAATACATACAGTTCCAAGTAGTAAGGCAGCATATTTCAGTTTTTGTACCAATGGTATATCCCCCTTTGTTTTGAACAATATTGATAGATAACACTTGCTAACAATTAGCTCCAGTGAGAACCGCCACTAGAACCTCCTTCCCTTCACGTTAACTATTATGTTATCCTACAACTTATCCTCAGACCATGTAGGCACGATTCCACTTTTTGTACTTTTGATACTTTTCCGAAAATTACTTGGGGACATCCCGAACGATTTCTGAAAAATTCGGTTAAAATGCGATGCGTCATAAAAGCCGCATTGCTGAGAAATGAGCTCAATGGTGTTCTCTGGATTTTCCAACATTCTTTTTGCCTTGATGAGTCGCATTTTCTGAAGCATCTGCATCGGCGTTAGATCATAGACCTGTTTGAATGCACGGCTAAAATAAATAGGATTCATATGGTAAATTTCCGCTAATTCCTCGCGTGTAATATTGCGTTCCAGTCCCTTCTCAATATAATGAAGCGCATAATTGAACCGAGTAATCTCAAACGTCTCCCTAGACTTACGTTTTTCTCCTATCTTGGAACTTTCTATAATTTCATGCAACAGAAAGAGCGCCAGGAAAGCAGATTGGACCGAATAGTGGTCCGCCTCTTTTTGCGCCCATAAGTCTTGAAGTTCATCGAACTTTTTTTCATACAGAGCGGTATCCCTAACTTTTATAACTTTATCGAGAGGAAATGCCTGCAAGAAATCGACTCCCTCCCTGACATGTAATTTCAAACTTAAGAGATAATGAATACCTTCTTCCTGTGAAATTACATTAAAAGGTGTGTTGGGGCGATTAATCATCACATCTCCGGTTTTGGCTACATACTCTTTTCCATCGTCCGTCGTGATAACCTCCCCTTTTTTGATGTAAGATACCGTAAGGTAGGAATGACTAATATCAAACATAATCCGGGAGTAGTATTGTACTTTTTTCACATCAAACAATGTTATGGAAAATAGATCGTTTACTTGAGTCGACATCGTTTCACTCCTTGCGTATCTATACGTAGCACACTACATTCGACAATTTCCTCATACTTCCTCTGTGTTCCCTGTATTCATGTTTTGAGCTAAGTAGGGGATTTAACGCAATGAAAATACCTGTTTCATCTCTTGATCTGTCTTATGCTTAACATATAGTTGATGGTTAATGATTGCTTTTGTAAAGCATCTAGCATCGATGTTATGCTGAAAGAACATGAACTTTAGAGAACTATAAGGCAAACATACAAATTATGCCCAGTCAATCAGAGAGGAGAGGACAATTTGTGGACCGTACGAATTTGCCAATCGATATGATGATGCATGTTCCCGATTATCGGCTCGAGCCGTTTCACCGGCATAGTATGCTGGAAATCGGCTGCTGCTTGGAGGGAGAAGGCGTATTTCATTTTGGTCATAAGAGCTATCCCATCAAGCCTGGTGATATTTATGTCGTGAATCCGGTCGAACCGCACCGCGCCCAATCCGATCCGGACCAACCAGCGCAATTTCTGTTCGTATTCTTCGAACCTTCCATCTGGCTGCACACCGATAAGGAACTGCTCCTGCCATTTCTATATCGCCCAGAAGGTTTCGAGAATCGTATTCCCGCTTCGGTAGCGTGCGCAACTGGCATGAAAGAAGCGCTTCTGATCATGTGGAACGAATACTGCCGCAGAGACCCTGGATTTCACTATATGATCAAGGGACACCTGATGAATATCTGTGCCTCCCTCCTTCGTTACTACAATCCGTCGCCAGACTTGCTAGAAGCAAGCAATGTTCTTAGCGCATATCGCACACTCAGGCCAGTTATTCAGTTCTTAGAACAGAACTACCATGACCCACTCACAGTAAACGATGTTTCATCTGTGCTGCATCTGAGTCCCTCTCGTACACAAGTCCTCTTTCGGGAAGCGGTTGGCATGGGCTTCGCCCAATATCTACGTTCTGTCCGCGTACATGCCGCGAAGGATCTCCTCATTCGCACGTCCCTGCCCGTGACGGAAATTTGCCAACAAAGCGGCTTCCAGAGTCAGGCCGCCTTCTATCGTGCTTTTGAGGATCAAGTGGGTATGAAGCCTTCTGATTATCGCAACCTATTAAGTGGTATTTTCAGTTGAAATCGAGAAGGTTTCAGTGCGTTCTGGGAAGCGGGTCTCTCATGCTATTCGTTATAATGAGATCAAACCAATAATGGAGGCCGATTCCAACTATGCTACTATCCCTTCCTTTCCTAAAAGACCAGCTCTCTGTCATTCTCCGCAATAAGTTTGCCCAAGGACATGACACATCTGGCTATTTGCATCGTCTTGAAAGTTTACCGACGAGCTATGATGCTTATTTCACATTTGCACAATCACTCTCAGAAATGCCGCTGCGGCTCGACTGGCCCTACTATGAACCCGATACAATTGAAGAGATTTGGAAGGAATGCGATCCAGCGAGACCTCTAGGCATACAAAGAGCGGTGAATATTGAGGAGAGCTCACGTCGAGTTGAGACGGCATTTCTCTCCTCTGTGTGCGGCTCCATGCTCGGAAAGCCGCTGGAAGTAAATCCGAATTTGTACGAGATGCGCGAAGCCTTCACGAAAGTCGGAGAATGGCCCATTCGGGATTACATATCTGATGAGATGCTTCGTTCGCTCGGCAAACGCCATTGGTCCTGGTTCGAAACAACACGTGATCGCATACATTGCGTAGCTCCTGACGATGACATCAACTACACGCTGATGGGCATGCTCGCACTCGAGCAGTTCGGGACAGCTTTCACACAGCTCGACCTCCGCAATCTATGGCTCCATCACCTCCCTATAAGCACGACATGGGGACCAGAGCGCGTTATGCTCCTCCGATCTGGGCTTAGTTACTTAGAGCATGACAAATCGCCAATTCCGCTCGAAGAGATTCAGCGTTGGGCAGATGTGCTGACGCCAGACAGCGAGCTATGCGGCGCTGCTATCCGCGCTGACGCCTACGGTTACGCCTGCCCGGGCAATCCCGCTCTCGCGGCTGAACTTGCTTGGCGCGACGCGAGCTTCACGCACCGCCGTACGGGTGTATATGCAACCATGTTCTTGGCGGCTGCGATTGCCGCGGCTCAGGTGTTGGATGACCGACTAGCAGTCATTGACACTGCTCTGCAGTTCATCCCGCAGCGAAGTCGCTTCTACGAATCGGCCTCGACTTGTCGAGACATCGTCATCCAATCTGGTGATTGGCTTGAAGCATATGACGCCATTCACACACGATACGGTGAGTTTCAGCATTGCGGTATCCATCAAGAAATCGGTACACTCATCAACACGTTCCTGTTCGCCGAGAATGTAGGCGATGGAATATGCAAGCAAGTCGCGCAAGGCAACGATACAGACAGCTTCGGTGCAAGTGTCGGCTCCCTGCTCGGTGCCTGGTTCGGTCCCGAAGGCTTGGACCGCGATCAATGGATCGCGCCCTTCCAGAACACAATCCACACAGGTCTCGCATACTTCTACGAGCAGTCGTTGTCCAAGTTGGCGGCTCGCTTCGGACGTTTGCCGCAGATCGTTAGCGAAAGGAGGCATAAGATCCTACCGAGCGAGCTTTACAATCAGGAGAACATCGTATAATCATCCCATTGACAAGGCACTCACCTTAGCTTAGAATAAAATTAGTACCTGATACTAATATCTAGTACCAAGTTTATTCTAAGCCTATTCCAAAGGAGTGTCTCACATGCCTTCCTCATATCCCTTGCAAGCGCGAATCTCTGCCATTGGCACGTATGTGCCCCATCGCATTTTAACCAACGAAGCGCTTTCCCAAATGGTAGATACAAACGATGAATGGATCGTACAACGCACTGGTATTCGAGAGCGCCGAATAGCTGAAGTGCATGAATTCACTAGCCATTTATGTATAGCAGCTGTGCAAAACCTAATCGACCGATACCCAAATTCCATAGATGGGGTAGACCTCATCATCGTATCCACACATACGCCAGATTTATCGTCGACGCCTGTTGCCTGTCAGGTTCAAGCCCACTTCGGCTTCCAAGCCGCGGGGGCCTATGATCTCAATGCCACGTGCGCGGGCTTCGCCTACGCGCTTCATACCGCGAGTGCGCTCGTTGCAGCCGGAGGGCATCACAAAGTACTCGTGATCGGCAGCGATGCGTTATCTAAGATCACAGATTACACAGACCGATCCACTTGCATCCTATTCGGTGACGGTGCTGGTGCAGTGGTCGTTGAACGCGAAGAAGCTAAGCCGGCCTTCCTCGCTTATCACATGGGGTCTGATGGTACAGGCGCCAAGCATGTGTACCGAACAGGTCTAGCTACAGAGCTGAATGGGGATACGCTGCTAGGGGAAGGGAAGCTTGTCCAGAACGGACGCGAAGTGTATCGTTTCGCGGTTTCGACCGTTCCCGTGGGCATCGAGATGCTGCTGCATAAGAGCGGCTTGCCACTCGAGGCCATCGATTGGTTCATCCCTCATAGCGCGAACTTGCGAATGATTGACTCCATCTGTGAGAGGAGCGGTATCCCGATGGACAAAGCGCTGTACAGCCTTGAATACTTCGGCAATACTTCCGCCGCCTCCATCCCACTTGCGCTGGATTTGGGGATCAAAGATGGCAAAGTGAAAGTCGGCGACAATCTGTTACTATATGGTTTTGGCGGGGGCTTGACACACGCAGGTGTAATCGTGCGTTGGGGGTAAATCCAGCCCTATTTGCTTCCTGCAGCTACACATGCTTATTCATCCACGGCTTGCCTGGTTTGCCAGTAACAGGCTTACGAGCAGACTGTTTCGATAATTTCATCATCATCACATGCTGATAATCGCTTATCGACTTTAGATTCGCTGCGACATGACCTGCTAGATGTTCAGAACCTTCTACATGATCCGCTACAGATTCAATGATTCTGCATAATGCTCGCTGGCTCCTAGCCAGCGAGATCAACATATGCAGCTCCACCTGTTCTCGATTCCATTCCTTCACAGCTTTCCATCCTCACCAAATGGGAGTAACTGGCCAAATTCCATGTCATCCGCAGCCCCTAAGGCTGATCCTATTTGATTTTTCCCAAGTAACGCCTTCATCTGGTGATTAAGCGCATTTTCCAACTTGGTTAAGCCGCCTATAAGATCAATAACACTCTCATGGACTTCACTAGTAACCTTCATTTTATGGTCATGCCCTTCCAAATTGGCCCCATTCATATGCTGACAAATCCAGTTTTGTGACTTCGTTGCTTCAATGACTCTAGCTTCCAACATCAAACTAATTTCGTATTGCAGCTTGGCTGTCGCATCTAACATTTGCATATAGAGATCTGTTCTATCCAACGTCGTTCCCTCTATTCTTCATCAGGTACCTGTATTTCTTTCATCAGTATTTCTGTTTGCATGGCTATAGCTTCTTCTAAGTCAGCAAGACTATTTAAATAAGCCGTTACGTTCTGAGTCAATTGCAACGCCCGCTTCTGCAGCATCTCTAATCCAGCAAACTCCGGGTGAGAGTCCGGCAGTTCACCCGCAACGACCGCCATCTGTGTAGAAATATGCCGATGAGCTTCTAATATGTGGGCCATCTGGCTATGTGAAGCCGTAATATGGGAAATAATCTTCGTCACCCGCTCCTCCACGGCTACGCCTCCTACAACCTTTTTCACTCTACGATATGCGGCCTATTGTAAATCGGTGCCTAAATGAACCGGTAGGGATCCACGCCCCATTTATCCATGAATTTTCGCCGATTACGTCTTAATAGCTTGCGACGAGCTTCATTGCCATTTTTCCTGAAACTTACGCTGCCGCGATGATAAATGAAACAATCTCCTGTAATGAGCAGCCGATAACCAGCTAATCGAACCCGATAACAGAAGTCGTCATCCTCGAAATAACCGGGTGAGAACCGCTCATCCAACAATCCGACCCGCTCGAACGTATCTCTGCTAAAAAGCAAACAAACCCCTACCAACCGATCGGTTGGCTTCCATAATGATGGGTTCACTCGGTTATATTTCCTAGCCATCCGCTGCGTCGTTGTGAAGCGCTCTCGAATTTTCTGCTTGCCATTCGCATAATTGGTCATCGGACCGACCATACCGACATCCTCGGCGCTATTCAAGCAGTTTTGGAGATGGGGAAGCCAGTTTGGCGTGACGATCGTATCGTTATTCAGCAGCATGAATAGATCGCCGGAAGCAAAGCGAAGCCCATAATTACATGCCGCTGGGAAACCAAGATTATGGGGGTGGGACACCAGTTTCAGCCTCATCTTGCGACAGTAGGCCAGCGTGCCATCCGTTGATCCATTATCTACGACGATGATCTCATAGGGGACAAAGGTATGTTTACGAATCGAAGCCACACAAGCCTTCAATAAAGCCAAACCATTATACGTAGGAATAATAATGCTTGTTACTTGCATACTCATTCCTCCTTAATGATCTCCCTTTTTCGAATCAGGTCTGGAAAATCAATCCGCTCGCCTCTTTCCCTCATCGCACACTCAAGTGCCTCTACATGATCGCCAATGCCTTGTTGCAACTTCTCTGGCCCAGGTTCTTTCTGCCATCCCATGGTGGGAATACTCGCTTGTGAAGTGATATGCAGACCAGCTAGAATCGCATGGATAAGCGCTTTGGGCGGCACCATTAATTCGTTATAGTCTACATGGTTCAAAGCATGGCGCGAGAGGGCATGCGGAACGTCGGACAGTGAGTTTGCTTGTAAATCTGGCCGATTAAACGAAATATTGAGGAACTGTTTCATCACCGTCAAAGCGTCCCATTCAGCAAATGGAGGCAAATAGGGTGTACGATTATTAAGGGCAATATGTGCCCCTCGTTCAATCTCTTGTAGGAATGGAATCACATGTTGAGCTCGAATGACTTCCTCACCCTCTAGGAATAGCAAGATATCTGATTTGGATAATTTCGCGCCAATCGCTCTCCCGACATGCGGTCCGATCCGCTCTGGATAATGGATAATTAGCGCATCCGATTTCCCTCTTATCCGCTCTAGCGTGCGATCCGTGCTTCCGTACACAATGACGATGATCTCATGCAGAGGCATGCGGTTCAATTCTTCAAGCACCTTGCCGATGGTCCCTTCCGCATTGCGTACCGTAACGATTGCACCGACTTTCGCCTGTGTCGGAAGAAGTATCCAGTTAGGTGCCTGTCTACCGACGGCTTCATAGTAGCCTGCTGAATAGCCATTCGAAGCGGCTGCATAATTGGATACCCCCGTTAGCTGAGACTGTGACTGCAGCCACTTAACCCAGAATGGATTAACTGATTTCTTGCCATACACGCGTTTCCCTTTCGCTTGGGCTAGCGCATCCTGCCGTCCCGCTAGATACGCCTGCTTTCTCCAAGAAAGCTCTATATCTGTCTGGGATCGAATTCGTTTCCTAATGCTCGTACGTCGCACTGATTTCTTTACTGTTTTCCTGCTCACATGCACGCGAACAGCCATATGTCTACGAACTGTTTTCTTCCTGATCGCTTTCACCTGTTCACCTCAATCATCTCTCGAATTCGCAGCTTATCCTCGTGAAGAGCTCGAACATCGGTTTTCCCAATAACCCAGTGCACAGCTTCCAGATGGTCACCGACAATCAAATCTCCGACAGGGTCCCCTTCATCCACGCTATATCGAACTCTATTCCGACTTCCAACTTGAATATATTTGACAGCTTGCACACGCAAACCGCGCTGAATCGCTATCGCTTGAGCAAGCGGAGGTACAGCTAAATGCTCAGCTCCAATAACGTTCAGTGCATTCCGACTCATCGCATGGGGAATTGTCGTCATCGAGGTCCCTTTCAAATCACTGCGATTTAGAATCGCATTCAATGCATATTTGGCTACAACAACTCGGTGTACATCTGTCGTTGCAATAGCGCCAATATATTTATTCAATGCAACATCTACACCTCGTTGGATCGCTTCAATCAACGGACTCATTTCCGCTGCTGGAATAACGAAATCCGCATCAACGAATAACAAAATATCGCCTTTCGCTTCCCTTGCTCCTACAGTTCTTCCCACATCATGTCCGAAACGCTGGTCATAAGAAACCACTTTGGCACCCGCTTGTTTCGCAATCAGTTTGCTGCCATCCGTCGAGCCATTCTCGATAACGATAACCTCCGTACGGGGATGCACACGAAGCGCCTCTTGAATAACCTTTCCTAGTGTATTAGCTTCATTGCAAACAGGAATGATAACTGACACAAGGGGTTTCTGAGAGAGATGGGTGGATGCCTTAGCCGATTTATTAGAGAGATGGCGGGAGCTTCTGCGGGGGATTTGTTGCACAATTTGCTTAGTTTTACGCGGTATACGCGCTTTGCTCATTCGTTCTCATCTCCTGTCCTTGGCGAAGTACTCTAATACTTATTCTATGATCTTCTTTGAAAATAGGGAGGGCAGAAGCCGCAGTCTCGTAAAACAGGCTGACTCCCTTGTACACCTTTGTCATTCACTCTGTAGGATCTATGTATTCTTAGAATATAGACATGCAACTCCTAATGGAGCGGATAAGGCAGGATCCCAATTGCGAATCCCAGCCTATTCGCTTCTACTTTGAACCATTTCTCATGTGCAAAACTATACGAGTGGATGCTCCATTTCCCATGCATACCCTTGATTAAACCCTAAACCGTAGCCTTCGTTATACGCTGTATTGTAAGCATGCTGATACGCTTCCATTACTCGTCTACTTCTTGGCGATCTGCGGACACCGCGAATGACTTTACGACGCCTTGGAAATCTGCGCAGCTGACGAATCACACGTCCTTTTCGTTTTCCCCTTAAACGGCTCTTCGGACGGTATTTCTTGATAACTCGGTACTTTTTGAGCACCGGCGACCGCTTCTTACGACTCTTTCTAACGATGGCCAGCTTACGTGGCCTCTTTTTGGTAATCACGCTTCATTCACCTCATTTATTCTTGTTGCCATTACCTAGGACCGAACACAATACTCAACATGGTCATCAATCGATTCGTGTAGGTATGGTCGCGCAGCGTGCGGTAAAGTCCGCGCAAGGCTATTTGCTTACGTTCTTCCTCATGGATTAAATAATGATTAATTTTGTGAACGAGCTCTTCGGGTGAAGAATATGTGACGATATCATAATCAGGGGTATAGAAATTAACCAGGTCACTCCGGATATCTGTCAATTGCATCACACCACAACCGGAAATTTCGAAAGTTCTCGGATTCGGTGAAGCCCCTTGAATACGACGACTATTATGATTATAGGAGTGATCATCGAAGGCTCTGTGCATATTGATGACAATTTTAGCGCCATTGTAGGCATCGGCCGTTTGCTCAGGCGTCATCCACGTATTTAACTGAATCTGTGGAGCGAGCATCTTAAAATTGCGTAGACGTTCCCACCAAATGCCAGAGATCAGGATGCGTTTTGTTGCTAAATGTGGAGCAATTTGATCAAACACGGCTACGCGATTCCAATAAGCAGAACCGATGAAACTTACATCCCGCTGCAAGCTGACGGGAGCTGGCTTCGGTTTGAACATCTCCGGTTGAAAACCTAGCGGCAAATAATGTACCTGCGCACAACCCATATCCCGATAAAGCCCCACACAGTTTATTTCTAACGTGAACATATAATCGTAATGTGGTGCATAAGAAGCCGTGAAATCCGTATAATACGGATCATCCGTTAGCCATACCGCCGTCCGAATACCCATGCTGCGAACACGAGCCACGGTATGCAGCGGCAAATTCATGCCATCAAGGACAAGCATCAGGTCGGGTCGATGAACCGTAGCCAACCTTTCAACGCTAGCCCGCGCATTCCCGACTCGAATCGGATCGTTGTCCATATTCCCGACAATGAGTTCACGTACCAGGGGACGCAAGGCTTCAATAATGGCTCTATCCAACGGACTATACGGAAAGCTTTTCCCCGATGTTACATACAGAACGCGTACGTCCCACACAGGTCTAGGTGCTCGGTCGCGTATAGCCTTCTGCATAACCGCCTCACATAAACCTAAACGAAAACCATTCGGGTACCCCGATTGATAGCCATCTGCATGACCTTGTTTCCTTGCCTGATCCAAATTCCGAAATTGCATCCTTTTCCCTCCCTTCTAGGTAAAAATAATGTCCAAAAGCTTGGCTAAACGCGGAGCATACGTATGCTCCAAAATCGTTCTTCGCAACGCATTCGTTGCAATACGCAGCCTTTCTTCCTCATGCAACAGATAGTGGTTAATCTTATGGATCAGTTCATTCGGATGCTCGAACGTTTCGATATCATGACCTGGCGTATAATAGTTCACCAAGTCTGAACGCCGATCCGTAATTTGCAAAGCACCGCATCCTGATATCTCATAAGTTCTGGGATTAATTGAGTAACCCGGCAAATTTCTGCTATTTTTATTGTAGGTTGCATCATAGGTGAGGCGGTGCATATTGAGCACGATTTTGGCGCCATTGTAATAATTCACTGACTCCCGCATAGGAACCCCTTGTAGATGAATGCCATGCTTAAATTGTGAAAAATGTTGCAATTGATTCCATAGCGGTCCCGCAAGTATGACCTTGCGACCAGCTAAGTAAGGTGCAATCGTATTAAACAGAGCAATACGATTGGGAAAGCCTACGCCAATAAAACAAACATCGCTTCTATATTCATGGCCCACCTGCATCGGTTTAAATAGGGATTGGCTTGCCGCTAACGGCAGATAGTGCACTTGCTGGCAGCCCGCGCCTTGATATAACGGGATGCATGACATTTCATGCGTAAACACATAATCATAATGCGGGGCAAGCGGGGTCGAGTAATCCGTGAAGTACGGGTCATCTGCGAACCAAATGGCCGTACGAATGCCCATCATTCTGATCCCGTCGATGTGAGCAGCATGATCTGCCGGGAATACATGCAGACCATTCATCACCAGAACGAGGTTTGGCCGCAGTTCTGCAGCCACACGAAGCATATCCGCCGCTGTTGCGGTGTGCACCACACGTACAGTCTGCTGCAAGCCTTCGATAATGCCTGTATCAATGGCATCGAAACCTTGTGGAATAAATAACACACTCACCTCGCGGATCGGGATACCAGCTGGTTTGCACGTATCCAGTACAAATTGGCAGCGTCCCATCCTTCTTCCATGCTCAATCCCCAGCTGTAGTCCCTTGTTCCGACCTTCCTTCGAACCAACTACTCGTGACATGTTCATTCACACCTTCTTCTCCTTCGCAAGGTCAACAGATTCGAAGTAATCCAACTGCAGGAAAAAATGTAACGCAGAACGCCAATCCCGTAGCGGTGTCAAACCATTCATCGTGATGGCATGATCCAGGAATGCTGAATACATTGGCCTTGCCGCGGGTAATGGCGGAAAAGCATCCGTATGGACAGGAAGCAAGCTTACCTGTGCCAATCCAGCTTCTTGTAGAATTTGCTGAGCAAACTCATATCTCGAGCACTCTCCTTGATTCGAAGCATGGTACAAACCATAATGCTCCGTTTCAATGAGGTTTCTTATGAATAGCGCTAAATCCAAGCAATACGTTGGTGAGCCAATTTGATCATCGACAATGTGCAGGGGGCCACCGCTGCGTGCTTTCTCTATAACCTTCGTGACGAAATTTGTCCCTTTACTTCCGTATAGCCATGACGTACGCACGATGTAGTGTTTCCGGCATGTCATGCTGACGAATTTCTCGCCTAGCAATTTGGACTGTCCATATATATTGATAGGATTAGGCGCATCGGCTTCTGTATACGCACTGCCTTTCCTCCCGTCAAACACATAATCCGTACTGACATAGACGAGCTTTGCACCGATTTCTTCGCATACCTGTGCAAGATGCAAAGCTCCCATGGCATTCACCTGATAAGCATTCTCCTTATCAACTTCAGCCTTATCCACGTTCGTATAGGCAGCGGCATGCACGACAACGTGAGGTCGTTCTTGTCGAAGCTTCTCCGTAACTTCGCGCTCATTGCTTACATCGAATTGCTTTCTAGGCCAGGCAACAATCTCATATACAGGTCTTAGTACACGATTCAAATCATAGCCTAACTGCCCGCCAGCTCCTGTAATCACTATTTTCACGTTGGATCAGCTTCTTTCTCCTCACGGTACGAACCGTCAGCAATGCGGGCACACCATTCGGTTTCCTGTAAATACCAAGCCAACGTCATGGGAAGCCCCATCTCAAATGGGTAAGCTGGCACCCAACCTAATTCACGACGTATCTTGGAGCTATCAATGGCGTAGCGCCGATCATGCCCAAGTCGGTCTGCAACAAATTGAATGAGCGACGTCGGTTTGCCAAGAAGCTTCAGAATACGTTCGACAACTTCCAAATTGGTTCGCTCGTTCTGACCACCAATGTTGTACACTTGACCAGGAACACCGGCAACAATAACTCGCTCAATCGCGGAACAGTGATCATCCACATACAACCAATCTCGTACCTGTAAGCCATCCCCATAGACAGGGATTGTTTCATTACAAAGAGCACGTGTAATTAAGAGTGGAATTAGCTTCTCGGGAAATTGACGGGGACCATAATTATTCGAGCAGCGTGTAATCACCGCTGGGAATCCATACGTTTCATAGTAAGCTCTAACGAGCAAATCCGAGCCTGCTTTACTCGCGGAATACGGAGAATTCGGTGCAAGGGGTGTTTCTTCACTAAAAGCTCCTTCTGCCCCAAGCGTTCCGTACACTTCATCTGTAGAAATATGAATAAACTTCTTAACCTGCGCTTGCCGTGCTGCTTCCAGCAAGGTTTGAGTGCCGACTACATTCGTTCTCACAAAACTGCCAGGGTCATGAATACTTCGGTCCACATGCGATTCAGCTGCAAAATGAACAACCACATCAATCCCTTGCATCCATGTCTTCATTAGCGTCTCGTGAGCAATATCACCTTGTACAAATTGATAGCCAGCTTGCCCCTCGAACATTCTAGTGTTGTCCCGATTTCCTGCATACGTCAGCAGATCGACATTGATCACATGATCGTTCGGATGATGTTTCTTCCAATAATGAATGAAATTACTTCCAATAAATCCCATTCCTCCAGTTACTAGCAACGACTGCATTAGCTGTGCTCCTTCCGAACTAAAAGAGTGGCTTGAAAGAGCGATTCATGTGTTCCCGCATCAATCCACCATCCTTTTAGCAACATATGAGAAAGAATGCCTGATGCGGCATACACATTATTCACATCTGTGATTTCCATCTCGCCTCTTGCCGATGGAGATTGTGATTTAATAATGTCAAAGACAGTAGAGTCATATAAATAAATGCCTGTCACCGCAAAAGGAGACTTCGGATGCTCCGGCTTCTCTTCGATGACCGCAATATGTTCGTTCTTCATGAGGGCTACACCATATCTGCGGGGATCTTCTACCTCTTTCAGAAGTACCATGGCTCCTTCCGCTTGTTGATTATAGGAATCAATGAAGGGTTGAAGGGAATCTTGGAATAGATTATCTCCCAAAATAACCACGAACTTTTCACCTTTCTCAACGAAACCCTCCGCCAAAGCCAAGGCTTGCGCAATACCTCCTGGTTTCTCTTGAATCTTATACGTCAAATTAACGCCAAACGCATCTCCACTGCCCAGAAAATCTACATATAAGCCAGCAGATTGTTTCCCTGTGATCATGAGAATATCCTGAACTCCTCCCTGGCATAGCTTATCAATGGCATATTGAATCATGGGCAGATCACCAACCGGAAGCAAATGTTTATTAATAATTTGAGTTAAAGGACGTAAGCGACTTCCCGTTCCTCCTGCAAGTACGACACCTTTCACAAGTCATCCCCCTTCACAATCGTTCGTAAGTTCCTTATGGTGCGTGGTTACATCCATTTCTGCTATCATATGCTATGATGATAGACGGAAATTGGACGAAAACCTCTAATTTGAAAATTGGTCATCTATCTACTAATATCGTAAACATAAGAAAAAACGGTAGTCTCGCATTGTGTGCGAACTACCGTTTCGTATTCTCCTCTTGCAAGACTTCCTATCGTCTTCCATTAATTCGTATTTCCAATGGCGATCCAGTTCACAGTCCCCTGTTGATCATGAGAAAACTTAGCCCGAATAATGGACAGTACCGCGCTCTCCTTCGACTTTTGGCTCACAATGACATAACATGCTGGATGATTCGTAATCGCTGTCAGTACATAATTGGTATTCGCGTATTCCTCTTCAAAATGGAGAGTCAGCTCAATAGTCTCATCCTGAATCTTCATACTAAATGGCTCAAGACCGAATTGTTGCAGCACATGTCGTTGCTGAGAAGAAGAACGAACAACAGCATCTGCAAGTTTTGCCACAGTGAGCGTTGCGTCTGCGATATGTTGATTCGTAACAGTACCCGCTTGAATCTTCGTTCCGTCGACGCAGCCTTCAGCAAGATGATAATCCGTCACCGCACCTTCAGCCAGCTTATAACTGTCTACACTGCCATCTGCTAGTTTCGTTGTGTCAATTGCGCCATCGACGATTATGCTGCCGTCGATGCTATTCGCAGCTAGTTTCGATCGAGATACAGCCTCATCGGCAAGGTGACTCTCATTTACGGCACCTAGCGCAAGTTTACTGCTGTCTACACTATTGGGCGCTAATTTCGCAAGACTAACCGCTTCGTCTTGCAAATGCTCGCTTCCAATCGCTTCTGAAGTAAGCTTGGAACTATCCACACTGGCATCGAGCAGTTTCCAGCCATCAATCGAACCTGCGGCAAGATGGCTGCTCGTTACAGTTCCTAAGGCCAGCTTTTTCCCATCTATAATGAAATCTGATAAATGCTCGCGTTGAATCGCGCCATAGACGATTTTGCTGCTATCTACACTACCTGATGCCAGCTTTGTGGCACCTACAGATTGATCTGTGAGATGCTCACTGCTCACTGCACCATCTGCCAGCTTACTTCCATCCACACTTGCCGGGGCTAACTTAGTTCCATATACAGCATGATCTGCCAGATGGTAGTTATTTACCGCTCCTGACACTATTTTATTACTATCCACCGAGTTCACAGCTAATTTCTCACTATCAATAACACCTGCAACGAGATGCTGATTGCTCACAGATCCATTGGCGATCTTCGTTCCATTCACCGCACCAGGGGCAAGATGTTCGTCATTAATCACACCTGGAACGATTTTCGTACCATCGATGCTCTGATTCGCCAGTTTGTTGCCCACAACAGCACTTTCTGCCAAGTGTTCACTATGAATGGAACGATAGGCAATCTTAGAACTTATCACAGAACCATCTGCCAAATGTCTGGAAACCACGGCTGCAGGTGCGAGTTTGCTGCCATGCACACTTTCATTCGCCAATTTCGACGCTGTGATCGCACCATCAACAATATGTTCCGCATTGACTGCTTTGTTCGAGATTTTGGCACTATTTACACTGCCGTTAGCCAGCTTATCAGATGTCACCACATCATCTTCAAGCTTCTCATTCGTAATCGCTTGATCTTCAATGATTTGCGTTGTCACCGAGTTAACTTGAAGATGGTGTGTACCTACCGACCCGTTCGCGAGCTTCTCATTCGTGACTGCGCCATCGGCCAAGGTTTCTGTAGAAATTGAATTCTCCTGCAATTTGCTGCCTACCAAGCTTCGATCAGCGAACACATCCAGCGTAATAGAACCTTGTGCTAGATGAGCAGACGTAATTGACGCTTCTCTGATATGAACCCCATCGATAATATCATCTTGCAAATGGCGTGATTCAATCGACATCGGAGCTATTTTCGCCGTAGTTACCGCTTCTTCGGCAAGCTTACTCGTCGTGATGCTTTCTTCTTGAATATGTCTCGTCGTGACCGCTTCGTCAGCAATATGGTTGCGATGAATGGCATGCAGATCGATTTGTTTCTCGCCAACCGCCCCTTTGACGATATGGCCTGTAGAAATAATTTCATCCTGCAAATGAGCGGCATGTATCGTGCGATAGGCAATTTTATTGGACGTAACACTTTCATCTTTCAGTTTCGAATTGACGACACTGCCCTCTGCCAATTTATCGGTAATGACAGATCCCGGAGCGATTTTAGCGCTGGATATCACATTGTCCTCCAAGTGATCAGGACGAATAATATGTGAACCGATGTGCTTGGCGATAATGGCACCTTGCGCAAGTTTATCCGTAGTAACCGCTCCATCTTGCAATTTACTACTCGAAATAACGCCATCATTTAAATGATTCGACTCAATCGCTGATAGCGTGATATGTTTGCTCCCAACGATTTTATCCCCCAATTTGGCTGCAGTAATCGCACCATCTTGAATGAGCTTCGTTTCAATGGCACCTTCTCCAATATGTTTGGTCCGAACCGCCTGATCAGCGATATGGTAACTGTTAACTTCAGCTCCTTCAATATGAACCCCTCTCACCGCAGATTGGGCGATATGCAGCGTATCTACAGCTTGCGGAGCTAACTTCGGGCCTGTGACAGCTTGATCTGCTAGCAAACTGCTAGTAATCACTTGATTGCCCAGATGCTCTGTTAGAATGCTTTCTCCCTTAATATGGAGAGAGCTAATACTGCCCGTGCTTAACTTTTCTTCTGTAACAGCACCGTCTCTAATTTTTGCTGTCGTGATCGACACATCCATGAGCTTTGCAGTATCAATGATGTAATTAGCCAAGTGCTTCGTCTGTACAGCACCACTGAGAATTTTATCTGATGTAATCGCTTGTTGATCAATGAGGTCACTCGTAATAATCAGTTCAGATAGATGTTGTGGCAAAATAGCGCCGTCGGCCAGTTTGGTCGCATCAACTGACTTATCTGCTAGTTTGGCCGTTGTGATGCTGGTATCCAATAGTTTGTTGCCCGGCAACGAGTTTTCTTGAATTTTATCACCCACGATACTGTTAAGAGCAACGTGCTCATCATATATCGCATGATTGGCGATTTTGGGACGGGTAACACTTGCTGGAGCTAACTTTGTATGCTCAATCGCGCCATCCTTGATCGATCTGGCACCGATACTGAACGGTTTAATTTTCACCTCGTCAATGGCCCTGCTTGCAATTTTGTCCCACGTTACAGCTTCATCCACAATGTCGTCTGTGTAAACAACCGGGTCAACGAATTTACCTGTTTTACGCTCGATCAGTAATAAATCAGGTGTGATCTGTTCGGTAACCTTCGATACCTGCATAACTTTTTCTGTTTCCACTTTCTCCGTAGGAACCACATTAACTTTCGTTATTAGTTTAGAAGGATCTCCCACTTTGTCTGACTTCGTAGGGGATTCATCAAGCCATTTCAATTCATTCATACTGGAGTTCACTTTATGCACGTTCGCCTTCTGGCCAGTACTGCTCTTCCGCTTGTTCATTGGACTCCTCTCCATTCCCAAGATTTATCATAGGTAACATATTCATTCTCATCTGAATACGTACATTAGCCCCCAAAAATGTGCTCCAACCTAGACAAGAGCCGTTTCCTTTAGCATTTGACTGTACAAGGAAGCTCTCACCTCAGCAGCTTTCTGCCACGTAAATAGTTCATCAACTCGTTTAATACCGTTCTCTCCAAGCTTACGCCGCAGACTCTCATCTTTCAGCAACTGTAGGATACGCTCGGAAAGCTCCGATTCAATTGCCTTCGGGTCTACTAAGTAACCTGTTTTCCCATCTTCCACAACCTCTTGAATTCCACCAATTCTCGAGGCTACGACGGGAACGCCCGTTGCCATCGCTTCTACATTGACTAGTCCGAATGCCTCATTACAGATCGAGGGTACGACGAAAACGTCAGCAATTTGAACCCATTTGGGCATTTCTTGATGCCGCACATAAGGGATGAAAGTAACATGACCATGTATAGCCTTAGCTGCTTGAATTAATTGCTTCACATATTTGGTTACTTTGGCAGAGCCATAATACGCACTACCAACGATAACCAGCTTAGCGCTGGGTTCTCGTTTTATCACCTGTTTCATCGCTTCAATGAGATGGTGTACGCCTTTCTGGGGAATTAATCTCCCCACAAACAAAATGATTTTACGCTGCTCAATATTCAGCTGCTTGCGCATTTCTGTGCGAGCTTTAAGCCCTTCTCCTGTCCACTTGGACGTAAATGCAGAGACATCTACACCTAAGTAGTGCGTGATAATTTTGTGGGCTGCACTTGGCACCTTTCTTTGCAGAAACTGTTTCAGGAAATGACTATTCACGATAATGACATCCGCAGCTAATAGACATAATCGTAAGGTCCGCTTGGAAATATAAGGCGGACTAATAAAAGATGTCGAATGGAGTACGAGACTTAAGATGCCTTGGGGATAGCGTTTGCGAAGAACGGGAAGAAATAACGGTCGATTTTCAACTTGAATAATACCTGGATGAAGCTGCGAGATCTGTTTGCTTATATGTGAAATATACGCGGATCGCCCCTGATACGGCACTCTTCGATACGATACACCGTGACGGATTTCCTTCCAAGGTTGATAAGAGGCTTTTCGTCCAAGCACGACCACAGGCATACGGCTCACTAATTGCTCTGCAGTCTTCTCAACGACCTGCTCGACAGAACTGCTAGAGCCCGATGGTATAGGGAAGGATCCAGGTGTAACGATAACGAGAACATTCGATTGGGGCTTCCGTTTAGTTTTCAATTGCTGATCCTCCTAGACGAATGAGGGGAAGCTCCACCCCATTTCTCTTCTTCCTTCTATACATATGCGGATATAGTGGCAAAGCATAGGCATCTGTCTTGGTTTTTCAATAAAGTATCTCCAATTGTACAAACCACATGACTTTCTTTTCCATAGACTAAGAGTGATTTCGTTATTGATCGAATGTGAAGGCCCGACGAAAGAGGGAGTGAAGTCAATGAGTAATCCCTATGTGGGTATTTTAGTTAACGATTCCTTGTTTGCAGGTATTCCTCTAGGGAACACACAATACGAAGCCATTCGCTTTTATGAGGATGCTGGCAAACACTTCGGCTTAACGCCTTGTTATTTTCGAATTCAAGATGTTCATTTGAAAACGATGAAAGTATATGCCTATGTACAGGAGGGCCACCAATTTAAAAGAAAATGGTCCGATCTCCCCAAAGTCATTCATAATCGTGCTATCTATTTGGACGCCGCTTCAGCTAGAGTTCTGCAAAAGTGGACAGAGCAAGGCGTAACGATCTTCAATCATTGGAACCGCTACAGCAAAATGCGCATTCATACACTGCTCATGAAAAATGAGCAAATTCGCCCACATCTTCCCTGTACATTTCCCGCTACCGTTGAAAATGTGAAAGTTATGATGGACACTTACGACTCCCTCATTATTAAGCCAACTAACTCCAGCATTGGACGCGGAGTGATGAAATTAGAAAAGCAAGGGAAAGCATGGAAACTCATCTATCCCATTAATCTAAAGCTGACCAACCGGCATTGGCGAACCTTAAGGTTTCGCCACCAATTGCCTCTGCTGCTTCGTCGAAGGATTCTCAAAAGCAACTATTTAATTCAACAATGCCTGCCTCTTGCTACGGTAAACGGATCCCCCTTTGATCTTCGCATTTCCGTTCAGCGTGGTCCTAGTGGAGATTGGGGGGTTACAGGTATAGTTGCCAAGATCGCGTCGCGTCAGCACTTCCTCACGAATGTTGCGCAAGGTGGGAAAGTAGCTTCCTTAGCCGATATATTGAATAACCACTATCCACAGCTCGATCGAGAGGCTGTATGTCTACAGTTGACGAATTTCGCTATCCTCGTCGCCCAGCATCTTAGCACCGAATTGCCAAACTTAGCAGACCTCGGACTCGATATTGCCATGACGTCTGATGGCTATCCGCTATTTATTGAATGCAACAGCAAGGATCAACGTTACAGTTTTCGCGAGGCAGAGATGCAGGATTGTTGGAAAGCCACCTACTTCAACCCTATGGGTTACGCCAAGTTCATTATTAGCGGCGGCACGCCGCCGTGCTAGTGAGCTTGGCGGGCTGAGCAAATAAGCCAAAAAAAGCACCGTATCTCCAAGTTCACTCGGAGTACGGTGCTTTTTTTGAGAGTTATATTGAATAACGACTATCCATAGCTTGATCGAGAGCTTGTACATCAACCGTTGACGGAGGGAGAGATGCTGGGGCTCACGGGAGGCGGGTCTCGGTCAGATACAGGTGCTTGGCGAGATGAGGGGCTTGCTGAGATGCTGGGGCTTGCTGAGATGCTGGGGCTTGCTGAGATGCTGGGGCTTGGCGGCAGACAGTCCTCGCTTGGACGGGGGCACCCACCTACCTTTTCGTGGGATTAACTGTAAAAAGTACAGCTATTCTCGCGAATAAATCCTCTCTGCGAAGAATAAATGGAAAACCTACAGCTATTTCCAGTCATCTTCCTCATTTACGGTGAAAACCTAGAAATTAACTACATATTTTCCATTTAAAATCAAAATTTGGATGAAAACTAGAAATTTAGATGTACATTTTCCAGTTAATTGATTACTCCATACATGTTGTCCCTAATGTAAGCCCAGTTGGCAAGATGGGCTGCATTCCAATACTGAGTTGAAGGGATAGTGGCTGTAGAGTAAAGTTCGCCTTCTGAGTTGATGGGATAGTGGCTATAAAGTAGCTAGATTGGTGGGGGCTGCATGTGCCATGTTCACCTTCCTGAGTCGATGGGATAGTGGCTATAGAATAGCTTGTTGGTGGAGGCTGCATGTGCCGCATTCACCTACCTGAGTTGAATGGATAGAAGCTGTAGAGTTGCTAGGTTGGCAGGTACCGAATGAGCAGCGTTCCCGGGCTAAGTTAATGGAGCGAGGGGGAAATAACAGCTAGTTGCATTTATCCCCCCCCACCGCTCTTCTATGTCGCGGACACTACGTAAATCACCATCACAGCACAGTGACTCTACTTCCTTACTTCGCACTAAGTGGCGCAAGCACCCGCTGAACCTCTGCATTGAGCAGCTTCGGATCCGGTGCAGTCACTGGTTGATCCTGAAGCTTATACTTCATCTTTAACTTATAGACCTGTTCCACACTCTGATCAATTGTGTCCATGGGAATCCGGCCCTCTTGAACAGCATTGCGCAATGCTTGAATAACCGCTATCGCTTTCTGCGGATCGTGACCGACCATCACGACATTGGATCCTGCGAGAACAGACTTCACGGCAGCTTCGCCCATTTCATAATTTTCCGCAATGGCGCCCATCGTCATATCATCTGTCATAATAAGTCCTTTGAATCCAAGCTCCTTGCGTAAAAGATCCGTCATGATCGTCTTCGACATCGAAGCTGGATATTTCACATCAATTTTTGGCAGCAAAATATGAGCGACCATAATCGCATCCGCCTGATGCTTGATGGCATCTGCAAATGGAATCAGCTCCAGCTTTCGCAAGCGATCGAGATCATTTTGAACAATGGGTAACCCAATATGTGAATCTACAGAAGTATCACCATGGCCTGGAAAATGCTTCACAACCGGAACGACCTTCATTTCTTGTATGCCATTCATCATTGGAATTCCAAAACTACTTACAAGCGCTGCATTTGCCCCAAACGAGCGATCACCAATTACTGGATTCTTAGGGTTACTATTGATATCCAAATCAGGCGCAAAATCCATATTAAGCCCATAGGCATTCAACTCTTTACCTAACAACTGACCGATTGTGTGAGCCAGCTCCGTTTTGCCCGACTTTCCAATCGTCTGACTTGTTGGTGTCTTGGAAATTTCATCAGGCAGACGCGTTACTCTGCCGCCTTCTTCGTCAACACCAAGCCAAAGTGGAAGCTTGTTCGCCCCATTCGCCTCCTTCAAATCATTCACTAAGCTCACTAATTGACTCGTATCTTTCACATTCGGCTTATACAGAATAATGCCACCTACATGATAGATTGCAATCAATTTACGAGATTGTTCATTTATTGTGTATTCATCGATACCCGCAATAATCAATTGCCCTAGCTTCTCATCGAGCGTCATCTTCGGGAAATTCACCGACGATGCAGGAGTTGCCGTAGGTGTAGGAGCAAGTGATGGGGTCGGTGTAGCCGTTGGTACAACAGTTGGCGAAACAGTTGCTGACGGCGTACTCGGTACGGGAGATCCACTTGGCGTAGCTTCATGACGTGTTGCGCAGCCCGACATAAGGAGCACTAACCCGCCAATAACACCAATTCTACGCATGATTTGTGGTAAATTTCGTTTCATGTTGTCACCTGCCTTTACTTTCACAGTCACTACATGTAATAGACGCACGATGCATGGAAATCGTTGAATTGCCAGTTTACTCGCTGCGAAGCTCTCTTAAAAAACAATGAAGCAACATATATATGCCATATGCCCCTAAGTACCCACCCGTGAACAAAAACAGCTTGTTCGTAAAAACAACATGGATGTTCGTCATGAAAACCGTGTCATCCTGAAGAATTTGGTACACATTCGTGGAACTAATTGCACCAAATATATACGCACATAGCACCGCTGCCCCTGTGAATATATGTTTAATGGATTGTAGTAACCATGCACTAGCCAACATGACTAGCGGAATCAAAATAACAAAAATTACGATTATTATCGACATTGTCGCGTTCACCTCTTCAACAGCATTGACGAATTTGCTGTCGAAAATACAGAAACTTACTGGGCTAATCCCAAGGAATTGAACAATAGACAATTGATTCTTTTATCTTTCTGTGGCAAGATTAGCGAAGAACCGCTAATAGGAAACTTTGTGCTGAGGCCAAAGTCCTTCCTAACCAACGAATGAACAGGAGTTTATGATCTATGTCTAAGCCTTTTTTTCGACTACTGACTGAGTTGTCTTCACGCAAATGGGTCTCCCAACTAACAGGTGCCCTTGCTCGTTCCAAAGTAAGCCGACTCTTTATCCCTCGTTTTGCCCAAACATATGGCATTCGTATTGAAGATGCTGAAAAGCATATCAAGGAGTATAGATCCCTGAATGATTTCTTCACTCGGAGATTGAAGCCAGGTTTGCGCCCCATTCATGAAGACACAACACGCGTTGTAAGTCCAGTTGATGCCATGATCACTGGTATCGGTGATATTAAAGAAGGTTTGATCGTCAATGTCAAAGGTCAAGACTACACGATCGACGAGCTGCTAAATCGCTCCCCACGGACAGTCAATTACAATAATGGCTTTTATTTCGTTCTGTATCTGAGTCCAACCGATTATCACCGAATTCATTCACCAATTTCTGGGGATATTCTAGAGAAAGAACATGTCCTTGGGAAAGTGTATCCCGTTAACGAATTCGGGCTGCGCCACATGAAACGTGTACTTAGCCGCAACGAGCGATTGATTACATTCATTCAACATGCTACTGGCGAAGTCGCTGTTGTCAAAGTCGGCGCTCTGAACGTAAGCTCCATTCAATATGTAACACCACTTCCAAAAACACTTGAACGTGGTCAAGAGCTTGCTTATTTCGAGTTCGGCTCCACAGTCGTTTTGTTATTTGAAGATGGCATGTTCGAAGCACGCCCTGATTTAAAGCTCGGCTCCAAAGTGAAAATGGGCGAAGACCTCGGACGTTTCTTAGACACCTAGTCGGGAATCAGAACCTGAGAGGAGAAACCATGGCATCCATTTCAACACCATCTCCTAACCATAGCTCGAAGAGCATGCAAGGAACGGGAGATATCAAACCTACTGTTTATCGGATTTTACTCGCTATTGGGCTTGTACATTTGCTCAATGATTCCATTCAATCCGTGATTCCGGCTATTTTCCCCATTCTGAAAGATGAAATGGGACTCAGTTACGCACAAGTCGGCTGGGTGCAATTCGCGATTAACTTTACAGCATCCATCATGCAGCCTGTTGTTGGACTCTATACGGACCGCAAGCCATCGCCCTACATGCTGCCAATTGGGATGACATCGACCTTGATCGGCATGCTGTTGCTAGCATTTGCTCATTCGTATTGGGTAGTCCTTTTGTCTGTCTGTTTTGTCGGACTTGGCTCTGCTGCCTTCCATCCGGAGGGCTCACGTGTTTCGCATATGGCAGCTGGAAATCGCAAAGGTCTCGCCCAATCGATCTTCCAAGTCGGCGGTAACGCCGGTCAGTCATTGGCTCCGATTATGACCAAATGGATCTTCATTCCGCTAGGATTGTTTGGTTCCATCTGGTTTACTGGTGTCGCGGCTATCGCGATTGCTGTCCAATTATACATAGCTCGTTGGTACAAGATTGTCCTGCAAGACGCACCCGTGAAGGCCAAAACTGTGGTAAAACGTGTTGTTAGTCCGCAGCGACGCAAGCAAGTCATGTTCGCGATCTCTGTATTAATCTTCCTTGTGTTCGTTCGTTCTTGGTATGGCGCGGCGATGAGCGGTTATTTCGCTTTCTTCCTACAAGATACATACGGGATATCCATTGACCGCGCACAAAATTTCATTTTCTTATTCCTAGCGGCTGGAGCCGTTGGTACGTTCTTTGGCGGACCGATTGCAGACCGCTTCGGGAAGCGTAATGTCATTTTCTTTTCCATGTTAGGATCAGCACCATTCGCTTTACTACTACCGCATGTGACCGTTGGTTGGGCGTACGTGTTGCTCGTGATTATCGGTGTAATTCTGTTATCTAGCTTCTCTGTTACCGTCGTGTATGCACAAATGCTTTTTCCTGGCAAAGTAGGAACGGTATCCGGCCTCATTACGGGATTAGCCTTTGGTCTTGGCGGAATCGGAAGCGTCGTGTTAGGCAACCTGTGTGATGCCATCGGAACTGGCCGTGTCATGGAATTATGCGCATTTCTCCCCTTGCTAGGCATCCTTACTTTCTTGCTTCCGACCGATCGTAAGTTGAAGGAATGGACAGAAGAACAAGCTTAACCTAATAAAAAGCAGTTCGGCACGCTGGATCAGCGTTGTACCGAACTGCTTTTTTTTCAATTAGATGTGATGAGCTTCATTTACCTCACGTTGGCTGCGGCGACGCGCAACACCTGATTCAAACGCCGCTTCCATAACGGCTTCTCTAACCTTCTCGACCACAGCGTGATTGAACACGCTCGGAATAATGTAGTACTCGTTCAGCTCGTCCTCATTCACAACAGCAGCAATTGCTTTAGCAGCAGCCAGCTTCATCTCCTGTGTAATCTTGGATGCTCGGCAGTCCAACACGCCGCGGAAAATTCCTGGAAAACAAAGCACATTGTTGATTTGATTCGGATAATCCGAACGTCCTGTTGCCATGACGCGAACATAAGGTTCTGCTTCTTCTGGCGTGATTTCCGGCGTAGGATTGGCCATTGCGAAAACAATCGGATCTGTGGCCATACGTTTCACATCATCTTGCTTCAGAACGCCTGGTCCGGAAAGACCGATGAAAATATCTGCACCTGAGATGACATCAGATAATGTACCACGTTCTAATCCAGGATTCGTATTCTCAGCGTACCACCCCCACGCCTTGTTCGTGAAATCATCGCCTCGTACGATAGCCCCTTGACGATCTACACCAATGACATTGGTAACCCCTGCTGAGAGCAACATTTTGGTACATGCAATACCTGCAGCCCCGATACCTGTGATAACTACTTTACATGACTCTAATTGCTTACCTACCAGCTTGACCGCATTTAACAGGCCAGCTAGAATAACTACCGCTGTTCCATGCTGATCATCATGAAAGACAGGAATATCAAGTTCATTAATTAAGCGTTCTTCGATTTCAAAACAACGCGGGGAAGAAATATCTTCCAAATTAATGCCGCCAAATCCTGGCGCAATCGCCTTCACTGTACGAATGATTTCTTCGGTATCTTGGGTATCCAAACAAATGGGGAACGCATCTACGCCTGCCATTTGTTTAAATAGCATTGCTTTCCCTTCCATCACGGGCATTGCCGCTTCCGGTCCAATGTTCCCAAGTCCTAAGACAGCTGTTCCATCTGAAACGACAGCAACGGTATTTCTTTTAATCGTCAAGGAATGTGCCTTACTCGGATCTTCATGGATCGCCATACAAACCCTGGCAACTCCTGGTGTATATACGCGGGATAAATCGTCCCGGTTTTTGATCGGTACTTTAGGGGTGACTTCGATTTTTCCACCCAAATGAAGCAGGAAGGTCTGATCAGACACGTTAATGATGCGGACACCTGGAATAACCTGTAGTGCTTTCGTTATTGTTTCCGTATGCTCGGGATCACTTACTTTGACTGTAATGTCACGTGTAGTCGTCGTTTTGCTAGCTCTTGTGACGTCAATCGCCACAATATCGCCGCCTGCATCACCAATGGCCGTTGCAATTCGCCCAAAGGTTACGAGTTCCTTATGTATTTCCAGTCGCACGATGACACTTGTGCCCCCACCATTTAATCCAGCCATGAAAGGATCACTCCTACGATTTGTAATTTAATTGAACACATGTTAGATGATAACATACAACCTATGACAAACAAAGTTATCGCCAAGAAGACTTATCTTGCACAGTGATAGAGACTTTTTATGGTAAGGAAAAGAGGATTTGGTAAACGCATGGCATAGATGAGCCGACCAAGTTAACACAAGCCCACCGAAATGGAACGAAGCAAGGCGATTCCTTGCCTGATTTCAGCTTCTGTTAGATGGGCATAACCGAAGCAGACTCCCGCTCTGCCTGGCGGGAGTGCGTAATTGCCGGCGTCCGTCCAGGTCACGCCGACTGCAAGGCATGCGGCTGCATAAGCTGTGTAGGTGCGCAGGTCCCCGCGCCACCACCCGAACAGATGCAGCCCACTATCGCTGTCCACCCACTCGAAGAGGGTGGACAGATGCTCCTGCAGCAGCGCCTGCAGGAGCAGGAACTTGCTCGCGTACACCCGCCGCATGCGGCGCAGGTGTCGCTCGTAGCCGCCGCTCGCCATGAAGGCGGCGAGCGAGCGCTGTTCGAGCAGCCCCGTTGGGTGCGGCTCGTATAGCCGCTTCGCGGCTACAAAAGCATCGTGCAGCGCCTCCGGCAGCACGACATAGCCGATGCGCAGGTCCTGCAGCATCGTTTTGGAAAAGGTGCCGATGTAGACCACTCGGCCTTCTTGGTCTAACACCTTGAGCGGCTCAATCGGCCGCCCGCGGTGCCTGAACTCGCTGTCATAGTCGTCTTCGACGATGACAGCGCCTTGCTCCGCCGCCCAGCGCAGCAGGTGCTGGCGGCGCTCCAGGCCCAGCACCGCCCCCGTAGGGAATTGGCGGCTGGGCGTGACGAACAGCAGCCGCGCGTTCCACGGCTGCGGGATGAGCCCATGCCCGTCCACCGCCGCGTGGACGAGCACCCCCCCAGCCGCCAGCACAGCGCGGCTGGCGCCCTGATACCCGGGGCGCTCGAGCACCACGGGATCGCCCGGGTTAACGAGCAGTTGGGTCAGCAGGGCTATCGCCTGCATCGACCCATTGACGATCACGATGCGCTCCGGAGGCGCATCGATGCCTCGCATCCGCCGCAGATGCACCGCGATCGCTTCGCGAAGCGCGTAGTGCCCCTCCGCGATGTGGGCATCCGCTTGCGGCGACTCCGTCATCTGCCGCACCTGCTCGTACATGCCGCGGTTCCATGACTCCCGCGGGAACTGATCCATTTGCGGACGCCCTACGACGAACGCAATTTCTCGTCCTTTTGGAACACGTACGGATTCCTGCTCTTTCCCACGTTCCCCACCATCATCCTCGCCTTCGCTCACGCGGACGCCCCAAGCCGACAATTCTATATGCTTCCCCACCTTGCTCTTATACATCACATAACCGTCCGCATAAACAACGAATGTACCTCTGCCAACATCCCCCTGCAAATATCCCTCAGCGATCAACATATCGTACACTTGATTCACCGTTCCCCGAGAAATACCCAGTTGTTTAGCCAAGTCTCGGCTAGAGGGCAATTTGGTATGGGACTGCAACTTATTTCCCACGATTTCATCGCGAAGCGCATGATACAATGCAGCGTATTTACTAGGATATCGTGTGCAGTACGATTGGAAAGGCAAATAAAATGCCATACACCCACCTCTATCTTTTTTTAAATGGTACATAAAAATCGAGTCATATTGGTACTTATTATGAATCCAATCATACAGTATGCTTACTATTATCACATTAAAATCATTTACGAGTAAGGAGAAATCAACCTATGAATCTATTGCCACCAACCTTAGAAGGGACCCGCGTCACCTTGCTACCCTTGCAGGAATCACATATTCCTGGTCTGATTGAAGCTGCGAACGACCCTGCTATTTGGTCATTTATGACACCCTTGCTGAATCCACCTGAGGTTCACAAATTTGTATACCAAGCGCTTAATGAGCAAGAAGCGGGGCTTGGCATTCCTTTCAGCGTCTACGATAGAGCTGCCGATACCATCGTCGGCAGTACGCGACTTTTCGACATTTCCATTCCTCATCGGAATTTGGAAATTGGCCATACCTGGTACAATTCCAATGTGTGGAGAACACGCGTAAATACAGAAAGTAAGTATTTATTGCTTCGCTACTGCTTTGAATCACTGAATCTTCTGCGTGTTCAGCTCAAAACAGACCTTCGCAACGAACGCTCCCAAGCAGCTATTGCTCGTTTAGGCGCACAAAAAGAAGGTATCCTCCGGCAGCATCGAGTGCTTCACGACGGGTATGTACGAGATACCGTTATGTTCAGCATCCTCGACAAAGAGTGGCCGCAGGTTAAGCAACAACTAGAAAGTTTTTTGATCAATTAAACCTGTGAGCAAGTGACTGGGATGCGTTCATCCAAGGCACTTGCTTCTTTTGATATCAATTCATGAGAAAACCTCTATCGAGGCCAATCGGGGATGAGCGACCGCGTTTAGAGGTAGGTTTTATCGCCAATAAGAAAGCGGTTTTCGGGAACCGAAAACTTTTACTTTCTTATATGGTAAGAAATTTGTTTAGCGCAGTGACGTGCAGGTGTGAAAGTGATATAATAACTGGGAAAAAATGAATCGCTCATTGGAAGGAATGACCCAATCTTATGAATCCTTTGGCAAGTCAGTTAAACGAGACCCTGCAACGTGAAAATTCTCACGTACATGACATGCTTTCTGCATTAGGTAAATCGATTTACTTCCCGAAAGAAGGCATTCTCAGCCAATCGGCTGAAGCGAAGGCCAAAGCTAAGAAATTCAATGCTACCATCGGTATTGCCATCGAGAATGGTCAACCCATGCATCTGAAGGTCATTCAAGATACACTCTCCACTTACAATCCTAAAGATATATATGAATATGCTCCACCGGCTGGCAAGCCTGAGCTACGCACAGCTTGGCGCAAGAAAATGCTCGAAGAAAACCCGAGCATTGGCAACAAGCTCATCGGTAATCCAATTGTGACGAATGCTCTGACACATGGATTAAGTATCGCTGCCGATCTCTTTGCAGACGTAGGTGATGCTGTCATTATTCCTGATAAAAACTGGGAAAATTACGAGCTTACTTTCGAGATCCGCCGCGGCGCTCAAATCGTAAACTATACGCTCTATAACGAAGAGGAGCGTTTTAACTCCGAAGGCTTGCGTGAGGCACTTCTTGCTCAGAAGTCCAAAGGCAAAGCAATCGTTGTTCTGAACTTCCCGAACAATCCAACGGGTTACACGCCTGATGCTCAAGACGGCAAGGCTATTGTTGCCGCGATTCAAGAAGCAGCAGAGGCAGGCATTAACGTGGTTGTCCTGACTGACGATGCCTACTTCGGTCTTTTCTTTGAAAATTCCTTGCATGAATCCTTGTTCGGTCAATTGGCTGACCTGCATCCTCGTGTGCTAGCGGTCAAAATCGACGGAGCAACCAAGGAAGAGTACGTTTGGGGCTTCCGTGTAGGCTTCATTACGTATGCAGGTCAAAGTGATGCTCTACTTAGTGCTCTCGAACAGAAAACAATGGGAATTATCCGTGCCACTATTTCCAGTGGACCGCATCCGTCCCAAACATTCGTGCTTCACGCCCTGAACTCACCAGAATTCAATGTTCAGAAGCAAGAGAAATATGAAATCATGAAAGGCCGCGCGAACCGCACTAAATCCATTCTGGATAGTGGCAAGTTCGACGATGCTTGGGGCTACTACCCTTTCAACTCCGGCTATTTCATGTGTTTAAAGCTCAAAACCGTTGAAGCTGAAGCATTGCGCGTACATTTGTTGAATCATCATGGGGTAGGCACAATCGCGCTTGGCGAGACTGATCTTCGTGTAGCCTTCTCTTGTATCGAAGAGGGTAACTTGGAAGAGCTCTTCACGATCATCTACCAAAGCGTTAAAGAAATAGAGACAGTTGCCGCAAATAAATAGGCAATAACTGGAAAAAGAGGTTTCCCAATAGCCATGTATGTGGCGGGGGAACCTCTTTTTTTGTGAGTTCATGGACTTAACAAAAAGGCATGATATGCTCATACCCTGTCACCGATCCACTCTCTCCCGCTCGAACCTAAACAGTAGATTTGAAATGTACTTACATCATTTCGTTGTTATCACGATGCAACCTCGATGGTGTCGTCTGCAGCCACCTAACTGCAGGTACAATGAGAATGGCCACAGCTGCTAACACGCCGATCGCTGCAATTCTATTCCCTAGCAAGAGTTGAACAATCAGGGAGAGCACGATGCCCCCTAAATTACCAAACAGCAGCAGCAAGCCTGTAACGACGCCGACCGACTGCGGATCGGATTTGGCTTCCGCCAATGAGAGCATCACAGGCAAATCCGCAAGCAGCAGAAAGCCGCACATTGCTAACAAGGAGATGAACATCCATTGTGGCATCCCGACGGCAAGTCCGATCAGAAGAAGCACGCTCGCAATGAGTGAAAAGCATACAACCACCCGCGCGCGCTGACCGCGCAGTGCCCATTGTGGAACAACCGCAGCGCCGATGATACCTGCTGCGGTCATAACCCCAATGCCAATGCCTACTTGCTGGGCATTGTAGCCGATCGCGCTGGCCAGCACTTCGAGCCATGTCGCCAGCGTAATGAAAATGCCGAAGCCTGCGAACAGCAGCAGGCTGAACAGTCGTACCCATCGCTGCGACCAGAGTGTCGCAATTGCGCCGAACCCGAACGTGCTGCTCGTTGCAGCAGCCGCACCGACCTCGAAGACTGGCGCACGCCTTAGCGCCAGCCCCATGGCTGCTGCGGCGATCACCCCGATCGCGCCTTGTATCCACAGGACAGCTGACATCCCCTGCCATGTCAGCAGAAAGGGATCGGTGACGGTAGAGAGAAGGATACCGACGAACAAACTGGCCGTTCCAGCCGCAATCGCAGTAGCGCGTTGTTCTGGACGAACATAGAGTACAGCTAATTTGTTCACGCTATTGAGGACAAGCGGCTGTCCAATGGCGATCACAAGCTGCCCGATCAAAGCATATTCGTAGCCAGGCAGTATGCGAATAAGCGCTCCGATTCCAGTTAACGCACCGCCAATGAGCAGCGATCCGCGAAACCAACGATCCGCAGCCTGGCCGAATGGCACTGACAGCAGTACATAGACGAGTGGAAATACGAGAGATAACCAGCCTACGGCATCGACAGAAACATGCCACTCGCTGGAAGCCGCCGTTGTAATCGGCGTGAACGTTACCCATAGCAGTTGAGTCACCGCCGCTAACACGGCATACGCAGTGACAACTGACCAACGAGATCGAGGCATACTTGCACTTGTCTCCCTCATCCAGAATCCTCCCTCTTCCCTTGTCCCTTGACAAGGTTACCCCGTCACACCGAAAATCTGATCCAGATACCCATTGCGCATAATACCATCGGGATCCAATTCCTCTCGTGATCGGCAAAATGCTTGCCACATGGGATACCTTTCTGCCAAGTCCGCTGAACGAAGCGAATGCATTTTACCCCAATGCGGTCTGCCGCCATGCTTTAGAAAAATGTCTTCCATCCCTGCAAAATAGCCCTCATGCGGCATCCCCTTATACATGTGAATCGCAATGTAGGAAGAATCTCTACCGAACGCTGGACTTAACCAGATATCGTCACCTTTGGCATAACGGCATTCAATAGGAAAATGCACATTATAGCCGTCCTTCACCATTTTCTCACGCATTTCTTCTATGACGGTGGGCATCGCTTCTGCTGGGAGATTGTATTCCATCTCATTAAAACGAACGAGTCTTTGCGTCGCGAACAAGCGATGACTGTAATCCACTTTGCTCCCCACTGGTACTTGCGAGGCAGATATCCGGCTCACCATCCGACTGAGCTTAGGAACCTTACGACAGAGTTCGGACAACAGACCGAAAACTGTATTCTCGATCAGGACATCCCCTACGTACTCGCGTACCTTGCGGCTTGTCACCGCACGATCTGTGGGATTCATGAATTTCAGCTGACATGGATCCGCGTAAGGAAACCAATAAAATTCAAAATGCCGATGCCCCCGCGCGATATCGGGTAACTCTTGCAAGCATTGTTTCAGCGGCATGCGCTTGCTTTCATACATCATTTTGTAAGCAGTTTGGAGACGTAGCGTCACTTGCACGATGATACCCAACGCCCCAATGGAGATCTGCATCGCTTTGAACAAATCAGGGTGAGTTGCGTGTGTACACGTGATAACTTCTCCAGCGCCAGTCACCATTGTCACTCCAACCACCTGCGTTGCTATGTTGCCAAATTGCTGCCCCGTTCCATGCGTACCCGTGCTAATCGCACCCGCGATGGACTGTACATCGATATCGCCAAGATTCTCCTGCGCTAGCCCATGCAAGAACAACAGTTCGCCAAGTAATTTGAGTTTCGTGCCTGCCCACACCGTCGCGGTCAGCTCCTCCACATCTACCTCTATTAGGCCTTGCATGTGGTCCAGTGAGATCAACACATCATCTGATGCCGCAATTGGGGTAAAAGAATGTCCCGTACCGACGACCCGTAGCCTGCGCCCCTCGCGTCTGCATAGCCTTACTGCATCAACCACCGCTTCAATGCTCTCCGGATAAAGCACGGTCTGAGGGGATGCCTGCACAATACCTGACCAATTCGTCCATGTCCCTGATTTGCCCATCATAGAAAACACGCCCCCATACCACGATACGTAGGATATGTACTTACAATGTTGCCTTGTGAAACGGCATATAACATAAGGAATCGCTCACACAGCTCTCCTGCCTTCGCATGACGGAAAAATACTGGATCCCCCAGCTCCAACTGGACATCGCCTCGTATTCGTAGCGGTGTTTGCACTTCTCCTGCTCCCTCTAAAGGAAATAGCTCCAGCCCCTCCGGTAAATATGGCTTAGGCCGTTTGTCTATACCAGTCGGCCCTGAAGCCGTATAACCGCCGCCCATACAGGTCACGATATTCGGCTGCGGACGTCGCACCACCTCTACGGCATACCCGGCAGCAGGCTGGTAACGAAAGGACTTGTAGTTGTCGAATAAGCCTGGTGCGTAAAAGCCTGAGCCCGCCGTAATCTCCGTCACACACGCCTCTTCGCGCGAGCTATCCATACTTCCCGTCCCACCCGCATTGACGAATCGCAGCTGTACCCCCATCGCCTCAATTCCACGCGTCACTTCTGCTCTCCACTTCGCCGCTTTGCCAATGGAGCTTTTTTTCAACCTGCGGATTAGCGCATTTTTTAGCACCTGCCCAGGTACCTGATCGCCAACACCTGCAATCTGCGCCTCGTACCCCATAATACCTGCAAGCCGCAGCCAATGCTCCCCTACAATCCGTTCAGCCACTGGGCGAACCTGTTCCCATCGTGTCAAAGGTGATCGCCATACGCCGAAGTGTAACCCAGGATAATCCGTCGACATATCGATGTCGATACAAAGGGGTACAATCACCTGCTCTGCCCGCGCCAGCCGCCCAATGTGTTCAACATGCTCGATACAATCGACCATGATTGTTATCGTCTTCCCTTCGCGGATCAGCGAAATCACATCTTGTAGTGCCTCCGCATGCCACTGCGGATAACCTAGCAATAGATCATCAAACCCCTGTCTCGCTAAAAAAGCAGCCTCCGCCGCCGTATAACACATAATCCCCTGATATACGTCGTCCCCTGCCATAATACGGCGAAGCACTTCTGGACAGCGAATCGACTTGCTCGCCACCCTTACTTTTTTCCCTCCCGCTTCCTTCGCAATCGCCTTTATGTTCGCATCCAGCAAATCCAAATCAACGAAAGCAAATGGCTTTGGTACGTCCTTGAAAATCTGTTTATAGTACTCGTAGGATCCTGTCGTCATGAGACTCCCTCTTCCTAATTGATCCGTTACGGCTTCGTCAGCCTCCGAATGATTTTCAAGCCAATTTTACTAGAAGGATAGCGAAAAGGAATATCGAACTTCGTCGTCTGCTTTAAGATACTTTTCATATGCGAAAAGATGTGAAAGCTCATCTCGCCGTGATAGCTGCCCATACCGCTCTCACCGACACCGCCGACAGGCAGATGTGTAGAGCCGAAGTGCATCAGCGTATCATTGACACAACCGCCGCCGAATGATAGTCGCTCCAGCAGGGTATCTTGCACCTTTTTATCCTCCGAAAAAACATACAACGCCAGCGGCTTCGGCCGAGCTTGAATCCTGCCTATCACTTCCTCAAGACTGTCATAGGTGAGTACAGGAAGAATAGGGCCGAAAATCTCCTCTTGCATCACGGGCATTTCCCAGGTAATATCCTCAAGCACCGTTGGTTCAATTTGCAGCGAGAGATCGTTAGCCAATCCACCAATAGCAACCTTTCCCTCATTCAAAAAGTGACGTAACCGCTCATAATGGCGGCGGGAAATGATTTTGCCATAATCGGGGCTTTGCAGCGGTTTGCTTCCATAAAACGAAACAATGGCTTCTTGTAAGTAAGCCAGCAGCTTCGATTTCACGCTCCTATGCACGAATAGATAGTCGGGAGCCACGCAGGTCTGCCCTGCATTGGAGAACTTCCCGAAAGCGATTCGCTGTGCGGCCAACTTCAAATGCGCGTCATCGTGTACGATGCAGGGGCTCTTGCCGCCAAGTTCTAATGTGACTCGTGAGAGATGTTTCGCTGCCGCCTCCATCACGATTTTCCCGACGGCGACACTGCCTGTAAAAAAGATCTTGTCAAACGGCTGCTCCAGCAACGCATGACTTTCTTCCACGCCGCCTTCCACAACCGCAATATAGTGAGGTTCGAAGGCAGCACGCAATATCGAAGCCATCACAGCGGATACGGCTGGAGCTAGCTCGGAAGGCTTTAACACAGCCGTATTGCCAGCGGCAATCGCTCCCACTAGCGGGTCAATAGCCAGCATAAATGGATAATTCCATGGCGCAATGATGAGCGCCGCACCAAGCGGTTCAGGGATGATGTAACTTCGGCTTCCCGAATGTGTCATTGGTGTTTTCACCTTTTTCGGCTTCATCCAACGTTTCAAATGCTTAATGACATGGGCGATTTCTTGATACACGATGCTGATCTCGAACGCGTACGCTTCCTTCTCTCCCTTATTCAAATCGGTGCGAAGTGCCTGAATAATATCGGATTCACGTTCAACAATCGCTTGCTTGAGCTTTTTAAGCTGGGCAAGCCGGAAATCCAGTCCTCGCGTGGCACCGGTGAGATAATAACTTTTTTGCTGCTCCATCAATTGGCTTAACGCCATTCGGCTCTCCCCCTATGAGATATGGATATCCCGGTTACAACCACTTCGCAAAATTGAAAACGCTTACAAATTACAGCGGTTAATAAATATTTATTTCTATTATCTTACCACCGCAATCCCCAAAGTGACAACAGCGCGAAGATGAAGAAGATCTCTCTTCTTACGCGGCAGCCAATCCGCTTCTATTCCGTGCGGAACCCATGCGCCGTCTTTTACGCGTTGATCGACTCAGTACGCTTTGGACCGTAAATCATGTATTCCACCTTTTTCCATTTAAATCAAACTTCTACATTTTTTATTGACAGTGGTTGAATTATAGTTATAGGGTATAAATTAAAGACATGGTTTTAGGAGGAGAACAACTTTGTCCGTAGAAATTAACGACTTCTTAGTTCCTGATATCGGTTACTTAATATATAGAAAGTGCACACCAACATGGGAGATCGCCAAAAATGAAATCTCATTTTGTGACATTACCTATGTCATAGAAGGCAGAGGTATCTATATAATTAATGGCGTGCAGTACGAAGTGAAACGTGGTGATCTTCTTTGCATTCCACACGGAAGTGTTCGTATGGCCCATTGCATCGTCGATGACCTTATGAACGTGTATTCCGCGAACTTCAAACTCTATGACATGAACGGACATCAAGCTAACCTGCCTCTTCCTTTACTGACGCACATCGGAGTTAAAAGCGACCTCATCGGGCTCTTTCGCGAGCTATCCAATGCTTGGGTTCGTAAAGAAATTGGGTATCGGACCAAAACCAGAGGTCTGCTGCTTGTCATTATGCATAGATTGTATGAGCTGATTCTCTTAAAAAAAGATCCCACAAGATCAGACTATCGGGTAAAAAAGGCGATTAACTATATCTCCGAAAACTACACAAGCAATGTTACTGTCAAGGAACTTTCCAATCTCGTAGGCCTCAATACGGTATACTTTGGGGCACTATTTAAAAATGAAACGGGCATGCTGGTCAATCAATATTTGACCCAAACGAGAATTAATCATGCAGAGGACATGCTGCAAAATGGCGAATGCAATGTTACTGAAGCCGCAGATCGTTGCGGATATAGCGATCTGTCACACTTTCGCAAGCAATTTAAAATGATTAAAGGCTATTCGCCATCACAATGTCTCAGACATCAACCTGACTAGCGTCCGCTAGTCTTTTTTTTGCAAATAATATCTTTAATTAGGCATTGTTAACTATAGTCAGACTATTGTTGGAAGGTATCTTCAGTGCTAAATTCTTAACAGAGAGACAAAAGCGTTTATGAAAACGCTCTAATTTTTTGATAGAGGTGCACCATGGAACACACGAGACGTATATATTCTGAATACAATGCTTGGCTGCAGCCAAAATTCTATCTAGCGTCTAAAGCTTTACGAATTCGTGCAGATTTCGATTTAGATTTTATCCATCAAGAATGTCATCTAGGTCTAATTCGTCTATGGGGAGAAATTCAAGATAGTGCTGCGTACACGCTGCAATTGAAAATGGATGACTTGGAGCCTGAGGCTTTTTCACTCACCCCTCTGATAAATGGGTTCGAGATCGCAGGCGGCAGTAAAACGGGGCTCTTATATGGTGTTTATCGCTTCCTTAATCGTCTTGCCGCTGGAGAAAACATAGAAAAAATACAAGAACGCTCCGCCCCCCAAGTGGACTATCGCATTATTAATCATTGGGACAACATGGATGGACACATTGAACGGGGGTATGCCGGTCATTCTTTCTTTTTCCACAATCATAAATTTGATTACGATGAAGAAAGAATCATCACGTATGCCCGAATGATGGCCTCCATCGGTATTAATGGGATTTGCATTAACAATGTGAATGTAAACAAAGTAAGCGCTGGTCTGATAGCCGAACCACATCTTTCTGACTTGGCTGAACTAGCTGCCCTATTTAGACCATTTGGCATCCGATTATTGGTATCCGTCCACTTCGATGCACCGATGATCGTTGGCGGGCTTACAACCTCTGATCCGCTGGACGCGGGAGTAAAGGAGTTTTGGCAAGCTCAATCCACGGTTGTATACACTAAGATCCCAGACTTTTTAGGTTATTTAGTGAAAGCGGATTCAGAATTTAGAGGCGGCCCCGAGGCCTTTGGACGAACTCAGGCAGACGGTGCTAATACGATTGCCGCAGCGGTCGCTCCCTTTGGAGGGTTAGTCTTTTGGCGATGCTTTGTGTATAACTGCCAGCAGGACTGGCGAGACCAGCAAACCGATCGTCCGATGGCAGCTTATAAACATTTTCAGCCTCTGGATGGTACGTTTGATGAGAATGTCATTCTTCAAATTAAAAATGGACCTGTCGATTTTCAAACAAGAGAGCCCGTATCGCCTCTATTTTCAAGCCTTAAAAACACTCGCGAAGCTATTGAGTTTCAAATTGCTCAGGAATACACTGGCCAGCAAATCGACCTCTTCAGTCTGGCTGTTCAGTGGGAGGAAATTTTGACAACGGAAATTGACAAAGGCAAGCAATTGAAGAGCTTGTTTGGTCAAGAAATCGTTGCGGTGACAGCGGTTACAAACACAGGCAATAATATGAACTGGACTGGGAACACCCTTGCACAGTGCAATCTGTATGCCTTCGGGAGAATCGCGTGGAATCCCGACCTTACTGCGAAAGAGCTGATTCGTGAGTGGATTCAGATCACGTTCGAAACAAATGAGCTCGGATGCCTAACGATGGAGGAGATGCTGCTTACATCACGAGGGATTTACGAGAGCTATACAGCCCCACTTGGGATTGGTTTTATGGTAAACCCTAATTCTCACTACGGGCCTAATGTTGACGGCTATGAGTTCTCACATTGGGGGACGTATCATAGAGCAAGCTTTGATGCGATCGGTGTCGATCGAACTTCCAAAGGAACGGGATTTACACTGCAATATCCAGAGTCGCTGCAAAGGAAATATGACGATATCACAAGTTGTCCGGAGGAGCTTTTACTGTTTTTCCATCGTGTTCGTTACGACTACAAAATGAAAGACGGACGCACATTGCTTCAATATATGTATGATAGTCACTTTGAAGGTGCTCAGCAAGCTGAGGCCTTGTTACAAGCCTGGGAAACTCTGGAGAACCGAGTGCCACAGGAGACTTTTAACTCGGTGAAAGAGCGGCTTAAACGTCAACTTCGCAATGCTCGTGAGTGGCGAGATCAAGTAAATACGTATTTCTATCGCAAAACAGGCATTAACGATGACAAGGGAAGGCAAATTTATATGTAAGGCGGTCCGAATATGGTAATTACAAATAAGAGTCCATCCCTCAGGTACATGAAACGTTACTGGATACTCTACGTGATGTTGGTTCTCCCAATGGCCTTCTTTATCATTTTCCGTTACATACCTATGGGCTACATTCAAATTGCATTCAAAAATTATAGCATTGTAAAAAGCCCCTCGGAGATGGAATGGGCGGGAAATAATGGGTTCGAATATTTTATTCAAGCCTTCTCTAATCGCGACTTTCTGTATTCACTTCGAAACACCATCGGGCTTAACTTTCTTGACTTACTGTTCGGCTTCCCTGCACCTATTTTGCTGGCCATTCTCTTAAATGAGCTCGCTTTCAAACGTTTTAAACGATTCACTCAAACGATTGTATATATGCCACACTTTTTATCATGGATTATCATTTCAGGTATGGCACTCCAGCTTTTTGCACCGACTACTGGACTTATCAACATCCTGCTAAATAAAATGGGCTTTGCCTCCATTCCATTTCTGAATGAACCTGGGCATTGGGTCGTCACCTACATTGTATTGGGCATATGGCAAAGCTGCGGGTGGAATACCATCATCTATCTGGCAGCCATCACAGGGATCAACCCAGAATTGTACGAAGCCTCCTCGGTGGATGGAGCAAGTCGTTTGCGCAATATTTGGCACATTACGCTGCCAGGTCTTCGTCCTACGATCATTATTATGTTGATTCTAAGCCTTGGACGTATTTTGGGCAGTGAATTTGATAGACCTTACGCACTCAGCAATAAACTTGTCACAGAAGTTTCTAACGTTATTTCCATATTCGTATACAACAACGGTATTCGTGGTTTGCAATTCTCTCTCACCACTGCCGTCGGTATATTTCAGTCTGTCGTGTGCGTCATCTTTTTGTTTGCGGCAAACGCTTTGGCGAAAAAATTTGGCGAACGTGGCATCTGGTAGGAGGCTGTAACATGATTAAATCAAGGGGTACTAGATTTGGGGACTGGATTATCGCTTTCATTTGTTTCTTGTGTATTTTAATCTGTCTCCTGCCATTGTTGAATATATTGGCACGATCTCTCAGTTCTGCGAGTTCCTTGGTGAAAAATGAAGTTTTAATTCTGCCTGTAGGACTGAATTTCGATGCTTACTCAACAGTACTTGGCGATTCCAAATATACATGGGCTTTATTGTGGACAGCCATACTGACCGTAATTACCACACTTTGGTCGATGTTCATGACGATTATGTGTGCCTACCCGCTTACCTATGACAACCTGAAGGGGAAAAAAATTCTCACAGCACTCATTATCTTTACGATGTATTTTAGTGCAGGTACAATCCCTACCTACTTACTATTGAAAGAGCTGCATCTGCTCAATAATCCCTTAGTATTGATTTTGCCCAACTGCATTAGTGTCTTTAATGTCATCATTATGCGCAGCTTCTTCTTCGGGATACCAGAGAGTCTTAGGGAATCCGCTGAAATCGATGGTGCAGGACCTCTTCGGGTGCTCATCAATATCTATCTGCCGCTTTCCACTCCTGTGCTTGCGACACTGGCTCTCTTCTATGCGGTTGGCCGCTGGAACGGGTTCTCTGATGCATTAATGTTTATGTCTAATAGAACCTACTTCCCTATACAATTATTGCTTTATAACATCCTTAATAGTGTCAGTAGTATTGAAGTGGCAACGCAGGAAGGCTTTTCAAGCCCAGGCCTGTCTGAAACGATTAAATCAGCAACCGTTATGTTTGCGACTGTACCTATTTTACTCATCTATCCATGGCTGCAGCGGTACTTTATCTCAGGCGTCACAATCGGGGCGGTAAAAGGTTAAATCTAACAAAGGATAGGAATTGGCTACGTCAATTTTTATAAAGGAATCCAAATATGAACTAGGAGGAACAACCGTGAAATTTCTCAAAGCATTGTCCGTTCTAGCGGTTAGTACTATTTTTGCTGGAGCACTTTCAGGATGTACAACGAACGACAAACCAACGCCAACAGCCTCATCAGATCCAGTAACTTCATCAGCTCCATCAGCTTCAGCGACTAATGCGCCTAGCAACAACGCTGCACTAGAAAAACTAGGTCTCGATGCCAATCTCAAATTCAAGGAAGCTCGTAAGATCAAAGTAGAGATTTATGATCGTGGTAATCCCGGGGGAACCAAACCAGAGAACAATTTCTATACCAAATATATTAAAGACGGCATGCTGCGTGACCACAATGTAGACGTTACTTTTGTACCTGTACCGCGTTGGACAGAGGGTGAGGCTATTAACAACCTCCTGGCAGGGAATCAAGCGCCGGATATCAGTCTTACCTACTCTTATCCAACCATCCAAACGTACGCCAACATGGGCGGTGTTCTTGACCTAAGTCCCCTTCTCAAAGATAACAAAGATCTTCTGCCAGACATGTGGAAATACTTAACGGAAGCCAACATCTATTGGGACAAGGATCCTAGCAAAGGAACCTTATGGGCAATAGAATCTCGTCTGAACACCCTTAACCGCACGAATACCTTTGTGCGCGAGGATTGGTTAAAGAAACTCAATCTTCAAGCTCCAAAAACGTTGCCAGAATTTGAAAGCATGTTAAAAGCATTTAAAGACAACGCGTCCACACTCCTGGGAAAAGATGCCGACAAGATAATTCCTTTTTCCACGAGCTTTGACGTCGGTTGGCGTACAGATCATTTGACTGCGGCCTATGCGCCCAATAATATAACGGACAAGGACATCTACACGCACGACTTTGACGATCGTCGTTTCCTCTATCCGAACTATAAAGAAGGCATAAAAACGTTAAATAAATGGTATAACCAAGGTCTAGTGTGGAAGGATTTCTCACTTTACCCTGCCGGAGATAAAACGGAAGATAATCTCATGAAAGCAGGCTACGTTGGCGCATTTATGCACAACTGGGATTATCCATATCGTAACGGAGCTGACAGCATTCAGACAGGCCTTCAGAAGCTTGTTGGCCCAGATGCAGCCTATATTGCGGTTGAACCATTTGCCAATGAAGCCGGCGTTTACAAGAAATTTTTATCAGGTCCTGTTGACCGTAAAATATTTTTCCCAGCTACAAACAAAGAACCAGTTGCTTCTCTACTCTATCTAAATTGGATTTCCAAGCTTGATAATCGCGTATTCCTGCAATTTGGAGAAGAAGGTGTAACTCGTCAAACGATGCCTGACGGTTCTGTGAAGACAATTGCAGCAACAGGCGAAAAGATTATGAACTCCCCAGCAAACATCGACTACACGATCACAAGCAACGGTCTTGACCTTGGCGATCCGGCTAAGACAGTCAAGTCAATTGCCAACGGATATGCGGGTATTGATGCCAAATATATTGAGAAAGCGAATCAAATTACAACGCATGATGGTCGCGTAGGCAAAAATGCCAATGTGGGTGCTATTAAGGCAGAAAACGGACAAGGTCAAGCTCTTAAAGAAAAACGTGATACACTCTTGAACAAGGCTGTTGTGGCACCTGTTGACAAGTTTGACGCTGTATATGACGCAGGCATGAAAGATTACCTTAATTCAGGCGGTCAAGCAATTATCGACGAGCGAACAGCGGCATGGGAGAAATCGTTCGGAAAAGAAACAACGCTGAAATAGCATTCTTAAGATTGATAAGCCCAGAGGCTTGCGCATGCAAGCCTCTGGGCTTTTATGGAGGCATGGGATTCGTATGCAACTTTTGAATGATGGTTGGCAGTTTGCAAAAGGGGAACCTGGCGAGTTTGTACCCGTCAGCGTTCCTCACGACTGGTTAATTGGAGATACCAACAATTTGTACAAAGATGACATTGGCTGGTACAAGCGTGATCTAGACGCAAGTCATGTGAAAAACGGACAGCATCTTTTCATCCGCTTTGATGGCGTATATATGAACAGCACGTTGTTTGTTAACGACAAAGAGGTGGGGCAATGGAAATACGGATATACCTCTTTTGAATTTGAAATTACCGATTTTATTAACAAAGACAGCATAAATACCTTGGTGCTCAAAGTCGTCCATCAAGCGCCGAACTCGCGCTGGTATACAGGGGCGGGCATATATCGAGATGTGTTTCTGATTATCAAAAATGCTTGTCATTTTGTATCTGACGGCATCTATATCACTACACGCAAAGTGGACGGTCAGTGGAGTTACGAAGTAAATGTGGAAGTAGAAACCGAAGGAAGGCCTTATCAGGTTCGACACACGCTTTTAGAAAGGGATGACGAAATCGTCGAGTGGGACGTTGAACATCCTAAGCTCTACACCTTGCGAAGTGAACTCTCTGTTAACGATGAGATCACAGATACCATAGATACCCGCTTTGGCTTTAGGACGATCGAGTTTACGACAGATCGGGGATTCTTCCTTAACGGCAGGCATGTCAAGTTAAATGGTGTCTGCCTTCATCACGATCTCGGCGGTTTGGGAGCGGCTGTTTACCCCGACGCCATTCGCAGGCAGCTTGCGATATTCCGTAAAATGGGCGTCAATGCCATCCGTGCAGCTCACAATCCGCCCGCTAGCGTTTTTAACGATATTGCCGATGAAATGGGTTTTCTTGTCATGAGTGAAATATTCGACGTTTGGAAACGTCCTAAAACGAAACATGACTACGCGAATTTCTTTGAAGAATGGGCAGAAAAGGATATGGCCTCTTGGATTCGCCGAGATCGCAACCACCCTTCCATTATCATGTGGAGCGTTGGCAACGAAGTTTATGATACGCATGCAGACGCAGAGTCTGGCAAAGTAACCATGACTTACCTCATGGAATTGGTGAAAAAACATGATCCCCATGGTCATGCTCCTGCTACTTTATGCTCCAACTACATGCCTTGGGAAAACACGCAAAAGTGCGCCGACGTTATCAAATTAATCGGATATAACTACGCTGAGCCATTATACGAAAAACATCATGCTGCTCATCCGGATTGGATCATCTATGGCAGCGAGACTTGTTCCACGGTGCAAAGTCGAGGCATTTATCATTTTCCACTATCCAAATCAATCTTAGCTGACGATGACCTGCAATGTTCGGCTCTCGGCAACAGCTCCACAAGTTGGGGAGCCAAAAACGTAGAAACATGTATCCAAGCAGATGCAGATAAGCCTTTCTCTCTTGGACAGTTTATTTGGGCGGGTCAGGACTACCTTGGCGAGCCAACTCCTTACCACACCAAGAACACCTATCTTGGACATGTAGATACAGCAGGCTTTCCAAAAGATTCATTCTACTTATTTAAAGCGGCATGGACCGACTATCGAAAAGCGCCCTTCGTCCATCTGTATCCGTACTGGGATTTTTCGGAAGGCCAGATCATTGACGTAAGAGTCTGCTCCAACGCTCCTCAAGTCGAATTGTTTGTCAATGAGGAGAGTCAAGGTATTGTACCGCTGGATCACGATAAAATCGTTGCAGATTGGCAAATTAAATATCGCACTGGAACGCTCCGCGCCGTGGCTTACGATGGCAATGGCGAACAGATTGCAACGCAGAGCAGGACCTCTTTTGGTGATGCTGTGAAGCTGCAGCTAGAGAACGAAATTATAGGGGAGCTTATTTTCACAACGATTACAGCCTTAGATTTGCAAGGGAATCCCGTTGACAATGCCAACTGTCGTGTCCAGGTGTCCGTCGAGAACGGAACACTGCTTGCACTGGATAATGGTGATGCTACCGACTATGACCAGTACCAGACGAACTCCAGGCGACTATTTAGCGGGAAGTTGCTGGCCATTGTAAAGCGGGTTGGTCGTAGAGCTCCTGTCGTTCGTGCATTATTGGATCAGCGTGAAGTGCCTATTCGTAAAATTGAATTATCAATGGACGGTTACCATGTGAGTGCAAAGACGTTTCCAGAACATGCAACTTATAGCGACTTATACTGGCGGGTCACAGATTCTGCTGGCATTGATAGCCAGTTGGCTACGATTGTGGTAGCTGAAGATGGACAAACCGCAACCATCAAGCCTAGGGGAGACGGTGAAGTTTTTGTCCGTTGTTCCCCTAAAAACGGCGGCAATCATTTTGCTTTTATCTCGATGATTACCCTAGAAATTCAAGGTCTAGGAAAGCCATTTATGAATCCTTATGAGTTCATATCTGCCGGACTTTACAATGCTAGCCAATGGCAATGAGCGTGGCGTAGCTACGTTAAGAGATGGCGAAAGTCATGTCGGCTTTCAAAACTTAGACTTTGGAGATTACGGGTCGGATGAAATCACGTTACCTCTATTCCCTTTGAGTAAAGAACCTTTTACTTTTGAAATTTGGGAGGGAATGCCTTTGAAGGGCGGCCAGCCTCTCACCACCATCCACTACGATAAAGGTTCAATTTGGAATACTTACCAAGAGGTGATCTGTAAGCTCCCGAGTAGGTTGATCGGTGTAACTACCTTATGTCTTGTGTTTAGCCAAAAGGTACACATCAAAGGCTTTACCTTTTCCCGGTATCAAAAGGCGTTCCAAAAATTGAAAGCCACTGAAGTTTCAACAGTGTATGGCGATTGCTTTACCATTCGAGAGGATACGATTGAACAGATAGGGAATAACGTATCGCTCGTATACGATAATATGGACTTCGGTGAATTAGGCGCAAGACAAATTGAAATTTGCTGGCGTTCACGTATAGAACAAAATTCGATACAGCTTGTGTTTACTGATAATGGCCAGCGTGAAATCAGACAAATGATCGAAGTGGCAAGCTGTGCGGATTACACCAGTGCTGTGTTCAAACTAGACGAAACGATTACCGGCAAAAATACCGTGTCGCTCATTTTTCTTCCCGGCTGCAACATCGACATGGGATGGGTTCGATTTATTAAGTAGGTTTGGAGACGCCAAGAGGAGGATGCCACATTGTGGCTTATGGGGCATCCTCCTCTTCTCACTTCTCATATAAAAACAGAAAAAAACCCTATATATCAAGGGTTTCATGTTGTAAATCTGGGATGCGGTCGGAGGGATTTGAACCCTCACGCCTTGTGAGCGCCACCCCCTCAATGTCGAGTGGAACGTTATTTATAGTTAACTATGATGCCTGAGAAGCCTTTACCATCAAGCTTCTTGGGTATTCTTATATTCTCTAGTTTTCTTTTGTTCAGGCTAGTTATTCCGAGTTTGTTGCCAAATATGTTGCCATTTTTCTTTACCAATCTGTATAACTGTTGAACCTTTATTTTATTAAAATCATTGTTAAAGATGAATAATTGGGAGTAGGCTAACCAAAAGAAAGAAAATAACCAAACCAAGAAAAACAACCAAGAATCCAATTAGAACGTTAACCCAAAATGGACGTTCCTGCACATTTTTATTGTTTATCATCATATCTATTTTTGTTTCAACCCGAATCATGCGTTCCTTTAATTCTTGGATTTCTTTTTCATCCATTACTTTCTCCTTCTAACCATGCTTTTTCATAATTTAATCTGATTTCCCATAATAAGGATAATTATACCATCTACGTTTCGTATTGCCTAGCCGAGTAGAACAGTTGCACCCCTATATTGAAGAATGTCTTATGCCTTTTATGCGAAACATACCCCCACTATTTTCTTTTATTCATTGATTGAACTCCTATCTCCATTTGAAAAGGATTGTAACCTCAGAACGATTGCAAATGGTATTGATGTTAATCTATCGCTATCGCATTTCAACAAATAGAGCAGACTGGATGACTTCATCAATGTACGCACCTTAAAATGATTCAGTGTGACCGCTCGTCTTAAAAAGTAGACCACAATCCATATGGGAATATTGCCTCTTCTTGATGAACTGCATGGAAAACTCTATTTGATTCACCCTCCGTATGACTTAGCATTTAGGCATAATAAAAACCTGCCTTCTAAGCAGGTTTACCAATTTTATTTACTACTAGTTTGAATTGCTGTTACCTTTCCATCTTCAAAATATATATACCCCATACGTTCATATACCCATTGTTCACTAGTGCCATACTTTGTAGTAGTCTTGTTCGTGCGACTAGGCTTGCCCCAAGTGGATTTTTCTACTTGTTCCGCTGTCATTCCTATCGTTGGTTGTACTGGCGTAGGCAAGGAAGCTATTCTAGCTTTATCTGCACGATTATCTTGAATTTCTTTGGCATATTTCTTTTGTAGCGGTTTAATTTCACTAGATAGCAAACCATCGTAATCGTCATCAATATTTGCCAAATAGCTTATCATACAGTCATTTTTTTCGTAACTTGAACACTTTGTTGTTAGGGCAAAATGATAGTCATATAATGCTCTAACTGTTTTGTTCTTTTTCAATGTGTCAGAAGCGAAATTCCACATCTTATTAGAGGAATTATCTTTAATATGAGTAACTAGTTGTTCATAAAATCTATCTGTTTCTAACTTAATCTCCTTTGACAATAATCCATTGTAGTTTTCTGGAATAGTGAGAATCATATCTCTTGAAAATTGAGGGTTAGCATCTTTTGTCTGAAACGCTGTAATGTAGTTATATAATACTGAATATGTGGAATCTTCCTTATCATATTTGGAGTTATTGATTATTGCTTTGGCACTTTTGTAATCCTTTTGATTGATGAGATTTGCTATTTCATTCAATTCCGCTTGTATAAAATTGGCTTTAACTTTGCTCTTCCAGTCATTTATCTTTTCCTTCAATACTCCTTGATAATCATCAGGTATCGCCGCTATATCGTCTATCACAGTCTTATATGCAGACAAGTCAGATTCCCCATTACTTATCTTTTCATATTTCATATATGCAACTAGGAACTTTTTCAGTATTTCTCCATCTTTATACTCCTTTACTACTTCAACGCTTAAACTCGCATCTTCCCATTTTTCGTCATTGATTAACCCAATTACCTTTGAGTATTCTTCATCTAGGTTTATTTGACTATTTACATTTACAGGGGAAGCCTGTTTTGTGTTACACCCTACAACTGTCAGCAAAGAAAGAGTAACTAAAATGGAAAGTATTATGTTTCTCATTGGTTATGTCCTCTCAATTTTTAAATATAAATGAACAATATGTAATTTATATCCATTTAGTAGGATACTTCTTCTGTGATCTATTGTCAATGCAATTTGATAATAGACTAAAAGAGGTAATGGTATTGAAAAGGATTGCTATCATTAAGACAATAATGGGAAAAATCATAAAAGCACGCAGAATAAAGCAGGGTTTAAGCCAAGAAGATTTGGCAGGAATATGTGAAGTTGATCGTAGCTATATTAGCCAATTGGAAAGAGGGCTTAATGAGCCTTCTGTAAGTAAGCTATTTGAGTTATGCGAAGGTTTGAATATGAAGCCCTCAGACTTTATAAAATTGGTTGAAATTGAATATGAAAAGCAAAAAAGCGATTAACTCAATATTTGAAAGTTAGCCAAGCTATTCTATACCTATTGATTTTAAAGCGTAAAAAATAACAACTATCAAATAAATAGGTGTTATTTTTTACGAAATTAAATTAAAACACTACAAGTTAAATACTGCTCCATTAACCACTTGTTTGGGAAAGTCAATCTCTAACTCCATCAGATTATTTGCTCTTGGAAACTGTAACTGTTCAATCATATGTTTTCTGCTTTGAAGTGTTTTAGGTGAATACAGCTCTTTTAGGACAAATTCGCCAAAAGTTTCACTTATCATTCTAAAGCCTAATATTGTTTCCGCATTACTGATGCTTTTTTGTTGTTTTAACCAATCGAGAGTTAACTCGTTATCTATGTTTTGGAAGGTTATGCCTTCCAGTATTGGCTTGGTTATGTGTTCAAAAAATTCTCTTGTTAGTAGTTCAACTGCTCTTTTCTTTGGCGAGAATTTTCGAATGTCTGCATCAGAAGGGCTAACTTCAAGCCTGAGAATACCCTCTGCCTGTTTTATTGTATCGTTTGATTCCTTGTCATTTATGCATTGTTTGGCTTTGTCATAGAACATAATTCGACTACTTTTGTTTCCAAAGATCACAGTTTCATTATGATTATAGACATTCGTGTTTTTGTATGGCATTCTTCGTTTTGCCAGTTGCATAATGTAATCGCTTACGTTTGAGCCTACTTGAAAGTTCCAACAAACATCTACTCTGCTTGTTATTGTCCATTCAGAAGGGTCTACATCTATATGTAGTAAGTTATACAAATGATTCCTTAGCTTCTTAAAGAAATTCGCTACATCTTCTTGACCAACCATTTGAATGTTATTTCCAAATAGAAACTTTGGAATGGATAGTTGTAATGATAATATCAGGCTTCTACTGTTATAGACAAGATAAGGTATCTTTTCGTCTTTCAACTTATATACAACGTTGATTTCACCTGTAGTTCTGTCCAAGTAAGTTATAGATTCTACCTTATCAACTAGTTTTTCAAACACTGAATCATCAATGTAAATATTATTAGCCTTTAATTTGATTGTATCAAACAAACATTGAATACTCCCTTTCTTTAGAAATAATAGTAGTAGCGGCGGAAAAATTTTCCCCAGAATTTAGCATGTTATAAGAATCAGGCACTAGCTTGATTTCCTACTTGTATTCTCTTAAAGCTTAGTCCCAAACTATTTATAGGAATAATATGTTCTTTACGTTCAAGAAGGTCATTTATTCCCCTTGTATTATCAATTAAATACTTGCTATGAACTACTTTTATAGAATACTGAGCAGTTTCATATTCTTGGGGTGTACCATTTTGAGTCTGGATTATTATTGATAATCCATTACCCAAGTTATGGACTTTTCCAGTATTTATATTGTTACATGCATTTACTGGAACGCCAACACTTTTTAAATATTCCTTTACATCTTTAATACTTGCAAATTCTTTCACATTACCAAACTGCTTATCCCTAATTTCAAGCATATAGCAGGGCTTAGCATTTGCCTGTATTGAACCCTCTTTTAAAGATTGGACAATTATATTATCCCTTGTATAATTGCCAATATCACCAACTCTTCCAATTGAAGGTTTATCTGAATTATCTCCTGTTTTCTCAAATATAGCTGTCTGATTTCTCCAATCACCCATCCATTTTTTGTCATTAGACAAGTCATCAACAATTTCCTTAATTCTATTCCAACCACAACTGACATTTTCATAAGGTGAAATAATATAGTTTTTTTGACCACGCTTATACACATTTTTGGCAGAACTTTTAAGTTGGTAAATAGCTAAATCTTCTAATCTTTTTCTCGCTTTATACTGCTTTTGATAATCCCTTCGACAATCCAAGCAATGACTATTCTTTTCAATAAAATCTTTGAATTTCTTCTCTTCCTTGCATTTTGTGCATTTTTTCATTACATCTATTTTTGTCATTTAGCAATCCTCTTCCATAATGTTTTTTCAATTTGACATTAAAATCTCATACGCAAATACAACTATTCTTGTTTTCCTTCAAGCCATTTAATGAAAACTTCTTTTCCAACCAAAATTCTCTTACCAACTTTTGCAATGTGGAATTGTCCAGAATTTACGAGTTCGTATGCTTGTACTCTTCCTATACCCAAGATGTTTTGAATATCCTTTACGGTCAACACAGAAGGGTATTCAAGTTTACTGATGTAGCATGTCATTCTATTTAGTCACTCCTTTCTGTCAAGTGAATACGAGCCTCATTCTAATGAAAAAGGTTATCGTGTAATTTTTTTAATTTTCTTCATAATATTAAGAATTTCTTCGTTATACTTTTCATAACGTCTATAGTTATGTACACCAAATTCATCATTTTCAAAATTCACTACATAGATTAGAAGATCAAGTATCTTTTTGGATTCGCTATTTGATAATATTTTGATTACATTAGTTAGCAAATCTCTGTTATAATCTGCTTCTTGTTCATTGTCATCTTCAACTAGACTTTTTACTCGCAAAAGTATTTCATCATTTTTTCTTGAAATGTGCTCATGAAATATTTCACTTGTATTTTCGTACTCTGCATGCATAGTTTGGAAATATGCTATTTGTACTTCCATTTTTTCTGAATCATTTAGTTCCTTTTGAAAAAAGGATTCTTTTAACCCAAAATGCTTAGATAGTTGCTTCAAACGAACTTCGGGTATGTTTCGTTTTTGCTTTAGCCAGTCGTTTACAGTTTGTCTACTGACTCCAAGACTCTGGGATATTTGATTATAATTGGTTTTATAAACCTTTATAATATATTCAAGTCCAATCATATTATCTTCCCTCACTATATTTAATGTTGACTTACATTTGTAAGTCTAGTATTATCGTATCATAGCCTGTTCTCGAATGTCAAGGCACTAGAGCGGCATTTAGACTTACATTTGTAAGTCATTAAAAACTCAGTCTAGGATGGTGTCAAAATGCCAGTATTCAAAGATCAAAACGCAAAAAAGAACTCATGGTTCTATGTTCTTGAACTAGGTAAAGATGCAAATGGGAAAAGGAAAAACAAAAAGAAAAGAGGATTCAAAACAAAGAAGGAAGCTGAGAAGGCACTTGTAGAGGCACAGAGTGCATTGAACAAGGGGGAATACATCGAGCCTTCTAAGATACTCTATAAAGAATATCTAACTCAATGGTTAATTGAGAAACAACAAACAATAAAAAGGCAATCAGCGAAGACTACCGAACAAATAGTTAGGACTCATATTGTTCCTTCAATTGGTTGCATCCCACTATGCAATCTAAATACTTTGCATATTCAAAAATTCGTCAATGAACTACATAAAAAGGGCTTGGCAGATGGGACAATTAAACGAATCTTTAATGTGGTCAACACTTCATTAAACAAAGCAGAAAAGTTACAACTCGTTCAGAAGAACGTAGCTTCTACAATTGACAAACCAAAAGTCAATCACAAAGAAATGAAAGCTTGGGACGTTAACGAAGTTCAGCATTTTTTGGAATTAGCTAGGAATAACCGTTATTACATAGCATTCCATCTAGCCATAATGACTGGAATGAGACAAGGTGAAATTTTGGGGTTAAGATGGCAAGATGTTGATTTAGAGGGTGCTTTGTTGAGGATAACCCAAACCATCAGCCATGATGGAAAGGAGTTCGTACAAGGGGCAAAATCTGCCTCAGGAGTTCGCACCATCGCTTTACCCCCTGAGACTGTCACTGCACTTAAAACCCATCGCCATATGACCTCACAGGAGCGTCTACAGATAGGGGAGATGTATCAAGTCAGTGGATTGGTAGTTTGTACATCGAAGGGGACTAAAATGCTTCCTAGAAGTTTGAGTACAGTCTGGGCTTCGTTACTGGGGAAATCAGGACTTCCTAAAATTCGTTTCCATGATCTGAGACATACTCATGCTTCATTGATGCTAAAGATGGGGGTACATGCAAAAGTGGTTTCTGAACGCTTGGGACATTCCTCTATACAAATCACATTGGATAGATACTCTCACCTATTACCAAACATGCAGGAAGAAGCGGCAAATGGTCTTGGTCAGATGATTTTCAAGGCTTCAAATGCGCTTTAGTTTAGTAAAGGTTGCCAAGATGTTGCCAATTCTGTTTTCCAAGCGAAAAACACGTATGAAAACGATGCTACTAAAAATAGAAAAAACCCTTATCGAATAAGGGTTTTAAACTGGGATGCGGTCGGGGGGATTTGAACCCCCACGCCTTGTGAGCGCCACCCCCTCAAGATGGTGTGTCTGCCGTTCCACCACGACCGCTAAAGAAAGTATACTGGGGATCTAGGATTTGAACCTAGGCATGACGGAGTCAAAGTCCGTTGCCTTACCGCTTGGCTAATCCCCATTAAGTAGGGAAAAGGGCGACCGATGGGACTTGAACCCACGAATGCCGGATCCACAAACCGGTGCGTTAACCCCTTCGCCACGATCGCCACAGTAGGAATATTATTCCCTAAAAACTAGATACGAAACTTCAACGTAAGTCTTACTCTTAGGATAAAGCATATGCTTCCGAAGCCAGTTTTCCTCCGGAAAGCTTGAGGTTAAGCCCTCGACCGATTAGTATTCGTCAGCTGCATACGTTGCCGCACTTCCACCTCGAACCTATCAACCTCGTCGTCT
>NZ_LYPB01000062.1:0-253 GCF_001653565.1 Paenibacillus oryzisoli
TATCGGAAGGTGCGGCTGGATCACCTCCTTTCTATGGAGACTCGTGTCTGATAGACACAGTCAAGTATCTTCGGATACAAAATCGCTTACTCACTCGTGTTCAGTTTTGAAGGATGAATTAACCCTTCAACAACATTGTTCCTTGAAAACTAGATAACGAAACTGTTGCAAATTCCCGTTGCGTAGCAATGGTGAAATTGTCAACTAACGTAAAGTAAGAACTTAGGTTGCTTGATTCTAACGAATCTTGCAA
>NZ_LYPB01000062.1:418-606 GCF_001653565.1 Paenibacillus oryzisoli
GTAAAGTAAGAACTTAGGTTGCTTGATTCTAACGAATCTTGCAAGAATCTTTAAATGTTTTTTCAGCTTAGGAGAGACTTTTGCTAACGCAAAAGATCCCTATAAATGGTTAAGCTAGAAAGAGCACACGGAGGATGCCTAGGCACTAGGAGCCGAAGAAGGACGTGGCGAACGACGAAATGCCTCGG
>NZ_LYPB01000063.1 GCF_001653565.1 Paenibacillus oryzisoli
CGGCACAGAGATTTCTCCCGTGCCGTTTCTGTTTCCACTTTTTATACCCGGTCTTGTCTTGAGTTTAACTTAATGACATTGGGCGATTGCCCTGTCCTTTCTTTACTTGAATTGCGATATCTAAAATTAGCAAAACTGCTATGATTTTAATCTAAACTCCACTAAAATAGGTCACACAAAGAACTCCGGGACACCCATAACTATCATGCCTGTCTAAGTAGCTGGTTGCTGCTGATTGTATTGAACTAACGTATCCGTTAGCGCAATCTTCTTTTTCAAAATATCAAATCAGTCTTAGCTAAGTCCAAAGCTACAGCTATTTTAATCTGATTCGTTTTACTAAATCCCTTAGTCCAATTTTCTAAGTGATACACATCTACTATTGGAACTACTTCATTATCGTATCGATCCAATTCAATCTGAATGACTGTTTGTGTATCCACAAGAAAACTTATAATATCTTCACCCTGCTCAGGAATCCAATATAAGATGTACGCTGTTTCCATTGTGGGAAAAGTCTCTCTAATAATGCTTAAATACCTTCGCATCGAGACATCATTAAACAGACGAATTTTTGAGGCTTGTAATTCTTTTCTATACGCCTGTTCCGTAATAGTCCCTCTAAGTTTCATGATTTTACCTCTTTATCTGAAAATGCTGGTGATTATTATACATTACTTACTCATTACTATTGCACACTATCGTTCTGCGTTAGTTTAATGGCATTGACGCATCGAACAACTCATTTTCACTCTCTAAATACCTTAATGTTCGCTCAATATCGTCTTCATTATAACTCCGTACAATTATCATATGTTTGATGAACAATCCTGGAGGGTCGATATCAAATCGTGAAAGATTATTTTTTAGCCTGTCAGGTGTGTACAAGATGCTCCATCGCTTGCTTCCATCCCCAAAAGTCATGGTAACCTCGACCCAATTCCATTCATCTGAAGGACCCAGTGGGTCATCATCGAAACGCCAGTTCAATAATTTCATGAAATCCTCCAAAGATATACTATCGTTCCATTGAATAATGATTATTTTTTCTGAACAATATCATTAGAATCACAATCAGGACACTTATCTTCATTTTCATTACCAAGAAATTCAACTTCACAATAGTTACATATCCACTTAAATTTTAAATTTTCTCTTCGTTGAATATCATCTATTAAAAATTTCCGTAATTTATCTTCAAAGTTCTTCATAACTTGCCTCCAGAGCGCTTTTCTCCTTGGTCAATAAATTATCGTTCGCCGTTAGTTCAGTTTCAATCCAAATATCCAACAAAATAGCCACCAAGCAAGGGGACGGTCGACTTTGGATTCTGGGCGTTTTCAAAAAGTTTCAGGACAATTTTACTGTAAAACACTTCGATAATTGTAGTATTTTGAATTTTTTTATTGGAAACTATGTATATTTATGTCGAAAACAAAAGAATGTTTTTTTCCAAAAATTTTCTTTTATGTATTTTTATATCTTTATACCCATTCCAAACAATAGAAGTGACTGATAACATAAACTGTGTTGTTACGGCCGTTACAGCATGAGATTTATTTAAAACAATTTATTTTAGAATATTCATGACGATATGAATACTTAATCGCAGTTAATATTGGAGGAATAATACACATATGAAAAGATTTAAGAAAACAGTTTTTAGTCTAATATTAGCATCAAGTCTTCTACCGAACTCATTTGCATTTGCGACAGACACAAATGTATTAGATAATTACTTAGTGGAGAATGGGTATCCCGAAGAAGTTATTGCGTTACTTGATATTCAACAAAAAGAAAAAGCCTATGAACAAAAAACCGTATTTGTGAGTCACAAAAGAGTAACTGCTCTAATGAATGAATCTGATAATAATGCATCAGCAAGGTCATTATCCAATTTCTCCCACGATTTGGTTGTTGGTCAGGTTACAAGCGGAACAGCAGGTAAAGTGGAATTTATTTTGGATTATAACTGGGATTGGAATTATGATCCAATGTATACAATGGCAGACTCATTCGGCATTGCTTGGACTGATGATTTTGATGCATACCCAGGAACCGCAGTTTCAGCATACAAAACATTTGGGACTACTGGCCCCACCTGTGGAACTGCTCTCGAAAATGGGGGTACAAATGTTTATGGCTATGAGAAATATGATCCTGGTAAAGGAATTGGCTGGGAAGCTAACTTAATCTCAAGCTGGTTTGTATCTGCTGGCTGTGGATATGCTACAACATATCGACATAAAGGTTGGGGCGAAGTAAAGATTGGTAAGTTTCACAATGGTTCTGGTCTTGGAGAATCTACATCGGCAGTTGCAAAATACTTCCACAACGAAATTTCAGGGCAGGGTGAACTTCAATTCAGTGCAGCAGGACCAGCTATAACTTTAATTGGCGATAGTTCCTATGACGTTTCTCCAGATACCGGAGAAACATGGAATTGGTACCATAGAAACTACTAATTTGGTTAGAAATCGTGCAAAGAAAATTCTTTGCACGATTTCTTATTACATTAAAAAAGGTGGTGATTTTACTATGAATAGGTACGTAACCTTATTCGCGATTCTTATATTGGTAATATTAAGTGGTTGCGACAAAAAGGAAGAAGTTAATTTGGTTGCTAATACTGATTCTTGGAAGATTAATGTAAACTATCTCCCAAGCAAACATGGATACATTGAAAAACAAACGATTGAATACATTGGGAAAACACCTTTAAATAAGGTAGACCTTTCTATAAACTACAAAAATAATAGTTCCACTGTAAATACACTGAAGGTTGAAACTCTTGTTGGGGTTGGTCCACAACAGTTACCTACCAGAACCGAGGTAGATAATTGGAAAAATGCAAAAAATGTTAAGATAACTTGGACTGAAAAAGATACTTTACATGAGGAAACAGTTAGACTCACCCCCTCAACCCAGGAATAATTAGGGAGCCATTTGTCTCTTCACCCCCCTTTAATATTAAATTGTTGACGTCTAGATTCGTCTGGAGCTGAAAGTGAGTTTCTATATTTAGTTATATGAAGCTTATCTTCTTGGAATTACACTCATCCAAGCCGCGCTGGTTTTCGAGATTATAGGGGGGTAGTACCAGAGGGAAGCTGTCACCAGAGGCAAAGTAAATGGTATTAAAACCTAAAGACCATGGCATTATTGAGGGGCCATGGTCCTTTTAGTTTCGCCAGTAATCTCTAGTTTCGCTCACAAGCTTTTTCAGCATTTACTTTCCCAGCAACTACTCAGATCCATCGCCACGATATAGTTCTCCAGTTCTCCGTTAGTGAAATGGAGTTCTTAATCCAGAAGCCCTTATGAAAAGTCAAAATAGTCTCAAATCATGTTTTATCTAATGTTGTTTTTCTGACGTATTTACTTACTCTATTATTCGAATCCAAGGAAAATATAAGATACTCAATTCTCGCTGGATCAATATCAAGTCCATAATATAAATCAATTGTGTAATACATTTCGTTGCTAGGTACGTTCTCATATGCTTCAGGCTTTCCAAGTAATTGGATTACCTCATTTCTATCTTTTCCAATAAGTGTTTGCTGTTCAATCAGATATTGTGCCATTTTTTGGCGAGGTCTCCATGATCCATTATCCTTTGCTTCAACCCAGGTATCCTGATCGAAAGCCAACTTTTTTTCATTGCATCCTATAATAATTAATAAGATTGAGGCAGCTATGACAAATCCTAAAAATTTGCCCCTATTCGTACTTAAATTCCGAATGATTTCATACATGAGTCCTTATCACACTTTCAGATGAAATTTTGAAAACATCAGTCTAATACTACTAAATAAAGGATTCGTAAGTAATTTCAAAAATGGTTCATCTGTATGCTAATTACGCAAACCTCCCTCTATGGAGAAGACTGCCACTATTGCAGTCGGCAGCCTTCTCCTGATGTTTATTGAGCTATCGTGACAAAAATCTCCCTTAATGACTGAGTCAGTCTAATAATTATCATGAGATAGATTCTTACTAAATGGATGGGGGATATTATCAATTATAACTAATCTCCCGTGACCCCGATGTCCACGGGGGTTAAACAACTGGAGCACCCACGATACCCCTAATCATTCTTAAACGTGTCACGAAAAAACGGGAGCCGCAGGTAGCTTTACTCCCTTGTCATTATTTAATTGGCTCCCTATTGTAGCAGCTCTATTGCAGGTTGGATTGTCATTTCAGTGGAGTTCAATGCATTCGACCAAACATAAAGTAAGGAATCAGCGTCATATAATTTCATTCCTTTAGAAGCATTAGCAATACGTGTAAGTCCGGTTCCGTCAATCCTAACTTTTTTAAGATAAATATCTGAAACAAGTCCAGCTCTGCCGTGCAAAAAGTAGATCCACCCATCACGATATTGAAGTGAGTTATACATCGGACCGTTATCTTGCATAGGGTCAACGCTATGTAGAGATATAGTTGTAGTTCCATCCAGACTCGATTTATAAAGATTTTGTCCTTTAACATAGTAGCTCCATCCATCTTCAATGATGAAGGTTCAAGAGAGATTATCGTTAATTTTCTTCTTATCAGCTCCACTTAAGTCTACTTGAAATAATTCATTAGTCTCATTTTGAATAAAGTAAAGTTGATTATCATTTATAAAAAAATTATTAATCCCTTTTTCTGAGATAACATTATTTGTTTCGGTTCCATCAAGTTTCATACGGTATATTCCTGTATCATTCACATCCAAATAATAAATCCAATTTTGACTCACGGCCATTTTTGAAGATGCAACTGCAGAAATTTTTGTTTTTTCTGTACCATCTTGACGCATTCTATAAATTCCAGATTCGGATTGTAAGGTGTAATATAACCAATCTCCAACTATATTAATGGTCTGAGCATTATCGTCAGATAACTTGATTCTATTGCTACCATCTTTTGACCATTTCGAAAGAGAAGGTTTTTGATCAGACGGATTTGTAAAGATCCAATCCTCACCAACAGCAACTCTTCCACCGTTTTGAAGGTTTCTCATAGCGACTTTTTCTTTATTTGTCTGTTCTTTTGCAGTTTCGGCTGAGGTTAAGGGAACATATTTTTCCTGTGTTGAAGTCACTTTTTGTAATTTACTATCGACTTGTTTCAACCGCATAATAAACGTTATTGCTTCAGCCCGGGTGACTTGATCGCCTTTATTAAAGCCTTCAGTACTGGTTTCCGTCTTACCTTTTGCCAATCCTAGATCAAGTAAATACTGGATCGAATCATCCACACTAAAATTTTTTCCAGTAGCATTTGAAATCAGTTGTGCAACCATTCCTCTGTTTAGATTTATGTAACTAGTATGTCCTCCTAAAGATGTTGGAGTAACAACATGCCATCCCATGTTACTGGCATAAATTTTATAAGGGAGCGCCCAATTATTAGCGTCAGATTCTTGTTTAAAATCGCTCGGGTGGAAAGCTCGGATAAGCATAGCCAAGAACTCCGACTGCTCTACGCCTTGATTCGGTCTAAAAGTTCCATCCAGGTATCCATCAACGATTTGATTATTAAACCCCCATTGTATGTTTGCATATCCCCAAAAATCTGTTGGAACATCTCTTAGTGAAACCGAATCTGCCTTTGCTGGAGTTATACTCACACTAATAATAGACAGGCATAGCGTCGTAATCAAAAATAATCTTTTTAAATCGAACATCCCGTCAACTCCTCATCTTGTTTTTATTTTAGACGAAAAATTACCAGATATGTTTCAACTAAAACCTTAAAGAATTTATGAAGGTTTACATGTCTTCCGTATCCCTTATTAAACAATTCTGCCAGTTAGCGGGGAAAAGGCAGCCGCTTGATTTCGGCTGCCTTCACTGTTGTTGTATGAAACTAACATTCTGCGTTAGCGTAAGACTACACACCACTATTGCAAAATAAGCAACCATGGCAAGAAAGAATAATTTTATGTTTAGAACATTGAGGGAAACCAATAGGAATTGTAGGATCCTCATCTAACTCGTCTGTGGTCGACCAGTAAATGTAATGACTCTCATCTATAAAAGCTTCTTGAAAGTCGGTTATTAATAAACGTAAATGATTTAAAACCATTACTACTATATCCTCATTAGGTGTGTAATCTAAATCTTCCCATCTGTGTTTATTAATTGCACCGTCAATAACAGACAACAAAAATCTCTTTAGCTCGTTAAAATCTCTTTTCGTCCAAGGGATCTCACTAATGCTAAATCCCACAGTGCCAATACCTATAACTGATTGATCCCTTTGATTCAATCAAACGATAAACTCTTTCTCTCTATCTGATACTGCTAAGTCTGACCCACTTAGTGCCAGTACCTCGATAAGTACACTAGTGGCTCCATTAGATATAGAGAGTGACTCAACAATTTCTTCACCGTAATTGTCACATAGCCTTATTACGTTTCCCATATAAACGATCACCTCGTCCCTATTCCATACAAATTATACCACGGTAAACTCCCATTAGTTGAATGGAGAGCAGAGAAACGAAAATAGTGATGGATCGGTTCCATCGCCGCGCTAACGTATCCGTTCGTAATGAATATTGCCGAATACTCCGAGGTGTAATATGATCTTGCAAAGTTGATTCTTCATTGATTCACTCATTCAGTATATTTCTAAAATTAAACTGACTGACAAATTATCTTGTCAGTATCAACAATTATCTTTTTAAGTTCTGATAGTACCGCGATTCTTAACAAAACAACTAAGGGCAGGCAGACTGTCACTTCATTTAATGATTTGGAGGTTGCTTTCGTTGAGTTATGACGAAAAGAATAATCCGCCCAAAGTCCAATAAGGATTTTGGGCGGATTATTTTTCTGGCTATTTCGCTTGAACTGCCTGACTTTTCACGGTCTGCCTGTCTACACGCTGTTCTAAAATACTTTATAATTGTTTTCGACAATGCGTTCATAATATCTCAGTCTTACAAATGCTTATTGGCTTTACTTATTGAGATGCTTGGTTAAGAGCATTTATAAATACCTCTGTTGGTTGTGCGCCGGATATCGCGTATTTTCTATCAATGACAAAGAAAGGTACTCCTGTTATCCCTAATTGCTTTGCTGTGGCTTCATTTGAACGCACATCGTTAGCATATTTGGATGGATCATGGAGAACTGTCATTGACTCGTCCCTATTCATTCCAACTGATTCTGCAATATTTGCTAATGTATCATGATCGCTAATTAGCTTGGCGTCCGTGTAATAAGAATAGAACAGCTTCTCTGCTAATTCCTTATCTTTACCAACAGATTTGGCATATTGGGTTAAACGATGAGCATCAAACGTATTGGTGGGCTTCACTTGGTCGATATTATACAGGAGACCAATCAACGCCGCTTGTTGTTCAAGTTCAGCATGTGCCTTTTTCGCTTGCTCGATACTCATACCATGTTTCTCAGAAAGTATTTGATGCATATTTCCACCAGAGTACATTGATGCTTGAGGATTAAGTTCAAAGCTTTTATATTCAATAACCACTTCATTCTGATGAGCGAATTGATCTAGTGCAGACTCTAATCGTCGTTTACCAATATAACAAAGTGGACAAACATAATCCGACCAAATTTCAATTTTCATTTTGAATGCTCCTACACTACAAATTATCTTGTTTAAACGGTTTTTTCACTTGGGACTTATTTATTATAAATAATAGGCATTTTTCTAATCAATTGTTTATCACGAGCGACAGAGTACATGAATTTTGCAACATTTTCTCTTGAAACACCTAATTTAGCCGGTTTATCACCGAATGAATAATCATAAGATTGTCCTTTGTGCTTAACATTTGGATTAATAATTCGAACAACTGTCCAATCAAGGCTCGATTGTTTAATAATCCCTTCCATTTTTTTCATTTCTGCGTGACCGTTCGGAAGGAAAATTTTAGCTAATACCCCCGGAAGTATCGTTGAAATGTTTTTCTTATCGTCATCCGATTGCAACGCTGGCGTCGCAAGTGTAATTAACCTCTTTTTGTCAAGCTTTTTCATCGCTCTAACAATCAGTTCGTGTCCATCGGCAATCGGCGTGCCTTTAAGCTTTCGTGACATGTCAGATGCTGGTCCCAGTGTGCTGATTACGACATCCGCTTCAGCGACTGCCCTCTCGATGGTTGAAGTATTTGAAAGTTCCCCTTGTGCAAGGGTCAAATTGGGATGTTTGAGGCTATATTTTTTTGGGTTTCTAATATATGCCGTTACGAAATCTCCGTTTTCTAAAGCTAATTGTGTTACAAGTTGTCCAATTGCACCACTTGCACCAAAAATAGTGATATTCACATTCTTACCTCGATTAATTATATTTTGTCTTCTGTTATAAACTCTTCAACGCGATCTCTCTTGGAATACATGTCGTACCAAATATCAGCGATTTTATCTTGAACTCCTGAATTAGGTTGCATCCAAATTCCAATCGATAGATGACCTGCATAAATCCCTTTATCCGCTAATTCGCTGTTCAAATTAAAGATATAATTACGAAGTCCTGAGATTGCAATTCCGACATTACCCATCCTTGGAACTGGGTGGACTGATGCACCTCCAGTTGTAAATAACAGGGCACCGCTTTGCTTATCCAACATTTCCGGCAGCACTTGCCGGACACTCGATAAAGCACCTAAAACATTGAATTGAAATTGGTATAAGGCATTTTCTTCGGTTACATCTAATGCTGGTGCTACTGTATTGATGCTCGGCGTTGGACTGTATTCAAGAACATCAATAAATCCGTATTTCTTTTTAATAGCGGTAAATGCCATCTCAATCTGTTCTTTATTTAATATATCTGCTTGAAATGGAGCAGCTTCGATTCCCAATTGTTCTAATTCACTAACCAGCTGGTTCAGCTTTTCTTCATTTCGGGCAATAAGAGCTACGCAAAAGCCATTTTGTCCGAATTTCTTTGCAATGGACATTCCTAATCCTTCTCCTGCTCCAACGATCGCTATAGTTTTCATTTAAAATCTCTCCTTTAGTTAGAGTTAATTATCAATAAGATAAATAATGGTCAATGTGTTGTATATTTATCATGTGTTTATTATGATTAATAAAAGGTCAGCATTCAATATTTAATATTTCTGATTTTGAGAGATAAATTGCAATTTCAGCTCAAATGTCGTATATCTAACAAAAAAAATTAAGGGAATGAGTCATAATGAACAAAAAAACCGATTTGCGTATCATTCGCTCCAAGCATTCGATTAAAAAGGCGTTTATAGAGCTTCTTAATGAGAAGGGATACGAAGGGATTACGATCCAAGATATTGCCGATAAGGCGATGATTAACCGGAATACATTTTACCTTCATTATCAGAACAAGCCCAATTTGTTAAATGCGTCTATGGATGAATTATTAGAAGAACTAAATAGTACACTCAATCTTTGTTCGAGCAGTAAATCTCCTGTTAGTGGCTCTAAGCTTGAGCAATTAATGCAAACCATACTGGAAAAAATTCAGGACAATATTCCCTTTTACAAAGCATTGTTACTTGATGAGAATAGAATTTATGGTTTTCAATCAAAAATGGAGGAAATTATAAAAAATACAGTGGAAGATGGCTTGGATAATACTCCCCTGAAGATTTCAAAGGAATTATTACTCCAATTTATCGCATCTACTTTTATGGGTATTGTAATATGGTGGGTTAAAAATGATTTTTCTTATACTCCAAAGGAACTCGCTTCTCAATTCGGAAAAATTCTAACTCATGGACACTTAAAAGCCGCGGGTATTTCAATTGATGATTAAAGTGATAAATGCTTACGAACAGTAGCTGGGAAGATAGAAAAGAAAAGGAGCCCTCTCGAATGACTCGAATAATGGCTCCTTTTCTGTTACTACACTTTCAAAAAATAATATTGCACTCTTGAAGACTAACCGAAACCACCAAGGAGTCTTTTTATTTCTCAAACCTCGTATTTCCTCATGATAAGAATGCTACCAGATAGCGCAACAAAGCTGCCGTTTAACGCGGCAGCTTTGACATAGTGTAAATTTTTGAGAGCTATCGTTATCCGATAGCTTAACGATATCCCGAACACCCTTGGTGAAATACTGAGCGCGCGATGTAAATCCTATTTCGGTCTTCTTCTGCTTCTGGAATAGACCACGAGTGCAGCGATTACCATCGCACCGAAACCCAAAGATTTGGCTGACTCGGCTTCCATCCCCAGCAGCATACAAAGATTGGTAACCAAGCTTTTCGTTAGGAGTGCAATCACAATCAGCATGATTGGACGCATTATATTGTACTTTTTCATATGTGCCACCCTTTCTTATATGTCTACTACTTAATCAAATAACAACAAGTTATTTATTATTAATTCATTGAGATACAAGTAATCACCTCTTTTTATATGAGTTTCGTATTTTTTTCATTTGTGGATTATTCGATAGGCCTTACATACCTCGCCGATGTTTAGAGAAGTTCTATTCAAATGAACCATTCAGGTCATAGAAAAAGGCTTGATTGCTCAAGCCTTTAGTTTAATGAATCTGTACATTTTTCACATCACATTATATGAATTATCTTTGTATGGCGGCTTATCTCCACTTATTTGGCTACCACCTGTAGACATTCCTCCATACCTACTCTCCACTATACTTTTCATCACTTGTTGCCCTTTTATCTCGCCCTTTTCCCACTCTTCAATAAATTTAATCTCAACTTTAGAAGGTTCTATTTTCTCAGTCTCAATATACCGAATTACCTTGTAACCTTCGATATACAACTCCTTTTTTTGATTTGATTCACTTGGAAACTGGGCTGCATAAAATCCCTTACCAGATTCTGCGAACTTGATTGCTTCGCTTGCTGTTATTTTTGAATCCTTCATCTTCCAATAAGGATGATATAATCCGTAGCTTATAGAAACAATTATGATAGGAATGATAGATAGCATTATTATAGATTTTCGTTTGTGTGAGTACCTTCGAATTCCTTCCTCTAATAAAAAAAAGAATAGTGCTGAGCTTCCCCCCATTAATATAAATGGGAGGTTTTTTCCAATTAGGCCTGGGATTATGCCGAATATGATATGAAGAAAACCCACGACAACCCATTTTTCTTTAATATTCATTTTGACTAATAAAAAATTTATACCTATTGATACGCAGATACCATACACAGTTATGAAAATCATGCTGTACATAAAAACGACTATAATCATAGTCCACATATTTGGGATAAATTGAAATGTATCTTGTGCAAAGTCCCCTTTATTTGTCAGTATAGTTATGCATAAGGATAAATAACTGGCAGTCAAAAATGCACTATGTAGTTTTCGAATAAGCAGTCTAATTCCTCATTTCGGGTGTTTTTCTTAATAAAAATAATTATTTGGGGATCCCTATTGAAGTAGCGTAACCCTGTAGTTCATTGATGCGATGCTTTTGGGACAATTTCTTAATTAATCTCCAAACTCAAATACCATAGTAGATCATAATGCATTCACCTGATTCAACCGTGGTTGATAATTCGATTAACCTTTTTAAAGTATCAAGAATCTCATTTCTGTTAAACGATAATTTCTCGTATGACCCGTTTATTTGAAGATCGTCATCTTCTTTCCAAGTAAACCTTCCCGTTAAAACTATATCTTCAGGAGCTTCTAAAAACATAAGATACCAGGCATTCATGAGCTTTGTTAGTTTTATTGCTCCTGTTTTTTCAATTATAGAACGACCATGATAGTTTAATCCAAATTCATTTTCGTTTCTGTCTGGATTAATAGTTTCAATCCATTTCAGTGAATCCTGCAGGTAGCCGAACAAGTCGTCATTTAGCTGAACAATATTTTCCCGATTTCTATCCTTATAATCAAAGATTCCACTTAAAGAAATTTCTCCAAACTTACGGTTTGAAATTAGTATGAAATCATGAACTAAAGCTATAAAAAATCCCCCTTTAGCGAATTATTTTTAGTTTATATTTTACCATAAATTGTAATTATTCTACTCGTTATTTCAATGAAAACAGAAGCAACTGCCGCGGCAATCTGCTCCCTGTTTATTGGACTATCGTCTCGATTTCATAACTTAGTAAGTTTGTTCCTATTCATATTCTTAAGGAGAGTATCCATTGCTAGGTATCTTCACGGTCAGATACCCATTCTTTCTAGTTTCATTTTGACCTTCTTAACAGTGCGGAAACAAATAAAAGAAAATATTAAATTTAAAATAAACGACGTTACAGCAAGAACATATTCCCCAAGAAGTAAATAAAAAATTAAACTAAACAAACTACCAGCAGCAAAAACAAACATAAACAAGAAGGAAGAAAACTGTTGTGATTTTAAATAATAATAAATTAGCTTTTTCAAGTTTAGTTGCACCCACCATGATATTCTTTTTTTTGTATAGAGAACCGGTTAATTGTTAAATCATTCATAAGAGGGGTGGATATTTTAAAAACAAACATTGGGAATAGATGATGCCGCATAGTTGGCGTCCCTACATGCTATAAACTCCTTATTCGCAGTATATCTCATTGTCGACTGTATATTATCCTTTAAGCTTATAAGCTCTATAGTAATATCTTCTTTATCATTTAGAGGCTTTATTAATTCTAAAAGATAATTCATATCCATTTTAGTAACACTATCTTTCTTTTTAAATATGTAAAATGTTTGCCCACTATGTTGTTCTAAAGTTACTAAAGTGAAGCCATCACTTAAATTCTTTTGATAATATGAAGAAGCTTCATCAATCATCTTTTGGTATTGTTTATTATCATAATTTTCTATTACATATGGCCCCGTATTAATTACGGCAAATAAAATAACTGCCCCCCACAAATAAATAAGGAATTGACCTGTATGAATTAATTTATAATATATTTTGTAAACCATCGTGATTATAATCAATACAAAAATAAGAATTGAACTCTCTATTAACTTGTCACTTAAATCCGTAGGAGTAAAGAAAATAACCCTTAAGGGATCAATAATAAAGTAACTAATTCTAATAATGAATAAAGTGGTCACCAAAAGAAATATTGCTATAAAATATCGTTTCAATATGCTCTCCTCTTTAGTTAGCGGATGCCCATTCCCAGAATTTTGTATTATGTTATAACTTTAAGTAATTCAATTACTCCAGCGGGATATAGAATTCTTTGACCGCGTTCAAAATCGACAACAGGTATCCATAGAGCATAGGTAATTTTTTCACCTTCAATAATTTTAAAACGTTCTTGCTCATATATATTTGGATCATTTAATTCTACGAGATAGATTTGAGTTATTTCATGCCCTATGTTCTCATCGATTTTAAAATGTTTTCTATACATGTGACATGACTTTTAATTGTTATTTGGCACCTAATTCCTCTTGAAATTCTCTTATAAGTGCCTCTTGCGAATGTTCCCCAAGTTCAATTGTTCCGCCTACTGGTCTATAATTAAATCCTGTACCCATTGAATGTTTTCCTTATTGTTCCTCAACAAGAATCTATTTGTTTCGAGTAACGATTCCTAACACATTGGCACGTGGATACAAGTCTCTTCCTCCTCAAATAAAATATCACTAATAAATCAATACTACCATAATTTGGATGTTAATTACTCTTCTAAATTCCCTGCCTTCATATGTTGGTATAGACTGATCAACTCAACCTTTAAAATAAACTCTGTAGATGGATTATTGTACAAAGAATTTAACCTTATGCCTATTATCATAGATGTGAGATGTTTACCAATAGGGGAGCAGCCGGAGCGGATTCCGAGGATTGAGCATCTCCTCCGAGCTCCATCACCGCTACGATCCGCTCCTGCGGCCGAATCCCAAACGGCTTGCACAATTCCCGGTCATAAATCCATTCCGGAACCGTGCGCCGCACGTGCCAAGGCTTAGATTTGGCCAACAATTGAAAATTTTGGATTAAACAGCATACCGCCGCGTAATCCTCCTCCTGCTTGTGGGGATCCGCTTCTTCCTTCGCCACGATCAGGAGTGATGCTAGTGACGAATCCCTATTCAAAACTCGGAGCTTGCCTGCCGCTTCGCCGCCCGTCACATAGATAAAGCGCCACGGTTCCCTTAGTCCATCGTTCGGCGCCCAGACGGCGTCATTCAGCATTTCGAGAATGCTTCGCTCGGGAATTCGGACGTTATCGAACTGTGCCCCATCCGCCCCCCCGCCCCCACCGATTGTGGTCCATTTCTGCTTCGCCGGCGTTCTTCTCCGGGATCTCGGCGCTTTATCGAAATATCCCGTATGCAAAATCCCTGCAAACCTCTCACCTTCCCGCAAGCCGATTTCCGCAAGAAACGACTCGCTTTGAAGCATTGGATCCGTATCCCACAGCATGCCCAACCCGCGCTCCCAGCCCAGCAGTTGAAAGTTTTGCATGACACTGCAAACTGCTGCATAATTTTCGTCGCTCTGCCGCCGATTGGCGGCAGGTTCTGCAATGAAAATCAGGTGAGCAGGAATATCCGTTATCTGTCTTGTGAAAAAATCGATCATTTTGACAGGAATGAGCTTTCCTAGTTTGCTTTCCTTCATTTTAGCTATCATACTCTCAACCAGTCTTTGACGCGACTCTGGCGTGCCGGCATAAATACAACGCCAACGTGGCGTACCCTCAGCCTCGTACAGGCTTGCCGCTTTGTCCAGCAAATCTACGAGCAGTTCCTGCGCTACCGGTGTTGCGTTGAATCTCCGGATGGTTCTACGTTCTCTAATCGTTTGGGAAAATTCCAACATAATCACTCCTCGTAAATATAGTTCACTAGTAAACAAAATATTCAAAAAAAAATTTAGCTTATCTCTCTCCAATATACCGGTTCATGCCTTGAAAAAACTTCAAGATCGTCTGATGCTCACTATCGGAATAACTGTCCAAAAACCGGATAAAATTCTGCTCCTCTGCTTCATGCAAAGCCCGATGCATTTCGAACAACTTCTTCCCTAGAGACGTTAGCCGAAAATACACCTCTTTGCGGTTATCGTTGAGCTGGGTCCGATTAATGAGGTTAAGTGCAAGCAGCTTCTTATTTATCTTTGTAATACTCGCCTTCGACAAATTTAATTTATCCACAATCGCGGAATGATTGATCGGTTCGTGATTGCCGATGCAATCCAGAACATGGATGGTCGATAAGCTTCCAAGGACACCTTTCAGCTGATGCAGCTGCACAAACTCTTTGATTTCTTTAAGTTCCAGCTCCAACCGCTGTTCTTGCAAATGGAAAAAATGAAGCAATTGATTATAAATTAACGCTTTGATACTTTCAGGATAATCCATGTTCAGGTTCACACTCCATATTGTTTACATTGAAACAAAAATATCATAGTTTGCGGGATTCAGCAAGTGCCGCTTTCCAGCGCAGAAATTTAAAAGCATTTATATTATCCCCTATACATGTAAAATCGATAGTAGTATTCATGTTTGCTTCTTATTACTTGTACGACAAAAAGGAGCTGCCACAAGGCAAGCTCCTTCACTATTTTATACAGTCGATTCTATGAATGAGTAACTCGATTAATCGATAAAATGCACAAATTGCAGGAACCTTTTCAGTATAACCGCTGCCTGCGCCCTCGTTACATACTCCTTCGGGGCAAAGCGTCTGTCTTCCATCCCATTCATAATGCCGTCTTTCGATACTCGGACTACCGCAGCTTGCGCCCATGAAGAAATGGAGTCTCGATCCGTGAAAGTATCCAGATGGCCTCCTTCTTGCCCATGACTACTGCTCCCATGGCTGGTAAAGGTTAAGGCGCTAGCAATCACAACGGCCATTTGCTCGCGGGTAATTGTATCGTTAGGCGCAAACCTACCGGCACCGATACCGCTAACCAGCCCGCTAGCCACTGCCGCATTTACTGCAGATGCATACCATGCGGATGCAGGGACATCCACAAAACGATTACCGTCCTCGCTCTCCTTCACGGATAGCCCTAGCCCCCGAATGAGCAAGGCTGAGAATTCCGCTCGTGTAATGGTTCCCTCTGACTCAAAATGGTCCGCCGCCACGCCATTCACCAGCAGCTTGGACGCTAGATGCTCCACATCTGCTTTCGCCCAATGTCCGGTTAAATCGGCGAACGTTCGTGCTTGCACATTTACGACTGTGTACATGCTGTTATGTGGCACGTTTAGAATCGCTTCGTTAGTGCCGTCTGCAGCGGTTTCCATCTTTGCCGGAACAAAAACGACGGTTCTATTTCCCGGGATATACTGAACGGCAACCAGGTTACTGTTCGTGTCATTTCGATCCAACTTAATGGTCCGAATCGAGTACGCTCCTCCGAAGTCGTGAATCTCCAACGTTTGACCGTGTGCTTCCGCCGTCACCTTGTAGTCAATAACGTCGGTGAATACAGTAAAACCTTGAGAAACTCCTATCCGATCGATCTCTTGTCGAACATTCTCGCCTGCTTGCACCTGTAAGATGCTTACAGTCAAATCCGATAATTTCGCATTTAGACGCTCCGCCAAACTGATCAGATCGATCGCGCTTAATCGCAATTGGTAGCTAGAATCGTTCAACCTCACCTCGATAATTGTATTAGGATAAGCTTTGACCATATCCGCGATCCAGTCAGCTTGAAACTGTGCCTGTACCGCTTGCTCCCGATTGCTGATTGCAATGCTGACAATTGGTTCCCTCGCATCTTTCAGGAGTTCCAGCACTTGCTCCCTTGTCCGTTCAGGGAGAATGACTTGCTCGATCATCGTGCCATCCGACCGCTTGACTTGTTTAATGTCGGATGGATCGACAAGCATTGTAATCCCGCCATTTAAATTAAACTTCACAGTCGTCCCCGATATAACCGGTAGAATGCCGTTATCCGACGAAGACGGGATTGAGATCCCGGTAACAGTGATGGTTTTCACTGCTTCATTACCTACTTCGTCTAGTGCATAAATGGTATAGTCGCCGTTAGCAGTAACAGTGAATTGAGGTGTGGCCAAAATATCGTTTCCTTTCGTTCCACCGGCAAAATCACCCCCGCTAAGACTCCCAGCCAGCCAACGGAGCTGCGTCAGCGCATTTCCTGCTGCTTCCCCGTACACGCTTGCAGTCACACTGATCACTTTACGTTCCGATCCGTTCGGTGCAACCGTCAGGGCAACTTCGGGCGGTATCCCCACGATACGTATTCCGCTTACGTTCGGTGCTGCGTAGGTTAGAGTAGCCGGGAGTCCGTTGGAGGTACGAACGATGCTTGCACCGTTCGGGAGCTCCAATGATGCAGCAACTTGAATTCCGTCAATATCCGCGAGCCCTGCAGGAACTTCGAATTCGAAAGTAAGTTTTTTTACTGCCTCACCGCGCGCTCCCATATATGGAGCATATACCGTCTGAGCAACTGAATTGTCTCCAACCATGACCGGAACGACAGGTGTCCCGATTACCATTACTTCATCTCCGTAAAATACCGTAAAGCGAAGCGTATCGCTCGTTCCGTACAAATCATTGGCCGATGCAGTTAGCACCACTCCAACCCAAGCGGCTTCAAATACAGCCATAGCGTCGTTCAAACTGACAGTAGCTTCATCCAAACGAGTCTGAGATTGATTTTCCGCATCGTCGGCAATAGCCTGCCCTGCATCTATCGCCGTCTGAAGGACAGCCCGGTCTCCTGCTGAAGTCTGCCCTACATCCGTACCTTCTGGATGAGCCGTCAACGCCTGCTTCGCCGCCGTGATCGCCGCTTCCAACGCCGTTGGAATGCCCGCTTGTATAACGGCAGCAGTAAAGACTTGAACCGCTGCATTTAACTGGGTAACGGCAGTATCCAGTTGATCTTGTGTGTAATTGCCCATGTTATCAAAAATCTGCTGCGCCGCAAGGATTGCGGTCTGCAGTGCAGTGCGCGCCACCGCTGACGCCTGCCCTACATCCGTACCTTGCGGATGATCCGTCAACGCCTGCTGCGCCGCAGTGATCGCCGCGCCAAGCGCAGTCGGAACACCCGCTTGTACAACAGCGGTATTGAAAACTTGAACTGCTGCATTTAACTGCGTAACAGCAGTATCCAGTTGATCCTGCGTGTAATTGCCCACATTATCAAAAATCTGCTGCGCCGCCTGGATTTCGGTCTGCAGTGCAGTGCGCGTTCCCGCTGACGCCTGCCCTACATCTGTACCTTGTGGATGATCCGTCAACGCCTGCTGCGCCGCAGTGATCGCCGCGCCAAGCGCAGTCGGAACGCCCGCTTGGATAACAGCGGCAGTGAAAACTTGAACTGCTGCATGTAACTGCGTAACAGCAGTATCCAATTGATCCTGCGTGTAGTTGCCTGCGATATCAAAAATCTGCTGCGCCGCCTGGATTGCGGTCTGCAGTGCAGTACGCGCCACCGCTGACGCCTGACCTACATCTGTACCTTGCGGATGGTCCGTCAACGCCTGCTGCGCAATCGCGATCGCCGCGCCAAGCGCAGTCGGAACGCCCGCTTGTACAACAGCGGCAGTGAAAACTTGAACTGCTGCATTTAACTGCGTAACCGCAGTATCTAATTGATCCTGCGTGTAATTGCCCGCGTTATCAAAAATCTGCTGCGCCGCATCCAGTGCAGTTTGCAGTGCGGTGCGTGCCGCTGCTGACGCCTGACCTACATCTGTACCTTGCGGATGATCCGTCAACGCCTGCTGTGCAATCGCGATCGCCGCGCCAAGCGCAGTCGGAACACCCGCTTGTATTAATGCAGCAGTAAAGACTTGAACGGCTGCATTTAACTGCGTAACAGCAGTATCCAGTTGATCCTGCGTGTAGTTGCCTGCGTCATCAAATATCTGCTGCGCCGCATCCAGCGAAGTTTCCAGTGCGGTGCGCGTTCCTGCCGAAGTCTGACCTACATCCGTACCCGCTGGATGATCCGTCAACGCTTGCTGCGCAACCGTTATCGCCGAGCCTAGCGCAGTCGGAACACCCGCTTGGATAACAGCGGCAGTGAAAACTTGAACTGCTGCATTTAACTGCGTAACAGCAGTATCCAATTGATCCTGCGTGTAGTTGCCTGCGATATCAAATATCTGCTGCGCCGCATCCAGCGAAGTTTCCAGTGCGGTGCGCGTTCCTGCCGAAGTCTGACCTACATCCGTACCCGCTGGATGATCCGTCAACGCTTGCTGCGCAACCGTTATCGCCGCGCCCAGCGCAGTCGGAACACCCGCTTGGATAACAGCGGCAGTGAAAACTTGAACGGCTGCATTTAACTGCGTAACAGCAGTATCCAATTGATCCTGCGTGTAGTTGCCTGCGTCATCAAATATCTGCTGCGCCGCATCCAGCGAAGTTTCCAGTGCGGTGCGCGTTCCTGCCGAAGTCTGACCTACATCCGTACCCGCTGGATGATCCGTCAACGCTTGCTGCGCAACCGTTATCGCCGCGCCCAGCGCAGTCGGAACACCCGCTTGTACAACAGCGGCAGTGAAGACCTGAACCGCTGCATTTAACTGGATAACAGCAGTATCCAGTTGATCCTGCGTGTAATTGCCCGCATTATCAAATATCTGCTGCGCAGCCTGGTTTGCGGTCTGCAGTGCGGTGCGAGCCACTGCTGACGCCTGCCCCACGTTCACCCCTTGCGGATGATCCGTCAACGCCTGCTGCGCAATCGCGATCGCCGCGCCAAGCGCCGTCGGAACACCCGCTTGTACAACAGCGGTATTAAAGACTTGAACCGCTGCATTTAACTGCGTAACAGCAGTATCCAATTGATCTTGCGTGTAATTGCCCGCGTTATCAAAAATCTGCTGCGCCGCCTGGGTTGCGTTCTGCAGTGCGGTCCGAGCCACCGCTGACGCCTGACCTACATCCGTACCTTGCGGATGATCCGTCAACGCTTGCTGCGCAACCGTTATCGCCGCGCCCAGCGCAGTCGGAACACCCGCTTGTACAACAGCGGCAGTGAAGACCTGAACCGCTGCATTTAACTGGATAACAGCAGTATCCAGTTGATCCTGCGTGTAATTGCCCGCATTATCAAATATCTGCTGCGCAGCCTGGTTTGCGGTCTGCAGTGCGGTGCGAGCCACTGCTGACGCCTGCCCCACGTTCACCCCTTGCGGATGATCCGTCAACGCCTGCTGCGCAATCGCGATCGCCGCGCCAAGCGCCGTCGGAACACCCGCTTGTACAACAGCGGTATTAAAGACTTGAACCGCTGCATTTAACTGCGTAACAGCAGTATCCAATTGATCTTGCGTGTAATTGCCCGCGTTATCAAAAATCTGCTGCGCCGCCTGGGTTGCGTTCTGCAGTGCGGTCCGAGCCACCGCTGACGCCTGACCTACATCCGTACCTTGCGGATGATCCGTCAACGCTTGCTGCGCAACCGTTATCGCCGAGCCTAGCGCAGTCGGAACACCCGCTTGTACAACAGCGGCAGTGAAGACCTGAACCGCTGCATTTAACTGATTAACTGCAGTATCCAGTTGATCCTGCGTGTAGTTGCCCGCGTCATCAAAAACCTGCTGCCCCCCATCCAGCGCAGTTTGCAGCACGGTGCGCGCCACTGCTGGCGCCTGACCTACATCCATACCTTGCGGATGATCCGTCAACGCTTGCTGCGCAACCGTTATCGCCGCGCCTAGCGCAGTCGGAACACCCGCTTGTACAACAGCGGTATTGAAAACTTGAACTGCTGCATTTAACTGCGTAACCGCAGTATCCAATTGATCCTGCGTGTAATTGCCCGCATTATCAAAAATCTGCTGCGCCGCCTGGGTTGCGGTCTGCAGTGCGGTCCGAGCCACCGCTGACGCCTGACCTACATCCGTACCTTGCGGATGATCCGTCAATGCCTGCTGCGCCACCGTGATCGCCGCGCCTAGCGCCGTCGGAACACCCGCCTGTATTACTGCAGCAGTAAAGACTTGTACCGCTGCATTTAACTGGCTAACGGCAGTATCCAGTTGATCCTGCGTGTAATTGCCCGCGTCATCAAAAATCTGCTGCGCCGCATCCAGTGCAGTTTGCAGTGCAGTGCGCGTTCCCGCTGACGCCTGCCCTACATCCGTACCTTGCGGATGATCCGTCAATGCCTGCTGCGCAACCGCGATCGCCGCGCCTAGCGCAGTCGGAACACCCGCTTGTACAACAGCGGCATTGAAGACCTGAACCGCTGCATTTAACTGGCCAACTGCAGTGTCCAGTTGAGCCTGCGTGTAGTTGCCCGCGTTATCAAAAATCTGCTGCGCCGCCTGGATTGCGGTCTGCAATGTACTGCGCGCCCCCGCTGACGCCTGACCTACATCCGTACCTTGCGGATGATCCGTCAACGCCTGCTGCGCAACCGCGATCACCGAGCCTAGTGCAGTCGGAACACCCGCTTGAAGAACGGCGGCAGTAAAGACCTGAACCGCCGCATTTAACTGATTAACTGCAGTATCCAATTGATCCTGCGTGTAGTTGCCCGCGTTATCAAAAATCTGCTGCGCCGCCTGGGTTGCGGTCTGCAGCACGGTGCGCGTTCCCGCTGACGCCTGCCCCACGTTCACCCCTTGCGGATGATCCGTCAACGCCTGCTGCGCAACCGTGATCTCCGCACCAAGCGCTGTCGGAACACCCGCTTGGATAACAGCGGCAGTAAAGACCTGAACGGCTGCATTTAACTGGCTAACTGCAGTATCCAGTTGATCTTGCGTGTAATTGCCCGCGTTAGCGAATATCTGCTGCGCCGCCTGGGTTGCGGTCTGCAATGTACTGCGCGCCCCCGCTGGCACCTGCCCCACGTTCAACCCTTGCGGATGATCGGTCAACGCCTGCTGCCCAACCGTGATTGCCGCTGCCAACGCCGCAGGATTGCCGGCCTGAACAATTTGTGCATTGAATGCCGCGATAGAAGCGGTCAAAGGAGTTGCGGCGTTAGCCAAATCGGAGACGGTTGTGGCATTCCCGATTCCGTCGATAACAAGCTTGGCTGCGTCATATTCTGCCGATAAGTCGTTGTAGGCATTGGCCGGAACCTGTCCTACACCGGTGCCCACCGGATAACTTTTCAACAACGACTTGGCGCTAGAGACAGCTTGAAATAACGTCGTTCCATCCACAAACGTATGTCCGTTGCTCGACGCATAAACGGCTGCGGGAGAATTCGCAATTCCGAATATTTTTAAATTACTCGGATTACTTGCAAATACGCTTGTCCCAAAAGTTGTGGCATTACCTAACACAGTTACGCTCGTCAAGTTATTACTATAGAAGGAGCTACTGGCGACATTCGTTACACCAGCAGGGATGACTAGTTTGGAAATGTGATTGGTGTCAAAAGCACCGCCATTAATCGTCTTCAAATTTTCCGATAGTTTAATTGATGTCAAACTATTCATATAAAAAGAATAGTTGCCGATCATCGTCACACTGTCCGGAAATACGACGGTTGTAAGTGGATTGTTCTCGAATGCGCTGGAGCCGATCGTTAACAAACTGTCTGGAAGTTCTATGGAAGTGAGGCTAGTATAACGGAATCCATATGTTTGAATGACCTTCACGCTGCTCGGAATCACGACACTCGTGATTTTAGGTTTGCCCGTACCGTACGTATCAAATGCTGATCTCCCAATTTCAGTTACCGGCGTACCCGAGTAGGCAGCGGGAATAACCACGTTCAGATCCGTGCCCTTGTAGTCCGTAACCGTTGCTCCATTGGAACCGATTGTAAAAGTAAAATCGTTCTCAGCTGCATAAACAGGTAGAATCTGCGAGAATGAAGTCCCGAATGTAAATAATGCAATGAATAGACATACAACTGATTTTTTCATGCTTTCTCTCCTTTACTATAACGCTTGAAATTAGATGACTAAGATTAGTAAATTGTCGGATGAGCGGGATAGGAATAGGTTTATGTAACTGGATTGCAACTACATTTGATTATAAAGATGGCCAATAAAAGAATAATAAAAGAATAATGAATAAAAGCAGCCAATCCCGCGCCGTATCAAGACTTACTAACTTTATTTAGAAAATGTTTTATTATCTGACAATGAGTCATGTGACTAGGTCGGGAATGTTACACAACAAAAAAAGCCGCAACTTATGCGGCTTTCAATTGGAGGTAGAACAAGGAGCAAGATCGCTGAGGATCTTGCTCCTTGTTTGTTGTGTTTTTGTCTGTTGAATTATGACTTTTAGACTTATTTGTTTTTAACCCAATTGCTGATGTCGTTGATGACCTCGGACGGAATATTACCCTGCTTGAAGTACTCCTGAGGCGTGCTCATGGTTCCCTCGCCTTCGGTATAGAAGTGATTGAGTTTTGGGTACAGGCGATAAGTAACGTCTTTCCGATCTTTCAAGTTGGTCTTCCAGATATCAAGCTGCTCCGGCATGACTTGATAATCGCGCCCTCCCTGTAGGACGAGCATTTTTCCTGTCTGAGTCTTCGCCTTTTCAGCGGGCTCATAGCCGCGTAGGTCCATAAACCAATATCCGAGTGAATATTCTTTCGGAGGATTGGCCGTGGACAGGTTAGGATCCTTCAAGATGGCAAACTGCCCTTTATAAAAATCCAACGATTGAGATGGCATCTGCTTTAGGTCTACGAGATACGAAAATTGCTTCTCCAATAAGTCGAAAAAATAGCCGCCTGGCGCTGACATTAGGACAGTTCCTGCAATCTGCTTATCTTTATCCGCTTCCACAAGACGCGGCATCATGAAACCTCCTTGGCTGTGTCCGAGTACGAAAATCTGTTTCGGATCAATGCCTTCGGTGCTGCTCATTTGTTTGACGGCGGTAAGCGCATCGTCAAGCGCTTCTTCTTTCATCGTCATATTTGGCAGAAGACTGAGCTGCGCCGGATACTCAAGGCTGCGTTTATCGTAACGCAGAACGGCAATACCCTGTGATGCCAATCCTGCTGCAAGATCGCTAAACGGCTTCAGCACGCCAAGCCACTCGTCGCGGTCATTCGGCCCCGATCCGTGTACGAGCACAACCACAGGATACGGACCTTTTCCCTTCGGCAGCGTCAGTGTGCCAGGTAAAGCCCAGCGACCTTCACCGATCATAACTTCCTTTTCAGTATATGTTTCCGAATCCGCATAGCTCGGTAGTTTATAACCTTCTAACTTCATTGCTGAGGAGGAATCGAACAAAAAGTCATCGATCTCTCCTCCATGATTAAATCTGAGAACGAACGGTATTTCGCTGTTTTCAAAAGTGAGTGTGAGCCTCACATTTTCGTGTACAATAGTTGAGTCTGTTGTGAGTTTGCTTACACCTTTAAATTTTCCAAGTTGACCTGTTGCGCTTCCGAAAAATTGTTGGATAACCTCTGCCGTAGCAACGGACCCCAGATTGGCGCTAAAAAACTGCGTCGAACTAGTTAAGGATGAGCCCAGAGCGGAGGCAATAAAAGATGTCGCTTTACCGGTAAGATCCGTTTTGTCAAAGATGATAGCTTGAGCTTGGTCATCCCAACCAATTGTGGTACCGAGTGCTTCATTGAGTGCACGAAGCGCAAATTGGGTGCGTTCTTCTACGAGCTCCGCCGCAGACGGCAATGTCATCACCTTACCGTCGATTACGGCTTCATTGCTGCCGATTTTCAAGGATAATGCATGTCCGAGATACTTGACGCTTACAGAAGAGTTCGTTTCGTCCCACAACACTTCTCCACCGAGCGATTCCACTACCGCACGTAAAGGTACGATTTGCGCTGAACGGGTTGCAGCCATTTGGGCATGTGATGCCGGAGTTTCCACCTGCGTCGTAGTTGACGCAGCACTTGAGACGGTCGGGAGAGTGACGCTTAAGGCAAGCATTGCCGAGATCACTTTTAAGGGAATTGTCGAATTCGTTTTCAAAAGAATGCACCTCCAAAATGAGAAATTTCCACCCTATACATTTAGATAATTATCTAACAATATAAATATAACAGTGTTTTTAACATTATTCAAGAGTTGCAAAAGGTCTGTGTCCGGAGGACATAATGAGAGCGCAGGCAAAGGAAGTCTTCTCCAAGTCAAAAAGGAAACAAATAACGAGATGTTAATTTTCATGATCTAGCGTAAAGGGCTGCACGCGGCAGCCCCTTCATAATTGAACTATAGAACTTGTTATTGAACTTCGAAGCGCTTGAACATCATGTAACGGAGATCGCCCATACATACGGGTATACTCCCGGCTGAATTGAGACGGACTCTCATAACCGACACGAAAAGAGGCATCGGAAACTGGCAAAGTTTCCATCAACATAAGATGCCGAGCTTCTTGCAAGCGCACCGTCTTTTGATATTGAAGAGGACTCATTGCTGTAATGCGCTTAAAATGCTTGTGAAATGAAGATGTACTCATGTTCACTGTTTTAGCAAGTTGTTCGATTGTTACCGGCTTGTCGTAATTCAAGTTAATCAACTGAATCGCCTGAGCGATACTGTGCGCATGGCTGCCGATGATTGCAGATTGATGAAGAAGCACACCCGTTTCTCCTTGAAGGACTCGATACAGGATCTCTCGGATGATAAACGGAGATAGTACATGAATGTCCTCAGGAGCGTCAAGCAATTGCATGAGTCTTACGAGAGCTTCAAGCAATGCCGGTGATGTCTGACTAACGGTTATGCCCCGACAGTCCTCCTCGAGAAGGGACTCAGGGCGATTTATTGCTTTCACGATATCCAGAATTACATCTGAGTCGAAATGTAATTTTAAGCTTAGAAACGGCGTTTCATTCGAACCCTCGATGATTTGACCTTTTATTGGCAATTCCACAGAAGTAACCAGATAAGTGGACGGATCATATCGGTAAGTTTCGTCAGCCAGCGTAGCGATCTTTGCCCCTTGCACCACCACGCAAATGGAAGGCTTATAAACGGACTCCACCGGTTCTGATAACGTAGTGGCGTGCAATAAAGCTAACGATGGTATGGTTGTCTGATGCGTCCCATTCGATGGAGCATGGCGTGAAATCAAGTCTACTAATTGGTGCAAGGACTGTTCCATTCGCAGTGAATTATTGAGTGTATCCATGTTTCAAGCTCCTTCCAAGAACACAGGATATTATATCCATGTATTATAGCGAAGCAAAAGAGAATTAGGCAAGAATCGAATAGGTATAGTCTAACCTTATGTAACTAAACCTTTCAATTGAGCAGCTTGGCGGCGAAGCGTTGGCGATCCGTGCCGACATAAGCAAAATTAGCGAAATTGAAGAGTTATTTTCGAAGACCCTTAAGAGATTTGGGCTTCTTGAATGGCAAATCACCGGAATTACTCCAAACATATAGCAAAATGAACTCATTCGGACGACTCGGGGAACCTGAGGATATTGCCAATGCGATTGAGCTGTTAGTCAGTGAAAAAGCACGATGGATTACGGGACAAACAATTCGCGTAAATGGCGGGTTCAATTAATAAACAAAAGAAGGAAAAAGCCCGACAATTAGTCGGACTTTTCCTTCTACTTTAAATGATTAGGCGTTAACCACCGATTGGCATTTTGGCTACTGGATTTTTATCCGCAGAAACGACTTCACCCGTTTTGGAATTTACATTTGCGATATACACATCGCCTTCCTCTTGTAGCTGCTGCTTGGTTTTACCGTCAATTGGCGTTGTGAAGAAAACAGAGTAGAACGTTCCTTCTTGGTCTACAAGATTAACAAAATATGTAGATTGATCCAAACCAGTTAAGGAATCATTAAATTTGTTTTGAAGGGCCTTTTTCGCAAGTGCAACTGCCTCATCCTCGCTCATGTCTTGGGATGTCTTAACAGGTTCCTTATAGTCTGGATTTGGTATAAATCCTTCCACCACAGATGGTTGAGCGTTTGGATCTACTGGTTGAGGTACAGCCACCTTCTGTTGACTTGTCACATTGACATTTGGTGCGGAATCCACTGAAAAAGCGAAAGCCGAAATCGCTCCGTTGCCTGCAATCAAAGCCGTTGCTACACCTGCCGTTAGTAATGTTGCGTAAATCTTTTTCTTCATTTTGATTACCTCCATCGTTGAATTGATATCGCTTGTTACATTTATAGAATACAAGACCGATATGATAAACTTGTTTTCAAGTTATTATGGAGTTGTAAAATCGATCGCAACTTTAGTGAATTCGTTTTCTTTCGAAGTAATCTGAATGTGCGCATGATGAAGCTCAGCAATTTGATTGCAAATGGATAATCCTAATCCGATTCCACCGAGTTCTTTCGTTCGAGATTTGTCCACAACATAGAAGGCTTCTGTTAATTTCGCAATGTCTTTCTCAGGAATACCCTTCCCATAATCAAGTACTTCAACAAAGACGTCCTTTTCTCGGCGGCTGCATGTCATCATAATCTTCCCTCCGGGTTGAGACGCTTTAATACTGTTTTCCACTACGTTGATTAATAGCGTTTGGAGTAGGGTCTTATCACCAACTATGTAATCGGCTAAACATTCCGTATCTACTGAGATGTTTTTGGCGTTCAACTGGTGCTGTACCATGGTTACAACATACGTGAACAGTTCGTTTAGATCAACGCGTTCAAGGGAGATCTCGCCATTTTTCAAATATAATAATTCCATCATCTTTTTCGAGAGCAAATCCAGTCGGTTTACATGCTCGTGAATGTAACGGATGGCCATTCTCCGATCGTCCTCATCATAGTTGGCATGTTCCAGAAATTCGCTGTATCCCTTAATGGCTGTTATGGGTGTTTTAATTTCATGCGTTAAATTGTTAATGAATGTTTCTTTGTCTTCGTTTGCTTTTTGAATCGTTTCAATATTCGCGGAGACTGCATCAACCATCTTGTTGAAATTCTGCGCTAAGTCCCCGATCTCATCATTGCCACTCACCTTAATTCGTCTATGGTAAGCTCCCGCGGCGATGTCCTTTACCCCTTTATTTAACCGTCTAATTGGGGATGTTAGTTGAAACAAGAGTAGAATGAGCACAACCGATAATACCAAAGAAATGACTACACTGAGCATGATAAAGTAATGGAGCAGAGAGAGATAATACGCTTGCAGATAGTTGGAATCTCTGGAGATGACTAGCCTATAGCCCTGGAAATCCATCTTCCCCCCGACAAAAAGCCAGAGCTCTCCCTGAATCTTCCTGTACGTGGTTTTACGAAAATCACCCTGCAATTCCTCACGCTTTCCTTCAAGTTGGTAAGCATTTGAATACATCAATTGATTCCCATTGTAAACTTCTGCTAGAATGCCTTTTTTATAATAGTTGGATACAAAACCGCCAATAACGGAGCTATAGTCGGCTCCGCTTGTGCTTTCCGTATAAACATTAAGAATATAACTTAAGGCGTTTTCAATACCCTCGTACTCGTTCAACCCTCTTGAGATGTCCATCTTCTCGTTTAATTGATAACTCTTTTTGAGAAGTCCATAAGCCCCAAGATCAAAGACAACTAGAAAAATAAGCAGGACAAGCAAATACGTTTTCTGCCAAAACTTCATACTTGCACCTCGAGCCTATAACCGTACTTATACACTGTTTTAATCTGATTATCCCAATCCAGCTTCTTTCTCAGCTTCTGAATGTGGACGTCAACCGTTCTTGTATCCCCGTAAAAATCGTATCCCCATATTCGCTCGACAATTTTCTCTCTAGATAGGGCAATATTTTTATTTTGAATAAGCAGTTCAAGCAACTGGAATTCCTTGTTCGTCATTTCAACGATTTGGCCCTGAACCGTCACGGTATGCTTGTCTAAATCCACAACAGTATGATCTAGTGTAAATTCGTTATTATCTCGTTGGTTTCTTCTTAAAGCCACATGGATGCGAGCGATCAGTTCCACGGCTTCAAAAGGTTTGGCTATGTAGTCTTCGGCTCCGATTTCCAAACCATGAACTTTATCTGCAAGCGAATCTCTAGCTGTTAAGTAGATCACGGGTACGTTCCGTTTCAGTACTTCCTTGATAACTTCAAACCCGTCTTTACCAGGAAGCATCACATCCAGAATAACCAAATCGATCTTACTCTCTTGCAAAACATGAGAAATCTGATCCCCGCTATATAGTTGAATGTACTCGTGCCCGACCATTTTTAAATTAACCGCAATTAAATCATTAATTGCCCTCTCATCATCTACAATGAGTATTTTAGCCATAATATCACACTCCATAACAAGCATAACAAATACCTTATTGGAAGTTGTTATCGAGTTGTAAAATCTTTTCCCTGTCCATATTAATGGTTCCCTTTGGAATGGAAATAGATTCGACATAGAAGTCTCTCCCATAAAAACATAGCAATGCCAGCAATGTCCGATACTGAAAGTGTGATCGCTACATGACAAAAAGAGCAGCTGCCAGCCGCGGCAAACTACTCTCTGATTTCAACTCTCCGTCCAGTTGGGCAATAGCACAAGCTGAACTACTTGTATTTCCAACCTGCACGTTGCAGTATATTCTCTATAGAATCGCCAGGATCATATTCAACTATTATTAGTCCTGCTCCCATTCTAACTCCTCCTAAAGTGAACCTATAGAGTGACCATTTTCGTTGCAACGTTTTCTCGAAATGCCTGGTCATGCTCCACAAAAACCATGGTAGGATTAAAGCTATTAATAAGCTCTTCAACTTGCATGCGTGAATAAACATCAATAAAGTTTAGTGGTTCATCCCAAATATACAAATGAGCTTTTTCACATAAACTTTTCGCAATAAGCAACTTTTTCTTTTGCCCACCAGAGTATTGAGATATATCTTTCTCAAACTGGATCCGCTCGAAATCCATCTTTCGCAGAATCGATTTAAATATCGGTTCATCAATCTGATTTTCTTCAATAAAGTCAGCTAACTTCCCTTTTAAATGAGAGGTATCTTGCTGAACATAAGAAATGATAAGACCTGAACCTACGTTCAAAGTACCCCTATGCTGGATTGGATCTCCTACAATAAGTTTTAGAATACTACTTTTACCACTACCATTCTTTCCATCGAGCACGACTCGGTCTCCTGCTGCAACAGTAAAACTTATTGGCGAATTCACTCCCTCACCTTCATACCTAACAACCACGTCTGTTAACTGAATGAGTTCTTTCGCTTTGTATGCTAAAGGCTCTAATTGCAATGACTCCGTCTTCTCCACATTTTTTAGCAACGTTGACTTTTCTTCAATCGCTTTATTTTGCCTTGATTCCAGGTTCTTTGCACGTTTCATCATTTTGGCTGCTTTATGTCCAACATACCCCTTGTCCAATTTAGAACCAGAGTTCGTTGTACCATTTTTGGAAGCTTCTACTTGATTGGACCAGTTGGCTGATCGTTTTGAAGATTGTTGCAGCCTCCCAATATCTTTGTGCAAACGCTCATTTGTTTTCTCCTCATGTTCCTGCTGTCTATCAAAATTCAGCTTCCAAGAAGAATAATTACCACTTTGAACTTCGATATTGGCTCTATTTATTGACAAGATGTGGTCAACGCAGCCATCCAAAAAGTTTCTATCATGTGAAATTAGAATGAACCCTTTTTTCCTTTTCAAATAGGTAGAAACCATCTTTCGCCCATGGGTATCTAGGTGATTGGTTGGCTCATCAATTAATAGAAATTGCCCTTCATTCAAAAATAGTGCAGCCAGCAGTACCTTCGTTTGTTCCCCATTCGATAATGTTTCAAAGGGTCGGTACATCACTTCAGCATCGACATCTAAATACGATATTTCCCGAAGAAACTCCCAATCTTCAGCTTTCGGACATATCTCTTCTACGATTTCATAGGTGAGTCTGCTTTTATCCGAGACTGGATATGGGAAATAGTTGAATTCAACTGAAGAAATAATTTTTCCGTTGTATTCGTATTTTTCTAATAATAAATTGAAGAAAGTTGTCTTACCTCGACCGTTCCGGCCAATAAAGCCAAGTTTCCAATCCGTATCTATTTGAAAGCTAACATCCTCAAAAATAGGATCAAAGCTGCTAGGATATGAAAATGTTAGGTTTTGTACTTGAATCATTGACATGGTGGGTTCCTCCTTTTTATAACACACTACTTCTTTATAAAAAGTCGGTATATATCCATCTATTCTCTTTTCACTCCGTATAAGTGCAATGGATACTAACGACTTATACGGAGTAAATCATGTGTAATTACCGTTTCCGAGCTCATGTGGTCCCTCCTTTAACCTTCACTCTTATTGTTATAATTCATTGATTGGTATTGTAAAGTTGGATTCTCGCGTTTTATCTAATTACCGAGATACCATGATGCGGTGTTAGTTCTTTTTAGTATACCACATTTGATATTCCTTAAATTAGCCCATTAGAAGTATCTGGCACTGAGAATCTCTAAATTAGAACGAAATATCCGAACTAATCTCACTCTCCGCACTAATAATTCCCAAATAGTCCGAATTAGCCGAACTATATCGTCTCCGCCGCCCCTTTCCCGCAAAAAGTGGGCATTTAGTTCGGTAAAATCGGACTAAATTAATATAGGCAACTATCAACAACGAGAGTGGATCCTAAGCTGCTCAATCTCGTGCCTAATTGGTTTGCATATCCACGCCTCCTAGGTTACAATGTTTATATCGACAAATTTGCATGTCTAAAAAGGAGGTTGTCACGTCCTTGTCCCCCCGTTCCAAAGAACAAAATGAAATCATTCGCATGCAGCGCAGCGAACAAATCCTAGATGCTGCAGCGCGCACCTACTTCCTAACTGGCGGGAGCTTTGATATTCGTGATGTCGCCCGCGAAGCCAAGATCGGTTATGGCACGGTTTACCATTATTACCCTAACCGGCATTTATTAATAGAAGATGTACTGAATAGCGGTTTCGATCGGTGCGAGCAAGCTCTGAAACAATGGGCAACCACTCGCGGCAACAACCCGAGCGAAGGGCACCTGTTGACGTATTGCAAGGATTTGCTCCTTCTATGGCAGTCAGATGCACGTGCCTATCTCGTCTACAAAATGGCAGCGGAACACTATTCAGGCTTGCCTGAGAAAGATCGAAGCCTCATCAAGAGACGATTCATGGAACGGCTGTACCTTCCACTCCAAACCATCGCCCAGCGCGAAGACGACAGCGTCGACCATATGCTTGCCGTACTGGTTGGTTGCTGCGGACTACACTACTATGCGGGTACTTCCGAGCTGGACGTCGATCGGATCGCCAAGCTCGCTATGCAAGCTATTACGAAGGAGTCTTGATACGAACATGGTTATTTTAAAAAGCAAACTTGAAATCGAGGCCATCCATAAAGCCTGCCAGGTAGTGGCTGAATGCCATCGTACGATCGCTCCGCTCATTCAACCGGGCATTACGACGAACGAGATTGAGCGCATCTTCGAGGAAATCATTCTTAAACACGGCGCTAAGCCCTACACGAAAGGCTACAAGGGCTATACCTATGCGACTTGTGCCTCCGTCAATGACGTAATCGCGCATGGCTTTCCTACAGATACGCCGCTTAAGGAGGGCGATATCGTGACGATCGATACCGTCGCGGAGCTCGATGGCTGGCTCGGTGATTCCGCCTGGAACTATGCGGTCGGGCAGATCTCCCCGACAGCCGAGAAGCTGATGCGCGTCACGAAGGAATGCCTAGACCTTGGCATCGCGCAGGCACAGCCGGGCAACCGGCTCGGCGACGTGACGAGCGCCATCCAGCGACATGCCGAGTCGAACGGTTTCGGCGTCGTTCGTGACCTGCTCGCGCATGGCATTGGCCGGGACCTGCACGAAGAGCCGAACTATATGCATGTTGGCAAGCCCGGCAAAGGCCTTCGAATCAAGGAAGGCATGGTGTTCACGATCGAGCCAATGCTTACCGAGGGCACCTACCACATGACGATCGATCCGGACGGCTGGACCGCGCGAACGGTGGACGGCAAGCTCGCCGCCCAATACGAGCATACGATTGCCATCCTGGCTGGGGGTCCACAAATACTGACTGCGCAATAGATTTATTTCACCATATCGCATGAAATCCAGTTCAATTCAATCCAATCGATCTCATCGTTATCTGACAATAACACAAGGAACCAAAGCAAAAGAAGCCTGCAACCGCAGGCTTCTTTTGTCTATACATCCATCACGACCATTTGATGGCAATCTATTCTTGGCACCTCGTAATGCACGGTTCCATCTGAATCTGTTACGAAAGCGAGCTCTGTCATCTGCGGGGCTAGATACACCTTTTTGACCGGCTTATCCAACCGCACTGACACCTTCGTCTCGAAAATGGGCACTACATCTTCAATTACTTCGATGTTCTTCCCGCGTTTGACAGGCACGGCATACAAGAGGTGATTAACAAAGCGCCGTTCTGACGACTGCTCCATAAGCGTAACGATCCCCTGTGCCGGCAAGTTCGACGAGAGTGTTTTTGCAGTTCCCAATAGCTTGTTCAGCGCATACAGAACGCTTTGCTTGAGAACGAGACTGCCCACCGTCGCATATTCCTCGAAGACATTCCACGCGATATAAATGCCGCTGCTGCTTTCAACCATCCCTGGTCCGTCCGACTGGAGCGCACTTGGGGTATGTTGATGCGAACAGAACGTATATACGTCACGGTTAAAATAAGGATTCTCCCGGTGCCCTAGCATCTTCCCATCCCCACTTAATTCAACTTGCTGACCGTTGGAATAGAAGACGAATGATGCTTCCGGCAAGCTTTCCAGCGCAAAATGCGGGTGAAAATAAGAAGGTTTATACGGATTCACACCGGCATAGCGTACCCCAAGATCAATTGAAAATGCAGTTCCCTCTACGTTTAGCCCTGACTCCCCGGAAGCTAGCAGCTTTCCCCCCTGCGCCATGTAAGCGTTCAGCTTGGTTTCAAGTTCCAGAGTTATCATAATACGATCTGGCAAAATAATAACGCGATACCGATGGAAATCGCTATCCATATCAATTACGTCGAACAGAATGTTACCTTCCAGCAGCATGCGAACTGCTCCGGCATCAGCATTGCCCGTTCGATCGGCTTCACCCTCTTCTGGGCGTGAGACTGCCGCCTCTACTGTGAATAGCCCGACGTCAGCAATGCTTTGCACATTGGCACACCACGGTTCCTTGCTCTCCACCTCGGCATAAGCCACGCCAATAATTGCATACGTCGCTGGATCCATTTGCCCTTCCGGATGCAATTGATCGCCTATGGAACAGCTTGCCCCATTCGCGATGCTGAGTGCTGTTTCGTAGCGCAGCGCATTGGGATGCTTGTAGCCGCCGAATTCTCCCCACGACGTGTGGAATTTGCCTGTCATGCCAAGAAACGGCATCCCAAGCCCTTGCGCATAGCGTGCGGAAAGTGGGAAATGATCATATCCCCAACCCCCTGTCGGCAAAGATTCCAGTTCCAGATGCGAGTTCATGGCCGCCAAATCACGGCGCCCACGGCGGATATGTCCGCCGTTGTGAAATACGGGCATTCCCGGTTTCACAACATCAATCGTTTCTCGGACCCTGCGAGTGTAATTGCTGTATGTGCGTTCGCCTAGATCTAACACTGCCTTCACGTCACGGGGATCCCTTCCTTCGGACCGTAATTGGCTGACGCAGTTGTGACAGTAGCATTTGCGTACCCCAACAATATCGAGGAAAATGCCATCCGCATCATAGCGCCGAACCACTTCGTCAATTTGAGATAGAAGCACGTCTAGATACGGTGAATTCATACAGAAAGAGTGATACCCCGGCTTCATAAAGCCATCCACCCATGTCGTATTGTCATTGATGTCCCGAATCAGCCATTCGGGACGTCGGCGCGCAAGCTTTTCATCTAAGCCTGCAGAGAGATAGACTGGCGTTTTGACGCCAATATCATGCGCTGCTTCAATCATCTCCCCAAGCAGATCACATGTTAAGTGAGGATGGGTCTCGTTGGCTTCGGAAGGATGATAAGCCCAACCATGATGACATTTGGAAAAAACGGTGATTGAATCCACGTGGCCCTTGCGAAGCATGTCCTGAAACTGTTCTTTATTGAAATCGCGCCCGATCCCTGGGATTGCTTCCGACGTATGAAAATCAAGATGAACTTGACGAAAACGCATAGAACTGTCGCCTCCTAAATCTATATTTGTTTTAACTATAGCTTGAAATATAATCATGATATAGTAATAGCAACGACTTAAAATAGCACATTTCCGACCAACGGGAGACCCAACTTATGACTACCTGCTTGCAACTTCGCATTCCGCCCTTGCCACAATTTCTCACCATCGGTTTCTCGACCTGGCCGGTTGGTGCCCAGCATTTTGGGCGAACTTTTGATGTCTACGATTTGCTGTTCGTTCGCAGTGGGATGCTGCATATGACAGAAGAATCGCACGCATATGATGTAGGTCCTGGTGAAATGCTGCTGCTTGAACCTGGCATATCGCACATCGGTCACAAAGCTTGCGAGGTGCCGACCGAGATTTATTGGGTCCATTTTAAGCATGAACCTGCGATTTCTAGGCTTCAAGATCATCAGATCTCCTGGTCGGTGCCTGTCCGCGAAGGAAGAGACAGCGATCTGGCGCCTCAAGAACAGTATCTTTATGTGCCTAAATTCAGTTCTTATGATCCCATGGCAGTGGAGCCGATTTTGGATGAAATGCTCCGACTCAGGTCGTCCTTGACGATGGAGTATGCCTTCGATCTGCAACAACGGTTAGGTCGACTCCTGTCACAACTGCAAGCTTCATTACGGTCAGGCCGGCTAGGCAGCCGATCTTCCGTGCTTGCAGCACAAGTGATGCGTTATTTGGAACTGCACCTTCGAGAGCCCTATCATGCTGCCCACATGGAACAGGAGCTGCACTTCAACGAGGACTACGCTGCGCGCTGCCTTCGTAAGCATACAGGGCTAAGCCCGCTCCAGTATCATCATGTTGTGCGAATGGAGGAAGCCAAGCGACTGCTCAGCACGAGTGAATTACCCCTACAAGAAGTCGGAGATCGTGTCGGTTATGAGGATTATAACTACTTTATCCGAGTTTTCCGCAAAACGGTCGGCTGCACGCCAAGCGCTTTCCGCAGGTCGGTGTACAGGTATGTGTGAGGCCAACGCTGCGTCACGAACTAGCTCTAAGCAGCCTATCCGAGAAGTGTTGGATGACAACTAAGTTCTGAAATGCTGCAGGGGCTTTCCCGCTGCTGAATCTTATTTAGATGTAAAAACTACAGCTAATGTTCTCGAATTTGGGGTATTTTCGTAGTTAGATGGAAAATATACAGGTAAATTCAATGAAATTTGAAAAATCGATACAATTGGAGAAATTTAACTACAGGAAATACAGTTAATCACCCTAACTTGCTAAATCCGTTTCAAATAGATGGAGAAACGCCAGTTAAATTGCAGGAGTCAGTTTATTATTCATCGGTCATAAGGTGAACAACGCAAGAAGAGGCCGTTTCAATAAGTCTACATAGACTTGTGAAACGGCCTCTTTTTATGAAGAAAGGGGTAACGCCAATAGCGTCAAAGCGAATCGGATCGCCTACTTAGACTTAGCGTATTTCTCATTGTACATCTTGACAAGCTCGTCGGTTTTTAGCTTTTTAAAGCCCTCAACGAAGGTATCCCATTCCGTCATTGGCTTTTGACCGAGTATAAATTTCGTTAGGTTTTCGCTCATATACGTCTTCAACGGGGTTGTAATTTCGGCAAGTTTCGACGATTCCTCCTTGGACCAGTTAATGGAAGGCTCGGGATCGCGAAGTGCGTTCATTTCCTTGAGTTTTTTCATCCGGTCTGGGATGATGGCCGCCTGTTGATCCTCTCCTGCCTTGAAGCCGAGCAGACCGAAGCGGTTGTAAGACGGAATGACACCGGTTAACCACCAGCTGCCATAGCCGTAATCGGTTTGTTTTTTCATACCTTCAGGATATTTGCCATCCGCTCCGACGGTCCAGACGCTTTGAGTTTTGTCGAGCTTATATCCGGAAGGCGTCGTTTTGTCACGGGTGAACGTCTCATTCTCAACGCCAAGCATGAAGAACTCAACACCCTCATCGCTGTAAGTGTAATCCATAGCCTTAATAATCTGATCGATGTATTTCGATTTTTTATTAATAACCATTGGCGAGCGGTAAGCGATGTTATAGTGTGGATCAAGATTTTGGGTATACGTTTTGCCATCAATCTTCAATGGATAAATAGGCTGAATGTCGCGAGCTGGATCCTTCTTTGGATTGAGATTGTTCGACATCGCAAGTTGCTCCATCATTAGCGGGAACTGGCCGCTCTCATAACCCGCAAACAGCTCCTGATCTTTCATCGTCAAGAAGTTTGGATGCAGCAGCTTCTCTGAATACATCCAACTCATCAACTCTGTCCACTGCTTGTAACGATCTTTAAAGTCCACTGGTGCAAAAACGAATTTCTTCGTCTCAGGGTCCATCATCATTCCGTTACCGGGACCGTTATTAACATTGATGCCAAAATACATCTGCGTCCGCTCCGCAAAATAATCGAAGCCAAGCCGTGACGAAGTAATGTAATCACCCGTCTGTTTCTTCAGCGCGAGCATAGCCTTCTTGAAATCGTCGACTGTCTGAATCTGGCTAGCATCCAGTCCCTCTTTCTTCAATAAATCGTTACGCACGAGCCAGAGCGTTGTGGCAAAATCGAAATCCTGCACGAGTGGAAACGCATACAGTTTACCATCCTCCGGATGCCGCATCACTTTATCGGCCTCTGGGTACTTCTTAAGCCATTTTTCCAGATTCGGCAACTTGCCGGCCTTCATATAATCGTCGAGTGCCACGAACAACTGTGGTCCGTAATCCTTAAACGTGCGATCATCTTGGAAAAATTTCATCATATCTGGCAGTTGTCCTGAGCTAAGCACGATGTTCATTTTTTCCTTAAATGCGTCGCGAGGCGGGCTGTTCACGTTAAATTTGACCCCTGTCCGCTTGCCCCACTCGACGAACACTGGCAAGTCGCTGCCGATCGGCAGTCCCGGATCCCATGGCGTCAGCACCTCCACGGTTGGAATTTCGCCGGCAACGCTTTTGCCATCCCCAGTTGAAGCCGTAGGCGTGGCGGCTTTCTCTGTGCTCTGGCAACCAGCCAGCACGGTCATACAGATGGATAAGGCGGCGGCTGTTAGCCGCCAATTCATAGTTTTGCCCATTTAGAACCCCTCCTGAATTTTTTATACAAATGCTATGAAAATATAGTTGTACACACGTCATACGATGCCCTGCTTCGCTTACGTCAGCCCTTCACGGAACCAACAAGCACGCCTTGCACGAAAAATCGTTGCACAAACGGGTAAATGAGCACGATCGGACCGATCGTCACGAAGATCGTCGCCATACGCACGCTGATCATCCTCCCTGCGCCAGCGACTGGATCAACCTCCAGCGTATTCGCCTGGTCGAGCGCTCCCTGGGACAGTACTTCGTTAGCAACGAGAATACGTCGGAGAATAATGGTTAGTGGCTGCATATCCGGCGACGTTAAATACATGAGCGGGCCGAAGTAAGCATTCCACAGTCCAACCGAAGCGAACAGCGCAATTGTTGCCAGAATAGCCTTGGAGAGCGGAATGACAATGCGGAGCAGGATTTGCCAATCGTTCGCACCGTCGATAAAAGCCGATTCATACAGCTCCTGCGGCATCGCCTGGAAATTAGTACGCAGAATAATAATGTTCCAGAAGCTAAATGCGGCCGGCAGCGTAATGGCCCACATCGTGTCCAGTAACCCGATATTTTTAATGAGCATAAAACTAGGAATGAGACCCCCGCTAAAGAACATCGTGAAGGTGAACAGTACAGACAGCGGTCGACGTGCCCGAAATCGGTTGATCGACAGTGGATACGCCGTGAGGCACCCGATCATCAGAACAAGAAACGTGCCGAGCAGTGTATAACGAATGCTGTTCCAATACGCCAACACGATTTGGTTATCCCGGAAGACGGCCATGTACGCCTCCCAGTTGATGCCCTGCGGCAGCAGCATTACTTTGAACAAGCCAACCGGCACAGGATTGCTTATCGAAATCGCGAACATGTGCACAAACGGCAGGACGATCGACAGCGTCAGCAGAAGCAACGCCAGAAAATTAGCCGTATTGAACAGCCGGTTGGCGAATCCAGTATTTTTCACGTGCAGATTCCTCCTACCATAACGAATTTTGCTTCAGAGCGCGGCTGGCGCGATTGGTTACGTACAGAATAAGGAAGGCGGCGACACTATTGAGCAAGCCGACAGCAGTCGCATAGCTGAAATTGCGGTCAATGATCCCCCTGCGGTACACGTACGTTTGAATAACATCACCCACCTCGTAGATCGCTGGATTGCTCATGAGGTACGCCTTCTCGAAGCCGACGTTTATTACATCACTGGCGTGCAAAATAAATAGGATCGTAATGGTCGGCAGCATGCCCGGCAAGCTGATGTGCCAGATACGGCGAAACCGATTCGCACCATCCATGTAGCTCGCCTCATATAGCTCGGGATCAATCCCGGTAAGAGCGGCTAGGTACAGAATTGAGCCCCAGCCGATGCCCTGCCAGATGCCGCTGCCGACGAACAACGTACGGAAGTACGACGATTCGTTGAAGAAAGCAATTGGCTCCATACCGAGCGAGCCGAGCAGTAAATTGACCGGACCATTCGCACCGAGCAGCTCCATCATCATCCCGACGACCACGACCATCGCGATAAAATGCGGCAGGTAACTAACGGATTGAAAAAACTTTTTCCACCATTTGCTTGTCAGCTCGTTCAGCAGCAACGCCAGCAGAATCGGCGGCCAGAAGCCGAAAACCAGACTATACAAGCCAAGCAGCAGCGTATTCTTGACGACCCGCACAGCGTACGGATCAGCAAAGAAGCTCTGAAAATGCTTGAGACCGACCCACGGGCTTCCATCAAATCCGAGAATAAGATCGTACTGCTTAAAAGCAATAATAATGCCGTACATCGGGACGTAATTGAACAGTAAAAACCCAAGCACGCCAGGCAGCACCATTAAATACAAATTCCCGCTAAGTCGCAGTTCCCGCAGCCACCCCGCACCCCTCCGCCTCTCCAGCGGAGAAGTGAGTACAGCAGCCGCCCTATTCTCTTCCAGTTTGTCGTTCATTTCGCTTCTGTTTCCTCCCTTTCTCCGATAACCCGCCCCTTCGAGGCAGCCGCCACAGCAGCTACGCTTCGTACATGTAGGTTCATTTCGGTTACGCTTACAATTTTATTATATAAGCGCTTTCATTAGGGGGAAATAGACGAATCGAAGACGATTATGGATGAATAAAAGAAATGTAATTTTGCATCTTTGACAGGCCGCTATGTCATCCCACACGCACACCAAGCGTCGAAACTGGAAGCAATAGTGATGTAAAAACATCACTAAGTCATTCTGCACACCCACCAAGCGTCGAAATTGACAGACATAGTGATGAAAAACATCACTAAGTTATCCTGCACGCACACCAAGCGTCGAAATTGAGAGCAATAGTGATGAAAAACATCACTAAGTTATCCTGCACGCACAACAAGCCTCGAAGTTGAGAGCCATAGTGATGAAAAACATCACTAAGTCATCCTGCACGCACACCAAGCGTCGAAATTGAGAGCAATAGTGATGAAAAACATCACTAAGTTATCCTGCACGCACACCTAGCCTCGAAATTGAGAGCAATAGTGATGAAAAACATCACTATGTCATCTCGCACGCACACCAAGCATCGAAACTGGAAGCAATAGTGATGTAAAACATCACTAAGTCATTCTACACGCACACCAAGCGTCGAAATTGACAGCCATAGTGATGAAAAACATCACTAAGTCATCCTACACGCCCACCAAGCGTCGAAATTGAGAGCAATAGTGATGAAAAACATCACTAAGTCATCCCGCACGCACACCAAGCCTCGAAGTTGAGAGCCATAGTGATGAAAAACATCACTAAGTTATCCTGCACGCACAACAAGCCTCGAAGTTGAGAGCCATAGTGATGAAAAACATCACTAAGTCATCCCAAGGGGAAACCCCCTTTGAAAAGTGCTCTTTTGCATCTTTGACAGGGGTTACTCCACTTTTCCCCTCCCCCAATAGGCCCAACCTGATAAGTTTGGGCTTTTGGGGCTGGCGATCCGTGGTTGGAGTTAGATGTTAGATGTTAAAAGTTGGGGCTTGCGGCCTGCGGCTTGCGGCTTGCGGCTTGCGGCTTGCGGCTTTCAACTTGGTCCTTGCAGTTTGCTGCTTGCAACTTGATCCTTGCAGTTTGCTGCTTGCAACTTGATCCTTGCTGCTTGCTGCTTACAGCTTAGTCCTTGAATGTTAAAGGTTGGGGGCCTTGAGGCCCCCAACCTTTATTCCTGTTCGCTATGAAAGTATAGACCAAGCCTGCATACGCACCTATGTTTTACTCCGGTGCCCCTGCGGTCACCTTTACATTGTTCCAATAAATATGCGTATTCACACCGGTCGTACTGCCTCCGACCATGATCTTCGTAATATCGTCGGCCGTCTGACGGAAATTGCCCTGGGACACAACCTGCGTGCCATCCAGATACATATCCATCTTCTGCGTCTGCGGATTGACAACCAGACGCACCGCGTACCACTGATCCGAAACCAGCGGAGCAGCAACAACTGTCTGCGTGCCGTCCAAATACCAGAAACCGGTTTGATCGGCAAGCAGGGACACAGCGTTAGCGCTGCCCTGCGACTGCACGTACACAGCAATACCGCCGCCCGTCGCCGGATTCGTGCCCAGATTTATGCGGAAATCAAAGTCGATCGTCACGGTACGTTTTTGCTGCAAAAACTCCGCTGTCGCGCTCGGGAAGCTGCCACCTGTATTGTCGTAGACATTTAAGCTTTTGTCAGTAGCAGAAGGCAGTTCCGAAATCTGAATGTATGACCCGCCATCCAGCACTGGCTTATATGTCCAGTGCAACGGCACGTCCGTTTCGCCATAGCTGTCGAATGATTCATCCAGCAGCACCGGATCGGCCAAGGTCACCTCGACTGCGAGGGTGCCAGTCACCGTCACGCCTCCTGCGGTAAATTGCGCCGTCACCGTCGCTTCCCCGACACTAACGGCATGGACGACACCCTCCGCATTCACAGTTGCGACCGCCGGATCGGAGCTGGTGAAGACGATATGCTCACCAGTAATGTTCGCTTCCGTAACCGTCCCGTTATCATTGAACGATGCACTCACCGCCAGCGGTGCGTTGGCATCAAGCACGAACGGATCGGGCAAGCCACTCAGATTCACTTCCGTCAACTCACCTGGAGGCAGTGTCAGTCCGCCATAGTTCAACGCAAGTCCAGTTAAGGAAGCAGTAAACTCTGGCGCTTGCTTGCCTGCAGCTGCGAAGCCTCCGCCGAGCAGCGTGCGCATCGACAGCTCATGCGAGCCGAGCGACGCACCGTACGTGACACCGTCAGCCGAATAATAAACGTGATACCTACCACCTTCGCGCGTTAACTTCAAATAGCCGGACGTGGCGCTTACATCTAGATTTATGGCGCCAACCTGGCCGTTGTCCGCATCGCGCCAGTATAGTTTCCAACCGCTGCCCTCTACGTAAGCGGCTGCTACGAACTTGGCGTTAGAAGCAGCCGTCTCGCGAACCATCAAGCCCGACAAGGCACCAGACGTCTCGCTGACAGTCGGCTCCAGCTTAACCGATAATTCGTAATTTTGCAGTGGTGTAGCATCAATATGGCGATAAACATAAGAGAATTGGTCCATCGAGCCGTTATCTCCCGTTACTGGGACATGCAGTCCACGACCATTGCTTGCGAGCTGGTACGTCACACCGCTCACTGTAACCCCGCCGCCTCGCGTCGGGTTGCCGATTGCAAGCCCTGACCATGGCGCTTGCACCGCAAAATCGTCTTCCACCGTCAGCGATGCAGCAGTGCCGCTGCCGATGCGCAGGATGCCCCACTCGGCCAGTTCCGGCACCGTTAACTCATGCTTGCCGCTTCCCGCACTCGTCACCGCAAGTGGCAGTGGGTCCTGACCCGGACGGTAGAGCACCGCCTGGAGCGAAACGCCACCAAAGAAGTCCGCATCCGTCAACGTCACCTTGGCTCCCGAAACGGATCCCCCCTTACGGTTGAGCAGATGCACCGATTTCGGCGCATTGGCGTCTGCAGAGGAGCGAACGATCGCATACACCTGATCGACGACGCTGACGCTCACCGCACTATGGTCGGCAAGCCATGCGGAGTCGATCGTCGGCACAGACACGACATCAGCCTCTGTATCCGTAATGCGCTGCTGATCATCCGAGTCAAAGGATGACACCGGAGAATAAGCGATCAGTGTATCCAGACCTTCCAGCGTCTGAGCGCGCAAATCATAGTGTGGCAGACTGTCGTTCGCCGTCACCGTACGGAACGGCACACCTGCCTTAAACAGCTTCATTGACAAGTCGGTCAGTGTATTGCCGTTCAATTCGTTCCATTTCAACAGAATGCCTACTTTAGCGGGCGGCTCGTGACCGTCGAACAAGATGGGATATTGCCGGATAAAATGGAACATATCCCCGTACTGCTCAACCGTTCCGAAATAGCGAGTCGAGCCTTCCAGCCAAGCGTCCCACGGCACAAGCATATACTGGCCAAGGGCGTAGGCAGCGGCAAGCGATTGCCGAATATTCCCTGTTTGGAACGGCAGTGGCGACATGATATGCGGCTTGCCGAGCCCGGAGGCAAGCGTGCCGTTCGTCACAATATTGTTTAGACTCATTGCACCCTCGTTATGCTCACCCATGCCATAATCAAATAAATCGTGGATGAAATGCGTTTGAGTACTGGCATCACGGATAAACGAAGCATTATTCGAATATTCGATAGGGCGCCCAGCGTACGTCTCCATATCCTCTCGCATGCGGGTATGGAAGCTAATCGCTTCCTGCTTCATAAACGCGCCGAAAATGTTGTCGAGCGGCGTAAGCGCCTTTTTCGTCATATAATCGGCATTGGTCTCCACATCCAGCGTCGTTTGCAAAAACGTCTTATAATTGAACGTCGCAATATTATCGATACCGAAGCCGCTTAGCTCCGAAGTTGTATAGTTCTCTTCCAAATAATTTCGGAATGCGGTCATGCAAGGCGCGCAGAAGTCGCCGCCGAATTTGTAGGCATCCACGCTGCCCACCCAGTCGTCAAATTGAAATGACGACGCACCTGCGTCAATGGCGCTTTTGGCCGTCGCCAGCACCTGATTGTAATACACGGGGTCACTCATGCTGCCCCAAGTTGCGCCCCAAGTCATCCACGGTGCGACGATATCGGTGCCGTCATAATATTTGGCTCGGCCGCCGGACCCGTTGTTCATATTCAGTGAACCCTGAAAGCCCACGCCGAGCCGGACGATATTGGAAATTTTATCGGGCTCCGTCAAATACGTCCATTTGTCATCCGTCGCCATAAAACGCTTCAACACATCTAGTGTGCCAAGCTGGCCATCCTGGCCATCTGTCCGCCACCAGCGGGAAGACAGGAAGACACTCGAATAGCTATCGAACGAATTCGTTTCTGTGCCAGGTGCAGGTGGAGCAACTGGCTGCTCCGCTTCAGGAAGCTCGGGCATTCCCTGATAGATGCGGACGTTGTCTAGATTGACGATGCGCACATAGTTCGCTGCGTCACCGTAGTAAGCACCACTTACCCGAAGCGAAGACAGATTAACCGTTCCGTCATAACGGAATGGAATTGCGCTTTTCTTCAGTGTCCCGTCCACGTAGACATCATACGTTACCGTCTCCGGATGAATGGCGATCGCCAAATTACGCCAAGCGTGAGTCGGCAGTGAAGTGGCTACATCCGTAGTCGTCGTCGTTGTGCCAACTGTGCGGAACGATGTAATTTTGGTCGGCAGCAGATTGAGTGCCACAGCTGTTTTGCCTGTTGTATCATTCACATAGAACAATATATTTTCTTTCCCCGCCGTCGCGCCATCAGGAAGCTGCACATCAGCCTGAATCGTAAATGTACCGCTTTGCGCCGAGAAGGTCTTCGTGATCCCCTGCGTATTTTGACGGCTGGCGTCACTAATTTGCAGATAGCGATCACCGTCAAGCTTCTCCTGCACCTTAACGTACGAATCGCCGGTCACCGACACGCCCCAGCCGGAAGGGGTCGAACCTAGCCCCATACTCGTGAACGTTTCGTTCAACAGATCGGCATAAATGACCTGTTGTACCGTCGTGGTTAAATAACCGTCCGCTTGTACTGCGATAGTATACGTTTTGCCTTCTGGAAACAGCGATGCATCCAGCGTCAACTTGCCGGTGGAAGCTGTATACACCGAGGTAGCTACAGTTGCATGATCGACGGTCACTTTCGTGATCGACGCCCGCCAAGCCGCATCGTCCGTGAACATTAATTCGATCGGCTGACCAGGAACAGTTGACGTCGTATCGGGCGACAGTGCAGGCGGCGTTAGCAGCCTTACATCACCCGTGTAGATTTTGACCCCATCCAAATTGACCACGCGAACCGGGTTCGACGTCTCGTTGTAATACGCGCCCGTTACTTGCAAATGGCTGAGGCTCGTTACATCGTCATAACGGAACGAAACTCCGGCTGCTGCCAACGAACCGTTCAAATAAAAATCGAATGTCTTGGCGGATAAATCTGCCGACACGATGATATGCTGCCAAGACGACATGGCCAGCCCCTGCGCGAGCGTCGTACTGGTCGTCGTGCCGCCCACTGTGCGGTACGATAAGATACGGGTAGGCAGAAGGTTCAATGCTACTCCCGCTTTGCCCGTCGAATCAAGCACATAGAACAGCACATTTTCCTTGCCCGACGTGCCGCCAGGCGGAAGCTGCACTAGTGCCTCAACGGTAACCCGTCCGGTTTGCGAAGCGAACGACTTTTGGATACCCTGCGTATTCTTTTGACTGGCATCGTAAATTTGCAAATAGTGGTTGCCACTGCTCTCCTGCTTCACCTGCACGTAAGAATCGCCAGTGGCCGACACGCCCCAACCGGGCGGCGTCGAGCCAACCGTCATCGACTCGAACGATTCGTCCACTAGGGGTGGATCTCCGGTCACGCCGTCCGCATAGGCGGCTTGTAAACCGAAGGCCGGCAGCAGCATTGTCCAGACGAGCAGCCAGACCAATACCAGACGAAGTTCCCTCTTGCGCTCCCCTTCCATTGTGAATCTTAGACGTTTACTGTTCAATTCCTTGCACCTCCATGTAAAATGATATCGCTTACATGGCAAGTATACGCTTCGGCTTTTCGCCTTGAGAATGGACGAATCCGAGAACGATATGGACAAATGGACGGCTTTTGCGATTATTCGGACAAAAAACGCTTATTTCATGAATTCCGAGGGTGATTTGCCGGTCACTTTCTTAAAAACACGGCTAAAATAAAGCGAATCCGCATAGCCAACCCGGTCAGCAATATCCTTCAGCAGCAGCTCCGGCGAGCTCGCCATCAGCGACTTGGCCTGCTGTACACGCCATACCGTCACGTATTCGCCCGGCGTCACACCGCGTGCCTTCTTGAACATAGCGCTCAAATAATTCGGCACCAGCCCGAACTGACGAGACAACTGCTGGAGCGTAATCGGTGAAGCGTAATGCGTGCGCAGATACTGCTCGATGCGGGCGACGTTCTCCTCCTGATGAGCGGATAAACGGGCTTCAAGCGACACGTCCTTGTCCTCACTCAGCTTCATCAGCTCCGCGAACAGGGAGGCAGCGCCTTCGCGCAGCTCGCCGTAATCGAGTGAGTGAGATAGGAGCGTGTCCAACTCCTGACTCGCGAGGATGAAAGTCTCATCGCGGAATGTTGGCCAATGCTCCTTCAAATCGTACAGCGTCTGCCTCAGCAGCATATCCACGCGCAGCTGCGTTGCCGCCTCTGCCTCCCATATCTTCGTCAGCTGCGCTAGCTCTGCGCGCACCGACTCCGGTTGCCGGCGCTGCACCGCCTGAGCCAACCGGCGGTAATCGTCGCGGGGCGCTTCCGCCCGCCCGCGCTCGGCCTGGTGGCCGAAGCCCGAACGGCCGATGCCCGCCGCCAGCGGCAGCCGGCTGCGCAGCTCCTGGGCGACGCGACGGAGCTCGCCAAGTCCTTGCAGGCTGCCGGCGACAACCGTCAGCGGCATGTGCTTGCTGGCAGCCTGCGCCAGCAGTGCATGGGACGCGGCCTCCGCGTACGAGGACGTAGGGAGCTCCCCCCCGTTTATCCCGACCAGCAGCAGTCGCTCATTGGCGCGCTCGCCCTCAAGTACCCACCAGCCGAACTGGCCTGGATGGGGGTCAGGCAAGCTTGATGTCCATGGCGCTGAAGCCCAAAAAGCCTTGCCTGGGTGCAAAGCATCGTCCGGAGAAGCGCAGTACGGACCCGCACACCAAAGCGAAAGCGTATACGATGCATAGACTAATCCCTCTGGAATTTTCTGCCCGGCGAGTAGTCCCCCGTGATCCACCGTTTCCTGCAGCCAATCGGCATCACGCCGTTGGCCGGCGTCGTGCAGCTTTGCCGCGACCCGCTCCAGAACCTCACGCAGATCCTCCTCACGCAGCGGCTTCAACAGATAATCTTCGGCATGGAGCCGGATCGCCCTTCGCGTATAATCGAAATCATCGTACGAGCTGACGATAACGGGAACCACCTCGGCATATCGCCGCTTCATTTCAGCGATTAATTGCAAGCCATCCATGACCTGCATCCGAATATCGGTAAATAAGACATCCGGCCGCAATTCAGCAATCTTCTCCAATGCCTCCTCGCCGTCATATGCTTCACCAACGACGCGGAACCGCGTATCAGTCGCCTCGATCCATCGACCAAGCGCCCTGCAAAAACGGATTTCATCATCAACTACGAGTACCGTCGGCATCCTGCGTTCTCCTCCGTTTCATGTTGCTTCTCTCCTTGCACGCTCGCCGGACAAATCCGGTCTCAGCCAATGGATAAGCACGATTGCCCCGCCGGCTGGATCGTTGTCCAGACTGAATTCTAATAGGCCACCTGCCTGATATTGCAGCCTCGAGTAAGTATTGTACAAGCCGCTTACGCCAAGCGCCTCCATGCCCACCGCGGAAACTTCGCCACGCCCGAAGCGTTCTAGCAGAGCCAGGGGAAAGCCCGCGCCATCATCCCGGATTTCTATCGCAACGCGTCCGTCCTCAAGCAGCATCCCACGGATGTCAATCCGCCATGGATACCGTTTGGAAGCGAAGCCGTGCTTAAAGCAATTTTCTACAAATGGCTGCAGCGACAGCTTGGGTAGATGAAGCTCCAGCATGGCTTGGGGAATGTCGATTGTAAATTGCAAATGCGCTTCATATCTAAATTTCATAATATTCAAATAGTTCTTCGTATGTTGAATTTCATCTCGCAGCGTAACCGTCTGCTCTGCCGAATACGTCATGTAGCGGAACATATCCGCCAGCATCGCTGTTAACTGCACAATTTCCCTGTTGCCTGCCTCTTGTCCAAGCACACCAATCAAAGAAAGCGTGTTATATAAAAAATGCGGATGAATTTGTGCCTGGAGCGCAGTAAAATGCGCCTGCAACTCACGCGATCGCGAAAGAATCGCTTCCTCTTTCGACGCTTCGAGACGATCTAGCATTTTACGAAAAGAATGATGGAGATGATGGAGTTCGTTATGCGTATTAGTCGGGATGACACTCCCGATAGCCAGCCGCTCATGCGCGTCTGGAAGCGAATCGAGCTGGACCCTATTCATCGAGTCGCGCAGCTGACGCAGCGGTTTTACGAGCATTTTGGCGGAAAAATAGGAGGTCAGCATGGTCAGCACAATGAGGATCAGACCTGTGGCTGCGAACAAATACCCCGCCTGGCGCTGTGGGCGCAGAAGCTCACTCTCTGGCTGAACAATCATCACTGTCCATCCGGAATACGGCGCCCGGGCATAGACGACAAGCTGTCGCGAGCGATCCGGTAACCGCACATACGTCTCTCCTTCCGAGGCTTTGCCTTGCGCCTGCAGCTCAGTTAGTACATCCCTAACACGTGAAAATCCTGATTCGGATTCGGGTGAAAAAGGATAGATCGTTTGGCCATCGCCGCCAGCGATGAGCACACGTTTACCACCTATCTGCGACTTAGCTGTCATCGTCTCTATGTAGTCGTATGGAAGCTGAATTTCAATCAATGCATTCGGCGCAGTCGCCTCGCCAAGCTTACGAATTACAGAGACAACCAGCTTGCCTGCGCTATCCCAGTCGTCACGATGCGGCGGAAGCAGCAGCCGATATTCGGACTTTTCAAGCTGACGGAACCAATCGATTGTTTGCAGCCGATCTCGAACGGTCAATCGGTCATAGTACGCGCCGGTAGCCAGAAATGCACCCGAACGGCTTAGGATCGATACGCGGTGAAAAATTTGTGGATCAACGCCAACAATCGAGGAAATCGCTTCCTTCACCTTATAGGCAGCATCAGCTTGATCGTCGAAATATGTCTGCGCATTCGTCGTATACGGCAGATAGTAGAAGGTATTGGCAATTGTCGGGTTAAATTTCATCTGCATGACGAGTCGATCCATGGTGTAGATTGAATTGTCGAGCTGCTGCGCTAGACTCTGCGATTCTCCGCGAAATGTATGGACCATTGATTCAATGTTTACCTTCTGGTAATACCAGTAAAACACCGTGAAAGCGCTGACAATTATTCCTGCGATCCCCATGGAAAAGACGATAAACAGCTTCGTTTGAAAACTGATTCTGCGATTCATTCTTTACCTCGCGTCCTTCCGGCCAGGCCAGTGAAATGATAGCATACCCGAACGACAGGCGGCAGCGCACCGACGAAGGGCACGCTGCTCTGCTATGGTTATTTTCTTATGGCGTTTCTATGCTTTACATTTCAATTCGCTAAATGTGCTGTATTCCCTTCTCATGTTCCCGTATATTACCTGAATTCCTGTCAGCATCTGACGGGCGCAGTGCGCTTACTCCGTTTTGGCGATCAAATACTGCTCCCACACCTCTAGCACGGATGCCCCGCGCAAAATCAACCGATGAGGTCCATCGAAACAGTCCGTCAGCCGAGACTGCAAACGGTTTAACAGCTCGCCTGGTTTGAACTGCATCTCCAACACAATCGGACCGTCGAATCGGTACGGTTGCAACCTGGATGCAGCAGCCGCGCACTGAAGTGCGCCTTCCTTAAGAAGCGCGGCCGTCCTCGCCGGCGGCAGGCAGGCCGCAGCCGTATCGCCGAGCGACTGCTTGACGCTGACCGTAATTGTACCCGGCAGCAGCTCGGCCGTTTCCTTCGCTCCCTCCGAATCCGCTGTCACCATCACAAGCGGCACGCCTGCTTCGCCGGCCATCAGCGCTTCAAGGCCAATCTCCCCGACAACAACCCCGTTGATGCTCATCGTGCGAATGTCATGTTCATAGTTATGATTCAGTAGTGAACCCGGCATCTCTGCCCTTGCATGCAAACCGAGTAAAATCATGCCATCGAAGCTTTCATCGAGATACGAACGATTGCCTGGCGTATAATGTGGCTTGCCGCAAATCGCGGTTACGCGTGAGTCAAGCTTATGCAGATCAACATTTGTTCCGAAAAAATGAATATCGTACAGCACGACCTCGTCGTCAGGTGATTGCAGCAGACCGTCCAGTACCGCAAGTAAATCGTGCATAAGCATGCCGCGTCCGAATTCATAATCCGCCGCTCCCGGTACAACTTGTTTCATATTGACGACGCCGGTGACGCCTTCCATATCCACGCGAATCATCCATTTCATCGCAGTTTCCCTCCAAGTTACATGGCTCTCCAAGCTTCTTCCAACTTATCCAAAAAGATATCAACACTTTCCCGTTCGGTACGGCCTGGATACGGGCGCATCTCTAGCGTCACGGTCGGCCTCTCCTCGCCTTTTCCAAGATATCCGCATGCAAATAGCGCCTTCATAAACTCTACCAGCTCCGGTACGTCGTTCTCACCGCCTGGATAACCCCATGGCGGATGCATATCGCCGTAAAGCGGATTAGCCCGATCATTTTTCACGCAGCTGCCTAAATGCACGTGACGAATGTACGAACTTGAATCGGCGACTGCTTGCGCAAATGTTTCTTCCATTAATGATACATGCCCCATATCGATAAGTAGGCCGATATTAGGTATGCCCATCTCCTGAACGCGGCGAACAACCTCGGCTGCCTCGCGAGTGGAGCCTATCAGCAAGTTTTTGCCGATGGAGCGGTCGAACGGCTCGATCATCAGCGTTAAACTAGGCGCCTCAGCACATAGCTTCGCGACATAATCGACGAAGGCGTCGGTCCCCTCCGCAATCTGTGAGGGGGATCCCGGGTTTGGACCGCTGGCGATAACTGCTTTGCGGGCGCCTATGGCCCCAGCCCGCTGTAAATGAGACACTGCGGCCAGAACCGTCTCATTGCGAATGGCCTCATCTGGGCTGTTCGGATTAAGCCGCGGTCCGTTAAATAGCGGGCAGTTATACACTGGAACACGACCACTGTCTCGCACTTGCCGTATCTGTTCGGCGGAAATATCCGTCTGAGCCGATATGAACAGATCAATGACCTCAAATTCCGGATATGCCAGCACTTCGGGCAGCGATAAGCGGTGCGCCTCCTCCGAATCGAAGCTAGCAGGGAACAACAAATGATGGTTGATGCCAAGTTTAAAATACTCACGGTATGATTGCTGCATAATAGGCTCCTCTCTATCTCCCGGATTGGTAATTCCCAACCGCTTCCGACGTCAGCAGATAACGATCGTAAAGGCGTAACTCTCCGACCATTACCGACTGAGCGCCGCCGATGACTCCAAGCTCACCACCGTTAACTTCGCGCAATTGTGGCGAGAAGCGGCCCCAGCCGAATTGGCGCTGCTTGCCTCCGTCAGATAACTCACCATCAATAACCATCGTAATGATATGAGGGCCGCCGTCGACGATGATTGCCGCATGATGCCAGCGGTTCGGCTGCAGCAGCCCTTCATCCGATTCCCAAGAGCATTCCGAACGGCCGTCGTTCATCGTCAACCGAAGCGTTCCGCGCACCGTAAGTTCAACGGCAATCCCTCTGCCGTCCGCTCCCCGCGTTTCGAGCAGCGGACCAGCTGCGCTGCGGCTTCCAGCCAGCAGCCACAACTCTACCGTAAAGCTTCCGCCGTTCTGCAAGGACGGCAGCTTCGGCAGCTTCGTCGGCGTACCGGCAAGTGCCGCGCCTTCTGCTTCGTAGAGCAAACCATGCTTCGTTCGCTTGGCATTTTTCAAATCATGCTGTCCCCACATGGCTTCTAGCAGGGCCCCGTCCAACTCATGAATGCGGGCAACTGTTTTTTGCGTTTCCGATATAAAGTACTTGCCCCCCTCTTCGATAAAATCGGGGTAGCTGATACGCACCGCCGGATCGTCGTCGTACAGTACAATTTCCGGCTGCGACCAGTGAATGAATCCGTCCTTCTCAACGCCGCCGCACATCCAGACCGGATTACGGTCGTTGTATGCCAAGGACGGTGTTGCGCGGTTATCCCGGCCGTGGTTATGAAACCACAGAATAAATTTGCCGTTGCTGAATTTACGCACGAAATTCGCTGCTCGTGGATGCTTGATCCTCCGCCCGCCAGGGCGGTATTCGGCATACTGCGAGGTCGTCCACGTATGCCCGCCATCACGGCTGTAAGCATGCCCGTTATGTCCTTCGACCGTGCGGAATGTGCAGTACAGACTGCCGTCAGCGAGACCCACCGGGTTATGCTCGTCGGCCACTCGCCCGTGCGGCGCGCGAATACCGTAATCGCCATCCGGCAGCGTCTCCCATTCGATCCGGGATGCGTCGTGTTCCGTCAATATATTTTTACTCTTCATAAAAATACCTTCCGAGGACGCCATAAAGCCTTCACCAAAGCTGCCTACCTTTGCCAATCCCATATATACCGCATCCTGGTGAATGATTGGCTTGCCGACACCCCAAAAAAATTGCGGCTCCCCACCGTACGGATTGTTGCGATCGATTGCCATAGACCGGATCGGGACTTTGTATCGTTCAGCCGACCAAGTGCACCCATCGTCGTCGGAATACTTGAAGGTCAGATCTCCGAGCGTATCGACACGCGAAATCAGCCTACCCGAGTCGCTAATGACATCGTGACGATTATCGGTATTGTACGTATAGAACGCATAGATTCGCCCACTCGGCACCAGCAGCGGCATCACCCATGAAGCTTCCGGTCCATCTGCCGGCTCGATGTCAATCAGTTCCGACCACGTTTGTCCCTGGTCCCGGCTGATCGTTGAGACGACATGCTGTCCCCGCTCGCCTTCAACCCCCTGGCCCGTGGTCATGACGCAAACCCACTCACCTCTCTTCGTCACAACGATATAGGGCTGATCGCAATAAAATTCACGCGGAATTTCCAAGCCCCATTTAATATTTCTTGCATCACGCCACTCGTTGATCTTCTCCTCGTTCATAGCTCCGACTCCTTTGCACATGTAAATTTTCTATCTCTCTCCATCTGCCAACCAGGCATCCGGTATCTCTTTACCAAGCAAAAAGTGTTTCCGGTCCGGATACCATAGCACGCGCCGGCCGCCCCATTCCGTCAGACTTGGATACGTAGCGATCTCGCTCGTTCCCTTCGGCCCGAATGTCACGCCGTCCGTATCGAGAATTTGCCGTGGCTTCGAAAACCAGAGCGGCTGCTCCGCTTCAGGATGATATTCGCCCACAGCGATAAACGCTGGACGACGGTTATGCAGCGCATGCTGCGGCTTGTATTCGCCAAGGTTGCCGTCGTTATTATGAAACACAAGAAGCACACTACCATTTGCCAGCTGATATAACGGGCAGGAAGCAATAGGCTGCTTGATCGGCTCGCCGCCATCACGGTAGCGCAGGATCTGTGGCTCCGACCAGCTTCCACCGTCGTCAGACGAAACGCTGTACCAGATGTAGCCGGTAAAGGTACGCATCGCGCAGAAGATTCTTCCGTCTGGCAGCCGTATAATACCCGGCTCCTGCGCCACAGAAAGGTGCGGCCTGTCCGGGAACAGCACGGCCAGCCCTTCGTTGTCGTCGGGCAGCCACGTGATACGCAGCTCAGCCGGATCCGGCACTTCGTCAAGGTTATCGAAACGCATAAACATCGCGCGCGAATCCTTGCTGTACCAGCCAAGCGGCGTTTCTGTCGCGTGGAACGGGCTGCTCCACTGGGTATAGCCGACTATCCAGCGCCCCTTGCTGTCTCGAATCGGTTTCTGCCAGACGATCCAGTTGCGTGGAACATTCGGATCCGGGTGATCGTACTGGTTCCGCTTCATCTGAATGTCCGAACCGGACGTCCAGGTGTGCCCATTGTCGTCAGAATACACACAGCCCATCGCCCCCGACGTCTGCGTATCCAGATCGTGAACGCCTATATCCCTCGTGTAAAAGACGTAGATGCGCCCTTGCGCAGAGACGACGGGAAATCCCCAGCTCGCTTGGTCGCCGCGACCGCCGCGCTTCGTTCCAATGACATACTGCGGCTCGCTCCAGGTTACCAGATCTTGGCTGCGCGCCAGCACGAGATGATTGTCGCCATGCCCTTCGACCGAGCTTTGCGTCCAGAGCGCTAGAAGCTCATTGCCTTCTGGCGATTCAAATACAAGAAAATGCTCATTATCGCCCGTATAGGCGTCCTCCTGCGGAATGTAGACGACGATGTCGGGATGACTGCGCTTCCATTCTACGGTTTTATCAATAGCCGTCATAAAAGTATGGCCCTCCTTTGTTCACGTTGTTTTTCATTTACAGCGTAAATATTACGCTATGTTAAATTCCTTTTGCGTTTCATAACGTTTCACATACCGTCTTTATCACTTTGCTATACGTTTAGCTTATCAGGATGAGCCGCTAGGTGATGGTCTTTTTTTTGGGTCTTTTGCAAACAAAATTTAGGATTTGTAGTATACTGATCTCGCAACCGGCAATCAGGCCGGCAAGCTGGGAGGCGAGCGTTATGCAAGCGTCGTTTGAAACGGCCGAGGAACTGAGAGGCGAGGTTGAATTCATTTTCCGGGAATCTCCTGTTCTGCTGTATTACGAGCTCGATTCGATTGCCCCCTTTCCCGGCTTTCAGAGCCATGACGGCATAGAGATGTACTATATCGAACATGGACAAGGCAGGTATTTGGTCGGTGACCATGCCTACCCCTTGCAGGAAGGCACTCTCATGATGATCCCGCCTTTCACGCTGCATAAGGTGATGCAGACGGACATGAACCGCATGTTGTGCCGAAATGTACTGATGTGGAAGGAAGCGCTGCTGAGTGAGGGCTGGGAAGAGGATCTGCCGAACCCACTAAGTTTGCTTAAAGGCGACTGCTGGAGGATGCAGTTCGACGGTCGCGATCGCGAGCGGATTAGACAGCTGTATGCAGTTATTAACGAGGAGCTGACGGGACGCGGTCCTGGTTATGCGAGCGTCGTTCAAGGAGCCATCCGCGAACTTCTCATTCGCTGCTACCGGGCACACGAAGCATCTGCATTAAGCGGCGGCGTAGCGGCACCCAACGATTTGCCAGAGGAAATCGCGTATTTGGTGCAATATATCGGTGCGAATTTCCAACACGAACTGTCGCTGAATAAGCTAAGCAAGCTTGTCCATATGAACCCGTCGTATGTGAGCAGCATTTTTCATAAATACACCGGCACAACGCTCACTAAACTAATTACTGTTAAGCGCTTGCATCATGCCAAGAAGCTGCTTCGCGAGACGAAGCTGCCTGTAACAGATATCGCCTACCAATGCGGCTTTAACAATCATTCCTATTTCATTAAGTTATTTAAACGAATGGAGAATTGCTCACCGCTGCTATATCGCCGCCAGCATCAGCCATTGGAGGCTGAGGCGCAGTCGGCGTTGGCTAGCGATTGGGATCTCACCAAGTAACTTGGCAACTCGTTTCATCTCTTTTCTCCAAATAGGGATCGCTCCCACCTTAAGGTAGATGAGAGCGATCCTTATCTTTTCTTGCTCACGGCAAAGCCTTGCGCACCGAACGGACCGGCTCGAAACCGAAGTCTTCTTTCATCCGCTCCATGCTATATATTGGCTTAAATTCATTACCCGGTTGCCTGTAATAACTGAGATCAAGCTCTGTCCCACGCGCATGCAGCAATGCCTGTAAGATCTCGGCCGCAGGTACGCTCGAGGAGATATCCGGACCGACCAGATTATAGCTGGTTGCTCTCGACTTCGAAGGCTCTTCGATCACACGGACAATTCCTTCAATTACATCGCTAACGTAAACTCGGCCTAGTAAAATGAAAGGAATATTCATCTGCGTACTCCCATCGACGTAATGAGGCTCCCAGTCGTCGGGTACGACCGCACCTAAGCGTAGATTGACAAAGTCAGCATCAGGTGTCTTACGTTGCAAATATCGATTCAAATCTTCCATTAACCATTTGCTCCATCCATAGGCATCGGTCGCCAGACATTCATGGTTGTCTGGCATAGGCAACGCCTGTGGCACGAAATCTTTATCCAAACCGCCGACGGCCGCAATAGAACTTGCTGCGATGAATCTTCTGCATCCGCGGTCGAGCAAATAGCGATATAAGCGCCGTGTTCCCTGCACATTAACCGCCAAGCTGTCCTCCTCGCTGCTGCCGCCAGTGACCGCTGCCAAATGCACAACGATATCGATTCTATATTCATCTAGCAATCTGAGATCCTCAAATCGGTCAAAGTTTCCCTTGATTGCGAAATCAACGCCAGTCAACTTGCTGCGGGACATGCCGATCAGTTGATGCCGCTGCGCCAAACGCTGGCACAATTGTTCTCCGACGAATCCGGTCGCTCCAGTAACTAATATGTTCATAGGGGCTGCTCCCACCGAATGACGATTCCATTATAATCATTGCGCTGCTTCGTGAAGAGCGTATTGTAAATATCCTCCGATTCATCCCAACTCACCTCGTGCGAGATCAACGGCAGTATGTTGAGTGTGCCGGATTCCATGAGGCGGATGACACCCTCCCGTACGGGACGCTCACCAATGAAGCAAGGGAAAATGGCATTAAGCTGCTTGGCATGTGGCGTATTATAATAGAAACTTGCACGATCAGGATACCAACCAAGAAAGACAAAGGTTCCCTTATTTCGGGTTGCCGACATCGTATCATCAAGCAGCGCTTCAAAGCCTGACGATTCGGCCGTGATATCAACGCCATTCGGATAACGTTTCTTTAACGCGTCAAGCACCTTTTCCTTGGAGGCGTCTATTGTCCAATCCGTACAGTGTTCTTGCGAGCGCCTGATACGATCTTCAGAGATATCACTAGCGATAACGTAGGCGCCACGCAGCCGAGCAATCATCGCTGCACACTGACCGATCAGTCCTTGTCCCGCAATATACACCACATCGCCCATATTAACGCTAGCCATGTTCCACGCGTTCGCCGCAACCGACGGCTGCACAAACATAGAGCAAGCTTTAAGCGATTCTACCTTGCTTAATTTATGAACCATCCATAGGCTTGCTTTGACATATTCAGCGTGAGCCCCATTACAAAAAACAGTTACGAGATCACCGATTTCATATTGTCCCGCACCGTTCGCACCCACATCTACTACGCGACCACTCGCTTGATATCCGTTAATGAACGGTGGATCCCCATAATCCGATCTGCGTCCCTCCGCAATCCACATTTCCGTCCCGATGCTGATGCCCGAATAAACTGTTTTGATCACGATAGAGTTTTCATCTGCCTTCGGACGTGGCATTTCGATTAGTTCCGCCCTTTTGCCTATTTCCGTAACAGCAAGTGCTTTCATTGTCAGCATATATATGTTCTCCTCTACACACGAATGGCCGGATACCTAAGTGCAACCCTAACCTTATTTCCATCGTAATCCCTTTTTCTATGTCATCCCATGGTGTATATTAAGGAAAAGATGGTCGAATGTACGATCCTTGAGAGTCAACGTTTGGACTGGAGGCAACAGGTATGTTAACGGAAGTCGTCTATCGTGGAGAAAACTTTTTTCGGGAAGGGGAAGCCTTCTGCATTATTCAATTTTCCGAAGCGATCAAGGAGAAGCACCAGTCCCACTCTCACGACTTTGTCGAGATCTGTTATGTGTATTCCGGCTCTGGTTACCATACGATTGACAATAAACAATACCGGGTATCGAAGGGCGATTTGTTCTTAATCAACTATGATATTACTCATGCTTTTTACCGGGAAGCCGATGATGAGGAACTCGTGACCTATAATATTTTGTTCAAGCCTAGTTTCCTTGATGAATCTCTGCTCTCTTTCCATGATTACTCCAGTTTGGCTCTATCTTACCTATTTAAAGATGAATGGGACGATCATTTAATACATTCTGATCTGCGGCTTAGTAGTGCGGAACAGCTGGACTTCGATCATCTGATCGAAAAGATGGATTATGAATACAGCCAGCGCCAAGAGGGCTATAATGCGATCATCCGCGCCTATATGATTGAGCTGATTGTGAAAATCATGCGTGGCTTTAACCGCCGAAGTGAAGGAGATTATCTCCAGCAAAAGAAAGCCAGTGCCATCGAATCGGCTATTCGACACTTAAACGAAAGTTACCATGAGCCTGTCAATCTCAGCGATCTGGCGCACAAAACGTTCATCAGCAAAAATTACTTTTGCCAATTATTCAAGGAAGCTACAGGTATGACTCTGTCCCAATATACGCGTCAAATAAGGATTAATGAGGCCTGCAGGATGATCGCCACTACCCATAAAACATGGGTCCAGATCGCGCTAGAGGTTGGTTACTCCGACTACAAGGCCTTCTATGTTGCATTTAAGAAGCAGACTGGTGTTTCTCCAAACGAATACAAAAAAAGCTACTAGGATGGGGTTGTCCGAGTAGCCTTTTTTATTTTACAAGAACTCTAGAACTTTGTTGATAAACATTCAAAATATAAATTAAAATTTATTGGCTTTATTTTTATGATATACTCATTTAGGAATATTTTACTATGTTTAGGAGGATTTCAGTTGAAATACAAAGTGTTACTTAGTTCATTAGCACTACTAATTACGGTTTCTACTACTGCAGTTGCCCACTCGGGGAGAACAGATTCTAGCGGTGGTCATAATTGTTCAGCAGCATCCAAGTCTAAAGGATTGTGCTCTGGTTACCATTATCATAACGGTGGAAGTTCTAGCAGTTCTGGAAGTTCAGGTTCGGGAAGTAGCAGCTCAGGTAGTAGTTCTACTTCTCCTTCAACAAAAGCTCCAGAAACTAAACAAGTGGAAGTTATTGATACAAGATTAAAAGCTACATTACCACCCTATAAAATCTCGATAAACGGAACTCAAATCGATAACGCTTATGCAGAGTATCCCGTATTATCATATAAAGATATCACGTATTTCCCGATGACTTGGAGTTATACTCAGGCCTTAGCTGTAGATGTAAATTGGAGTGATGATATAGGTTTCTCAATAAGAAAAACCGAAAATAAGGCTTCGCTCTTGACACAAAAAAAAGGACTGTATAACAATCCTTACTCCGAATATATCATCGATCTTCCAACATTTAATGTATTCATAAACGACTCGTGGCTTGATAACTACAAAGAGGACTATCCATTAATTGTTTATAAAGATATTACCTACTTTCCAATGACCTGGAAGTTTGCAGTTGACGAACTTGGATTGACAATTAACTATGATTCTACAAATGGATTTAGTATAAAGAAATAAGCTGACAAATTGGTTTGAACGAAGAAATCCAGCAACCACAAGGGTTTGCTGGATTTCTTCGTTCAAATTGTCTGAAATACAAATGGGTTTGGAAATACTTTGATAAACTAGACTTTCTCCTGGATATCTGGTTTTACGAATGCGTTAATTAGTTTCTTCCAACATTAATTTACAGTAACCGAGATCTTCGCTTCATCACCTTTATACACCGCTATAATGTCTGTCGTTCCAGCATTTAAGCCTTGCACGATTGCACTCGCTCCACGTGACTGCAAGAGCCGCGAAATATATCCGTCTTTGCTGTACCAAATGATATTATTCGGATCCGCCACAGGGTTATTGTTGCTGTCTAGCACCTGCGCACTGATCGTGGTACTTCCATATAAACCTAATGAAAGGTTGCCCGAGTTAATCTGAACCGTATACGGCGTGTTGTTCGGGCCTGGATACGTGTATCCTTTCGTATTGCCATAAGCTTGGCTGTTGAAATCACTGCTTCCGCCTTCCCAAGCTGAATTTCCACCGTTTACAAATTGGGGGTCTGTCCCCTGCATGCCAAGTATATAGGCATCAGAATTGACGACATTTAACTGTCCGCCGGATAAATTATACAGCGAAGTTCCGTTATTTTTGCCGATAATCGAATCGTAAATATTGACCGTGTTGGCGTCTTCGAGGCCGATCTCCGAGTTCTGGCTGTTCCAGAATGTACTGTAGTAAGCATCTACTTTACCGTCGCCAGTCACATGCAAGTTAAGAGCGTCTCCGCTTCCGCCACGCTTGAACGAATACCCACCGATAGCACGGATCAGTGTAGCTTTATCCCCCGACCATAACCGATAGTTCCGCTTATTGCCGAAAGAGACCGTATCGATAAACACTGGGTTTTTTGATTTATCATCCCAGCCGCCATCCGTACTATCGAACGCCTTACTGCGTACATACGTCAAATTGTAGGCAGCGCGTTCCGCTGTGAATCCATCACCGTTCCAGTAGGAAGTTCCGTCCTGATGCCAGCTGTTGCGGGCCGTCACATCCTGGAACAAAATATCGTGATCGAAGATGTATGGGGACTCTGCCGGTGAATTCCCTATGCTAAAGCCAAATGGGAAATTGCCCGTGTACCAATTTGCCTGACCTCCCGCGTCGGCATTAACGCCAATGACACTAGCCATATAGTTTCCGTTGCGGAAACGGACCGCCCTTTTTGTATAATTGGTGTAAGTGCCGCCTTTCACCACGATATCGTGCGTACCCGCTTCCAGGTTAGAACGAGTTGCTTTGCCCCAGAAGTAAACGCCGTCACTCATGTCATGGACGCTCACGTTATAGATGCGGATCCCTTCGCTCTGCCCATTGACATAGATGCCGTAAAAATAATTGCCAATGACAATATCCTGAATCCACCAATAGCTAACGCCCAGCGGCACGTCAATGAACTTTCGCGATCCCTGGTTGGCCAGAGTGAAATCGCCTTTGAATTCAGGCAGCCCGCCACCCGTATTCGAACCGATCAGCTTTTTCATATGTTGGACATCGGTACCGCCTCTCGTCAAGCTTAATGTCTGAGGCACTATATATGTTCCGCTTCCGACGTAAAGCGTGTTTGTAATGCCAGTCGCATCCCATGCAGCCTGTAGCCCTCCAACTTGGTCACCTTTAAACGCATTGGCCCAACTGCTTCCGTCCTTCAAACCCGCACCTTGCGGTGTCACATAACGGTTGACTGGCTGCGGTTGTGTCGGCGGTGTTGGTGTCGTTCCAACTGTCGTAGAAGACAGAATTAAATCACCGAATGCCGAGGTGTTTTGCCAATTATCTGCAGTTCCTGCCCATACAAGCTGACTATCACGGACGCCTCCATTATCGTCATCATTGACAGCGATGTCGAAGCCAATACTCAGCTGTGCAGCTGGTGTGATTCCTAAATTAATCCATGGAATAGCCATCTCGATGGCATATCCCCCGGCAATCGCCGACCACCCATGCTTCACGCCGACGGTTTCGTTCAGTTTTTCGGATAAACCAGTGTCGTTGTACCTTTTACGGAGCTGCCAGTCTTTGAGATCGTAAGTAATCCCATGATTATGGTCGGCATCTATGAAAATTTCAACCGAATCATCATCGAAGGAGTCTGTCAACGAATCGTTGTAAAGATTGCCATCCAGCACCTTTACGCCTACATACAAATACTTGTCATCCCATAGTGCCCCGTAAGTAACGGTATTGTTTGCCGTTCCTTGAACTACCTTGGACGCGCTTTGGTCGATCGACCAGACAGACTCATCTAAACTACCATTAACTGAAATGGGACTTAACGTTTTTTTGGCGGTATAAGTAAGAGCGGGGTCGGATACGGTGACATTATCAAGGGTGTAAGTGGAAGAAGTCCCTCTCGTGCCAATTTTCCCAGCTGAAAATGCTGAATCGGTAGCACTAATTTTTTGTACCCCATCCACAGATCCCGTTATATTTGCACCATTTACTGATAATTTAAGCGTATATGCCGTGTTGGCATTAAGCGTCATAGCCACATCAGAGATTAGTGAAAATGTGCCATTCACTCTTTTACTCAACTCTAGTTTATCGTTCGTACTATCGATTCTCAAAACGTAAAAGTTATCTTTGTTCACATATCTTGCGATAACGCCTGCATTGCTTCCCGAAAGCAATTTCACTTTCGCTTCCACGGCATAATTCGTCCATCCAGCGTTTCCGGCAACAGCAAGTTTCTCTGTGATACCGCCACTCGCATATTGGATCTTATAAACCATTGTGTCGTCCGATACTACGGTAAAATTAGTTGCTCCTCCATTCACGATGGACCAACCGGTTGCATCTCCGTCTTCGAAATCGTCCGAAAACAAGGTTGCTGCGGTAGCCAATTGGGGTTGAATCAACTGGGCCGAAATCACCATGCTAAATACTAATAAAACCACCAACATCCTGGTAAACCATTTTATCGACCTCATATTTACACTGCTCCCTTCAGATCATGAAATGAAAGCGGTCACAACAATGACATGCTATGCTTGGAGATCCCTGAGAAAGCCTCATTTGCGTGCAAGCCTCAGGGATACAATTAACTCTGCTTAGACGTGCAGCGGAACCGGAATAGAAACTCCGCCTGATGGGGTGTCTTACTGGCATGTAGACGTACACGATGAATAACGCGAGTGAGGACCTGGTTAGCGTCGTTGCTCAGCACTTCATGCTTCGCAGCCAGCAAATCCGCCTCGTAGTACATCACCACCTTCCCCTTCTGCCCATCCCAGATGATGCAGCCTTTCTCGATGAGCGGTTCCGTCAGGCTGATAAAGGTTTCAGCAAGCTGGTTGTTGGACGCACGAAAGACGAAATTATCCGTCAGCTTCAGCTCGGCCTCCCCAAGCGAGAGATCACTGGTCCACTGGAATGTCCGGCTGAAGGAGCTTAGACCCGCCGCCTCCGGGTATGCTTCGGTTAGATCCAGCTTAACGACCAGCGTTTGTTCGCGGATATCCGCTTCTCTGACGATTCCCCGGTACGATTCCCCTGCCCCCTGAACGTAACCGTTAATGACCGGTACAGAGTGCCCTTCGGAAGAAGTATTCACGTGCTCATATCGCTTCTCTCCGAAATAGTCCCTTGTGTATGCTCCTTGCCCCAGATCGACAAGCAGCGTCTCGCCTCCTGCATGCAAGAGGAAGTGACCCAGATCGTTATGATTATGCGGCTCGTTGTTGTGCCCTCCTTTCGTAGCGAAAGCGAACAATGTCCCGTCCAGCATCACCTTGTCTACAACCCAGCTCGCATCATTGAACACGTAAGTTCCTTCCGCATTGGGTCGGTGGAAATGGGTCGGATCCGTCCATAGCAGATTGCGGACCATCTGCGGAAATCGGTACGTCGCATTCTCATGAAACCGGGCTGCCCGGGTCATCATCGGAAGCGGCGCCTGAATACGATCGTACAGCCTGCTGTGCAGCCCGGTACTAAGGAATGGCTGCTCCACGCAATCCGAAAAGTTGACGGATTGCGGTGAAGTCAGCGCTACGGCAGCCGGGAAGCGAGCGATAGCGGTTATCTTATCCCCCTGAAGCAGATTCAGCTCCCCTCCGGTATACGCCATCAGCATCTCGGCGAAATAAACATAATATCCGAATCCGTACTCCCAGTAGCTGATTCCTTCCGTGCAGCAGCCGTCCTCCCCGAAGCCTTCCAAGAAGCATGCCATCGCTCCGGCGAGTCGTCCGATCATACCGGCCAAACGCTCGCGGTCGTCAATTATAAGCAACGCAGCCATACCTACCGCTCCGGCGCAGACGGAAGCCCAATTACTTGTGCGCCATTCCCAGCGGAAGGTGTAAGCGGAGCTGAATACCGGGCCGAATACCCGGCGTTCGAGCTCCTCCTTGACCCGGTGCACGACCCAAGGATTTAGCTGGCCCTCTAGGAGATACAGCGTCTCCGCCAACGCGTGCGCCGTCTCCGCTGCGAACAAGTCTACCGTCTGCGCCATCGAGACTCGCGATTCTACCAGCTTCTCGTAGGACCATGGAAGATGAGCGGGCAGTGCCCACGAGTGCTCCTCGCAGATCGTCCAGATCAGGTCCTCCAGGGACTCGAGCACCTGCTTCTCCTCTGGAAACAACCAAGCCTCCAGCGCTAGGGCAAGCAACCTGCCCCGGCGGTCATAATAGGGCTTCTGGTATTCTACGCGCGTACCTTGCTTCACGAACTGATGAAACTTGGAGAATAGAAGCGCCGGGGTCGGCTCCTGCCGGGCTCTGGCCGACTCCACCCGAATGTCCTCCAATAGCGGGGCGAAGATCTCGGACTGGACAATAGACTTCTTCAATTCATCGGTGAGCGGCGTACCCAGGAGATGATTCCGGGTGGTGTGCTCTGCCGATAGTATAGCCGAACGGATACGATTGAAGCTGATCATGGATTCACTCCCTCATCTGCGTAGTTGTCTCAATTCAACGAATTCAGGTTCATTGTCTTCCGAAATCACATCACAGTCTATATTCATTAACTAACGAGCTGGCGATGAGGGCTAGTGAGCCAAGACTTGTTCCGCAAGTAATACGAGGTTATTCATTAATTCACATAGAGATGGTCCGGTTTGACGAAAGAATGCGCCTGCTCTATCACCGGAGCAGGCGGTAGGATAGTCATTCTTAATGAACCGTTACGGTTATGTCCGTACGCGCGCCTTTATATACGGCTACTAACTGCGTTGTTCCCGCTTCCAGACCCGTTACTTCAGCAGTAGCTCCTCTGGATTGCTTCACGCGCAGCCGATCACCGTCCTCGCTGTACCAGACGATATTCTCGGGATCGGAAATCGGCGTGCCGCCGTCGGTCACGCTTGCACTTACCGATGTATGCTGCGCCACATTCAGACTTAAGCTGCCTGTGCTTATCGTGGCGGTGTAATTGGCTGCGCTTGAGCTTGGCTCATAATAGCCTTTCGTGTTTCCGAAGTATTGGCTATTGAAATCGTTGCTGCCGCCTTCCCACGCCGAGTTGACAGCATTCACGAATTGCGGGTCCTGACCTATCGTGCCTGGAATGTACGGATCGGACCGCGTGAAAGTGATCGTGCCTCCTGCGGTGGTGTATACGGCAGTGCCTGAGCTCTTGCCGACGATGGAATCATAAATGTTGACTTGATTCGCATCTTCCAATCCGATCGGCGTCGAGGCGCTGTCATAGAAGGTACTGTAATAGGCATCCACGTTGCCTGAGCCGCCAACCCACAAGTCATAGGCACCACCACTGCCACCTTGCTTATTGGCATAGCCGGCGATCGAATTAATTAAGGTAGCCTTGCCCAAGGACCACAGCCGGAAGTTCCGTTTGCTGCCGAAGGCGACGGAGTCAATCCAGATCGGATTAGAAGACTTGTCGTCGAACCCACCGTCTGTATGGTTGAAAGACTTAGCGCGCACGTAAGTCAAATTGTAGGTTTGACGCTCTGCTGCGAAGCCATCACCATTCCAGTAGTTCGTCCCGTCCTCATGATAGCTATTACGTGCCGTCACGTCTTGGAACAAGATATCATGGTCGAAAATGTTGGCCGATTCCGGTGAGTTGCCGATTCGGAAGCCAATTGGGAAGTTGCCGCTGTACCAGAAGGCTGATCCGCCGGCATCCGCTGTCGTATTGATAACGCTGGCCAAGTAATTCCCGTTGCGGAAACGGACGGCACTCTTGGTAAAGTTGCTGAAGTTGCTGTCCTTGATGACAATATCATGGGAGCCTACATTCGGATTGGATCTGGTGGCTTTTCCCCATAGATATATACCGTCCGATATATTTTCGGCTTCAATGTTTGTAATACGGATTCCTTCATGCTGGCCGTTCGCATAGATGCCGTACATATAATTTTTAATATGAAGATCGGAAATGCTCCAGAAATTCACCCCAAGCGGTACATTGATGAAGGGTGTGGATACTTGATTAGCAAGCGTCCAGCTGCCTTGAAATATGGGAAGTCCGCTCCCGGTATCGAAGCCCGAGAGCTTCTTGCGATGCGTGATATCTATCCCGCCAGTCGACAGCTGCAGCGTCTGTGGAACCGTATAAGTTCCACTGCCAATATACATTGTATTGTTCAGTCCTGTCGCATCCCACGCCGCTTGCAAGCCTCCGACTACATCACCGGCCATCGCATTGGCCCAACTGCTGCCATCCATCGTACCGGCACCAGCCGGCAGCACATAACGATTCACGGCAGGCGGTGCTGTAGGTGGTGTTGGCGTCGTGCCTACCGTCGTCGCAGACAGAATCAGGTCGCCGAAACTCAGCGTGTTTTTGTAATTGTCGGCGATGCCGGCCCATACGCGCTGTCCTTCCCTGATACCACCGTTATCATCGTCGTTGTTGGCGATATCAAAGCCGATGCTTACGCCAGCAGAAGGAACCACGCCGAGATTTTCCCATGGAATCGCCATCTCTACCGTGTAGCCGCCGGTTACATTAGACCAGCCGTGCAGGACGCCGGCTGTTTCGTTCTGACTCTCCCACAGGACCGTATCATTATATCCCTTACGGAACTGCCAGTCGTATACATCATACGTAACACTGTGATTGTGATTAGCATCGATGAACAGCTCCACGGAGTCGTCATCCCATCCGTCTGTTGAGTCGTTGTATACATTGTTATCGATGACTTTAACCCCGACATATAAGTACTTCTCATTCCATAGCGTACCGAAGGTAACGGTATTATCATTCGTTCCAGAGACAACCTTAAGCGCACTGTTATCCAGTGACCAGACACTCTCGCTCAGTATACCGTCGACCGTGATGGTGCTCAAGGTCTTCAACATCTCGATCGGAGTCACAGGAACAATAGCTTGAATCGTAACGTTCGCGCTGCCTTGTAATGAGCCGTATGACGCCGTTATCGAGGTCGTACCTGCACCCTCGCCATACACAATGCCAGTTCCGCTCACGCTCGCAATCGCAGTATTCCCACTAGACCAGGTGAGCGGCACGCCCGTAATCACGTTGTAAACGCTATCATATACAGTCACCGAATATTGACGTGATTCGCCATCCAGGAGCAGTGCATTTTGCGGAGAAATGACGATGCTAGCCGGAACACGCTTATCCATGACCGAAACATCATCTATGCTATAAGTTGCTTTATAGCCCCGGGTTCCGATCTTACCGGATGCAAGACCTGTATCGGTTACCGTGATGATTGGCGTACCATTAACCGAAGCTACAATCTGAGAGCCGTCCATATCCAGCTTCAACGTGTAGATGGTATTTGGCACAATCTGCATGGCATAGCTGCCCAGCGTCACACTGGCGCCGGCCACTTTCTTGCCAAGCCTCACCAAATTCTCCCCATCGTAAATCGTCAGATTGTAATAGTTGTCCGTATCTTTGTATCGCCCAAGCAGACCTGCATAGTCACCGCTATATAGCTTCAACTTAGCTTCGACCGAGTAATTGGTCCACGTTGTGGAACCGGCGGTTGCCAATCTCTCTGTCGTGCTTCCCGATGTATAAAATGTCTTGTAGACGTTGCTGCCATCTGCCACAACGGAGAACGTTCCCTTCGAGACGCCCCAGCCGCTAGACGTTCCGTCTTCGAAGTCCGAGCTCAGTAGCATTGGATAAAGCGCTGCTTCGGCGCGGGACGGCGGAATGATGGTCATAGAGGAGACAACCATACATACCATCAGTAAAACCATCCAAACTCGCAATTTGATCATTATTGATTGAACAACTCCTTCTCTCTGGGAGGAATGGTGGGGCGTGAGCCTCGTTGCGTCACCTCAAGACGCTTCGCCCTTCGTAGGCATGTTAACCGAAGATTGAGCCTTCTTGCCTAAATGTGCAACTTCAACGCCCTAGGTTTTAACCCAGGTATCAAGTCAACAGACCTCCTTCCTTTTTTTGTATCTTGGTACAGATACCATTCTCCCTTCCAGATACGTCACCTGTCTATATTCATTTGTTCATGAGAAATTGGATCGAGCTTGCCGCTTGAGCGCATATTCAATAGTCAACATTCGCTTGATCATCTTATGACATAAAGCCCCTACTTCACTCTTGAACGCAAAAAAAGCGCCGCCTATTCACAGGCAAGCGCTGAGCTTATGCATACTAGTCTTTGGATACGTTCCCAGTCTTTCTCTCCCGATACTGTCCCGGCGTAATACCTTCAATCTTGCGGAAATAGCGAATGAAGTTGGTCGGGCTCGTATACTTGAGCTTCTCGGCAATCTCCGTCACGGTCATGCTCGTCTCGGTCAACCAGCCCTTCGCCATCTCAAGCCGATGCTTCAGCAGATATTCGCTGAAGTTCACGCCAGTCTCCTGACGGAACACCTTGCTTACATAATGAGGATGATAATGAATCCGGGAAGCGCATAGCTCCAGCGTGAGAAGTGTATCGAAATCCTCGTGGATCATCTGAATGACCGAATCGGAAATATTTTGGAACTGGGAGCTGCGTCGCTCCTCCAGAACGGTGATGACCGGAGTGATCAGCTTCTGCAGGAACCACTCCTCCATCTCCTCCACCGTTCGGAGCTGGGACATCTGTTCAATAAGCGGCGCCTCTCCACTCACCAGCTCTCTAAGCGGAATTCCTTCCACCTGCAGCAGATTGGTAATTTCGGTCAGTATCCGGAATAAACTCAGCTGGTATTCCTGGTAATGGAACGGCGGTCGTACCAGCTCCTGCATGAAATTACACAACTTCTCCTCGGCCTCCAGTTGGTACCCGCTCTTGATCGAAGCGAGCAGCTCCTGCTCCAGCTTCAGCGGATAATGAATCATCTCGTCCGTACCGGAAACAACATCCTCGCTGTAAATAATGGCTTCATTACCGAGCCGTACCCGGTAGTTCAGCGCTTCCCCCGCCTCCTGGTAAGCCCGCGGTAGGTCCGTCCACTGCTCTACCGGCTTACTCAAGGCGACGCTTACCGTCACGTCGAGATAGTTGGACGCCGCCTGCTGAATCGCTTCCGCCCAGAGCTGAAGTTCGACGTTCCATGCTTCTGGGTCGTCCAGTACCGTGCCCACCACATTCAACTGACTGCTGCTGGAGACGATCGGCGCCAGCCGGTTCGTCTGCGGGATGATCTCACTGACCATATTGTTAATAGCGAACAGCAGCAAATCCTGATCATTACGGCTGTACCGCGTTCCTTCCAGCGTATCGATCTCTACTGCCATCACCGTCATTTTGTGCCAATCCGTTGCATAGCTGAACATATTCAGCTTCTCGGTAATTTCACGCTTGCGCACATCGCCCAGAATGAGCTTCTGAACGAAGAACGCTTCGAGCTGCACCGTGTATCCTTCAATCTGGCTGGACATTTTCTTCTCCCGGTCGAGCAGCTTCGTCACACTCTGGCCGATTTGCTGAATATGATCCTCCTTGCTGCCGCTCGGATCGCTGGACTTGTCCCCCGAACCGACAAGCGCACCGTGGAGCTTGCGGATTGGCCGGTACATATTGTTGGAGCCGAACCAGGCGGCGAACAATATCAAGAACAGAATGCCAGCGCACGTCCACCAAGTGAACTGCCCGATCGAACGGGATTCCTTGGTTATCTCGTCGATCGAAGCGGCTGCGATATAGTACCATCCCGAGAAGGTGGAGTGGACGAATGTCACCCCGTACGATTCGCCGTCCCGCTTCATAACTAACTGTCCCTGGGCGTCGTCACCGGACAGCTTCTTCTTCAGTTCCGTATTGCCCAACAGCTGCTGTACGGAGCCTTGATCCTGACCGAGCAACAATTCCAGATGGCTGTCCAGGATTGCAGTACTTCCAAGCGGGTTCGCCCGGAGGAGCAGCTTGCTGAGGTGAGAGTACGGGATATCCGCTACGACGAGCATCGCCGGGTTAGTCACATAGATGGGACTCTTCTTCAGAAACCGAATCCCACGCTCATTCTTAATCCATGTGGAATTCATGGAGGAATTCAGAAAGTCCTCATAGGGCTTTAGTTCCTCTTCTTTATTTTCAAACGTGGTAATGCCCGCATTGCTTACACGCCATAGGTATTGCAAATTGTACAACGACACGTCGAATACGCCAGTCTCATAGATTTGCAGCTGGCGCATGCTGGATTCGAGCCGACTGAACGGTTCGTACTTATTATAATCAAGCGGAATATTATACAAATCCGTGCCTTGCGGGCTGTTGAGGAACGCGACCAAAGCGGTCTCGACAGTCTTCATATTTTGCTCGACAGCGAGCTGGCTGTGCTTTAAAATTTGTAGATTTCCGGCTTCCACATATGTCTGAATCGTCGTGGAGGCGCGGAAATAAGACAGGAAACCAAGGATTGCGAGAGGTACAACGCCAAGGAGGAACCCATAAACGAGTAATTTATTCAGATATGTCATTTGGCGAAAGTTCATGGTGGTTCCCCCTTGGATACTACGGTCTTATTACTTTACTTGCCTTGCGCCTTCTTATATTCTGCGGTTAATTCTGCGATGACCTTGTCGCCGCCCGCTTTCTTCCAATCTTCCAAAGCCTTCTTATAGCCTGCTTCGTCGATTTGACCCATAATAAATTTCACGATGGCATCCGCCTTAATCTTATCTAGCTCCGGCCCCTTCTCGTTCTTCGTTGTTGAGATTAAGGCGCCAGCTACGTCAAACACGGCGATCTTCTCATTGGCTGCGACCATGGAGCTGATCAGCTCGTTTACTGGCGAATCCGGCTTCAGCGGAGTGCCTACATTCGCATGTGCGACAGCCAGTTCTCTGAACGCAGCGGTTCCTGTTTTGGCTTCATCCGACAGCGTTACGTTAGGGACGAGTAAGTTGCCTTCCATTTTATAATCTACGTCTTTAATACCGCGATAGGCAAATGTCATGCCTTCAGGAGATGACAACTTGTCGAAGAAGCCAAGAATCTTGAGCAGCTCTGCTTCTGTTTTAATAGAGCTCTTGGCGAAGAGATATCCGCCCAACGTGCCGCCTGTTGTGGAAGCTCTTAAGCCCTTAGGCCCTGGAAGGCCTTGAATGAAACCGACATCACTGGACGGATCTACCTTTAGCAGATCTTTCTGGTATGTCTTCTGGTTGCTATCTACGGAGATTATAATACCTGCTTTGCCCTTAGTGAACAACTCCCCTTGCTGCGCGGTGTTGAGCAAAGCGAAATCCTGGTTAATCGCCTTGCCCGCATATAGACTGCGATACCACTTCATTCCTTCGAAATATTCTGGCGTCAAAAAGTTAGGGACAACCTGATCGTTCATAATACCGTTGTTCATAGGTCCGCCGAAATAGACGGAGATATCGCGAGATAACGCGTCCAGGGAGACAGACTCCGCATAGCCGATCGTGTCATTTTTACCGTTCTTATCCGGATCATTCTCCGTAAACGCTTTCGCCATTTTGGCCAAATCGTCAAGCGTCTTCGGCTCGGCGATGCCCAAATTCTTAGCCCAATCCTTGCGATATGCGATAATGTGCCTAGCACCATCACGGAACCGCGGAAGTAAAAAGATCTTACCTTCATAACTAGCTGTATTTATCACATCTAGACTCATCTTACTCAGATTCGGGAACTGCTTGAGGTAAGGTCCGATCTCCCAGAACGCGCCAGCCTTCACTGCATTGACCACATTCGCATTACGGGCTGTATTCGCTAGCATCACCTGAGGCAGCTCGCCGGAGGCCAAAGTCGCGTTAAATTTATCGTTGTACGCCGTTGCCGGAACCCATGTAAACTCCAGCTTCGTATTGGACATTTTCTCTATCTCAAGCTTTATCGGATTGTCATCCTTTATCGGATCGAGAGCCGTCTGGGACATAATCTTAATCGTTGTAGGTGCTGCGGCAGTAGCCGCTGGCTTGCCGCTCTCCGCCGGCTTGGGGCTGGCACCGTCGGTGCTGGAGCTGCATCCTGCCAGAAGCGTTCCTGTTAATGCCGTTGCCATGGCGGTAGCCGTAATCTTGTTCATCGTCGATTTGTTCATGAATGAGTAGACCTCCTGATTTTATTATAGTTTAGGCATTGCCAACTTGCATACTAACCTTTCACGGAGCCGAGCATCACCCCTTTAGCAAAGTGCTTCTGCAGAAACGGATACACACACAAAATGGGAAGCGTAGCTAATGTAATGACGGCCATCTTGACCGTTTCCGACGGAGGCGTCTGATCGGTTGCTGCCTCAGGATTATCAAGCCAGCCCTGCGATAGCATAACGATACCGCGGAGCAGCACTTGAATCGGCCATTTGGCTGCATCATTAATATAGAGCACCGCCGTCATGAACGTGTTCCAGTGCCCTACGGCATAGAACAAGCTGAAGGTGGCGATGGCCGGTAAGGAGAGCGGTAACACGAGCCGAAACAGGATAACCAAGTCATTCGCGCCGTCCATTTTAGCGGATTCCTCAAGCCCGTCGGGCATTTGCTGAAAAAAGTTTTTCAGAATAATGAGGTTGAACACACTGATCGCCCCAGGCAGCAGCAGGGACCAGAATGAATTTAGCAGTCCTAGCGCCTTAATGAGCAGGAATGTTGGGATCATGCCCCCGCCGAACAGCATGGTGAACAGGATCATCATCATGATCGGCTTGCGCCCGATAAGGTCCTTGCGGGACAACGGATAAGCCATGATGGAGGTAGCGACGATGTTGATCAACGTCCCAACCACTGTGATGAATATCGTAACGAGCAAACTGTGCACAATCCGGTCGTTCGCGAAGATGATCTGGTAAGCCTTCAGTGAGAACTCAGTTGGAAACAGTACGAAATCCTTCGTGAGCACTTCGCGTTCAGATGCAAATGAGGTCGCTACGATATGAACAAACGGAATAGTCGTAGCGAGCGCGAACAAGGACAGGACTGCATAATTCAAATAGTCGAATAACCGACTAGTGTATGTGTCATAATGCTTCATAATGGATGGCTCCTTCTCTTCTTAAATAATTCCTTCTTCTCCAAACTTTTTGGAAAGCCGGTTCGCAGCCAGGACAAGCACAAGTCCGACAAAGGACTTGAATAACCCGACGGCTGTCGAATAGCTAAAGGCGCCTTGAACGATACCTGACGTATACACATACGTATCGAAGATTTCGGCCACCCCTCGGTTCAGTGGATTTAATAATAAGAACACATGATCGAAGCCAAGTTCCAGAATATCTCCAATTTTCAAAATCAACAGAATGATGATCGTACTGCGAATACATGGCAAAGTAATATGCCACAATTGACGCATCCGGCCCGCCCCGTCCATCTTGGATGCCTCGTATAGCTGAGGATCGACCCCCGCTAGTGCAGCCAGGTAGATGATCGTACCCCAGCCCGTGTCCTTCCAGATCGACTGTAAAATATACATGGGGCGGAATAGGTCTGGATTCATCATAATGGTAAACTTCTGTAAGCCCATGGAAGCTAAGATTTCCTGGAAGATCCCATCCTGCATCTCGATAATCACGTAGAACATGCCGACAATGATGACCCAAGACATAAAGTGTGGAATATAGATCAGCGTCTGAATAATTCGCTTGAACTTCGCCGTTCGGAGCTCATTCAGCATTAGCGCGAAAATAATCGGCATCGGGAATACAAAGGCAAGGTTCATTACTGAAAGCAGCAGTGTATTCTTCAGCAGCACGAAGAAAGTCGGATCGGTGAACAGCCGATGAAAGTGCTTCATGCCTACCCATTTGCTGCCCGTCATCCCTTGAAAGGGAGAATAATCCTGGAATGCGATGACAATGCCCCACATCGGGCCGTACTTAAATAATAGAAAGTAGATAATCCCCGGCAGCAGCATTAAGTAGAGCCAGCGGTCCATTGTCATCTTGCGCAGCAGACTCCTTTTCCTCCTAGCACTTGCAGCTCTAATCCGTTTCAACTCGGTATCGGACGAATGATTGTAGACAGTCAAGGTGATTCACTCCTTCATGTAACTTGCCTCCTCATTGTAGGAGCTAAACATCTTGACAGTCGATATTCATTTCTTGAAAAGCTTATAAAACCTGATGAATGCGGCTTTTCGCCCCATGAGTAATCATTATTTCACACCGGTATGCACATCTATTGACATCGTAATAGCGTATTTTGCGCCTTAGGAGTTGACTATTCGTGCTTGCAATAAAAAGAAAAGCAGCTACCCATTTTTCATGGTTAGCTGCTTTTCTACTTACTTCCCAAACTTACTTCTTCCGCTTTTCATACTCCGTGTTGATCTCCTGGATTCCCTGATCGCCACCGGACTTCCGCCATTTATCAATCTCTGCATTCCACCCGTTATCATCGATTTCTCCCAGAATGTATTTGACCTTCGCATCATTGCGAATCTTATCCAACTCACCGCTCTTCTCGGACAGCGTCGAAGAAATCAGCGAAGCCGCCGGATTCGGAACCGCGATGGACACGTTCTCTTTAAACATATTCTTCAGCTTTTGTTCAAGCGGTGTACTCACGCCTTCCAGAGGAGCATCTGTATTCATCACAATGCTCAGCTGCGGCACAGGAAGAAGGTCGTCAACCTTCAGCTTTTGCTCCGCTTCCGAACTGACTGCTTTGCCGTTTTCCAAGTGGTAATGTTTCCCTTCTATTCCCCAGTTCAGGAGATTCGCAATGTGCGGCTGGAACATCTTATCGAAGAAGGCTAGAATCCCCCTCAACTCCTCTTCGGTTTTAATCGATTTTTTAGGGAACATGAAGATGCCGTTATAACCGGAGGAAGCTAGAATTCGTTCTCCCTTCGGTCCTTGAATGCGCGAGACGATATCCGCTGCTCCTTTCGGATTAAGCTTCTTGATCTCTCGGTCGTTGCCAACGACATCGTCGATCGCCGTGGAGATAATAGCGCCGCCCTTGCCATTCTCGAACAGTGCCTTACTCTGATTCCCCTCCGATACGGCGAAATCCGGATTCATTAACTTCTCCTGGAAGAGTCGGCGGTAAAACTTCAACGCGTCCAAATATTCCTTTGTCGTAAAGTTTGGAACCAGTTTCCCCTCCCGTAACTCCCAGCCGTTGCCCGCCCCGAAGAAACCGGAGAGCATGTCTAGATCGGCTATCCCCTTGCGCGAGATTAGCCCGTAGGTATCGTTCTTGCCGTTTTTATCAGGGTCATTCAGCGTAAATGCTTTTAAGACGTTGTATAACTCATCGATCGTCTTCGGCTCTTGGAGACCCAGCGCATCAAGCCAATCTTTGCGGAAAATGATGCCTCCGCGTGCAATGACACGAGGGCGGTATAAGGCGTACAGTTTGCCGTCATGGGATACATTTTCAAGCACATCCTTGTTCAGCTTGGACAGGTTCGGATAATCCTTCAACATTGGCCCGATCTCCCAGAACGCTCCGGAGCGAACGCCGTTTAATATGCTTGGCGCATAGTTGCCTCCATCCAAATTGGCAATGACCGTTACCTGAGGCAGGTCATTGGAAGCCAAGCTGACCGACAACTTATCTTTGTATGCAGCATTCGGTACCCAGGTGATATTCATCTTCGTATTGGTTAGTTCCTCCAGCTTCTTGAAGACAGGATTGTCAGCTTTCGGTGGCTCTGTAGAAAAATAAGGCAGCATGAACGAAATGGCCGTCGGCCCCTGTTTGGCAGCCGGACTATTCGAGTTCTGCGTTTTCCCCGTCGTTGACGGTGTATCAGATACGTCGCCGCAGGCTGACAACAGACTTAGCGAGAGCACTGCCAAGCAGGCACCAGCTGTTAAGCGTTTCTTCTTGTTTAACATTTTTAGACCATCTCCCTATTCACTATTATAATGGATTTCAGCCCTTAACCGAGCCGAGAAGTACACCTTTGGCAAAATGCTTTTGCAGGAAAGGATACACGAGCAAAATCGGCAGATTCGCGAACACGATGACAGCTGACTTAATCGTCTGCAGCGGTGGCGGCACGAAGTCCGCGCCCATCTCCGACGCATCGCCGAAACCTCCTTGCGACAGGATAACAATTTGCCGCAGAAGCACTTGAATCGGCCACTTCTCTGGATTATTCAAGTACAACACAGGTGTCAGAAAGGAATTCCAATGACCGACTGCGTAAAACAAGGAAAATGTCGCAATTGCGGGCATAGATAATGGAATGACAACTCTAAGCAAGATGATCAGATCATTCGCCCCGTCGATTTTGGCCGATTCCTCAAGACCATCTGGAAGCTGTTGGAAAAAATTTTTCATCACGATGAGATTAAACGCACTGATGGCCCCTGGAAGGAGGACCGCCCAATAGCTGTTAAGCAGGCCAAGCTCCTTTACCGTCAAATAGGTCGGAATCATACCACCTTGGAACAGCATGGTGAAAAGCACCAACAGCATAATTTTGCTGCGTCCTATTAATGTTTTACGTGATAACGGATACGCCATCAGCGTCGTCATCGCAATATTAAACAAGGTGCCGGCCACCGTAATGAAGATCGTAACCCCCATGCTGCGCGTGATCGTATCGGTCGTCAGGATATACTTATATGCGTCCAGTGAGAACACCGTAGGGAATAGAACGAATGCCCGTTGTCGCAGCTCCTCCGCCGTCGTGAAGGAAGAAGCCAGGACATGAATAAACGGGATAATGGTGAACAAAGTGAATACGCCGATGATGACATAATTTAAAATTGTAAACATTCGGCTGCCTAAGGAACGGTCTTGTACCATACCGCACCTCCTCTTGAATGATCTAGTAGACGCCCTCTTCGCCGAAACGTTTGGCAATGGTATTAGCAGTTACGACGAGAATGAGGCCGATGAAAGAATTGAACAGCCCAACTGCAGTCGTATAGCTGAACAAGCCCTGCTGGATACCGTTCGTGTAGATGTACGTATCAAATGTCTCACCCACCTCACGGTTCATCGCATTCAGCATTAAGTAGATTTGTTCGAAGCCTAGCTCGAAGAAATGGCCCAACCGGAGAATAAGTAAAATAACAATTGTGCTGCGAATGGCCGGAAGCGTTATGTGCATCAGCTGTCGCCAACGTCCCGCTCCATCCATTCGTGCAGCTTCATACAACGAGGGATCGACACCGGAGAGCGCCGCCAGAAACAGAATCGTCCCCCAGCCGGTTTCCTTCCAAATGATCTGTGACGTAATAATTGTCCGGAACCAGTCCTTGCTCAGTAGAAAGGCGATCTTCTCCCCGCCTGCAGCTTGAATGAGCTGATTGACGATCCCCCCCTCCGTCGTCAATAGGATATAGCTAAGCCCCGAGATGACGACCCACGAGAAGAAGTGTGGCACATAGATCAACGTCTGAGCGAGCCGCTTGAACAGTTCATTCTTCAACTCGTTCAGCATCAGGGCTAGCAAGATTGGTAACGGGAAATAAAAAATTAAATTGTAGGAAGCGATGGAAAACGTATTGCGCAGCAAATGCCAGAACGAAGGATCCGTGAAGAATCGTTCAAAATGCTTTAACCCGACCCACTTGCTCCCCCAGAAACCGAGAAAAGGCTGGTAATCCTTGAAGGCTAGGAACACGCCCCACATGGGCAAATATTTGAATACTACAAAATAAAGAATGCCTGGCACCAGCATCAGATACAACCAGCGGTCCATTCTCAACTGGCGAAGCTTCTGGCCACTTGAGCCTGCCAGTCCCCCCGCTCTTCTCGCATGCATGATTTCATCCTCCTTGGTGTACTGAATTCTCGCCGTCGGCGTACCGGCTGATGCATTCATCGTAAGAGTGGAATCAACGTGCCGTCTATAATCCGAGATGGTTATATCCAATGAAGTGGCCGAACTGCGCAGGGAATAATCCGGAACGGCTGCCCCATAATCCATAACGGCTAATGCAGGGTAAGCGTGAGCATGAAAAAACGCAGCCGGATCTATGGCAGATCCGCTGCGCTATTGTCTGCCGAGCTTCTATATTGCCCCGGCGTCATGCCTTCCATTTTCCGAAAATACCGGATAAAGTTTTGTGAATTGTTGTATTGAAGCTTCTCGGCAATTTCTGATATTTTCATGCTCGTCTCCGTCAGCCATTTCTTCGCAATCTGCAGCCGATACTGAGCGAGGTATTCTCCAAAGGGCATGCCTACCTCCTTGCGGAAAACATGCCGAATGTAATCGGGGTGGTAATTAATTCGAAACGCGCACATCTCGATCGTTAATTCCTTATCATACTCTTTATGCACCATGCTAATCATTTCCTCGGAAATGCGAATGTACTGTTTGTTTCGCTGCTCCTCTATGAGTCGAATGGATGGTAAAATAATGGATTGCTCAAACCATTCCACAATCTCCGTGGAGGTCTGAAGCTCGAACAGCCGGTCGAAAAGCGATTTCTCTTCTTCATACAGGGACTGCAGCAGTCCGCCCGATTCCTGCAGGAGCCGGATAAGATCGGTCAAGAGTCCAATCATCATCATTTGGTATTCGCGATGCGTCAACTGCACGCTGAACACCTCATGCGAGAACTGTTGCAGTAGTAGGTACGCCTGCTCCCGGTTCGTCAACTTGATAGCATCGATCAAATCGTTCTTCAGCTTCTCCGGATATTCCGGCAGCTTGCGGTCATTCGGCTGAACATCCGCGATGTACAGAATTGCCTCATGGCCAAGCTTAATCCGGTAGTTGAGCGCCTCCAGCGCATCCTTGTATGCCCGGCTTGCCCCCTTCACATAAGCAAATGGGCGACTGATGCCAAGACTAACCTTGATGTTTAGGAATTTTTTGACCGTATCCTGAATTTCAAGCGCTAATTCGTCGATGAAGCGGACTGCTTCCTCCTGTGTAGGGTGCATGCTTCGAATAAGATTAACCTGCGATTGATCCATAAGAATCGGCTTAAGCAACCGGTCCGATGGTTGGACCAGCTCAGTGACAATGTTATTTACGGCAAATAGAAGCAAATCTTTATCTTTCTTTTCATACCTGCTCCCCTCGAGCGTGTCGATCTGCACAACGATGACTCGCAAGCTGTTCCAGGTTTCTCCACCGAGGAACAGCTTATCCTCCATCTCCTCCTGATGTACCTCCCCCAGAAAGAGTTTCATGATAAAAAAATCTTGCAGTTGATTGCGCTTATACTGCAGCTCATTGCTCAGCTGCTTTTCGCTAAGAGCATAGGCGCGGAATCTCTCACCGATCAATTGCAGCTCATCTTGGCCATGAAGCGGCTTCGCAGGTCCAGATGAGGCACTGAACAGCTCTTGGTAAAGCTTTAGAATCGGAACATACATCCTTCTCGTGCCCAATAACGATACCACGACTCCTGCAATTAGGACCAAGGCACATACGAGCAACGTGAACCATTGAATCGCTCTGGATTCCCGGTTCATCGCCTCGATCGATACGAAGGTTGCATACGTCCAGCCATTATAGACTGATCTGCTATAAATGAGATTATAACGGCTTCCGTTCCGTTCGACGGGGAGAATTCCCTCCTGCTGCTTGTCTGCCGCCAGCTGCCGGATATAGGGCTCTTCCGCCTCAGACAAGCCGATCATGGACCGATCCACGTCCGCAATGATTCGAAAAGACGCATCCAGAATGAACGGCTTCCCTAACTCTGTATCCGCGGTCAAATACTTGCTGATCTCCTCATAGGGAACCTTCAAGATGACGGCAGCCGGAGGATCAATAGCTGTCAGTGGCAAGGTTTTGATCAAATCGATCGAGTTGTCACTACGGCGCCAGAAAGAGCCACGCTGCTCTCCCAGCACTTGTATCCGGTCGGGTTCATTTGGTGAAAAACGCTCATAGCCATTATTCGTTGTTTTCCATTGAAAACGGAATTGGATAAACTGGACGTCGCTGAGGCCCAGATCATAGGTTTTCACCCGGCGGAGTCCTTCCTGCAGCTCCTCGATCATCTGAATGTTGCTGCTGTGCTGCACATTGCTCACATCTGTCGTCAACAACTTCGAGACCGAAGAGGACGCCGTGAATTGCGTTAGCGCATTGTCGGCGGTACGCAGACTCTGCTCCACTCGCTGGTGCATCTGCTGCAGGATTTGCAGGGAACCCGAGTTGACCTTTTCTTGAATCGTGTGAGAAGAACGTAAGTATGAAAATCCCCCCACGGTGACGATGGGAAACGTAATGAGGAAGATCGAGAATACGATCATCTTATGGAAGTATTTTGATTTCGCTGCTGTCTTCATGAGTATGTATTCCTCCCAAATGCCGATGAGGTCGTTACGTTCATCGTAGCCATTTTCGGAGTTACCGTCTATAATCATATCTGGCTTTTTTGTCGTGAACCAAAGATCCGAGGATTTTATACCATTTTGGGACAGCCCCTTACATTTAGTTTCGTGCGGCTCAAATATTTGGTTACTTTGACAATCATCGTATCACTGGATCTAGCACCCGCATTGTTCACCACGTAGCTACTAATATTCGATACTTTACCTGCAGCATTCGTTCCTCTGCATAAACGGTGTCATTGTTTTATCCCTTCACAGCCGAACTGGAAAACCCTTGGATAATGTACTTCTGACCTAAGAAAAAAACAATCAAAAGCGGAACCACCCCTGCCGTCGCCGCAGCCATCATCAAGTTGTAATCTACGCCAGCCTCCAACATAAAGTTCTGCATGCCGATAGGCACTGTATACAGCTTCTTATCAATTAGAAAGATCAGCGCATTCTCATAATCGTTCCAGTTCCAAGTAAAGTCAATAATTGCGAAAGTAGCCAGCACTGGCTTTGAAAGCGGCAGAAACATCCGGATAAAGATACGGATATGCCCCGCTCCGTCGATTAAAGCCGCTTCGGAGATCTCTTGCGGGATCGTGAGAAAAAACTGGCGAATCATGAATACACCGAATACGGAAAACAAGCCCGGTAGGATCAACGCCCAGTGGGTGTTATAGATATGCATCCAATCAAACATGATAAATTTAGGAACGAACAGCACCTGCTGTGGGATCATCATGAGACATAGATATAAGAAGAATATCCCGTTCCGGCCTTTAAACTCAATTTTGCTGAATCCGTAGGCCGCCAGTGCCGCCAAAAGAGGAGCTAGTATCATAAGCGTAACGGAAATTTTGAGTGAATTTAGATAAAACATGAGAAATCCGTCACCAGTCGTCCAAACTTTAATGTGGTTTGTTAAGACCGGATTCAGAGGAATCCATTGGATCGGATAGGTGAAGACATCCTTCGGCTTCTTGAACGAGGTACTGATCATCCACAACATCGGTGATAATAACAGCAGGCTTAGAAAAGCCATTATGATGGTGTTTAGTCCCTTAGCGACTCGATTTCGGAGTGTCCGGCTAACACTTGCATTCATGAGCATGCTCCCTCTTTGATTAATAGTGAACCCATCGTTTCTGTCCCCACCACTGGAGAAGTGAAATGAGTAAAATTAGTAGAAACATCGTCCATGATATCGTTGATGCAAAGCCCATTTCATAGAAACTAAAGGCTTTCTTATAGGCATAGATCGAGAACACGGTTGTGCTGTTTGCCGGGCCGCCTTGTGTGATCGCATAGATCATGCCAAAACCTTTTACAGCACCTACAAATCCAGTAATAAGCAGAAAGAACGTAGTCGGACTAACAAGGGGCAAGATGATCTTGAAGACCATATGATTCGCCTTAGCACCATCCATCCGAGCTGCCTCCAACAGTTCAGTTGAAATATCTTGCAGCGCCGCCAAATAAATGATCATATTGTAGCCGATACCTCCTACGGTTAACATAATGAGCACGGCAACCATAGCTGAGTCTGGCGAAGAGAACCAACGGGGCACATTCGTGACACCAAGTGAGTGCAGGAACGCATTAATCGGCCCATCGCTCGGCTGGAAGAGCACCATCCAAACGAAAGCGATCGCAATGCCGCTAGTAAAGTAAGGAGCGAAGAAGAACGCTCGCAGTGTCTTAGTCAAATACACCCGATTGTTGAGCATGATCGCAATCAGAAAGCCGAAACACACCGCGACAGGTACGGGAAGCAAAACCAGCATGGTATTTTTGATAGAAATCCAAAACAACTCTTCCTTTACCATCCTGCGAAAATTGTCTAAGCCAACAAACTGTGGTCCTTTGCCGCTGGAGAACACCCAATCCGTAAACATTAAATAAAACGAGAATACGGCTGGAATAAGAAGAAATATGGTCATTCCAATTACATTTGGGGCTATGAATACATACCCCAGCATGCGCTGCCGCTTCATCCAACTCATGGGATCACCCTCTTTCAAGGAATAGAAAAGGGAAGCCCGGAGCAAGCCCCTAACTTCCCCTATCCCTATCTTCAATTATTTTTTCGCTGCTTTTAAGTTGTCATTATGAATGCGTGCGAGTTCCTTAGAACCCTCTTCAGGTGTTATTTTCTGTGTGAACACTTTATCGTACACGGGTTGGAAGTCCGAGGAGGTCTTCGCATCAAGCTGCGTCAAAGATAGAGGGAGATTACCGAACATCACCCTTTTCACCGATTCAAGATCGTAGGTGTCTTCCACCCCTTCGAACATCGCCTTAACGGCTGCATCCGCCTTGAAATCCTTTGAAGAAGGTACACGTCCACCCTTGGCTAGGGGAAGCATGCCCTCGTCCGCATACCATTTGATGAACTGCCAGGCTTCATCTTTATATTTTGACTTCGAATTGATCGTCAGTACGTCGCCCAGACCACCGTTGTACATATAGTCCGTTTGATCCTTGGTAACCGAAGGCGCTGGAGCAGCGGCTACCTTGAACTTCCGCGGGAAATCTTTGAGATTATTGGTTGTCCGGAAAATCTGCTCTGTCGAGAACAACATCGCCGTCTCGCCCTTCACGAACATTTGATCCAGTGCCGGCTTGGATGTAATTTGCTCCGTATGCGGCATTATGGTCTTATCTTTGAACATCATATCCGAGTATACTTGGAGCGTCTTTACCGTAAACGGATTATCGAACGCCGAGGTGTTGTCCGGCTTCGTCATCAGCAGGCTTTGTTTCATAAGCGATCCGTTGATAGGTACTGTAAAGTAATAATCGCTCTCCGCAACCCCCCATACCTTGTCACCCCTCAACTTGTTCGCATAATCCCTCATATCGTCCAGGCTCCAATTGGTCGGTACCGGAAGCCCCTTTGCATCCAGCATGTCCTTGTTCAACCAAACGAAGGAAAGGCCTTTTTTGGTGGGTACGCCATAGTATTTACCATCCTTCTTCCAAATGGCGGCACCTGAACCCATCTTGTCATCAATGTTATAGTCTTTGAAGGTACTCAGATCGAGCGCGTTTCCAGCCATGACCCTCTTTTCTAACGTATTGAAGGCATAATTCATGTACATGTCTACCTGTTGTCCGGAAACGAGTGCCGTATCCAACTTTAAGTTACCCGCGTCGTCATTCACGAATCGTACATACTCAACTTGAATCTCCGGATGCAATTTGTTCCAGTTATCTACTGCAGCCTGAGGACCGCTTTCTGCTGGCACAGCTCCCCACATGGTAAGCTTCACTGGATCTTTCTTTGGCGCCGTGGTCGCTGCCGTGGAGCTCGTGGAAGGCGTTTGTACATTCTCCGCTGTTTGACTGCCGCAGCCGGTAATCAGCACGGATGCAACCGTAACTAAGGTAATCATTCCTGCATACATTGAGTTCTTTTTCTTCATGCTTGGACCTCCTCGTGAATAATAGGACTACAATCAACTTCCTCTATTCACACTATACCAGTGGGCTCGATTCCTTCTAAGAGTCAAAACTTACGAGTTAATATGACAAATCCGAGATTACCTTCGCCTTCCGGTAGGCGCTTGGTGTTTGTCCAACTTCACGCTTAAATAGCTTGATAAAATAGGCATCATCGGTAAATCCCGTTTGATCGGCTATTTCCGCTACACTCCACTCCGAGTAATGCAGCAGCTGCTTCGCATGGCCAATTCGAATGTTCTGAAGGAAGGAGACTGGTGTCTGTCCCGTCTTTCTTCGGAACAGTGTACTCAGGTAATCAACGTTCATCGAAGCCAGCTTGGCCAGATCTTTAACCGATATATTTTCCCGAAAATGCTCAAGCATATAGCGTATCACCCGATTGACATCGGGATGATCCGTGTAAAGTCCTGCCTCTTCGTTCATCTTCCGAATACACGCTGTAACCCAATGTTTCATCGCTTGCAGCAACTCGTGATGGCTCCGCTCTCCAAGTACTAGCTCCTTGGGTACTTCACGACCTCTTGCAAGCATCACGATCATCTCTGCGAGACGAATGGCAGCCTGCTTGACTTCCATGTGGCTATATCCAGCAATAGCCATTCCTCGCCAGATCGCATCCATGAGCTCGATGCACTTCGTCTCATGGCGCTCTTCGAAGCAGAGCATAAATTCCGCTTCCAGCTCACGCTCGGCAAGATAGGAACCTCTCTCTTGACCATAACTATCCCCGTACCAGAACCCATCCAACTGCTTGAGTGCAAGTTCCCATGTGTCCGACAGTGTGAGAAGATTGCCCCCGGTGACTATCCCAACAGGATATTCTCCCATCATGAAAGTCGTTACCAGTCCCTTGTCTTCTCTCATACTCCAGCAGAAGAATGCGGTCTCCCCTGCTTCCGTAAACGGATGAATCAACATATACTGTTCGCTTGGGGCGATTCCCATGTCCACGAGCTGGTCCCATGTTATGGTCTCTGAACCGCTTAAAACCGTATAGACAGTAAGAGAAAGCGAATGAATAGCATCAGGCAGTGCAAGGGATTTTCCTGTCGGCTCGGACATGCCTCCATGCCTCCACTTTTCTGCCCAAGCTTGATAGTACATCTGATAAAGCGATTCTCCCTTACGCTGCAGCTCATTCAGAAGCTCGCCCTTGATCCGGGACAAGTTATCTATTATTATTTCGTCACTGAGCGATAATTTTAGCAAATAATTAGTGGCACCATACTGCAGCGCATCTCGGGCATAATTGAAATCGCTCATCGCAGTCAGCATAAGAAATCGACTCGGTATCCCATCCTCCCGAACCTGTCTGAGCAGCTCGATACCGTCCATGCCGGGCATGACAATATCACAGATGACGACATCAGGTTTAAGCTTACGGATATCGGCTAGTGCATCCTTCCCCGTCCCGGCTTCTCCAACAACGTGAAACCCGTGCTTCTCCCACGCTAGAATTTCGCGAATCGCCTGACGCACGAATACTTCGTCTTCAACTAGGTAGACTGTCCACATGGTTGTCCCCTCCCTCCGTAAATGGCGTTGATACCAATAAAGCCGTTGTTATTCTTGCAAGCGTCCCACTCGCAATGAAAACAAATTCTAAGATGGCATCGTCCTTGTATAGAAGCTGGAGTCTTTCCTTTACATTACTGATGCCGATGCCCTCGCGACTCCTCCGCTTACGCTTCTTGGACGCTTCTTCCAAACCAATTCCGTTATCTTCTACTTCAAGTATAAGTTTTCCGCCTTCCGCCTTAGCGCGTATGATGATTGTCCCTCGCTGCTCCTCCGAATCGAAGCCATGGACAATGGCATTTTCCACAAGTGGCTGCAAGCTAAGTTTTGGAACAAGTGCATAAGTAACCGATTCATCCACCTCATAGAGCATTGTAAATCTACTCTGGTAGCGTAACTTTTGAATGGATTCATAGGCTTTCAGCAGCCTAATTTCTTCATGAAGAGGCAGCAACTCAAGTTCCGAATTGAGGCTTGCCTCCAGCAACCCGCCAAGTGCGATGCAAATGTCGACGATGGGGGTTTGTTTCTCCTTGCGCGCCATCCACTTCAACATATTAAGTGTATTGAGCAGAAAATGCGGATTCATCTGCGTAAGGAGCATCTGAAATCGGACGGCTTGTTTCTGCCGCTCCTCTTCTTTCAGACGCTGAATCAGCGCTCCAATGTCATTGATCATCCGATTAAAACTGGAGCCTAGCGAAGCAATTTCTCTCGTTTGACTCATCTTGACATCGAGTCTCACGTTCAACTTCTTCTCAGACGCTTCTTCCATTTTCTTCTGTAGTAGGGAGAGTGGACGTGTTACGCGCGATGCAATCAAGAAAATAACCGCTACGAATACGACCACCAACAGCCCTAGAATCAGGAAAAAGCGGATGCGAAGCCGGGTCAACTCCGACCATAAATCATCGAGCGATATGCGACTGACGACATACCAATCCAGCTTATCCAGATAACTGTAGGTGACAAGCGATGCAGTCGAAGCATCCCGATATGAGCCGGAATGTTGTGCCTCTTCTATTACCTGTTCAATGATGTTACTGCCGATGCTGGCACCGCTGCTCCTAAGAACGGACTCACCTTTGCCGGTGAAAACAGTGATTTCTTGGTTTGCGGCAATATTCTTCACCGTACTGTCGAACCACTCCTGCGCATCAATGCTGATTCTTGCTAACCCATAATTTCCCCGGCGCTGATCCTGCAGCAGAATATATAAACTTAAAAGCTTGCTTTCACGGTAATTGTTGAGATCGCTCGGATCGCTTGCCACCCACTCATAGGACTGGGGAGAACGCTCCAATCTGCTCTTCCATTTTTGAAACTCGTCGATGGAGTTGGTTAACTGGCCATTTGGCGAATACGATGTGTACACATTCCCTTCGTGATCAATCAGCTTGAAATAAAGTTCCGTCTGGTGAAAAAAGAAGCTGTTATTAATGCCTGACATTTTGCTTTCAATTAAGCGCTTTCGCTCAATAGGGTCGTAGTTCTCCGGACTATCCATTACCTTAATTAAGCCCTCATCCTGACTAAGCATTGTGTGTGTTTTATAGGCGAATGCCATCATATCCGTTAAAGATGTATGTACCTGCTGCATCCGCTCGGACATACGGGCTGTCAAGTCATCCTGACGAATTGACTCGAAGTTTCGAAATAACGAGTAGACAGCAAGACACAAGGGAAGTAGCAACAACGCTACGAACGTAACAATGAGACGATATTTTAACGTTAAAGGAAACCATGCCCGCCTTTTCTTTTGCCATTTGCTCATCGTCCTGCCTCCTTTTCTTACCGTTTCCATTCAAAGGTTGGCTTCATCGTAGCATGGGAGAATAGAGCTGTACAGCAAGATCTAACGAAGATACACCACTTGCCTGCCGGGATCCGGCAGGCAAGTGGGCGTGTTATTTTCTTCTTAATTCTGCAGTCCTAAGGCTGGATTCCTGGATTCACGACATTAACAGAAGTTGTTACCGTCGGCATCACTTGCTTAAGTCCACTAGGATATTCTGCTGTCGAATTAATTGCAGTGAAATCTGTACTACCCACAGTAGCATCATTCTTTACAGTAAAGCGGAGCTTCAATAGGCTCACGTCTTCGTTCATGAGTTGGGCATTGTTAAGGCTTGTTAGAAGTGTTATTTGGCCGTCTTGGCTTGTTGTTTGCGTTGCCGTCACTGCGTTCGACGCTGGTTCCAAGCTAGTATACGTATAACGGCTTGCATCGTACGTAATCGTGAGTCTGGCTTTGGAAATGGCATCTGCTTTCGTGATGCCGACACTTAAGTCGAGTGTGTCACCCTGCATGACAGATGCTCCATAGGTCGCAAGCGTGACGGAAGCTTCCGATGCCAAGCCCCATTGAACCGATCTGAATTTACTTGGATCTTTGGACGAACCAATACCGGAACCCCACTCCATATATCCTTTTCGGCCAGCTCCGTCGTTGTCATTGACCAGTAGTGAGAGACTCATACCGTTGCTTCCTGGCTCTTTCACTGGTGAGATCTCCGACCAGGGAAGGGCCAGTTCATAGACAGTCCGTTTGCCTGTTTCATCCCGTACTATAGTCAGTTCTCCACTTCCCGTCCTATCACCGGTGGGAAAGCCATTCGGCGCAATCCAGCGGTAGATTTGCGGACCGGAGTCCGTTTGCGAAATACCGTACTCGAACCATTGCGTACTCTCACCTGGTAATCCTGGTGCGATTGCGAATTGGATATTATCATTTTGCCAAATGTTCTGACCAGATGCTGGGTAGGCAAACACGTTGTCCGTCACCTGCGCAGATATATACAAATTAACCTGATCATAATTAAGCCAAACTTTCCCACTCAGATCATTCACGCCCGTGTACCCGGTCATTAGTACCACTCCATTCGCGAGATCGGCTGTGGGAGATGCGCCAGGCGCATCAATGACACCATCTACGATACTCACGGCGGCTGGAATGACATTTAAATCGAGTTTCCCTTGGTACTTGTACGGCTCTCTGCCAGCCATCGTAACCTTTACGTCTGTTGCATACGAAACGCCTAATTCCGTACCCTCGCCGAGCTGGATATTGTACGTTTGGGAAGTGTTAGGTGCAAGTGTCAGATTCAACTCAGCAATCCCTGATTGTCCCCCAAATTGCCAGTCAATTCGGTTAAACTCAGCAGTATGCGTAATGGAACGGTTGCTCAATTCGAACTTAAGTGATTTCTGCCCTGACTTCGGATCAACGTAAGGAAAGAATGCGGCTTGACTCGCATAAACCGTCTGAATATGTCCTTCAATCTTACCAAACTTCACGCCGCCCGCTTCTAAATATCCGGTTACCTTGCGATTACCAATCTGATTGGATCCGGGAATCGTAAAGGGCACACCCACATTTTGCCCTGGAGAAGCTTGCACGGAAGTACTAACTCCCTCCATAGAGAACGTTGCGGAGAGCGCCGAACTCCCTCCGTACTGAACATTCAGCATCATCGAAACGGGGTTTCCTAAGATCCCATCAACTTCGGTCAGTTGAAAATCAGCCCCCTCACTAATCCCAGACATATCCCCTTTGATATAAAGCGGCTCGCCTGTAATCGTCACATATACGTAGCCCTGATAAGGAACATACGTCTCCGTATTCCCCATCATATTCGTCACTTCCAGTGGGCCGTCCGCTGCAATTGCTACAAGTGTGTCGCGAATCGCCCAAACGACGCGGGTTTTGGCCTGATCTTGTTTGAAAAGATAACTGTACAGATTCGAGCCTGTCGAGTCTTTACTATCGAACTGCCATCCTGTCAGTTGTCGCGTCATGGCAGCATAAGCTGCATAAGCCGGCTTTGGTGTGTACGCACCTAGCGGGTCTTTCAAGTTATGAATCATGCCGAAGTTATGCTCATTGTTAGCTGTTTCAATTCCGTCGTTCATCAAATCATACATATATATTTTCTCGATTCCTGACGCTAGCTGAAGCACATAGCCCCTGACGAGATAGTCAGCTTCTTGCTTCTCTGTATTCCCACCTTCCTGCGTCGACCAGCCGAATTCTGTCGAATAAATCGGAATTAATTGTCCATTGTTATATTTGCGTATCAAGGTTTTCAAACCCTCAAGCTGTTGAACCATAACTTCTGGCGGGCTTGGTTGCGTATACGGATGGATAGAAATGGCATCCAGATACTGCAAACCGCCAAGTTTGAAAAATTCCTCAAACCAGTCTAGAGGGACATACGCCGATGCAGGTCCCACAATCGTTACGTTTGGATACACAGGCTTGATCGTTTCATACGTTTTCTTCAGCATTAAGTAGTAGTACTCCGGCTTAGAATCAGCAGGTCCGCTACCTCGGTCGCCATAGCCAGCCAGATTGTATTCGTTCCAAACTTCCATCCAAGGCGTTTGCGATCCGTATTGCGCAATCGTTTCCAGCGAATAATTGGCAAATGCCGTACGCCCTTCGTCCGTATACGGTGTGCTGTTCTGGTCATAGAGCGGATTGTTCAGTCCGAGCGCGCCAATCATCTGAACTTGATTCTGGCCAAGACGAGTCATTTTATCCCGATAGTCTTGATTGAATTGATATTGACCCGGAACTGATTCAACCGTCCCCCAGTAAAATCCATCTCGAACCGACTTTGCACCAGCTTCGCGGGCTAAATCAGCCAAGAGCGGCGACCAGCCAATGAGTAGGCTCGACAGATGTGTATTCACACCGAATGGTGAGTCCTGCACTTGCAACCAATCATACGGAGTCAACACGGCAAAGGTTGTTTTGAGCTCAACAGGCGTACGTCCCGGTGATTCTAAGGTTGTTCGGAGCACAAAGTACCCCTTTTGTGTCATTGGGAAACTGAGCATCGCCTCCGTGCCAGAATTGGACATGACGCCTTCCTTTACTAACTTTCCATTGAGGTCACTAACCTGCCACACCAGCGTTTGACGGTCAGTCACGAATTTGAAGCGAGCATTTTCGTTATCAAGGAACACATTGCCAAGCTTTTGCTGTTCCAGCCGCACCGCACCAGTCCTCGTGGTTCGGTAAGGCCCATCCACGCTGATTTTACTTGCAGCGTTGACAGCCTCGACCTTGAATGTATATTTCGTATTCATGGTTAGGCCAGTTACAGGATAGCTGAAGGTTTGACCGTCAACGGTACCGATAAGCTTGCCCTCTTGATAGATGTTATAGCCCGTAATGCTGGTACTATCCTGCGCTGCCGTCCAACTCAGCGTAACGGCTGTCTCATCCCCGCTCGAATCTGTAGTCAGTATGCTTGACGTAGGCCAAGTCGGAGCAGCCACATCAGGCACCTTCTTATCAATTAGAAGATAAGGCTTATTGGCCGTACTCTCCTTGCTCTTGATACGAACAAGCAGCCCCTTCGCTACATCTTCGAGCAGAACGAAATTGGCTGAATGACCGCTTGCGATCTGTGTACGCACATAAGAAGTGACATCTAGGGAGTACCATTGATACTCTTGATTGGACGAATGCATAGAGGCTGTCTGCAGATAGTCATAAGGAGTAGGCCGGTAAGTGTTCCACGTTACCGTATTTTCCTGCCAACTTTCATCCAGCGATCCATACAGCTTCAGATCGATATCCGTTCCTGTTGGATCTGTAACTGCTCCATAGATATAAAGCTTAGCAGAACCAATTGGTTGATTGGAAACCGATTCAAGATTGAACTTCAGATAAGACTCCCGGGTAAATTCCGCCGTATCTTTCTTCACTTGCAATTCGGAAGCGGTTGCAAAATTGTTGTTCGCATCCGTACCACCTCTTACATAGACGTCTGCTGAGGGAGTCAAGCTCGTATCATCTGACAGACGTTCAAACTTAACAGCATCCCCACGTAGCTTAGTGTTTGTCGTTCCACGGCTCAGCTTGACGAAACCAGCTGAACCTGAATCGAAGTGATACGTTCCCAGTACTTGCCAACCGTTCGAACCGGTCGTCCAGTTCAAATATTGCGTATCCGTTCCCGTTGCATGAACGATCTCGGCCTTTGCACTTGGATCGGTACCCACGTCTCGAATACTGTAGATGGAGACAGTATAGTCACCGCTGACGGTAAGCGTTGGCGTCCATTTCGCATAAGCGCCCATGTTCCAAAATTCGCTTGTATAGCGGGTTGTAGTACCGTTATAACCCACATAACCGGAATCCGCCCAAGCTCCAACTGAGGACTCGACATAGCCGGGATCCCCATTGTCGACTAGGACTGTTTCGACGACTCGTGCGGATGCCTTTTGAGCGAACATACTGAAGAGAAACAATGCAGTAAGACATAGTGCGTACAACCAAATCTTCTTATTAATAGGCTTGAAGCTCCCTAACATGAGTGATTCCCCCTTATGGGTTGCTAATTTCATTTCAATTCAAGTAAGCGGCCGACAATCATTCTCCATTTACAATTTCGTTCTCCTCTCCTTTGTATCAACATCAGCTCGGTTATCTCACCACACCGGAATCGCTCGCGCTCCTCCTTTCGGTACCTAATCAAACTCAATATAGCACTGTGCTCAAAAGGCAAGTAGGGTGAAAACTTATCGCTTTGCATAACAAAACTTAGTCCTCTCTGTAGTTGCCACCAGTTAACTGACTGACTAACATTCTCCAGGTTGGTGACAAATAGGCTATGAAATGCAAGAAGCCAGCAAACTCAAGAGTTCGCTGGCTAAAACTTATATTCAGACGGCCAAACGCCAGTTTCTTTTTTGAATAGTTTACTAAAATATAAAGCGTCCTGGTAACCGATAAGCACAGCAATGTCTTTCATTAATAATTTGGGTTGGGCTTCCATAAGTTCCTTAGCACGCTTAATTCTTAAGGTGACTAAGTATTTGGCAGGACTCATACCTTTGTAACTAGCAAATAATTTACTCAGATAAGAGGGAACAAGACCAAATTTTTCGGATAACATTTGATGATTAATCGGTTCCGTCAAATTCATAAGCAAGAATTCATCCAGCCTTTCCATCAATTGCGTGGATTGATCGCTTTCTACCTCATTTAGTTCTTTCATTGAAAAAGCAACTTTATAAACAATGCTTAAATATTTATACAATTGATCATAGCTATTCGCATTCAAAACGGCTTGATTTAAATCGAATTCGAAAAAATGAGAAAAGTACTGCGAAGGATTTTCCAACGATCGCTGGCATAAGGCTGCAATCTGTTGCAAGATTTTTTCAACTTCATATTGACGCGGCTTCAGAATCTTCCATTGCTCAATGATACTACACAATACGTCTAAGAATTGTTCAAACTGGTTGTGATTCAAAGCGAATAGCATCTTCTTTTCTGTAAACGTATCTACTTTAGGCATTTCATGGGTTGTATCGACGGGTTGTGACAACGTAAAAATTTGCGAAACGCCTATTGAAATACTCCTGTAAAGCCTTGCTCGCAACATGTGTGCTTTCGTGTTGATTTCCTCCATTGTGACGTGTGAAGAAATCCCGATCGTGATTGGAGATTCAACCTCTATTTGCCATCGATGTAACAACTCTTCCGCGAAGACAGCCATCTTGGTTGATTCATGTTCTACCGAGTTGACATAGATGATAATCTTCTCAGAATCGCTTTTGCCGTCAAGCACCCAGAATTTCCGATTATCATCCAACCCTTCTCGGCAAGCTCCAACTAAATCAAAGCGGGTCCAAATTTCCGTTACCGGACTATAATCTTCCAATGAAAAGCTTGGAAATGACCCTGCGCACAGCAGCATCAATCCGTAGGTATCCTTCTCAGGGAAGTAGGGACGCCACTTCCTCACCGAACCATCGTGGTTTAGTATTTCTTCCATGTACTTATCCATCATCGCTTTGCTCTGGTTTTCTATCTGTTCCGCGATTTTCGAGAGCACCTTCTGCAATTCATGCAGCGAGAGAGGTTTCAGCAAGTAGTCAAACACGTTCATATTCATCGCTTTTTTTGCGTATTCAAATTCTTGATAACCGCTAATGATCACAGGAACGATTGTTGGATACAGGTGCCTTAGCTGGGAAATGAGGCTGATCCCGTCCATCACAGGCATACGAATGTCTGTAAAAACAACATCAACCTCGATGTTCGGCAGCAGTGAAAGTGCCTCTTCCCCATTAAATGCTGTGGCAACCACCTTGAATAGCGGGTTCATCATCTCAATTCCAAACTTAATACTTTGTAGAATTGGCATTTCGTCCTCAACCACTAAAACCCGGATCATGCTGCAGACCTCCTATTGTAATGATCGATCCATGCGGTTCATTGGTCTCAACTTTAAAAACCATGTGTTCACCATACAAGAGCTTAAGTCGAACGATTGCATGGTGCAGTCCAAGCCCTCCGAGCTTCAAATCCAACAAACCAGCGGACATATTATCGGTGAATTGCTCCGTCTTTCGGATGAAATTCTGAAGTGCCTCTGGATGGAATCCACTCCCGTTATCTTTCACTTGCATATACCAATGACTTGTATCCAGCCAAATACTCACTTCAATATGCCACGGCGGCGCAATCGTAATAAACGCATGCTGGAAACAATTCTCGATCAGCGGCTGAAGCATAAGCTTAGGTATGGAAATCGATAGCGCCTCTTCTTCTATGTCCACGTGGTAGGTGAAATGATCCTGATAACGTTCTTTCATAAGCTCCAAATAATGCCCGGCATACGTTGCTTCATCTTGTATCGTAACTTCTTTTTCTTGGAATGTCGTAATGTAACGCAGCATGTTAGAGAGCTTGTAGCACATATCCATAATCTTCAGGACTCCTGCTTCCATCCCTGCAGCACTAATAACAGACAAGACATTATAGAGAAAATGGGGATTCATCTGTGATTGCAACGCTCTAAATTGTGCATTTAATTCATGTGAGCGCGATTCCACGACCAGATCCATGGATTTCTTTAAACGATCGAACATTTGATCAAACGCCCGATTCAATTGAACAATTTCATTACTATTATGGTCATTAACAAGATCTACGGATAAATTATGCATGCTCACTTTTTTAATCGAAGCAGACAATTGCTTAAGCGGTCTTGTTAATTGATTCGTAATCAAATAAATAATTAATAAGGTAATAACTATGAGCGCAATTCCGATTAGGATTAACGTTTTTCGTAGAATCTGAATGCCTGGCAGTAAGGATCCTGACTTGTCCACTAACATGACGGTCCAACCAGAGTAGGTTGATAGGGAGGCTGCCGCTATTTCATTCTTCACATTAGAATTCCCTTCAGCCATGCTGGTAATTGACAATTCAATCTGCTTGGGATCCCCCTTTCCGTAAATAATGTCACGGTTTTCATCGTACACATAGACCTTCAATTGAGGAAGGGTCGAGAATTGCAGGATACTCTCTAGTTTCGAATACGGCTGTTGAATTTCCAACATGCCATAAGAATCATAGACATCCCTGATTTCCCGATAAATTGAAATGATGTCCATATTCGTCTGCTCGGACCAATAGTCGTGATGTAATGGAGAGATAATACGATTGCCTTCTTTGCTTAATAATGCTTTATACTCATTTGCGAATTCGGAAGAGGACATTCTGCCAGCTATCTTTTTTTCATCGACCAGCTTCGTACCATAATTAATATAATCACCTTTGGCATTAAAAAGGCTGAAGCGCATGGCTGTTAAATTGGGGCCATTTATCGAAGCAAGCATATCCATCACATTATGACTATCTTCCAAATGTTGATCAAAATAATTGTTTTTCACTGAATTATCGGCGTGGTACGCATTGATAAATGCACTCTGAATGACCTTATTCGTAACGGTTTGCAGGGCAAGATGGTCAAGTTCGCTTAAAAAGCCATCCAATTGTTCAGATGTTTTCACGGCTAGCTGGCTGAGGTTATCTCGCGCATTTTGTTCAAGACTTTGTGCCATATAATAATAAAAGAAGCTAAAAGCAAGGACGATTATTGTGAGCACCACAACAGAATAATTAATAAAAAATTTCGTTTGCAATCGTAATGAACGCAATAACAACCCTCCCTTTTCACTTCCTATTATATAAGTTTAAGTCATGTTAACCTTTCACAGCTCCTGAAGTCATACCGGTCACAATATATTTCTGGCCAAGCAGAAATATAATGACAATGGGAATAACCGTGATCATCAAATTAGCAAATACTAAATTCCATTTACCCGCATATTGTCCAAAGAAATTATAAACAGTAAGTGGTAATGTCCATTTGGCAGCCGTATTAAAAAAGTACAATGGAATCATAAATTCATTCCAAATTGACATCGTCGTAATGATGATATTCGTAACCAGCACTGGCTGCAGTAGAGGTAGAATAATTCGGAAAAACATACGGTAAGGCCCACATCCATCAACAATCCCGGCTTCGTCTAGTTCCCTAGGAACTGATTTAATAAAACCTGTGAAAATAAATACACTATACGAAATATTAATCGCGATATAGATAAAAATAACACTTGCATAAGTGCCAGACAACCTCAATATTTGCATCAAACCTATCGTTGGTACGACTGAAAATGGTGCAATCATTCCGAGAATAATAAGAATAAAAAGAAATTGGGTGTACCGACTGTTTTTTCTCGCAATTGTAAACGAACACATGGCTGCAAAAATAACAGTTAAACAAACCCCAAAGAACGTGATAATCATACTATTTTTGAAGGCTCTACCCATTCCCCCATTATTAAAAACGGTCACATAATTATCAAAATGCCATTGACTTGGTAGATCCAAATTAAAATACTGTGCTTCCGCAGGACTTTTCAGTGACCCCAAAACCATAATGGCAATAGGAATTAAGATTGCCAAACTCGCAAGCAGTAAGACAAGTTCTAAGCTATATCGTTGTATGCGTCCTAATCCCACTAATAATCCACCTCTTTTCGCTTCAGATACGTGATGACAAGCAAAGTAATAATCGCAATAAGTATGAATAGTATCATTCCCATCGCACTCGATCTACCGTATAGTCCATTAGAAAAAGCTCGATACACCTGCGTATTTAAGACTTCCGTACCTGATCGTCCGTTTGTCAGTACATACACTTGTTCAAACACTTTAAAGCCACCGATTAAATTCAACGTAATATTAATCGTAATTGCCGGCATCAAGAGTGGCCATGTGATATGGCGAAATTGTTGAAATCGTGACGCTCCATCTATGTTGGATGCCTCATAATATTCTTTGGAAATAGCCTGCAAGCCCGCGAGAAAGATCATCATACAAAATCCACTCCACTTCCAAACCTCCAAGCTCATTACAATGGAAAATGCCGTTCGTTTATCTCCAAGCCAATTAATAGCTACATTGTTCAAACCTATGAACTGAAGAAGATGATTGAATAAGCCATCCATACTGAAAATAGCAGAAAACAATAAACCAACTACGGTAACACTGATCACTGCAGGAATATAATAGACCGCCCTTAAAAAATTGCGCGTAATCATCTGTTGATTTAATCCAAGTGCAAGTAAGAGCCCTAGGAATATTTTGAAAAATGTAGTAACAATCGCGAACAACATGGTGTTGTACAATGACACGTTAAAGTCCGAATCCTGAAATAAATATTTGAAATTGTCTATCCCGATGAACTTAATCGCTCCCCAATTGGTGAGATTCTCCGATCCCCAGTTGGTAAATGCGAAACCTAAGCCAATAACACTTGGGAAAATAAAGAATAGACCATAGAATAAAACCGTGAAGTAGGTAAATGAATTTGGGTAAAATCGATTCATGCTTCCCATACTAACCGCTCCTAGCGTATTTATTAGCAAAGGTCTTGTCAGATGAACAAGACCTTTGCCTGATTATCTATGTTGTTTGTTTAGAAACCGGGCTGTGCTTTTTGCTTCATGTAATCCGCATACTTCTTATCCCAAGCACTAATGACTTGGTCCGGTGTTTTCCCACCTTGGACGGTCATATCTACATACATTTGCCATAGGTCTGGGAATATAGGGGAAACAAAGGCCATTGGATCGTTAACTTGCGCGATATATTTATTCGTCGTGATATACTTGTCTACTAAAGCTTTCACAGCAGGGTGAACATTTCCCCCATTCACATCTTTAAAGCCAGGTGAGCCTGGATTTTCCGCATAGTACATATTCATATACGCTGGTTGCGAAATTAAATTCAAGACACGCTTGGCTGCTTCGACATTTTTGGAATCTTTCGGAATAAAGAAGCCCTGTACAAATGCACCTGTCCCCATAACTTGTTTATCTCCGAAAGGAACAATAAATGCACCGATATTGTCCGATGCCATATTATTTTTCGTTAATAAGTCACCCACAGTCCATTCGCCATTATAGAGCATCGCTGTCTTTCCTGTAGCCAATGCATCTTTCGCATTATCAAACGTTGCTGTCATATGATCCTTATTCACGTAACCTTTAGTGTACAAATCAGTGAAATTCGTCAATATCGTTTTAAATTCAGGAATGTCCGCCCATTTCATTTTGTTCGTTAAGAGTTTGTCCCAGGTTGATTGTGCCTTGTCGCCTAACAGAACAGGAAGACCAATCGTCATGAAAATCTGTGTTGTCCATGAGTCTTTATCCGACATATAAATCGGCGTAATCCCATTGCCTTTTGTTTTAATCGTTTCTAATAACGTTAGAAATTCTGTATAAGTTTGCGGCTCGCTTAGGCCCAAATCTTTGAACACCTTTTTATTGTAATAGGCAGCGGAATAGAAACTGGAAGACTCAACAGGCATCGCGTAAATCTTACCGTCTGCCTTCAGTAAATTAGGGTTAGCCAGTCGTGATACCCAGGGCTCATTGCTGAGATCGACCATATTCTTCGGGGCATCGACCGTCACATATTCCGAAGGTGCATTGTTCATTAAGATGTCTGGTACTTCTTTGGTTGCAATTTTTGTTTTGACCAAATTGTAGTATTGATCATCCGGCACAATTTGGATATCTAACGTAATTTTTTCTTCATCTTTTAATTTTTGGGCTATTTTCTTATAAGCCTCTTTGTATTTTGCCTGAGAAGTCAATAAAGATACCGTGACCTCTTTCTTCTCAGCTGGCTTTGCACTTTCTGCGGCTTTCGTTGCGGCCGGTGCGGCACTTGCTGTCGTTGTCGTTTCCGCATTTGAACCACACGCCGTTGAGATCACCATCATGCAACCAACCAATGCGAGTAATCCTGCTTGTTTGCTCTTCTGTACGTTCATCTGTTTTTACCTCCCTATTTTTCGTTTCGCTAAGGTACAACGTTAGTTTACGTCCTCCCATTCATTCCTTAAATAGAAAGAATGGAAGACTTGATATGGAAATTCTTAAAAAAACTTAAGCGGTATGAACACAACGGCCAACGATGGATGGCGTATTTGTATTAATTCCATACCACCTTTTTCATTTTGTACATTGATCAAAGGAAGGTACACTTATATGATTTAAACAAGCCACACTTCTGTTCGTGAATCTGTCGACAATTCGCGCAACTTGAAAGGGCTTTCACTAATTTATAATTCGATTATAGCGTATGGTCTTCATTTTCAAATACTAGAATTGAGGTGTTTATTTATGAAAAATAGTGCAAATAGCATAATTCTCCCATTCCTTCTCTGGTGTACATTTACTTTACTTTTAATTGGGGGGATATTACTCCCCACAAGCATTACACATGCAGCCACAACGGTAACCACCATGCCGGACATGCCAGGTTTAAGCACTAGTTCCGATTTTGCCGTTAAGGTGCGACCCGTAGGAACCAGTTCTTGGACAACCGTTAAAGTTTTTTCCTTTACGAATGAGTATAAACAAAATATGGCTAGAGTCACTGCCGATGGTCCTGTGGAAGTCCAAGTTACGGATCTCGTCGGCAATATTTCCTCTTATCAGTTCGAACCGAAGCGCTACAACATCACGCCAGTCGTGAACACTAACACGCTTACATTCACGGCTAGCCCACTTCAGAAGTTCGCCATCTCTTGGGGGACTAACATTCATAATTGGCTAACACTTGTAATCGAACCCGTTGAGGTTAATCCTCCGGGACCGAATGATGCCAATGTCGTCAACATAGCGAACTTTGTAACGGATAATACAGGCGCTACCGACGTATATGCCGGCATCGACAAAGCGATCGATTACTTACTTTCGACATCTGGTAAATCCATTATTTATTTCCCTGATGGCATATACCGCACGCATTCCATTGAATTAAATCTTGTAGACAATATTTCCTTCTACTTCAGTGCGGGATCGAGAATTGTATGGGATGAAAATAGCTGGGGATCCAACATATTCAGGGTAAGCGGCAGCAATAACGTTAAGTTTTATGGCAGAGGCATACTCGACGGTACATATAGGATTCATGGAGGAAGAGGTGCATCCGGGTTGGGATGGTGGGATGGCATCAACATGACCCATCTGTCGGGAAGGATTTCTAACGGACTCGTTGTTGACGGGATTTGGTTCATGGATACGCCAAACTCCCCTATGCGCACAGAGGGCGGTAATAATGCTACCTTCTACAATACGAAATATGTGAACTACGGTGGAACAATGAATGATAACATTGTCATCTATGGTGGCTCCAATATTACATTCGACGAAAGTATTGGTCTTGCTGCAGATGATTCCTGGTCTGCTCATACAGGAGCTTGGGGAGGATTTACAAGCACCTATAATGTAAGTTTCACGAACAGCACTTACATTTCTAGGGCCGATGGCGGTTCCGGAGGCATTGCTTATGGTTGTAACGAAGCGAACTATGAGGGCGGAGATGTATGGGGGATTTCCTACAAGAATCTCTCCATTCCCCAGTTCGGACAAACGTTAGATTCCTTTAACAGCCCATTGAACGGTAAGTATGGCAATTTTTTATTCGACAACGTCCAATTTACCGGATCATCGTCGACCACGCATACAGCATTCGATCATTTCGCCAATTTGAGTGGTACGATTATACTCAACAACATGGTCTTCAAAGATACAGGAGGACAAATCGCAGGAAATCCCTCCAATAAAATAACAGACCTGTACATCAATAACCTGAAAATGAACGGCAATACCATTAACTCAGCAGCTCAGGGCGGATTTACGATAACCGATACCGATAATGTACATTGGAATGCTAGCTATCCGACTTTCACTCAACCTGCTCCTGTGTCTGCGCCTCCGGCAATACCCGTGTACAGTTTGCCTATTTCTGATAATTTTAACAACGGAACGCTTATGAATTGGACGGATTTATCAGGTTCGCATAATAACACCGATCATATTGCCAACGTAAATGACCCAAGCACCTCAGATAGGAGCATAAGTCTGAATGATCTTGAATGGAGTGGCGTTGCCGGTATGATCAAACGCTTCACACCTCAAGGGCAAGATAAAGTCGTTACCATTGAAATGGATTTAAAGCCTACGGCAAACAATAAGATTTCTAATGTTTACATTAATGACAGAGTAGGATCAATTGTAGGCGGATTAAGATTTTATAATAACGGAAAAATTAAATACTTTGGTACCAAGGGGTCCAATTTTGAACCGGGCATTGATATTATGAACTACAATGCAAATACATGGTACCATTTGAAGTGGGTATTTGACGTAGGTCAAATGAAGTATGATCTTTATATTGGAACGGGAAGAGGTGTAATACCGAGTACCGCGACGCTAAGTGGGATTGCATTCAAGCATGAAATTCCCAATATTGCCAGCGTTCGTATGGACACTGAGAGCACTTGGTTGATCTACGATCAGCAGATTACTTCCTTTAATGTGGACAATGTAGCGATCACTTCTGCAAACAGTGCTAATAGCCTAGTAAATGATAATGCTTCAGGGGTAACCTATACAGGTACATGGAGTTATGCTCCCGGCCGTATTTACGGAGACTATTTCGATGATGTGCATCATACGACTACTAATAACGACTACGTGCAATATACATTCACCGGGACTGGAGTCAGCTACATCACGGAGAAGAACACGGACCAAGGCAATGTTGATGTATACATCGACGGTGTTTTCCAAACCACAGTTAACTTAAATGCTTCTAGCCGGGCCGTCCGGCAGAACGTATATAGCAAAACAGGATTGCCCTTTGGAACACATACGATTAAGCTTGTTAAAACATCAGGGACATACATGCTGATTGATGCCTTTAATATTCGTACAAATTCAGTCCCAACAACGGCTAACGACAATGCGAGTGGAATAGCCTACACCGGCACGTGGGCGGTTTCCAGCGCCCGAGGCTTAGGCGACTACAACGACGATCTCCACTATACTTCCACGAATAATGACTATGTTGAGTACACCTTTACAGGAACGGGAATCAGCTATATCGCAGAGAAAAACAGCGATGAGGGCAATGTCGATGTATATATCGACGGAGTCTTGCAAACAACAGTTAATTGCCATGCATCCAGTCGTTTAGTCCAGCAGGTCATATACAGTAAAACTGGATTGTCTAGCGGCTCCCATACGATTAAGCTTATTAAAACATCTGGAACCTATATGGTGGTTGATGCGTTCAGTGTTACTCCGTAATCCGCTGCTCTAGTCACAACGAAGGAGGATTCACAATTAAGCTATTCCTAAATTGTGAATCCTTCTTTCGGTGACTCAAGGCTTTGCTGGCTACTTCGTTAGTTAGCCGCCCATCAACAAGCGTACCCGATCTTTGACACTAATGAGCTTAGATTTTTTAATGTGTGTATGTTAGACTTATATCTGAAATCGGAAGGGAGAAGAACCATGGGCAGAAAGCAATCTTATACGGAGTCGGAACTACTAGACATAACAAAAAAGTTAGTTCTTGAGCATGGGTATGACGGATTTCATCTCAAGTTGCTTTCGCAGCATTTACCGGGTGCACGTAGTACAATTTATCAATATTATTCAAATAAAGAAGAAATTGTTGCGGCCTGCATGAAGCGTGTCATTGAGACGGTTATCAAAAAGACATCGGCAATCGATGAAACCAACTCTATGCAAGCTCTTCAGGGATTGCTTGACATATATGTAGAAGAATCCAAGTTGCATCAACTGTTAAGCGATGCTCATAAAATCAGCCCAGTAAATTCGTCCGCGACTAGTCGTGATCTTATATTTGTTGAGCAAGCCCATATTACATTAAAGGATCAACTGACTCGTCTCTTCCAAAGAGCCCAACAGGAGAAAAATCTCAGGGGAGATATCCCCCTCCCCATACTCATCGGTGGTTTTTTCAACCTCATTAACATCCCAAACATGATGAACGTCCCTAATCCCCAATGGAGTAAGCTATTGTTTCAAATGTGGATGGGAGGAGCTCAAAGTTAAGGAGGGCTTCTCTTGAATTTGACATAAGTGTCATTTATATTGTTTAATAAGTGAAGACAGATGGCATTGCCTTTTGTCGTAATTGACACATGTGTCATAATCGTAGATAAGGAGATGGAGAACATGTTTTTAGCATTAAGGGAAATCATGCATAGCAAGATGAAATTTTCTATGATCGTCATTATATTTGTCTTGATTGCCTGGTTAGTATTCATCCTTTCGGGATTGGGTAATGGATTATCAACACTTGCGGCGTCAAGCTTCCAGAACATGAAAGCCGATTATGTTGTCTTTGAACAAGGGTCACAGTCGTCCATGGGTAAGTCCCTATTGTCTGACCAATTGGTTGCAGAAGCAGAGAAATTGCCTAATGTAACTGCCGCATCCCCAATGGGGAGTACGATGGCTACGGCTTTGAAAGGCACTAGCACAAAGAATGAAGATAAGGTCGATATTGCAATCTTAGGCATTCTCCCCGGCAGCTTCCTGGAGCCTACTGTAATCGAAGGCAAAGGATTATCTGCGGAAGATCCAACAGGCGTTATTGTGAACAAGACAATGAAAGATGAAGGTTTTAAACTTGGAGATACGTTTCAATTGGACGGATCCACACAATCATTGACGATTAGCGGGTTCGTCGACAACCAGACCTACAACCATATTTCAGCCGTATTTGTTCACATCTCCGAATGGCGGAAGATTACCTTCGCCGCGCCGGGGTCGGATAAGGGAGTTGCGGGTCCGGTCAACGCAATTATGTTACAGGGCGAGCAAATCGATCCTGCGCTTATTAGCAGCAAGCTTTCCAACACAGATACTGTGACACGTGGAGCAGCGATTTATGGTATGCCGGGGTATAAGGAAGAAAACGGGACCATTATGATGATGCTGGCCTTTTTGCTCGCAATCTCCGCATTCGTTCTTGGTGTCTTCTTTTATGTCATTACGATGCAGAAAACAAACCAATTCGGCATTATGAAAGCCATCGGCGCAAGAAACGGCTTTTTGGGTAAAGCCATTGTCTCTCAAGTCTTTTTCCTATCGCTGACGAGTATCGTTTTTGGCGTCTTACTCACATACGGGACAGCTGCAATTATGCCGAAGGGGATGCCGTTCAAGCTGGAGCCGAGCCTCGTCATCGAGTATTCAATTATCCTTCTTGTCATAGCAGTCCTCAGTTCATTGGTCTCCGTTAGAAAAATAACTAAAATTGATCCGCTTAAAGCGTTAGGGAGGGTTGAATAATGACGGCAGGTTTACAAATCAGCAGCGTCACAAAGTATTATGCCGAGGGGAACAACAGAATATCCGCGCTTGAACAAGTGTCCATCTCGGTGGAGCCTGGAGAGTTTGTTGCTGTCGTCGGACCTTCCGGTTCTGGCAAGAGCACTTTTTTATCAATAGCAGGTGCACTGCTCAAACCCTCGGAAGGTGAAGTCAACTTGAATGGACATCTTCTGTCCAAGCTCACCGATAAAGAACTGTCACATATAAGATTGAAGGAAATCGGGTTTATTATGCAATCATCTAATCTTGTTCCTTATCTGAACGTCCTTGACCAAATTCTCTTAGTCAAGAGGATGTCGGGGAAGGTTCGAGCCGAAGATAAAACATTCGCAATTAAGTTGCTGGACGAATTGGGACTCCATTCGAAGCTGAAGAACTTCCCGGATGAGCTGTCCGGAGGCGAGAAACAGCGTACGGCTATCGCACGTGCATTGATTAACAATCCAAACGTTATCTTAGCAGATGAGCCCACGGCCAGTCTGGATACCAAGCGTGCTCATGAAGTGGTGAGTCTGATCGCAAATGAGGTTAGGTCGCGTCAGAAAGCGGCCATTATGGTCACGCATGATGAGCGTATGCTTGAATATTGCGATAAAGTATACCGGATGGAAGACGGCAGATTATCGCTCTGAATGGCAAGATCGTCATGCCAGATGTTCAAAAATTTAATCAGGTTTAAAAATGAGGTTAACCATTCACTGGCTAACCTCATCTTTTTATTGTGGAGCGAAGTTATCAAATAAACTATTGGTCCCTTTCGAATAGTCGTATTGAATATCATACAGCTTATGGCAGGTTCTTCTAACTAGGACCTTCAGTACTTGGTATATGCATAAAGCTGTGCCCATAAGCCTAACCCCATTTGCGAGCATACCCGATAACCGCTTCGCTGCAGTTCCATGCCCCCAGCATTATGCTGAGCAACGCCCGTCAATATGCCATCTGGCGATAGGTAGGGGGAAAGCGCCAAGAGATTATGATTGGCGATCGACATGTAGCTGCTAGGTAACAACTGACAACTAGCCGCTAAGGCTAAGGCAGCCGAAATTCCTGCTGAGCCAGAGGTATCAATTCCCGTCTTAGGATCATCCACGAAACAAGACCACAACCCGTCTGGCTGTCTCCAATCCATTACCACCCCAGCAATACGGGAAATCTCTGCCTCTAACTCATCCATTCCTGCTAGGTTCGCGAAAGGAGCATTTTTGAGCTCGACGCAGGTTTTAACCAAACCTAAGCAATACCAAGCAAAGGCTCTCGCCCAGTTGCGAAAGGTATGTTCTTGCGATTTGCGACGATAGCGCAAGTACACACACTGCTCGCGTGCCAGGCAATCTCTTCGCAGCAGAATTTGCGCAATTGCTTGCTCCGCTAAATCCTGACGCTTGAACTGCCTCGCCATAACGGCAAGCGGGTACGCCACTGTATACGAGCCTTCTGCCGAGACCATGTCTTCATCGATGACAGCACCGCTGTTCTTTTTACTTGTAACCTCAAAGAATTCAAGCGCTTTACGAACCACAGGATGATCCAAACGGTATTTGGCAATTACAGCCAGCGGCAGCGTCGCTTCAATTGTAGTAAACGTACCGTCAGCCTGTTTACCTTGCAAATCCTCATAGAGCAACTCTCCCTGCTCATTAAAAAACTGGCTGAAATGCAAATCTAGGATAGGATTCACCCGATTTTCTCCCTGAATCGGCTGTAAGCTGTACAGCCCATCCAACACACATCCCTCCATCCAGCCGAAAGGTTGAATGGACGATAACGAAAGAATTGTATGCAAGGCTTCCTCCTCGCGTGAGTCTGGCTCTCCTATCAACAAGTGAGGTGTGAAAAGCACACGCGTCTCCTCACCAAAAAGAGTATCAAATACCCATAGCTGCTGCTCCCCGCCTTTGAGCTCCAGTCGTACGCCCTCATTTAGTGCTGCTGCAGTTTGTTCCGCCGAAAGCAGCAGCTCAAAGGGCTGAAATGCATAGGCGAATCGTATATCGATGACACCGATCCATTCATTCGATCGACGCAGGAACACATCAACCTGTTGGGCATCCCGATAATCTAATGCAACAGTAATCCGCAATCGACTGACTTGACCTGGTGCTTGCTTCAACTGCTCTTCGTTCAACTGCCATGTCAAGGTTAGTTGATCCTGACCTTCTCCCAAATGGACGCCATGCCAGCCCCTGCAATTTGTTTACCACTTGGTAGTACCGTCTTAGACGCACTAACTATGTGAGCGGGCAAATATTGAACCTGTCTCATCTTGGTCCCCTCTCCTATTTGAACTGATCACGATATTGGCTCGGTGTAATTTGCACTATTTTTTTGAAATTTCGATTAAAATTCGAAGCAGTGCTATACTGCAGCTTTTCTGCGATATCTGCGATCTTCATATCCGTCTCTTGCAGCCAGCGCTTGGCAACTTCTATTCGATAATTAGAAACATATTCTGTGAAATTAACACCGGTATCCTTTTTAAACACACGGCTAATATAACTGGGATGGTAATGAAATCTGGCAGCGAACATCTCAACGCTTAAATTTTGGTCGTAATATTGTTCGACCTCCGAAATCATCAGCATCGAAATATTCACATCCTGCTTGCGCTGACGCTCCTTCGTCCAAGCAAGAAGCGGCCCAATAATCTGTTTCCAAAACCATTCCTCGATCTGTTTGGCTGTATGCATACGAACCAAAATTTCCGAGGAGAAAATCTCTTTTTGGAAAACAGCTTGTACCGATTCACCTGCATCCTGAACAAGCCCGGTTAAGTTGTTAAATAAACGTCCAATAAAATGCTGATAATCGTAGTGATTCATCTGGTTTTTCAGAAAATCTGCAATAATAGCCTGCAATCTTTCCTGCGCCTGCTCTGCATTCGACTGCTTGATGGCCTCCATAATCTGGAATTCTAGCTCTTTCGGATAACGGAACATCTGCGCTTTATTAGGCTCCACCTCGTCAATGAATAGAATCGACTCCGATCCCAGTCTAACGCGATAAGCCAATGCATCCAGACTTTCTTGATGAGCGAGCGGTGCATACATAAAACTCGCATACCTTCTGCTAATCCCTATACTAATTTTCAGATTCAAATATTGCTTAATGCTATTACGTATTTCTTCCGATTTATTAAACACCTGTATTTTTAATGGCGTATCATCTTCTAGACCACCACCTAAGAACAGTACGAATCCCTGGTTCTGAACAATTGAGCTGAGCCGCATGGACTGTGGGACGATCTCTTCGATCATATTATGAATCGCGTACAGCATTAACTCCATATCCTTGTCGGTAAAGCGCGTCCCTTCCAGCGTATCAATTTGAAGCGCCAGCACACACCAGTGATCCCAATTTGCCGGAAAGTCATGCCGTACGAGCTGCTCCTCCATGGACTCTAGCCGAATATCCCCTGAAAGCAGCTTGAATACAAAAAATTCACGCGTCTGGTTATGAAGAAATACCATTTCTTCCTTCATCTTCGTGCTTGATTGCGTCAAATGATTTAAATGCTCGCTAATATAGGTCAGTTCATTGTTCTGCCTCTGCTTATGGTCTGGCTGAATGGAGCGATATATCAGACGAATCGGTGAGTATAGCTTATGCGAAAAAAAGAAAGATGTGGTGATTACAAGTGTGATCAAAATCGCTACAAAAAAAATCGTATAGAGCTTGATTCCATTAGATTTGCTCATCACATACTCCAATGGGGTAATGGATGCATAAATCCAATTGTTGTATAGCGCATGATTATAATGAATAACAAAGTCCTGACCATCCTGTTTATAGAAGAAAAAACCTTCCTGTTCACCGCTTGTGAGAATTTGCTGATAATAGTTCTCGGCCTGCATATTTACTCCGATATCCTGATTGTTCAAGCTGCCGACAACTAACCCAAGATCATCGATAATCAGTGTACGACCTTTACTGGCATCACCGGTAAGACGCTTACTCAGCTCCTGCATAGGAACATTGATTGTAATGATGCCATCCGGGTTGATCGCATTCAACGGAATATGCTTAATTAGCTTAAATACATAACCAGACTTCTCATCCTCTGTCAGCTTCCAATAAGAACGGCGGGAGTCATCCCGATATGATTTCAGCAATTCTTCCAAATTGAATAGCAGTTTATCATGCTTCTCAATCACAAGGCGACCCTTCATCGGATAGACAGCGCCGCTCTCAACAATCCAATCCTGACGATAGCTCATCAAATGGATATCTTGAATACCCAATTCGAACACTTGAATATGTATGAGCTCGTAGAGCAGCTTCTCAAAGAACTCATGGTATTCGTAGTCAAAAGGCATATCCAATACCGTTTGCATCGAGGTTGCATTCATCATGGCCGTTCCGCTAATGGTTTGCGTCGCTAAAGTATCGATGGTTTTAAGTAAAGATTCGACCTTCTCCTTGTTCTGCTTCAAAATGAGCCGATTGCTGGCAATAATCTCTTCCTCCAGAATGGCTGATGATTTGTTAAAGGAGAGATAGCCTAGAAGCACGACAGGCAGTATCCCGACGATACAGCTAAGCAATACTAAATTTGTGAAAAATCTGGATGTCTGAAATCTTCTCATCGTGCGCCCCTCACTCTATCCTTATTCCTTGCCCTATACATCATATCATGGAAGTAAGAAAGGGGCTGCATCCTTAGATACGCCCCTTTAAGCCAACCTTACTTTTTCTTGTAAAGCTCAGATAGTTCTTTGGCTACCTGATCGCCGCCAATTTTTTTCCATTGTTGAACGGCTGCGTCGAAGCCCGCATCATCGATTTTGCCCATAATGTATTGCGTTCGCGCATCAGTCAAGAGGGTTTTCAACTGCGACTCCTTCTCTGTTTGAGTTGGGGAGATCAAGCCCATGGATGGATCCTGAACACTTGCGCCAGCAAGCTCAATCATTCCCTTTTTTATCATGACATCCGTATCTGACGTACCTGTTGGGTATACAAGCGCATCTGTCGTAATCAAGTTTTTGAGGTCGTCCGCATTAAATTGCTCTGCCGCTGGTTTTTTGTCATTCTCTTGGGAAATACGAACAAATTCAGCTTTCGCCTCATCACTATTCTCTGTATTAAAGTAACGAAGAACCTCACGAAGTTCTTTTTCTGTCTTCACGCTCGTTTTCGGAATTAAGGCACCGCCGAAATGGCCAGCAGTCGCATAGGATTTACCGTTGATAGGCGGACTTACGGTCATTGTATACTTATTTTTCGTATCTGCCATTTGGAGATAATAGAATGGTACGACAGCATCAATGGATTCGATAGTGACACCAACTTTATTGTTGTATAAATCTTTTCTACCTTCATTCCGCACAACGATAGCAAAGTTTTTGTTGATTAAATCTTCGTTATACAATTTGCGCACGAAAGTTAATGCTTCACGATACTCTTTGGTTTCTATATCTTTGGTAAAATTCCCACTCTTGTCCACCGTCCAATTGTTCGGTGTGCCAAACCATGCGAAAATATCAGCTGGGATACCATTTTCATAAAGCATGAGGCCGTACGTATCATTGACACCATTTTTATCTGGGTCCTTCTCTTTAAAGGCTTTCAACATATTGTAGAATTCATCCATCGTCTTCGGTTCTGTAAGACCTACATTATCCAGCCAATCCTTGCGAATAACCGTACCTACACGTACAAGTGGGCGTGGACGGGGAATCACATAATATTTCCCATCAATAGCAAGATTATTTAAGATTGCTGGATCGTATTTCTTCAAATTAGGAAACTCATTCAAGTAGGGCGTTAAGTCCCAGAACATGCCGGATCGTATACCGTTAAGCACCGATGTAATGAACGGATTTTCAACCATAATCGCTTGGGGCATCTCACCCGAGGTCATCGTGACGTTCAATTTCTCGTTGTATACATTGAACGGTACATATGTAATATCTAGCTTCGCATTCGCGATGCGCTCTGTCTCTTTGACAACAGGCCCATCTGGTTTCGGAGCCGTATTCGAAAAATACACGTTCAGCATCGACACTTTAGCAGGTCCTGCCGGTGTGGCAGGGCTTGAACTTGAACTTGAACCTGAACCTGCACTTGGGCTCGATGTCCCCGATGTGTTGTCTGATGATGAACAGCCCGATAGTATTGCGGAAACAGCTAGAACCATCGTGAGCGACAGCCCCCATGTCTTAACCACTTTGTTGTTTTTCACAATTACTCCTCCTTAGTTGTTGAACAGGTTATATTAGGCGGCTGTATATCTAAGTATAGCCGCATTGAAACCATTACACCCACATATAAATGCCATCTTCCCGCAATTCGAGCTCTGCTTTCTCTAAACTTTCTTGATCAGCATTCGTCATGTCGACTAACTTGCCTTGACGTAGTTTGGTCTGAGGATCTACTAGATGCTCCCCCGTAGTCAGATCGAATTCCCAGCCATGCCATGGGCATCTGACAATCTCATTCTCACGTCCGAGCTTGTACTCGTAGACAAGGGATGGCAGACGCGTCCCGGTTATGACTCCTTTACAAACAGGAGCACCAAAGTGCGGGCAGGCATTCCGCCATGCGTAATATTCGCCTTTCACCTTATAAATGCCGTATTCGGCATTTTTGACCTTTACGATTTTGCAGGTACCTTCCACAATTTCATCCTTTGCAGCTACCCAAACCTTTTCCATGGATGCATTCCTCCTGTTTACTATCCCTTCACAGAGCCAACTAAGGCGCCTTTTGCAAAGTATTTTTGTAAAAATGGATAGACGACCAAGATCGGCGTAGTAGCCACCGTGATAACCGCCATTTTCACTGTTTCTGGGGGTATAGCGGACTCCCCGGCTACTGAACCCTGCTCAACAAAGCCTGCCTGGGAAACCATGACAATCTGTCTGAGCAGCACCTGAATGGGCCATTTCACTGTATCGTTAATGTACAGAATAGCCTGCATGTAGGTGTTCCATTGAAGTACCGCGTAGAACAACGTCAGCGTAGCAATCGCCGGCATGGAAAGCGGAATAACAATGCGGAAGAGCATCCGTACGTCTCCGCATCCATCAATTTTCGCGGATTCCTCAAGCTCCTCAGGAATGTTCTTGAAGAAATTAATCATAATAATGAGATAGAAGGCGATAATTGCTCGTGGCAGGATGAGCGACCAATACGAATTCAACAGGCCAAGCTCCTTCACGACGAGATAATCGGGGATCATGCCTCCGTTGAATATCATTGTAATTACAACGAGGAACATGATGATCCTACGGAAATGGAAACGGTTCCTCGATAACGGATACGCGAATAAGGTTGTAAACAATAAACTTATCAGCGTACCAGCAACCGTGATCAATACGGTAATGCCTAAACTTTTGGGCAGCGCATTGGTTGAGAAAATATACTTATAGGCTTTCAATGAGAAATCTTTCGGAAATAGTAGGAAACTTCGAGAATTATACTCGGCAACTGATGCGAATGAACTGGAAATAACATGGATAAATGGCACGACCGTAATTAGCGCAAACAAGATCAGCAAGAAAGCATTAATCCCGTCAAATAAATAGTTCCCCCAACGTTTATCCGTCATTTAGTAGAGACCCTCCTCGCCTGATTTCTTCACAAGCCAGTTAGCCGACACGACAAGGATCAAGCCTACAACACCTTTAAATAGGCCAACTGAAGTCGCATAACTGAGCTGCCCGTCAACTAAGCCCACGCGATACACATAGGTATCGAATACCTCGCCCACATCTCGAGTCAATGAGTTGACAATATTGAAGACATGATCGAAACTTGTTTCCAAAATATCACTTATTTTCAGCAGCAGCAGAATTACAATGGTACTGCGAATGCCTGGCAAGGTGATGTGCCAAATTTGACGGAAACGCCCTGCGCCATCTATTTTGGCAGCCTCATATAACTCAGGGCTTATTGCCGCCAAGGCAGCTAGATAAATAACAGTTCCCCATCCGCTATCCCGCCAGATGACTTGTAAAATGTACATGGGACGGAAGAAATCCGGATTCATCATGATCGAAAATTTTTGGAGACCTAGCGTTGCAAGCAAGGATTGGAACACACTTTGTTCGGATTCAAAAATAACAAAAAACATCGCGACAACAACAACCCAAGACATAAAGTGCGGAATATAGACGAGCGTTTGAACCCAGCGCTTAAACCACTCACGGCGCAATTCATTCAGCATTAAGGACAGAATAATTGGCGCTGGAAATGCAAAGACCAATTGATAGAATGAAAGCATTAACGTATTGCGCAGCAGCATGGAGAAATCAGGATCTGTGAATAAGCGATGAAAATGCTTCAGTCCTACCCACTCGCTACCGAAGAAACCGGTGAATGGCTGGAAGTTCTGAAAGGCGATTATGACGCCGCCCATTGGCCAATATTTAAACAAGATAAAATAGAGAATACCTGGCAAGGCCATGATGTACAGCCAGTGATCACGTCGTATATCTTTGAGCAATGTTAATCTGATTCTGGTTGCCTTCACCGGTAATCCCCCTCACTTCAAAATCTCCTTCTTATGCAAACCATATAAGGCTGCCGCATTTCCACCTTGAACTTTCTTGCGAAGCTCCTTTGGAAAAGCAGAGAGTACCATCTTGGGATGATCAAAATCCCAATGCGGATAATCGCTTGAGTATAGAATGCGATCCTCCATCTTGCACATCTGAATGAGTTGCACGAGATGCGCCGGCACCTCCGGTTCCTCAATCGGCTGTGTCGTTAAATAGACATGTTCCCTAAGGTACTCCGAGGGGAGCTTTGAGAGCCATGGCGTCGTATCCCGCAGCGCTTTATAGTTCTTATCCATTCGCCACATCAGATGAGGCAGCCAAGCGATACCGCCTTCAATTGCAACCACTTTTACACCAGGAAATTTCTCGAAAACCCCCTCACACACCATGCTATTGATGTGCGCCATATAATTGGTCGGGAGAATATTATGCCATTCCATATAGCGTGATGGATAACCGGAAGGTGTCGGCGCTCCAGTTATACCGCGTCCCTCTGTCCCTGGATGGATGGAGACAGGCAAGCCCATCCTCTCTGCAGCTTCATAAATAGGATGAAAAAACCGATTTCCATATAAGCGTGTACTGCCGCTGCACATGATAACTTCGACTATATCTGGATGCCCGCCGATTCGCATAATTTCCTTTGCAGCGTACAAGGGATCCGAATGGTTAATCACCATAGCGCCTTTATAGCGATCATCTATAGATAACCAATGATCAATTAAATAATCGTTATAGGCGGATATCACTGCATTACCATAATCGATATCGGGATTGAGCGATATTTCCAAGGCATTTTGCCCTGTTAAAATCACATAATCAAAGCCATAACGTTCAATGTGATCCTTCACCAGGAAGATCGGGTCACTGCCAGAGCTCACGCCCTCTTCAGGAATGGCATCTTTTCTCAGCACGCCTACTGGTGAGTAATAAGGCGTACCTACACCTGTCCCAGAGCCGATCCATTGTTGATGCCACGGTTTATCTAAGTAAGGAAGCAAATCATGAGGGTCTCTAATCCCATTGTGCACATCGGTATCAATGAGCATCGACTGTGTAGGTACATGTTGAGTATCGTTGTGATTCATCTGTTTCACCTTTCCTCGTCGTTGTGATGTCCTGCTTGCTATTTATCTTAGCTCGTGGGAAACTTACCGCCTATAATCAAATCATGATAGTCTGCAAACGCAGGAGGAATAAGGTCTTTCAGCCGGATATAATCTTTATTTGCATTCCTAGAATCATTACGTGACCGAAGTTTGGGGTGATTGCGATACCATTCCTATTCTTTATTGAGAACCTAGTCAAGCAAAGTTAAGTCGAATGGACACTCTTTATGTCTGTTTTTGTTTAAATCCATAGATAGATGGAAACAATTTACTTGAGGGGTTTGGATGTTTAGGGGGATATCAATGCAGAACAAATTAGGTAGTGAGCTCATCGGTATCAGTGGCGCGTTTTCGATTATCATATTGGCCATAGGATTAATGAATCATGTTATGGTCATCCCTCCTCTGCTCCATGAAGCCAAACGAGATGCATGGGTAAGTGTATTAGCTTCAATACCTCCATACTTAGCGTGGACAACTCTTCTATACTACATCATGCGAAAAACAAACCAACAACCACTTTTCCCATGGTTGACACACCATTATGGAAGAGTGATTTGCGGAGCCTATCGCATATTATTCATCGTTTACCTCTTCTTCATTATTATCATGACATTAAAGGAAACCACGATGTGGGCACATTATTCCTTTTTGCCACGCACTCCTCAATGGGCACTTTCCATTTCCTTAGTGCTAGTTTCCTGTTTTGCTGCAAAATACGGTATACAGACCATTGCGATTGCCTCAGGCATCTTGTTACCTTTTGTAGTCATTTTCGGAGACTTTGTCATGAGTGCAAATCTTCCCCAAAAAAAGTACTCCTTATTAACACCTGTTATTGAAAATGGAATAGGACCCGTGATCCATGGGAGTTTGTATATTGGCGGGGGGCTTGTCGAACTTATCATCATTCTACTTTTCCAGCATCAGATCAAATCGAAAGTACGTCTCTGGTCGTTATATGTGCTGGCTTGCTTTTTAGTCCTATTGATTCTGGGACCCGTAACAGGAGCAATCGCTGAATTTGGACCCTTTGAGGCTGCGGAATTACGATACCCTGCCTATGAAGAATGGCGGCTTGTTACGATAGGGAAGTACATCCGTCATATAGACTTCCTATCTATTTATCAATGGCTTTCAGGAGCTTTTGCCCGTATAGCCATTTCGATGTTTTTACTCATTGAAATGATGACAATTACTACGTATAAAAAGTATTCGGCCCTATGGTTATTGCTCCTTAGCATCGTGATCGTAGTTTTAGTAGAACTACCCATCAGTGATATGCAGTATACCTCATTCCTGAAGGGCTACTATTTACCTGGATCCTTATGGGGGGCCACTATTGTTTTGGTTACCTTATTCCTATTGGTACTTTTTTCTAAAAAGAAGGTGAAAAACAATGAAATCTAATTGGTTTCGGAGACTTATTACGAAAAACGAGGATGTTCGGGTTCCTTCCGAATCCTTCACCTCATCTTCACAAGATAAGGAATGGACGCCGGATGAGATTCGTCAGCTGTTTCGAAAATCGGCGGACATTAAAATGGATGAATACCAGTTAGGTAACACAGAGCATTTGCAAAACGTATTGCTATTTTACTGCGATGGGTTGACGGACACAAAACCAATCAACGAGTATTTGCTTCCTCGATTAACACAATTAGTTGACAATAATTTCAGTATGGAGCTGGATAAAAAATTAAAGCTAAACCGCATTCATCAGAAAGAGGATATCATTGATCGTGTTTTTTCTGGCGAACTTGTTCTATACTTTGAACAATTGAATGTGATATACACCGTTGATACAGCCGCCCCTCCTCATCGTCAACCCGAAGAATCGAACACTGAGATATCCATTAAAGGACCGAAAGACGCATTTGTAGAAGAATTGAGCACCAATGTAGCATTAGTTCGCAAACGGCTTCGCAGCAACTCTTTATGCTATGAACAGTTTACTATTGGCAAACGAAGCCGTAGTAAGGTTGCTCTTCTCTATATTGAGGATATTACACAAACCAGAATCGTGGATGAGGTCAGATCACGCTTGCAGCATATTGAGATAGATTTGCTGTTTAGCAGCAGCCAGCTGGAAGAAATTCTTTCAGATTCTTCTCGCTCACTATTTCCATTGCTGCATTACAGCACTCGTCCAGATTTCGTAGTGGACAGTCTGGTTCGCGGCAGGTTCAGCGTAATCGTCGAGGGTGCACCTACCGCCATCATTGGGCCCGCGAACTTAACGCTGCTGCTGAAAACGCCGGAAGACTCCTATATTCCATTCTATATGAGCTCGTTCGGACAACTGTTTCGCTTCGCTGGTCTTGTGATCTCCTTGCTGCTTCCCGGTTTTTGGGCTGCGCTTGCATCATTCAACCTGGAGCAACTTCCTTATCCTTTCGTGGCCACAATCTCTCTTTCACGTATCGGACTTCCTATGCCTGCTCCGCTGGAAGGATTCTTAATGATAGCTTTGTTTGAATTGTTCAGGGAGGCTGGTGAGCGTCTGCCCAAAGCGGTTGGGCAGACGGTTGCCGTTGTCGGAGGTATTGTCGTCGGAGATGCGGCGATTCGAGCCGGCCTTGCGTCCACTACCTTTCTCGTAATTGCCGCGATTACCGCCGTCTCCAGTTTCACTTTGGTCAATCAGTCCCTGGTCGGCACGGTCAGTATCATCCGACTCTTTGTCCTGCTGTGCGGGTCTACGCTCGGAATTTATGGATTTAATCTGGCAGTCATCGCCATTATCGTGTATCTCGCTTCGCTCAAGTCATTTGGTGTACCGTATCTTGCGCCATTATCCCCTATTCACTGGAAAGATTTGGTCATGGCTTTGCTCCGTAAGCCCTGGTACATGAAAAACCAAAGAGCCGAAATTCTACAAACCAAGGACTCTACCCGACAACAGGAGGAAACCTAATGCCTCGCATAGGAAAAATCACTATCCTATGGCTGCTGATGCTGTTGCTGTCAGGGTGTTGGGATATTAAAGATATACAAGATATGAACTATATCACCGCCATGGGGTTCGACCTTGACAATAACCAGTACCGCGCATATGTGCAAATGATTGACTTCTCCTCCGTTGCAAAAACGGAGTCGAGCAAACCGGCAAAACCAATACCTGTCTGGGTGGGGATAGGTACAGGGGAGACTCTAATTGGGGCATTTAATGATCTTTATAAATCCTCACAAATGCGTACATTATACGGTCAGCTTAACACGATTGTATTAGGTGAAAAACTCATGAAAACTGGTATGAACGATGTTTGGGAGTTCCTGAGCCGTTATTATGAATTCCGCCACACACCATGGCTGTTTGGAACGAAACAACCCATCGATGATTTGTTTGAGATCAGTCCTTTTTTTAATCTCTCTCCCATAATGTCCATATTGAATCAGCCTCACGAAGTATACAAACAACAATCTCTCATCGCTCCTTTAACCTTGAGAGAGTTTATTTCAGAGACGAATGAACCTAGCAATGCTACATTTCTACCTACATTATCGATCACGGAAGAAAATTGGAAGAGCGAGAATCAGCAAAAACCTTTGCTGAATATAGACGGTGTCTTTGTATTCCAAGATGAACATTTTCAAAAATGGTACGATTGGAGAAGTGTTCTAGGACTTAGGTGGGTAGAGCCCAAAACCCAACGAAGTCCGCTGCTGATCCGTGCTGGAGGAAAGCCTCAAGCATCTGTATCCTTGGAAAAGCCACAAATTACAATTACCCCACAGTCCGGAGAGGATCAAGTTATTTTTAACATGGACGTCAAGCTCTCAGGATATGTCAGCGAACTATTACAGCCGATACCTGAAGCAGATCTGGAGCTTAAAGTCGCGGAAGAAGTTAAGAAACAAATCAATAGTACCTACGAAGAAGGGCTTAAAACCGAATTGGATTTGATGCATTTAGAACACACTCTATACCGAAAAAAAAACGAAGAATGGAAAAAGTGGCGCGATCAGGGTGGCTTAAGACTAACATCGAACTCCCTAAACATTCATGTAGAAGTAAAATTAAACCACTCGGGAAGGGCCAAATATTAAGTCATTTGGGCAGCTCTATCTCAATACAAGTTCCTTCGCCAAGTTTACTTTTAATCGCGAAGGTTCCTTTATGATTATTGATAATTCTGCGTGTGACCATCAAGCCTAAACCGTTCCCGTTTTCTTTGTTTGTATAGAAGGGCTCCCCCACTTGGCACAACTCCTCTTCCGATAAACCAAATCCTTGATCAAGGATGTGAATTAGGACAAAACTCGGACTCGAGCTGTCTAGCTCAATTTTAATTGTACCGCCACCTGGCATGGCTTCCATCGCATTTTTCATCACATTAATAAACACCTGCTTCAACTGATTACGATCACATAGGATGTATGGATCATTGACGGAATCAAGGTGCATCTCAATTTCCACATTGTCCAAGCTTGCTTGTGACTCAAGCAGTTTGCCAACATGAAGTAAAATCTCACGAATATCTGCTCGCTGAAATTGCACTGCCTGTGGCTTGGCTAGCACCAGAAATTCACTGACAATAAAATTAATCCGGTCTAATTCGGAGAGAATAAGGTCCAGCTGGCTTTCCTTAATGACAACGTTTGATTTTTGCAGTTGAACAAAGCCTTTGATGGTAGTCAGTGGATTTCGAATTTCATGTGCGACACCTGCAGCCAGTTGTCCAATGACATTTAGCTTCTCCGATCTCCTAAGTACATCCTCGGCTTCTTTGCGAGCTGTAATATTTCTAGTGATTGAAGCAATCGCCACAATTTGCCCATTTTCGTCCCATATGGTTGAAATCGTGATACTAACATCAATAATACGGCCATCTTTCGTATAGCGTATTGTTTCATAATCCGCTACCGCCTCGTTTCGAAGTATGCGCGCGATTATTTCTTGGTAATCAGCCAGACATTCCGGCGGAATATTTTCCATTTTTTTACCATATAGTTCCTCAGGCGCCCAACCAAAGATACGCTCGAAAGCCTGATTCAATTGTGTAACATTACCTTCTAAATCGGTTACATGAATCGCATCAGAAGTATGATTGACAAAAGACTCCAGATAACCTTTGGTATGGCGAAGCTCATCGGCTACCTCATGAAGCTGTTTTGTGTAATCTGATAAGTTGCTAGTCATCAAATTTACTTGGAATGCGAGGTGACCGAGCTCGTCTTTCCCATTGTACTTTATTATGCCTTCGAACTTTCCTTTTGCGACTTGGTTAACTACGGATAGAATTTGACGAATGGGTCGAATCAGTAATCCAGACAATAGATAACCGGTAACCATAGTCAATATTAGGAGACTCAGTGAGATGATGACGAGTTTAATAAGCTGATATCGCAAGATGTCTTGGAGCGCTTTTGCATTAAAAATAATACGAATGACAAATGGCTTAGCCGTGTTCAGAATGGGGATAAGACTTTGAATAACGGGCTGATTCATGATCCGAATCTCGGTCGTTACAGTCTTTTTAGTTGTAAGCGCATCTTGTATAAGAGTGACATCATTCGTTTCGTCCGTATACTTATAGGTTCCAAAAATAATATCCCTTACATCCAAATTAAACACAGGCTGCCCTTTTTTTATTTTTATAATCGGCATTTTCCCAAAAAACTGCGGATCAATCCCGGTTACTTCGAGGATATTGCTGTTTTTCAATAGCATGTTAGTAATGACAGCATCTGTTCCTGTCGTTTTCTGGAAATCGAGAATATTTTGGGCATTTACATAAGGATTAATCATATAGTTCGTTGTTCCATCATAGTAATTCCCCCACTTATTAACGATATTAGGGGAGGATGTCGCATAATTAATTGGGCCAGACCAGTAATTATTTAACTTTTGACCTTGTGGGATGGATACTTGATGAAAATCAAAAAGCTGGTTAAAAGCCGTGTACCAGTAGTCCCATGTTTTTGAACTAAGATTAATTTCTTGCGGATCGCTTGAACGCAAAGCCACAATATCATTGTCCAATCGTTTCCAAAGTGTAATATGATCTACGCCAAGTTTGGCGCTAAGCTGGATGAGTTGCTCGTTCGTTACGTTTTCAATGTCGGGATCTAATTCGTGTTCAGCAAAAATAGCAACAGAACGCAGCCTCTCGCCAATTGCATCCTCGATATACTGACGTGCCTGCTGTGACACTTCAACCGTTGCACTAATCTGTTCAGCCATTGTAATCATCTGCTGTTCGGCTGCTTTCTTCAAACCCTCTTTCGTGCTGATGTAATAAATAGACATATTGAGAAGAAGAATGAAAGCGACCAATACAGAAATCCAGAACGTTAGCTTCACTTTAATGGACATGATTTCCTCCAGTATGTCTATGATGTTCGCGTAATTGCTAGTTAACAATGTCTTCGCTATGCATGCATCTTCCTAATTGAAATGAAAAAAATCTGCTGAATAGACACATTTCCCATTTACAAACGTTTTTATGATAAAAGGATATCCGTCAAAAATTTTCACAAGAAGCAAATCTGCTTCTTTTCCGCATTCTATAGAACCCAGCTCTTTATCGATTCCCATCGCCTTGGCAGGATTTAGGCTCGCCATATTTACTGCTTTTGGCAAACTAACGGTATTTTCATTTACCAATTTAAAAACTGCATGTAACAAGGAAGATGGTAGGTAATCAGAACAAATGATATCTACAAGTCCTAATTTTATAGCATCGGATGCTCTTAAATTATTATCGTGTGATACTCCTCGAACCACATTCGGCGCACCAACGCAAACTAAGAGATTGCTCCTCTTGGCATATTCAGCAGTTTCAATATTTAGAGGGAATTCACTAACGGTTACTCCATATGTAAGTGCCTCATCAATTTTTTCAATAGAATCATCATCATGAGAAGCAATTGAGATCCCTTGACTGAGTGCTAAATGGGCTAACGCTCTAACCTTGTCCCAATCAATGCTTTCTTGTGTCTTGATTGCATTCTCTGTTATTTTTTTAACCTCATCTTTATCTACACCTTGATTCTTCATGACATATGCCTCGAATGACCCAGGCTTCTTGTATTGACCTTGGCCTGGGGCGTGATTCATAAAAGACAAATAGTCGACTATTCCACTTTGTATTAATTCGTTGGCTAGTTCAATGCCTGCGAGATGTATAAGTTCATAGCGAAGATGTACGCGATGTCTGATCATTGACCTTTGATTGCGATAATTTATTAAATTTTCGAGTAAATTAACTAATAGATTATCTCCCCGCAAACTCAACCCAACTCCCAAGGAAACGGACTGATACATCGTAGTAATACCGTTCCCTGCAAGTTTCTTATCTAGCTCATATATGGCTAAATCCATTGGATATAATGTATTAGGTCTTGGTTGAACTTCTTTTTCGATTGCATCACAATGTATATCAATCAAACCTGGCAATACATACATATCTGTAGCATCGATTACCTCGTGTTTATCGTCTATCAATTCACGAGATACTTCTTCCCCATATATGCCTTGAATTTTCCCTTCACTTATGTAGATGTTTCCCCTTTTAACCTCATCAGGAAACACAATTGATGCATTCAATATCCATTTGCCGTACCCCTGTTCAACCATTTCAAACCTCCGATTAATAAGCATTTTATGAATAGATTTTTCAAATACAAGCAATTCGCCGCATCATCGATCCGTTACAATTGATAATATAATAACCCGTATAATTACTCAATGGTCATCCCCTTATTACCCTGTCGGATCCGAAATTTTTTTGTACTTCTGCGCGTAAAAAAAGCCGCATTCTATGCGACTTTGAAAGTACTCATATGTTTGCCCTGTGACAAGTTAGGTGCGCAAAATGGACGGGATGCGTCGGTTCAGCATACTTTCGAATATTTATCGACCCCGGCAATCTTTTTACCCACTTCAGATCGAGATGTGTAGATTCTCAATAAAATCGATGATTGGTTCAGGATTCTCCAAGCTGTGCGGATGATGGCCGATCCCTTGCTTCATAATAGTGATGATTGTTCCGCCGAGATTACGATAGAGCTGATCCAGCTTTGTGCCATTTTCCGAGAATGGGACGACATCATCTACATCGCCAGCAACCTGAATGATGGGAATTCCTGCTTTCACAAGCTTCTCCACGCTGCAGGAAGGAAAGATTTCGTAAGTTGCAGCCTTTTCCTCGGTTAAATTGAAGATTGCCAAGCACTCAGCCCAACTGACTGGGTCACCACAACCTTCTCCTTTGCCACCCGGCCAGCTGCGAATATCTAATACTGGCGCATCGAGATACAGGGCAGTCACATGCTCAGAGTATGCGGCTGCATAGCGTACTGCATACAGCCCTCCACGGCTGAAGCCGAACAACACTGGCTTAGCAGCCAAGTTGAAATGCTCCATTACGCTTACACGGAATGAATCCATATGGTTGAGAGCGTAGTCGCAACCGTACATATGACTTAGCCGACAATATGCGATATGCCAGCCTCTCTCTACCAGCGCGAGATCCGCGTTTGCAAAACAATCAAAAAACTCCGTTCTCCATATCCAAGGTCGTCCGGGTGCCGCAGCCTTAGGTGCAACAACGATCGCTTCTCGCCCTCTTACATAGAAGTCCGTACGGACATAACCGTTCCAATCACTTTCTCTCATATCATACGGCACATACAAGCTATCTACATTATACCTAGTCACTTCGACGATTTGACTGCGAAGCGAATCCGCCTGCTCAATCGCTTCATTCAGCGGGAGTGCATCAGCTTTGTCAGGGTTCGAGTGACCGACATGTTCCTTCCATCCCGCGCTAAGCAACCGATGGCGCTTTAGTACATGCTCAAACCACGGAATACTGGCCGGAGTATTCACAAACTCGGGGGTACGCTCAAGCGTTACATTGAACATTCGACTCAGTAGAGTCCTAGCCATGACCCAGTGCCCGGAGGCGGCGGGATGTATGCCATCCCCGCTCACAAACTCAGGATTGTAAGTACGAAGTATCTCCCACTCCTTCATTAGAGGATCGTAGATATTGATTGCGGCATCTACCTCGCCATTATTGCCTAAGGTCATTATCCAATTAGCGTATTGGCGTAATATCTCGTTATAGCAGGGATACGGGTATTTCCAGCTATAGGAATCAGTAGCCGAATCAGTAAAATTCATCTGTCTCAATTTGGCTTCGTGGTCATAAGGTGGCGGGGTCATCACAATTACTTTCTCTGCCATTTGCCGCGCCAGTCGAACGGCCGCTAGCATTCCATCTTTATAAGCTTGGAACCGCTCCTCGGAGAAAGGCTGATAGATGCCGTCGTTCATACCATAACACAATACCACCCAATCGGGTTTACTCTCACGAAGTGCTTCATTTATACGACTATGCAAGCATGGGCGGGGCCAAGGATGCTCGGCTTCGGTTAATCCTGATACCGTCTCACTGCTCACTCCTAAATTGATGAACATTAACTCAAGCTCTGGTTGATGCTGCATGAAATAACCATCCATAAATGCAATATATAGGCCGTTATCTGTAATGCTGTCTCCCAAAAACACGATCCTTTTTGTATGCGGAATTTGGCTATCTTTTTGAAGTAAAGTCTTCAACTTTAGTTACGCCTCCTCATTTAATCCTATGGGTGTAAGATTACATGTGCTTAAATTTATTTGATCGCGGATGTTACGAAGCAATAGATATCCATATAGTAACTGAACTGAATTTTTATCGAAAGGGGGCATTTATAAGTCATTGGTGAGTCTTCTTAATGAGTTTAAGTCTTCTTCGCATTAATTATATGGCAACTCTAAAATCGCAGAAAGCAAAAAGCCGGCCGGGCCTTTGCGTTAATTGATAAATGGATTTTTAGAACCCCAAACAGTAGCAACCGAGGAAGACAAATCTGTCCGCGACTGCTACTGCTGTTTAGATCCACATGAATGATGGGATGGATAATATCGGTAAATATATACTTCATATCTTAATATAGGCGATTGGACTGGTCTACAATCTGTTTTCGATCTGTCTGTGGCTCTCCATACTATCCATAACATCGTCCAGATCATCGAATACAAGCTTAATGACCATAACCTGCGAGACGAATTCATTAACCGGAATGTCAGATAAGTGCAAATAATCCTTCTCATTGGCCAATGTGGGCATCTTCTCTACGACTGCCTTAACTACGCTTCCATTATTTAGCAAGATTGCGCTATGGGGCATGACCGAGACAGGATTCAGAATGATGCCAGAGCTCTGGGGTGTCGGTACCAGATGGACATACAGCGTGCTTCCTTTGCGGGTAAACATCAAATCGTTTCTTCCGAATACGGCCGAGATCGGCTCCGCCCCTTCATATGCCTCTTTCACCGACTGATACCACAGTCCAACTTCCCAGACAATGTGAGCTCCAATATCAGGAATCGTGCCATCGGCTTTCGGTCCGACGTTGAGCACGTAATTGCCGCCCATCGCCATAATCTTGGCAATGCTCTGCGTCAGGAACTGCTGCGAATAATAATCCTCGGTCTTCCGGTATCCCCAGCTTTGCCTGCCGATCGATTGGACAGCCTCCGTTGGCTTATCAAATTTCCACCCTTCCGGAACATGGCGCTCCGGCGTGGAATAGTCGCCTTCGTCAAAGCCTCTGTCGTTAATCAAGATGCCGGGCTGCAAGCGACGGATAATGGCGTTGAGCGACGGATCGTGAATTCTCGGCGGGATGTCCCAGAAGAAGCTGAAGATTTTACCGTAATTCGTGCATAGCTCCGTGATCTGATTTTTGACAAAATCAATATACCGGTCCATATCCGGCTCGTCTTCCGGCACGGGCGGCACTTGGTGGGAGCTTAGCGGGTTGTAGCTGTTAGGGTGATGCCAATCTGGAATCGAATAGTATAAGCTAAGTCCCATCCCCCTTCGCTCGCAAGCATCCGCTAACATAGCAAGCGTATCTCGTCCGTAAGGTGTATTGGTAATTTTGAAGTCCGTGTATTCCGTATCCCACAAGCAGAACCCGTCATGATGCTTGGTCGTGAAGCAAATGTATTTCATCCCGGCTTGCTCCGCCAAGTCGATCCACTTGTCTGGATCGAAGCGCTGCGGATCGAACTGCCCTTGCAGCGCTTGGTATTGCCGCTTATCCATCCCTTGCCGCATCTGAATCTGTTCATGCCAGCCGGGAATTGCGTATAATCCCCAGTGAATGAACAAACCGAATCTTCGTTCACCGAATCCCAGACTAGCATCGCTTGCTTGCGCTTGTTGTTCCATTCTTTTGTACCTCCAGCGGATGATTATGAGGCGTCGATTAATTGGGGATTTCTATCCCTTCAATCCACCAACACGGCTCCGATTCTTATCCAATTTCCTTCAGACTGCGGCTGCTTCTCCTGCAGCACTTTTATCTTAAGCACATGCTCGCCAGGATCAAGATTATGGTCAAGTATGCAATAACCAGCTCTGGTAAAGTTCAGTGCATGTTTATCCCAACTGGATTGTCTTCGCGCCTTGCTCCCATCCACGCTCCACTCGATATCACCCGAATCTGGTGCGATTAACCAATATAAACCGATGGATCCGCCTGTAAACTTATACTGGAGTTCCGCGCCCGGAGTTCCGCATACAAGCATATGCGGATATCTTCTTGCTAGCGAGCTACTGTCCTTCTCCCATGGTTCCTGGAAAAGCTCCCATGCATCAACCAGTCTCCCCTTGTCACAAGCCCTAGAGGTTACATAATCATCCAACTTCCTTTCCCTCGAACCCGGCGCTATGCATTCTGAAAGAAATCTCTGCATTTCATCAGCATACAGCCTATAACCTTTATCCGAAGGATGCACCGCATCGGGCAGAAGTTCTTCCCACGTACTCAAACCGGTTCCAACGTATTGCCATAATTTTTTCCCCAAATTAATAGACGGGATTTCATAATAGTCGGCAATTTTTTGATGCAATACGACAGTACGGGGGGCAATATCGAACTCATATGTCTCAGCCATATTCTTGGTTATTGTATATACGAATACTAGATCTACATGGGCATTATGGTGCCAAATCTGCCGCACAATTCCTTCCATGGAGCGCAATATCAATTGTTCATCCTTGGCATGATCATTAACGGCAAATTCAATGAATACCAAATCAGGCTCTCCCCTCAGAAGATCTGTCCGGCATCTGTAGGCTCCAAGGTCCGAACCGGTACCTCCTATAGCAGCCTGTATTTCAGCAATTTCGCAATCCGGATAACGCTGTCTGAACCAGGATGTAGTCAATGCCCTCCAACTACTCTTGGATGGTTCGGAAGCGCCGCTTCCTTCAGTAATCGATCCCCCAAAATATCCTATGGTCAATTTTCTTTTTTCATTAATCGCATGGAATGTATGATATAAAGATTTGTCCATTTCTTCTTATCACTCCATTCACCACATACATCCCTAGGAAGCCTTTAGGTTTCTAGCCGCATCATGTGGTTTTAATCTTAATAACAATCTTTTTAACATGGCTGGAACCATCTAAATGACATTTAACCTTATGACCATCCGCTGGAAAAAAGAAAATGTATAGTCCTGACGTCGCTTTCAATAGCTGTCTGTATTCTCCACTATAAAACTCACAATCATTGTCAGGATTGTAATCCACTATGCTGGCGAGTTCTTCGACTGGCGCCCAAAATATGCATTCTTGACCCATCAGCGGTACATGCAGATCAATATATTCCCGATGGCTTTCCCATTTCATCTCTTGAGGTGAAACGGTGTCATATTCAAATACGCTGGCGTAAATACGGTTCCCGTCAATCTCATAACGACCATTCTCCATCTGGTCTGAACAGCCGGATAAAAACGCCATTATTTTAGCCATTCCCGGGATCAGACTTTCATAACTTTGCAGTTGCTTGATACTGTCTACTATCATGTTGTCACTCCTTCTTTAAAGCTAGCGTTAGATTAGGAAGTCCCGACGATTTCATTGCAATGGTCACGCCTGTATGACCGCTAGGAACCACTACTGGCGCGCGCAGCCCGCCAAGCGATATGACGTCGCCCGCAAACAGGGTTGAACCATAACCGATCATCTCGATCACATCTTCCGCCTTGCAGATATAATCCTCGTACTTGGCTTCCAACACCTGTTCTCCGTCAATATTAAGAGACACAGTCATCTGTGCCAGCTCGTTCTTCGAAAGAGGTGTAACGACATCAGAGGTCATATTACAGCCGTCGGCCCATTTTGCATAAATTTCCGGCATTGCGCTCTCCCTTGGAAGCGCCGGGTGTACGACCTGCTGCGAGAGTCGCTTGTCTGTAACGCTAACCAGAGGAACATAGCCAAGTATACAGTCGGACAAATTTTCCTTGTCTGCCCATTTCATTGTCTTACCGATCACTACGGCTATTTCGGCGGTTACGTACAGTTCTTCCTTTTCATCAGGCCAATAGGAAGTTCTGCTGGAAAGGGCGGAAGCTACACTCCATAGATAACGCGGGATTGGCGATGCCTGGCAGCCATGCTCCAGAGCGCTTGCCTGCGTGTTCGCGTAAGTGATAACAAAGTTTCGCGCTTTCCCCAAATTCCATTCTTCAGCTTTCATTGGCTCGGAAGCGTTGAATTGGCCTCGTTTCTCCTCGATTTCCTCATCATCCAGATAAATGACTTTATTTCGTAGAACACCCAGTTTTTCGATCTCGCATTCCACCTCAATTTCACGGCCAACGTGATGATCCATATCAACCCCAATGCCATCCTTGCCATTGGCTCCCATATGAATGACATCGCCGGGAAGCAGTTCCATGAATGAGCTGAAATAAGCAATTGTTCGCTCAACGCCCACCAGCGTAGAACACGTATTGGCTCGATCCCGAAGCATGCCGTTCGTCCTTGTGTACAGCATGAGATCGTACGGATGTCCGACTTCGTCCTTGGTCACGAGATACGGTCCCAACGCGCAGCTGATATCGGTGTTTTTGTGCGTCCATCCATAAGTCATAATGGAAATCGGATCACTATGTTTACCCATTTCTCCGTACTTCACATTGTAATACCCGTGTGCGGTATCCGAGACCACCGTATATCCCGCAACGTAAGACATCGCTTCCTCCACGGGTATGTCTTTCCCGGCTTTACCTATAATCACGCCCAGTTCTGCATTAAAAGACATACTCACACTTTTTCCCTTTGGTCTTCTAATGACAAATGGCTCACCATTCCCGATCGCGCTCCCCATATGTCGTTGATGCGCCTGCGGCAGAAGATTGATGTGCCTGATATTGACGTGATTACGACTGAATCCAGGGCAGTTGCCCACGATTCCCAGCAGAAGTCTCGGGTCGGGAACCGGCGGCAAGAGCTTCACATCTTTCAGCAGATGACCCGCTCTGGCCAGCACCGAAAAACCGTCTGATTGCTCAACAAATCTTTCTGTGAAGCCAACCAACTTTCTAAGCGTGTCCATCCCTTCTTCGCCTAGTTCCAGAAACTCCTTCATCGTCAAAGGCCATTGCTTCGGGGAGAGAAAGCGAGGCATACTGAACTGGTATCCTGATGTTTTGGCAACTGCGAAATGGATGATATCAGCTTCAGCCTTGCCAGGCTCTATTAGCAGTTCATCGCCTGTTACCGGGTGAAGGAGCAAAAAACCGAATCGTTCTTGACCGTCAACCAAAAAACTTGCGAGCTTCATAGAAGTACCTCCAATTCTAAGGGTGTTCCATTTTTCAACTGAAATGATTTCATGCTTTTTCTCCTCTCAAACTTTCAATCAGAAAAGCCAGGGCGTGCATGCAAAACACGCCCTAGCAAAATTTCATGCTATGCGCCGGCGCTATTCAATTCCAGCTTCCAAAGCCGATTTCTCAAATCGGACCACTTGCAATCTCTGCGCATTATGTGAATTTGCAGCATATTGCACGGAGCGTCCGTATATCACATAGATATAGTCCTCATTGATAAAAATACTCGCATCCAGTATCTGATAAATTTGATGACTGTCTCCATCTTGAGGGCCATTTTGCGCCACTCCGCCTGTCGAAATATTCCGATCGACATCCAGCATGAAATCCCAATCTTTCCCATTAATGCTTTTGGCCATTGAAAGTCGCGTACGCGGCACTGCTGCTCCTCTTGATTCCGGCTTATTGTTTATCCAAACCATATACCATGTTCCCGGATTGTACGGATCCTCCCAAACATTAAAGGAACTGGCCACCGTCGGCATAGAAGGAATCGTATGAAATTCGCCCCATGTGACGCCGTAATCGGTTGATTCTGAATAACCCATATATCCCTCCGAATTAAGCTTGGAAAAATACAAACGCAATGATCCATCCGAGCAACTTACGATTTTCCCTTCCATTTGCATATATTTATCTGTTGCTAAATTGTAGTCACCCGCTGCCAAATCCTTCGTACTCGTCTGAGACGCCGTCCAGGTGTTGCCTTCATCATCGCTATAGTAAACGATTGTATACCCGGATCCCGTAACACTGGTAGTCGGCGAAGTGAAATTTCGAAACCCGACCGGAAGCAGAATCCTCATGGTTCCATTCGGCAGCTCGATTTCAGTGATTCCATTCACATGAACAATGGGAATCAATTTCCCGGCAGACGTCCAAAGATCGTCGTTATCCACCACTTGCCCGCGATTTACCCATGTCTTCATATCTGAAGAAGCTTTTGCGATAAAATCGTTCCCCACTTGTAAATAGGTTCCGTTTTTCAGTTGAACGATGACTCTGTAGCTACCCGAATTATTCAATCCCGTGTATTCGTTGCTACTCTGCCAAGTTTCTCCGTTATCATTGGAGACGTATTGCCCGCTATTACCTGCCGCAAGAACAAGCATGTTGCCAGATTGCTCGATATCACCGTAAGTCGTAAATACGTTTTCATCAACCGTGTATTCGATAACCCCATCTGTAACCTCTCCGCCACTAGGAAACTCCATATGGATTTCATCTACAAGCATAGTAGCGTTGTTGGCATACAGACCACTTCTGCCATACCAATCTCCATCGCCGTCTATCTCATTCTCAAGCGAAAGGACTGTATTTCCGTTAATGCTTAGCTCAGCGCTATGATCAAGCAATGTAAGTTCAATGTTGTAATACAGATTGGTTTGAAACGGATAGGTTGCGCTGTAGAACCTTTTTATTTCGTAGTCTGGCCCTCGGCTAAATTCGACATACCACTTGGATGCATCTACGTCATACCCTGCTTTCAGGTATGCTCCGCCAATCACATATCTGGCAAGCAGTCCAAAATTGGCGCTCGATCCAAAATCTTTTGCCAGGATTTTTGCGCTAATCGTTGGATTCATCTCAAAACCGTGCAGCCAGGTATAACTATAGCCGGATGCAGCCGTGTTGCCATAAACGCTGCCATAGACGTTGCCATAGACCTTTGTATCGTTCTCGTCCATGACGATCCATTGATCGGAAGCAGGTTTCTCGACCCAATGACTTGGGCTTTCTCCAACCGCTTCATCCTCAAAAGTATCGTGATACTCAGCAGCACTCGTTGGTTCGGCCTCAGCCTCAATGCCTCTTAGCATAACATTGTCGAAATACCCATCTCCGGTCGTCCGCAACGCCGCATAGCCATAATCGGATATCGTATCAAATTCCTCTTCCGTATAAGTAAGAATTTGAACATCATCGAAATAGACAGTAAGTAGATTGGACTGCCTGTCGATATTTACTCTTAAATTATGCCAATGATCCAAGATATCGCTTTCGCTCAAGCCCAATGCCGCAATTTCAGTAACCGGTAAACTTTGAGCGACAATATATGAGCCTTTTGTGCTGTTTCTTTCCGTATATTTATTAATAATCACTTCATACGCATCATGGCTCGATTGCTGCTTGGTCGTAAACCGTACCAAATACGTCGTTTCCGCGTATAGACCAACAAAAAAACCGGCGTACGTATTTTCGCTTAATTTGATGTCGCTTTGTATGCTTGCGATTTTAGACATCTCTGCATCTATGGCTGCCGTGTTATTTTTATTCGTTCCGTCCGTTCTCTTATTATCAGAATAGAACGCACCGTCCTTCAGTATCCAAGGACTGTAGAACCCATCCATATCATAACGATAGGTGTATTTGCCGATATCGACATAATCGTCATAGAGAAGGACGTCATACTGGGATAAATAGGGGTATTGCAATTCTTCCATTTTCTTAAGAATCAAAAACATTTTGTTTCGAAGCGCCGCCGAGTCATAACCGGCCGCATCATACAATGACAAATCTGCCGCGGTAAAACCCATGAATTGAGCTTTTAGCTCACGGATCATTGGACTGTCTGCGACAGTTAAGCTGTCTATCGTCACTGCAAGCACATCATCCGCAATCGCTTTTACCTCTTGGAGACGGTCATGCACGAAAACAGGAAGTTCAGCAGTCACACCGCCGTACGATACAGTGACAGTCTGATTGCCTGGTTGATCAGGGTCATAACCCGATAACATAGCAGAAGTAAGAGGCACAATTTCTCCCGGCTTCTGGGAACCATACGATACAAACAAGGATAAATTCCCAATATTCAGGGATTGACCCAAATCCGCTTCCAATACACCAGCATCGGGCAGTCCCATAACAGCCAATGACGAAACGGCGTAACTGCCCCAATTCTCACATGGCTCTACGAGAAAATCGTCAGCCGTGCCGGAGACACTGATTGCCAGAATGCCGGCCTTACCCGGATCTTTCGTCATTTCGTCAATGGTGTACACGACCTGGCCGTCAACAAAGAAACGCGCACGCGTACCGTAAAAGTCCATTCGCAGCGTTACTTCGTCGCCAAACTGATACCGCCTGTCATCCGTGCCGTTTAATGTAATCAGTGTCGTATTATTCCGAAGCCGGACGACACGCTCCGTGCCGCCTCCAGGTGCAGATACCACGGCCAAAAACATATCATAACCATTGAGCGCTCCAGTAGCTGAGGCAGGATTATACGCCGTGATTCCGATCCGGCTGGATGTCGTGCCGCTATTCATAGCTACTTTGGCTGAAACCGAGTAATTACGCCATGTCTCCGAACCCGCAACAAAATTAGCGAAGCCGCCCGTTGTGGCAAAGGTGTACTTCTCATTTTCAATCTTATATGTGTTGTTAGTAACCGTTGTTGTCCAGCCGCTTAAGGTGCCAGATGAAAAATCATCTGAAAAAGAAGTTGGCGGTTCGCCCCAATCCTCGCATGGTTCTACAAGAAAATCGTCAGCCGTGCCGGAGACACTAATCGCCAGAATGCCGGCCTTGCCCGGATCTTTCGTCATTTCGTCAATGGTGTACACGACCTGACCGTCAACAAGGAAACGCGCACGCGTACCGTAAAAGTCCATTCGCAGCGTTACTTCGTCGCCAAACTGATACCGACTGTCATTCGGTCCGTTCAATGTAATCAGTGTCGTATTATTCCGAAGCCGGACGACACGCTCCGTACCGCCTCCAGGTGCGGATACCACAGCCAAAAACATATCATAACCATTAAGCGCTCCAGTAGCTGAGGCAGGATTATACGCCGTGATTCCGATCCGGCTGGATGTCGTGCCGCTGCTCATGGCTACTTTGGCCGAAACCGAGTAATTGCTCCATGTCTCCGAACCCGCAACAAAATTCGTGAAGCCGCCCGTTGTGGCAAAGGTGTACTTTTCATTTTCAATCTTATGCGTGGTGTTATTGGCCGCTGTTGTCCAGCCGCTTAAGGTGCCAGATGAAAAATCTTCTGAAAAATAAGTCGATGACTCGGTGTTCTCTGCTGCATTAACGGGATAGGGGATTGCAAAAAACAAGGATAGCGCTAAAATCAAATTGAGTATTCTCATTCCCAGAACACACCTTTCGCGCACATCTTATATTTTTGGGAAGAAACAGATCGTTTAACTCTATCTGCTTCTTTCATTCAACCTAGTGTGACTTATAGTTATCATAGGTTTTCTGCATAATGGCGACTAAATCGTCTACCTTCATCGACTTTAAGGATTTCAAATATGCGTCCCATTCTTTATCGATATCGGATTGTCCTGTTACCCAGGAAGCTCTATACTTGCTCACTGTATTGAAAATATCCGTTCTCACTTCATTTAGCTTTGTCGCGTCTTTTGGGTCGAAATAAGGGCGCGGCCATACTTCATTGTTGATTACGCCTGCTTTATTATATAACTCGTAAGTTTCTCCCTTTACTTTATCAGCCGCACTCATCTTAATTTTTCCATTTTTATAATCCGATTCCAGAACTGCACCTGGAAGGTTGTTTTGAAAGTAGTTTCTAAACGTATTTCCAGCATATTTTGTAATGTCTTGCGACGGTATGGTATTAACGGTATAGACGCCGTTGTTCAAAGTCAGCCTCGGGTCCTCATTTGCGATTCCGTTATAAGTTTCCAGCGTGTTTTCCATAAGATAAAACTGATCAATAAAAGCCATCAGAATCTCCGGTTTTTTGCTATGGCTTGTCAGTTCGAATTGGCCTTTACTTCCGGTTATATAGGCTGGATTCAAATAAAATTTCGATTTGTATCCCTCTACAACCGGGGGCAGAATGGCAACGTATTGATTGGCGAATTTCCCGGCAGGATTCTTCGCCGTGAGAATACCGTATTTTGCTGTGCCGGCATCATTTTGTATTGCGCTGAAGGTCTGAGAGGATCCTGTAAAGTACTCATTCCACAGCCATTTCTTTGAATACCATTTTTGCATCGTTTTTATAAAAGCCTTGTATTCTTCCGTCGTAGGAGCGAAAATTACTTTTCCATCCTTCACATATATAAAATTCTCAAATGTGCTGTCTTTTGTAGGTATGCCCCATAGCGAGAGCCAGGCTTCCAGGTGTTCATACCCGGTTCCTGTACGGGCAAGGAGCGGAATTTCATCCGTCGGATCTCCGTTTCCATTTGCATCTTTCGTGGCGAAGGCTTCCATCACATTTTCCAGCTCTGCAAGTGTCTTTGGCACAGATAGTCCGAGATTATCGAGCCATACTTTATTTATCCATATCGGACTTTCCAAATACGTGCCGGGAACCTGGTTGACATATGGCAGTGAGTATATATTGCCATCCGGCGATGCTATTCCTTTTAGCATATCAGCATTTTCTCCGAGGATTCTGCTGTTGAATACAGGCATAACCTTCGGATCTTTCAGGTACTTATTCATGGGAACTAAGTACCCTTCCTTCGCGTACAAGGCCAAAAAGGTTTCATTCATGGCAGATGCGCCCATAATCGCATCTGGAGCGTCTTCCGTACCTAAAAGTACATTCAGCTTTTCAGTGGCGCCGCTCGCATCCGCGCCCAAGCTGATATACTTGATATTAACGTTCGTTTTCTCGGACAACTTTTTAAAGAACGAGGTTTGCTCCGGATTTTCGCCCTCCGTGCCGTTCAAACCTGCAATTGTAAAGGTGACGGGTTCCGGAAGAGGAAAGGTAATATCCGCCGTCTTTGCTGCCGAGTCTCCGGATGGGCTGTCCGCCGTCTCATTGGAATCTTTGGTGCAGGCCGCCGTTGACAGCGCAATGACCGGAACCATCGCCAAGGCTAACCATCTTTGCCTTTGTTTCGTACTCATAAAATAAACCCTCCTGTACATTTTTATATTGTGACGTTTTACCGTGCCCTACTGAACAACACGATCAAACATGATCACCGTCAGCCTTTTACTGCGCCTAACATAACGCCTTGTATCAGATATTTCTGCAGAAATGGATATAAAATGATCATTGGAACTGCGCCCACAAACACAACGGCGTATTTCATCAATGATTTCTCCATGAGTAGGTGGTATGCTTCTTCACTCGGCATCGTTTCCAGCAATGTTGTATCCAAGGTAGCAACCAGTTGCGATATGATAATCGTCAACGGCTGTTTGTCAGGAGTTCTAATGTAGATTAACGCTGTGAAGTAATCATTCCAATGGCTTAAAGCATAGTAGAGAAAAATGACCGCTATCATAGCTTTGGACAAAGGCAGCGCAACTCGGAAAAAAAACTGAAATTTGCTGGCTCCGTCAATGATGGCTGCTTCATAAAGGCTTTCAGGTATGCCTCCCTCAAAAAAGCTTTTCGCAATGAGCATATTGAAGACAGACAAGGCACCGGGAATGACTAATGCCCATATCGTGTCCACCATGTGCAGCGATCTGATCAGCATAAAGGTCGGAATAAGCCCCCCGCTGAATATCATGGTGAAAATAAAGAACATACTGATAATCCCGCGACCTGGAAGCGCTTTCTTGGACAAGGCAAAAGCAGCCGGCAATGTCACCGCAAGATTAATACATGTCCCCACTGCGGTATAAAGGATACTATTCGCATACCCTGTCCATATCTTCGGAGTGTGCACAAGCTTTTCGTAGGCTTCCAGATTCAGCCCGCTTGGAAGTACAAATACACGACCCAAAAAGATATCCGAGGGATTGCTCACGGACGCTATCAAAACAAACCACAGCGGATACAGCGCCATTACTCCTAAAACCAGTAAATACAACCTTACTGCATGATCAAAAATACGATCATCTAATCCAGGCTTGGGACTTCTGTTCAGAGTCGTACCTTTCATAACATCACCCCCTATTTAAAAAATGGACGTTTCGCTGAAACGCTTGGATAACCAATTGATAAGAAGCAGCATGACCAGATTAATACAATTGTTAAACAAACCCACAGCCGAAGCAAAACCATACTGCGCGCCCTGGATTCCTGCCTTATAGACATAAGTGGCGATAACTTCAGAAGACGAAATATTCAAATCCGTCTGCATGAGGAGCACTTTATCCACAGAAACACTTAAAATATGACCCATATGCAGGATTAACATCGTAACGATGACAGGCAGAATCCACGGGATTTGAATTTTCATCATCACTTTAAACTTATTCGCGCCATCGATCCGCGCTGACTCGACAATTGAAGGGTCGATGGAATTCAGAGCTGCCAAATACACAATTGCCGAGAACCCGACATGCTGCCATAGATTCGTGATTGTGTACATCGGAAGCACCAAATCGTTCCTTCCAAAAAAGCTAATAGCTTCCTGACCCATTAACCTTAGGAAGATATTGATTAGCCCTGTTTCTCCATTGCAAAACAGGTTAAGTATACCGATGACCAAAACACTTGAAAGCAAATGAGGCAAATACGTAAATGTCTGCGTAAATTTAGCCAATCGCTTGTTCACAGCGTTAAAAATCATAAGCGCCAGCAATATCGTAAACGGGAATGTTATCACATAGCTTACTACACTTAACAGAATCGTATTTTTCATGATGATGCCAAACCAGCCAGACTGAAAAAATCGGATAAAATTATCAAAACCGATCCAATCGCCTTTTAGATAATTAGCGCCGAGACGTGTCGTTTTAAATGCGATCTGCAAACCATACATTGGCATGTACGAAAATATAAAAGTTACCACTATTGCAGGAAGCAGCATGACATAAAACTCCCAATTTGACAAAAAGCCTTTTTTAAATTTTCTTGCAATTGGTACACTTGTTGTTTCTGTCATGAATATTCGTTTCCTTTCTTTTATGAATGTGTGTGAATGAATATAGGCCCATTCTATGCCGCGAAGAAAACGTTTTCAATCGTTAATAAGGAAACCTTAACCGCAGCAGATTAATTTTTATGCACATGCGAAAACGAAACCTCTTAAAATGAATAAGCGCTAATCAGCCTATTGCATCTGCGAGGAGCCGTACAAGTTAGTAGTAATCATGATTGTACCAGCTCCTCCAGATTGTTAATGGCTACAGCCGCTTCGCCTCTCCGAAATACCAATTTTTGTATTTCCCTACATAACTGGCATAAGAATAGGAGGGACTCAAACGAGGCCAGCCTCTTTCAACGCCCAGCTTGTCGAGACGGTATTGAAAATCTTCCAGCATGGTTTTGGTATTGCGCACGGCCCGGGGAGATTCACCCGTTTTAAGGCAATGTGCAGCCAAAGCGCCCGCAGCTTCTCCAATATTCCATTCGGTGGAATGAACGCGGAAGGAACCATTGGTAACGTGGGTCGTACCGATATTCTTACAGGCAGGAATCAGATTTTGAATTCGTACGGGTATTAGCGCTCCTAGGGGAAGCTGCTGCACCCAATGCTGGCCATGGACAGCTGAGGTAATGTTGGGCCCCCCGTCCTTTGACTTTTCATGAATGTCAATCCGGTAACCGGATACGCCTACGCTGTCAAAGTAATCAATGGGTCCGTCAGGGTGCATGTCAACACGGAAATCCTGTTCGCATATGGTAAACTCGGCTTGAATCCTGCGGCTTTCCCGGATATAGGGATGAGCGGCCAGACCATCACTTGTTTCAAATACGTCGGGTCTTGGCATAAGCCCTTTGAACCCAAGCTCGGTCTGCAGATAATAGACAAGCGAGAGAGAGAGCTCTTTCGCCTCCTCAAGCGCGGTTTGTTTTTCTGTTTGAGAAACACCGGCCAGTACGCGGTCACGATATTCATTCCCGTTCATTAGAACGGTCAGATCACTATTAAAGAAGGTCCGATCAAAATTATCACGGCAAAAATGCCTGCGGAAATTCCACATGCTTTGCCGGTAGGCTTCCACGTCATTTTCCGCAAAAAGCCCAGCCATCGCGCCGCTGCGTTCAGTCGTAGCTGTAATATGTGAAAATTTTGAATAGAATTTCTCATAAGAAGCAGGCTTGGGAATCGTGAAGTCCTTTTCCGGGTGATATGATAGTGCGATAAGATGCGTAAATGGCTGCTGTCTGAGAGGATCGGCCTCTCCTTCCAAAGCCAGGGGTTCGCCTGTCTGACTGATGCTTTCGGCGCCTGTGACATGCTCCGCCCCGCACATAGGCAGAAGATCGCCTAGTTCTGTTGCATCCACAATATATTTGGCCGTTATTGTCACCTGTTTACCATCGATGGATTGAAATTCCACTGCATCGATGAAATCACCGGTCATCGTAGTCTTGACAGGAGTAAGCCCTTTCAAGATGGACAATAATCCTGCCGACCGGTATGGAGCAAGCATTTCTTCCAACACTGCCTCGCCTACCCTCGGTTCAAAGCCAATGGCGCTTACCCAACACGCTCCCGGATTCAAGGTTAGATCCTGCCGGGCCTTTTCATTCATGGGATAGTTTCTGCGATAATACTCCCTGACCTTGCTTCGGAATGTCATGTAACTGGTGGTATGACCGAATTTTTCTATCCAAGGATGCTCGTCCATCGGCACGCCCTGCCCTGTTGCCTGACCGCCAATCCAGCCAGTCTCTTCAGTCATGATTACTCGTTTTCCCATCTTGACGGCGGACAGTGCCGCGGATACTCCTCCAAAGCTTGCACCTACAACCAGTATGTCTGTCTGATATTCCATTACTTGTTCTACCTCCTGTCGTCTTTCTGTCGTCATTATAGGACCCAACAGAACGGCGGAACAATCGGCTATTCAGAAACTGGCTAATTGTACGTACTATCTATTTGGCATAGGCACAAATGCAATCGGTCTTGAATTAGAATTCGTTATTGCCGATTGCGAACATCGCTTTTAGATGTATCCCAAGTGTTCTATTCATCCTTTTTATTCAATTCTTGATGAGCTATGCGATATGCACCTGGCGTGAAACCTGTTTCTTTTTTGAATGCCCTTGTAAAGTTTGTTACATCAACCTTGCCGATTTTTTGAACGATCACAGCGAGGTTATCATTTGTTGTGATTAGCAGTTCTTTTGCCTTTTCGATTTTAAGATGATTGACATACTCGGATAGCGTTTGCCCTGTATGCGTTTTGAAAATACTTCGCAAGTATTGAACCGACATCGAAAACTTATCTGCCAGTGAATTGATTTGAAATTCATAACTAAAACAATTTTCATTAATAAATTGCAAGATCTCTTCGAAGAATTGATCAGACTGATGTTTTTTGTGACTATTTAAAAAATCCGAAATTTTTTGAAAAACTTGTTCTATTAATTCAATCAAATCATCGATCGTCTGAAAGTGTTCGATTTCCAAAATATCAAAACCATAATCCAACGTATGGGAATAGGTTGTATCCAGTAAAACCGAGAGACGTTTAAAATATTGGATAATATCAAAACAAATGTATCTGCATGTGTAAAGCGTGCATTTATTCGTTTTAATATAGTTCATCATTTCGTAAAAACTTTTTTGCGCCTTTTCGATTTTCAATTCAGAGATATGTTTCTCAAATGATTCCAGCATTTCCGGAAGAGGCGTTTCTGCATCCGTTATATTTGATATCTGACTATACTCGATGATGCTGCCGATACTGTAAAGCATTTTATATTCCAGGGCTTCACGACTTTGCAAGTAAAGCCTTCCAATTAGTGATGGCTTTTCGTTTATGTCACTCACGCCAACAGTTGCCTGAACGCCTAAATCTAAAAGTTGTTGACGTATATTTTCGAATGCATGTATCAAATCACTGTAATTCTCCCTTTCCAAACAAAAGATACAGACAATCTGCTGATTAAAAAGCAGATTTTTGAATTGACGTTCTATCGATTTGGGGATATTCACTGCAATCGCATTTACAACAACTGAATACTCTATATCATTCAACTTATCGACATCTTCAATAAAAATGGATGCAATACAAAATTCACTCCTTGTAAAAATAACGCCAATGCTTTTTCCAGCAGAGTTTAAGCTTTGCAAGTTATTAAATGAACTGTTAAGTACATATAACAGGAAATTTTCATACAGCGCGTTTTCAGAGTGTTCCGTAAAATTGTGATATTCCACTTGAAGTTGGTTCAAATCGCCTATCGCTCTTTCTATGGTACCAAGCTCATCATTCCTTGTATTCGAATAGGCATTCAATTGCGAAACAATTTTCCGAATAGGATAATAATTGAACCTTAGTCCCAACATGATGATAATAGCGCCAATGACAAACATGAGAGCAGTAACAACGATAACCCAATCTTTTATTTCAATAAGACTTTTCATGGCATATTGCATATCTGTAATCTTGACATAATAATAACCTGTCTCATTGGAATGCAAGCCGATAATATACAGCTGGCGTCCGTCTGTCTGGATAGTATCCGAGAAATCTCCCTTATGATGCTTTAGGAGAGGGGTAATATGACTTAAGATAGTCCCCTTTGAATCGGGCACAAAGCTGCTCAACAATTGGAGGTCGTTATCGAATACAAGCACGTTTTCATTCACATTTTCTGTTACAGAGAAATTGAAGAGCTTTTTCAAGTTTTCATTGTCTATTACAAAAACAACGGTTCTTGAGGGATTAGAGAAATTCGGAGAAAGCGGTGAGAAATAAAAAATATACGAATGGTTATTTTGGCTGATAACCTGTCGTACATGTACAGATTCTGAATGGTTTAATAAATAATCAAAGTCATCCTTAGTCAAATCGCTGGATTCTATATAATTCGGCAATATTTTAGGAAAAAAAAATGTACCGGACGAGGAGAAAAGCTTATTGGATCCTCTCTCGTACAAAAATATATCGTTAAGTGGATCCAGCAGTCGCGTTAAAAAAGACAGCGTAGAAACGACGTCGGCTGAATTGTTTTTGATCTGAAACAACGTCAAGGAAGGGGAACTGTCGACCTTAGTCGTTAATCGATTTAATTCGGAAATTTTCACATCGTATACGTTCTTAACCGTATTTAATTTGTTAATATTGGAGGTGTAAATCTCTTTTTCAAATGAATGATAAATCGTCGAATAGCAGAATAAAAAAAACACTAAAATGGGTATAAATACTGCAAAACTGTAGAGCAGTATTGTTTTTCTGAATAAGGTGCTTCTAACCGAAAGAAAAAGTGATTTCATAACTCTCACCCCTGAAATATAATGTAGGCTGAAGCATCGTAATTGCATTTTTTGTCTTTTTTTTGAAAGCGCTACCATAAATTCTTTCACTTCTTTGCGCTTCAACAGTGGAAAAAGCGAGCATTACGCCCAGAAAAAATCCGGAAGCCTAATGCCCGCAGGGCAAACGTTATTGTAGATATACGATCAATTAAAAACACGTCGCCCGATGCCTTGTCCCAGCTCTGCACCTTGCGCGATCAAACGATGCTGCAACTCGCGAATATTCAGCTCGCGCACCGCCTTGCCTTGCTGAACGCTCATCGCCGCCGCAACTCCGGCCGCTTCGGCCTGCGCCATCTGTATCGGGATGACTCTTGTCGACGACATCGCCTCATGTGTTGCCGAAATCGGCCGGCCCGCTACGATGATGCCCTCCAGTCCCTTTGGCAGCAAGCAGGAGAACGGAATTTCATACGTGCTTACCTTTTTCGTATTTATGCCTTTATGATCGGGCGTATGGATATCCAAATGGTATCCGCCGAGACAGATCACATCGTCAAACTGTTTGCTTTCGATCAAGTCTTCTCCAGTAAGCACATAGTCGCCGATGATATGACGCGATTCCCGTATTCCGATTTGATGCGCCGTATCCAGTAGCCGAATGTGTTCGAAGCCGGGCGCATAAGCTTTGAGAAAATCGAAAATGTCTTTCATCTGCATCAAGCCGGCCACTTCTCCGTTCGAATAGCTCCGGTTGTCGTTCGGATTAACCCCTTCTACACGGCTCGAGACGACGATCATTTGATCGAACTTCGGGATGCAGACGCCGACCAGATTCGCACGCGGGAATGGAATCCCGCCTTGAACCGCCTGCTCGATATACTGCTGCAGACCGCCCAACACAAATACTTCCGCTCCGTCCATCTGATCGATCAACCCATGGACGACTTCGTCAGTCATCGAAAACGGACGGATTTGTGACGTATTCTCGCGGAAATAGGCGATCAGCGGCTTGAAATTAATTCCACTCACCCGGAACACGAGCGAGGACACCTGGGTTTTGTTGTCGGACGGGCGACCGTATACATAATCTGCACCTGCCCGTACCGCTGCGTCACCATCTCCGCTGCAATCAATCACGGTGCCGCATGACAAAAGTTGACTGCCTTCCTTATTTTGAATCATCACGCCCTTCACGCATCCGTTCTCGACGACCGTGTCCGTCAGCATGCTGTGCAAATAAAAGTCAACCCCGTCTTCCTTCAGCATTCGGGTGACCACATATTTGAACCAATGCGGATCTACGCCGAGGACATCGCTTGTAATCGGGTCCATATAAAATTGCGTTGCCGCTCCTATTTCTTGCAGTTTGGTTGCAATCTCGTAGGCGATTCCTTTGACGATCAGCTGCTGCCGATTGTTATGGAAGCCGAGCAGCGGCAAGCCAGGAATGACATTGCCCCCGACAAATCCGTTGTATTCGACGATCGCCGTCCTGGCTCCCGCCCGTGCTGCCGCCATCGCCGCAACGATTCCTGTCGCTCCGCCTCCGACGACAACGACGTCGTATGAATATTGTTTTAGCATAGACTTCTCCTCTTCGCACAAAATGCAGATTTTCGAAACACTGCTAGGCTATGCTTGAGCCGGATGCGAGCTTTGCCGGATAACAAGCTCGGGCTGCAGCACGACAATCTTGTTGCTGCGAACCGTTTCTCCGTTCATCATATCGAGCAGCAACCCTGCGGCGCCTGCGCCGATGTCATATGTCTGGAACTTGACCGAGGTCAGCTTCACCGGCATGCTCTCGCAAACGCCCGTATTGTCATAACCAACGACGAGGACGTCTTTGCCGACGATGAGCCCCTTCTCGTTAAGCGCTTCGCAAGCGCCTTTAGCAAGGCCGTCGTTAAAGCAAAAAATACCGTCCGGCGTTACGCCGCTCTCCAGCATCTCGCTGACGCTGTCGTAGCCTGGGCGCTCCGTATCGAACGTCGGCTCGAACACGACGAGCCTCTCGTCCATATCCAGCCCCGCTTCGGCAAGTGCACTCGTATAACCTTGATACCGCTCGTATGAGGTGGAATAAGCAGGACGCGAAATATAGGCGATGTTCCGACAGCCGTTGCTGATCAGATGCTTAACCGCCGCATACGCGCCGTAAAAATTGTTCGACACCACCTTCGGGGCTTCCACTCCGTCAATCCCGCGATTGCAGAAGACGATCGGAATGCCCGCCTCACGTAGCTTGCTGAACAGGTCTAAATCGGTATGTCCGATTATAGCAGGAACAATAATGATTCCCTGAATGCCCAAATCGATTAATTTGTTCATATAACTTGCCTGTTTCTCGGTCTGATTATCTGTATTACAAATAACTAGGTTAATGTCATGGCGGTTCGTTGTATCTTCAACTCCGCGTAAGATACCCGGGTATGTATCATGCCGGATATCCGGAATAATGAGCCCTACGGATCGGAACGCACTTCTTCGTGCATACTCCGCAGCGGGTGCTCTCTCCCCGGATACGTACGTACCGCTGCCATCTTTGGCGTATAAGTAGCCCTCGCCGATCAGCTCGGAAATCGACCGCTCGATCGTCGTCCGAGCAGCGTTGTATTGCTTGGCCAAAGCGTTGCGCGAAGGCAGGCGGACATGCGGCTCAAGCAACTTAATCTGCTCAATCAGCTTATGCTTCACTTCCATGTAGCGAAATTCATATTCTTTCAAACCCGTCTCCCCAATCTGTATGCTTCCTATTGATTTAATTGTAATTGATTAGGGAAGGGCATTCAACAGCCAGCAAGCGGATTACAAATTCGAAACCTGTGCGTTGTTACTTTGCAACAAGTTGTTGCTCCGATAAAACTCGGCAATGCGCGCCGCCTCCTCGGTTGTAAAACGCTTAAGTGGCGAACGGGCAAACGGCGTCTTCAACACACCTTGTAAGTGAAGTATTGCTTTCTCGTAAGGGATGACGTCAAATTGCAGCATATGGGCGATAACCTCGTTCGCTTGCGCTTGCAAAGCCGGCAGCTTACTCCATTGCCCTGTCGACGCAAGCGAAAACATATCCATATAAAGCGAAGGCATCATATTAAACGTGCTGCCGACGGCGCCGTCCGAGCCCATGAGCACCGATGCCGCATACACTTCGTCGTGTCCGTTCAAGATCAGGAAGCGCTCTCCGCACCTGTCGCGAATTTGCTGCATCTCGAACAGATTCATCGACGTGAACTTGACCCCAAGGCATTGCGGATGCCGAGACATTCTTTCGTAGAAATCTATGGTCAGACTAACCCCAGTCGCCCCGGGGAAATGATAAATCAGCATCGGAACAGACACGGCGGACATGATCGTCTCATAGTGCTCCTGCAATTCCTGTATGCCTGCTTTATAGTAAAATGGTACGACAGCGGATACCGCATCCGCCCCGGCCTTATCTGCATGCACAGCCAACTCGACACTATCCCGCGTGCTAATGCATCCGATGTGCGCAATGATCTTCACCCGCTTCGCCGTGGCGCCGATCACAGCCTCTAGCAACTTCTTGCGCTCCGTCATCGATAGCATGAACGCCTCTCCGGTGCTGCCCCCGACATAAAACCCGCTTACTCCGGACCGCAGTTGATGCCTGATAAGCGCTTGTAACGAATCGTAGTCGATATCCCCATTCTCGTTCATTGGTGTGACTAATGCCGTGTAGACACCTTTCATTTTAATACTGGTCGTCAAAGAAGCCACTCCTTTCAAGTAATTTTACAAACCTGTATTACAACTAAATCGAAATATACCAAACTATTGCCAATAAATCAATAGTTTTCTTCGAAACCTGTATTAAAGCAGTGCAGCATTGGACGCTGAAAGCCAGATCCATCGAGATGGCTATTCGCAAACTATTATGGTTATAAGAGCTATAGAGTAGGCCCATGCATAGTTGCATGGGCCTCTCACAGAACCGAACGTGCGGGTCATCGCATTCGGCTCCTCCAGCGCT
>NZ_LYPB01000064.1 GCF_001653565.1 Paenibacillus oryzisoli
CATCGGAAAGCCGTATGAGGGAAAACCTCACGTACGGTTTGATGAGGAGGGGCTGAAATATTTCAGCCCTTTACTCTAGAAGGGGGCAATCTACCTTCTTTTCATCTCAAAAAACTCGCAAGCCTCACGGTCATAGTAAGTCAAGTCGCTGACATGTGTTTGCACGACGACGGTCGTATCACTGAACCGAAGAACAACCGCATTGGAATCGACGATATGGTCATCTTTGAATATACGAACAACCGCTTGCCGATCAATCGCCTCCTGAAAGTCTGCATCGGTATATAAACGTTGATTTCTGGCCATGGTGAGCATTCCCCTAACGTCAAAAATATTGTTCCCTTTATTGTACCACAAGGTGGCAAAATGCCCGAATGGAGATGAACGCCTACGCCTAGCCGAGCATAGAATGTAGCACCAATTGTGCTTGGGCTGAGAGGGTGTGTGGTGCAGGATGGATATTCAACTTTTACCGATTCATTGGGTCTATTTAGTGTTTATTGGTTTTATTCTTACGCTTCTGGTTAAACGTAGAGATACGACGATGATTTGTGTGGTGGGTATTTTTACATTAGGGTTGTTAGCGACGGAAACGTTGAGCGGCTCTGTATCGGGCGTGTTTAACAGCTTTATTTATGCGACCAAAGAGTTGATGGGAACGATTATGATTATCTCGATTATCGTTGCCATGAGCCGTGTCCTGATTCGGACGGGGATTAATGAAACAATGGTGGCACCGCTGACTAAGTTTCTGAGAACGCCAGCACTCGCTTTCTGGGGAATCGGCATCATCATGATGGTGACGTCTTGGTTTTTCTGGCCTTCACCTGGCGTTGCGTTGATTGGCGCTGTGCTATTGCCAGTTGCCGTTCGCGTAGGGTTGCCGGCACTCGGCGCGGCGATGGCGATGAATCTCTTCGGACATGGGATTGCGCTGTCTGGGGATTACATTATTCAGGGGGCGCCCAAATTAACAGCGGATGCAGCCGGACTGCCGGTATCCTCTGTCATGGAAGCGAGTGTTCCACTTGTCATTGTGATGGGTCTTGTTACAACGATCACAGCTTTCTGGTTGATGCGGCGCGATATGAAGAACGGCAAATGGCGCAGCGGTCTCGTCGATAGCCGTTTAGAAGAAAGCGGCGGGCTTGTTCCTGTAGATGAAGAGAGTAAAGTGCTGATCGGGGATCGTTTGAAACGAATTCTAGCTATTGCAATTCCGATATTGTTCGCGTTGGATGTCATTGCGATGTTCGTCTTGAATTTGCAAGGCGGAGATGCAACCGCTCTCGTGGGTGGCACGGCGGTGTTTATCCTTATTGCGGTCACGTTAATCGCTCATCGCAATGCAGGCGTGGAGAAAATCACTTCCTATTTAATAGAAGGCTTTGTATTCGGCTTCAAAGTCTTCGGCCCCGTCATCCCGATAGCGGCTTTCTTCTATTTAGGTGACTCTGCGATTACGGATCTATTCGGCAAAATATTACCCGAAGGTTCACACGGCATCGTGAACGATCTAGGCGTGGCCCTTGCAGGCGTCGTGCCGTTGAATGGGGCCATCGGCGCCGTGACGCTAACCGTCGTCGGTGCGATTACCGGCCTCGACGGTTCCGGCTTCTCGGGCATTTCCTTGGCGGGCTCCATCGCGCAGCTCTTCGCGACCGCCATTGGCTCTGGCGCAGCTGTGCTGACTGCGCTAGGGCAAGTAGCCGCCATCTGGGTCGGCGGCGGCACCTTGATCCCGTGGGCGCTCATTCCAGCCGCGGCGATCTGCGGTGTGAGTCCGTTCGAGCTAGCGCGACGGAATCTGAAGCCTGTGCTTATCGGCTTAGCGGTGACAACGGTCGTGGCGATGTTTTTGGTTTAGGCAGCAGGCGCGGGAGGAAGCGCACGACAGAGAAGAGGCCCCAAGCCATGCGGCGGGGGCTTCTTTGCTATTGTAACCTTCGGCTCCTGACGGTGAACCAGAACCCGTACCAGAGAGAACCCGTACCAGAGAGAACCATACCAGAGCAAACGCAACTCTGATGTCCTCTGCTGTAACGACAACCGCTGCGCCGCTACCGTCCCTCTACCGCTACCTGAATTCGGAGACATACATGTTGCCCGAACCGTAGCCCTGCCCGAGCTATGATTTATAAGTTACTAAGATATCAAAAGTACCTTCTGCTGAGGAAAACTTAACATCAACAACTGAAGAGTCTGACAATGTCGCCAAGAATTTATTGGCATCATCTTGAACAAGCATCTTATTCGAGCTAGAAAACACCCTAACTTGAATCATTGTATTCACCTCACTTAAATGGTCGTTTGTTCCATTATACTTCGCGTAAATACCTCATGTCGAACATGCGCCTGTACCTCATGAAAAGTGCAAAAAGGCAACCTTTTTGGCTGATTTCTCCTCTATTTCTGAAATGCGTGCAAAAAGGCAACCTTTTCTGCCATAACACGGAAATTTGGTCCATTTCGGTCCAAAAGGGTGCCTTTTTGCATCAATTTGCCAATCCAGAGCCGTTTACTCTGAAAATAAGTGTATTCTCGCATTTTTGCCCCCACAGCGGAACCGGAGCGGCTTATCTAGAAAGGCATGTACGCCTATTTGCGCCAAAAAGTTGAACAATCTGCTTTTTCCGCCACATTAAAGGCAATCATTCTCTCAAGTAATGAATAGTCAACTGGACTACTCCACTTAATCCGCACCAATTCCTTGGTATGATCATAGCCGGCTTGTACAATATCATCAGCGAATTGAAGAATTCCAGCCTTTTCTGGGGCAATAGCCAAATGTGGTTTCGCTACGCTAAAGCCGATAATGAATGTGCCATGGTCGGTAAACATGGGCTGATTCCATGCGATTTTTGGCTCCAAATGCGGGAACTTCTGTGCTACCCAAGTTAAAACTTCTTCCGTTCGCTCCCGATGTTGCGGGTTATCGATACGTCCTACAAATTCTGCGAAAACCTCCATGATAGTCCCTCCAATTAGGTGATGTGCCTCACAGGCCATAAGTATTTCCTCATTACGAGAAGGATAACATGAAATTTATATAATAGCACTTGAGCCTTACGCAACGTAAGGTGGGCAACTGGTAAATATGAAACCACTTGAGCCTCATTTCGTATCATGAGTATATGAATGACAAGGAGGCAATTTACACATGTCCATGTTCAAACGAATGCTCGCAAGCGTCGGGATTGGCGCGGCCCAAGTAGATCTCATGCTCCATCAAGATATAGTGAATGCCGGGGATGAAATCAGTGGCGTTGTCCGTATTCAAGGGGGGCGTGTCGATCAGCAAATTAATGACGTATATGCCTTCGTGATGACACGTTACTTGAAGGAACAGAACGATACCAAGATGCAAGTTGAGGCTCCGGTGGCCAAATTCCAGCTTACTGGTGAATTTACCGTCCAAGCAGAGCAGATCTATGAGTTTCCAGTCTCGTTCCAGCTACCCAACATTACGCCTGCAACCCTAGGAAGAACCCCTGTATGGATACAAACAGGACTTGATATTACAGAAGCGAGAGATCCGAAGGATCAAGATCAGCTGCAAGTCAGCCCACATCCTCATTCCGAGATTATTTTGGAGGCTGTGAATGACCTTGGATTTCGACTCCGCGAGGTGACTTGTGAATACGCACCAGCTATTGGGAGGGAGAACGGATTGCCTTTCGTGCAAGAATTCGAATTCGTGCCGACGATGCAATTCCGGGGCCAACTGGATGAGTTGGAAATAATCTTTTTCCCTGACGAAGACGGTGTCGACTTACTCCTGCAGATTGATCGCAGAGCTCGCGGTCTTGCCGGTATATTTGCCGAAGCGACAGGTACGGATGAAACATTTGTAAGGATACGATTCGACCGTAGTCAACTAGATTCCGGAACAGGTTACGTTGCCGATGAACTAGCTGAGTTGATCCGTAGGTACTTATAATAAGATGTCATGTAACGCTAAGAGGCCTTTCCCGTTAGGGAGAGGCTTTTTTTCGCATCATATTCATGGGGAATCAATGGTCAGTAAACCCATTAATATAGGGTTGCCTATGTCTATCTTTCGCAGTATCCTAGCATATAGATGATTAGACGATGATTGACCAAGGGAGCTGAGGAAGATGGAAGCCAAATTTTGCATGAGCTGTGGAGCTGCCATGGAGACACGTGATGTGGATGGAACAGAGAGACGGGCCTGTACGACGTGCAGTTTTGTTCACTGGGGGAACTACAGCATCGGTGTTGGTGCACTTGTGATGAAGGATGAGAAGATATTGCTTGTGCGTAGAGCGCAAGAACCAGGAAAAGGGCGATGGACAAACCCTGGCGGCTATATAGAGCAGCATGAATTGATTCAAGATACGATTGTTCGAGAAGTTATGGAAGAATCGGGAATCGAGGCATCTGTCACGCGACTAGTTGCTGTGCGCGATCTGCCTAGAAGCATTCATAATGTGTACATAGCTTTCGAAATGACTTACATGAGTGGAATCCCTCAGCCAGACGGCGTCGAGGTAGATGCGGCAGGGTTTTACAGCCTAGAAGAAATGGCTTCCATGCCTGTGGCGGATTTTACCAAGTGGCTCATTGATGTTGCCCTGCATGCCAAAGGGGATGGTCTTATCGAGGATAAAGAACCTGTTATTCCGATGGCTGGATACGGCTTGTACCGTGTGCCCAAGGTTAGCAACATATGATTGGGCTTCGCGGACATCACTTGCTCTGTTTGTTAGGCTACCGAGGAATGGGGTATTCCCCATCGTTTTGTGAAAATATGTCGACGGTCTATGAACAACTGCGTACAGAGCCTGCAACGATGATTCGCGTCGTGCTCGGACCAGATGATCTGTGCGCGGAATATCCGAAGGATGAAGTTGCGCATTGCGAGAACCGCACGGTGTATCAACGGGATGCGGAGATTGTTGCCAAGCTTGGCTTGGAGGTAGGAATGGAGCGGGCCTGGTCCACCATTTGCAGCCAAGTTGCACTTGAAGTAAAGCCAACAGATATCAGCAATCTCTGTGCGACATGTCGTTGGGAGCCTTACGGCGTTTGCGCGGAAGGTGTAAGGATTATAGGGGAGGGTGGCGTATTGCCGCCTGTACCCAAGAAATAAAAGGACCTGCGCGTAAGCGCAAGTCCTTTTTTTATACAAAAATACTGACATCAGAGCCCATTTCCAGCTTCTCAGCCGGGGAACTGAGAATATTAGCGACCATCCGCATCTCATCAATCGGGTGTAGATAGGATCTTAACTGACGGCTATCCTTCTGATCGGGTTGCAGCCACTTCTCCATCTGTTCCTCATCCAGAATAGCTGGCATGCTTGCATGATACGGTGAGACAACGGAGTTGGATTCCGTCATAAGCATCATACATGTACGAAGCTCCTCTCCGCCTGATGGGGCTTGCCAAATGTCATACAGCCCGGCAATGCCGAACGTACCGCTCCGCATTTTGAAACGAATCCACTCCGTCTCTTTCCCCTCGGTTCGCCCCACATAGAAAGAGCTGCAAGGGATGACACAACGTTGTTTTTTGACGATGCGCTCGAACACGATATTGGAGAAAATGGAATTGCGATCACCGCATACGGCATCTTTCGCCCAGAAAGGCATTAAACCCCATCGGAATTCATCTAATAGGCGTTCCCCCTTGCGATTGATCATTACAGCCGAAACTGACTCAGTTGGACGCACCTCATACCGATTGGAACTGTAAGATAAGAGCCGATCTACGCGGAATTGCTTCATGACTTCGTGAACATCAGCCAATATGGCTATGGAATGACACATGATTAGCACCTCATTTGATTTTGGTTCTTCTCATTATTTTCCTAATGCGACTAATTCATGTATGAGTCATAACACTTTTTTCCACAGCGGCCTAAATGAAAAAACCAGAAGCACTTGGCTCCTGGTTGGGAAGATTATTCAGCTAGCGGCATTTGAATGTCGGCAGCATGGACATGTATGCGGTTCTTGCCGTTGCGTTTGGCGGTGTATAAGCATTCGTCGACAAGTTGGAACCACGCCTTTTTCATCGTATTCCGATTATAGGTGGCAAGTCCAATACTCATCGTCAGTCTCTGACCCGGCATTTCAGGAATAATCGTATCGCGTACGGATTCCATGATTTCTTCGCAAATGGCTAGCACATCTTGTTGCGATTTCCCTACGAACAACACGGCGAACTCCTCACCGCCATAGCGAAAGGACATATCATCGGGACCCAACACGTCTTTGAGAATGGTGCCGATCGTTTTGAGCACAACATCTCCAACCCAATGACCGTAATTATCATTAATGAGCTTGAAATTATCGATATCCATCAAGGCAAGCTCCAAGGGTGTATCAGGGGGCATATGTGAGATGAGATGGTCAGTATGCTCCTGAAAAGAACGATGATTGAACAATTCGGTAAGCGCATCGACCTTGGAAAGACGGTCAATCATGACATTGCGAATTAGCAGATCTTGCTCGCGTATGACGGAGTGTTTAAGCTTGGCAATTAGTTCAAGCCCACGGCCCATAATGGCAAAACAAAGCACGGAAGTAGCAGTCAAGGAGGTCAAAGAAACAATAACTTCGTAAGGGTTTGTTGTTTGTCCTTGTAGCATCGGTACAAGCATTAGAATGGCTAAATAGACAATACCCAGACTGAATGCGAAAACAACATATTTTTTATGAAAATAAATAGAGGCTAGTAAAATCGGCATGCAAAGCAGCTCATAACTGTGTGTCATTTCAGGAATACAAAGGATGAAAATACTAACCATGGTCATAGTCCATACGATCATGATAAACTCACTATAGTTCTTTAAATAGTGGATGGCCAAATAACCTAAGCCCATAAGAAGAAGCTGTAACGTCGTAGGGAGAAGTTGAAACCGGATAAAGCTATTCCACCAATTCGACGACTGCTGGGTAATTTCATAGCCTAAGGCAATCGTAGCAGCTACTTCATAAATGATGAGGATCCACCATAACGTTAGAATAAGTTTGCGATTCCAAGTTGGATCATGTGCTGGAAATTGTTCCATTAAAAGGTGGCCACTTTCCTTTCAGGGCAGAAGGTGTCGAAATGAATTGTGCCTTATCCTGATATTGTAAAGAATAACCCCCTCTTTACGCAAGCTATTAATCATGAGCTCAATTGAATTGTTTGTAAAAATATATGTAGTCATTGGGGAGGCCTATGTCAGCACTAGGGTATGTCCATGCATGGGAGCATTATAAGGATGAGCTTCAACTGCTAGATAAGAAGCTGGAACTTCTCTATAAACGCCGTCAAAAGCTTACGCCAGATCCGCAAACGGATTCATTTCGCGGAATGTTCGTATCGGAAGACGAATTTATTCGTCTCATTGGCGGGTTTGGCAGTGAAGAAGAGATGGATGAGGAAGAGCAAGATGTACTGGGTATGATAGAGTCTCTAGAAAAATCTATTGAGAGCCGCCTTGCGGAAAGCCGTACGGCAGGTGTGTTTCTGCCTTTGGCTTATTTATCTACTGTATTCGGCTTCTCTTCTATAGAAGAACGGATCGTCATGTTGGGGCTTGCCGTAGAATTAGATCGGAAATATGAGCGGATTTTTGGCTTTCTACTCGACGATCTAACTAACAAAACGCCGAATATTAGCTTGGCGCTGCAAATTGCATGCCCAAGTCCGGAGGATATGCGGGCTGCGCGTACGACCTTCATGGCACCTAACGGTAGATTGGCACGCTATGTGCTGCACCCCGATACATTGGTCAGCAGTGGCCAAACATTGTTATCCAGACCTTTGCAGCTGGACAAACGGATTGTGACTTTCTTATTGGATTCGGGCGAACTCGATCCCAAACTGGGTCCAGCCGTTCAGATCATCTATCCGGATGATGAGATCTCACCCCTGCTTGTGCAGGAAGAATTCCAGCAACGGCTGCGTGGTTTTATTACAGATGTGTATGAAGCACCGGCAGCTGAACGCAAACGCCTTGCCTTTCATATCTGGGGGAATGCCGGCGCTGGCAAAAAGCTGCAGGTGAAGCATCTCAGCCGCTCCTTCCATAAACCGCTGCTAATAGTAGATCTTGCTGATGTGCAGCTGCATGCGGCAAGCTTTGAAGACCAGATTAGCGTTATTATTCGCGAAGCGATTCTTCATCAAGCCATCCTGTGCTTCACAAGGCTGGAGGTGCTTTACCCCGCAGAGCCGGACTTGGCTGCCCAGCAGCGGCTGGGGCGATTCCATGAGGAGCTCGACGGCTATGGCGGGATGGTCTTTCTGTTGGCCGGGCGGTTCAACCGGCTGAGCTGGAAGCCCAAAGAGCGGCTGCTCCTTGAGCATGAACTTGCCGTGCCGGACGAAGGCGGGCGCGAGCGCCTTTGGCAGACATTCGCGCAGGAGATCGGCGCCGGCTCGGATGTGGACTATCGGGTGATGAGCGGCAAATTCCGCTTCACCCCGGGGCAAATACGCCGCGCGCTGTCGCTGGCGCGCGGGTATTCCTCCTGGCAGGCAGCTGCTGCTGGAGAGGGCAGTTGGGGCGCGTCGCTGCGCAGCGACGCGCTGTATAAGGCGTGCTACCAGCAGGTGCAGCACAAGCTGGAGCGCAAAGCGACGCGCATTGAGCCTCGCTATGGGTTCGGGGATGTCATCCTCCCTCCCGAGCAGAAGGATCAGCTCCGCAACGCGTGCAATCAAGTGAAGTATCGTGGCGTCGTGTACAACGATTGGGGCTTCGAGAAGAAGCTGGCCTACGGCAAGGGGCTCAGCATGCTCTTCGCCGGTCCGCCAGGCACGGGGAAGACCATGTCAGCACAGGTTGTAGCTGGCGACTTGCAGCTTGAGCTGTATAAGGTTGATCTCTCGCAGGTAATCAGTAAATACATTGGTGAAACGGAGAAGAACCTGCACGAAATCTTCGAAGAAGCACAACTTAGCAATGCGGTGCTTTTCTTCGATGAGACGGACGCGCTTTTCGGTAAACGTTCCGAGGTGAAAGATTCACATGATAAGTACGCAAACATTGAAACCGCGTATTTACTCCAAAAAATGGAGGAGTACCAAGGTATTACTGTGCTCGCTACCAATCTATTAAATAACATTGACGAGGCCTTCCTGAGGCGGATCAATTATGTCATTAAATTTCCATTCCCGGATAGTGAATATCGGGAGAAAATATGGCAGTCGATGTTTCCGCCAGCGGCTCCCCTTAGCGATGATGTTGATTTCAAATATCTCGCACAACGATACGAGATTGCGGGAGGGAACATCAAGAATGTCGTTCTTTCTTCTGCATTTTTGGCTGCGGAATCGGGTGAACCCATTCGCATGGGGCATATTATCAAATCGATTCGACACGAGCTGCAGAAATCGGGTAAAATCCTCGCGCGACAAGAGTGGGAGGATTACTAGAATAGTAAAATAATAGACAAAGGACAATCTCACATTTTGGTGAAATTGTCCTTTGTCGGTTATATACGCCGATTTTCAGGCAAAAATCGTCATTTTCCGGGAAGAAAGGATAAATAAATACAAGAATCCTATAGTCAACCCGACGGTTTACATTTATAATAGAAAAAGATACACAAAGTGACAGATTAAGCATCTTTTTTACATGATTTATAGGTATTTAGAGGTAGGAAGTGACACTCATAGGTAATTATTCTGTCATCGCTGATGTAAGTGCATCTTTACTCAAGCTACTTAGAGAAAACATGACCCCAGATCCTATTCCACAACCAGAAATGATAGGTCTTGCATCACCTGTAGATAAAGGGGATTTCTATCTCTCACTCTATCTATATAACGTTCGTGAAAGCGGCAATAATCGACAAACGCATATGATTGCTAGGGGAACGAACGAGATTCAGTTTCCTCCTATGGTAGTCGATTTAAGTTATCTGCTTACCGTACAATCGCCAGCTGAACTTTCATCCAGAGCACTAGATGAACATCGGATTCTAGGTAGAGCCATGCAGGTATTCTACGATCACTCCATCCTTCGAGGTTCGATGACAGTAGGCACATTAGCTGAGCAAGATGAAGAAGTTCGTATCATTATGGATCCTTTCAAAGGCGAAAGTATTATGAATATGTGGAATTTCTCAGACACCCCATACAGATTATCAGTCGCTTATACGGTTGGACCTGTACATATTGACTCAACACGTATCAAAACAACAAAAAGGGTTTCGGAAACCGATTTTCGCATTCAAGGTTAGGAGGATTCCACTCGTGGATCAGATACGAATATCACACTTGAGATCCCGTGTTTCCCTGGTTGTGTGTGTGATTGATGCACTCACCTCTCAAGCTCCTCTTGGCAACAAGACCACAGTTCACCTAGAAGGCACCCGTTCGAAAGCAATTCGCAAAACGAATGGTTCCTATATATTTAATGATTTAGCTCCTGGCGAATACCGATTATCGGTACATAGCGAATATTATTTTCAAGAACAAACAAACATCACGGTTAACACACACAATTTTATTGAAGTTGTTCAAATGAAACCGTTACCTTCGTACCCTTTTTCTCAAGGGGCAGGACTGATTCGCTTCATGCTTCAGAACGCAGTTGGCTCTCCGATTCGTGATGCTCACTTGCAGTCGACCGTGTTGACGGAAGATTGCGCGCGAGCGCGAGTAATGGTTGATCAAGCTGACAAAGGTGCTAGTGAAATGACATTAGGTTCATTTACAGGAGGCATCGTAGTTGGTGATGTATACCTGCTGCGCGGGAGAGGATCCCAACCAGCGGAAGAAGTCATCCGCATTTCCGAAGTGCTGGAGCACCAGAAACGGTTTCGACTAGCGAGTCCATTAACGCAGTCGTATACGCGCGGTGCTTTGCTGCTCCCCATCCAAGAAACCCGAAGTACCGAACGAGGAGAGGTCGCGATTGCTTTTCGAGGTAATCGGATCCCAACGTTTCATACCGAATTGGTAATTGCTTATGGGGCGAATAGCGAGCATACGATCAAGGATCTCGCAGTAATAGAAGGAACAACCACTAACCTTGGCACGATACTTCTCGCGTAACCCTAATTAGTAGAATGGACACGTCCATCTTCTATACAAAATGACAAGCAGAAAGGAGAGAACTGGTTTCATGTCTTTGGCCATATTTAATGAGTAAGCAGTGCCATCTGACTGAACTGGGGAACAATGGCTGACTATTTATCACCTGGAGTCTATGTGGAAGAGTTTGACAGCGGAGCACAACCGCTTGAAGGTGCAAGCACAAGTACGGCCGGGTTTATAGGGCTTGCGCAAAGAGGGGAAATTGAAGGTGTCCCTCAATTGGTTACGAGCGTAGCTGATTTCCACCGTTTATTCGGGAGCTACTTGTCCGAGAATGAATTCGGCGAATACCGTTTCCTTTCTTATGCTGTAGAGCATTTCTACTTAAACGGAGGTAATCGCTGTTTCGTCATGCGTGTAGCGCCAACTGACGCGAAAGTAGCAACGAACAAAGCGGCTTCGAATAAAGAATCGGCAATTATTGAAATTGCTTCCAAGAACCCTGGAACATGGGGGAACCAAGTTCGTATCGTTGTTGTGCCAGCTAGCAAAGCAAAGACTCAAATCTATGAAGTGCTAGGTGAATCACAATATCGTGTGAAAAACAATGCTGGCTTTAACGTTGGCGACGTAGTTGCTTATGAAGCAGCAGGTGTGAAGCAATACAGTAAAGTAGTAGCTTCCCAAGATAACATTATCTCATTGTCTGAAGCTCTTGATGGCGATGTTGTAGATAGCGGATTGCTGCCTGCTAAAGTTCTAACAACAAGTGAATTTACACTTCACGTATTCTACGGTGATGAGGCTGAAACGTATGAGCGGGTATCCCTGAACATTACGGCAGCGAATCACATTGAGAAGATCGTTTCCCGTTCGAACATTATTACGGTGAAGGATTTGACTGAAGGTCAAGATCTTGGCGCAATTGCTCCTTTCGAGGTGCTTTCTGGCGAGAACGAGTCTGTTGGCAAATTCCAAATCGCTTTGTCTGGCGGCAGCAACGGTTCCATCGCGAATGTAACGCCTGATATTTACATGGGTGTTGATCGTGGTCCTGGTAAACGTACAGGGATTCAGTCCTTCATCGATAACGATGTTGTGTCCATCATTGCGATTCCTGGTGTAACTGAGCCTACGGTTCAATTATCCCTAGTAGCGCACTGTGAAAACTTGGGCAGCCGTTTCGCGGTTCTTGATATTCCACGCGAGAAAACCAAAGTAACGGATGTTATGACACACCGCAACATCTTTGACAGCTCTTATGCAGCGATGTACAACCCATGGTTGCAAGTATTTGATCCATTAGACAAACGCAACATTTACATACCGCCATCTGGTTCTGTCATCGGTATTTACTCCCGTTCTGACCAATCCCGTGGCGTTCAAAAAGCGCCTGCGAATGAAGTTGTACGCGGTGCAGTTGGCCTGGATTGTCAATATAACAAAGGCGAGCAAGATATCCTGAACCCACAAGGCGTTAACTTGATCCGTCATTTCGCTGGACAAGGTATTCGTGTATGGGGTGCTCGTACAACATCGTCGAACGGTTTATGGAAATATGTGAACGTTAGACGTTTGTTCATCTTTATCGAGGAGTCCATCAAGAACGGCACGAACTGGGTTGTCTTCGAACCGAATGACGAACAGCTTTGGGCACGTGTACAGCGGACAATTGATGCGTTCTTAACGCGCGTGTGGAGAGATGGAGCTTTGATGGGCGGAAGTCCTTCGGAAGCGTTCTACATTAATATTGGTCGTAGCACAATGACACAAGATGACATCGATAATGGTCGATTGATCTGCGTAATCGGGGTAGCTCCGGTGAAGCCTGCCGAGTTCGTGATCTTCCGCATTACTCAGAAAACAAGAGAAGAATAGTCTAACGTTAGATATTACGCATATTAGGAAAGGGGTATACTATGGCTGGCGAACGTAGGGATCCATACCGCAATTTTAGATTTAGAATTGAAGTAGAAGGTATTCAACAAGCTGGATTCAGCGAAATCTCTGGATTTGATGCTTCCTTGTCGGTAATTGAATACAGAGAAGGAAATGAAACCATCACGCCTCGGAAGCTTCCGGGTCTTGCTAAATACGGTAACATCTCATTGAAATGGGGAGTTACAGACTCCATGGATATGTACAACTGGATGTCAGAGTCCATTCAAGGCAAAATCTCCCGCAAAACGGTCACGATTATCGCGATCAACGAAGAGGGCGGAGATGTAGCTACTTGGCAAGTGATCGAAGCATGGCCATCCAAGTACTCAGCACCAAGCTTCAAAGGGACTGGGAACGAAGTTGCGATTGAAAGCTTAGAGCTTGCACATGAAGGTATGACACGTACGAAGTAATCAAGGATAAACGAAACCGTAGTCCCATATGGACGAACGAGTTTGTCAAGGTTGATACGAAGTGAAAAGTATAAAACTATACTTCTGTTATCAACGTTAGCTAGAGTAGGTGCCGGAGCGTATGTCTCCGGTTCCTAACTCTTCTTTTTGTTAGGAGGCTAGGCTAGGGCCTCATCATCACGAGATTATGCTTATGAAGTCAGTTTTCTGGAGAAAACTTTAAGGAGGTAACAACAACATGGCTTTCAAAACAGAATATGAATTTGAACTTCCTAGAGGGTATGTCGATGACAATGGTACGCTTCACAAAAAAGGTGTTATGCGCTTAGCGACAGCTGCGGATGAAATTCTACCGATGCGTGACCAACGTGTTCAGCAAAACCCAGGCTATTTAACGATCATTTTGCTTACGCGTGTCATTACCAATTTAGGGGACCTGCGTGCGATTGATACACGTGTCGTTGAGAAGTTCTTCACAGCAGACTTAGCATTCCTGCAGAACTTCTATCGCCAAATTAACGAAATGGACGCGCCAAGGGTACATACAAGCTGTCCCAAATGTGAGCATGAGTTCGATGTGGACGTGTCTTTTTTGGACGAGATGGCGTAACGGGCTACCCCATTGACAAGATATATGAAGAAGTAGGCTTCATTGCTTATTATTTTCATTGGTCACATGATGAGATTATGTCCATGGAACACCGTGAACGCCGTACGTGGTGCGAGGAAATTTCTCGCATTAATCGTAATTTGAACGAAGAAGGTAAAAAACAGCCAGACAATCCGTTTGATGTGTTTCGGTAAGAGGGAGTAACAAACAATGGCAAAGAATTCATCCAAATTGCATAATGTAGGTGGTAATTTTCGCTTTCTCGTTGAGCTTGATGGACTAATCGTCGGAGGATTCTCCGAGGTAACGGGCATGAAGTCAGAGATCGAGGTCAAACCTTATTGGGAAGGTGGCTTGAACACCCATCCACACTACATGATTCAACATACGAAGTATCCGAACATTGTGCTCAAAAGAGGTATAAGCAATTCTAATGAATTGTGGGATTGGTACAGTAATGCGGCACAAGGCAAGATAAGTCGGAAGAATGGCTCTATTCTTTTGTACAACGTCGAGGGTAAAGAGATGTGCCGTTGGGAATTCACGAGTGCATTTCCTGTGAAATGGAACGGACCTGATCTCAATGCAGGCAACGCCAATGTGGCGATCGAGTCGGTGGAGTTAGTGCATGCGGGATTGAAGACGATTTTCAAGAAATAAGCGTAGGATTGCCAAAACTTTTAGGGGGATTGTTCATGAAATCTCGACAATCGCATAAACCCCGTGGAAGAAAGAGTAATGGATCGTTACGTTCTGCTGTAGGTAAACGCACGTCGACTGTCGGTCAGACTTCTCGTCAGGCTAAGCAATTTGCTTCTGGGATTATGGGGAAGTATGGATGGGATCGTAATAATTATTTAGGAATGTTTGCTCTTATTTTCAAAGGCAAGGGTTTACTGACTGACAAGGAATTAGCATCGATACAGAACCCGAGTGATCGGGCATGGATTCTACAATTACAGCTTCAGCTGCAAAACTTGAAACATCCAGAATCAGCACCTCTCATTACAAAGCAGCAAACAATTCAGCAAATTGAGAAGTTAGTCACACAAAGTGGCTATCAAATACCGAAGCAAGTGCTTGTAGATGAAAGTCAGAAAGAAGTAAGCAGAGTGTCCTCTGAACATACGACGGCAGCCGTTGATGTGCCAGTCAAGAAGAAGCGAGGACGTAAAGCCAAGAAGAACAAGGAATTAGCAGCCCAAGTCCTTGCTGAACAAGAAATGATTTATGCTGCTAAACATAATCTTACACAGTCTAAACAAGAAACAATTAACAACGTTAATAAACGAAACTCACCGATTATGCAGCGCTCGATGAGGCAGCTCGTTGCTTCGATAGGTATGTTAGCTCATTCTACAAGCAGCAAGATGAATCAACCTAGCCCTACGGTGAATGGCGTTCAACATACAGGTCGTACAACGAATATTAGCCAGAAAACAGTCAATTTATTATTTAAACAAGCTTTACGTGATAATAAGAACACCAGTGTAGTCCGTTCCATTGAGCAGGAAGGGCAAACAAGAGCTAGGGCGAATCATTCAAACGTTGCTCAGCATGTGGATGCAATTCAAAATGCTTCCCTTTGGCTCGAACAGTTCCAATCTGGGAAATTGAGCTTGGGACGTAATGACGATGCGGCTGTTAGTGTTCGTTTCTCTGAGCAATCCAAATTGCCGTCCAATCCTTCAGTGTTTAATGTGGCTAAACTAATCTTGCAAGAGATAACGCACACGCCAATGAGTCATAATCATCGGGGATTGCCACAACTCAGTTCATCGATCATGAATGATCATGAGGTGCCAAGAGCGAGGTTTACGGATCTTCAAGCATTCGAAAAAAGTATGCCAATGAAGCTCGGAGAGGGTCCTTTTTCAGGAAAACCATCGCCAAGCACAGTTCGTTTTATACGTAGTTTACTGAGTAAACATGCTGAGGGGCAGGATGTACAAACTGACAAACGACAACCCGTTGATCGAGATCAGCCGGAAGGTCCCTTACGAGCAAGTAGAAATGAATCTGCCATTGCGAAGGGATTTCTATCTTCCAGCCTACAGCCAATGGCGATTAATGCTGCAAGCTTAACGTCACGTTTACCTAGATCCATGCACGCTTCCGCCAATTCATCTAGTCCTAGTCGTTCTAGAATTAGAGGATTTGATGCTAGCACGACGACGATTTGGCGTAAGTTAGGTGAGCAGCCAGAAGTTGCTCAGACACAGCCAGTTTCACATGTGTTGCAAGAACAAGGGGCACTAACAGAAGTAGTTCAGCGATTACAACAAGAACGTGATGAAATAAGGCTTCAGGAAGCGGCGTCAAGTCAGTTGGAAGTGATCGAACAACTGCGTAATCAGCAGGAACAGCAAGAAGTCCAACAACGTGTACAACGCGAAGAGTTGCAGGAGCAACAAGAATCGCGACAACGCGTACAACGTGAAGAGTTGCAGGAGCAGCAAGAATCGCGACAACGCGTACAACGTGAAGAGTTGCAGGGGCAGCATGAAGCACAACAATGGGTACAACGAGCAGAGTTACAAGACCAGCAAGTAATGCAGCAACGGTTACAAAGCGAAGAACCACAAGAAACTGAGCAGGCTTCGAGCTCAGCCCATGAGCCTGAACGACAAAGCCAGAGGCTGGGTAGAGACAATTCACATGAATTGTTTGAAACACAAGTTACTCAAAGCATTAACGAGAATAGGTTACAACGTAAGCTTCAAGTAGATTTAGAGCAAGAAGTACATGATTTGCAAGCAAAGCAGCAGGTAGAACCGGTAGAGCAAAGTAAGCAAGGCCAACAAAGGCAAGATGAAGATGCTGCAGAATTCGTGATTGTGCAACAATTTGAGCAGCCTGGTAAGCGGAAAAGAGGACGTCCACGCAAACCCAGTGGAGACTTACAGACAAGGAAAGAAACAACGAAAGAAATCATTGTCGGATCTCCTGAGAGTGCACCGATTATTGCAGATGTACAATTACTAGAGAACACGACATCTGATGCTGAGACTGAGAGCACGCCAGAACAGCCCCAAACAGCCTCCAAACACGTTGACGTTGTAACAGCTCACCCCAGTCAGGTGTTTAGAAAGCCTGCGCTTATGGAAAATAGGAAAGCAAAAGCTCAGAAAATTCAGAGCAACGAGAGCTGGTTGCAGCAGCTCGTTACCATACAAAGACAACCCTCTCCTAATAACGATTCTTTCATTAGGAGTACAAATAGTGTTAACCAAGATGGCAAGCAAGTTAGAACTAATAGGGCTACTGCCCAATTATCAGTGAATGTAGTTAGGCCTGATTTAGGTACAGATGTATTGGCTAGATCAGCAAGTAAGCTAAGAGATCAGCGCAGAAAAGAATCCGTCATAGTTCCTAGGAATACTAGTCGTACTATCAACGGGGAAGAACAGCGTAGAAGTACTCGGCTACATCGTCAACAAGAGAATCGAAGTGTAGATTCTAATATCCTACCTATTCAGCAAGAGCTTGGAGTATCACACAGTAAAACGCAAAGCGTGCAAGAAGATAAGACTAGAAACGGACTAATAAAGCAGGAAGATCAGCTTCTAAGCAACAGCTTTGGTGTCAGTGAGAAGAGCCCTACTGCGAAGTTAACTCCTGAGAATGCTGCTAGAATCGCAGGAGCAAGTGTTCGATCCATAGGTACTTTACTACCATCAACTTCGATTGAGCAGAGAAGTACAATGAACAGAGAAGTTGTTCGACTATTGAGGTATACATTACGCTCTCCCGGAGTCGGGCCTAGCAACAATAAGTCAACGGTTCAACAACAACCTGGTGTCCCAGAGAACCAGGCAAGATTGGGTCCACAAGTAATGGCTCTCAGACACACCTTAGCCGCTGAAACAGCAGCAAAGGTTGCAGAAAGCAGTATGGCCTTCGTGAATTCAGGTAAAGTTGCAGGGGATGGCTCCCAGTTGCTTCAACGCAGCTTACGGCAATCAGCTAGTTTGATTCAAAAGGTTCGCAGTTTGGTTTCAACAGAAGCGGATAGGGAGAATGGGGCACACAGTGCTGCAGGAACTAGTGAGATACAAACAAGTGTCAGAGAACAATCTCTTGACAAAGTAGCAAGTGAAATAACGAATGTTGGATTTGTTCAACCAGCCAGTCGTACTCCACTTAATATGGTTAGACGAGATGAAAGTCCAACTCGGGTTGATCAGGTGAGAGAACAGCAAGCAAGAATTCAGCGAAGAATTGACTTGGGGCAATTTATTTCACGTAAACCAACGCTAAGCCCTCGTACTGACTCGATTTTAACAAATAGCGATAATGATACTACAAGATCGAGCTCAACTGGAGCAAGAGTAAGAGATCAGCTGACGCTTCGAGCTGGGCGAATCGAGAATGGCATGATACCAAGACGAGGAGTCGGTTCGAAGGATGCACCGCCATTGGAAACGCCAAGCATGGCAGAGCAAGGAAGCGTGCAGCCTGTAGCTGATGTTGAGCGGAAGGATGAGAGACAGCACGATAGTGCTGTAAGTGATGTAGAAACAAGTGAACCTGTAACTGGAGACGTTGGTGTACGAACTTCTTTGATCAGAGAGAATTTTAGTTCTAGTAGCAGAATGGACACTGTTATTGATGGGCAGAATTCTGAAGCTGCTACACTAGGCCAACTGAGTCGATTGGATAGAGAGGTGGACTCACAACTCGGTCAACCGGCAAGAGAGATTGTACGTGGGGAGATTGTACAACGGCCGTTTTTCGTTGAACATAGTAGGTCATCGAACCCGAGCAACAGAAATGAACATGCCATACAAGCTAGAAGTATAGGAAATGGCGTATTAGGAACACTTGTACAGCGCTCATTGGGGATTACGAGTGGCCTACGGGTAAGAAGAGCTGATCAATCAGATACCAACCAATCACGGAGTGCATCGGGTGAATGGATACGTAGCAATCTCGTACAAAGATCATCTGAGGATGGAATTAGGGATAAGGCAAGGCAAGTAGTTATCGGTGAGAAAGAGGGCAGGATTGACAGAAGAGTTGATTCAGAACCAGTACGTTCTGCGAAACGCGCTTCTGCAGGAACAACAAGCTCGTCACTCACTAAACGAGCTGTTGATCTAACCAACCGGAAGATACTTGGTCAGAGAACGTTGGAAGCTTCGATTGGGCTACAAGGTACAGAAGCTGCTGCTGGCCATCTGATTCAACGGGCGAGTGAGACGAGAATTAGGCAATTAATCCAACAAGTGTCTGCACCAGATATCAGGCAAGGTTTATTGCAGCGCGGAGATGGTGGAGCATCGTCAAAGCGTGAAGCAATGAAATGGAGCGGGGCGCAAGCCGAGCATCTCCAGAGACGCATAGTCGTCGATGGCAGTGAGCGCGCGCCTATGCAGGAAGTCCATGGTTCGGAGAACCGCTTGGAAGCGGAACGATTCCAAACGGATTCGGCAGAGCAAACCATCAGGGCTATGGTGAGCGCGCAGGTAGAAGAGCAGCGCGCACAAGGGCTAGAGCCTGCGGCCGCTTCGCGGGCCGCAGAGCCGGTCTCGACCGCGCGCGCAGCACGCGCGCCCAAGGCTCGCCAGAGCACGAGCATGACACCGCGTGTCATGCCGCTGCTGGCGAGCAGCGCAGGAGCGCTTCGCGCTGCTCCTGCGGGAATGGCTGCGGCTTCGCCTGCCGCAGCGGAACATCGACTGCCCGCCCGCGGGATGGGCAGTCTCGTACAGGCGGCTGCCGCAGGAGGAGCCGCCGCAGCAACAGCTGGCGCGCTGAGCGGTGCCAGCATCACGAACAGCAGCAGCCAAGGCTGGTCTGCTGCATTAACGAAGCCGCTGCCAACGCAAGTGCAGCGGCTTGCCAGACCCGTCGACGCCACGCGAGGTGGCGCCGACAGCATGCAAGGCACGCCCGCACAGAGCGTGCCCATGCAATCCCGCTCGCAGCAGCTGTCGATCGGTGCGAGCCACCAAAGCACGCCAACGCTGAGCGTGCTGCAGCAGTCCCGCACGCAGCAGCCGTCGATCGGCGCGAGCCACCAAGGCACGCCAACGCTGAGCGTGCTGCAGCAGTCTCGCTCGCAGCAGCCGTCGATCGGAGCGAGCCACCAAGGCACGCCAGCACTGAGCGTGCCGATGCAGTCCCGCACGCAGCAGCCGTCGATCGGCGCGAGCCACCAAGGCACGCCAATGCTAAGTGTGCCCATGCAAACAGCAAGCCAAGAGCACCTTGCTTCACCACTCAGCATGTTGGAGCATAAACAAGCTCCAACAAGTCAACTGGCGAACGCACCGCTGGATATGGACTGGCTGCGCACCAAAACGAGCGCAGACTCCGAACCCGCACCAGCAGCGCCAGTTGATCTGGCACCGCCAGAGCTAAGTGAAGGGCAGCTGCAAGAGTTGATCAAACAGCTTCCACAGCTGGATATCTCCAAAATCGCAGACAAAGTGTATCGCGAAATTGAGAAGAAAATGAAATTCGAACGGCAACGTCGAGGTATATAGATTTGTGAAATGACTTGATCTCCAATTGATTCAATACGGCAGAAAGGACGGATTCCTATGGCACTTAAGAAAGCTATGATTATTGTACATAAAGGCAGTAAAACAGAAAATGTACAAGTCATGTTTAACCCAGGTGAGTATACGATTGACACGAGCAATAACTACGACTGGAAAACAGTGCCGGGTCTGTCCATGCCAATTGCTCAGTTCGTGAGCGGGGGGACGACGACACTCACCATGGATTTCTTTTTCGATACCTACGAGAAAGGGACGGACGTTCGTCAGTTGACGACGAAGATTTCAGGTCTCCTCGATGTGGAGAAAGAGATCCATGCACCACCGCTATGTAGATTCGTATGGGGGTCCTTGGATTTCAAGGGAGTTGTCGTCGGTGTCAATCAGCATTTTACAATGTTCTTGGATACTGGAGTCCCAGTTCGAGCTAAACTTAAGGTGACATTTAAATCTACCCTAAGCAAGAAAGATCAGTTAAAGCAAATTCCACGTCATTCGGCAGATCGTACGAAATTGAAGATGCTGAATCAAGGGGATCAACTGTGGACAATAGCTGCCACTGAGTATGAGGATCCTACGATGTGGCGAGAAATCGCCAAAGCAAATGGGATCGATAATCCAATGAAAGTAGCCACGGGACGCCGAATTTCAGTTCCGCGGTTGGATTAAGCCGATGGCCTTAGATCTGGATACGAGCTCCTTTACCTTTGACGACCTTGCCAAGAAATACAGTGATTTTTATGCACCTTACTATGATATTAAAGTGGATGGCACGAAGCTGTCCGATGATATCGCGCTGGATAATTTACGCGTGGATACAACGATTGATGGCACGGCAGACTCTTTTTCTTTTCGAGTAGCGAATGCGTACGACATTACGAAAAATGAATTCCAATGGTTATCCACCTTCACATTAGGTAAAGCCATCGATATTGGTTTAGGTTATTTAGATAAATTTACCCCAGTTTTTACAGGTCAAATCACGTCCGTCGTTGTAGATTTTCCAGAGGGCGGAGCACCGGGTCTCGTTGTGCGTGGGATGGATATATCTTATCTCATGATGAAAGGGACGAAGTCTCGTTCTTGGAATAAGAAGAAATACAGCGAGGTCGTTGAAGAAATTGCCAAAACATATGGCTTCAAAACAAATGTAGATGCTACAACAACGGTATTTCCGGCACTTTCACAGAGTCAGATTAATGACTATCACTTCATTCAGAATTTAGCGAATTTAGTTAACTATGATTTCTTCGTTGTGGGGAAAAACTTATATTTCCGCAAGCCATTGACGGCGATGACAGCCGTGATGACATTGGAAATGGGGAAAACACTCCGCAGTTTAATGATAGATCACAATTTAGCCGAGCAAATTACAGGCGTAACCGTACGAGCTTGGGACAATAAAGAGTTAAAAGTTATCGAAGGCAAGTCAGCCAGTGTGACGAAGCTAGGTTCTAATAGCAAGACGGGCAAGGATATTCTAGGCTCCAAAGGTGACTTCATCGAGCATATGTATACGAATGTAACCTCTGTGGAGGAAGCGAAGAGCTACGCTGATGCGATATTAAACCGCCGGGCTATGAAGATGGTAAGCGGCAGCGGCGAATGCATTGGGATTCCAGAGATTCGCGCGGGGCGCTATATCAAGCTCAGTGGGGTGGGTAAGACGTTCGACCAACCGTATTATATTACGGGAGCGACTCATATTTTTGACGATGAAGGTTATACAACTCGGTTTCAATTGGGAGGGAATGCGGTCTAATGTTCAAAACTCCCGATATTACCATTGGTGGCATATCCGATTTTGCCAGTCAGAAGATAGGCGGCGTCATGGTGGCTGTGGTTACGAACAACACCGATCCTGATAAAATGGGACGTGTTAAGCTTAAGCTACCGATGCAAGAAACGGAAACAGAGACAGATTGGGTCCGTATCGCAACGTTAATGGGCGGTAAGGAAATGGGGAGTCTCTTTATCCCGGAAGTCGGCGATGAAGTATTAGTTGCTTTTCATTTGGGCGAGCTGCGGATGCCATTCGTGATTGGTATGCTGTGGAATCCGAAAAATATGCCGCCAACACCCGCAGAAAAAAATGATTTGCGAATGATTAAGACCAAATCAGGTCATGAGCTGTCTTTCAATGATAAAAGCGGTGACGAGAGTATTACAGTGAAGACGAAAAAAGGCCAGATTATTGAACTGAAGGACAAGGATCAAAGTATTTCGATTGCTGACTCCAGCGGGAACAATAAGATCTTGATTAAAGGCGGCTCGGCGAATGAAATTTCGGTTGTCAGTCAAACATCGAAGATCACTCTGAACGCCAAAGGCGAGGTCGGCATTGAAAGTACGAAGGAAATTAAAATTAAATCCACCCAAATTAACATAGAGGCTTCTGCCACAATGGCTTTGAAAGCAGGAGCGACCTTAGATTTGAAGTCAGATGGAATCATTAATATCAAAGGTAGTATGGTGAAAATTAACTAGAATCAATTCACGAGGGGAGTGGCGGGATGTCGGAAGCATTTTTGGGACGAGGATGGAAATTCCCGATTCAGGTAGATCCTGCAACGGGAAGGATCCGAATGTCCGAGTATGAGGAAGACATCGCGGAAGCGATCCGCGTTATTTTGGGCACCACGCAAGGTGAACGTGTCATGCGTCCTTCTTTTGGATGCGGCGTTCAGGAATTTATTTTCGGCCTAACCGACGATACGACTCTTCATTTGCTGCAGAGTAATATAGAAGAAGCGATCCGTAACTGGGAACCGAGGGTTCACGAGGTTGAAGTGAAAGCCATCCCAGAAGCGGATGACCCCGCCAAGGTTATGATTCATATTGCCTATCAGGTCCGTACAACGAACAATTTGTTCAACCAAGTCTATCCGTTTTATTTATTTGAAGGTTCGAAATAGAAAGAGGATGCGGAAGCGATGACGATACGTGCGGAAGAGGAGGTGGAATTGTGCAACCTCCCAAAATTGATACGAGAGACATAGGGGATCTGATCGCCCAAATGAAGGAAATGGCGCCGTATTATACGCCAGAGTGGCGCTTTACGCCTGAGAACCCGGACCCGGGTTCAGCGTTGTTCCTCATGTTTGCTGATATGTTTCATGACAACATTAAACGATTGAATCGAGTACCAACGAAGAACCTAATCTCGTTTCTGAATATGTTCGATGTCACGCTGCTTCCAGCAAGACCGGCCAGTAGTTACCTGACATTTGCATTAAATGAGGGGACGAAAGAATCTGTGTTTATTTCGGGGGGGACGCAAATTGCTGCTTCCATAGAAGCCGATACGATTCTTTATGAAACGGCACGCAGTGCGTTATTGACACCGGCTGTGCTCTCAAGCATTTATGCGACAAGTCGTAAGCAGGATATTATTGTTCGGATCTCGGATGACTTCTTACTTGCTAGTCGCCATGGGTACGCGTTCCCGAAGCAGTTATTTCGTCTTCAGGATGGGGAGAATTTACAGGAGCATGGTTTGTATTTGGAGCACAGTTCCCTTTTCACGGTAACCAACCCGGCACGGATCGAGATCGAATTCCGCAACAGTACGAAACGCTTTGAGGAGTTCGGCATGTCGAGCCAACTGGCAGATCCAGAGCTTGTGGAATGGCTGTATGCAACAGCCGAAGGTTGGAAAGCGTTTGATGCTGTTGAGTCGCAGGGCAACCGGGTTATTTTGCTTAAAAGCGTGCATGAAGAACTTGTTCTTAAAGAAGTGAATGGTGTGACCGGCCGATGGATTCAATGTCGATTAAAACCGCACCAAACCGGTCGGACCACACTTGCTGACAGCAGGCTTTCTATGGATCATATCTCTTTCAAAACCGACTATGTAGATACCCTTGAAACGGGCGGAATTGCCCCGGATCAGATGTTTTATAATGATATTGATGCGGATCCATCGGGGTTTTACCCATTTGGTGATCAATTCGCCCTGTATGGCTCCTTCTATATTGGCAGTCAGGAAGTGTTTACGAAGACGAATGGTGATATTAAGCTGAGCTTCGGGTTACAGGCATTCGAGAATCGTTTTGGAGCGGAAAATGGGGAACCCGTAGACTGGAAAATGGTCATGAAGAAGAACAGGTTCGATAAGGCACCCGTGGTGCATGTGACGGTTCTTCAAGTGGCTTGGGAATATTGGAATGGAACGACATGGGTACGACTTGATGTGGGCAAGGATGCGGAGAAGCTCTTCTACTACCCTGTGCAGCAAAAAGTTCGTAAGGAAATTCAATTCCGTTGTCCGCCAGATCTTCAGGCTACCTATGTGAATGGAAACGAAAACCGTTGGATCCGAGCTAGGATCTTACATATCGAAAATGCCTATATCGCGCAGGCTTTGTATCTATCACCTTGGATTGACGAAGTAGCGCTAACCTATCACTATGAGGATCGACTTTATCAAGCGGAACGTTGTTTGTCCTTTAATAACACGGTTTTCGAAGAAAGAACGAAGCATAGCCGTCAATTGGCAGGCGGATTTGAACCTTTCCAGCCTTTGGAGGGCAGTCATCCAGCCTTATGTTTTTCTTTTGATACACCGCCAGTGAGAGGTCCTATTTCGATATTCGTCTCGATTAAACAACAGCGATTCTCGGAGCATGACGTGCCTATGCTGGAGTGGGAGTATTTGCGAGCAGGCTTGCTTCCTGGAACGCCACCAGAGTGGGTAGTACTCAAGGTTATTGATGAAACGAAAGGCTTGACGCAAAGCGGAACGGTGCAGTTCGTGGGTCCATCTGATTTTGCCGGCGTCTCTCTATTCGGTCAAGAAGGTTACTGGATTCGGGCTACGAATCGGGATGATATTTATGATGATGTGACAGGACGTGTACAGATTCCGACAATTCAAGGCGTGTATATGAATACGGTTCGTATTCTGCAGCAGGAGACGATTACCGGTGAAGTTCCTGAGGTCAAAGGACTGGAAGAACTGGAGTATCAGCTAGCCAGACAAGGAATCGTGTCAGAAGAAGTATGGGTAGATGAGACTGAATTCATTACAGAAGAGGATATCTTGGAATACGAGTTATCTGGCACGCCTCTCATGGACATTCGTCGTGATTCAGAGGGCAATATTCTGCAGGTATGGGTTCGCTGGACATCTGTTCGCGATTTGACGTTATCGAGTAGCCGAGATCGTCACTATGTCATTGATCATACCTTTGGACGCATACGAGTTGGAGATGGTGTCCATGGGATGCACCCGCCGAAGGGCGGATTAGAGCAACTAAGGGTCACTTACCAGGTTACAATGGGCCAGATAGGTAATGTCGCTGCTCGTCAGATTAATCAGATGCAGGATTCGATTGCTTTTGTCGGTGAGGTGTATAACCCTGAGCCTGCATCGGGCGGTTGTCAAGCCGAGAAGCTGGAGTCTGCACTAGTGCGAGGGCCAGAGATGTTGAAGCACCGCAACCGAGCTGTTTCCTCCAAGGACTACGAGTGGCTGGCTAGAGAAGCCTATCCGAACATTGCGAAGGTGACGTGTATACCGAATCGAAATGCGTATATGAAGAAAGAAATCGGAGCGATGACGCTTGTTATTTTACCAAAAGAAGGTCAACAAGGCAGTTCAACGTTTCCTGAGCTCAAAAAACAAGTAGAACGATTCATTCTGGGGCGTGCCTCAAGTCTGGTTGCCTTCCCGGAGCGTTTGCAGGTGATTGAGCCGGTATACATGGAAATATCGGTTTCGGCTATTGTCGCTGTTGAAGGAATGGATACGGTCGTTCTCACGGAAATTCAAGCGATTGAGAAGTTAAATCGATTCCTTGACCCGTTAACGGGCAATTTTGATAATAAAGGTTGGGCGATTGGGGCACAGATTCATCCTTCCGTCTTTTATGCACTGTTAAAATCGATTCGGGCAATTAGCCATGTCGAAAAGCTGTATATGTCTGTCTTCAAAATTGAAGACGGCGAGCGCGTGGAGCTGGATGTTAATCGACTGCCATCGCTGCCGCATGGCATTATTGTGAGCGGAAAGCACAAGGTCGTTGTGAACGTACTTTAGGAGAAAATCAATTAGCGTACGCTTAGAAAACTTGAAGGAGGTGAGCACAAGTAAATGCTACCCATACCTAATTTAGATGATCGCATGTTCGAGCAAATGGTGATGGAGGCGCGGAAGTCGATTCCGAAGCTTTTTCCGGAATGGACAGATGAGAATGAGCATGATCCTGGGATTACGTTGCTAGAACTGATGTCTTGGATGACAGAGATGCAGCAGTACTACTTAAATCGGGTGACGGAGCGCAGTGAACGCAAGTTTCTCAAATTGTTGGGAATTCGTCCTCGCGATGCGGTATCTGCCGTATGTGATCTGACATTTACAGGCGCTACGCAGCAACTTGTGCTCCCTAAAGGGACGCCGCTGTCTGCGATGGATCTGCGGTTTGAGACGCAGGCAACCCTACAGCTAGTCCCGGCCGCTTTGGAGAAAGTGCTCGTACGTACGGAAACGGCTGCTGCTGATTATACATCGAACAATCAGGCCAAAATTGCTTATTACGCTTTCGGTGCGGATGCCCGTAAGGGAGCTCATCTGTATCTTGGTTTTGATCAAGCATTGCCACTGGACACGGAGATATCGATCTATTTTAATCTCTTTGATCGCTACCCTGTGAGGGTAAGTCATCAGGTAGAGAAGATGGCGCCGATGATTTCATCAGCCAAAGTCGCGTGGTCATTCGCAGGCGGAGATGAACAGTCTGAGAGTTGGTTGCGTATTGAGCCGAAGAGCGATACCACTGTTCATCTATCGCAAAGCGGGGAATTCAAGTTCTTCATTACATCAGAAATGAAGCCGATGTCCTTGTATCCGGCTGATGATCGTGGCCGTTATTGGCTTTGCTGTACACTGGAAGAGGACGGCTATGAACTGGCTCCCAAAATTGAAAAGATTACGCTCAATGCTGTTAAGGCCGTTGAGCAGGAAACATTCAGCGAGGTGACAGCTTTCAATTCGTCAGGAGAGCCAGATCAGAGCTTCGAGCTGTGCTCGTATCTTGCTTACAACGGCTTGCACACGATTCAGGTGCAGGATGAGCAGGGCCGTTGGCGCGACTGGCACACAGTTGCTGACCTAAGTACCTGCGGGCCATCTGATCTCTGCTGCGAGCTGCAGCAGGATTCGGCCCGTCGGACGACCCGTCTTCGCTTCGGCGACGGGGTGCACGGCAGTATCCCTCCGCAGGGCGCGAAGCGGGTACGGCTTGTTGCTTACACGGCTGCGTTTGACTACAGCCGGTATGTGGGAGGCAGCAAAGGTCTGCCTGGGCAGACCTTTGAGATCAGCCGCGGCCGCGTGTATAAACCTAGCAGCATGCTGCTGCAGGTGGGGTACCGCCCGCGTGGCGAAGACAGCTTCGTCTGGGACGACTGGACCGCCGTGGATGACTTCGATAACTCGAAGTCGATGGACCGCCACTACATCTACGACGCGGCTTCTGGCACGATCCGCTTCGGTAATAACGAAGCGGGGTTAGTGCCGCGCAAGTCAGGGGAACCGAACATACGGTTCCTGGTCTTGCAGGCAGGCGGGGGCGTACGCGGCAACGTGAAGGACGGCCTCGTGACGGGGCTCACGGCTTCGCCAGCTGCGCCGAGCGTGAGCGTGACGAATCCGTTCCCGGCGCGTGGCGGCCAGGAAGCGGAGACGCTCGCGCAAGCGAAGCTGCGCGTGCAGCGCGAACTGGCTGCGCCAACGCGCGCGGTGACCGCCGAGGACTACGAGGCGCTCGCGAAGGCGGCGCCGGGTCTCCGCGTCGCGCGGGTGAAGGCGATCCCCCTGTATAAGCCGGGGATGCGGGATTTCCCACGGGTGTCGGCGCCTGCGCAGATGACCGTGGTGGTTGTGCCTTACAGCGAGAGCGACAAGCCGAAGGCTGGCAAGGGCTTCTTGCAGACGATCAAGCTGCATCTGGATCGGCATCGGTTATTGACAACGGAGCTGCATGTTATTCCAGCGGAGTATATTAAGATCACGGTTCACGCCGTCGTGGTGATGGAGCCGAAGTATAAGAACGAGCAACGGCGCATCGCGCTCGAGCTCCGTAATCTGCTTCAGCCCATGGATCATGGGCATGGCGCGGAGGGTTGGCGTTTTGGACGGACCGTGTATAGGGGAGATATTTACGGCGTCATTTCCCGGATCAAAGGTGTCGTGTATGTGCAGGACATTTGGCTCGATGCCGAAGGCACAGGCTTCCACAAGGATGGCGCTGGGGATATTCATATCCCGCCATATGCGTTAGTCTACTCCGGCAAACATGAGATTGAGACAATCAGTCAGACGGATTTGTAGGTGTAGAAGTATGAGTATGAGTGCTTCGCCCAACTACCCGCTGCGAAGTTAATGGATGAGCAGTAGAAGTTGAAGTACAGTCATTTAAGTAGCTAACATTCAATTAACTGTAAAATCTACAGCTAATTTCCCCGTATGACCTGTGATTTTGCGATTAGATGGAAAAAGTACAGCTAATTTGAGCGAAATTGTCCGTTCGGTGGGTTTTAGCAGAAATTAACTGTAGGAAATCCATCTATTGCTCGCAAATGGCGTAAATCAGCAAAATTAGCTACATAAAATCCATTTAATTTGTTGGGAGCGGCTGCGAAGGCAAGACGGTATTGGTTTAAGTGGCAGTGGTGGTAGAAGTTTAATTGGTAGAAGTAGAAGTAGAAGTAGAAGTAGAAGTAGAAGTAGAAGTAGAAGTAGAAGTAGAAGTAGAAGTAGAAGTAGAAGTCACTTGAGTAATCAGTATCAGTATCAGTGTGCTCAACTAAGTAATGTTCCCTACAAATTTGAAAAGAGGTGACGAACGATGCAGGATGGACAAACGTTTTTCTCGCTTAACAAGAGAATGGATTGGGAAGAAGGCTTTGATGCGAATGTGCATATGCTGGAGCAGGGGTTTTCGATTCAGCAGTCGGAGAAGTATAGCATTCATCGCATCGTTCGCACGGACGAGCTGGATGGGATTCCGCCTATTTGCGATATGACGGTGGGTCCTGGGCGGAAGCTGATTTTGTTGGATGAGTCGGCAAATGTGTGGATTTACGATGACGAAAGTCGGCATAGAGAGCTACTGTTTCGTCATGGTCACGAGTTGTTCAGCTCGCAAGCGATGCTTGCCTCGATGTCGGATCTACTTGTGATTGCAGATAGTAGTGAGAGTACGGAGAGAAGGCTTGCCCTATACTCCATCTCGAATGGTCAAACCATGTGGGCGGTTCACAATTGGGAAAATTTAAGTTTATATCCCCTATCCCTGAATACGAAGCTTCAAACCGCGAATACGCTATTTATAACAGTTCCTTTGGACATTGCGGTTGGTATGAATGGAAGTCCCGAAGTCCCGAAGGACGGTCGGATTGGCATTATACAGTGGAACTCCGCCGGTGAGGTGATGCGTGTGTATGAGCATGATGCACATCGTATGCCAGAATCGATTCCGATTTCGAAGCTGCAGGATCGCTTTTATACGGCGGCGGCAGATGGGACGATTGCTCTGCTGGATAACCAACTTCGGACGGTAACGGTGTTCCATGAAGATGGGCGAGACCCGTTCCATTTCCAATTGGAGCAAGAGGGGCGATTTGCCGGTATTTCCATTGATACGAATCATAATCTCTATATAGGGGATAGCGGTTACGCGCAACAAGAAGGTGTGACGGAGCGGTTTATTTTAAAATATAGAGGCAACGGCACCACATTGGATAAGGTCACAGGCTTCCGAGGACGAACAGATAAATTAGTACTGGATGGTCGCAATCGCCTATATGTGTTTGATCGAATTAGCGGCCAGATTAGCTTGTTGGATCTTCGAGCACGAACGATGCTGCTGGAGGATACGCAATTGCCGGAGGCCGTGTACTTCTCAGCTGACCTAGATACGACAGAGACAGAGACGACGTGGCACAAAATACGTCTGGAAGCCGATATTCCAGAAGAAACGCAGATTCGGTTCTCGTATTATACTTCCGATGAAAGTGAAGGGATGGTTGATGGAGATTATGTCAATCTCACTAACTATTTCACGGATCCGGATATCTCGGTCAAAGAAAAGCTGAGAGCGACGCGTGATCTATGGTCAGAGCCGATTCTGAATCCCAAAGATGCGCTGCTGATGCATGCGAAAGGTCGATATCTCTGGTTCAAAATCGAGCTCGTCGGCAGTGAGCAGAAATCACCTTTTATTCGTAAGTTGAGAGTGTACTACCCACGCACCTCGCTGATTGCGTATTTGCCGCCGATGTATCAACAGGATGAGGAACATAGCCCGTTCTTGGAGCGATTCCTAGCGATGTTTAGTACGTTTTTTGACGATATGGAGGATACGATTGATCGAATTTCAGGTCATTTTGATCCAGATGCCGTATCGGGTCCGTACTTGGAATGGTTGGGCGGTTGGTTGGCCATTACGGAGCACGAAGCCTGGGGTGAGAGGAAGCTAAGAGAGCTCATTAAGCGGGCACCTGAGCTATATAAGTTGCGAGGGACGCGCGAAGGTTTGATGAATATGCTGCAAATTTATACGGGCGCTGAGCCATTCATATTAGAATATTTTCAATTTAAACAAATGCAAGAAACGTCGGAGCTGCGGCAACTTTTCACCCAGTTATATGGCGATAATCCGTATACCTTCTGTGTGCTGTTAAGGCCCGAAAGTGTACGTACAGATGAACAGCGCTTAGTTATTGAGCAGATTATTGAAGATCAGAAGCCGGCTTATACCGAAGGCAAACTGATTGTACTGCAGCCTTGGATGTATGCGGATATGCATACATATCTAGGTATTAATACGTACTTGTCTGAGCCTACTTTGTTAACCCTTGATCAGCGTTCGTCCATGCCTTACAACACCGTGCTGATTGATGTGGATCGTGATAAACGGATGGATATCCATACGCGCTTGGGACTAGATTCCGAAATCGAATAATAAATGGTAGAGAAGGTGAGGGTATCCCTATGAAAAAATCACGTTATTACCCGTTTGAACGCAATCGGTATTTCTATGGGAAGCTGCTGACGGTCAGAGATTTCGAGTCTGAGCAGAAGTATTTCAATGATAAACGCCGTATGATGAATCGCTTGCTGCATGGTTCTGGCGTTCTAACCGGTTTGCAAGTTGTAGCCGTCGATGAGAAGTCTGTTTCGGTCGAAATGGGTGCTGCCATTGATGCCTTGGGACGGGAAATTGTCGTGCCATCCCCGATGACGATGAAGTTGTCCATGATGGATGGTTTCAGCAATAACCAGTATGCGAAGAACGTCTACCTCTGTATTGCTTATGATGAAAAGGAAAAAGAACCCGTACACGCTGTAGCGAACTCTTCCGTCCGTTCGGACGAAATTAATGATTATAATCGAGTGTTGGAAAGCTATCGTCTGTTTATCCGCGAGGATGCGCCGGACCCATCCTCTTTGCCGCTAGCGACGTTGTCAGATCAGACGATTGTCCTGTATCAGGATAAACAGGTGCGCGTCTTGCAGACGACACCACGCTATGTGAATCCGGGACAATTGTTCGAGATGACGCTGCGTTTTGAGAAAACGCTGAAAGCTGGCAGATTGTCTTTCCAGTATGAGCTTGATGCTAGACGCGTAGAAGCGATCAACGGGACGACGATTGTGTTCCAAGAGCCGCAAGATGCGCAAGAGAGCGAGTATGAAATGAAGGTACTGCTTCGTGCAGACAGTACGGCTGCTGTGAAGGCTGTAGTCGGTGTGAAGGCAGGAACAGGAGCTTTGAAGCTGGATGATCGACAATTGGAGTTGCAAGCACAATCCATTGGCGAGATTAGCATTGTGACCGAAGCGGTGAATGAGCGGTTGATGTCGGATTTCGTGAAACAATCCTTGGAAGCTTCGCTGGAAGCTCCGTCAGAGCCGTGCATTTATTTGGCCAAAATATGTTTGATCCAAGTCGGACCGACTTATGTCATAGAAACGGTTGAGCAAGTACCGTTCGGTGAATACGTCTACAACACATCGGTCATGTATCGACTCGGTCAAGCCAGTCAATACCGAGAAGAAACGTCCGGTCAATTCGTCACGAAGTCCAAAGTAAAGACTTTGGCACCAGGGCAACCACCAGAGCTAAATGTGAATTACAACCCCTTGATCAGCGAGCTGTCGTTTGATTTGGGGATTCCAGCTGGCGGTGGCAGCGGGATTGCAGGCATTGTAAGCGGGTATGTCGACATTCCGATTGAACCTTTTACGAAAATCGCTGTGTCCCCATTCGGGAGAGCTATGAAGAGCTTCTATTCGGGTGAGATTGTACACGGACTCGGTGAGGGCAATGTGTTGATCATCACGAGCTTAGAAGAGCAAAGCGGCGATGCGTTCTCGGATATTCTTTCTAGTGGAGACCGCGTATATGGCGGGGCTTCGGAAGTGTTTAAAGGCAGCGAATTTGAGCCAGATTCACCTGAAGTGAAGATCGGAACCATCGCGTACCCGCAGAAGGGTACGTTCCGTATCGGCGTGAAAGTGCAGCAATCTGGTGAACAAGGCAATGTACGTGTACGCTGGTGGGCATACAGTGCCGAGATGGCAGGCGTCGTGCAAGGTAGTGGTGGAAGCGGAGATTCCTTGGACGAAGCGTTGTCGGCCATGAGGGAAGCGGCTTCGGCAGGTAGTGACACGCAGTAGATCGACAGGGCCGTTCTGAACAACTTCAATTGTTCGGGACGGTCTTTTTGTTTATGAGGTGGGCAGCGTTAGGGTACTAGACGAACTTAGTACTATGAAATGAGCCTGATATCGCCGAAAATGGATGATAGGACAATAATTTTCCACTAGGGAGTGATCTCATGAATTCTGTTTATATAACGAGTATCGGGAAGTTTCTGCCAGGTACACCCATTGATAACGATGAAATCGAGGAATACCTTGGGAAAATAGGTGGAAAAGGTTCGAAATCGATGCGGCGCATTCTGGAACAGAACCGAATTCAAACTCGTCATTACGCCATAGACAAAAATCAAAAGAGCCTATATTCAAATGCTGGAATGGCGAATCATGCAATTCGCGATGCGCTCGAGCGGAATCACGACGATTTATTTAATCAAGTAGATTTTCTAGCTGTTGGTACGACGCAGGGCGACCTCTTGGTGCCTGGTTTTGCCAGTATGGTTCATGCCGAAACCGGCCTGCCTGTTATGGAAATTGCATCACATCATGGCGTCTGCGGCAGCGGAATGCAAGCTATCAAAAATGCCTACCTGCAGGTGCAGACGGGCGAAAAGAAAGCCGCGATCTCTTGTGCCAGCGAGTTTCCGAGCCGCGTGTTTAAACATACGCGCTTTGAAGCGCAGGCCAAATTCATGGATCGGCCGATTCCATTTGATACGGATTTTCTTCGATTCATGTTGTCTGATGGCGCGGGTGCCGCCGTGCTGCAGCCGAAGCCAAGCGACCAGGGTTTATCCCTCAAAATTGAATGGATTGACAATAAATCGTACGCCAATCTCTACGATACTTGTATGTATGCAGGTATGAACAAAGAGGACACGAAGGGAAATCAACGAGGTTGGCTTGATTATGCTTCCATCCATGAAGCGGCAAATGACGGGGCTATTAATTTGAAACAAGATATTCGCCTCGTTAACGAAATGCCGAAGGTGGGTGTGAAACGTTTCTTTGAACTTGTCGAAGAGGGGAAAGTAGATCCTTCCTCCATTGATTGGATGGTTTGTCACTACTCTTCCCATTATTTCCGTGATGAAATTTTCCGTCTTATGCAGCTTGGCGGAATGACGATTCCGGCAGAAAAGTGGTTTACAAACCTATATACGAAAGGCAATACGGGAGCCGCCTCTATCTATATTATGCTGGAGGAACTGCTCAACGAAGGGCATCTGAAGCCAGGCGAAAAAGTGCTGTGCATGGTGCCAGAGAGCGGGAGATTTCAGACTTCGTATATGTTATTAACGGTAGTCGGTACAGGCAATGTGACGGTCACTGAGCTTATCGAGAGACAGCCAGAAGCGCCACATTTGGCATTTGATCATGCGAATCTAGTGCAGTCTCATTTGGTACGGCAGTTAGTCAACATTTGGATTGATTTTGAACAAAAGCTTGCTCACGTTCCCATTATTCATAAACTGTATAGAGGCAAATTTACGCTGGAAGATTACATGCTGCTCATGGAAAACATTCGTCAGCAAGTGATTGACGGGTCACAGTGGATTGCACGTGCAGCTTCGTACATTACGATAGATAACATCGATCTGCGGTCCATGTTTATTGCCCATGCCCGCGACGAGCATCGCGACTTTCAAATATTGGAACGCAATTACGTAGCCGTCGGAGGAAATCTTGCGGATATTCAATCCGGAGAGAAAAATATCGGCAGCGAAGCCCTGTCTGCCTATCTGTTTCAGCGGGCAAGCCGAGAGAATCCTGTGGATCTGTTGGGTGCGATGTGGATTATTGAAGGTTTGGGATGTCGAATGGCGAGGTACTGGGGAGAGGCGATTCGTGATCAACTCGGCTTGAACGACGAGCAAGTATCCTTTCTGCTCTATCATAGCGACTCTGACGAGAAACATTTCGAGCGTCTAGAAGCAGGGATCCAGCATCCAATGCTGACAATGGACATTGCTGAACGGATTATAAAAACGGCGAAAACGACAGCACGATTGTATCTATTACAATTAGAGGAGCTGGGGAATATATGAGCAAGGCCGATTATTTTAATCATATGACGCATGATAAGCAAGATCCGAATCCATTCCTTGCTATCTACCTTGATCAAAGCATTCCCTTTAACGAAGAAGCGAAAGCCTCCTATTTAAAGGACTGCTCGAGTCGATCTAGACAATTTCTGCTTCCCGTTCTAAGGCCGCTTTCTCGACTTTTAATTATTCTTTTCCAACTATATAAGATCATTATACCGAAAGCCTTTACTTCATCTAAAATGCTTCATCGTTTCTTGTACTGGGGCATGAAAACATTCGTGAGTCCAGACGCCAATTATATGATTCTTCGGCATTTTTATTTGGGATCTGAGATCCTGCAATTTATCCGCGATAATATTCCGGGTGTTCAAGTCGAGATGAATCCACTGAAGCCGACGAATCTTGAACCGATCAAAGACGATTTGTTTCTCATTCATGATCTCAATTTATACAATTTTGTCATCAATCTAAATAAACAATTACGCGAGAAAAATATGGAGGTGATGAAGCAGGAAAAGCTTAATTTCGATGCGATTACGTCAAGTCGCATTCCTATTGAGGGGATGCCTAATCGACGGTCCAATTTTCTGGATCTCATGACTGCTATCGAGTGCTTTACGCCTGTCTATCAGTTTTTTCTGACAGATAACGATTTCTGGCGAGCAACGAATTCCCTACAACTCGATGAGACGATTGGGATACTAGCGTCCAAAGTGATCGGTAGTAATGACAGGCTGGCCTTGATCAATAATAAGCACCCGATGGTTCCGCTCTCGACGCTTCGAGCCGGGTTTCGATTAGTGCTTCATGGGCTTGCGACAGAACAACTTCATGCCTTGCTTGTGGAGTTGAAGCACAAACAGGCTGCTTAATTAGCAGCCTAATCAATACTTATGCAAATCGCCCTGTCTCTTCATCCAATGGATGGAGGGACAGGGCGATTATCGTTTACGTATAAGAGAGCTTAACTCATTGTACTTTGTTCAATAGTCGGTAAATCACAACCGCTGCCTGTGCTCTAGAAGCGTTATCCGCAGGAGCGAATTGTCCTCCCATTGTTCCGCTGAGTAGACCTAAGGCAGAAGCGATTCGTACGTAGGACCTCGCCCAGGTACTAATCGAGCCTTCGTCAGCATATTTGACTTCTTGTGTGGTGACGATGTCTTCAAGCTTTTTACCTGTTGCATGCAAATAGGCATTGACCATAGTGAGGGCCATTTGTTCCCGCGTGATAGGCGCATCCGGAACGAATGTTTGCTCGCTCATACCGCTAATAATACTCGCTGAATAGGCTGCATAGACGGAATTCCGGTACCAAGCATCCGCAGATACATCTTGGAATATGGCGGCATCGCCACTTTGTTGTAATTGTAACGCTTTAGCGATGATGGTGACGAACTGTGCTCTTGTCAATGTTGCATCTGGTTGGAAGGAGTCTTGATTGATGCCATCGATAATGCCTTGGCCAGCCAAGTCCTCAATTTCTTTTTGTGCCCAATGATCTTTAATGTCCTTAAGATTTGCATCGTTCTGCTTCTCAAGAACAGCATATTTGGAGAAATGTGCAAGCGAAGCTGTCATGGTGCCATTCGAATTAAGGGTGCCGCCGATTGGTGTCCAAGCACCTTGCGTTTCATCATAGAAATAAACGCTTAGTTTATGAACATCTTTGACTTTGGAAGCATCAAAAGGAATGGACACCTTCACTGGCGATGCGAATGAACTGAGTTTAGTCCCATCCTCGGTGACAGAGAAATCATAAATAGCGGAAGCCGATGTGAAATTCGGGATGGCTGTAGTAGATTTGCTCGATGTAAACAGGATTTTGCTAGTCGAAAGCTTGATCGGCCAAGCATTAGGTGGAATCTGCATGTTGATATCATTAGCCGCGATAACGATCGGTCTTTTCATTTGCGAAGCCTTTTGAACAATATCAGCGTCCATTTCGACGGAAAGGATATCCAAGTTCTCTTTCGTTGTGGCATTCAAGGTTAAGTCTGACAAAGCTTTATTTAATTGGATTAATAAATCAACGTGTGCGGGTTTGAATTCATACACCATTTTCCCATCGGCATTGCGGGAGGGAGGTTGTTGGGAACTGCCGCCACCACCACCACCACCGCCACCGCCGCCACCGCCGCCTCGGGGTGCTGTAATCGTATATTGATAAATTACATCATTACTGAATTCATTGTTATGATACATGGCTACTTTTAAGACAGTATCTTCACTAAGTGTTAGCTCGCCACCTGATACAGGGAACGTTGAAATGTACGCTGCCTTATTCTTTTGTTCGATCTTATAGTAAATAGTTCCATTTCCGAAGGAAGAGGTGAGGGTAACCTTCTGTTGACCCGTATATGTTCCTGAAGCCAAGCTAACCTGCGGTGGGGCTGAAATGATATTAGAGCGATGCTGAACTACGCCCCCTGTTGGAGTGGGTTCTTCCCATGTCCCAAACATATAGAAGTTATATCCAGAACCTATATTGCTTATTGTAGCTGTTAACTGTTTTTGACCATTAAGTAAGGGTGCCCATGAGGGTGTAGCGACAAATGCGTATTGCAAGTCTAATTCTCGATCAATCGTAGCTTTATTATAGGCTCTGGCATTCAGATAGACCGAATAGGTAACACTCACGACGGTATCATAAACATTCAATAGTTCAAAGTTATAACTGAGAGCAGGGTTCGTAGGGAAATTAAATGCCACGGCAGGTGACATTTGCAACCTAGGTACTTCAAAGGCACGGATGCCGTTAATAAGACCGTCGCCATATGCCATCTTTTGCGAAGCATAGTTAAAGGGATAATGGTTGGATGGCTCATAAATATTCGGTTGTAAAGAAAGTAGATTCCCTGGTTGTGCCGACGTTTGAAGAATGAGCCGTATATCCTCTGCACCTAGATTTGGATTAGCTGCCTTCAATAAAGCAGCAAGTCCTGCAACAAAAGGCGTAGCCATGGATGTTCCTGACTTATAATCATAGCTGCCACCGATAACCGTACTATAGATATTAATGCCAGGTGCAACGAGATCTATTTTGCCTATATTCGAGAAGTCCGCAATAGCATAGTTTAGATCATTAAGTTGGGCAACAGCACCAACACTGATAACTTCTTCATAAGCTGCGGGGTAACTTGTGAAGTAGGCCGTGCGGTGTGTGTCCGAAGTTTCCCAAGGTTGAGTAGAGTATTGCCCAGTCTCATCCTTCGTCCAATTATTGCTGTCGTTGCCGGAGGCTGAAACAATCACAGTCCCTTGATCATGAACCTTTTTAATAATGTCGTGCAGGGCAATACTGTCTGCATAACTGCCCAAACTCATGTTGATTACATCAACTGGATGAGCGAGTACATATTGGAAAGCTTGGTACAAATAGCTCGTATCTCCACCACCATTACTATCTAGAACCTTAAGTGGCATGAGCTGGGCGCCATGAGCGACACCTACATCGGCTCCACCATAAGGTTGCGCGGCAATAATCCCTGAAACATGTGTGCCATGGCCATTATCGTCTTGGGCTTTGGTATCTTTGTTTACAAAGTCGTAACCCTGAATGATGGAATCTTGTAAGGCTGGATGTGTCATGTCAATACCGGTATCCATCACGGCCACGGTGACATTCTGATTCTTAGTAAGGTCAGAGTAGGTGCCCATATGATCAACATGAGCCGCACGTTTCCCCCAGATTTTCTTGTATGCCGAAGTTCCGGTATAGACCGATTGTGAGACAGTGGGTGCTATATCCGTAGAAACATCCGTCTCAATCAAATGCACCTTATAGACCGGCTCCGCATATTCCACATTCGGATCTTTCTGCAGTTCTGCAAGCTTGTCCGAGACAGCAAGGTCGTTGTTGAAATTAAGCGTTGTCCATGAAGAAGCCGAGCGTGCGGACAATGCCTGCATGCCGTCAGGGGCAGGTTGTTGCTTGTATTTCACGAGCACCTTCCCCGGAACAATGTCGTTCTCATTGAAGGAAGGTACCGTGGATGTATTGGCTCCATCATTCGGTTCCTGAGCGAAGCTCAAAGTTCCAAGGGAAAGATTAAAGACGGTAAAGAGTGAAACGAGAACAACAAGTAACTTTCTTTTATGCAAAACCATGGCTTCCCCCTACTAAAATGTAATATAAATACGAAAATACAGATTCATTTCATATTTTACATGTAGAGAGGGTGGAAATTTGTCGGAATATGTCGATAAGTTCTAAATATTCGATAAAACACTAGGTTGAGTCGCATTTAATCGACGCTTCTGTCTTCCGAAAGACATGTAATACAGAGCTAGAATGATAAGCTGTGAACCGACCAACACGACATAGATATTGCTAAAAATAACGCCCGATCCAAGGCCGAATAGTGGATTCCAGCTTGAAATCGAAGCCGATCCGAGATCAACGGCTTTGCTGTACAGACCGATGGCGATCCCTTGCCCAATGAAATTGGCCATCGACAACATCCCCATCCCCACACCGACCTGATCCGCCGGCAGTGTGCGAGAAACGGAATTATTCACCGCAATGACGATGAAGGACTGGCCCACATTGCCTAGAACAAGGAAAACGGCAATGAGCAGTGGTGAACTGCTAGTAAACGTAGCGAGCAGAACGAAACAGACCAGCAATAAGCTGGAAGCGATGTAGGCAACATAGGAGTTGCCTTTGGCATCAGCGAGCTTGCCGCCTCTGCGGCCGAATAGGGCCGCAGCAGCAGCGGCGGGAACCAAGACAAAGCCGATCCAGATAGAAGGAAGCTGCTGAACATCCGTTAACAGTAAGGGGCTGAGGACATAGAGTGAGCAGCAGCTTCCGCTAATTAGGAACGAAAGGGTGAGCCCGAACGTGTATTTCCTATTGTGAAATAGCTTCGGTGCAATAAATGGCTCACCCGCTGCGCGAATCCGCACGATGAACAATCCAAGTACGAGCAGTGCACTGAGCAAAAGCCAGATGCCATTCGTCACGCTGAGCAGCAATAAAGCAATGGTAACACCTAACAAACCGCCGCCAATCCAGTCGAACTTGCTTGAACTTACGGGCTGTTCATTGCCTAGATATTTGCGGTAGAAGGGAAGCGCGGCCAGCACGATGAGAGAGACAGCGAAGAGCCAACGCCATTGAAGTGTACTAATAAGTAAAGCCGCGACAACAGGCCCCAATGCGTTACCGAAGGCCAGACCGACAGCAGTCATACCGAGGGCAGCCCCTCGTCGTTCCAGTGGGAAGAACCGCAAGGGAATAATCATCGACATAGCAGGTATAACTGCAGCGCCAGAAGCTTGCAAACATCGGCCGACGAGCGCCATAGCGAACGTTTGTGAAGCCAGACCGATCACTGAGCCCAGCGCGAACACAAGGAGACCGAAGGTGACTAAATCTTTTAACCTGTAGCGATCTGCGAGCTTCCCATACGTGACTGCTCCGATCGCATATATCAAGATATAAGCGGAAGAAAGCCAGCTTACCTGAGAAATCGTTAGATGAAATTCAAGGCTAATCTTGGGGAGGGCTAGGTTGAACATAACGCCGCTCATCATCGATAAGGTCATAGTGAACATGAGCACGCGCATTAATTTGTCAGCGGTTTGGAGTGGTGCTTTGATGGTCATAAAAGAGCACTTCCTTTCTAAGAAAGACTGTCAGTACTTACTGACATATTGATGTGAAAAAAACTAGGGCCGTAAAGCCCTAGCAAATAACTGGATACTCTCTTGCACGAAGGGAGCTAAGGTGATGCCTGGATAGCTCTTCTGACTATCGAGATCATTCATGAAGGCTCCGAAATGCATAATAATGAAGGTGAAAGCATGCATTTCTGGATTCGTTGCGATGATTTTTCCTTTTGCGGCCATTTCGGTGAAATAATGGGTCAATATCTCAAGCAACTGTTGAGGATGCTTCTGGGTACGAGCGCGAAAACCGGGCAATTGGCCCTCATCTTCTTTGAGGGAGATTTGAATCATTTTACGATTCCTATTCATGATCTCATGATAGGTCGTGCTCACGAGAAGAAGATCCTTCTCCAGATCCCAGACGAGCTTCTCGGCGAACAATTTCTTCATCTCTTCCGCATAATGATAGCGATCGAAAGCCGCTTCAAGAAGTTTCTGTTTGGTGCCGAAATGGCGAAATAGGGTCTTCTCGCTGAGGCCAGCCGCGGTGGCGATTTCCAGCGTCGTTACCCCGTTGTATCCTTTTTCGGCGATTAAATGGAGTGCTGCTAATAATAGTTTATCGCTGCTTCCCATCTTGCTTCCGCTGCTGTCGTTCATGGTATCCCTCTTCCGAAATAAATGTCAGTACTCACTGACATTTATTCTAAACCGGTTAGTCGTTATAGTCAATGATGATTTCAGATGAGGCTTGCTAACGAACATCCAGTGCAGAAGAGAATGCTCATAAATGGATATGCGGGATCCTCGTAGGTTAAAAAAAGGGCATAGACTCGACGGAGAAACCAGTAACAGCGGGCTTCTCTTTTTTGTGTCACCTCCTAGAAACGAAGCAATAATTGGTCATTGTCACGGAAGAAGCGGTCAGGTACGATCGGAGTTGTGCAAGGCCGCTAGACTTAACCTACATAAGGAAAGTAAGTTGTTTCATAGTCATGATGATCGATAGCATGTGATCGGGAGGATGAATTTATGAAGAAGGTCAAAAGTAAAGTGAGTATGCTGTTAGCTGCAAGTTTGCTTTGGAGTGTGGCTGCCTCATCGGTTCCATTCTTTGAAAGCGCAACCAACAGGTTGGAAGCTGCTGCGGTGAATATGATGACGAACGGAGGCTTCGAGCAGGCGACAACAGCCACGGATGCTAATTGGAGCAGCGTGAATGCTCCCGTGGGTTGGGGGTTATGGATTCCTACTGGAAGCGGGAAGGCTCCCAACAAAACCGTCAATGTCACGCTGGATACGGCGATAGCTCATGAAGGAAGTAAGTCCATATTGATAGATGCTTTTGCAACAAGCAGAGTCTCCATTAATCAGACGGTAACACCCGTGACCGCGGGGAAATCCTATCGTTTGAAAATGTGGTTGAAAACAGAGAATGTGACGGGTACTGGAGCTTACTTCAGAACCCAATTTTATAACGCAAGTAAAGTTGGAGACGGTCCGTCGACTACCAAATTGACAGGTACGAACGATTGGACGATGCAGCAAGTTTTTATGACGATCCCAGCGAATGCGACCAAGTTGGTCATCGAACCTTTTCTGGAGACGGGCATGGGGAAAGTGTGGTTCGATGAAGTAAGTCTAGAGGAATATAACGGAGTCACAGGCATTGCTTTGGAGCCAAGCGCGATATCGATGACCAAGGATTCGACGACTACACTCACTGCGATGCTCACGCCGACGAACGCCGTGGACCGAACTATGATGTGGACGTCAAGCAATCCAAGTGCAGTCACTGTAGATAGCAATGGAAAAGTGACGGCTGTAGGGGTGGGGATGGCAACGATTACCGTTGCTACTCCGGACGGGACAATTTCAGCCCAATGTACAATTAACGTGGAAACAGCAGAAATGGCAGCAGCGTACAGTGCGCTTCGTCAGAAATGGAGCGATAAATTAACTGGCGGTGCCCTGTTCAATCCTGCTGATCCCGATATGGCTGCTAACCTCACGTCATTGGCCGACAGTGTATCCAATGCAGATCACACAGGGTTGTGGGATCGCGTGAACAAAGCCAGCAATCGCACAAATGTCTGGAGCGATATGACGAGCACAACCGATTCGAGTCAGATAAGCACCGCCTACGCTCGTTTAAAAACAATGGCATTGGCCTACAACATGCAAGGGACGCCCTTGTATCACAACGCAGCGCTGCGCGATGATATCGTAAGCGCGATGGAATGGATGTATACGAATCGATATAACGAAAACAAGAGTCCCTATGGGAACTGGTTTGACTGGGAGATCGGTGTCCCGCAAGCCTTGAATGATCTCATCGTGCTTATGTACGGGCAATTGACGCAGGGGCAGATTACCAAGTTCATCAAGCCGATTGATAAGTTTTGTCCCGATCCGAAGGCAGGTTCCGTTCTTGGTGTCAAAGGAGTCAAGATGACCGGGGCTAATCTGCTGGATAAAGCATTGGTTGCTACCGTTCGGGGTGTGATCGGAAATAACAGTGCGAGAATCATACAAGGACGCGATGCGATCGGTCCGGAATTTGTTTACGCCGATCATGGAGATGGCGTGTATCGCGATGGTTCCCTTGTTCAACACACGAATATCGCCTATACAGCGGGATACGGTGCCGTATGGCTAAGCCGGGCCGCGGATATGACATACTTGTTGAATGGCTCCCCCTGGCCAGTAACAGATCCTAACGTGAATAACGTTTACCAATGGGTGTCAGATACGTTTGAGCCGGTCATCTACAGAGGACTCTATATGGATATGGTCAATGGCAGAGGCATCTCTAGGCAAACTGCAGGCAGTGCTAGGGGAACGATTACAACCTTGCTACGCTTAGCTGAAGGGGCTCCAGCAGATGTTGCGTTATCCATTAAACGGATGGCGATGGCGTGGATTCTATCCGATACGACGTATAGCAATTATTACGACGGTTTATCTGTCTATGATTTGAGTCTTGTGAAAAATCTCTTAAACGATGCCTCTATTCAACCTAGAGGGGAATTGATCAGGAACCAGATATTTGGGGGTATGGACCGAGTGGTCCATCTGCGTGAGGGATATGGTTTCGGCATTAGTATGTTCTCCAATCGTATTTCTGCGTTCGAAAAAGGCAATACCGAGAATTTAAAAGGCTGGTATACGGGAATCGGTATGACATACCTTTACGATCAGGATCTGGGCCAATATCGCAATGATTTCTGGCCAACGGTTGATTCCTTCCGTCTGCCAGGCACGACAACGAACGGTTCTGGCAAAGGTGTAACACCCGGTGATTGGACCTCCTATATGAATGCTAAGGAATGGGTGGGGGGATCGACGATCGACGGGCTTTACGGCGCGTCCGGGATGGATTTTTCTTTGAGCAAAGTGACCGGAAGCGACCTGCAAGGCAAAAAATCATGGTTTATGTTCGATGATGAAATTGTTGCATTAGGCTCAGGTATCTCGAGCAGTAACTTGGGACCCCAGCCTGTAGAAACGATTATTGATAATCGTAAGCTGAGTGATGCGGGGGATAATATGCTGACCGTGAACGGCATAGCCAAGTCAAGTGGGCTCGGCTGGTCGGAAACGATGGGGAATGTCAAGTGGGCTCACTTGGCGGGGAATATGCCGGGAACGGACATTGGCTATTATTTCCCAGAGGCCACAAGTGTGTATGGGCTGCGCGAGGCTAGAACAGGCAAATGGAGCGATATTAACAGCGGCCAATCGGCGACGCCAATCACGCGAAATTACATGAGTCTTGCTTTTGAACATGGGGTAACGCCTTCTAATGCTGCATATTCCTATGTATTATTGCCACATAAAGACACTGAGGCTACGGAGCTTTACAGCCAATCACCTGATGTTCAAGTACTGAGCAATACGGTGGATGTACATGCAGTTAGGGAGAAGAAGCTCGGCATTACGGCTGCGAATTTCTGGAATCCGGGGACAGCTGATTTCATCACCGCAAATAATCCTTCTTCCGTCATGGTGAAGGAATCTCAATCGGAATTAACCGTTGCCGTATCCGATCCCACCCAGAAGCAAAGCACGATTACGCTTGAGTTGAATAAGACGGCATTATCGCTTGTACGCAGCGATGATACGATTACGATTGTCCAAACGTTGCCGACGTTAAAGCTCCAAGTTAACGTAGCAGGTTCCGTAGGTAAAACGCACGTCGTAACCTTTAAGAAAGATACGACAGCACCCGTTATCACGCCAACCGTATCGATGGCTGTCTATTGGACAGCTGACGGCAGCTTGAATTTCGACATTTCTGATTCTGAAAGCGGAGTGGCAGCCCAGTCGGTAGATCTGAATGGCAAAATAGTAAGCCTCCCCTACACATTCAGTCCTTTAAGTCTGTCCATCGGCGATCATCCCGTAGTCGTGACGGCAACGGATACAGCGGGGAACGAAACCAAATCCATGTATACGTTAAAAGTAATGATGGATGTAGGTCACTTGGATGAATTAGTAAGGTATGCCTATGGGCAAGGTTGGATTACCAACCAAGGCATAGCTAACAGCTTGCTAGCCATGATTGACGTTCTTCAAAAGCATTTGAATCAGACACAAGTAGAGCAAGCATTCCATGCGTTAGAAAATCATATTCGTGCGCAATCAGGTAAAAAGATCGAAGCAGCATTTGCGGAAAAGCTGTTAAACACGATTGCTTTTTTAAAGTCATAAGATAGCTAAGATCATTAGAAACAAATACAACCCGACTTCGTCTGTTAGATGAAGTCGGGTCATCCTTATTTATTGAGGAACTTGATTTTATACGATGAACCGATTAGAATGCTCAGTATTCAGTCAGCGAGGTGATTGCTCTGCGCAAATTATTCATGAATGTATGGAAGCGTTTTTTTCGAAGCAAAACGATTTTTCGCAATATGGTGACCTTATCCTTGTTTGCTGCTATTATTCCTGTACTCGTCGTTGGGATAGGTAGTTATTTATATTCAGCCTCTGCTGTACAAAGTGAAGTGAATCAATCGAACGTTCGGATCTTGAATAACGTATCCTCGACCATCGATTCTACGTTAGATCGGCTGCAGAACAATGCCATCCAAATGTTGCTGGGTACTTTTTTTAGCTCAAATTTGGTGGAATTAAAGAGCACGAATTACGCCGGTTTCTACTCCGGAATTTCACGCGAGTTATCTGCGCTGATGAATGGGAATAAAGAAGCTAGCGATGTAGCTGTGTACATACCGGATGAAGGCTATTTGATCTCTCCAATCTATGGAGGGAGACGAATTGAAGGCACCGTGGAGCGTGAAACGCTCCTGAAAGAGCTTGCCTCCAATGATCAGCTTAGGTGGGTCAGCGGGCCATACACTTTCATACCTGGCTATAACGACAATGGCATTACGTTAATTGCCAAGTTGCCACTGCTAGGTAAACAGCCGATTGGACTCATGTTTATTCGGATTAATGAAGAGCTGTTCCAGAATATTATGAAACGTTTTATAAGCTATACAGGTGAACAAATGTTCATCTTGGACGAGAAGGGCGTGCTCGTTACCTCCATGGGTGGGACTGAGGTTCCCCAAGGTCTATTCGATCGAGTAGCTCAGAAAGGTTCCGAACAGCGGTTTCAATTCGTCTTCCATGATACTGAATATATGGTGACCCCGATTACTTCATCTTTGAATCAGTGGCAATACATCAATATGGTTCCCATCGACCAATTGAATGCAAAGTCCAATGGGATCAAATTAATTACACTGATCATTGTTCTCATCTGCTTAGTGTTTGGGGCCATCATAACGTTGTGGGGCACACGTCGTGTCTATCGTCCCATACAGAATCTTGTAGCTTATGTGAAAGACGGGCAAACGGATGAAGTGGAAACCGACGAAGTGGGCTTCGTGCACAAGCGTTGGGCGGAGCTCAGTAGTACGGCGAATGACATGCAGCAGCAGCTGAGCGACCAGTTGCCGATGATTCGTGAAATTTTTGCGCTGCAACTCTTGCAGGGGCGGTTCCTTTATTATTCCGAGGATCAGCTAGCGGCCATGCTGCGCAGATATAACGTGCCTGCCCATAAAGAGAGTATCGTCATGGTCATCGCTTTTGATTTACAGTCGGAAGGCAAGGTGCGATTTCAAGAGAATGATCGTGAGCTAATCGTGTTTGCTGTGAAAAATATCGCGAGTGAACTCTTACAAACTCATGCGATGGAAGGAATCGGCATTAATCTGCTGAATGATCAGGTAGCGGTGTGGTTGTATAGAGATCCGCTGCAATCTGAGGACGAAGAATCCGACATCAAACAATTCGCCGAGCGGTTGCGGTTGCTGGTATCTGACTATTTACGCCTTCAAGTGACGATTGGATTAAGTGGCAAGAGCGAACAACTTCGCGAGTTGCCGGAATTGTATGAGGAAGCGCTGCTCGCCGTCCGTTCACGTATGATCGTTGGTGGGAATCAAGTCATTGCTCATACGAGCGGTAAAAGGAATGTAGACATGCATTATCGATATCCATTGGAGATCGAGACGCATTTTGAGAATTCGTTGCAACTAGGTGATCGTGATGAAGCCGTCAGAATGATGGACGAATTTGCGAAATCCATGGGGGCCGCGATCCAGAAGCCTGAGCTCATTCAAATGTCGTATTATCGACTGCTAACCGCTGCGATTCGGACAGCCTACATGCTCGGATTGGATACGGTGCAATTATTTGGCGAATCGAATGAGGATCCATATCTCCATATTCGCAATATGAGTACGACCTACGAACTGAATGTCTGGTTTAAAGAACAATTGGTAGAGCCGATTGTTGCTTATGTGCATGGCAAGCAGCATCAGGAGCATGAGCAGTTAATTGCCAAAGTGGTTCGGTATATGGAAGAGAACTACCACTTCGATTTGTCATTGGATCAATGTGCACAGATTTGTGGACTAAGTCCGCAATATTTAAGCAAGCTTTTCAAAAAGAAAAAGGATGTCTCTTTTATTGAATATTTGACCAAGGTAAGAATTGAGAAGTCGATTGAGTTGCTTCGTACGACAGATCTATCCGTTTCAGATGTAGCTGAACGAGTGGGGTATCAGATGAAGAACTTTATTCGCGTATTTAAAAAGCATATGGGTGTGACGCCAGGTCAGTTCCGTGGGTCAGACGAGGAAAATTAGAATGCCCAAAAATTGTTTTCAACATGTTGAACGAAGCGAAAAATGAGGAGAATAAGAGGAGAAACCCCGTAACTACGGGGTTTCTCCTTTTTTGTCTCGACCGCAAAGAGTGAATAAGAATTGGTCATTGTTCCTATGACATAGGATCGGGTACGATCGTTTCAAGCAAAACAACGAGATGCGAACGTACTAATGAGAGGTGATGACATTGTCACAAAGTCAGGTGGAACAGTTTCAGAAAGTGATCCCGAGTAGACTTGAAGAAAGCAAGACAGCGAAGAAATCATGGGTACACGAGTGGCAGGTTGCGCTCAAGCGTGACAAATATTTATATCTATTGGCAGCGCCAGGATTACTATTTTTCCTCATTTTCAAGTATGTGCCATTATGGGGATTATTGCTTGCTTTTCAAAATTACTCTCCTTATTTAGGTTTCTGGGATAGCGAATGGGTGGGATTGAAATACTTTCACGAGTTTTTCACGAATCCCGATTTCATGATGTTGTTTCGAAATACGATGGCGATCTCGCTTTTGAATATCGTATTTTTCTTCCCGATACCCATTGTGGTGTCCTTATTGCTGAATGAGGTCAAGAGTCTACCTTTTAAGAAAATCGTACAAACGGTCATCTATTTACCTCACTTCCTATCGTGGGTAATCATCGTCGGTATTTGTTTCTTAATTCTAGGGCAAAGCAGTGGCGTCATTAACCAATTAATCGTCGAGTTTGGCGGGCACAAGATTGAATTCCTTACGGAGCCTAATTATTTCTGGGCCCTGCTTACGGCTCAAAGCATTTGGAAAGAAGCGGGCTGGGGAACGATTATCTTCCTTGCCGCACTGGCTGGGATCAACTCAGAATTGTATGAAGCCGCACAAATTGATGGGGCAACAAGATGGCAGCAGATGCGCAATGTCACGATTCCTGGTATCAAAAGCACGATTATCGTTTTGTTAATTCTACGTTTAGGCCAAGTGATGGATGTAGGGTTTGAGCAAATCTTCCTTATGGCAAGCGGACCTGTCTCGCAGGTGGCTGACGTATTTGATACGTATGCCTACCGCGTCGGTATTCAACAAGGTCGGTTCAGCTATGCAACAGTTGCTGGATTATTCAAATCAGTAGTAGGTCTTATACTGGTTGTTACGGCAAATCGTGTAGCCAAGAAGTTCGGCGAGGAGGGACTGTACTAACATGGAAAATCAGATGGGTTCCAAACTATTTAATGTCCTAAACTACACGGTGTTAACGATTATTGGTCTTGTTACTTTACTGCCTTTCATTTACGTTGTGATCATTTCATTTACGGATCCAACTGAATATTTGACGAAGTCCTTAGTGCTGATTCCTGAAAAATGGAGTTTATCTGCTTATGAATACATCTTCTCTACGAATGCTTTCGTTCATGCGATGGGGATAAGCGGCATACTAGCGGTATTCGGTACCTTATTGAGTCTAATTGTGACTAGCGCCTTAGCCTATGTGCTCTCTCGCAAAAGGTTAAAAGGGAAGAAATTCTTTCTTGTCGCCATTCTGATGACGATGTTGTTCAATCCGGGCATGATTCCGAACTACTTGCTTGTCGATAGCCTTGGATTAATGGATTCGATTTGGGCACTTATTTTGCCAGCATTGACTAGTGCTTGGTATGTATTCTTGATGAAAAACTTTTATCAGGAAATTCCTGATGAACTTGAGGAAGCAGCCAAAATGGATGGTTGTTCGGATATCGGGGTGTTCTTCCGTATTATGCTGCCGATTTCTGTCTCGGCGCTTGCCGCTTTCGGGTTATTCTATGCCGTAGCGTATTGGAACACATACTTTAGTGGTGTACTTTACATCAATAGTGATAGCTTGCGTCCGTTGCAGGTACTCCTTCAAATGCTGCTCATTTCCGCAACGCAAATGGCTGATCCATCGGTTGCCGCTATGTTGGAAAGTGAACGGACTGTGCCGCCACAGGTAATCAAGATGGCTGCTGTTGTAATTTCTTCCTTACCGATTGTCATGGTCTATCCGTTCTTACAGAAATATTTTGTTAAGGGTATGATGGTTGGTTCCGTGAAGGGTTGAGCGGGGCGTACCTGAGAGGGGTGATGCTGGGAAGTACTGGACATGCAGTTTAATTATTCTGATTGTATAATAACCATATAAACGGGAGGTCTTCACATGAAACCAATGGTCAAAAAATTGGCAGTACTCTTAACAGCAACGGGTCTAGTCGCTTCTCTAGCGGCTTGTGGGAAAGCGGATGAAACAGGGACAGCAAGTTCGGCAGCGAGCACAACGGGTGCATCAGCTAAACCCGCTGCTAAACCAACCGATATTTCCATTACAACGCTTGCTTTCGCCGCCGCACCTACAGGTGAGTTGGAAGCTGTAAAACAGTTAAATGAGAAGCTCAATGTCAATCTGAAATTAAATTGGATTCCAGCAGCCCAAATTACAGAGAAATTAAATGCACTTCTTGCATCACGTGACTTACCAGACGTGTTATTCCTTGAAGATTTCAACTATACGCCTGCATTCCTTAATGCGGTTGATCAAGGTGCTTTCTGGGATTTAAGTCCATACATTAAAAATTATCCTAACCTGGCTAAATATCCAGATAACGTATACAAGAACGCATCCGTAAAAGGTAAATTGTACACCCTGCCACGGGTAAGACCATTAGATGGCCACGAGTCCATGCTGATTCGTAAAGATTGGTTGGATAAGCTTGGCTTACAGCAGCCGAAAACGATGGATGAGTTGGCGACAGTTCTCGAAGCCTTTGCATCGAAAGATCCAGATGGCAACGGAAAAGCCGACACCTATGGTGCTGTCCTTCCAGGGGCAAATGGACCTTCGAGCACCGTACTCTCCATGTTCGGTACAGGTACGAAGTGGAAAGATGAGAACGGCAGCCTGATTCCGTACTGGTATACACCACAAACCAAAGATGCGCTTGCTTTCTGGAATAAATCCTATAAAGCAGGGGGTATTTTACCGGATTTCCCTGTACTCAAGGCAGCTCAGATTAAAGATATGCTCGTTCAGAGTAAAGCAGGTGTAGCGTTCGCAAACGTGGTTGATGCTTATAAATACAATGTGGAATTGCAAAAGGTGAATCCGCAAGCCAACCTCATTGCTGTTGAAATACCAAAAGCACCAGACGGCAAATTGTATTATGAGCAAGCAAGTGGTTACTACGGACAATTCTTAATCAATAAGAAATCCGTTGATGAGGCGAAATTGAAGAAAATCCTAGAAGTTTACGATTACACGGCAACTGTTGATGGCTATAATTTGGCTACGTACGGCATCAAAGATGTGGATTTCACAGTCAAAGCTGACGGAAGCGTAGAACAAACCGAAGAAGGTAAGAAAAAAGGATACTCAGGCGATACGACAGGCCAGTGGGTAACGGGGTACTTTGATAAGTATTCAAGAGCGAAGATAGCAGGTATGCCAAACGAAATTTACCAAGCCAATGTAAAAGTCATTGATACGATTTCCTCCATTCCAGATCCAACTTACGGGTTGATGAAGTCCGCGCCATATAAGGAAAAAGGAGCAGACTGGGATAAAAAGGTGAACGATATGATGGTCAATGTCATTGTTGGTAAAAATTCTTTAGAAGATTGGGATAAACTGGTGAAACAGTTTAAAGATGATACAGCTTTCCAACAGCATATTAAAGAAACGAACGATTTCTACAAAGAGAAAGCCAAATAATAAGTCTGAAGGAATGTAAGGACCCGATCTTGCCTGTAATGGCAGGGTCGGGCTTCTTTCAGCATAAGGAGAGATAGCAATGGGGAAGAGACCAATTCTCACGTTCGTCGTCTTGACAGATACCCATATTACAGCGACTTTAGAGGGGACTGAAGCCCAGAATTGGGAACGGGCACTCAAGGATATCTTGGCAACTGCTCCAGATTGTCACGGGATCATGCATGTCGGTGATATCACGGACAATGGGGAACGAGCGGAATTTGAAGTTATGGAACAGATTTGGAGAGCTAATAAGGAGGGATTGCCGCCTATTCATTTTACTTATGGCAATCATGATGTACGTTGGAAAGATCTTGAGGGGCAGATGTCGTTATTTAGAGAACATACGGGGATTCACAATGCCTATTATGATTTATGGTTGGAAGGGTATCATTTTATATTCCTTGGCACAGAAATTGGCTTGAAAGACTGCGCGTATCTATCAGAGACCCAGCTCAAATGGCTGGATCAGAAGTTGTCCGAACATGAAGGGACAGAGAAGCCAGCATTTATTTTCGTACATGAGCCACTATTGAATACGGTTGCAGGTTCCCAAAGCGAGTTTGGTTGGAATGGGATCAGGCAGGATGCGGAATTAAAGCGGATTCTAGCTGGGCACCCGCAATCGATTGTTTTTACCGGTCACACACACTGGGAGCTAGGAGCTAAGGAGACGATGTACAACAGAAAGTATGCGACCTTGTTTAATGCGGCTTCTGTCGCCTATTTATGGACGGATGACGACGTGTTGAAAGAGGGCTCACAAGGCTTTTTCGTAGAAGTGTACGAGGATAGGGTTATTGTTAAAGGAAGGGATTTTGCCACGAAATCGTGGGTTGCTGATGCAGAATATACGGTACAACTGCCAGTGCGTATGCCAGTGGTGGATTTGACGGTAGATCCGGATTGTACACTTCGTCATCCTGCCATGTATATGAGCAAATCTGTCTTTCAGCCCCATGAACCTATTGAGGTTACCTATGTCGGTTCACTAAGAGAAGATGCCTTCGGCATTTATCTAAGAGGGGCTCAACCGAGTGAGACAGAACGCATAAGTCCTATAGTCTCCGTGCAGACCAAAATATTCGGACAGCCAGATGGCAAGTTGGTTTTCAGAGACTTAGAGCTTCCAGTGGGGAGTTACGATATGATTTATTTGGGTGAAACGCTGCATACGGAACTCACTCGGTTGCCTTTCGAAGTAGTGGCAATAGCGAAATAAGCGGAAGAAGAACATAACTACGTGTAAGGAGCAAAATAGAGATGGCAGTTTCCATTGAAGAAGCGGTACAAGTCGTTCCTTCTCCACGCCAATTGGCTTGGCAAGAGATGGAGTTTTATGCATTTATACATTTTGGAATGAATACTTTTACGGGGAGACAATGGGGCTTAGGTGACGAGGATCCTCAGTTGTTTCATCCGACAGCTTATGATGCAGCACAATGGGTCGAGTCCTGCCGTTCAGCTGGCATGACGGGGGTTATTCTGACCTGTAAGCATCATGATGGATTTTGTCTGTGGCCGAGTGAATATACAGACCATTCGGTCAAATACAGCTCATGGCAGGATGGGCAAGGCGATGTTGTCCGAGATGTAGCCGAAGCTTGCCGTGAGCAGGGATTGAAGTTTGGTGTATATCTATCACCATGGGATCGGCATGAGCCTAGTTACGGGGATTCACCCGTGTATAATGCCTATTTCCAAAATCAATTGCGAGAGCTTCTTACGCAGTATGGTGAGATTTTTTGCGTTTGGTTTGATGGGGCTTGTGGTGAAGGACCGAATGGTAAAATGCAGGTCTATGATTGGGAAGCTTCCTATCGCATTATTCGCGAACTGCAGCCGAATGCCGTCATTAACATTTGTGGACCCGATGTTCGGTGGTGCGGGAATGAAGCGGGTCACACACGCGAATCGGAATGGAGTGTAGTACCTGCGGAGCGAAGGAATATCGAGGAAATTCAAGGGGAATCGCAACAAGAGGATGATGGTGCTTTTTCACAAAAAATCAATGCGGATACGGCAGATTTGGGGAGCCGATCTGTACTGGCAGAAGCCAATCGCATGATTTGGTACCCAGCAGAGGTGGATGTCTCCATTAGACCCGAGTGGTTCTATGATCCCGGTGATGATGATAAAGTGAAAACGGTCGATGAACTGATTGAGCTGTATGAGCGTACAGTTGGCGGTAACAGTGCACTCCTGCTGAACATTCCACCAGACCCACGCGGGCTCATTCATGAGACTGATGCACGGCATTTGCGTGAATTGGGGCAGTGGCTCCGAGCTACGTACGGACAGGATCTAGCCCAAGGAGCGGACGTGTGGGCTTCCCACACTAGGGATAGTGAGGTTCATGCGGGGAATGTAACGGATGGTCAGTCCGATACGTATTGGTGTCCTCCGGAAGGGATTGAGCAAGCCGAGCTTGTGATTGATCTGGGCAAGGAGATGTTGTTTGACCGTATCGTACTGAAAGAGTTTATTCAACTGGGACAACGGATTGAACGCTTCCAGCTAACCTACAAGCAAGATGATGTGTGGGTAAGTTTGTATGGGGGCACAGTGGTGGGATATAAGAAGATTTGCAGCTTCCAACAGACGAAGGCAAGATACATTCAACTGAGAGTGACCGAATCACGTATTCATCCTACTTTAAGCAGCTTCGGTGTGTATTGTAGTGGACAAGATAAGTAAATGGATGAAATAAAGCCCGACATGCCCATTGTGGACAAAGTCGGGCTTATTAATCGTCGAGGCGATTAATAATTGGGAAATAACCCTTTAGAAAATAACCCCTCTGGCAGTTTACCCTCCCAAGAAGCGGGGGCTTCTAGTCCGAGTGCGTAGGCGACGACGGTTGCTGTGTCGACAATGTGGACATTGTCGAGTTTCGTACCAGGTGCGATGCCAGGGCCTGTGCAGCTCCAGAAAATGGTTTTGTCTAGGGGATGATCGCTGCCATGATTATAAGCGCTCTCACCACCACCGCCGTGATCGGTGACGGCGATGATGAGGCTATCTTTTAACAAATCGGCCTGTTGAAGCGCTTCTAGCATAATGCCAGTGTGCTGGTCTGACTCCTCAATGACACGATGCTGTTCTGGCATGTTATACCCGAACTTATGTCCAGCGGCGTCAGGGAGATCCAGTTGCACGTAGAGCAGCTTGAAATCGGGGTTCTCCCGTATGTAGGCAGCTATCGCTTGGGCTAGTTCATCATCAGGCATTGAAACGGTATGGACACCGATTGAGGGCTCAATAATCCCATCGTTAATAGGCTTCCAGGCGCTGAATGCTGCTAGCTTAGCCAGTGGATATGCTTCTCTTGCTACGCGGAAAATAGACGGATATGGCGAGTCGTCAGGGAAAGTTTCTACTTCTGCTCTGGTATTTGTAAGTCCATGTTTCACAGGATCAACGCCGTGCAGTAAGGTTCCCCAACACTCTGCGCTGATCGTAGGCGATGCCGTTTGTGCTTCAAGCGTAGAAGCGCCTAGTTGGAACAAACGGTCCAAATTCGGGGTATGCGCATCACGGACAAAGTTGCCGGCGCCGTCCCAACCTATAATAATGACACGATTGTAAGTGTTCATACATATTCCCTCCTTTTTTAACCCCAAAAGCTGATAATTAGAATCCCTATTAATATGAGAATAGAGCAAAGAATGCGCAATGTGCCTTGCTTCTCTTTGAGAATAAAGATGCCTAGCAAAGTGGCAAATACAGTCCCGATTTCACGTAATGGGGAAATATGGGCTACAGGTGCGTACTTCATGGCGAAGAGAAATAATAAATACGATGCTGGATTGAGAATTGCGCCGAGAACAATCGTTTTGAAGTTAATTTGCCACTCTCTACGCAGTTGTTTGGATGCGAGGACAAGCGGCGTGAGCCCTGCGACGAATCCAATATTTGTTACCTCTAGTAAGGCGATAGGCGAGATATGTGCGAGATTGAGCTTATCGACAAGTACGTAGCAAGTTGTGCAAAGCCCCACACTAAGCGCCATGAGGAAGGGCTTAACGGATTTGACAGGCGGTAGTCCAGTAGATCGTGCACGTGTGAAAATGCCGCTTAGTAACAGGAAGCCAATGACCATGCAGAGCAGCCCCGTCCATCCGAGTGGCGATAGGGATTCCCGTAGAAACAGGACACTGACAATCGGGATAAATAAAGTGTTGGTGCCTCTCATAATCGGGTAGATCTGCGAGAGATCTCCCATATTGTACGTGCGCGAGAGCAAGAGAGCATAAGCAGCTTGTAAAGCGGCGGATAGTCCAAGTAGTCCATATGCCGACATAGACAACGGAGTAAACCATAATTCTTTGATTAAGTAAGGAAGCAAGATAACGGTGGTGACCATGATGATGGACCAGAGGAAGACACCTTTGTTCAGGCTGCTTTTGGTAAACAAGCTCCAGATGGCATGGGCTAGCCCTGAGGCAATAACGAGTAAAATTGATGCAGTTAACAAGTAATCAGCTCCAAACGTAAGTGAGGTTATCGCGTTGGTTGGTGTTCGGGTTGATCACGGATGACGGTGCCGTCAGCGAGGCGAAGCCATGTTTCGAACGAGTGCTCACCTTCGCGGAGGCGAATCATTCTGGCACCACGGTGAAAGCCTTCCTGACCATAGGTGTTGTAGCCAGTTGCTCTGCCGTAACAGAGGCGAATCCCATGAAGCTCGCCCCAGTAATCGTTGATGTGGTCATGCCCACAGAAGGTCCCTACGACATTGCCCATTTCGACCATAGCAGCGAATAATCCTGAATTAACGGGAGCACAGCAGACGTTTTCGTGTTTGTTCCCATAACATGTCGCACGCTCCCACACTTGCCCGTACTCAGGAAGAGGGATATGGAAAAAAGCGAGTGCAGGCAGCTCGCGCTGCTCGTTGCGGGAATGTTCCGTATACCAACTGATTTGATCATGGCGAATCCAGTCATAGCCTGAAATTTGAGGAACAGTAGAGCGACTTCCGGAATCGAAGAAGTATAAGCTCGCTGCAGGCTGTCCGTCATGACCTTGGAGGGAGAGACGGTAGTTGCCAACGCCACTGAGCTCGGAAGGGCCAGGTTGCGTCAGGGAATAGGGATACGTGAGGACGCTGTTCATGAGTTCTTGCCTTGTGATAAGGGTCTCGGTGTCATGATTACCAAATACAACTGCCCATGGAATGCGGCGTGCTTCAGCAGCTTGCACGGCGTCACGAAAAGCTTGGAGCGGCTGCTCGCAGTGTAGTTCACCTTCGGAAACAGGGCCTGTGTAGATAACATCACCCGTAAAAACAACGAGATCAGGCTGCTCCGCATCGAGTACATCCTCCATTAAACGGAGGGTTTGTTGATCTTCCTTCCGGCCATCGATCCAGTGTAAATCTGTAAACTGCGTGATCGTAAACGTGCGATCCTCACGAAAAGTCAGCGGTTGCTGCTTGAACATGCTTATAGCCTCCGATTTAAATGATGATTGTGGATTCATGTTGAATTAATGTTAATTGTTGTTGTTTGTTGACAATTGTAATCGGGTTGGGCTTAGCTGTCAATGAGCAATTTATGCGGATGAGAGGCGGTAGATTTCCCAGATTGACACACTTAGCTCCAACATCTAAACTAGTGAAAACAACATAAAACAACAACATGTCGACAATATAAACAGCAACATATACGGCAATATATACAAATGGAAAAACATATAAACTGCAAGACATACAAACGACAAAGCATACAAACTGCTAAATATACAAACAACAGAACATATAAACAACAGAACATATAAACAACAAAATATACAGACTGCTAAATATACAAACTATTGGTCAATGGGAGGCCGTCATGTCATTAACCTATGAAGATCGCAGGATGAGGATACTGAATCATTTGGAGATGGAAGGGAAAGTCCAGGTACATCACCTGTCTGAGCTGCTTACCGTTTCAACGGAAACAGTGCGTCGGGATTTGGATCGTTTGGAAAAGGAAGGGAAACTGCGCAAAGTGTATGGCGGCGCCGTCAAAATGCGCATGGAGATGGTCGAGCCACCTTTTCTGAACCGTGTGCAAATGATGAAACCAGAGAAAGCAGCAATTGGGCAACTAGCTGCGTCCCTCGTTCAAGATGGAGAAACGATCATGCTGGATAATGGGACAACGACGATTGAAATCGTCCCTTTTTTGAGCGACAAGACGAAGGTGACGTTAATCACGAACTCCATTCCGATTCTCAATCTAGCCATGGAAACGTTTCGTGGGCGTATTATTTTTGCTGGTGGAGAAGTGAACCAAGAGTGTCGAGCTGTGACAGGTACCCTGGTGGATCAGCTGCTTGACCAATTCAAAGTAAACAAGGCGTTTATTTCAGCCGGAGGCATTTCATTAACGGATGGTATTACTGATTTTCATTTGGCTGAAGCAGTGATCTCGCGCAAAATGATGCAAAGAGCGGAAGAGTGCATTCTCGTTGCAGATCACAGTAAATTCGGCCTGTCTACATTTGCCAGAGTCGCCAAGTTAGAGGAAATCTCCATGCTGATCACCGACGCAGGTTGCCCGAAAGAATGGGTGGATACGATTGAGGGGCTTGGTATTGAGGTGCGGGTAAGTGAGTGATGTGGGTGGAGTGGGGAATGATGAGTGAGAGAGTGAAGGAGTAAAGAGTAAAGAGTAAAGAGTAAAGAGTAAAGAGTAAAGATAGATTAAGGCCATTGGGGGGACGGTAGCATTGTTCTCTTATTGGCCTTTTTGTGTAAAAAACCGACATACAGCCCTCCGCGGGCTGGCAAAATCCCGCCGTAAGTCGAAAAAATCGACTTACAGCCCCTCGCGAGCCGCGAACCCCCGCCGTAAGTCGAAAAAATCGACTTACAGCCCCTCGCGAGCCGCGAACCTCCGCCGTAAGTCGAAAAAACCGACTTACAGCCCTCCGCGAGCCGCGAACCCCGCCGTAAGTCGAAAAAATCGACTTACAGCCCCTCGCGAGCCGCGAAGACCCGCCGTAAGTCGAAAAAATCGACTTACAGCCCCTCGCGAGCCGCGAACCTCCGCCGTAAGTCGAAAAAACCGACTTACAGCCCTCCGCGAGCCGCGAACCCCGCCGTAAGTCGAAAAAATCGACTTACAGCCCCCCGCGAGCCGCGAAACCCCGCCGTAAGTCGAAAAAACAGCCATGACAATGTGCCATTGCCACCCCCTAGCATGAAAATTGAGTTATTCATCATGCNCCGACATACAGCCCTCCGCGGGCTGGCAAAACCCCGCCGTAAGTCGAAAAAATCGACATACAGCCCTCCGCGAGCCGCGAACCCCGCCGTAAGTCGAAAAAATCGACTTACAGCCCCTCGCGAGCCGCGAACCTCCGCCGTAAGTCGAAAAAATCGACTTACAGCCCTCCGCGAGCCGCGAAGACCCGCCGTAAGTCGAAAAAATCGACTTACAG
>NZ_LYPB01000065.1 GCF_001653565.1 Paenibacillus oryzisoli
AAAGTTCTGCGCCGTACCGCTAGTGGGAGAAATACTGGCTCCCGAGTGGGCGATGGTCGGCACAAGCGCCGTTACGTTGGTGCCATGCGGAACAGTAACGGCAATGGTTTTGTTCGACTCGTTGACGGTACCTGTAGCTGATGGATTAGCGAAGCTGAAAGCAGTAATGGCTTTAGCCGGGCTAGCCGCCACCGTTACGGTAACGGTGTACACCTGCGTCGAGCCGTTCGCAGCAGTCACGGTGTACGTCACCGGATTCGTAAAGTTCTGCGCAGTACCGCTAACAGGCGAGATGCTAGCTCCCGAATGGGTGATCGTCGGCTCAAGTACCGTCACATTGGTACCATGCGGAACGGTAACGGCAATGGTTTTGTTCGTTTCGTTGACGGTGCCCGTAGCTGCGGGGCTCGCAAAGCTAAAAGCAGTAATCGCTTTAGCCGGGTTAGCCGCCACCGTTACAGTAACGGTGTACACCTGCGTCGATCCGTCCGCCGCGGTCACGGTGTACGTCACCGGATTCGTAAAGTTCTGCGCCGTACCGCTAGTGGGAGAAATACTGGCTCCCGAGTGGGCGATGGTCGGCACAAGCGCCGTAACGTTGGTACCATGCGGAACGGTAACGGCAATGGTTTTGTTCGTTTCGCTAACGGTACCTGTAGCTGATGGACTAGCAAAGCTAAAAGCAGTAATGGCTTTAGCCGGGTTAGCCGCCACCGTTACGGTAACGGTGTACACCTGAGTCGTGCCGTTCGCAGCAGTCACGGTGTACGTCACCGGATTCGTAAAGTTCTGCGCCGCGCCGCTAGCGGGAGAAATACTGGCTCCCGAGTGGGCGATGGTCGGCACAAGCGCCGTTACGTTGGTACCATGCGGAACGGTAACGGCAACGGTTTTGTTCGTTTCGTTGACGGTGCCCGTAGCTGATGGACTCGCGAAGCTGAAAGCAGTAATGGCTTTAGCTGGGTTAGCCGCCACCGTTACAGTAACGGTGTAAGCCTGCGTCGATCCGTCCGCCGCGGTCACGGTGTACGTCACCGGACTTGTAAAGTTCTGCGCCGCGCCGCTAGCGGGAGAAATACTTGCTCCCGAGTGGGCGATGGTCGGCACAAGCGCCGTTACGTTGGTACCATACGGAACGGTAACGGCAACGGTTTTGTTCGTTTCGTTGACGGTGCCCGTAGCTGATGGACTCGCGAAGCTGAAAGCAGTAATGGCTTTAGCTGGGTTAGCCGCCACCGTTACAGTAACGGTGTAAGCCTGCGTCGATCCGTCCGCCGCGGTCACGGTGTACGTCACCGGACTTGTAAAGTTCTGCGCCGCGCCGCTAGCGGGAGAAATACTTGCTCCCGAGTGGGCGATGGTCGGCACAAGCGCCGTTACGTTGGTACCATACGGAACGGTAACGGCAACGGTTTTGTTCGTTTCGTTGACGGTGCCCGTAGCTGATGGACTCGCGAAGCTGAAAGCAGTAATGGCTTTAGCTGGGTTAGCCGCCACCGTTACAGTAACGGTGTAAGCCTGCGTCGATCCGTCCGCCGCGGTCACGGTGTACGTCACCGGACTTGTAAAGTTCTGCGCCGCGCCGCTAGCGGGAGAAATACTTGCTCCCGAGTGGGCGATGGTCGGCACAAGCGCCGTTACGTTGGTACCATACGGAACGGTAACGGCAACGGTTTTGTTCGTTTCGTTGACGGTGCCCGTAGCTGATGGACTCGCGAAGCTGAAAGCAGTAATGGCTTTAGCTGGGTTAGCCGCCACCGTTACAGTGACGGTGTACACCTGCGTCGAGCCGTTCGCAGCAGTCACGGTGTACGTCACCGGATTCGTAAAGTTCTGTGCCGTACCGCTAGCGGGAGAAATACTGGCTCCCGAGTGGGCGATGGTCGGCACAAGCGCCGTTACGTTGGTACCATACGGAACGGTAACGGCAACGGTTTTGTTCGTTTCGTTGACGGTGCCCGTAGCTGATGGACTAGCGAAGCTGAAAGCCGTAATCGCTTTAGCCGGGTTAGCCGCCACCGTTACAGTAACGGTGTACACCTGCGTCGAGCCGTCCGCCGCGGTCACGGTGTACGTTACCGGATTCGTAAAGTTCTGTGCCGTACCGCTAGCGGGAGAAATACTGGCTCCCGAGTGGGCGATGGTCGGCACAAGCGCCGTTACGTTGGTACCATGCGGAACGGTAACCGCAATGGTTTTGTTCGTTTCGTTGACGGTGCCCGTAGCTGATGGACTCGCGAAGCTGAAAGCAGTAATGGCTTTAGTAGGGTTAGCCGCCACCGTTACAGTTATTTGATTTGAGGTTTGATCTACGTACTCAACATTTCCCTCGAAGCTTGCGGTCAGTTGATGAGATCCAGCACTCAACGAAGGAACGAGCAGTTGTGCCGTTCCAGCCGAAAGCGGTACGCTGCTTAACGAAGTGCTGCCGTCCTTAAAGCTCACGCTTCCTGAAGGAACAGCCAAATCTCCTGTAACGGAAGCTGTCAATGTAACTGATTCTCCATATGCCAAGGATGATTTAGATGGTGATAATAAAACAGAAGGTGCAAACTTTAATTTGGTTGGTACAGATTGCAGTTGGTACCCCCAGGCCCATATTTGCCCATTGGAGTCCAGACCAAATGATTGTCCATATCCCGCCTCTACTGATGAGAGATGAAAGGGATTACCGTTGTCGTCTAGTAGCGTGACTTTTGTAGGAACTGATAAATTAGTAGTGGAATTATTTCCTAACTGTCCAGTGTTATTATTACCCCACGCCCACATATTTCCGGATTCATCCAACGCTAGAACCTGCTTCGCCCCTGCAGAAACCTGAGAGAACCTTACTCGATTACCCGAATCCATAACCGTAAGCTTCTCAGGTATCCACCGTTCAGGTGTAATGGTCGGCCCATCTCCAAGCTGCCCTGTATCATCGCCACCCCATGTCCAGATATCCCCATTTTTGTCTAGTGCGAGATTTTGATGAATAGAACCAACTCCAGCACCATACCCGACGGCTAATGATTGAAATTCAGCTTCAACTCCTCCATCCATTGGGTTAAGCTTTTCTTCTGTAACACCTGCTAAGAATATATTCCATAAGTGATCAAATGAATCAATTGCGAGCACTGATGAATTATCCGCTGCAAGTTCTTTGAAGATAACAGGAACAGCATTGTTCGTAATACTTTTTTTCACCGGCACTTGGGGATCTGCTGTATCTGTGCGTGATCCCCAGCTCCATATTGCGCCGTTCCTGTCCAAAGCATACGAAGTATAGCGTAGGGCTGCTATTTTGGTAAAACTGGCAATTGCAGCACCATCCATGATCGTTAATTTATTCCAAGAGAGACTATCCCCGAGCGTTCCATTGCCCAATTCCCCTGATCCATCTCTGCCGGTTGACCACAGCTGTCCGTTTATATCAAGTGCAAGGGAATGAGTCCATCCCCTGCTAACTTGCAAAAACTTAACAGGCGTACCGCCGTCCAATACTTCAACTTTGATTGGGGTAGAAGAGGCATTGGTGGTTCCATTACCAAATTGTCCTGAATCGTTAGTTCCCCATGCCCAGATTTCCTGGTTGCTATCAAGTGCAAGGGAGCTATTCTGCTGTGATGAAATGGAAGTGAACCTCGTGCTGGCGGCATGAGCCTGATCTGCTATAAATAAAGGGCCGGCAACGAATATAAACGTTAACAACAGAATAAGTGTTTTTTTAGCCAAGAAAGTCGATTTTTTCATGTTCTTCTCCTTTAACTGACGAGCAAAATAAATGAATTCTCCATAAAGTAGCCGCCTAATTGTAGAACTCAAGCCAAGGATGCCGCCCCCTTTGAAGTATGATTACTAGAGATAACATTCCTGATCTCCTCTTGTTCTAATTCTAATGTATCGCAATGAACAACTACTGAACGAATATAACTCTGGTTGTCGATACAACTGACTAATCTCAAGATGGGGGGAAACTACATCAAAACAGAATCCTACTTATGAAGCAGCAGTCCTAAACTTATGTCGATTTATGGTAAACTAGTGATATTCGTATGGATATAGTTGAAGGAGAATTATAGAGATGAAGGAAATAACTACGGATTTGGCTATGGTTGTCTCCGTGGTCATGATGTGCATGCTGCTCGCCTATGCGCTTTTGTACAGAGAGGAAAGAGGCGTTCGTTACTTTGCATGGACGATGGCATGCCGTGTCGTTTATGCGGTGAGTGTCATTATTGAGCTAAACAGCGAGAGTTTGTCTACCAAGCTTTTTTTTCGTCATATGGAGCAAACGGCGCTTACGTTTATCGTCCCCTTTATGGTGCTTTGCGTCCTTGATTTGTTTGGGAAAGATGAAGGGCTGACGCTGCGCAGGAAAATGTTGATTTTTAGCATTCCTGTCGGTTGGAATCTGCTAATCTGGACCGATCCGTATACAGGTTTCATTAATAGATCCATCATGCTCGTTGATGGGCAATTGGAGCTGACAAAATCTCCATTTTCTATCGGCTTCAACCTATTTTGTTATATGATTCTGGGGATTTGCGTGTTCTTCTTAGTCCTTTATGTTCGCAATGTGAGGATTGAGATGCGTAAGCCGTGGGTCTGGGTCATTGTTTTTGGCTGTATGACTCTCATCATGGAAATGGTTAAACTAGCGAACCCGAAATTATCAAGCTGGTTGCTTCCTATCACAGTATTCTGTGGGATATTCGGATTATTAATGCTATGGGTTATTTTTAGAAACAAGCTATTTTCGATTGTACCGATGGCGAGAAATGTGATTGTGGAGACGATGCAGGAGGGCATCCTTATTGTGAATGATAGAGGGAAGGTTATCGAAAGCAATGCGTATCTGAATCCACTGTTTGAGCATCAGGGACATATTATCGTTGCTGGCCGGAACGTAGGGGAATTGCTGAGGGAATGGCCGCAATGGCTCGAAGCTTGCCAGCGTATGGAGGAGGGCAGCTTTGAAATTAACGGGAACTACGAGGATGAAACAAAGGTGCTCATGGTAAAGGTATATACACTTGGGAACGAACGAGACAGGAAGCTGGGAACGGTCTCCATCCTGTTCGATATTACTGAGAAGCAGCAACGGCTGGAACAATTGGCGCAGCTTAATCGAATGAAGGACCAGCTATTCACAGTTGTTTCTCATGATATTCGTGATCCGCTTGCTGTTCAGATTAATCTGATTGAATTGCTGGAGGAAGATAAGGATGCGTTCAGTGATGAGCACTATGAAACGATTGGAATGTTGAGTGGACAGATCAGGAACACGTATGTGCTTGTCTTAAATATATTGGGATGGTTTCGTGGTCAGAAGGAAGGCGTTGTCCTGCACCCGGAATCACAGGATTTGCCGGATTTAATCTGGGAAGCTTATCGAATGCTGATGATCAGAAGCGAGGCTAAGTTTGTAAATTTACATATTGATGTGGAGGACGGTACCCGGATATATGCAGATCGTGAAGCAATTATGATGGTTTTCCGTAATTTGTTGTCCAATGCGATCAAGTTTTCGAATCGTGGCGGATTGATTCATGTTACGGCAGAGGCCTCCTACGGTCGAATCATTATCGCAATTCGGGACCATGGCGTTGGCATGAGCGAGGAGCAGGTGAAGGATTTGTTCGATGATTCGCGTTTTGACTCCTCCATAGGTACAGATGGAGAGCGAGGGACAGGTTTGGGTCTGCATGTAAGTCGGCAGTTCGTACGAATGAGTGGCGGAGATATATGGGTGGAAAGCAAGCTAGGCGAAGGAAGCACCTTTTATTTTTCACTGATGGATGGGATGAAGCGATGAGAGTGCTAATTGTAGATGATGAGCAAGCGATGCTGAAGGTAATGAGACGTTTGCTGGGAAAAATAGATGGAATCGAAATCGCCGGACAATTCCAAAATGCTGAAGATGCGCTCGAGCTGGTTAAGCGGGAGGAAGTTGATATTGCATTTGTAGATATTAGAATTGCTGGCGACAGCGGACTTGAACTGGCTCGGCGTATGCGTGCGGTCCAGAGCAAATTGGAAATTGTATTCGTGACGTCGCATAGCGATTACGCCTACGAGTCGTTTGATGCCTATCCGCTTGATTATATGGTTAAGCCTGTGTCCGCGAAGCGGCTGGGGCAGACGATTGCCAGAGCAGAATCGCGAAGAGCGGCTCATCGTTTGATCGAGCCGCTCCCTGCAGCGATAGCGGGGAACGGTTATAAATTGAAGGTTTATGGCCTAGGGGGGCTGGATGTTAGCAGCGAAACAACGGGAAGTGTGAAATGGAGAACTAGAAAAAGTCTGGAACTGCTCGCCTATTTACTCGTTCACCGGGAACGAAATGTGTCACAGAGCCGGATCATTGAAGACCTGTTTCCGGATCGTACGTTAAAGAGTGCCAAAGACTATTTAAATACAGCGATGTATCAGCTGCGAAGCGTTCTGCAGCAGCAGGGGCTGAAAGCCGAAATCGTCTATGCGAATGAGCAATATCGGCTTAAGTTTGAACAATTTGACGTTGATTTTGTTGCGTTTGAGAGTTATGTGACCGGTTTGGAATACATTGATTCCTCCAATATTAAAGCGGCGCTCGAGTGGGAAGCGACATATGCCGGTGATTTGTTCGACAATAAGCTTTACATATGGGCGGCAGCAGAACAGGCACGGCTTGCAGAAATGTACAGTCAGTTTGCTAAGCGACTGATCCACTGGCTATTGGCCAGCAGACAGAGCGCTCAGGCGATTGTAATCGCAAGAAAACTAATAGACCGTAATGAGCTTGACGAAGAAGCGCATGCTCTGATGCTGCAAATTTATGCCCAGATGAATGATAAACGGTCTATTCGTAAGCATTATGAGCGAATAGCTGAATTGTACCGGAAAGAGCTGAACATTCCTGTTTCAGATAAGCTGGGAAACTTGTACCAGCAGCTATTGTAAGGAGAAGCAGCTATTTTCCTACCAGTCTATACATATTGTAGAATCGGGTGCACTGTGGATAAGTTATTGCTGATACTCTTTATTTTTCCTTTTATTTTTAGCTATCTCTGCGATTTCATTAACAAACATATCTGATGGATAATTCTTATACTTCAATAATCTATTTGAAGTAGCATCAGAAATAACTTTACCATCCTTAATTGTCCATTGACCATCGCCAAAATTATAAGACCAATATTTACCATCTTCTGTTTTAGATAAAATTAAAACAACTTCTTCACCTTGTTTCACAAACCTTTTACTTGCCTCTTTGTCTGTTGATAATCCATGTTGCAGATAAGTAATCGTAGATGAATCAGTACTTCCATACAATACCTTATCTACTTTAATAGTTGATGGTGTTATGTCTATATTAAAACTTCGCTTTGATGGCACTCCTGCATCTTTTGAATAAGAGTCCTCTTGACTTACAACTGTTCCTTTAACTACTAAATCAACGTTCCACAACTCTTCTTCTAAGCTCAAGGTAATGGGAATTACACTTTCACTGTTATCACTATGTGTATTTTTTGAATCGTTATAAATTACTCCTACAGTAGATCCGACAATTACACTTGTAGAGAGAGCAATTATTGTAATAATACGCTTCCATTTTTTCATTTTATGCCTCCATTCATTAATTCATTTAATTTTTACTTTCTACTTCAGATATGTCGTAGGATGATGCTTTGAATCCACCACCTAGTTTAATAATCATTAGAGAAGTCACAACTCTAATTGAAAATGGGGAAGAGCTTTATTTTGGTTAGATAACCTCCTGGAGCGATCAAGCTACGTATAGAAGGTTTGCAAAGTTAGCCACTCTAAAAAAGCATTTCTCTTAACCTAACGCAAGAAGGATAGCACAATTACAAATAGGCTGCCAGCATCAGCGGGGGTTTCGGAATCTCAATAAATAATGAAGAACCTAGATAAAATGAAGAGACCATAGCACTTTGCTATGGTCTCTTACTATAAAGTGGTCAGTAAAATTACTAATTACGAAATTCGCCTCAGTCACTTCAACTGTCCGTCAACGCCTACCGCTGTACCGTTTGATTGCTTCCTCGGTCACTGGCGCGAATAGGTTAACCAGGTTGCCGTCGGGATCCCGAAACAGCACAGCACGGTTCCCCCAAGGCATCGTGGTTGGTTCCTTTACCCACTCGTCGACAAACGGCTTCAAGCGCTCGTACTCGGCATCGACATCGTGGACACGGAACTCGATGATGACAGAGTGATTGTTGGCCGCCACTGCGGAACCAGCGCCGAACAGTTGCACCGTCTGGGAGTGGCCGATCGCAAGGGTGCACGATGGCACAACGAGTTCGGCAAAGACGGGCGCGAGGCGTTCCGCCGAAACACCCATGACTTTCTCATAGAACTTGACGAGACGATCCACGTCGTCGGTAATGATGCGTACAGAAGCAAAATTCATGAGATACCATCCTTCCTATAATAAATGATATTAAACCGTAACATATAATTTTGTGCCAAAATGCTTCACATTTATCTCCCACTCCTTTATGGTTACTTACTCCGATTATAAAAAAACGCTACTGACAACAGTATGTCAGTAGCGTTTTAAAATTTTTGGGCTTACTCCTGATTTCGACTTGTATAGAGAATATAGAGGAATTTTGTAAGTGGAATTGGAACAATTATGAAATAATATTTAACGGGGGAAAGATTATGGCTTGTCTGGAAGGGTGTTATTGAAAATATATTAGTGCTTGGAGATTTAATGGATTATTTATTTATAATAATGTCTATTTTATCGAGAAATTAGGCAAATACTATAAATGTTTTATTCATGCATTTGGTCCATTTTTATCTTTAGTTTTGTCAGCATGTTCTTTCTTCATATTATTCGAGTGCTCTCGTAATCATTTTATAAGTTTATTTATTAGAGCTGCTGCAGTTATTGCAATTATTCAAACGAGACGAAAGAGAATTAGGCAAGGATTGAACAGGAATGGTCTAACAGGGCGATACGATTACTTACTATAATGAATTTGCAAGGTCTGGTGAATGATCGTTAGATCCACTACATGATAAAGGAGAGGAAAGGAAATGAGCTTGAATGGAAAAGTCGCGATCGTCACTGGGGCATCGCGTGGCATTGGTCGGCAAGTGGCCATCCAATTAGCACGATCCGGAGCAAAGGTGGGGGTCAATTATTCCTCGAGCCGGGGCAAAGCGGATGAGGTTGTAGGAACGATTGAGCAATTTGGCGGTCAGGCGGTGGCCATCCAAGCCGACGTGAGCAAGGTGAACGAAGTTGAAGCATTGTTCTTTGAAACACTAGAGCGATTCGGGCGTGTGGACATCCTGGTCAATAATGCTGGCTTCATGGAAAACCATGCGATCGCGGACGTGTCGGAGGAGAATTTCGATCGGCATTTCGCGCTCAACGTGAAAGGGACTTATTTTGCTTGCCAACAAGCGATGAAGTATATGGCGCAAGGCGGAACCATCATTAACTTCTCAACGTCCGTCTCGGGCACCATGCTCCCAACGTACAGCGTATATGCCGCAACGAAAGGGGCGGTTGAGCAGTTGACACGTCAATTGGCCAAGGAATTTGGTCCCAAGGACATCGTCATCAATTGCATCGCGCCCGGGCAAGTGGCAACCGATTTGTTCCTGAACGGCAAATCGCCGGAGTTGGTCGATTCGTTCCGTCGAATGAACGCATTCGGACGGCTTGGCGAACCGGAGGACATCGCGAATGCGCTCGAGTTGCTCGTCAGTGACAAGGCCCGTTGGATAACGGGACAGACGATTCGCGTAAACGGCGGGTTTAATTGAATATTGCGGTAGATGGTTCTGGGAAAGGGAGGACGAACGGACAACGGCCAATAGGTTGGCGGTTCGCCTCTCTTTCTTCCGCCATCAAGGCAAACAAAAGGATGATCGGAAAACTTGCCGTTAAAGACAGCGCGGTGAACCGAAAACGACATGATTGAGCCATTTTATTACGATGCAGCCTTGAAGACCACCTCACGTTTGCGGATGAGTCGTCTTCTGATCATCCATGAACTTGTTCATGTTCACCGACTTGATGCCCTCGGCAGTGAGCAGCTCCTTAAGCCGCTTAAGATGCAAATCGCCAAGTCCGTACAACAGATACCCCTCGCTCTTCGCTTTCTTAATATGCTGGAACATCGAGAAATCACGGGCTTTCTCCGCTTTCATAATCTCGGTATCCGCTGCACCATAATCCGACTTGGCCACATGCCAATTGTCGGCAAAAGCCTTCTTATCCACAGCCGATGCCTGTGCCTGCTCCTCTTGAAGCTTCGTAGTGGCGTAAGCCGTTACTTCACGAACGAACGTAGTAAACAGATCCTTGCTCTTTGCAGCTTTCATGGCCTCCGTTAAAGGCTCCGCCGATTGGTCATCGCCTTCAAGGCTGGCAGCGGTTCGCTGCCACAGATCTTCCTGAGCCGCATAGGTCTGATAGAGTACGGATTCTTCATCTGCACCTGCCGCAAATCGAATCGCCATGCCGAACAATCTCTTCTCTGCCTCCGACGCCATGACCCGATAATCGTAAATCACATTAATCCCTTGCAAGCCTCGAATGACTTTCGGATAAAAACTTTCCGCATAGTGCGATTTAGCCCCCGGACCCGTGCTGATGCCACCGAACTTGGCATTGCGCTCAACCTCTCGCTTCGCTATAGCCGCTTCCAGCTCAGGATTATCGGCAGCTTCAGCCGGACGTTCGGTGTAGGCTTCGTGCATGAACTTATCCGTCCCCACAGCTTTCACAACATCTTCCAACGTAGTTTCCGTATGGATTTCCCCGATTACCGTCAGCTCATCCGGAATGCGAATCCACGTATTCGTCTTCTCGACATATCCGATTTTCTCTGTCGTCTTCGCCGCGTACTGAGACATTTCATCCTTACTGTTGAAATAGCGTGATTTCCCGTCCACGATCATATTATCTACGTTTCGCTCGCCTGCGCCTTCGTTGCCGCGGCCGGTTTTGGTCTTGTTCCTGTAGCCGCCAATTAGCGCCCGCTTGATATACACCTTACGCTGAATATCGCTTTGGGATGGCGAAGCGGCTTGAATCGTACCTGCGGCTGCTGTCAGCTCCGCAGGTTTTTCCACGGCTCTCGCAGGGGGGTTAGCCGCGGACTGCTGCTTGAACAGCTCGCCAACCGAGCGGTTGCCGATCGTACGCTGCAGATGCATCATCTGCGCCGGGCTCATAGCCTGCGGGAGCTTCGTTGCACGCTGAAGAGCTGCACCAGACAAGCCTTGTGCCGTTACATTTTCAACCATATTCAACGATTCGGCGGTGCCGGTCGTCGTTGTCTGCTGGGCAACCTTGCCCGGTTGTTGGTGTGTTTGCATTAATACGCCCCTTCCTGATAGGACTATTCACTTGATTGTATCATGCTAAGTATTGGAAGAAAATACTAGTAATATATGATAAAGCACCTCATTGGGTACTTCACTTCACCCTTTCAAAAGGGCATGCATTAAGCTCTACTCTTTTTGAGTTCACCAAAGTGTTGGAATGAAGTTTCTACGATGAATTTTACAAAATGACCATATAGAATTAATAAAATCTCCGAAGTCCTTTTATATACTTAAGTTGTTTGATATAGCGATATATAAGGACTAGGTGGTAGAGTTAATGTTAAAAAAACGTGATTTGCACGAATGTCATTCACTGTATAACTTAATGACGGACCCTGCAGTTTTTCCTTACGTTCGTCACAAATGCCAATTTTATGAACAATATTTATTCATAACCAAACAGTTGATTGCTGAAGAGGAACAGGAGACCTGTATTTCTAGAACCATTCTTAACGAGATGGGTCATCCCATTGGTACCATTGATCTCTATGATATTGTTAATAAAACAGGCTTCTTAGCCACATGGATTGGAACTCGCTATTTCGGAAAAGGTTATAACCAACGAGCGAAGGAATCCTTTTTTACTGAACTATTCCTTGAAAGTAATATCGAAACGGTATTTTTGAAAGTCCGAAAACAAAATATTCGATCGAAGAAGGCGGTAGAAAAACTATCGTACGCCAAATTAGCAAATACTATAAACCATCAAATATATAAATCGATAAATAATGAGCAGCAGATCTATGATTTGTATCAAGTGGAACGGTTAGACTTTTTAGAATATAGTAAAGTCATTCAACATGAGGTTGCTACGTAACTAGCTGTACAAAAACTGACTTTAATGAAAGTTTTGGAAAAGGTTTTTGTGCGATGAAAAGCTTCAATAAGAAACCAACGAGGCTCCGGCATTAATCGGCGGCCTCTTTGAAGTAACTGGCAGTATAGTTACAAAAAAAGGAGAGTATTAATTTCCAACGAATATTATAAATATATTTTTAAAATATTGTATGTTAGTAAGGGGAGTAAGGGGTTACTATTTATGGTAGAATTAATCAAAATTAGAGGTAGTGTGTTCATCGGCGGTATGCTTTATCTACCACCAACTCAAGATTCTTCAGGCATGATTTATGAATATCAGGGGGATGCAAGGGAATTCACTCCGTATGCAGTAAACACAGGGCGTTGCCGTGTAGAGCAGGAGGTCGTTATTGACTTCGTAAAGCAACGAATTAACTCTTTCTCCGATACAGGTGTCACTGTCCTCAAAATGACAGCCCCTGACGGCTTAGTAGAATACAAACAAGGAAAAGCTTCTACAGACGGGATTCGAATTGAAAACGAAGTGTGGAGCGGGGATACGGTATCATTAACAATGCGAGCGAGCGTAAGCAATCCGCTTCGGTCTGATGCACCGACTGTAGACTACTCTCTGGAGATTAATGCGCATAAAGATGGTACCGTGCAGGTGAAGGGAAGTCATGATGGGTTCCCTTGTTACGAGTTCTATAAACAAGTGGATTTTGGAGATTTTCAACTTCTGCACGCACATGACTTTCGGAAGACTGCCGATACGCCAGCGGCAATGGATGGGGATATGGAGTATCATTTTGAAGCATGAGAATCAGAGAATTTCGCCTTCAAGTTATCGTTTCAAAAGTGCAGGTCAGGTCATTAACTCACGCAGAATGTTAGCTCAATGAAGGTCTCTATAAAAACGATGAAGGATCTGTAAACCGTGGACGTTACCAGTATAATGAAGTAGAAGTCACGGTCGATGTGACGAGCACATTCAGAGTTGATTTACCCAACTGGCTAAAGTACAAGAGGAAACAGCTTTTTCATCATGATAGTATTTATTTGCTAAAATGAGATGGAATAAATCACCAGAAAGGTGAAACTTATGGAGATATTGGTAATTCGACATGGAGAATCAGAGAATGAGACAGTAAATGCACTTGAACCATTAACAAACTTAGGAATTGAGCAAAGTAAAAAGATGTCTCAACGTGTTTTGAAAGAATTTCCACCAGAGTTAATTTGGTCAAGTACACTTCAACGCGCAAAGCAGACGGCGGATATTTTAGCGAATTTCGTTGATTGTGAAGTGAAATATCATGATAAGTTATGTGAGCAAAAAGTCGATGAAAGCGACTTGCAATTCTATGAGCGAGTTCAACAAATCTTTTCTCACATAAAAGAAAATAGCAGGCAATATAAAAGAATTGCCATTGTTTCTCATGGAGGAACTAATACAAAACTCATTGAAAGTTTCCTTCAGTTACCTTCAAATAATAAAGTCTGGTTTCATACCAACAATACTGGGATTCACTTCTTACACTATCATTCCAAAGCGAATATTTTAAAGTTTTCAAATAGCACCTGTCATTTAAACTAACGATGAACTGTAGTTTAATCACGACATGACGGTAACGGTCTTTGAACGTAACGTAAATGGTAACAACGGGGATGGCAGTACGATAAATACGTATGCGATCAATGGAAACCGCGCTCAACCGGAGTCAACGGATTCGGGTCGTCTTGACAAACACCTCCAATAAACAACACGGTTACCTCTACAGATGGTAAATTAACGCTTCCAGTAGGCACAACAGGTGAGGTTAGATTCGGAGGAGATGCGGTCACGATCACGATTCCCAAAGATGCGGTTATGCTGATGCATACGTTGAAGCCGCATGGAGAAGGTGCAGCGCTGACTTTCACAGACACAGCTACGACAGCAATGGTTCTTTTGAAAATGTCGTTATCAAAGAAATAATAAGAAGTCTTAGTTGAAGAAGAGAAGCGCGAATCTACGGCGAGGTCATGATGACTGAAGCATGTTAGCGAAAAGAAGCCAACAGCCTGCTTGCCAAAGCGGGAACTGCAGGCTTCTTTTCGTTTTGCTTGGGTATGGCACGTTAGGCGCTGCCCAGTTGTGTGAAAGAGACATGCTTATGAGGAGATCTTCCCTGTGCGAGCTTCCTTGTGTGCTGCTCGGGAAGCCGCGCCGATGCGGAAGTAACCGAAGGCCGCCGCCGACATGAGCGCGGCGATGGCGACGCCGGCGGCGCCGATCCAAGTGACGGCAGTCAGCGATGAAGCTTCCACGACGACGCCGCCGATGCCCGCACCGGCAGCCATAGCTAGCTGGACGACGGAGCTGTTCAGGCTAAGCATGATGCTGGTCGCTTCAGGCGCAAGCGAGATGAGATGGTACTGCTGCGTCGGACCGGAAGACCAGGCGGAGAAGGACCAGAGCATGAGCAGAGGGAACATCAGACCCGGCGAATGGGCGGCGAACGAAATCACGACCAGCCAGGCTGCGTGGAACAGCATGCCGGTCACCAGTGTGCGCTTGTATCCCCAACGGTCGGTGCCGAACCCGCCAAGCTTGGAGCCGATCAGACTGGCAATGCCAAACGCAAGTAGAGCGATGCTAACGAATTTCTCGCTCATGCCCGTAATATCGAGCAGGAAGGGGGAAATATACGTGTAGGTGATGGAATAGCCGCCTAGCCAGAAGAACGTAATGCTGAGCGCGACGACGATTTTCGGATTCTTGAGCAGTTTCAGTTGGTCGCGCAGCGGTACCGGCTGCTCGCCGTCTGTCTTTGGAATCGTGGAGGCGATGAGCAGCAACGCCAGTAATCCAAGCAGTCCAATGCCACCGAAAACCAGCTTCCAGTCATAGGCGGAAGCGACTAGCCGGCCAAGCGGTACGCCGACGATCAGTGCCGTACTGAAGCCCATGACGAGCGTGGCAATGGCACTGCCCTGTTTCTCCACAGGTGCGAGTTTCGAAGCGACCGTGAGCGCCGTGACAACGAATACGCCGCTGCTGAGTGCCACGATAACTCGAGAAACGATGAGGGCGCCGAAGCCAGAGAACAAGTAGGCTGCGACATTGCCGATGATAAATACCGAGAGCGCGTATAACATCAGCTTTTTGCGGTCGACTTTGGCGGCGGCCGCCATCAGGAAAGGTGTCCCAAACCCGTATGCAAGGGAGAACACGGTGATCAACTGGCCTGCTGCTGCGACCGAGACGCCGATATCGTCAGATACTTTATCCAGAATTCCGGCAATGATAAATTCGGACGTACCGACGAGAAAGCTGACTAGAGCAAGCATATATATTTTCAAATTGTAAGACAAACGTTTCAACTCCTTATCCGTTGTTCTCTCTATTTGGTATTTTTATATTTCTAAATATATCGAAATATAGGTAAAAAAAAGCTACCCCAGTAGATACGGAGCGTATTTTCGCGCGACATCTTTATTGACGCTGTAATAAATGTAGGTTCCGTCTTTGCGCAGCGTGAGCAGCCCGCATTCCGTTAGCTGTTTCAAGTGATGCGACAGCGTGGAACCGGCAACGGACTCGAGCTTGCTACTGATGTCGGAGCAACATAAATTCATCTCTTCCGTAAGAAGCATCGCTATTTTAATCCGGGTCGGCTCTCCGAGTGCTTTGTAGACTTTCACTGCTTGTTTGACTTCCTCGTTGTCCTCGACCATGGGTTCTCACCGCCTTTTTCAATATATTTCGAAAACTATAGAAATAAGATTAACACAACTAGGCAGCCGTTGTAAATGGGTGATTTGATACTCCAAGAAGCGGGGCCTTAATAACTGGCGGAACGCAAACATAAAGTAAATAACCGTTTTCCGACAAGAGATACGGTTATTTACTTTATGTTGCAACTATTTCAGAAAATAGCTTAGATTATATTCGATTCAATAGGATTCACAGCGGCTGGCTTAGCCATGTGGCTATCATCGATTAATGGTAACTGCTGAGTATCTTCGTTCTCTTGTTCAGCAGCTTGTTTCAGATTACTCACTGCATCATGGGATGTGTTAATCATTTTACCTTCCAATTGAGCAGCTCTATTTTTTAGCTGTTCGGAGCGTTCGGGGTTGCTTGCCCAATTTAATGATTCGCTTTCAAGTGTTAATTGAGCCATTTTAATGCTTTTGACTTGTTTAATCTCATTATTGGTAGAAATTAGTGCCTTCATTATGTTAGGTGTAAGTTGCACAGAAGAAGGTTGGGTGTTTGATGAATGGGTACCTTTAATGGTTTTGTCACCGGCGCCTTCATTTTCTTTGAGTTCCTTTTCACCTAAACCAGTTGCTTTTCGAAAATCTTCTTGCTGCAATTGTTGTATTTGTTTAGTAATATCTTGGATTTGGTTGTCAATTTGCTTAAGCTCGGTTTTCATTTCATCCGGACTAATTCCTTTTTCTAGGCCGTTAGATATGTATTCACTCCGTCGATCCATAATATTCTGTTTATGTTCCATTAAACGTTCAAGTATGGGTTGCTTCCAACCATTTTTACTGAACAAGTTATGTGCTAGTGGACTAATCGAGATATTGTCCCCATGTTCATTCCGCTTGTGTTTGTCGGTTGATTTATGATGATCATTCGTTCCACCGACGGTTGGAATCGCTAATCTTCCAGGCGTATAATCGTTTTTAAGATGTATTGAAATGGCCATATGTAATCTCCTTTATTTGACAATCAAAAATATACTATTAATAGTATACATAAAATTAGTCAAGCTTATCTATATAAATTTATCGTATCAGCGGTGGCGTTATCGATTACTTGACACTGATTTTCTCACATGCTATAAGAGAGTAAATGCCAGAAGTGAAGAGGTGCCCCATGCGTAAAGTATCGACTGAGCAACAATTTCAGGAACAAATTTTGCAACCCGGCGTGACCATAGCCATTTTCAAAACAACATGGTGTAAGGATTGCCATTATATTGACCCTTTCATGCCTGCCGTAGAACAAGCATATGAAGGCCGGCTCACATTCATCGAACTAGATCGTGATGAATTTCCGGATTTGTGTGAACAATTGAACATCTTAGGCATCCCGAGTTTCATTGCCTTCCGTAACGGCCAAGAGGTCGTTCGTTTCGTCAGCAAGCTGCGTAAGACCCGTGAGGAGATTGAGCAATTTCTTGACCGTGCAATTGAAGTTTCGAATGCCTTAGCTCCATAAGAAGACGTAAGGCGTGAAGTACTTTCAGATGGAGTAAGCTGGCAGCAGAAGAACTCTAGATGGAGTATACATACGTGGACACCGTAGTCGGATCATTGCCGACCGCGGTGTTTTTTTATGGTGATATCGCACCTATCAAGCCAATTGCGATGTAATAACGTTCAGCCATCATGCTTCAACTCGACTGGTGCCTATTCGGTTTTAATCTGAAATAACCTAACTATTTGGACGGTCCCCCGCATTACAGCTTCATTAGTCCGAAATAACTGATCTAAATCGCGGCTAACAACCTTCTTGCAAAGAAATTAGGTAAATAGTTCGGTAAAATCGGACTAATGGTCACTATTCATAAGTTATCCTCGGTTTAATTCGGAGAAATCGGACTAAATAGCAATTACGGTTGGAATGCCTTTTTTCGTATCCCGAATAAATGCCCCCATACTACACACACTATACTGTTATTTCCAAGTGTTGGGTGCTGCAAGGGAAAAAGCCGACAAACCGACAAATCGATTCCCTGCGGTTTCAGAGCTTTGTAACAATTGTGGTGGTTTCAGAGCTTTGTAACAATTGCGAATGGAAATGCCTACATATTACAGCTATAATTGAAAGCGGAACTACAGTATTCGACATGATCCTTAGTAGATATGACATAAAAGTAGGTGCAATCATGCAAAAATGGATCCCAAGATTAGCTAATTTATCAGCCATCGGCATGTTTCTTATTCTTGCTATGGGGGCGTTAGTCACCAAGGCTGACGCAGGTCGTGGCTGTGGAGATGAATGGCCGTTATGTCACGGTAAATTCATTCCAGCACACACCATTTCTTCGTTTATCGAGTATAGTCATCGCTTAGTTGTGGGTATTGTTACTATGATACTTGTTGCTACGTTTTACTTGGTTTTCCGCTATGTGAAGCGTAAGGATGCCAAATTCTTCATCACAGCAACAGTGATCATGACCCTGATTCAAGCAGCAATGGGTGCGTTGGCCGTTGTTTGGCCGCAATCCTCCCTAGTCCTGGCACTTCATTTCGGATTATCCTTGCTCGCCTTTGCTTTCTCCCTGCTGCTTGCACTCGTGTTCACCCCGTGGGGACAATTTGTACGCACCACGCAGATTCCTACTAGCTTTAAAGTCATCGTCTGGTTTACCGCTATTTATAGCTACATCGTCGTTTATTTAGGAGCGTTCGTGCGTCATACCGTTTCTTCAGGGGGATGCTCGGGTTGGCCGTTATGCAATGGCGAGGTCATTCCAGAACTGAACGGTGCAACAGGAATCGTATTTACACATCGGATTGCCGCGTTGCTGCTCTTTGTTTGCATTTTATTTCTATATCTGCAAGCACGACGCCATTATCAGAAGACAGACAAGCTGTGGTTCGGAAGCAAGTGGGCCCTAATTACCGTTTCGCTACAGGTGATTAGCGGTGCGGTCGTCACTTGGTCAATGGGGAATGAAGTCGCCTATTTATTCACAGGGATGATTCATGCCGTTATCGTGGCTTGTATGTTTGGATTCTTATGTTATTTGTGTGTTCTTACGCTATATGATCGCAAAGCCTAGCAGCATCCTGCGGCACGGGCACAACAAGGCCTTCTAACGGAAGGCCATTTCCTTTTTCATCTCGAAAGAATGAGTAACTATTACATAAATAAAGGTGGAAGTTCCCATGGTTCCAACGAATCTTCGAGCGTTTATAGAGATGTTGCGACGTGAAAATGAATTAATTGAAATCTCGGCGCCCGTGGATCCGAATCTTGAGCTTGCCGAAATTCATCGTCGCGTTATCGACGAGCAAGGCCCAGCTTTACTGTTCACGAATGTACAAGGCAGTGCATTCCCTGTCGTGACGAACCTCTTCGGCACAACAAGAAGAGTAGATCTAGCTTTCGGTCCGAAGCCGGAGCAATTCATGAAAGCGGTTATTAATGCGACAAGCACGTTAATGCCCCCAACACCGAAAGCGCTCTGGGGGGAAAGAGGTCTTATCCTCGATCTGATGAAAGTCGGAACGAAGAATATTCAGCAGAATCAAGCGCCGATTCTCGGCGGCTTGAAGAAGGACAACCCGCTCGCAGGACTACCTGTCCTGACGAGCTGGCAAGAGGACGGCGGCCCGTTCGTCACGCTGCCGCTTGTGTACACCGAGCATCCTGACGGCGGTCATCATAACTTGGGCATGTATCGCATGCAGGTGTATGATGACTTCACGACCGGCATGCACTGGCAAATCCACAAGGGCGGCGGCTTCCACTACCACGAAGCCGAGAAGCGGAACCAGGCGCTGCCCGTCACCGTGTTCCTGGGCGGCCCGCCCGCGCTAATCGCCTCGGCGATTGCGCCGGTGCCCGAACACCTGCCCGAGCTGATGCTCGCTTCGCTCATCCTCGGGCAGAAGCTGCCCATGGTGGAGAATCCCCATGGGGGGCACCGCCTCGTAGCCGAGGCGGAGTTCGCGATATGCGGCTCCGTGCCGCCGCATCTCAGACGCCCCGAAGGGCCGTTCGGCGACCACTTCGGGTATTACTCGCTCATCCATGATTTCCCCGTTTTCAACGTGAATCATGTATGGCATCGCAAAGACGCGATCTATCCGGCGACGATCGTCGGCAAGCCCCGCCAAGAGGATTACTTCCTTGGCGAATTCTTGCAAAGACTGCTGGAGCCAGCGTTCCCGATGGCGATGCCAGGGGTGAAAGACTTGTGGACGTATGCCGAGACCGGGTTCCACCCGCTCGCAGCCGCTGTCGTCCGCGAAAGCTACAGCCGTGAGGCGCTCGGCACGGCATTCCGGATCCTCGGTGAGGGCCAGTTATCCCTCACGAAGTTCTTGATCGTCACGGACCGTCCGACGACACTAGCGAACTTCTCACAACTGTTAGAAACCGTCTTAGAACGCTTCGATCCTGCTCGGGATCTCTTTATATTCAATAAAACATCGCATGATACCTTGGATTATACCGGTGGCCAGCTCAACCATGGCTCCAAAGCTGTACTGCTCGGCACAGGTGACCCTGTACGCGAGTTGCCAAGGGCATACACAGGGGGCGAACTGCCCGAGATCCATGACATCGCTGTGCATTGCGGCGGTTGTCTGCTCGTCTCTGGCGCCTCCTATGCAGCGGAGCCAGAACTGCCACAGCGTCTGCTTGCGAATGCAGCCAGCCGCTTAACACAGTGGCCGCTCGTCATCCTTGTCGATGATGCAAGCGACATCGCCAATGACCAAACCAAATTCCTATGGACCGTGTTCACACGTTTCAACCCGGCAAGTGATATGTACGCCCAGTCCAGTGTCAACCGTCATCATATTGCTTATGAAGTACCGATTGTCATTGATGCTCGGATGAAGCCTGGCTATCCAGATGAGCTGTTTCCGCGGGAAGATATCGTAGAACTCGTTGATCGCAGATGGAAGGAATACTTCGCGCGATGAGCAGCTCGGGACGTTTACGAGCCATCTATCCGCATTTAGGCTTTGTGCTTGTCTACTTGCTTTGGGGCATGAATATGGCTTCTCTCAAAATCGGCGGAAGAGAATGGGACAGTCTCGTCTTTAATGGACTGCGCTTTGCGAGTATGATTCCGATTCTGTGGGTCTATACTTACTTTTATTATCGTTCTCGGTCGCTTCGTTTCCAGATTGGTAGTCGTGATCTGCTGCTCATCTGTGGATTAGGGATTCTCAATGCCGTAGGAATGGAAGCCTTGCTGCAATATGCCTTACAGTTTTCCAACGCGGCGAACGGTGCCGTGCTTGGGCGAGGTTTTATGCCTGTCATTACAGTGATTATCGCTATCTTAACCAGGCAGGTGAAGCTAACATGGCGGATCCTAGTCGGAATTCCCTTAGCGCTCGGCAGTGTCATCCTCATTGTCTCTGGGGGTGCGGAAGGCTTTCACTTGGGTAGTGATACGTTTCGCGGTGATATTCTGCTGCTGATGCGCAGCTTCATGGGAGCTATTTATCTCATCGGGATGAACCGCTTAGTTGTGAAGTATCCGCTTCCGATACTGATTTCACTTGAAATGACAGCTGGCGCCTTAGCTCTATTACCCTTCGTGCTCACGCGTGCGGATGGAGCATACTTCGCCGCGATCTCTCAGACGGGTTGGATTAGCTTAATTTATACCTCATTGCTGGCTACAGCCGTAGGTTTCTCATTACACAATTGGAGTCTAGCCAAGCTAGGTTCTTTCAAAGCATCAGCTTATGGTTATCTACTTCCTGTTACAGCTGCACTTGGTGGTTTTATTTTTCTAGGTGAATCGATCTCATTAAGTCAGTATATTGGAGGCGTTGGTGTGTTAGCCGCGATGTTCTTCGTGCAGCGTGATCGGGCGGCAAGCATCAAACGAGCTCCTACACCATCGGCCACGACGTTTACCAAGTAACAGGCCAATTCTAAATCTCTTATTATTGTAGATAAAAAGGGGGTGAACGTATGCTTCGTGTGTTATTTAATGAGCCGGAACGTATCGACAGCGGACTCTTGCTAGAAGCTTTTGATGCAGTGAGAGGCTATATGAAACAGATCCAAACGGAACAGAGTCAGCTCTCCACGACGCATTCGATCTTTCATCGGCAAGCGATATGGAGCAAAGGTTTTATCGATGCCTTAGATGAGCTGGAACAGAGCAAATATTGTAGTGAGCGATATGGCGAGCGGATTGTTAAAGGATTCTTGGAAGAAATGACCCCGCAAGAAACAGATGATTATCAACGCTTCGTCTATTTCTACAAAAATGCGTTCATCCGTCTGTTTTCAGTTTTGGATAAACTAGGAACCTTTATGAATGACCTCTTTGCTTTGAAGACCGAAACCGTGAAATCACGATTTTCGTATTTTACCGTACTCCGTCATATGCATGATAAGCACCTCCATGGCTCGTTAGAATTGCAACTTTATACCCTCAAAATAACCTATAAAGTGCCATTAGAACGACTACGTAATCTGCGTAATATGGAAATGCATTATATTAATGCTGAGATGTTAGACGATCTGATGCAGAAAGAGCCGATGCTTGGCGAACGCGTTCACATAGAGGATGTGAAGCTGAATTTATCTGATTTGCAGCAGGGATTTGACATGGTATGCCGAACCTTAACAATAGCATTTACTTATATTACGGCATATGTGACAAAGGGGTAGGGGACCATGCCATTAAGAGGTCGAACAGTGCTTGTTACAGGCAGTGCCAAGGGTTTGGGCAAAATGACGGCATTGACTCTAGCCAAGAAGGGCTGTCAGGTTGCTGTGAATTATGTAACAAGCGAGAAGGAAGCCCTAGAACTCGTTCAGCAATTGACGGACATGGGCATTCGCAGTATCGCCGTGCAAGGGGATGTAGCCAAGCGTGAGGACATCATTCGCATGGTTGAAGAAACGGTCTCGCAGTTGGGGCCGATAGATATACTTGTCAATAATGCAGGACCTTTTGTTCGTGAACGGCGGTTCTTCGCTGATTACAACATGGACGAAATTGATTATTTAATGCGTGGAAATCTGATCGGCGTCATGGAGTTGGATCACCTTGTGCTGCCTATGATGAGAGAGGGAAGATGGGGGCGCATCATCCATTTTGGCTTTGGCAAAGCGGCAGAAGCAAGAGGATGGACGCACAGAGCTGCTTATGCGGCTGCCAAGGTAGGGTTAGTTTCCTTCACCAAAACATTAGCCGAAGAAGAAGCCGCACATGGGATCACGGTGAATATGATATGCCCAGGTGACATTCGCGGTAAGAACAAAGAGCGCACCATGGAAGAGGCACGCTTAGAAGTGGATGGCGAAACGCCTGTCGGCAGACCGGGAACAGGTGAAGATGTCGCGCGTGTTATTGATTTCCTCTGTTCGCCTAACTCGGATTTCATCACAGGGAACATTATGGATATCTCGGGTGCGCTGGATCCTATTCAGCCGATTCCTGTACTTAAACAACGTAAGTCCGAATAGCCAATGCAAGATGGCAAAAAGAGCTTACCATAGAGGTAAGCTCTTTCTTTATGATATAGTCGTAATTAGAATACCTGTACGACTTCTGTTATGCCTTCTACCTCTTCAACCAATGCGCGCTCGATACCCGCCTTCAAAGTGATTGTTGAGCTTGGGCAGCTGCCGCAGGCACCCATAAGTTTAAGTTTTACGATTCCGTCTTCCACATCAACTAGATCAACGTCACCGCCATCGCGTTGTAGGAAAGGACGAAGTTTATCTAAAACCTCAAGAACTTCATCGTAAATCGCTTCTTTGGTTTTTTCTGTCATTTGATTCATCTCCTTTCTTTAACTATTATAGTACAATACGCTTTAAATGAAAATGGTTTAGGGCTTGAAACTATCAGCACGGGGTGAAATTTTTATATGCGACCAATTATAGAATTTTGTGCCAGCAATATGCACACAGGAACAGATAAAGTAATGAAGGACCTTGAGCTTAATCCGGAATGGGATGTCATGGAGTACGGCTGCCTAGGCAACTGTGGCCAATGCTACATGGAGCCCTATGCGTTAGTCAACGGAGAAATCATTTCCGCCGAGAGCGCCGAGAGCCTCTATGTTCTCATTTTAGATAAAATCAAAGAGATTGAGGCCATGTATGATTTGCTTAGTGAATAAGCCGATCGAACGATTAGCCGAAGTGGCGTTTGGATTTCCAAAGCACGCCGCTCTTCAACATACGAGCAATTTTCCCAGTCATTAGCGTACGTTTTCCCATGATGCCGAAGCCGCTCTTCTTGCCAAGCGAACCGAGTGTTCCACGCAGTTTGATTTTGCCGAGCTTAGGTGCCTCACCTTTCCAAATCGCTTGAATCACTTCAGCAATTTGCTTGCCTTGCGCTTGCGCGGCTTGGGCACTTGGTGAGAACGGCAGCGATGCACAATCACCTACGACGAAAACGTCCTCGAAGTTCGGGATTTGATGGAATTCATTTAATATAATACGTCCTTGACGATCTTTGGGTACATCTAAAGCTTCGACGATTGGGGTTGGTTGTATACCCGCTGTCCAAATTGTTGCATCCGTTCGGATAATTTCATCTTGGTTATACAAGTCGCCGCCATCCAATCGAACAAGCGATACTTGCGTACGCAACTCGATATGATGTTCGATCATCCATTCGCGCACGTACTGCTGCAGATTCGTAGGGAAAGCAGAGAGCAGACTTGGACCACGATCGATTAAACGAATATTCAAGTCAGGGCGGCTCTCGCGCAGCTCGGAAGCCATCTCTACACCGCTAAGTCCTCCACCGATGATGGAAACTTGCCCGTAGGGATTGATGTTATTTATTTTCTGGTACGTTGCACGCGTTTGAGCTAGGGTTTGGATACTGGATGAAAACTCCTGCGCACCTGTAATCCCATGATAACTGTCCACACAACCCAGTCCAATGACTAGCCAGTCGTAGGAGATGGGTTCTTTGTCGTGGAAGTTGATTTGTTTCGTCTCAAGATTAACATCCGATACTTCGCCATAAACAAGCTGAAGGCGCGGATCATCTGGATACGATACACGAATGTGCGTTTCAGCAATGGTCCCGGAAGCTAAGGCGTAATACTCCGTCTTGAGGCCTTGGAATGGGCTGCGATCAATCATAACGAGTTCGGTTTCGTCTGGTAAATCCTTTTCGAGCAAATTTAAAGCTATGGTGAGACCGCCATAGCCTCCTCCTAGAATGACAAACTTTTTCATAGCGAACCAATATCCCTTCTGAACGATGATCTATTATCTATTATCTCTCATACACTTTGATTTCATTATAAAAGGTGTCTCGCTCTACCGCGACGCGTCCTGCACCTTGAATGAGCCATACAATCTCATCCCGCGTTAAACCTTCTGGTGAAAGAGCGCCAGCTGCATGTGAGATTTTCTCTTTCACGATCGTTCCGTGTGCATCTGAAGCACCGAATGTAAAAGAAAGTTGTGTAAGCTTCGTTCCAATATTAATGAAGTATGCTTTAATGTGCGGGAAATTGTCTAACATTAACCGGCTAATCGCCATTGTTTTGAGTTCATCCCAAGCAGGAACGAAACGTTTAAGACTTGCATTTTTACTTGCTGGTTGGACGGAGTTCGGAATGAAGACTAGGAAACCGCCTGTTTCATCTTGCAACTCGCGCAGCAGCATCATATGGCGAATCCGTTCTTCTTTCGTCTCGATTGAACCGTATAGCATGGTCGCGTGCGTCTTCATCCCTAGAAGGTGAGCTTGACGGTGAACGTCCAGCCACTCTTCCGTGGAAGCTTTTTCGACCTTCATTTTCGAACGGTAACGTTCTGTAAGAATTTCGGCACCGCCGCCAGGCAGCGTGGAAAGTCCAGCCTCCATTAACGCTTTGAGCACATCCCGATAGCTAAGGCCGCTAATGCGTGAGAAGAATTCGATCTCTGCCGCGGTATGAGCTTTAATTGTGACATCCGGGTAAGCTTGCTTCAATCGACGAATACAATCTACATAATACTCGAAAGGCAGGTGAGGGTTATGACCCTGACTAATATGGAATTCTTTAATTTCAGGGTTGAAATTCTCGGCAATATAATCCAGCATCTGATCCGGCGTTAAGGTATAAGCACCTTCTTGACCTTCGTCGCGGCGGAAATGACAAAAGGAACAATGTTCCTCACACACATTCGTGAAATATAAGCTCATATTTTGTACAAAATAAACCTTATTCCCATTCAACCGTGTATTCACTTTATTCGCTAATTGACCAATGGTTAAGAGGTCGTCGGATTCATATAAAAACAGTCCATCTTCCATGCTCAGCCGTTCGCCGTTCTCAACCTTGTCAGCAATCTCAGCCATCCGTTTGATCGGGTCTACTGTTGTAATACTCATGCTCCATGCCTCCTAAGAAAATAAAATAAACCGCATAATGAAACGACGCAGCCAGCCGTTAGAACTAGGTGCGTTAGGTGGTGTGAGTTGCTCGCGTACCTGTCAACCCGTTCGGTTAAGGAATTCACAACCAGATTATATCGATACAAGCTATCCATCCATCTTATTATAAACCTCCTACTTGGGAGGGGCAACATCCGAACGTTGAAGATAAATCGACAATCTTATCCAAGACCTATTTTTTTTCGATGAAATTGGCGAAATGTTATTCCCAATATTAACAAATTCCTGTATACTATTGCAATGTGATTACGTAAGGGCTAAAGGTGATAATAATCGTGCTACCATTATTCGTGACCGAACCGCAGGAACGACTTCATATGGAAATTGAACAACTTCGAGGCCAAATGGTTAGTTTAGGTACCTCGCATGGATTCCTTCATCCTGATGTGCAGAAATGCAGTCGAGATCTGGATCAGCTGCTCTTGCAGTACTATGCCACGAGACGTGCTAAACAGTGAATGCTGCCCTTGAGCATCGGATGGAATAGGAGTATACTTAAATAGTAAGCACTTCGTTTACCAATGCCATTTTTCCTTACTGAATAGGGAGAAACCAAGGAGGGATTTCCAATATGATTAACATAAGTGAATCAGCTAGTGATAAGATTAAAGAACTTTTGGCATCTGAAGAATCACCGAAACTATTCTTACGCCTTGGCGTCAAAGCTGGTGGTTGTAGCGGCTTTTCGTATGGAATGGGCTTCGACGATGATCAAAAGTCTGACGATAAAGAGTTTGTCATACACGGCGTGAAAGTAGTTGTGGATGAAGAGAGCGCTAAGTATTTATACGGCGTCCAAATCGATTTCGAAGACAAAGGCATGGGCGGCGGTTTTACGATTAATAACCCGAATGCGGTAGCATCGTGTGGTTGTGGATCATCCTTCAAGCCGGCGGATTATGAAGGAACACCTGAGCCTTGCGATGATAAGGTTGAGGCTTAAGGAATAACTATTAAACCTTCTGAATTTGTGTGAATTCAACACTAGTTCAGAAGGTTTTTTTATGCCTCTACATATCCTACTCAAAACAATCCCAACGACACCTTACACCTGCAGCCACCAAATCCCCGCACACTCAGGCAACACAATCAATTGCTCCTGAACAACCTTGTCTGCAACTTCATCGCCAAAGAAAAACCGCGTAAGCATCTCAGCCTCATCTACGCTCTCAAACGTATAATCGGTCCGTATCCATGTGTGAGAAAATCCAAACTCAGATTCGAGCAGTTTATAATAATTCATCAAGAAGTGCGGAGGATTAGGCGTTTCCGAGCCTGTTCCGAAGTTCTCGATGATGATGATCGTACCGCCGGGGCGCAGAACTCTCTTGATTTCGCCTATAATTTGATGAAGGTTGGCTTCCCAATGATCGTCATCCGAGTTCGCGAGATAGCATATACTCCATCCGGATACGATTAGATCTACACTCTGATCTTCGGCAGGTAATTGCCTATGGTCAGCAACTTGTGTTCTCCAATTGTGTAGATCTGCCTGACCCAGATGATCAGCGGTAATTCTCAGCATGGACTCGGATGCATCTAAAGCTACTATGGATTTTGCATGAGGAGCGAGAACACGGGTTAATCTACCTGCCCCTGCCCCCATGTCTAGGATATCTAGACCTGCAACCGGAACGATGGCTTGAATGGTCTCGTATAAACTGGGTTGTTTGGAAACGAGTCGTTCGTACATGTCTGCTTGATTGGCGTAAATGTGTGCATGATTGGGCATGGGATGATTGCCTCCTTAAGGTGATGTTAGACATTATTATCGTAATGTGTACCGTAAGGAGAAGGTCAAGTGTTCATTTACAAGGGTTTAATTGGAACCGCGTATACGATATAGAGCAAATCGTTGATTTTCGCATGCTTGGTGATATACCCATTTTCTTCAAACCACGATAAGAGGACAGGACAGATGGCATAATGCTTTTCTTGCATGGTCGTAAGCAGATCTGTTCGCCCGCTCGCTAGTAAGTCATTCATGTATTGTTCTTGGGCTGATTCCGTTTCGAACATGATATCGGCTATGCAAATTCTACCGTGAGACTTGAGAACGCGGCGCATTTCATCAAGTGCAAGAGGCTGCTGTTCGTTAGAAATATGGTGAAAAGCAAATGAGGTAACGATAAAATCGAATTGGTTATCCATATAAGGAATCGCCAGGAAATTCCCGAGTTTGATGTCCATTTGCGGATGTTTGCTTTGGCATTGCTTCATCATTTCTTTGGATTGGTCAACGCCAGCCATGTGAATGCCATTTTGTAGAAATCGATGGGCTAAATTACCTGTGCCTGTGCCCAGATCCAGCCCTTTTTCTCCGACCCTCGGCTTGACCCATTGCCATGTAAGATCAAGAATTTCCTCATATCCTTTATACTCGTCATCATTATGTAAAACCCGTTCGTCGTGCGTCAAGGCTTGTTGATCAAAATTCCATGTATCCTTCCAATTCTTGCGGATTTCTCGAAGTCGCTTAGAACCCTCAGCAAGTGTGAAAATATCATCAATCGGAACCGAGTTGTTCTGTTTCAGTAGGTTAATCATTGTATCTGTCGTTTCGATAATGTGCTTGAATTCCAGCCACTGCGCATAAACAACAGATCGCTGTATTTCCAAATAGTATTGAAGCTGCGCTTTGTTATCTGCATCCGTTTCTTGAAGTGCTTTTTGAATATCGGCAACGGACATACCTGATTCCCGCAGAGATATAATCGTTTGCAGCCGCCATATTTCTTCTTCTGTAAACGTTCTATATGAATTCGTTTCTTGCTTGGACGGTGAAATGAGTCCTTTATCCTCATAAAAGCGTATGGCCCTCGGCGAAATTTTTAATTTGCGTGCAACATCTTTAATTTGCATGTCTTCACCCTTTCTCTCCACTTAAATAAACATTAACGTAAGGGAAAAGTAAAGTTGCAAATCGCATTAATTAGCTAGTTAGGAGTCGTCTCTTAATACCAATTTGTGGAATATACTATAAAGATAGTACTAGACGTTGTTTGAAAGGAGGGAGCCAAATGGCAACTAGAAAAGATTTCATCGATCTCGTTGCGCCGATTGCTTTGAAGCTTCGTTTAGAAGGTTCGCCAATTTTCCCATCTGTTCGGATTGCACAGGCTTTACTAGAAACTGGGGGTAAAATAAACGCATGGCATAACTTGGTTGGTTATAAAGTTGGGAGTGGCGTACAAACACCGTATTGGCGGGGAGATCGTGTATCCGTAAATACATGGGAATTCATAAATGGGGAATATGTGACGAATGTACCAGGGGATTTCCGTGCATATAACTCGACTGAGGATGGATTTCGTGATCAAGATTTGTTGTTTCAAGCTGCACGTTATTCGGCAGTTCGGTCAGCAAGCACACCCCAATCTCAAACTGCTGCCTTACAGAAGAGCGGGTATGCCACTGACCCTGCCTATACAAGTAAATTGAATTCGATTATAGCGATGGAAGGATTAACTTTCTTCGATGAGGAGGCCATTCGGATGTTAGAACAGTTACAAGCGCAGATTTCAGAATTAACAAGTAGAGTTCGCTCGCTCGAAGAACAGGCCGCTTTGACGGTCGTACCGACATGGGCGAAGTCAGCTGTGGATGCAGCTGTTAAGGCCGGATTAATTGATACTCCTGAGAAAGGGAGTTATGATTTCTACCGCTTATTGACAGTGTTGCATCGCAAGGGCTTTATCTAATTGTGGATGTGAAAGAAATCATGGGGGCCGAAAGGGGCATTAATGAGGTTAGTAAACCATTCGGCCTTTAATTCTTACGTTTTCACCGTATTTCGCTTGCATCAACTTCGTTTGCTCTTGCATGTAGGCATAAATTTCTTTCAAACGGTTCTTACGAGGTTTAATGGTTTCTTTAATTTCACCATTTAACACGATATCGTATACGATCATAGTCGTTTATCTCCTTTGGGTTTGTCTTTCTACTAATATTGTATGCGATGAATATTAAGGGATGATTAAAATTTCTTTTCAATTTTGTGAATAAGATGAAGGTTATGTTAAATGAATGTTAAAAATGCCTAAATTAGTGATCATTTTTTTTTATCAGGTTTTGACAAGTTTTGGATGTGTATAAGTTTATGCACATTATCCCCCTATACTTTGTCTGCCTTTATGGTACATATTAACAATTTACCCACAGGATATGCACACTTATCTGTGGATAACGGAACGCTTGTTCTATCAAAAACCCCGTGATACTATTAGTTTAACTTATAGAATATGGGTGATTTCAGTGAGACAAATTAGCGATGAGACATTGATCGACTCTTATTACAAGGCACTAGATTTAAGATTAGAATCCGATTTTCTTGAACTATTGCTCGCGGAAATTCAGCGACGCAAGTTAAAGTTATCTGTGATTGTTAAGGACGAGGCACCACTTAATTAAACATTCACTCAACACGTATTGGCAGGGTATAGTTAGAATGGCAGTCGGGGCAATTCAAGAGGTGAAGGCAGAGTTCTTGCTCATCGCCTTCCTGGTTGGTTAAGGACATGTTGTTCATCTCGTAAGGCGAATAAGGACCGAACAAGTCACTCAGCTTACCATGGTCACACATACGCTGCGAGCACACAGGACAGTTGGTTTGCAATTCTTGCATCCCATTACAAACTGGACATATAGATGACAAAGGGGTATTCCTCCTAATCCGTAGATTAGGTTAGAATACCCCTTTTCATTGTTAATCATTACAACTTCAAGCTCGAGCTGTGTCCGGGTGAAAGCTTAGCACTTGGATCAATGTAGACTTTGGCATTGTTAATGGCTGTAGGTGCTTCACCGAAGCCAACGGCAATCAATTTCAATTTGCCAGGGTAGGTCGTAATGTCGCCAGCAGCGAAGATGCCTGGGATATTCGTTTCCATTCGGGAATCTACTACGATGGAGCCGCTTTCGATAGCAAGACCCCATTCAGAAATCGGCCCAAGAGAGGAAACGAAGCCGAAATTAATAATCACTGCATCGACATCGTGGATGTTTTCTTCGCCTGATTTAATGTTTTTAAGTGTAATTTGCTTGATGCGATCTGTTCCGTGAAGCTTAGTGATTTCGGTTTGCGTAACAATGTTAACCTTCGAATTCATTAATTTTGCAACGCTGTGCTCATGCGCACGGAATTTATCTCTGCGATGAATCAAGGTCACTTGCTCAGCTATCGGCTCAAGCATCAACGCCCAGTCAACTGCGGAATCCCCGCCGCCGCTGATGATAACTTTTTGACCCGCGAAGGCAAGCAAATCACTTACAAAGTAATGTAAATTTTTCTTCTCGAATTGGGCGGCTTCCGGTAATTCAAGACGGCGCGGCTCAAATGCCCCTACTCCACCTGCAATAATGACGGCATGGCTTAGATGAACACCTTTGTCTGTTGTAATTTCGAATAGACGTTCTGCCCTCTTAACAACCCCATGGACCTTTTCTTCTAAGCAAATGTGGATGGGGAAGTGTTTCATTTGAGTAGACAGATTATCTACGAGCTCTTGGGCTGTAACTTTGGGGAATCCGGCAACGTCATAAATATATTTCTCTGGGTATAGGGCTGCGAGTTGACCTCCGAGTTGGGGCATGCTTTCAATAAGTTTCACAGATGCCTGACGCATTCCCCCATAGAAGGATGCGAACATGCCAGCTGGGCCACCGCCGATTACAATAATATCCACGATCTCTTGCTTTGTTTCAGTCACTTTCATATGAGAACCTCCGATTTGGTCCAATATGTGTAAGTAATCAGATTAAGCGATAATCATTATCATTCTAAATGTCACTATTAATGAAGGAAATAAAAAAGTTGGATTATCTCACATAAATTACCTATAGATATAAAAGTAAATGCTTACATGGATGAGAGGGGCTAAAACGCCTATAATACAAGATTTTTTGTTCAAAATGACACTTGATATTTACTAATGAAAATTATATCATATCATGAGAATCGGTTTACCATGTTGTGACGAATTTCCACCTGTTTCATCATAATTCACTTCGAAAGCGTGCAAACTAGTAGCTCATACTACTTTTGAAGCTGTTTGTGTAATTTTTCACAAGATAGAGAGACCATGGGACAAAATATGGATATGGAAGTGAGAGAGACATGAGTAGAATACCAAGAATCGTTATATTAGGAGCCGGTTACGGCGGGATCCTTGCTGCAATTCGGTTGCAGAAGGAATTGAACTACAACGAAGCTGACGTTACGCTTGTTAACAAGCATGACTATCACTACATTACTACACATCTTCACATGCCTGCTGCAGGGACGGATAATCCTGAAAATGCACGCGTGAACATTCTAAAATTAATTGATGAATTTAAAGTTGATTTCGTGAAATCGACAGTTACCCAAATTCGTCCACATGAGAAAAAGGTTATTTTGGAAGACGGAACCCTTTCCTATGACTACCTAGTAATCGGACTTGGTGGTGAAGCGGAAACTTTCGGAATTCCTGGTCTGAAAGAAAACGCTCTGAATATTCGCAGTATTAACAGTGTTCGCTTTATTCGTGAGCACATTGAATACCAATTCGCGAAGTTTAAGCGTGAACCGGATCGCAAAGATTACCTGACATTCGTTATCGGTGGCGCTGGATTTACGGGTATTGAGTTCATTGGTGAGCTTGCTGATCGTATTCCATTACTATGCAAAGAGTTCGATGTGGATCCTTCCCTTGTGAAGATTTATAATATTGAAGCTGCGCCAACAGCATTGCCAGGTTTCGATCCTGAGCTTGTTGAGTATGCAATGAAAGTTCTGACAGACAAAGGTATTACTTTCAAAATTGGTACTGCAATTAAAGAGTGTACACCAGAAGGCGTTCTTATCGCTGGCGATGAGTTCATCAAAGCAGCAACCGTTGTATGGACTGGCGGTATCCGCGGTAACCATATGCTAGACGAAGCTGGCTTCGAAACGATGCGCGGCAGAATCAAGGTAAATGAGCATCTTCATGCACCAGGATTTGATAACATCTATGTTGTAGGTGACTGTTCTATAGTTATGAACGATGAAGGCAGACCATACCCACCAACCGCACAAATTGCCATGCAGCAAGGTGAAGCTGTTGCACACAACTTGATCGCGTCAATCCGTGGTTCGCAAATGAAAACTTTCAAATACTCGAATAAAGGTACTGTGGCTTCCCTTGGTAAAGGTCAAGCAATCGGTATCGTAGGTTCCCGTAAATTGAAAGGGAATGTCGCAGCTATGATGAAAAAAGTGGTTGATATGAGATACCTATACATTATTGGCGGAATTCCACTAGTTATACGTAAAGGTCGTTTCTAGTCAAGGAACGTCAGCAGGGGGATTGCCATGCGACACTGTAGTGTCCAAGTAAGAGGACTTCTTACCCGGGATGAACTGGATCGTTACAATGCGTTGATCGAAGTCGGTCACTTCTTAGAGACCGAGAAACGTTACGATCATGTCGCAGTTGTTCAAAAGGAAATTGATATTCTCATTCTTCCTGCGATTGAACGTCTGAAGGAAAAGAGTCGTCAGCGTGACCGTGATACGGAAGCGTATCTAGCTCGTAAAGCACAGCTGGAAGCCGAACTAGCAGCTGCGCTGCGTGACGACGAGGATGAAGATTAACTAACCCATAGAAGCATTGCTCTTCATTGAGCAGTGCTTCTTTTTCATCGTGGAAGTTGCAAAAAAAAAGAGCATAGGACCGTAGTCCATTGCTCTTTCGTAATTTTATATTTGGATAAATGACGCGAATTTCTCGGGAAGCATAACGTTACCAACGTAGAAATCACCGAACTCGCCAAAGCGCGCACTAACTTCATCGAAGCGCATTTCGTACACGAGCTTTTTGAAATGAAGCGGATCATCGGAGAATAGCGTAACGCCCCATTCCCAATCATCTAATCCAACAGATCCTGTGATAATTTGTTTGACTTTACCAGCGTATGTACGACCGATCATACCGTGGCTGCGCATCATCGTCTTGCGATCTTCCGCAGGAACCATGTACCAGTTGTCATTGCCTTCACGACGCTTATTCATCGGGTAGAAGCAAATGTGCTTGGATTTAGGAAGAATTGGCTTCAAGCGTGCTTGAAGTTCAGGATCTAGCGCAGGATCGACGCCTGGCTTCGCCAAGTAACTGCTCAATTCTACGATAGAGACATAGGAGTATACGGGTATAGTAAAAGCAGCAAAGCTTGATTTGTTAAAAGCAGTTTCAAGCTCGTTAAGCTCTTCCAATGTTTCACGCAGCTGCATGAAAACAAAATCAGCCTTCTGGCCAACGATGCTATATACGGCAGTGCTGCCTAGTTTATCATTCTCAACTTGTTGCCACTGGGACAAGAAGGATTGCAGCTCGTCCGCTGCATGCTTGCGTTCTTGTGGGGTTGCAGCATGCCATGCATTCCAATCCATCAGACGGAAATCATGGAGCGCATACCAGCCTTCCAGCGTTTGTACGGCTTCACTCATTGTTTTTCCTCCATTCAAGAGCTAATATCCCCTACATTGTATCCAATTCATGGTGAAAGGGCAAATGAATGAAGGGGTTAAGTATAAGAAATATCCAATTAATTGTTCAATTTGTGTACACTTTACTGGCACCTTTCCGTAGATTACAATAATAAGAGCTATAGAGGCCAAAGTTAGGAAGTGCTTCTACATATTTAAGGGGGAACTATCGTGCTGCAAATGGTTATCGCCACTGTCTTAATGATGGTGTTATTCTTTGGGATCGGTTTTATTCTAAATATGCTAATGAAGACCACGTGGTTTCCACTGTATGCGTTCATTGCATTGGTGATTGGCGTTGTCATTTATGGCTATATGGGGGACTCTTCCTTCATGTCGAGTGACGAGAGCTTCACTATTGTTGACGTGATTCCAGCAATCGGCGGTTTAGTAGGCGCGATATTGAGCGGATCTGCCATCAAGGCACTACGTATTCGCGGTTTCAAAATGTTCTAAAAGTGGTCTAATAGTACCGGGGCAATTGGGTCACGCTAAGAGAAGTTAATTAAACTTCACTTACGGAGGAGATATGATCGGTGCCTTGGGCGAATGTGAATGGAACATCCTTGCATTATGAGATGACGGGGCCAGAGCGGGGCATACCTATTGTCTTTATTCATCCCCCGCTGCTGACACTAGAAGCGTTCAGATATCAGAAGGAACAACTAGGCGACCATTTCCGAGTGATTACCTTTGACATTAGAGGGCATGGAGGAAGTGCGAGTTCGAAGCAGCCGCTCGGTTACCAACTTATTTCACAAGACATTATAGGGCTTCTTGATTTCTTAGGGATCGAGGAAGCCTTTCTTTGTGGATATTCAACTGGAGGAACAGTTGCGCTGGAGGCACTGCTAACGGATTCCCACCGATTTGTGGGAGGGGTTATCGTCAGTGGCATGTCAGAATTGACAGATACGTATAATCGAATTAGGATTTGGCTTGCCGTTCAACTGGCGAATCCTAATCGTATTATGAATTTTCTGATAAAGGCGATTACGTATGGCAATGCCGATACGAAGACAACCTACCAGGAGCTAAAAGAACATGCTAAGCAGGATATGGCGGAGAACGTGAAATCCTATTTCGAACAGTCCTTGCGTTACAGTTGCACGAGCAGTCTTCCGAAGATTAAACAGCCTGTATTATTGATCTATGGGGAGAAGGACGTTGTCTTCCATTCTTATGCTCAGATTCTTCATAAAGGGCTGCCGAATAGTTCTCTCTTTTTCATCCGGGATGCGAAGCATCCTGTACCGATTCAAAGCGCTGCACGTATGAACGACATCATTCATTTGTGGGTAGACAGCCTCCAAGAGAAGGAACAGGATGAACGCTGGAAGCTTGATCTGACTATCGCACAGAAGCTTCATCCTGAGCGGTATGGGAACATAGACGGCCATCCAAATGATGGGGAACACCCGATATATTCGCAGAACTAACTGATTTTTTGTAAGATTCCATTGCTAGCGAACATTGCGATGGAATCTTTTTCTTGCCCGAAAGGTAAAATTATCTTTTCTCTTGTAGATACCAAGATTGTCGATTTTTGTGGTAGACTAATAGAGAGAGACTGAGATAAACGGATAGCTCGTCGTGAGCGATCTCTCAGTCGAGCTGAGGCAGGATGGTGGCTGTAACGGGATGAGAATGACGAATATGCTGCATTTCACCGAGAATCACCGGTTTTGTGTGAACCGTGAGTTTTCTTTGAGCAGTTTAGATTATAAAATGTTAGCGATGATGTATCAGCCGATGATAGGCGGCTTGGCGATTAGTTTCTATCAAGCGCTCTATCAGCAGATGAGTGCAGAGAAAGTAGGCTTCTCGCCGATGGAGCAGCAACGCAAGTTGTTTCTTCTGTTGGATCTGGAACAGAATGAGCGTGGTCGCAAGTACATTATTGAACAATCCTCCAAGCTTGAGGCGATCGGACTTCTACAGACGATGCGCAAGTTCGTGCCAGAGGAAGAAGATTATGTGTTCGTCTATACATTATTCGCGCCTTTAGGGCCGAATGAGTTTTTCCGGAATCAGCATTTAACGCTGCTGCTGCGCGATAAGGTTGGGAAGTTCATGCTGCTTTCGCTGCGTGAAGATCTGCTTTCACCTGAACCAGAGGAGTGTCGTGAGGCGGTCGAGGAGAACTTGTCGGTTCCTTTTTATGAGTTATTCCGCCTGAATACACAGGTTGTGGATTACGAGCTGGAACAAGCGCTCTATGAGGCCTCTGCAAGCAAGCAAGGGGACGCACGGATGGACGTGACGACCAAAGGCTTCAAGTATGCGGATATCATCATGAGGTTCCCGCGCGGCGCGAGTAATCGCGTGTTCGTCGAAGCGCTGAAGCATAAGCCGGAGCATATGATAGCTATTAATATTGTGGCAAAGAAGTACAATCTCTCCCTGCAAGAAACATGTCGCTTGCTCGATGAGGATGGCGTGTTCACAGAAGAAGGTGAGCTTGTCATGGATCTCATGCAATATAATGCGAATCTGTTCTATAGACAGAGCAAGAAGCGGGATGAGGAACGGGAGCGTACGATATCGAAATCTGACGATGAAGTCCAAGCTTCGGAAGAGCAGTCCGTGGAGATGGCTTACTATTTGGAAGTACCTCAGCAACTGCGCGGCGAATGTACGGATCATCAGTACAATTACATCATGCGAAATGAGCCATACACGGCTGTGTTGAAAATGTTTTTCACACAAGGTTCGATACCTGATGGCGTACTTAATATTTTTGAGAAAATCGATCTGAATTATAAATTAAAAGAAGAAATTATAAATGTACTGATTCATTTCTTGCATATTGATCGTCGCTCTTGGGCCAAATCCTCGATTGAGGCTGTAGCCTCTGACATGCTAGGGAAGCAAATTACGACGTATGAGCAAGCTGTTGAATATGTACGTGAGAAAATCAATTACAAGCAGAGGGCAGCCTCTAAGGTGGAGTCTGCCAAAGCAGGCGGAGGCTCTGCTACGCGTGGACGTCAGGGCAAGACGCAGAAGCCGCATATTCCTATCGTATTGCCCGATACAGGGACTACAGCGTCTACTAGGCTGTCTGCAGAGGAGCTAGAGGCGGCTAGACGGATGGCGCAGAAGTTGGATGAACGATTTAACCGGAAAAATTAGTAAGGCTGATCTTCGGATGGCATGATGGAACTGTTAGGAGGTGCCGAATATGATGGATTCCTTATCACATATACTCAAATCAATGCCGGATACCGAATGGAGAAGAAAGGCTGAACAGAAAATCCAAAGCGTTCTTGCCGATCCATTGATTGCTAAATTTCGTCAGAAGTACCCTTTTGTGGATGACTATGCGATTAAAATAAATATGAATAAGCTGTATCAGCATGTTTCCGAATATAAAAATTGCTCCAATTGTCCTGGCTTGGACAAATGTCCGAACGATATGACGGGCCACTATACGATCATTTCGGCGCAATCGGTGGAAGGCCATGCGGCTTTTATCCATGAAGAGAAAGTGGCATGCAAGAAGTTTATTGCCAAAGGGCAGCAGGACGCTATCTCCAGCCGGATTCGAACGTTTCATGTGGACCCGCGGATGATCTCGCGAAGCTTCTCTTTTGGAGATATTTTGGAGACGGATCTGGATCGTGCGAAAGCCGTTATGCAAATCAACGACTATGTGAACTTAACCATCGAAGAAGGTCTTCAGACGCGAGGCTTATACTTATCTGGATCGTTCGGTACGGGGAAAACGTTCTTGATGGGCTATATGCTTCATCAGTTGGCGAAAGTCGGGATGACGGGGGCTATCGTCTACATGCCTGATTTTGCCGAGGATTTGAAGGGGATGTTCCAAGAGCCCTATAAGCTCAAGGAGACGATTGACCTGCTCAAGGAAACGGATTTGCTCGTATTCGACGATATCGGGGCAGAGAACTTAAACCCTTGGCTGAGAGATCATGTGATCGGTGCTATTGTGAATCATCGAATGAATCGGAAACCAACGTTCTTTACGTCCAATTATGCGTTATCGGGTTTGGAGAAGCATTTCAGCTTCACGAACAAAGATGGTGATGAGGAGTATAAGGGACAACGAATTATGGACCGGATACGACCATTCGTTGATGTGGTTGAGGTAACGGGTACGAACAAACGTGGACAATAATGCATAAAAAAAGAGGCTGTCTCAAAGGTCTACGTAGACTTCTTGAGATGGTCTTTTCTCTTTTTGGCGAGGTATAAGGTAGGAGTCGCCTGTAGTGGCTTTAGTTTGAAATTTCCGAACTAAATCGGGGATTTCATGCGAAAAAGTGTGAATAGTCTGACTCAGCCGAACTAAATTCCTGCTTTTCGAGGGTGGTGGTCGTTTGGGGAGATTTAGTTGAGGGAATTCGGATTAATTGAAGATTGTTTATGCGGACGGTGAGAATAGTTGGGTTATTTCGGATTAAAACAAAGGAGTAAGCAGCTACAAGCCGCTTAACTCCTTTTCAATCCATTATTTAAATGTTTTCGTATTTATTTTTTTAATTTTTCAAGCTCTGCGGTAACTTTCTCGATCATTTGTACGAACGAGGTCAGTTCTTGCGCGCTTGCAGCTTGTGTCCGAGCATAGTGAGTCGTTTCCTCAGAGCCTTTTCTTACTAATTCCAGCTTTTGTGTGATGAGTTTGAGCTTATCTTGAATTTGATCAAGGGCTTGTCTTGAATTGGAAGCTAGCTTGCGCACTTCGTTCGCAACGACCTCAAATCCTCGTCCATATTCACCGGAATGAGCAGCCTCAATGGCTGCATTCAATCCCAGAAGGTGAGTCTGTTCGGAGATTTCTTTCATGACGGAGCCCATTTTGGAAATATCTTTAATCTCATTGTTCAATTCATCGATTCGGGAATTGGAGAGATCTTGTGATTCTGCCGTTTGAATCGCGGTGTCCGCAACGGTTTGAGAGCTGCCCCCAAGTTCAACCATCATAGAGGCAAGTTCTTGAACGGCGCTGGAGATCGTAGTCAGCATGTGACGTTGCTCGTCAGCGAGTATTTGTATCTTCTGCTTCTCGTCATGCTCATAAGCTTCAAGGACAAGCTGTGAGTCCAAATTGAACAACTTACTTAGCGAATAAATGACTTGTGCCCAATCATCTGGCAGGATGTGTTTGAAATGAGCTGTGGCTAAGTCTGTATATTTGAGGTAAGTGCCGAGATACCAAGATGTTGTAAGACCGATACGGGAATGAACATTGCCGATATAGAGACGTTTGGAGATAAACTCTTCGTCAATTACGCCAGAGGTCATGGACATGAAGTACCAACGCTGCGTTTCTTTCAGCCGTTCGAGTGTGCTGTGTTTCTCAATCAGTGCCTTGAGCTCAGGCCAAGTAATGATGTCTGCGTACAAATCTTCAACTAGTTGATCTACGATGAGTTTGAAGGAGGCTTCTTTACTTTTCAACAGTTGTAAATCCTCATTCGTTAAGCCGATATAGGTAATGAGTTTCTGACGTTCTGGCTGTACGTTAATCATGGATAAGATTCCCCTTTAGACATATATATACTTAGAAAATTGCAGGAAAAAAGCCGCTTCACAACGAGGTGCAAAGCGGCTTAACTGTAATGACTATTACTTATTTCATCACTTGGATGACGGTAGCAATGACTGCAATGACGAACAATGCGCCAAAGAATACGCCGAAACCTATGCCTACATCCATGAAATCATTACGCGGTTCTTCGTACACGTGATGCTCAGGGTGTTGATTGCTCATGTGGTTACCCCCTAACGTCCGACATTCGTATTTGTAAGCCTAGTATACCCAAATTCGTCGAAAGTTGTAAAGCTAATCCTAGTGACAATTATGCAAACAATACTAATTAAGAGCGGAATGGGTAAAATACTTCTTGACTCTGACATTAGTGTTATGGTTTACAATAAAGACATCCCCTCCAAGTATGTGGGAATCAGAAAGAAGTGAAGTCCATGCGGATTAGTGAGTTATCCAAGCTTACCGGAGCAAGTATTCGGTCCTTGCGCTACTACGAAGCCAAAGGGCTGATCGCTACACAACGCGAAGAGAATGGCTATCGGGTTTACAATCAGATGGTTGTTGAACGCGTGAAGACCATCCAGTTCTACTTAAGCCTCGGCTTTACGACCGAGCAGATCGAAAGCTTCCTGAACTGTGTGATGAAGAATCAAGAATCACAGTGTGATGATTTGCTGCCGCTGTATACCGAGAAGCTGCAAGAAATTGAGAAACAGATGGAGATGCTGCAACTTCTCCAGGCGAATCTCAAGGATCGTATTTCCTATATTGAGGAACAGAGACGCCAGGGGCTGCCTGTTGGATTACCCTCCATATAGACCAAAGGATACCCTGTTTGCTAACTTATGGCTTGGTTGAAAAGGCCTATGAGTGTGGTATACTTTGTATGTTGACGTGATGCGAAGCAAGTTAAGTGACAACTTAATCTTACTTTTCACCTTATAAATCAAATTCATTCTTAGAAGGAGGAACTATCATGGCAATCGTGAATGTTTCTGACAACAGTTTTAAAACAGAAGTTGAAGGAGAAGGTACAGTACTTGTGGACTTCTGGGCACCTTGGTGCGGACCTTGCAAAATGATCGCTCCTGTATTGGAAGAGCTAGATAAAGAAGTTGAATCTTTGAAAATCGCAAAAGTAAACGTGGATGACAACCCAGAATCCGCTGCTCGCTTTGGCGTTATGAGTATCCCTACGTTGATCGTTTTCAAAGATGGTCAACCGGTTGATAAAGTGGTTGGTTTCCAATCCAAGGACGCGTTGAAAAACGTTGTTTCCCGTCATCAATAAGAAGTACTCGTTAACAAACTAGAAACAATTGTTCGTGAGAAAGAGCTCTTTTTCTGCTATGCTGAGAAAGAGCTTTTTCTCATGTGCTGATTTTTTCTGAAAGGAGATTGGAGTTATGACTGATTTGGAGCAAGAAGACGCCAACGTTCGCGAACAGAGCCTGGAAACGATTAGGCACAAGCTATCCCTACTTCCTGACAAGCCGGGTTGTTATATTATGAAGAACCACCAAGGTACCATTATTTATGTAGGTAAAGCCAAAGTATTGAAGAATCGCGTGCGCTCCTATTTCACGGGGAGTCACAGCGCTAAGACGCAGAAGCTGGTCAGCGAAATTCGCGACTTTGAATATATTATTACCTCCTCCAATATGGAGGCGCTCATCCTCGAGTGTAATTTGATTAAGCAGCATCATCCTCGGTATAACGTGCTTCTCAAGGATGATAAGACATTTCCCTATATCAAAATTACACATGAAGAGCAGCCGCGTCTAGAAGTCACGCGGCGGGTGTACAAGGATAAGGGGAAGTATTTCGGCCCTTATCCGAATGCTTTCGCGGCGCAGCAGACGAAGAAGCTGCTGGACCGGTTGTATCCGCTGCGCAAGTGCAAGACCATGCCCGATAAAGTATGCCTATACTATCATATGGGGCAATGTCTTGCGCCCTGCGCACTGGAAGTATCCGCGGAAACGAACGAGCGGATGGTGCAAGAGATCAGTCGTTTCCTCAGCGGAGGACACGACGTCATTAAAGAAGAGCTGACGACCAAGATGCTTGCGGCAGCGGAAGAACTGAACTTCGAGCGCGCGAAGGAGCTGCGCGATCATATCATGAGCATCGATGCGCTCATGGAGAAGCAGAAGATCACGACGGCCGACGCGCTGGACCGCGATGTCTTCGGCTATGCCGTCGACAAGGGCTGGATGGCCGTACATATCCAGTACATGCGCCAAGGCAAGCTCATCGAGCGGCACGTGTCGCTTTTCCCTTACTACGGCGATGAGTACAACGATTTCATGACGTATGTCACGCAGGTGTACAGCGATAATCCGGCATTGCCGAAGGAGATTTTCTTGCCTACGATGCCGGAGCAGGAAGTTCAGCAAGAAGCGCTCGCAGATGGTGTGAGACGTACCGAGGGTGATGAGAAAGAGATCCGCGAAGCCTTGGAAGGTTGGCTCAAGGTGAAGGTGCACATGCCGCAGCGCGGGCTGAAGAAGCAAATGGTCGATATGGCTAGAGACAACGCGGTGAATGCTCTGGATGAGAAGTTCAAGTTGGTCGAACGCGACGAGCGTCGTACAACGAAGGCTGTCGAGAACCTAGGTGAGTGGCTTGGCATTGGCACGATTCGCCGTATTGAGGCATTCGATAACTCCAACATCCAAGGGACGAATCCGGTATCGGCTATGGTTGTCTTCGTGGATGGGAAACCGGATCGCAAGGAATACCGCAAATATAAAGTGAAGACGGTCGTTGGACCGGATGATTATGAAACGATGCGGGAAGTCGTCAGACGTCGCTATGAGCGAGTTCTGAAGGATGGTCTCACCATGCCTGATTTGATTGTTGTCGATGGGGGGAAAGGGCAAATTTCCGCGGCGATTGACGTTCTGGAGAATGAACTTGGCTTATATATTCCGATTTGCGGACTCGTGAAGGATGCCAAGCATAAGACAGCCCAGCTGATGATCGGTGATCCTGCCGAAATTGTTCCGCTGCCGCGGGACAGTCAGGAGTTTTATTTGCTGCAGCGGATCCAAGACGAAGTCCATCGCTTCGCCATCACGTTTCACCGGGAAACGCGGGCTAAGTCGATGGTTGTCTCCCAACTCGATGCCATTCCAGGCATCGGGGAGAAGCGCCGCAAAGCGCTGCTGAAGCATTTTGGCTCCGTGCGCAAAATCAAAGAGGCCGAAGTCACGGACTTCAAGCCTCTAGGTATTGGTGAGAAATTAGCGAGTGAAATTATCAAAGCACTTCAAGGCGAGGCGGCGGCTCCCCAGGAATAGGGGGCTTTCGCCTTTTTCCATGCAGCCAAGCGATCCCAAGTCCAGCCAATCCAGGAAGTAGAAGGTACAGAATACCAGCGAGTATATCGCTGACATGGCCTAAGGAGAAGAGGGACAATCCCATTAGAATACTATCCATACACGCATGGGCGAAAATCGCTGTGATGAGCCCGTATTTCAGGAATACATATCCGAGAATGATACCGATGATGGTAACCTCGATCAATCGTGTGTACACGGGATAAATCGGATATTGCGTATGACTAGCTGCCCAGATCACACTCGGGAGTAAGATGGCAATGAAATTGTTGCGGAACAATTTTTTGAAAAGTATGATGCCCAAGAATCGGAAGGTAGCCTCCTCCGAAATCGCCGCAACCCACGCCATAAGCGGGAATAATCGAGGCTCGAGCATATTGAGAACAGAATCGGAAGGGTCATTGACCGACCAGACATCGAATTTCACTTCGCCTGTATAGAATAATACCTGCTGAATGCCAAGGATGAAGAGTGCGAGCAAGTAGCCTCGCCCCATGCCTTCATACACGTCTTGACCGAACTTGTCTTCTTTCCAAGCCGTCCATTTATTCTGGCCGATGGAGTTCCAAAGCCCAATGCCTGCCACCAATGAAAGATAGAGCGATATCCCAAGTAAGACAGTGACAGCACTCATAAATATAATGGTGAACCATACGGCCTCTTCGCTGTTCGTATCCCCGCCCATAACGCGGAACGCTGGATACATATTTACATTGTTCATGATATAAATGAGGAAGAAAAGGGTAGTTAATAGCAAGCCTCTGCTGAATTTAATTAGTTTCCTATATATAATGGCAAAGACGATCGCAGCAAGCGTCATCAAGAGAGTGAATCCCATGGAAATCCAGGTCATGCGTGAAGCGGAATCATCTTGTTGGTTAAGCCATGCTAAGTGAGAGTCAGGCAGCCCGAAGCTCACGTTGAAACCGGTTAGATTCGTTTGATCGAAATTGACGCGAACATTCAGTTTCGCTTCACCGATGGGTTGCGTTCGTTTCTCGAATTGAAGCGTCATTGGCGCTGCTTGAGAATCATTCTGTATCTGGTCGAGTTGGCTGAAGTCCTCCGGATCAAAGCCCATCTGACGAAGCTCCAATTTGGCTAATGTGTCTGCTTTGGTTTTGCTCATTGGCGAAGATGGCTTCGTTGATGTCATGGCAAGGTTCTCATGCCAGCCGATGATGGTTGCATTCGTGTAATTGACATCGACTTCAAATTGACGTTTGGAAGTGGCGTCTTTGACACTAACTTGATAATAATCAAGGGGGAAACGTTCGCCATATTGTTTCGTATAAGCTTCTAATAAGTGTTCTTTTTGAAAGTAGCCGCTTCGTTCCTTTTTGGACTGATAGACGACATAGGTTTGTGGATTGTGCAGCTCATAACGCTGACGAATGAAAGTTGCCGCACTATCGGCTGCCTGCTGCTTGGTGATCGAGGGCATGTCTGCTGCCGCAGGTTCCTCATCGCGCAGTCCGTACAACATCGAAACGCCTAGATATAGGAACAATCCAATACAAGCTAGGAGGAGCAGGAGACGATTAAATTTCAGCCTATGCATAGTTAATTCCCTTCTGAATTCGCGATTCATAATCATTTCTTTACGTTATCATAGTTTAAAAAGAAAGCCAATTTACTGGTAAACATTCAGAAACAATTATATAATACCTTTGAATTACTACTTGGTGGGATTTATACAAATGTACGGGGAACTCTATCCGTATGGCCAAATGGTAGTTAGCTTATTTTCTTACAATTCCAGGAGGCACGATGAATAAAAAACTGAATATTTGGCAGCTAACACCTCCTCAGATACTAGTTTTGGGTTTCGCTGTGATCATTTTCATAGGAGCGGGACTATTAACGTTGCCACTCTCATCGGCGACAGGACATTCAATACCTTTTATTGATGCCTTTTTTACGGCAGTCTCTGCGACTTGTGTTACAGGGCTTGTTGTTGTGGATACCGGAAGTGCTTATACGATGTTTGGGCAGATCGTTATTGTATCTTTGATTCAAGTTGGCGGGCTAGGATTTATGACAATGGCGACATTAGTTGCTTTTGCTTTTCGTAAAAAAATCACTTTAAAAGAAAGGCTAGTCTTACAAGAAGCTTTCAACCAAGGCAGTATGGAAGGCATTGTCCGTTTGATCCGTAAAGTTATTATCTATTCTTTGTCCATTGAAGCTGTTGCTGCTGTTATCTTTACAATTCGGTTTTCTTTCGATTTTGGCTTTACTAGAGGTCTCTATTGCGGCATCTGGCATGCTGTCTCCATGTTCAACAATGCGGGCTTTGATTTGTTCGGTACCGTGGATGCACCTTTTGTTTCGCTAACCGGATATGTCGGTGATTTTGTTGTTAATTTTGTTGCAATGATGCTGATTATTCTTGGAGGAATTGGATTTATTGTCATCTCCGATCTAATGGAATTTCGTAATAAGAGAAAGCTTTCTTTGCATTCAAAGGTCGTTCTGAGCATGAGTGGTTTACTCTTGTTAGTAGGTGCAGTTGGTATTTTTATATTCGAATTTACAAATATCAGAACCTTAGGTTCATTAGATATTGGCGCAAAAGTATTAGGATCCTTTTTTCAATCTGTAACAGCTCGAACGGCAGGAGCCAATACCGTGGACATTGGTGCGCTTCGTCAAGCTTCCCAATTTCTGATAATCATTCTTATGTTTATCGGAGCTTCTCCAGGTTCAACTGGTGGTGGGATCAAGACAACAACATTTACCATTCTGATTAGCGCAATCATCACCATGGTTCGTGGAAAAGAAGATATCGTCATTTATCGCTATCGCTTAGCGAAGGATCGTATTCTCAAAGCAATTACGTTATCCATGATGGCTTTATTCTTAGTCATTATCGTTACAATGATTTTATCCACAACGCAAGATTCATCTTTTATCAAAATTTTGTTTGAAGTCACATCCGCATTTGGAACAGTAGGCCTTTCGATGGGATTGACACCAGAATTAACAACGTTTGGGAAAGTGCTTATTTGTATCACGATGTTTGCTGGACGACTTGGTACAATTACACTAGCCTATGCCCTGCAGCCTAAGCAAGAAAAAGAATTATTTAGATACCCTGAGGGGAAAATTACGATTGGATAGGTGTAGAACAAGATGAAGAAGAAGCAATACGTTGTGGTAGGTTTGGGAAGATTCGGGTCAAGCCTTTCAAGGGAACTTATGAAACTTGGTCATGAAGTTTTGGGGATTGATTTGGACGAAGAAGTCGTGAATGACATGAGTGATGAACTAACACATTCAGTTGTCGCGGACGCAACGGATGAAGATGTACTGAAATCGTTAGGTATTCGTAATTTTGATTGTGCCGTCATCGCCATTGGTAATGATATTCAATCCAGTATTTTGACAGCCATCGTGATGAAAGATTTGGGCGTAACCCAAGTTGTTGCTAAAGCATTATCCGAGCTTCATGGAAAAGTATTGACGAAATTAGGCGTAGATCGCGTTGTTTATCCGGAGCGGGACATGGGCATTCGGGTAGCGCATCAATTGGTCACCCCTAATTTGTTAGATTATATTGAAATTTCCAAAGACTACACGATCGTTGAACTTTCAGTGCCGAAGCGGTTGTGTGGGTTTACTATTCAACAGTTGGATCCGCGAGCGAAGTTTGGCTGCAGTGTCGTGGCCATCAATAAGCAGTCAGGAGTTATCATTGCGCCGCAAGCAGGTGATGTTGTGAATGAAAATGACATTATGGTTATCATTGGAACGAACAACCAAATTAACGATTTTGAAAGTCAAGTTATCGGCTGATCCGCACACATACCATGTCCTGCAGCAAGGGAATTTCTTATGAAGGTGGACAACGCATGTATAAGGTACTCATGATCGAAGATGATGCGATGATTGGTGACATGGTCACGATGTATTTGAAGGAAGAGGGTTTCCAGGTCATCCGAGAGGAGAATGGGACTAGCGGGATTGCAGCAATACCGCAATTTCAACCTGATCTGATTCTGCTCGATTGGGTGCTGCCCGACATGGACGGGCTAGCGATTTGTCGTCAAGTTCGTGAGACCTCCAGTGTACCGATCATGATTGTTTCGATGAAAAACAAAATCGTTGAGCGGGTTAACGCCCTAGGGGCGGGCGCAGATGATTTCATGTGCAAGCCATTCAGCATGCATGAATTGATTGCAAGAGCCCATGCACTTATTCGTCGCGCGCAGAGATTTCCATCTATGAATCAGTTGCCTATAACGCAGCCGAGTCAACAGGACGAGGAAAAGGAAGAAGTAAAACCCGCTAAATCAACTGCTTTTGCGGCTGTGATGGATAAGCAGGACAAGATAACACTTAATACGAACACTCGTTCCATGAGTGTGCATGGTGAGACCGTTGAGACAACCTATTCCGAATTCGAGATTATGAAATGCTTTGTTAACAACCCAGGCCGTGTGTACAGTCGGGAAGACTTGTTGCAAACTGTGCGCGGATTTGACTCATTCGTCACCGATAGGGCAATTGATGTACATATCGCTAACCTTCGTAAGAAGATCGAAGACAACCCCAAAGAACCGAAATGGATTCGGACCGTTTGGGGTGTTGGCTATAAATTTGTGCCCATGTAAGTGTGTGGGCGGGTTAGCGGTTCTTGGCAAAATAGGCAATGGCCTGAGAGACGAATTTCATAGACTCCGCATTATCTGCCGAATGATCGGAGTAGATGAGCGAGGTTGTTCGTTTGGTTTGTTCCAATTCTTGGAGTTCTCTTAGAATTAGTTCATTATTCTGAATTAAATCTTGGCGTAAATAGGATTTAGGCAATAAAGTTGCCGTCTTACATGTTGAGACGAGTCGTATGATCGCTTCGAAGGAATCGATCTCCATCTGAACATTGGGGAATATCGTGAACCTGTTGAACAGCTCGTCCATCAGAATACGATACCAAGTACCTTTGGAGAAGAGGATCATGGGCAACTCATTCAAATCCTGCATCGTAATCTCTGTTCGATCGATCAAGGGATGTCCAGCCGGGAGCACCAGGCTGAGATGGTCGTCGAACAAAGGCTCACAGTGGAGACTTGTTGCATTGATTTGTGAGGCAACGATGCCGATATCCACTTTGTTGTCTTTGACCAAGGATACAATCTCATGCGTCTTGCCGGTAAGAAGCTTGATATCTGTAAGTGGATAGTCTTGCAAATAATCAGTGATGAGATCAGGGAGTGTAGATTGGAGTGTTGTCAGAGAAGCACCTATAGTAAGTGAAGACAAGCTGCCCGCGGCTTTGTAACTATGAAGTGCTTGCTTGAACTTCCGCTCTAGATGGCGCTTCTCTAACGCATGGTCATAACAAATCTGCCCCGCTTTCGTTAACTCCAGTCTTTTCCCCTTCCGGATAAAAAGCTCCACGCCAAGCTCATCTTCCAGCTTCATAATTTTGCGCGATAGGGCAGGCTGTGAAATGTTTAACAATTGTGACGCTTTATTCAGGCTTACTTGTTCGACTACGATGGCGAAGACATCTAATAACTCCATAAGTATACCTGCCTTCTATATGTGAAATAGTTATAAGTAGATATAAAAAATCGGCACTTCCATTATAAGCATGAAAGAGGTACGATGTACATGTCACAAATTAGCTATATTTCGTGGACCTTTGTGTATAATCATTGACTGAATTGGCACAATAGGCGTGGATGATTATGGGTTGACGCTCGTTTGCGGCGAGAGTACAATGGTATGTGGCTTGTTTTGTCAAAACTTGTCTGATTGTAGCAGGGATTGAATTTTGTTGAGGGGGGAATTGGTTACATTATGAGTAATTCGTATTACTTTCGAAAGATCCACTCGTTACTAGGTGTCATTCCGGTGGGCTTCTTCCTTATTGAGCATTTGCTCACTAACTATGAAGCTACCAAAGGACCTGAAGCCTTCCTGGATCAAATTAATTGGTTGAACGATTTGCCGCTAAGACTGTTATTGGAAATCGTGGGAATCTGGCTTCCGCTTCTTTACCATGCCGTTTATGGACTTTATGTAGCGTACCAGTCACGTAATAACGTATCCAGTTACGGATATTTCCGTAACACGATGTTTATGTTGCAACGTGTGACAGGGGTACTTACATTTCTGTTCATCGCCTGGCATTTATTCGAGACTCGCGTTCAAGTTGCCCTAGGCAATGTAGCGCATGAAGCTCTTGGCAATACGATGCATGATATTGCGACGAATCCTGTTATTTTTATTCTGTATCTGGTAGGTATTGTTTCGGCAACGTTCCATTTCTGCAATGGCTTGTGGTCATTCTTAGTAAGCTGGGGTATTACAATTGGGCCGCGTGCGCAACGCTTTTCGACTATTATTACAATGGGCTTGTTCGTTCTAATGACAGTGATGTTTATTATGTCATTAACTGCGTTTACAGGTACCGAATTTTCAGTTCCAGTAGAAGCGCATACGGGGAAATAAGGGAGGGTGAACAGAAGTGGCTAATTCAAAAATCATCGTCGTCGGCGGAGGCCTTGCGGGACTCATGGCGACAATTAAAGCAGCAGAGGCTGGGGTACATGTACAATTGTTCTCCTTAGTTCCTGTGAAACGTTCCCACTCCGTATGTGCGCAAGGCGGCATTAACGGTGCGGTGAATACGAAGGGTGAAGGTGACTCCACGTGGGAGCACTTTGACGATACAGTATACGGGGGAGATTTCTTAGCGAATCAACCTCCTGTTAAAGCATTATGCGACGCAGCGCCAGGCATTATTCACTTGATGGACCGTATGGGCGTTATGTTTAACCGTACACCAGAAGGTTTGCTTGATTTCCGTCGTTTCGGTGGTACCAAATATCACCGTACAGCATTTGCTGGGGCAACGACAGGCCAACAACTCCTGTATGCGTTGGATGAGCAAGTTCGTCGCTGGGAAACAGCGGGTCTTGTAACGAAATTCGAACACTGGGAATTCCTGGGTTCTGTTATTGACGACGAAGGCGTATGCCGTGGTATCGCAGCACAAGATTTGCGCAGCATGGAAATTCAAACATTCCCATCTGATGCGGTTATCTTGGCAACAGGCGGTCCTGGTATCATTTTCGGGAAAACAACGAATTCCGTTATTAACACGGGGACAGCAGCAAGTGCGGTTTACCAACAAGGTGTTAAATATGCGAATGGTGAAATGATTCAAATTCATCCAACGGCGATTCCGGGAGACGACAAGCTGCGCTTGATGTCCGAATCAGCACGTGGTGAGGGCGGACGTATTTGGACGTACAAAGACGGTAAGCCTTGGTATTTCCTTGAAGAAAAATATCCAGCCTACGGTAACCTTGTGCCTCGTGATATTGCAACGCGTGAGATTTTCTCCGTGTGTATTGATCAGAAGCTCGGGATTAACGGCGAGAACATGGTTTACTTGGATCTTTCTCATAAAGACCCGAAAGAGCTTGATATTAAGCTTGGCGGTATTATGGAAATTTACGAGAAGTTCATGGGCGACGATCCGCGTAAAATTCCAATGAAGATTTTCCCTGCGGTTCATTATTCCATGGGCGGCATGTGGGTTGACTATAACATGATGACGAACATTCCTGGCCTATTCGCAGCAGGTGAGTGTGAGTATCAGCATCACGGTGCAAACCGTTTGGGTGCGAACTCCCTCGTATCCGCCATCTATGACGGCATGGTTTCTGGTCCTAAAGCGGTTGAGTATATCCGCGGCTTATCCAAGCATGCAGATGATACGTCCTCGATCATTTATGATCGTGAGAAGAAGCGCCATCAAGATCGTTATGAGAGCTTGCTCAAAATGAACAACGGTACAGAGAATGCGTACGTACTTCATAAAGAGCTTGGCGACATGATGAATGCGAACATGACGGTTGTTCGTTACAACGATCGTTTGAATGAAACAATTGGCAAGATCAAAGATTTGAAAGAGCGTTACAACAACATTAACATCACAGATACAGCTCGTTGGAACAACCAGGGTGTTGCGTTTACACGTCAACTTTGGAATATGTTTGAACTTGCTGAGGCGATGACGGTTGGTGCCTTGATGCGTGATGAGAGTCGTGGTGCACATTACAAGCCGGAATTCCCTGAGCGTGATGATGACAACTTCATGAAAACGACAATCGCGGATTGGACGCCTGATGGTCCTAAAATTTCCTACGATGAAATTGATGTATCGTTGATTAAACCTCGTAAACGTGACTACTCTACGGAGAAGAAAAAGGAGGGATCCTGATCATGGCAGAGACACTAAGCGCAACGAAAACCGTGAAGTTTATCGTGACTCGTCAAGAGAGTCCGGATTCCAAACCGTATACAGAGGAGTTTGAAATTCCTTACCGTGCGAACATGAACGTAATCAGCGGTTTGATGGAAGTTCAGCGTAACCCGAAGAATGCGAATGGCGAAAAAACAACACCCGTATGTTGGGAATCCAACTGTCTGGAGGAAGTTTGTGGCGCTTGTTCGATGGTGATCAACGGGAAGCCGCGCCAAGCTTGTTCCGCGCTTGTAGATAAGCTGGAGCAGCCGATTCGTGTAGCGCCAATGAGCACGTTCCCTGTTATGCGTGACCTTGTTATCGACCGTGGACGCATGTTCAATGCGTTGAAGAAGGTTAAAGCATGGGTTCCAATCGACGGCACCTACGATCTTGGTCCTGGACCGCGTATGGCTGAGTCGAAGCGTCAATGGGCGTATGAGCTGTCCAAATGTATGACATGCGGTGTTTGTTTGGAAGCTTGTCCGAACGTCAACGACAAGAACTCCTTTATCGGACCATCCGCGTTGTCTCAAGTTCGTCTATTCAATGCTCACCCAACAGGTGAAATGAATAAAGACGAGCGTTTGGATACGCTGATGACAGACGGTGGTATCGAAGGCTGCGGCAACTCGCAGAACTGCGTACGCTCCTGTCCGAAGGGTATTCCGCTTACGACATCAATCGCAGCATTGAACATGGATACAACGAAGCATTTGTTCAAGAAATGGTTAGGCGTATAAGTTACGCTGACTGATAGAAAGGCCTAGCACCTCTGGTGCTGGGCCTTTTTTTTGGTTTTGGGAAAGTAAATAGGGAAATACTACTTGCAGGTGAGAAATATGACAAATTCGATGCGTAACCTAGCAAATCCAGAGGAGGAAGTCTTTGGTGAAAATATTTTCTAATAATTAAAATTTGGTGAAATTAATTTACAGAATGAAATTTATATGTTAATGTTGATCTTGCCAAACATTATAAACACGAGGAGGGGAATTCATTGAGATTAGAAAAATTCCATGGCATCATACCAGCATTTTATGCATGCTATGACGATCAAGGTGATATCTCAGAAGCCCGAACCAACGCATTATGTGATTATTTGCATGAGAAAAAAGTGAATGGGGTCTACGTCGGAGGAAGTTCCGGTGAATGTATTTACCAAAACCTTGACGAACGCAAAGCGGTGCTTAGTTATGTGGCTAACCGTTTGAAAGGCAAAATGACGTTGATTGCCCATGTAGGGGCACCTTCTACAAGAGACAGCATTACACTTGCGAAACATGCAGCAGAGTTGGGGTATGATGCCCTATCTGCGATCCCGCCTATTTATTTCAAATTGCCAGATAGTTCTGTTTATAAATATTGGAATGAAATTATCGAAGCAACTCCACTGGAATTTATTATATATAACATTCCTCAAACGACAGGTTATACATTAACTACGGCGCTATTCGAGAAGCTTCTTGCTAACCCGAAAGTAATCGGTGTGAAAAACTCCTCCATGCCAACGATGGATATCGAACGATTCAAAAGAGTCGGCGGAGACAATGTTGTTGTATTCAATGGCCCTGACGAACAGTATGTGGCTGGAAGAATTATGGGGGCTGATGGTGGAATCGGCGGTACGTACGCGGCGATGCCGGAATTATTCTTACAAGCAAATGAATTCTTCCTTCAAGGCAAGTTTGAAGAAGCGAAACGCATCCAAAGCTGTATTAATGACATCATTATCGCGCTATGCTCACAGAATGGATCCATGTATGCCGTTATCAAAGAAGTTCTGAATCGCAGAGGCGTGAACATTGGCGGCGTTAGAGGGCCGCTAGAAGGTATCAGCACTGAAGATTTAGGACGCATAGATAGCATTGTGACGATGATTGATGAAGCGGTTCAAGAGTTCTGCAAATGATGAAAAAAACCATCGTATGTTTTGGAGACTCCAACACATGGGGCTACAATGCAGAAACGGGTGCAAGATTCGATGAGGAGTTGAGATGGACGAGCCATCTCGCTTCACATCTAGGGAGTTCGTACACGGTTATAGCAGAGGGGCTCAGCGGTAGGACAAGTGTTTGTGAAGATCCGTTGTTCGAAGGGTTGTCGGGTTTACCGTATCTCTATCCATGTCTGATGTCGCATTCTCCTTTGGATTGGGTAGTGATCATGCTAGGGACTAACGACACGAAAGAACGCTTCGGTCTTACTTCTTATAATATTGCGCAAGGGATTGTCAGACTGGCGAAAAAAGCTAAAGGGATTGAGTCAGGAATTGGCGGTCAGACACCAGAAGTTCTAGTGATTGCTCCACCTCCCATAGGGGAGAAGTACATCGATACGCCAATAGGCGAAGCGATGGGAAGCCATTGCAGCGAGAAATCGTTGGAGCTGGCGGGACACTTGGAGAGATTGCTTAGAGGGACGGGCATTCATTATGCAGATTCCAAGAATGAAGTTGCCATGAATGAGATTGACTATATGCATCTAGATGCGGATGGTCACCGAGAGATGGCGAAATTCATATGGAGTCAGGTCACAACTAGAATAGATAAGGGGTAGATTAATGATGAAAATTAAACGCTTTCCAATAGCTGTTTTGGCTCTGACGATGTTGACTTCAATTGTTGCGGGATGTACAAGCGGTAATAAAGAAGCCACTAGTACTAGCAATGCCGGAGAAGCTGCTGGGAAAAAGGTAGAGCTTAAAGTTTGGCTGACACCACAGTGGAAAGGTGTTCTAGATTCTACAGAGGCAGGCGCTGACTACGACAGCTTCTTGAAAGCTGCGGCTGAGAAGTTCTCTGCGCAATACAAAAAGTATGATGCCAAAATCAAAGTAGAAGTGATTGCAGGCGATCAACGCGACCAATTACTGAATGTCAACTTAAGCAGTGGAACGGCGCCAGATGTATTTTTTGAAAGCGTTTTTGCCATGGGCGATTATGTTCATCGCGGTGCTTTAGTGCCGTTAACTGATATTGTGGATGATGCATCCAAAACCGACATTGCCAAAAACTTTTGGGATGCGGTGACTTTCGGTAAAGATGTTTATTTCTATCCGTTCCAACATAACCCAGGAACTTTAGTCTATAACGCGGATATGCTCAAAGCAGCCGGTCTAGAGAAGTTCATTGGCGGACCTAATGAGATTAAGACATGGACATTAGCCGAGTATGAGCAAATTCTAAAAGGTCTGAAAGACAACCTGCCTAAAGATAAGTATTCCAATGCTTATCCGATGTCACTTTATGCTGTAAATAATCAAGGGGACACGTGGAACCTTGCCTATATGAGAATGTTCGGTAATAAATTCTTTGACGATAAAGGGAATATCGTGCTTGATGATGCGAACGGTGCTAAAGCTGCTAATTGGTTGAAGAAAATCAGGGACGCAGGTTATACGAATCCAGGTCCTGAATCGGTATCGTCCAATGATGCCAACGGCATGTTCCGCAATCAGCAATTAGCGATCTCCTTTACGAATCCGATCTTGTTCAACAACACCAAAGCGGATATGGCTAGCGGCAAGAGCGCGAAGTTCGATGTACGCCTAGCTAATATTCCGTCCGAAAGCGGAGATCCATTGTCCTTTACGTACGTAGTTGGCGCGAGCGTATTCCAAAATAAAGACAAAGCGAAAGTCGAAGTAGCTAAAGATTTTGTGAAATTCTTCTCCACAGATTCTGAATTGGTGAAGTCTTCGAAGAATGGTATCCCAGTAAGAACTTCGGTTTCCAAAGAACTCAAAGACGTGAACCCGCTCTTTGCTGCTTACGACGCAAACTCTAAGTATTTATTTAACTTCAGTGGTAACGTTCCAGGTTATAGTCAATTAAGAGAAGTGCTTTACCCTGAGCTTCAAGCCCTATACACAAATGCCAATACTCCTGAACAGGCAGTGAAGGATTATCAATCCAAAGGCAACAAGGTTATTCAAACGAATAAAGAGAGCTCAGTTATCTATCAAACGAAGTAAATGACTCATTAATAACCGATTAATAGCCTTGGGATCCGAGTGATCCTAAGGCTGCTAATTAGAAAGGAAAACCGATATGAGAATACGCAGTCAATCCCTCAAAGATAGTATCACCGGTTACCTGTTTATTTCACCACAGATGCTGATTTTCTTAGTTTTCTTGGTATATCCGATTATTGAAGGTATAAGACTTAGCTTGTATCGGATCAATTATCAATCAGAAAAGTTCGTTGGACTGGATAATTATGTGGCGCTGTTTAACGATCCTGTATTTTTCAAAGCGCTCATAAACACCGTTGTGTTCGTCGTGTTTATCGTTATTCTTACGGTCGGTTTCGCGCTGTTCGTAGCTTCCGCTGTATTTGACAAGAATGCCAAGTATGTTTCATTCATTCGAGGCAGCTACTATGTACCGGTAATGGTCTCAATGGTTGTCATGAGTATGGTGTGGAGTTTCTTACTGAATCCAGCGAATGGGTTGATTTCTTATTTCTCTCAGGAAATGGGTTTGGGTAATGTTAATTTATTAGGGAAAACAACAACGGTTATGCCGGTTATTATATTCGTAACATTCGCAACAAATGTGGGACAAGCGATCATTCTCTATATCGCCGCGATGCTGGGTGTATCGAAAGATCTGTTTGAAGCGGCGGAAGTGGACGGGGCGAGCAGATCGCAGGTCATTTTCAAAATATTGATTCCTTCTGTCCAATCCACAACGGTTTATATTGTGATCATTAACATTATTGCTGTTTTGAAAATATTCGTAGTCATCCAGCTCTTAACGGGTGGTGGGCCGAATAATGCTTCCGTAACACTGATGTATTATCTCTACAATAACGCATTTAAATATAATCAACTTGGTATGGCTTCAGCTGTTGGGGTAATCATGTTCGTGATTACATTATTGTTGTCCGTGCCTCAATTAAGAAGCTTAGTCAAGGAGAAGTAAAGGGGGGTATTCAGCATGTCGAAATCAAACAGCAAGAAGAAAATGGAGCGGATTGATATCATATCAAATGTGATCATTTTCATCTTCGCGATATTTAACTTGTTTCCTTTATATTGGCTCTTTACAAGTTCACTTAAAAATAGTTCGGATGTTGTGAAAATGCCGCCTGACTGGTGGCCGACCACGATTACTTTCTCTAACTATGTAGACGTATTTCAAAGTCAACCAGCACTGAGATGGGTATTCAATAGTGTGTTCGTTTCTGGTGTCACCACGGTGCTTGTCATCGGTGTTGGGGCTATGGCCGCTTATGCTTTTTCGAAAATTAGGTTCAAAGGCAGTAATATCATCTTCATTATTTTTGTAGCGAGCCTGATGATTCCGAAAGAAATCATGATCGTTCCGCTATTCCGGATCACGCAGCAATTCGGGATGGTGAACAGTTATAACGGCATGATCTGGCCGAACGTTGCCACTGCATTTGGTGTGTTTTTGTTAAAAGGGTTTTTCGATACAGCGCCAAATGCGTTAAGAGAAGCGGCGAGAATTGACGGAGCTGGTGAGTGGAAGACCTTCATGCAAATCATGCTTCCAATTGTTAAACCTGGTATTGGTGCACTATTTATTTTAAACTTTGTACAAGTATGGAACGATTATTTATGGCAGTCCGTCGTTGGACAAGAGAAAAATATGAAAACTCTGATGGTAGGTACGGCAACTTTGATGCAGGACCTTAATCCGAATTTTGCCTATAAGATGGCAGGAGCCACGGTTGCTGCAATTCCAATGCTGTTAATATTCGTCTTGTTCCAACGTTATTTTACTCAAGGCATGACGGCTGGCGCAGTGAAGGAATAAAAATATAGGTGTGGAGTGGGGAACGGATGGATACAAATAAAACAATTCTGGAAATGATTAAAGGGAAATTGGTTGTTTCCTGCCAAGCATTACCTGAAGAACCGTTGCACAGTCCATTTATTATGGGGAGAATGTCCTATGCGGCTTACTTAGGCGGAGCTTCGGGAATTCGAGCAAACAGCGTAGCGGATATTCATGAAATTAAGAAAAGTGTCGATTTGCCGATTATCGGGATCATCAAGCAAGTATACGATGGATCGGATGTTTTCATCACGCCTACTATGAAAGAAGTCGATGCGCTTTGTCAGGAAGGCGTAGATATGATAGCAATGGACGCAACCGACCGCATAAGACCGGATGGCTCCACGATTTCAGATGTATTTCCGCAAATTAAAAAGAAGTATAAGAATCAGCTCTTTATGGCGGATTGCTCGACGTATGAAGAGGCGGTCACTGCGGTCGAACTCGGTTTTGACTGTGTGGGTACAACATTATGCGGTTATACAGAAGCAACGAAAGATAAGTCTTTGCCAAATTTCGAATTGGCCGAGAAACTCGTGACGACATTATCCATTCCCATTATTGCTGAAGGTGGCATCTCGACACCTGAAGAATTGAAGCGATTATTTGATCTAGGTATCTACTCGGCTGTTGTAGGATCCATCATCACACGACCGATGGAGATTACCAAACGATTCGTTAAGGCGATCCAATAGCCTATGAAAATTTTAGCGGCAGATATTGGCGGTACCAATACCAAGATGGGTATTTGCGATGAACGAGGGAATGTCGATCAATATAAGGAATATCCCACTGAAAGCCTCAAGGGTGGCCCTCATGTCATAGAGAAATTGCTTCTCCAGCTTGCGGTGTATGCGGATTACGATGCGATTGCCATAAGCACAGCTGGACAAGTTAATTCCGAAGAAGGGTATATTGTTTATGCAAATGAGAATATTCCAGATTACACGGGAATGAAAATCAGAGATATCGTTGAAAATCGATTCAAGAAGCCTGTTAGAGTTGAAAATGATGTCAACGCGGCAGCCTTGGGCGAGGCCTATTTCGGCGCAGCGCAATCGTTTCAAGATTTCTTATGTCTTACGTTCGGGACAGGTATCGGTGGAGCGATCGTTATCGATCGCCAGATCTACCGAGGAGCTAAGGGCGTAGCTGCGGAATTCGGTCATATCATTACGCACCCTTTACCCGACAAGCGCGGTGGAGAGAGAAAGCCTTATTATGAAAGCTATGCCTCCACGACTGCATTAGTTCGAATGGCGAGGCACGTAGATCCAGAATGTGTGGACGGGAAGGTTTTTTTTGGTAAAATAAGAGAAGGAAACGAACCATTACAGCAGGTCTTGCATGCTTGGGCGGCAGAAGTAGCCGTTGGCTTAGCTTCAATTATTCATATTTTTAATCCCTCGGCTATTATTGTAGGGGGCGGTGTGATGGAGCAAGAGGAACTCGTTCGTGCAGTCGAGGCACAAACGCAAGATTTGATCATGGATAGTTTTGCAGACGTGAAAATTCTTAAGGCTTCTCTGGGAAATAAGGCTGGTTTATTGGGTGCGGCCTCATTATTCTTACGCTGAAAGAGGCGCATTCGCATCATTGTTGCGCATCATGTCTGAATCTTGAGGCTAAGAGGGTGATCGTGTGCGCGCAATCAATATTTTTACAACTATTCATTCTAAATATAACAACCTAACAACGACCGAAAAAAAAGTGGCGGACTATGTTCTGGAGAACATAGACAGTGTTGTCTACATGTCAATTACAGATCTTGCAGATGTTTGCGGGGTTGGCGAATCTAGTATATTCAGGTTTTGCAAATCCTTGAGCTACAAGGGCTACCAAGATTTCAAAATTGCCCTGGCACATAGTATCACCGTGGAAAATGAAATTCCGCAGCTGACGGAAAAGGTATTGATGAATGATTCCATCGGACAAGTTGCATCCAAGGTTCTGTCAACCAACATAAGTGCTTTAAACGAAACGTTTAACTTAATTGATAGCTCCAAAATCGATGAAGCTATTAATTACTTGCTTGGAGCAGAAAAAGTCATATTTTTCGGTGTTGGCTCATCCTTAATGACAGCTATGGAAGCGAAAATTAAATTCATGCGCATCACCAACAAAACGGAATGCACGATCGATTCACATCTTCAGATGATGTCGGCGGCGTTGATGACCAAACGGGATGTGGCCGTGATCATCTCGTATTCGGGCTCAACCAAGGATACGATTGAGGTGGCCAAAAAGGCGAAGGAAAGCGGGGCTACCGTCATATCGATTACCCGCTTTGTCAAGTCGCCATTAACATCGTATTCTGATCTTACGCTGTTATGTGGAGCTAATGAAGGACCTCTGCAAGGGGGTTCCTTGTCGGCGAAAATTTCGCAGCTCTATTTGTTGGATGTCTTATATGTGGAATATTTCAAAAGATCCTACGAGGAATCGATTAGGAACAAGGAACATACAGCGGAGTCCGTGGTCGTGAAATTGCTATAAAGGATTACACATGTGCAATGGGGGAATAGTCCATGATTTTGGGTACAATGTCATTGTGGGAAAAACAAAGTAAATTTGAACATAAAGTTATCGTAAGAGCTTTAGAGGAACTTAATCTACTGCTTAAAGGTGACGCGCCCGAAGGTCGAGTAGAGATCCAAGGTGATCAGATGTACGTATCGTTTATGGAATTCGATGCTAAGCCGATGGACGAGCAGTTAGCTGAGAAGCACGAGTCGTATATTGATATTCACTACTTAATCGATGGTGAAGAGACGATCGGTTGGTTTGCGGATCGGGAAGAAATCCGTGCGGTTAAAGCCTATGAGAGTGAACATGATTATGCGTTATATGATCCATCGGCAGGCGAGATTTTACTTCATCTCAAACCAGGCATGTTTGCTGTCTTTTTCCCTAACGATATTCATAGACCTGGCATGGGGCAATCATCGAAAATCAAAAAAGCGGTAGTTAAAGTTCATGTGGGGCTGTTACAGCCTTAGTTCGACTAGCCAAAGGCCTCATTCGCAGTTTATGCGAAGGGGCTTTTTGAACATGGTGACACGTTCGTTTGGCCGAATTTGCTCCAAGAATAAAAGGGCTTGGAGATCAGCGAGCTGAGCAGGCTGTTTATCTGACATCTGAATGCGGAAAAGAGTTAAATACATCGCGCATCCCCTCATCAGGACTAAATTTATGTCATATAACATAACGCAAAAGATGGTTTTCAACAAGAATGAATTAATTGTGTTATATATATTGACATATGAAGCTAATCTAAGTATGATAAGAACAAAAGTAAGACAACGAAGAAACAACCGCATAGCAAACTTGTTTTCTAGGGTTCCGCGATAGAATGAAGGCTGTCGGTCAGGTCCAAGAGAAGACACACGATGACTAACGCATCGTGCACACGGAGGGATAAAAGCCCGGGAGGATATCAGGATATGATATCATTCCGGGCTTTTTCCTTATCATTTTAGACAGAGAGGGAGTTCGGAGAATGAGACAAAAGACAATATTTCTGATGTTGGCGGTATTATTAACTTTTACAGTTATCAGCGGGTGTGGAAGCAAAGAGGCGAGTACGCAAGCAGGAGGTAGTAAGGAGCCGATCAAGTTGGCGCTTAGTCCATGGCCGGGTTGGTTCGTGTGGTACCTCGTGAAGGAGAAGGGCTTTTTTGAGAAAAATGGCGTGAATGTCGATCTGGTCTGGTTCCCTGTATATAGTGACTCCTTATCTGCGTTAGCTTCAGGGAAAGTAGATGCGAACAGTCAGACGTTAAGCGATACATTAGCTCCGGCAAGCAAAGGCATTAAGCTGAAAGCTGTGCTTGTGAATGATAATTCCAATGGCGGCGATGGTGTTGTCGTGAAGCCAAGTATTAATTCTTTGAAAGATTTGAAAGGCAAGAAAGTGGCAACGGAGCTTGGAACGGTTGATCATCTTCTGATGCTGACAGCGCTTGAGAAAGCAGGATTAGCAGAGAAGGATGTCACGTATACGAATATGACAGTTAACGATGCTGGGCCGGCATTCATTGCGGGTAATCTAGATGCAGCCGTACTCTGGGAGCCATTCCTAAGCAAAGCCATCCAAGAGGGGAAAGGGAAACTGCTCTTCTCATCCAAGGATACACCAGGATTGATTCCTGACTTGCTCGTGTTTAAAGAAGAAATTACGAAGAATCGCCCAGACGATGTGAAGAAAATCATTAACGCTTGGTTCGATGCCTTGGATTATTGGAAAGCAAACCCAGAAGAGTCACTGAAAATTATGGCTAAAGCGGCAGAGACGCCGATTGATGAATACAAAGCTGGCGTGGACAGCGTGAAGATTTTCCAACTCGAGGATAACGTCAAAGCCTTCACCAAAGGGGATTCCTATGAATCGCTCGCGTTTACGTCAGGCAAGACGGCCGAATTCTTGAAAGGCTTAGATATGCTGAGCACAATTCCCAAAGCGGAAACCTTCTTAGATGGTCATTTTGTGGAGGAAGTCATGAAAGAACGTAAGAAGTAAAGGCTGAAGGGGAGGGCTGCAGATGGAAACGCTGGTAAAAAAAAGACGCAAGTCCACTATGTTTGCCATACGAGGTGAAATTAGCCGTAAATCATATTTGTCGGGTGTCGTGCTTATCATTGCGGTAGTGTTGCTGTTCTGGAGCATGATGAGCTATGGTAATTTGGTCAACCGCACATTCCTACCCACACCGGATCAGGTGCTCCGGCAGTTTGGGATTCAATTGCAGAACCCCGTGTTCTGGCAAAATGTTTGGATAAGTATTTTTCGAGTGGGTGGTGGATTCTTGCTTGCTTGTCTCATCGGGATACCACTTGGGATTCTGGCGGGTACGTATCGGTTTGCTGAAGCTATCCTAGTACCACCTACTGAATTTATTCGTTATATGCCTGCGACGGCGTTCATTCCCTTAATCATGGTCTGGGCGGGGATCGGCGAGTGGGCGAAGGTCCTTGTCATCTTCCTGGGATGTTTCTTCCAATTAATGTTGATGGTTGCAGACAATACGCGGTCAGTGTCCAATGATTTACTGCAAACCTCGTATACACTCGGTGCGAAACGCTGGCAAGTGATCGAGAAGGTGCTGATTCCTGCACTGCTTCCAGATTTAATGAACACATTGCGATTAATCATCGGGTGGGCATGGACTTATCTAGTTGTAGCCGAACTGGTTGCGGCTAGCAGTGGTCTAGGATTTTCGATTATGAAGGCGCAGCGGTTCTTGAACACGGATCAAATATTTGTAGGCATTATTGCGATTGGTTTGCTGGGCTTATTGACGGATCGCACATTTGCTTATTGTCATAAACGGTTTTTCCCATGGTTGGAAGGAGGGCGTTAAGAGTGGAAGCATTGAACCTAGATTACAGCAACGTGCCTTCTGAGGGGACAATTGCAGGTGCTGGTGTGCGGAAAATCGAAGCCGCCGAGGTTACGAAGGTGTACAGTTCCAAAAAGTCACAATTCGTAGCCCTAGATCGTGTGTCCTTTCACGTGGATGCGCACGAGTTTGTCAGCTTCGTCGGGCCTTCCGGCTGCGGGAAATCTTCCTTGCTGCGCATTATTGCTGGCTTAGAGCCTTTGACGATGGGGGATCTGAGCATCAATGGGCATGAGATTGAAGGTCCTGGCGCGGACAGAGGGATGGTCTTCCAGAGCTATACATTATTCCCATGGCTATCGGTGAGAGAGAATATTGAATTCGGATTGACGTTGAAGGGTGTTCCCCTGTTCGAAAAGAGGGCCATATCCGACCACTTCATGGAATTAGTCGGTTTGCATAAGTTCGCGAAATCGTTGCCGAAGGAGCTTTCGGGCGGGATGAAGCAGCGGGTCGCGATCGCGCGAGCACTGGCGAATAATCCGGATGTGCTGCTCATGGATGAACCATTCGGCGCATTGGATCCGCAAACCAAGAACGCCATGCAGGAGCTGCTGTTGCGTATATGGGAGAAGGAAAAAACGACCGTTGTGTTCATCACGCACGACATCGAAGAAGCCATCTTCCTATCGCAGCGAGTGTATGTGATGCAGGCCCATCCTGGCACGATTCGCAGTGAGATTGTGATTCCACGCGGGCTGCGGCATGTGGAGGATGTGAAGGATTCTGAAGCTTTCGTGAAGCTGAAGAAGCAGATCATTTCGTTGATTGGGCATCACGACGATTGAGAGGTGAAGGGGCATCAGAGGCATGGCATCATGGCAGAGTAATCTGTTGTGGTGCCTTTTGCGCTCGGTATGGTTGGGGAGCATTTACAAAAGGATGCAGCTTGTTTAATCGGTGGGATTGGTGAGATAGATGGGTTAGGCGAAATAACTGGAAAATATCCAGCTATTTCGGTGTCTTCTCCAGTTATTCATTTTACCCTATAGCAGCAACAGTTTTCCGGCATAAGGACAGAGATTTGACGAGCAATCGCCTTCTAGCTACAATGAGTTTAAGCGTTTCAAGAATGAGGGTATGGGATGAAAAAAAGTAAACAAGCTACCATCGTCGATGTTGCCTCTGAGGCTGGTGTATCCATTGCGACGGTGTCGAATGTTATAAACCGTAGGAAAGTTCCGATGTCACCGGAAACGATCCGTAAAGTAGAAGAAGCAGTAGTGCGACTAGGTTATCGCCGTAACGTTATGGCCACGAATCTAAGTCGGCGGCGCTCGAATGAGTTAGGATTGATTCTCCCGCATTTTGGCGGGTATTATGGCAGATTTGCTGAGAAGCTGGAGCAGAGGTTTCACGGCTACGGTTATCATCTATCTGTATTCTCGGCAGCAGGAATGGATCCTGAGGTGGAGACGCGGCATATTGAGCATTTACTGCAACGACGCGTAGACGGACTAGTTTCACATGGCTTGGCGATCAGCATGCACTCTACCCAGCAATTAGTGGGTGAGGGGACGCCGCTTGTTATTTTTAATGGCTGGGGTTGGCCGAATGAGATAACGAAACTGGCTGTGAATTTGGATTTTGCCAAGGCGTCGAGCCAGGCTGTTCAGTATTTTCTGTCGCATGGTTGCCGAGCTGTTTTCTATGCCGGGAGACGTAAGGGAATGGGCGCGAACGAGCAGCGCATCGAGGGATTTCTAGCGGGACTAGGTGACCGTGCTGAGACGGTGGTGCATGCGCTTTTGGATGCAGGAGAGTTGGGTGTGGCTGGGATACTGGACGAGGCACTGCGTGTGAGCGGTGAGTTGCGGCCTATCGGTATTTACACATTCAACGATGCGCTGGCGCTGGAGTTGATTGCTGAATGTCATGCGCGCGGCATCCGTGTTCCCGAAGAGATACAGTTCATTGGGATGGATAATGAGCATTTTGCGAAGGCGAGCATTCCTTCTATTACGAGCTTCGAGATGCCAGTCGAGCTGCAAACGCGTTTGGTGGCGGCCTTTCTGATGCGGCAGATGGGGGAGGAAATCGACGAGGAAAGCGCGAAGGAGCTGGATGCGTACTTGGCTCAGAGGAATGGGCATGATTTGCTCATTGATATGGAGATGGTTGTGCGTAACTCTACGCAGAATGAAATAAACCGTTAGTCACCTAGGGAGGTGATTAACGGTTTGTTTGTTTCCAACGCGAAGGGTCTGTTCTCTGTGCAAAAGGAGGTAGTTATCGTTAGTGGTCGTTTAGACGCTTGTTTGATTTTGTTGTTTCAGCTGCTTTTGCTGCCTCAGAAAATCTTTCCCATACTCGCCGTGTGGATTAATGTCCGCATGTTCGATTTGAATCGTGGCATGCTCGATGCCATATTTGGACTTCAGCGTCTCATTAATCGCGAGTATGACGCAAAAAGGTTGAATATTAGGACTAATAAACACGTGCGCTGTCAGGGAATAATGGTCGGTCGAGACGGCCCAGAGATGCATTTCGTGGACATCTTCTACGCCTTCAACCTTCGCGATCACAGAGCGGATTTCGTCTAGATTAAACTTTTCAGGGACGGATTCCATCAGGATCATGAAGGATTCTCGAATAATTTTGCCCCCACCTGTAAAAATAATGCCCCCAATCACAACTGAAATCAACGGATCGAACCAGAGGAGACCTGAGTAATAAATAACAATCGCCGAAATAATGACACCAACCGAGCTTAGCAAATCTCCGAAAAAGTGCCAGAGCGCGCTTTGCACGTTCAGATTGTCTTCCTCCTTGACGCTGTTATGAAGAACCAACGTGAGCACAAGGTTTACAACGAACCCGATCGAGGCAATGCCCAGCATGAGTCCCAATTGAATCGGTTGGGGGTGGAGGACGCGCTGGATGGCTTCGATGCAAATGCCCAATGCGATGATGCAAAGCGCCAATCCATTGAGAAAGGAAGCGACAATCTCAAATCGCAGAAATCCAAAAGTGAAGCGGGCATTGGGCTGGCGCGTAGCAAGTTGGATGGCAACCATGCTCAGGCCAAGCGCAAAGACATCTGAAATCATATGAGCCGAATCGGATAATAGAGCTAGGGAATTCGAAAGCACCCCACCGATAATTTCAACCAGGGTAAAAAATGCCGTTAAGATGAGGGTGACCCACAGGGTTTTTCTTGACTTACTTTGTTCTTTCACATGGTGGAGATGATGATAGTCATACTCGACGCTCATAGGGTTCCTCCTTATTTAGAATTATTCTAATTAGTATATAATTAGTATATGCCAATTGGGGGAAACGTGCAACTGGAATTGGGGAGGAATTTGAGGGCGAGGTGGGGGAGGGGCGGAGCGGAGAACGTAGACAGGAGACTGGAGACAGCAAATTAGAATATAAAGCGTTTTCTAATTTGTAACAGAAATGAAATATTCCTGTTATGGTTCCATAATGTTCACTTGGTAATATAATAAACAAGACCCCCTTTTTAATATAAACTTTTAGAACCCGGCCCCGTTGGCTGGGTTCCTTTTTTTATGTCTAGGCAAATGACCCTTATATCTTGAATAGGGACTAATAGAATGTTTGAAATGATTTTGGAAACGATAATCTAACATTCTTTGACAAATAATGCTAGGCGATTAGTTTATGAGTAACTATAATTGGAAGAAAGGAGTAAAGATACAAGCTTTATAAAAGGGGACATGACATGTCGAAGGAGCTAATCATATTTAAGGCAAATACGGATGCGGTCGGAACTAATAGGGGTTTTGTGTTTCAATATTTAAAGACTTTAGTTCAGTGGCTAACTAATTACCGTGAAAATATTGGGAACCTTATCTACTGTGAAGTTGAGGATGATATTAAACAAGTAAATAAATCAAGAACAAACATAAAGTGGACACAAGTTAAGTGTTACTCGTCTGCTTTTAATCTAGGCAGCGATGATATTCACAAGACTTTGTACAATTTTTTTGTGTTATTTGCTAGTCATGATGTATCTGAGAGCTATTTTAGTTTTGAATCAAATTCAAAACCTTCGGGAAAAGATGAATTATTTAATGAATGGATAAATAAGCAACCAGTCACTGAGAAAGATTTGGAACTACTCGCTAAATTGGTTGTTTATCTACAAAAGACATTAAGCGCGAATATTGAAGAGGTGAGCGCTTCACTTCTTAAGAATATTACTAATAAAATTGCCACAATAGAAAGCAAAAAAAGTTCAGCGGCTAAAATGCAAGGGAAAAAGGTTATTGATGAACTAAAAATTGAATATCAATCCATCGTAAGTCTCTCTAGGGTTTTGAATTTGAAATTATCAGACAATGAATTGATGTCAGACTTCATTAAACGAATAGATTGGGTGTTTGACTATATAAATCCAAACGCATCTATTACAAAGTTAAAATCAGATGCTATGAAGCTACTTAGTGAAATAATTCCTAAGCATGCATCAGTTGATTTATATTTTTATAGATTATTATCAGAGATTTTTTTGAAGTCAACGGAAACAGAAATTAATGAGCGTAGTCTAGATACTGATTTAATGGAAGAAATACTTAATGAAACGGAAGAACACTTGAAAGAACATACGAATCAAGAACTTGTTCTGAAAATTGATGAACTTGAGTCGACGATAGCTAAGGGATTTAGTGGTGTAAATGTGCAGTTAGGTATAATTGAGCAGAAACTTGATGTATTTAATGATAAAAATGTACTTAAAAAGCATAAGTATAGTTCGCAATGGTTTAGGGGGAGAGTGGAAGAAAATATTAGAAATATAGGAAATAGATATTCTGAAAACCTCAACGTTGAATTGCAGATTTCAGAGTTGATTGATGCGATCGAACTAAACGATAAATTTAAAAAAAGTGTGATTGATAAATGTGAGGAATTAATAAGAGATAATCTTTTTTATAATCATGCTGATAATGAGATAACGAATATTTTAAAAAAACTCCAACAAATTATGGGGCAGATTTCTTCAAATAATAGGATAAATAAATGTTTGTGTGAAGTCGAGGAAGTAGTTATCTCATTAAAACGATATATTGATGAAAGTAATGTTCATAGAAGAAGCAGCTATTTCTTGGAAAAAATTCAAGAGATGTATACATATTTGCAAGATACCTCTTTTCAAGCTGCTCTAAATCCTTTTGTGGTTGTTACTGGTAGTGCGGGAGTTGGGAAATCACATTTCATGACCAATCACGCTCTAAGGCGATTAAATACAAATAAAATTAGTATTTTTTTGTTGGGCCAATTAGTGAATTTCGAGGACTCATTCCTACAACAGATAAAAAAGCAATTAGATATTCCTATTGATGAAGATATGGATGACTTTTTTGAAGTGTTCAATGAGTATGGGATTGAACAGAACGAACGAGTCATTATATTCATTGATGCACTAAACGAAGCCACTTCCAAGAAAATATTGCAAAGTTCAATTAGTGGTTTTGTGGAACGTATGAAAAGATACAGTAACATCGCTCTAGTAATGAGCGTGAGAGATACATATGAGAAGGAAGTCATTCCTGCAGATTTTTTTGAAATTAATGATGTTATGCGAGTGGAGTTTGATGGGTTCGATAATATCGAGCATGCAGTTAGAGAGTTTTTTAATTACTATAAAGTCCCGTTGACCTTAAATGACTGTCTAAAGTATCAATTCAAAAACCCGTTATTTTTAAAGGTATATTGCATATCATATGATAAACACAACTCTGCTGATAGTATTGAAGGTATATTTAATAACTACTTCAGAACGATTAATAATAATTTAAGGTTACGGATAGAAGGCTATCCCAAGCATGGAGATTTAGTTAATTTAGCCTTGTCCTGTTTTATTGATACTAAACTAAAATACAATAATAGCTATTTGCTTTATGAGGTCGCTTCTAGAGAAGTTAACAATCAGATGGCATTCTTAAAACTAAATGTGAATTTTTTTGACGAGTTAGTAAATGAACAGGTAATAACCGTGAATACAATCAAGCGTAACTCTAAAACGGATGACATCGTATATATTACTTTTGAATTATTTAGTGAGTTCATTGTCGCAAAAAGAATTATTGAAGCAAATGAAATTAACAAATACAATACGAACTTGAAAAACTTTTTCTCCGAAATGAATCCGTATTATCATTTACTCATGGACGATTACTCTAATCAAGGTATTTTTGAAGCAATAGCCGTTCAGCTTCCGGAGATAGCAGCTCCCGAATTGGAGATGTACTATTGGCCACGTGACATATTAAGATATGATTCAGTTAATTTGGAGAAGGCCTACTATAATAGTCTCAAGTGGAGAAGACCAGAAGCGATAACAGGAATAAGCCATTCTTTTATACTGAACGAAGTATTAGTGTTAAGTTTTTCATCTCCGAGAAAACTATATAAGTTCTGGGATGAAGTTTTGAAATTTTCCATTGATAAAAAACACTATTACAATGCAAATTTTTTATATGAATCCTTAATGAATATGCAATTGGATGATTTTAATGCTCTCTGGACCGTTTATGTTAGTGAGGATTTTAAAAAGAATGATTGTTTTACGCAAATAATGAAGTGGGCATGGAAAGATCATACAGAGAGTTTGGGATTTGACGAAGAGGCATTGTATTTGTTAGGCATGAATATTACATGGTTTATGGCAAGTACAGATGATCAAGTTAGAGATGTCTCAATAAAATCATTGGTAAAGCTTTTTAAGAATCATATCCATATTTTGTTACATCTCATCAGGAAGTTTAGATTTGTAAAAGATATATACATAATAGAAGGGTTATTTTGTGCTACATATGGGTGTGTTTTAAATAGTAATTGTTTGGATGAAGTTGAAAAGCTTGCCGATTATGTATTCAAAGAGTTTTTTGATGTAAATGAAGTTATTCATTCTGCTATGATTCGTAGTTACCTAGTAGGAATCATAGAGTATGCATTGTCTAATGGACGTTGTAAGAGTATTGATATGAGGTATATTAAACCGCCTTACACAAATAGGTATACTTACTATGAAGTAAACCAAAGTGATATTAGTAAGCTTAGGAAAGATTCCATGAGTGATGATTTAATGCTATTGGATCCATATTACGCGTTCCGTAATCGTGTAGAAATAGATATTCATTATATGTGTCAAAATAAAATTATAAGTAATCTAGAAGCTTGTTATACAAACATCTCTGTTAATAAAGAGGATTATATTCACTTTGAACTGTCGAATACTATTGACTATATTTTACCGGAATATAGGGTTAACTTCGTAAGAATGGTGATTAAAGAAATATTTGATATGGGGTATAATTACATCAAATTTGGAGAGTTCGACTTAAGTGTGAAGGATGTAGGTGACCATACGCAAAGTCTCGGACAGAAGTATGAGTGGATCGCACTAAATAAAATTCTGTCCATTTATTTAGACCATAACCCCTATATTATCGATAGATATAATGAAGATATCACTATAAAGTTCGAGGGAGTATGGCAATTCATTTTTCATAGAAAAATAGATCCTAGCATTGATTACTTCAGCCCATACGACACAAGAATAGTTGGAGATGATAGACTATTAACTAGTCATGAACTGCTCGATAATTTCAATTCATTAATTGAAATTAAATTAAACGACATCGACTGGATTGCTGTGAATCATATTCTATATAAAATGAACGATAACAAATACAGCTCGACAGACCCATACCTTTTGAAAATGACTGAATTAGAGGAAATGAGGTCTTTTCTAAACCAAGAGATAAATTTGAATTTTCATCCAATTGAAGACTTATATGTAAAGGAAATTTATTGGTCACAAGCATATAGAAACCTACTTGAAAAACAAAGAGGGAAAGATAGCAGTCATCCTTTCCTAAAAGAAAAAATGATTGTCATGTATGTATGGGATATAAATGACGGAGCAATGCGCAATTATATTGAGTTTAGTATTTTATCCCCAGAGACAATACAAGGATTGCAGTTGTCTATGGGCAACACTGTTTTTGAATTTAATAACGTTGAGAATGAACTAGTTTGCCTAAATTTATACGAGGATCAGTATGATGACTTGCTTCTAATAAGAAAAGATTTCATATCAAATTATTTAAAGCGATCGCAGAAAGTAATTGTATGGCCTTTGAATAACCAAGAAACTGATAGCAGAATGATTGTATTTAATGGTTATAATTTGTTTCTTTATTAAAATAAAGGAGTTAATTTCTGTGACCGAATCGAGATTTAAAGACAAAGGTGAAAGTCTATATGATTTCCTTTTTGGTTCAGATGGTGTTCTTATTGAATGCCCTTACTGCAATAGATGCTCTAATGGTGTAAAAATAGGTGTGAATTATGAATATAAGCTGATTTGCAGTAATTGTGGAATATTACCTAATCCAGCTAGTGCCTCATGGGGCAGTGGTACTTTCATGGGGTTAAATTTATGGTTAAGAACTAACAGTTGTGGTCATCTGCTATGGGCTTATAACAGAGAACATCTAGATTTTTTGGATAATTATATTACTTCCTCACTGCGAGAACGAATCCCTAATAGAAATCAGAGCTTAGCAAGTAGACTTCCTGAATGGATAAAGAATAGAAAAAATCGAGAAGAACTTGCTAAAGGGTTACATAGGCTACGAGAAAAGCTTGCCAGTAAGTAAAGGCACGATTTTATCAAAAAGGTGAGATAGTATTGGACGAAAAAAGAAATTATTCGAAAATCATTGTTTTACTTCTATCACTTCTAAGTAGTTTTCTTTTAATGTTAACTTGTCTATTTCAATGGAGTTTAATGGATATCGTCACGCCCTTCTTAATGCCATTTGTCTGGTTATGCGTATTCTGTATTTTTCTTACTACGTTAATTGTTTCGCTCGGTTTTCTTGTAAAAAGAAAGTCATGGAAACCGTTCTTAATACACATGATTTCCATACTTTTGTATTTCTTTTTCCCATTTACGCAATTAATGATAAATCTCGACTTCGCAGTTAATAGAGAAGAAAGACAAGAAGTACTTCAACTAATTGAATCAGAGAAAATATCTCCCAATGTTTCCTATAACAATTCAATCATTCACTTGCCGGAAAAGTATCAACACCTTTCAAAAGGTGGAGGAGATATTTTGATTGAGGATAATGGGCAAGAGGTGTTTTTCTTTACGTTTCGGGGGATTCTTGATAACTTTTCGGGATTTATTTATTCCTCCTATGACCAAGAGCCACAAAATGAGGATTTTGGTGGGGATTATAAAGAAGTAAAGCGAATTGATAAAAACTGGTATTGGGTAAGTTCTTATTAATGGATGGGAGAATTTGATTACATGATAGGTGTGCTACATGATCAGTCCTCACAAAATACTTTACAATTTCTTATCCCACGGATAACACTTCAATAACACTCCATAGCTAGAATAGCAATAGGACAACTGAACAGGGCAAGGGTAGGAGACGCGGAGAAAACCCTTCATGGCAGCAAATGATGGCTAGTGAAAACTAGTCGAGATCATTTGTATGCGTGAAGGGTTTTTTGTGTTTTCCAAAAGGGATAGGAGGATGTCAAGACGATAGAAAGTGGCTTACTTCTGTTAGTAATGTGTACATAAAGATGCATTCATCCATTTTACGAGAAAGGGTTGATTCTATGAAACGGTATAAAAAGGTTTTGAGTAGTCTTCTAGTCGCTACATTAGTCACTAGTTTAGCACCATTTGGTCTAATAAATGTCCAAGAGGCACACGCCGCGGATGATGCAAGAAATTCGCTCGATGTGAGGAAGACGGTTAATGCCCCAGTAATCGATGGGGATTTGGATGAGACCATCTGGTCAATTAACCAACGTTTAACGAAACAAACGGGTAATGGAACGTCTAAAGATAGTAAGTTCGGTATGCTCTGGGACAATAAGTACCTATACATTGGGGTTAAGGCCGATGATGAGAGCCTGATGGCAGCTGGCACGGGGAATTGGTTTGAGCAGGATAACATTAATTTCTTTCTAGATCCTACGATGCATCAGTCTTCTCCATATGCCACAGATGATATGCAACTTGGATTTGTGTATGGAGCGGATTCGACTTCTCCTGAGTTTCACTTTGGGGCTGCGACCAATGGTCAAAGCAGTAAGGATTCGAATAAGATTTTGCGGGCGATCAAGAAAACGGCAACGGGGTGGTCATTAGAAACGGCAGTACCATGGGATATGTTGAAGATGGATCCTGTGCTGACGAAGAAGTTGGGCTTGGAAGTTGGGGTAACAGACCGCTATGGAGCGGACGCTGCGCAGCAAAGAAACAGTTACTGGAGTGCGTACCAATCGAGCTCATTCTGGAATGATACCTCAGGTTTTGGTGTGATAAACCTCATGGATAGCAATCCCGTGACAGATCCGGTGAATCCGGTGCTACTGCAAGAAAATTTCGATGCGAATCCGACGGGCACGATTCCTTATGGATGGATTTCTGATGTGAACGCGGGAAGCCCATCGTTTTCCGTCGTGCAGGATACATACGGCAATGGACGAATGACGTTTGATGGCAAGGCTTCGGGGAAGCAGGGGCGAATTGTCGCTCCGGTCCAATGGGACAACTACACGGTTGAAGCAGATGTAAGGTTCGAATCCGTACTGGATTCAGGAAGATGGGCATCCCTCATGTTCAGAGTCCCATCGACGGGGAAAGTGCCTTACAATCAGATGGCTATCCGTCAAAATGGTACCTATGAATTTGCCTATCGCAAATCGGACGGCGGCTGGTATTCACCAACGCCAATTTCGGGGTCTTGGAGAGCGTTGACGATGAATTCCGATTACACGATGAAGGTACGGATTTTTGGGAATAACGTCAAGGAATATATGAAGGCAAAGTTAGATCCGAGCTATACCATGGTAACCGACACAACCCTGCCTACGACTGTCGTCATGGAAAGTGGCAAGGTAGGACTTCAAGTTGATCAAAGCAAGGTCTCGTTCGACAACCTGAAGGTAACGCGAATCACGGCTGATCGGCTGGATCTCGTTGTACCTGCCACGATGGAAGCGTTGAGCGGACCAATTAGTGTTACAGGCAGTGTGTACTACTCGGATGGTATCAGTGAAGCTATGACCAATAAATCATTCAAATATTACTCCTCGGATGAGTCGATTATCAAAATTTCGAATAATGCCATATACCCAATCAAGGCGGGAAAAGCTATGATCAGGGTGGTCTACGATAGGGCGGAGTTCTTGCAAGAAGTAACTGTAACACCGAGTACGGTGCCAGCGAAAGTAACTTCTCTCAAGCACGATAATGGTTATTTCTTGGCTACAGTAAACCAACCACTACCCTTATCTAGTGTCACCTTAAAGGCAGAATTTAGTAATTTTACGTCAGGAACCGTGATAGGCAGCGATTTGACCTGGACATCTAGCAGTCCTTCCGCTGTTGTGAACGGTGGCAGTCTGAGTGTTCTCCAAAAAGGGGTTTACAGCCTATCTGCTCAAAAAGACGGCGTTACCATTTCAATGTATGTTGTAGCGAAAGAAGCAGCGGATAGCGAATATGTGCTTTATGAAGAAAATTTCGATCAGCTAACGGAAGGAACACTTCCTCCTGGCTGGACACGCAAAGAAGGAACGACAGCGAGCAAAGCTGTTGTTAAAACAGGTGGATTTGAATTGGATGCAGCAGCATCACCAGATAATCCGTCGCGTGTTCTTTTACCAGATTTCCTAGGGGCATTTGGCAATTATAAAATCGAAGCTGATGTGACACATTTGCAAGCTAACGATAATGCCAGATGGCATTCTCTCATGTATCGGATTCAGAATAATGATTATCCGTATTATCAGATGGCGGTTAGAAAAGACGCTACAGCGGCAAACGGTATAGAATTTGCTGAAAGAGATGCATCGAATGCTTGGAATGTCATGGATACGGGGGCTTTTACAGAAGCGATCGACTCTAGCAAATTGTACCATTATACGGTAAAGGCATTTGACAATCGTGTGATGGAGATGATTAACGACAAGGTTGTTGTGGATACGGACAATGCCGGTTTGTATACCAAAGGAAGAATCGGTTTACAAGCAAATGGCAGCAAAATGAGAGTAGACAACATTCGAATTACGCTGCAACAGAATGCGCTGCCGCTATCTGCGACTCAGAAATATGTAAGTGTAACGGAGCCTACGACGAAAATTGCGATGGCTTCCACGGTTGTAACGGAGATTGCGACTGCAAGCGATGTATCCAAACTGACAGGTACGGCCATACCTGCTACGGCTATTTTGCATATTAACCAAGAGCTTAAAGTGACAGAAGCAGGCAACCAAACGGTGATTGGAGATTTGGATGCTATTCTGAGTACGCTTGGTACGCGAACGATGGCTGCCTTCTATGTGAAGGATGAGCAGACGGTAGATGCCTTGGTGCCGTATTTGAAAGCGAATAGCCTTGAGGATGTATTTGTAATATCCGGTAATGGCGATTTGGTTAAAAAGGCTAGACAAGCGTATCCGATCATACGTGGAATTGTGGATTTTACCAGTAAAACGATTGAGAGCCTAGATCAGCTGTTAGAGATTCGTCAGATTACCAATGCAAGCCTTGCGCATATTGCGGTGCTTCCACAGGCTGCTGCTACAAGAGACAATACGAACTATTTGCAATTGCGAACGATCATGGTCTGGGCGAAAAATGAAAGTGCTTCGACAGCTGCTGGGAAAAATCTTGCCTTGCATACGCTGATCACAGCTGGGGTTAATGGGATTGTGACGGACACACCAAGTGCGGCTTTCACGGCTTTAAGCGTGTACGATAAGAACGCAACCCTAATTCGCAAACCGTACATTATTGGGCATCGCGGATTACCGTCGGCTGCGCCAGAGAATACGATTGAAAGTAATATTCTGGCATTAGATAATGGGGCAGATTTCATTGAGAATGATGTATATATTTCTAAAGATGGTTATCTCGTCATTCATCATGATGGTGATTTGAAGGGAACAACGAATGGCACAGGCAACATTGAGAATTATACATTGGCCGAAATTAAGGCGCTGAATGCCAATAAGCCACATCCGACCGACTATCCGAATGTGAAAATACCAACATTGGAAGAACAGATTGACCTTGTTCAGCAGCGGGGCAAAATGATCATGAACGAGATTAAGACGTCCACGCCTGCGGCCATTGACGCTTTCGTTCAGTTGGTTCAATCGAAAAATGCGGAAGCTGACATCGACAACATGTCGTTCGTTGCCAATCAGATCACGCGTATGAACAGCTTAATGCCGACGATGCCTTCCGGCCTTCTATCGAGCTTATCTGGCGGGAACAACGTGAAAGGCATGCTGCGCACAGTACTTAGCTCCATCCAGCCTTTGAATGCAACATTCAATAATGGGTACGGTGGTATCTCGCAAAGTTTCATGGAGGCTGCTAAACATCGTGGCATCTTGATTTCACCGTGGACACTCAATGATCGGCCAACGTTTAATCGTTTTCTCATTAATGGGGCTTGGGGCTTAACGACTGACTATGCCAACTGGGCTGCAGACATGGCTGCGGCGATTACGACGGAGAAGTTGGGGTTCACGCTTAAAAAGGATGAAACAATTCCGATTCCAGCTAGTGTGACAACTTACAAAGGAGATAAGGCAAGTATCACTCCTGAGATTGTGATGTTGGATGGGCAAACATCCTTTGAAGTAAATGGTAATGAGGTAACAGCGACTGGTAAGGGTTCAGGTGTAGGACATGCATTATTACGATACACCTATACGATGAATGACGGTCAAAAGTATGATTTGTATACTCAGCCAATTACACTGAATGCACCGAGTGAGCCAATCGTACCAGACGACAGTGAGCAAGGAGTTGGCAGCGTTGATAGTGGGACGGGAACTAAGAATCCTGCTTTAACAGTGACGGAAGCAATGATTCAATCGGCCAACCAACAATCAGGAGCGGACAATAAGATAATTGTTAACGTACCATTGAATGAGAAGAAGGATCAAGCGGTTGCGATCCTGACACCTGCTGCCATTCAAGCGTTGTCAGATACAGGCCATCGTACAGCCATCATTCAGTCAGAACTTGGCTCATACGAGCTGAATCTGCCAGAAGTAGATCTGCAAGCTTGGGCAAATAAGCTAGGGACGACACAAGATAAGCTGAACTTGACTATTCAAATCTCTTTGAATGCACAAGCTGCAGCAGATGCTAGTGCAACTGGCAAAGATGTTAAAAGGGCTGTTGAATTTACGCTTACGGTAGGAACAGGTGAAGGCAAGGGTGAAGAAATATCTACCTTCAACCAGTTTATTGCTAGATCCATCAAGCTGGATGCCGCAACGGACATGAAGGCAATGGCTGCTGTTCGGGTAGAACAAGATGCGAAAGGCAATACCGTGTATAATCCGGTTCCATTCGTAAAGCAAGGCAATGATGTTCTCATTTACAGCCGCACGAACAGTACGTATCTTCTACTAGCTAACCCAGTGACGTTCAGCGATTTGAAGCATCATTGGTCCAAACAGACCGTGGAATCCATGGCGAATAAAATGATCGTACAAGGTGTAGGGGCTGCGAGCTTTGCACCTGATCGACAAGTAACACGAGCCGAGTTTGCCGCTCTATTGGTGAGATCGTTTGGTTTATCCTCATCCAATGCGATGGTTACAAGCTTTAAGGATGTTCAACCTGCGGATTGGTATGCGACTGCAATTAACCTTGCGGTTGATGCGGGACTCGTAAGTGGCTATGAAGATCACACTTTCCGACCAGATGCTCCGATTTCTAGACAGGAAATGGCGGTTATGATTAGCCGAGCACTTCAATTCGCAGGTTATAAAGGGGAATTGAAACCAACTGGCACGGTCACCTTCAGCGATGAATCGCAAATTGCCGAGTGGGCCAAGAATGCGATCCGAACAGCTGCCACACTGCAGATTATTAATGGCAGAGATAGCAATACCTTTGCACCGCTAAGTACGGGCACTCGTGCAGAAAGTGCAGTGATGCTAAGCCGCATGCTGCAAGCTCTACACTTTTCTAACTAAGAGCTAGGTCAACATCCCCTTCAAGATAAGAATGGCGAAGGGGATGTTAATCCTGAGCAAACAAATGTTTGTTAAGGTTAAAGTGGGGGTGGGGAGCATGTTGAAGAAGTACCCAATTATAGCTTCAGTGACCAAAGACGATCAGCTCGCGAAGGTACTTGAAAGTGATGTAACGCGAGTTAATTTAATGACGGGTCATATTGGCAATTTGGAATCCATCATGGAACAGCTTCATCAGGCAGGCAAGCAAGTGTATGTCCATCTGGAGATGGTTGGCGGCCTTGGCCGGGATGCACACGCAGTCGGGTATTTAGCTGGGAAGTTCAAAGTGGACGGTATCGTTACGACAAAGTCCAATGCCGTTGCGGCAGCTAGACAAGCTGGTATCAAGAGCATACAGCGTATTTTTATTATAGATACGGCTGCGCTACAAACGGCAGTTCGGATGATCAACAGCACACAGCCGGACGAAGTTGAGCTCATGCCAGGCTTGATGCCGAGAGTGATCAAAGAGTTGAAGAGCACAATCAAGCAACCGTTGATCGTCGGAGGGCTTATTCGATACGAGAATGAAATCGCGGAAGCACTAGCTAGTGGTGCAGATTACATTTCCATTGGAGATCCAAGCATGTGGAGTAGACGTTAAGTTTACAAAACAACTATATTCCGCTAATTCTCCGATTACATTTATCATCTATAGTTAAATTATGAATTTCACACCAACTGAAACATCGGGTCGAGACCAGGAGAAAACCCTTGTCCAGAAAAATGTGAAAATAAGCAGGAGCATGCTTGTCATCCTCTGAATTGGCTTGTTTTCGTGCATTTTTGGATAAGGGTTATTTTTATTGAAAGCGAGGCAGTACTGTGACAGATACAACTAGATTTCCTGAACGTGGGATCGATGACAAAATGAATATCCAGCATATGCAGCGAACACACGAAAGGAAAAGCAGTAAGGCGTTGCATACATTCAAAGGCTATTTATTCGATTTGGACGGTACCATCTATTCGGGCAGTAAGCTTCTACCAGGTGTATTGAGCACCGTGAACTGGCTGCGTGAGCAAGACAAATCGCTAATGTTCGTTACGAATACGACGATTCGTACCAAGGAAAGCGTGCATCAACGACTTAACGAACTAGGGGTGCCTTGCGAAGTAGATGAAGTTCTCACCGCTTTATGTGTGGCAGGGAAATATTTTCAAGAGCTTGAGCCGGATGCCATTGTCCTGATGATCGGTGAAGTGGCCATGGAGCAAGAATTAGCGCGTAATGGAGTCGCGACGACGGATAATCCGCTGCATGCGACGCATGTGCTTGTCGGATTAGATAGACAGTTTACTTTTGAAAAGCTAACCGCTGGCGTGAATGCCCTGCGAAATGGCGCCAAGCTGATCGCTGCTAATCCCGATCCTTTCTGTCCGATTGATGATGGGGTGATTCCGGATACATGGTCACTCGTCAAAGCACTGGAAACGGCCAGCCTTCAGAAGACGGTTCATGTGATTGGCAAGCCGTCTGCGTACTATGCGCAGAAAGCCTTCGATCAACTGAATATTCTGCCATCACAATGCTTAATGGTTGGCGATCGGCTGTCCACGGATATTCAATTCGGAAATTCGAACGATATGTACACCGCACTGGTGCTTACTGGTGCTGACACTAAGAACGACATCGCAAGGACAGGCATTGCACCTGATTATATTTTGAATGAGTTAAGTGAAATTAAATTACATCACCTTTAGGAGGAAAAACAATGAAAAAAGCACTCGTATCTTTACTAATGGTAACTATGGTAGCAACAGCTTGCGCGAAAGGTGAGAGCAGTACGGATACCAAGACAGCTGCAGCACCTACAGCAAGCACGGAAGCAACAGCGAACACGAAGCCAGTTGAACTGCAATTTTATTTTCCAGTAGCGGTAGGGGGACCTATTACCAAGTTAATTGATCAGCTAGCTGATGATTTCCACAAAGAAAATCCAACGATTACGGTAAAACCTGTATATGGCGGCAGCTATCAAGATACGATGACCAAGGTTGCAACTGCTGTACAAGGGGGCAATTCACCAGACCTTGCCGTGCTGCTTTCCACCGATTTATATAGCTTAATTTCTATGAAGGCGATTGAAGATCTGACCCCTCGTTTCTCCAAAGAGTATTTCAGCAGCTTCTATGAAGCGTTCATGGGGAACACCAAGTCAGGGGATACAGTCTGGAGCGTGCCTTTCCAACGCAGTACAATCGTGCTCTATTACAACAAGGATTTGTTTAAAAAGGCAGGTCTTGATCCAGAGAAGGCACCTGCGAATTGGACGGAACTGAAGGAATATGCAGCTAAGCTCACGACCAGTGACAAATCGCAGTGGGGTCTTGAAATCCCAAGCACGGGGTATCAGTATTGGATGACGCAAGCTTTATCCCTCCAAACGGGTACTAATATTGTTTCAGCCGACGGCAAGCAAGTGTTCTTCAACAAACCGGAAGTGCAAGAAGCCTTGCAATTTTACACGGATTTAGGACGTAAGGATAAAGTGATGCCAGAAGGTACACTCGAGTGGGCAACGGTTCCATCCGATTTCATTAGCGGGAAAACGGCCATGATGTATCATACAACAGGGAATCTGACCAAAGTCAAAACCGATGCGAAATTCAACTTCGGCGTAGCATTCTTGCCTGCCAACAAAAAGTATGGTTCACCAACAGGCGGCGGCAATCTGTATGTATTCAAAAATATTCCCGATGACCACAAAGCAGCATCCGTTAAATTCATTCAGTTCTTGACACAGCCAGATCGAGTAGCGCAATGGTCTATCGACACTGGTTATGTTGGTACGACGAAAGCTGCTTATGAGACAGATAAGCTGAAGAACTATATCAAAGATTTCCCGCAAGCGGCTGTAGCCAGAGATCAATTGAAGTATGCGGACAGCGAGCTCTCAACTTACCAGAATGGTCAAGTGACGAAGCTATTTAACGATAACATCCAAGCAGCCTTGCTAGGAACGATGACGCCGAAAGAAGCATTGGACAAATCCCAACAGCAAGCGGATGACATTCTAAAAAGCTTTCAAAAATAGCAGCAAGTAGAAGTACCAAAGGCAGGGAAGCGTTCGGCTAACGGAGGTAAACTCCATGTTAGTGGCCTGCGCTTCCCTTCCTCAGGCTTTCACCACTTGTGAGAAAGAGGGAAATTCCTTGATGCAACCGTCACTTCGAACGAAGAGGAAGATCAACTGGAGAGAAAATGGATTCGCCTATGCCTTGCTTTTGCCTTCCCTGCTATTCTTGGGCTTATTTACGTTCTATCCCATCATAAAATCGATGTACTGGAGCTTGTACAGCTCCGACTTCACCGACAAGACGTTTGTCGGCTTGGATAACTATATGCATGTCTTTCAAGACGACATTTTCTTGAAAGTGTTGAGAAATAATGTGCTGATTGCTATCGGCACGGTTCCCGTAAGTATTTTACTAGCCATGTATGTAGCCATTTGGGTCAATAACAAGCTCAGAGGCACAGGCTTATTGCGTGCACTATTTTTCTATCCGACGGTCATTCCAATGATTGCTATCGCCAATATATGGCTGTTTATTTATACACCGAGTTATGGTTTGCTCGATAAGTTTTTAGGCGTGTTCGGCATACCGACCCAACATTGGTTAGGTGATCCGCATTGGGTTCTCTTCTCAATGATGGTCATGGTGATCTGGAAAGAAGCTGGATTTTTTATGATTTTTTATCTGGCTGGCTTGCAGAATCTACCGAAAGAAGTATACGAAGCTGCAGAAATGGAGGGAGCACGTCCTCTCCAAACTTTCCGTAACCTGACGTTCCCTCTCCTAATGCCGACAACACTGTTCGTAATGGTAATTGCCACGACGAATTCGTTTAAATTGGTAGATCACCTGTACATTATGACAAAAGGTGGTCCGAATAACGCAAGTAATGTGCTGTTATATCATATTTATGAGACGGCTTTCAGCTTCTGGGATATGGGCAAAGCATCGGTCCTGACCGTGGTGCTGCTCGTTATCTTGCTTAGTATTTCTATCTTTAATTATGCCTACCTGGATAAACGCATCCATTACTAGAGAGGAGTCAGCATCATGGTCGTAAAAGTCACGAATCGTTTGGTCATCGCGTTGCTGGCGATTGCTTTTGCTGTACCGCTCGTGTGGGCTGTTTTTACTTCGTTTACGCCGTCCAGTGAAGTCATTACCCGAGTGAATCCTTTTGCGGTTCAGCATCCTACCTTTCATAATTATATGGCCGCTTGGCAAACGATACCTTTTGTTCAATACTATTCGAATACGGTTATCATTGTCCTTGGCGTGCTAGCTGCACAACTGATTACGGCAACACTTGCAGCTTATGCATTTGCTAGATTACATTTCATAGGTCGAGGCGTTATGTTCATGCTCTTTCTTATCCAAATCATGATACCGCCTGACATTCTCATTTTTCCAAATTACACGATTATGAAAGAATTGGGCCTGGTTGACACGAAATTAGCGATCATGCTGCCTTATTGGGCATCTTCGTTCAGTGTATTCTTGTTGCGACAAACCTTTAAACAAATTCCCATTGATTTGGATGAAGCTGCGAGGATGGATGGCTGCCGGTGGTGGCAGACGCTCTGGCATGTATATCTGCCATCAGCTAGATCGACCTATATCGCGTTTGGATTAATCTCCGTCAGTGCGCACTGGAACGATTTCATGTGGCCGCTGATCATCACGAACTCTATTGAGACGAGACCGCTCACGGTCGGAATTGCGATTTTTGCCCAATCGTTTGAGACTGGCGCACAATGGGGAACGGTAACGGCGGCTACTGTGTTGGTTATCCTCCCGCTGCTCTCCGCTTTCTTCGTCTTTCAACGTCAGTTTGTAGAAAGTTTCATGCATTCAGGCATTAAATAAAGGGGACCTTTTGGTCCTTTTTTCATTCTCTCACATAAATAACCTAGGATCGTTCCTAGAAAATGTGTTAAAATTTGTTATGAATTCAATGCCGATAAGTGGGAATGGTGATCATGGCAAATGAAAAGGAAGCACCGATTTCAAGCCCTCACTTAACAACAATGAGTATGATCGATGAACGCCAGGATCAGTTTATTGGTGGTCGGAGTGAGCAGCTTGAACTTTTTGGTCGGAGTATCACGGAGGGTGCCGTAGATGGCAAGACTATCTGGAATGTATACGGCACGGCAGGTGTTGGGAAAAGTTTTCTTCTTGATTCGTTTCGCAGACAGGCGCAGCGGGCAGGGGTTATTATGCTGTACCTGGATAGCCGTGACTTTAATCATAAGGGTGATTCGTTGTGCCGCGAGCTGCTTATGCAGCTGTCTCCTGGGGAGCGGATATTGCACCGGAATCCGATGGAAGCCTGCTTGGCCAAGCTTAACCAGTTAGCGGCGGAAGTGAAAATCGTTCTGGCGTTAGACACCTATGAAGAAATGGGTGAGCTAGACGGCTGGCTGCGGGATCACTTTATTAAATGGCTGCCAGACAATATGCTGCTGCTGATTGCAGGCCGATATAAGCTGAAGGGGACATGGGTCGTTTCCCCCGCTATTCGGGAGCGCTTACTTTTCATGCCGCTCGGGAATTTAACTCATGCGGAAAGTGCGGTATATCTGCAACAAAGTGGTATTAAGGAAGTTCAACAAATCGAACGGATCTGGTTTAAAACAGGCGGTCATCCGTTAGCGCTTTCACTAGCGGCGGATGTTAATCCCAATGTGGATTGGATGCACACGTCAACAGAAGATACAGGATGGTTTGATCACCTAGCCAAGGCGTGGTTGCGCGAGGTACCTGACGCCCATCTGCGCAAAGTAGTAGAGGCGGCTGGCGTTCTGCTTCGTATTAATCGCGAGGTATTGCAGGTGATTATGGACCAAGAAGTGGATGACGAAACATTCAGTAATCTGATTTCCTTTTCTTTTGTACGTAAGACAGAACGAGGCTGGATGCTCCACGACTTAATGCGGCTCGCGATGCGCAAGCAACTGGAGGAGCGAACTCCGGTTTATTTTGAACGGCTGAGGGGACGAGCGGCGCAATATTATGCGGCACGGATTCGTCATTCTGCTCCTTACCGAAGAACTGATTGGGAGGTAGGCGAGCTTTTTTACTATACGGGCATCCCGGTCATTCGTGCACTCATTCAATCTTATGCCAGAGGTCAATATACATGGGAGCCACTAACGCTAACTAATCTGCACGAAGGCGAAGCTTATATGCGGTTAAGGCTGGATGAAGCGACTCCGCTAACACTGGCGGGTATGGATCCAGAAACGGATGAGTCCTACGATGAGTTCGTCGGGAAGGAGGATATGACGCTTACAATCAAGCATTTGGATTTACGCAAGTGGGTCCAGCTTGATCAACAAGCGGCCATGCTCCTTCGTTCCGCAGATGGAAGAGTGGCAGGTCTCGCAGTAATCGTTCCTATAGAAAAGTCGACGTTGCCTGTTCTGATGGATGATCCGTTCGCGAAACCCTATTTATCCTCCCTGTCGCAAGATGATATCACACTTCTGGAGGTTGAACCTCCTGACAAGGCTGGATGGTTTATACGGACAATTGATTATGGAGATTGGCAAAATTCAGATATGGTCATTGAGACAATGTATTTGATGTTTTCGTACATGTGTTCAGGCGGTATATTCATTACGTCCCCGCCTCCTCTGGGATTTTTTTATGAAGGGCATTTGAATCTCGGATTTCAATTGGCACCAGGAATTATCCATCAGAACTACGATGACAAGACACCAACTCCGACCTTCGTGCTGGATACCCGCGGAGATAAGCTGGAGGCATTTCTACGATTTTTATTAAAAAGAGGCGGGTTCCCGGATGAGCTGCAAGTAGTATCCAGTGGACAGGATTTGCAGCTGACGAAGCGGGAACGGGAGGTTGTTGCGCTTGTTCTCGATGGGCTGACCAATTTGGAAATTGCCAGGGTGCTGTATGTCAGTGAAATTACAGTTAAGAAGCACGTTAGCTCTATCTACAGCAAGCTCTCTGTAAAGGGTAGGACCCAATTGATCAAACTGCTAGCGAGTAATCCGTTAATAAGCTAATAAGCTGACTGCCGAATCCTCTGTTAGCACACGGACGAAAGAAGACCGTTTCTAGTCATTTATACGCAATTCATCAAGCTCACACCCGTTTGCGGCGTGGGCTTTTTGGGATAGGAATTTTTAAACTCCTGAAAGCCGCTAAAGCCATATTTGCCCGCCTATTCGCACTATCCCTTTGACTCAGAAGAGCATGCATCAGGTGTGGTTTTTGCTGCGTTACGGACATGAGCTACAAAGCGTGCTTGCGGTGAATAACTGGATTCTCTACAGTTAAATTTTCAGTTTTGCCGACTAAATGCAGAATAAATGGAAATTTTACATCTAATTTAAACCATTTTTACCAATTTAAATAAAAATGCTAGCATTAACTACATGTTTTACAGTTAAATCGAGTTTATGAGGAAATTACTCATAAATAGCTGTATATTTTCCAGTTAATAAGGCCATCAGGATCAACTTCCCTGAGGGTTTTTTTGCGTTCTACTGGGGATCGATTCTCCTGGTATAAGTCGGATATTATACGTTCGTATAATTTAGAAATCAGAATAGCCATGATAAATTACTTGGTAAGTGAGCTGATTGTCTAAGGTGGTTGAATGAAAGGGGGAATTGCGGGATGGCTTGCAACCGACCAGAAGCTCTAAATGTTAAGCGAATAGGAAGAAAAATGGAGGATTACACATGAAATGGCTTGTTTTAATTCATATCGTGTCAGCAATTCTTGGCATTGGACCGACGTACTTTGGTCATATTTTACTGAGAAAGAGCCAGAACAATGAGCAGCTTCGACAATCCCTGGCACTTTTCCAGTTACTCAACTATTTTCCCAAAATTGGCGGTACCCTTGCTGTTGTTACAGGTCTAGCGCTCGTCGCCTTGACAGGGTGGAAATTTTCAGATGTATGGATACTGATTTCACTCGTGCTGTATGTGATTATTCAGGTTGTTGTGGTTGGGATGCTGACACCTGTTATGAACCAATTGAATCTATGGCTGAGCGAGGAACAAAGTAAATCACTTGCCCCAGATACAGTTGCAAACAAGGGAGTTCTGCTTTCCAAGGCCAATAAGCTTTACAACACGGCATCTATCTTGGGCATTGTACTAATTATTCTAATGATCGTTAAACCAATGTGAACGAGGAGGAAATATGTATGACGAATTTAATTGGAAAAGTAGCTTTCGTATCAGGAGGGGCTCGAGGAATCGGAGCGGCTGCAGCTCTAAGGCTAGCTAAGCAGGGGGCTAAGGTCGCTGTAAATTATATTCAGCAAGAGGCGGCTGCGCAGGCAATCGTAGATCAGATTCGCAACGCTGGCGGGGAAGCCATGTTGGCTAGGGCTGATGTGCGCGATGCGGAACAAGTGAAAGAGGTTGTAACTCGCATTCAATCAACGCTTGGTGACATTGATATTCTGGTTAGCAATGCTCATATGAGTTTCGTCATGAAACCGCTGATCGGGATGCTATGGGAGGAGTTTGCCCAGAAGCTCAATGATGAGATGAAGGCGAATTTTACATTAACGCAAGCAATTGTACCTGGCATGGCGGCTAGAAAATATGGAAGAATTATTTATATTTCAAGTGATGCAGCGGATGGACCGTTGCCTTATATGGGGGCACATGGTACGGCCAAATCAGCATTAAATGCGTTTGCCAAATACGTAGCTTTGGAGAATGCGCCTTATGGAATAACGGCCAATGTGGTCTCGCCTGGACTCGTCCAAACGGATGCTTCAAGTGTTACGCCTGAATCAGTCAAGCAGCAGCTTGCTGCTATGACACCGCTCCAGAGGGTAGCTGTTCCTGATGATGTGGCAGGTGTGATTGCTTTCTTAGCTAGTGAGGAAAGTCGATTCCTTACAGGGACATGTACGAGTGTGAACGGTGGCATCAAAATGGGGTAAGTCGGAGAAGAGATAACAACCAAAAAAGGGTGGATGAATATGGCAAGGAGAATGATAGTTTGGTCTGCTTTATATTTTGTTATTGGCGTGGTTATGGGCATGGCTATGTCGATATCCAAAGTTTACACGTTTTCCCCCGTGCATGCGCACATTAATTTATTGGGTTGGGTATCCATGGCGATTGGCGGTATTCTGTATCAACTGTTTCCTGCTGCAGGAAATTCCTTGTTAGGTGAAACGCATTATTGGCTGCATATGAGCGGTATTCCGCTCATGATGGCCGGACTCGCCGGATTACTCTATACGGAAAACCCAGGATTCATCATCGCAACGTCCCTGGGGGGCACTTTCGTTGTGGTTGGAGCCATACTATTGTTTATTAATGCAATTCGTTATATGAAATAAGCCAAGAATGATGCTAGTGAGGTGGTGTTTACAATGAGTTTGAAGAATAAACGATTGACGAAGAAGCTGGGTGCCATGCTGCTTACCTTGTCCATAGGCCTTCAGGTATTTCCTCCGTATAGAGTTGAGCGTGTCATGGCCAGCGATGTCGGTTTAAGTATACAAAAGCCGGAGGAACATATATCCGAGTGGGCGAAAGAGTCGGTCACCGAGATGACTAAGCTTGGTGTTATCCAAGGATATGAGGATGGCGCATTTCGAGCGGAACGTACGGTCACACGGGCGGAAATCGCCGTCATGCTGCTTCGTTACGTGCAGTCAACTTCTATGAAACTGCCGGATGTGCAAGCGCCGGTTTTCCAAGACGTTGGGCAAGAGTGGTTTGCGGAGGAGATTCGCCGGGCATCACGTCTAGGTATTGTTCAAGGTAATGAAGCAGGCCAATTCAGACCAGAAGCTGAAGTTACCCGCCAAGAGTCGGCGGTGATGCTGAACCGAGTGGTGCAACAGCCAGCGACCGGATCGTTGACATTTAATGATAAAAGTTTGATTCCCGTGTGGGCCCAAACAGCGGTTGCTGCCTTGGCTGAAGCAAGCGTCATGCAGGGCTATGAGGATAACACCTTCCAGGGGCAGCGAAATATCACGAGGGCGGAAGTGGCTGTTATTCTTCATCGGGCTAAGCAACTTGCGAGCGTAGGTGGTGATGTAGCAGCTGCACCGCTTACGATTAAGGTCAGCCAAACGGATGGATCGTTATTGCAAGGTGCGGATGTGTTCATCCACGAGAAAGGGAAGCGGATGTACAAGGCTTGGGGACGCACGAATGATCAAGGCGCTTGGGCAGCTTCGATTCCTTATGGAGATTACGATGTACATGTCGTGAAAGAAGGATATGCAGGTTATCAGTCTGTCCACTATGAGAAAGGACGAACCGATCTGGCACTAACGGCTCAGCCAGCCTCGCAAATCGAAGGAACTGTTCTGGGTGTGGATGGCAAGCCGGCGGTTGGCGCTTTCTTAACGTTCACGACGAACCCAACGTTCTATGCAGTCACGGGTTTGGATGGTACGTTCCGCGCCAATGTGCCGCCAGATAAGACGTATCGGTTGACACTTGTTGAGGATGCGAACTTGTCGCGAACCGCCGGAGAAGGCGGAGGAACTGCGGCTATTTACGGAGCGAGCCCTTCAACGTTTCCTGGTTTGTCGCTGCTGGATTCGGAGCAATCTCAGTTAACAGACTGCAGCTGTCATAAATATGACGCCCTCCAGACGTTTACATCATTAGGTGCAGGACAATCGTTAACGATAGGTCAAGTTTCCATTGATGGCGCACGGCCTGTTAGCGCAGGAGGAGGCAGTGGGGGTGGCGGAGGCGGAGGAACAGGCTCGGGAACTAACAATGGGAATCGTGATACGACTCCGCCGAGCGCTCCTGTCACTTTGACAAGTACGTCTGGCGATAGTGTGGTGAGTTTAAGCTGGGCGGCGAATACCGAGAGCGATCTGATGGGGTATAAGGTATATGCGTCGACCGACAATGGTGCAACTTGGACTTCAAGGGCCAACGTAGCTGGAGGAAGCGTGACAACGTATTCTGTGAGCGGACTCACGAACGCGGTGACGTATCTATTCGCGATCACAGCGGTGGATACATCAGGCAACGAGTCTGTGAAGTCTGACGTAGTAAGCGCGACACCGCAAGCTCCTCCAGTAGGATCGAAGCCTGCCCCACCTTCAGGCCTAACAGGGAAGGCTGGCAATACGCTGGTTACGTTACAATGGTTGGCGAACAGCGAGGCTAACCTAGCGGGTTATGAGGTTCACTATTCCTCAGACAACGGCGCCTCCTGGATGAACGGCCCTCAATTGGGCAAAGTGACGGAAGCTTCCGTTACAGGTTTGACGAATGGCATGGCATATAGCTTCACCGTGACAGCAATGGATTCAGTTGGCCAACGATCGGACCGTTCCGTCCCGATCACGCTTACGCCAAAAGAGTCGAGTGGTACGCCAGATCCTGTTGAGGTCGCTACGCAAATACCGACGACCGCGCTGCCAACCTTCCATTCCACAGTTGAGTTTTTATATGCGGGAAGTGAACCGGTGCAGACGGGGGTCGCTGAAGGAGCTATAGAAGCTAGTCTCGTATCTGTTGTGCGTGGCCAGGTAATGGATACAGCCCGCCAGCCATTGGCAGGCGTACTAATTAGCATTCTCGACCATAATGAGTTGGGCGTAACGAGGAGCCGTGCCGACGGGATGTTCGATCTGGCGGTCAATGGAGGCGGTGTCCTGACGATTGAATTAACCAAAGAAGGATATATGCCTGTTCAGCGTAAAGTAACCGTAATTGCCGGGAGGTATGAGACGCTGCCGGATGTGGTGCTGAATCAATACGACACGAAGGTAACTGTTGTTGACTTGAATACGGCTGGGCATGTTCAAGCGGCCCAAGGATCCCAAGTAACGGATGCAGATGGTATTAGACAGCCTACGGTTATTTTTCCAGAGGGGACGTCTGCCACTATGACGTTGCCGGATGGATCGAGCATGCCTTTGACTGAAATCCACCTTCGTGCAACGGAATACACGGTCGGGGAGAATGGGATGAACGCGATGCCAGGTGATCTTCCTGATTTTGTGGGCTACACCCATGCGGTTGAACTGTCTGCTGATGAGGCTGTGCAAGCTGGAGCGACCGAGGTTCGTTTTAATCAACCCTTATTTTATTATGTAGAAAATTACCTGAAATTCCCAGTTGGTGAGACTGTTCCCATGGGCTATTACAACCGCGAAGCTGGACGATGGGTTGCGTCGGACAACGGAAAGGTCATCCGCATCCTAAGTGTTGACGAGGGAATTGCCGCCATCGATTCAGATGGGGATGGAGCGATGGACAGTGCAGATAAGCTAGCAGCCCTTGGCTTTACGGAGAAGGAAAGAAAGCAATTAGCTGGGATGTACACAGCTGGTCAAAGCTTGTGGCGCGTGCCAATTGAACACTTCACCCCTTGGGATTGCAACTGGCCATATGGTCCACCTCCTGATGCAGAGCCTCCTGTTGACAAAGACCCGAACAGTGAGGATGAGGAGTTAGACCCTTGTGAACAAGCGGGATCCATTATTGGCTGCCAGAATCAAAGTTTAGGGCAAGCGATTCCGATTGAAGGCACAGGAATGAACCTGAATTATAGCAGTACGAGAACCCCGGGATACAAGAGTAGGTCGAAGCTTACGATACCAGTCAGCGGAGAATCCGTTCCTAGTTCGCTGCGTTCCATGACGGTCACCGTCGAAATCGGCGGTAAATCGTTCAGGAAAACCTTTAAGCCGGCTCCTAATGTCACCCATACGTTCCAGTGGGATGGCGTAGATGCTTACGCGCGAAAGCTGATCGGATCACATCCTTATAAGATTACCGTATCTAATAACTACAACCTTCAATATTATGCATCTTCGAGCGATTTCCAGCAAAGCTTTGGGCGGCTTAGCGGCTCAGGAGTCATAATCGGAGGGGTGAGAGAGACAACAACAATACCCATTTCGCGCGTCTGGTACGGCTCTTTGGAAAGTCCAAACAATCCGTTTGAGCAGGTGGGAATCGCTGGGTGGAGTTTGGACGCTCATCATATGCTCAGTTTTGAAGAGAATACGATGTATGAAGGAGACCGTAACAAGAAAACGGTGTCTCATACAAGCTTGAATAAGTTGGATCTATCTGGTCTTGGAGATGTCTACCGTCCCGATGGTCAAATCATTACGCCTGGACCTGGAAATTCCATATATTTTACAGCAACCGGAGGCCTTAAGAATGGCTGGTATCCTCAAATCGTCGCGCGTTTAAATCACGATGGAAGTTTTCAAAAGAGTGATGAGTTTCCGGCCGAAAATTACATGTTGGTAAGTTCAGACTCTCTGGGAAATGTGTATCGGTTCTCACCAACGAAGAAGCAGATCTACCTCAAAAAAGCCGACGAGACGAATTGGTCGGTTTTTGCGGGAACAGGCAATGCTGTCAACAGCGATATGATCGATGGGGATAAAGCGGTCGAATCGAATTTATATACGATCTATAGCATGGCTGCAGCGTCCGATGGAACCTTATATGTGTCAGGAAACAACCCTATTTCTCGTCAAAATATCTTCTATCGGATTGGCGCTGACGGCCGCATTCAGCTCATGGGCAGCGGTGAAGGGGTAGACAGTGGAAAGGCCAATAAGAAAACAATTGGCGAAGCGGTATCGGTCCTGGCAGGACCGGATGGTTCTGTTTATATTCATGATCGCATTTATGATAACTTTAATCACATGCAGTATGCTTCAAGAATAAGAAAAATTAATGCGGATGGCGTAATATCCAAGATAGCAGGGAAATCACCAAATACGTATACGGGTAGTTATGAGATTAATCACGGTTTGGCTGCTAATAAGGCGTTATTTTATATGCTGAAGATGTACTTGGATGGAGAAGGTAACATGATGTTCACCGCATTGAAAAACAGCTGGGAACAAGAAAAGCTATACAAGGTGAAGGATGGCCTTATAGAGGAAGTTAGCCTCGAGCATGCTAGAGCAACGTCTAAAGCTTATCTTTCATTAGCTGCGATAGACTATAACGGCAGTTATATGTATACGGATTATGGCAACATCTACAGGGTCGACAGTTCTAAGCTCCAGCAAGCAGATATTCCGGAGGAGGATGGCTTGTCGGTTAATGTTTTTGATTTAACAACCGGAAAGATTCTGCATAATGAAAGTGCTTTGTCCGGAGCTAAATTACAAGTATTCTCCTATGATAATGACGGACGCCTCCTGTCGATCTCGGATCGCAGTGGAAATCTGACACGCATAGAGCGTGATACGCAAGGGAAGCCAACAGCGATTGTCGCGCCAGGTGGGCAACGAACGATCTTGGATGTTGATAGTAACGGGGAACTTAGTTCCATCACGAACCCGGCAGGCGAGACTTATCGGATGCAATATGAAGGAGGACTGCTCACCGAGTATACGGATCCAGTGAAAGGCGTGAGTCAGTACGACTACGATGACAGCGGGCTGTTGGTGATGGCGACCAATCCAGAGGGCGGCGTCAAGACACTGCACAAATCGATCATCGTCAAGGGTTCTCGTGTTATCTTTACGGATCCAAGCAATCGTACTACGACGTATGAGACCGTGGTGGCGGACGGTAAAACACGGTATACGTTGACAGATTCGAACGGGGCCATAACGATCACAGAGAAGATTGATGAGCAGAGTGAAATGGCAGTACTACCGGACGGTACTAAGATCAGTAAGAAGTTCGGGACGGATTCAAGGTTTGGCAAAAATACGCCATTCGTTTCGGAACTGACTTACACGTCACCCGACGGTAAAGTAACTACACTTAAGGAAGAACGATCTGCAGTAACAAATACTAACAACGCGTTAGTATCGTATACAGTCAAGCATACATTGAACGGTGATGTGTTCACGATTCAATATGATGGTGCCAATCATAAATTCACGGAAACAACAGCAGAAGGCACGAAAACGGAAACCTATTTGGATGAAAAAGACAGGATTATTAAAGTGGCATGGCCGGGGACAGACCTCTTTCCAATTGAGTCCTTCTACGATGCTGTAGGTCGGATGGAGCGGGTCCAACAAGGTGAGAAATGGGTTAGTTACACCTATAATGCACAAAATTTAATTGAGAAGGAGACCGACGCCTTCGGTAGCGTGAAGGCCTACGAATATGACGCTGCAGGGCGGATCGTCTCTGTCACAACGCCAGGCAATAAAGTGTATCGCAAAGGATACGATGATCTTGGGAATTTAACAGGAATCACGTTGCCGGATGGTTCAAAGTATGAACAGCAATATAATAAGCTGGGTCAGTTCGATGGCTTCGGTCCTGAAGATTCTGGGCTGTGGTACAATCCTCAGTATGATAACGGTCGTAATCTGGTGAATACGACGATGGGCAGCGGTCGAGTCATTGACCACGTGTTAGAATCGAACGGAGGCAAGCGGCCTGTTGGAATCAACGATGGGGATATCCAGCGAACGTTTACTTACGTGGGTCAGTCGGATTTGGCCCAAACCATTGAAAGTGCAATGCCTTCGGACGGTGCGAGACAACAAAAGATTGCCTATGATTATACAGGTGAGTACATCAAGTCGATGGTACTGACAGGCAAAACCAACGCTTCGTTTAGTTATGCCTATGATGATTTCTTCAACATGACGAATATGGCCATGACGGTCGGCGGCGTCGTGTATAACACTCCGTTCCAATACGACAACGAAGATAATCTCACGAAATTTGGCGCTTTCCAATTCAATCGTGGAGGTCCGTTGAAGGCAGTCAGCTCGATAGCAGATGGCAAGATGGACATTCAAGTCGCTTACGACAGGTATGGCAAAATCGACAGTGTCACTTATGTATTAAAGGGAATCCAAGTATATAAGGCAGGCTACACGTATGATAAGAGAGGTTTCGTGACCGACATCATCGTCGATTCCGCGAAAGGCAGAGAGAACACGCATTATGACTACGATCTGGATGGACAGCTGATCGGTATGACTCAAACAGACCCGGGAGGCATAACGGTAACGGAAGCGTATAGTTATGATGCCAATAAAAATCGGATCACAAGTCAGGTAAATGGAGATGTACAAGTGGTTAGTGCTTATGGAGAGCACGATGTGTTGGAGCGTGTGGGAGCACTTGCCTACAACTTCGATGTAGACGGTTTTCTTACACAACGGGGCTCGGATGCGTTCACCTACGGTGTACGAGGCGAGTTGCTGGAAGCAACTGTGACGAGCGCTACTTATCTGAACGCTATGACGAATGGCACGTATACGTACACGTATGACGGCCTCGGCCGTAGAGTGGCGAAGGAAGACAGTATGGGACGCAAGACACAATTTGTATATGGCAATCCCCAATCCCTGCAATTAATGACGGCATCCATAGATCCAAATGGACAGCCAACACTCTATTTCTACAATGAGATGGGGCTGCTGATTGCGATAGAACGTGGCGGGAAGCGCTACTACGTGGCGACTGACGCTGTAGGCACTCCGCAATTGGTGATGGATGAGCACAGTGCAGTGGTGAAGGAACTACGTTATGACAGCTATGGTGTGTTGCTTTCCGATTCAGATTCGGCATTTGAACTGCTAATTGGTTATGCCGGAGGTTTGGAGGATCGGGATACGGGACTTGTGCGCTTTGGATTCCGTGACTATGATGCCCTTTCAGGCAGATGGACAGCACGTGATCCCATACTTCTCGAAAGCGGTCAAACGAATATGTATACCTATGTCAATAACAACCCGATCATGTTCCGGGACCCTTGCGGACAATTCTGTGTGGGGGCATCTGTGTATGCTGTTGTCGGGATCGGTGGTAAAGTATGCGTCACGGAAGAAGGCGTATCTGCCTGCGGGGACACCGGGTTTGGCGTAGGGCTTGGGCTTGAGATCTCCCCATTCGAGGACATTGCCAAGAATGAACTCTCCTTGGAGGCAATGGCCAAACTTACGGCTGGGATTGGAAACTTACAGGCTGGTTATAAATTAGGTCAGGATTTAGATACGAAGTGTCGAACGGATGGACCTATTCTAAGGGCGGAAGCGGGACCTTTCCGTGTAGATTTACTTAAGCCCAAGAAGTCGGCTGTGAAGGGCAAAGAAGCCGATTTGCAGAAGAAAATTAAAGATTTGTTTAAGAAAAGCGGTATGAAAGCAGAAGCTTCCATTAAGGCTAAATTGTGCAGCAATCTCCGTTGGTAGGCACAATTTAAAGCTATGAATGTGATTCACCCCTCCCTAGTTTGGTTAATTCTTCTTATAAAGATCATTTCTAGGAGGGATGAAGTTTGAGTAAAAAACTCGCAAAGCGCAGACGTTCACCTCTGGCTCTATACCTTGCAGCACTGACGATAACTGTAGCGATTAGCAACATAGAAGAAGCAAAGTAGTTTTGAATTCATTTTGTTTGAAATAAAAAAAGCCCAATAATGGGCTTTTTTTGCTATCAGCGCGTTCATGCAATGGGGAAAATTGGTTGTATACAGTTACTTATGTGAAGTTTACCTCATTTCAATCAAATCGAACTTCCTGATCCAAAATAATCTCTTTAGGCGGAGACTCAAGAGGGCTGGCATACGGAATTAGGGCAAAATGCAAGCCCTCTAAGTTGTCAGGTAAACGCGGTGAAATAAGGAAGGTGATTTGGGTTTGACCTCCGCCGCCACTAGCGCCATTTCTCATGACACGATAGAGCTCAGTTCCTCTGACATCAAGCTGGAGTTGCGGCCGGAAGTTGCCAAAATGCCCGTCGAGTTGAATGAGCTTGATTTCACAATAGACAATGCTACTATGTTGGTGCTGCATGGCATGTGTCAATGTATATGCAAAGTCACCGACGATGGTTTTCTTCATGATGGGCATGACATGCTCTAGATCACCTGGTTCATTCGGCCTGACAGGATAATTCTCATTCAGACTATTAAGCAGCCAGTTAATTTGTGGAATCTCAATACCGAATCGCGTTGACCATTCTTGGAGGACTTCCTTTTGTGGGTAAAATCGTCTACCTTTTGAAAGGGATTTGCGCTCTGCTAGCAGTTGCAGAAGTGATTCATCAATCTTCTTCATTTCATCATTGTATTCATTAGGCACCATATGCAATTCAGACCAAGCCATCCTCAAATACCTCCATTTTCCATTTGTATCCATATAGTATAACGGTTAATGAGCGGCTGGGAAAGTTCTGTGGTAACCGCATCTGCTTTTCTGGACGATTCCCCATATTTTTGGGACGGGAGCCCAAGCAACATAGGTGCAATTGATGCTACGCTGTAGGTAATCTTTCTATAAAAAGGAGCTGCCTACACACAATGAATTCGACATATGCAAATCACGCACATCAGATATGGCAAGCAATGATAAAGGATCATTCGGGCGAATGGGGAATGGACATCCATCACTGGGACTGGGTGCCTGGTGTTGGCGTAATTGCCATGCTTGAGTACTACGAAGCCACTCGTAATCCTGAAATATTAGCCTATTTACAGGAATGGGTGGGGCAGAACTGCGAGAAAGCGAAAGGAACGAAGGTGATCAATGCGATCGCTCCTTATGCCATTTTTCCAGCTTTATATCAAATAACGAATGACACTTGGTTCCGAGACGAAGCCGTTCGGATAGCTGAGTGGCTGATTAAGGACACGCCGCGAACGCGAGAGAATGCCTTTGAGCATACAGTCACGGAAAATGTGGCTTTCCCTGAGCAGGTGTGGGCAGATACGATTTATATGGCGGTGTTGTGCCTAGCACGCACAGCGTCGTTAGTGGGCAGTACCGTGTATGCGGAGGAAGCGTTGGAACAAGTGCTAATCCATCTTCGTCTGTTGCAGGATGAGGAGACGAATGTCCTATTCCACGGTTGGAATTGCGGGTCCGGTGATCATATGTCAGCGGCACGCTGGACGAGAGCGAATGCCTGGATCGCTGCAGGTATTCCAATGATCGTGAAGGAAATTGATCAGCTTGTTGCTATTCCGGAAGAGCTTAAGGAACGATACGGACGCTTAATGGCAGGGCTGCTTGCCTATCAACAAGAGGACGGACTCTGGAGCACGGTGATGGATCAACCCCATTTTTATCGGGAAGTGTCGGGAAGTGCGGGGATTGCTTATGGTCTGTTGCAAGGTATGGAGATGGGATTAATTCCTTCTAAGGATGAAACATTTGCCGCAGTGGAGCTAGTATTTCGCGCGATTGTCCCTTATATGACGGAGGAGGGGATTGTGAAGGGGGTATCTGGCGGGACGCCTGTGATGCCAACTATTCAGGCTTATCAAGATGATATTCCAACGTATCCAACATTATATGGACAAGGTTTAGTGTTGATGCTTTTGGCCAAAGTAGGTCAGGTGGAGAAGATGAATCATGAACAGAGATGAACGATTGCGAGCTATTCAAACAAGTGAGAAGCAGTATCATGGAGATGTCAAATTAATTCGAACACCGCTCACATCGACCTATCATACAGCGCTTAAGCCTCAGACGCACCCTTATGTATACGCGCTGTATCCTTCCACTTGTTATGCGTATGATTTGCTTTGTTATGGTGGAGAAGCCTTTACGCAAAGAGCCGCAGAGATTCTAGAGGTTGTCATAGCTCAACAGGATAAAGATGCAAGTAGTGAATCGTATGGGATTTGGCCTTACTTTTTCGAAGAATCATTGGAAGCCATGGATCGTCCAGACTGGAACATGGCAGATTTTCACGGGAAGAAATTAGTGCTTATTTTGAAAAATTACCGGGATTCTCTTTCTGAGGCATTACTTGGACAGATTCGGGAAGCGATTTATCACGCCTGCCAAGCGATTATCCGGCGAGATGTGGGGCCGCATTATACGAACATTGCGCTTATGGGCGCTTTTGTAACGCTGGTCGGCGGCGAAGTGCTGGGCGATCCTGAGATTCGCAGCTACGGCGAACAGCGTCTGAAGCGATTCCATGCATTTACGTCAGGGATCGGCACATTTAGTGAGTATAACAGTCCTTGTTATTCGCCAATTGCGATTGAAGAATTGGATAGCATATATCAAGAATCGACGACAAGTGCTGCCGTAACGCTTGCTGAGCAATTGTTAGACATTGCTTGGGGGATGATCGCGAAGCATTTCCACCCCGCGACTGGGGAATGGGGAGGTCCATTCAGTCGGACGTATTACACATTGATGACGGATCGAGAGAAGCATTTCCTGGGAAATGCGCTTCGGGGAGACTCGTCTGACATACGTTGCCCTGAGAAGTACCACGCTTATTTTAGCTCAAATGAAGAAAGGTATTTCATTGAGCCAACGATGATGGCAGCAGAAACCGGCTTTCAGAACTACGCGACGACGTATCAAAATGAGAAACTTTCGCTCGGAAGCTACACGATCGGCAGCATGTGGAATCAACGCCGCAACTTGCTAGGCTTCGTGGACCTTGGCGGGAAGAGAGCATTCATACAGCTGCAATTTCTGAAGGATGGGAAGGACTTCTGTTCCGCGATTTATACGGGTGTGCAGTCACATAAGCAGGTGCTGTTTGCTTTCAATTTGGCGACAGATAATGGGGCGTGGCATCAGGAGTTAGATGTCATCAACGGCAAGTTCCAAGCGGAGGATTTGCGGATTCGCCTGCTGATTGGCGGTGATATCGATGAGCTCGATCTGCCTTCTGCTGAGGAAGGTAAATGTCTGACAATGATGCTCGGAGATACGCCGCTTCGGATAGAAGCTGTGCTGGAGGAGTCGGATTACGGCGCACTTGAGGTGGCAGTGGAGCGTCGTGATGATGAGCTTCATTTGGATTTTGTCATCTATGCGGGTGAGGAGAAGGCTTTTGATTTCCATGCCATCCAGAAAGCTGTATGGATCTTCACGTTGACCCTTGATGAGGGGCCGTTTCCGGAGGTTAATATTCAGCTGGAGGCAAATTCTGTGACAACTACAATAGGTGATCGTGAGAAGCAGATGTCAATTACGGTGCCGACAGCACCGGGGAAAACGTTGGATTTCTATCGTAACAATCGGGTGGGGCTGCCGCGAAATTTGATGGAACACCTACGATAAGTAGTGCTGGTTAAGAGGTGCAGGATTTTTCTGCTCCTCTTTTTGCCGATCACAAATTTTAACTGGAAAATATGAAGTTAATTTCTTCCAAATCGGGTTCAAATCTATAATAGATGGATTTTATGCAGGTAATCTAGCCGATTTTGGCGATACTGGAGCATTTGGTCAGAAATAGCTACAGGAAATCCAGTTATTTTCCAATCCTAGTGGATTTAGATGAAATTAGCTACATAAAATCCAGTTATTTGGCCGAGGCAGCGCGTTGGTGGGAGAAGAGTGCAGTATTGTACCGAGTGCGAGTATTAGTAGTGGAAGATGCAGTATTGTAATGGGGAGCGAGTAGTGGTGTTGGAAGAGTGCAGTATTGTAGCTGGGAGTACGTAGCGGCGGGAAGAGTGTATTGTAGCAGGGATCACGTTATGCTAGGCGGATTATGTTAGAAAACAAAACATTTGCACGAACATTCGTTCCTGTATCGATGTGCTCCCCATTATGGGGGAGAAGCGGCAACTATAAGCGCTGTGCAGAGCGTTTTGTGCAAGGGGTGAGGGGAGTATAGTTAGTCAGGCTTCACAAGTCGTTTAAAAGCTTCAACCCGGTACTGCTTTGGCGTCAAGCCAGTTTCCTTTTTGAACACGTGGAAGAAATGCGACATGTCGCCAAACCCAACAGTAGATGAAATCTCTGAGATGGCGAGATCGCTCTCCATCAGCAGCCGCTTCGCTTTATTCAACCGATACTCGATGAGGAACTGTTTAATGGTAGTGCCAGTGGTCTCTTTAAATAAGGTGAAAAGCTGCGACCGCGAGACTGGGAATCGTGACACAAGATCTTCAATTAACAAGGGTTCTTGATGATGACCAATTAAGTAAGAAAGCACATCGCTAATGAGGTGCTGATCACCAGTATGTTTCAGGGTATGTTCGTCTTGCAGGCCAATTACGATCAGGAATAGATCGGCAATGGATCTCAGCACTGCCAGCTCATAGCCCACTTCTTGCCCCACGAGGGACTGAGTCAGCTCCGCGAACAACGTCTGAACACGATCAAGCTGCTGGGTATTCAGGAAAAAGTGGTTGGAATCCGGATGACGCTCAGCAAGCAGTCGAGTGATCGAAAGGTCCGACATTTTGCAAATGGTATGCAATTGTTCTAAATATGACTCATCAATAGAAAAGACATAACGATGAAATTCTGTGCAATGTCCATGGTACGATCGATGAATGACATTCGGATGAATAATGGTAAGGCTGCCCGCGTGTAGTGGGTAAATGCGATCACCTACGAGATAGGTGCCAGTTCCCTGCAAAACCAGATAGATCTCGTATCCGTTATGAGAATGCAGTAGTTGCTGCTCGAGCGGGATTGTCCGAAATTCACAGTGAACGGGATAGGTAGCCAGAAAATGATTCGTATAATCATCGATAGCAAAGCTTACCGGTTCATTGCCCATCCTTATTTAAACCAGCCCTTCTTCTGGAACCAGGCGAACATGCCTATGCCGATCCCAATCATAATCGCGAGTATGGCGAAATATCCCCAATGCCATTCTAATTCAGGCATGTAAGTAAAATTCATCCCATACAGCCCAGCAATAAACGTCAAAGGCATGAAAATCGTCGTAATGACCGTCAATGTTTTCATAATATTATTCATTCGATTGGCGTTGAGCGAGATAAAGCTATCTCGAATATCTGCTGTAATCTCACGGTTCGAGTCTACCATTTCAGAGAGCTTGAGTAGATGATCATGAATATCCGTGAAGAAAACGAGATGCTCACGCACCTGTTCAATACGATCTGAACTAATGATTCGATACAGCAGATCACGCATCGGAACGATGGTACGTCGTAATTGCAACAGCTGGGAACGAATTTCAAAAACTTGAGTCATCAACACATCAATGCTTTCGGCATTCATTTTGTTCTCCATATCATCCAGCAGGTCCTCAATTTGATAGACACTAGGGAAATACTGATCGACAAGATTGTCTAGAATTAAGTACGCGGCATAGATCTGCCCTTGATTTCGCAAACTTTCTTGCTGGGACACGCGGGTCCAAGCATCTTCAATTTCTCTGGACTGATGCAAATGGAAAGTTACAATATAGTTGCTCCCAAGGTACATATCGACCTCTTCCGCATCCAACGTTTTCGCATTAAGGGCGTGCATGACGAAGAAATGAACATTGTGATAATGATCGATTTTCGGTCGTTGCAAGAAATGAAAACAATCCTCGATGGTGAGGGGGTGAAAGTGGAAATGATCCCTCAGGTTGGAGGCTTCTTGTTCATCAGGATTATAGAAATCAACCCAGTACCACCGAATCGTTGGGTCTGATAATTCCTCAAGAGGAAGATCGTGAATAACAGCATAATCGGTTGTAACGGCAAGCGTTCGTATCATATAGGGCTCCTAGCAGATCATTTTATCATAGGCATTTGCTTCATTTTACCATACAATGGAGAAAGATTAGAATGGAAAGAGGGATTGGGATGAAGCTCTCCGTTTGTATGGATGCGCTCTATAGGGGGCGTGATTTTAGGGAAAGTGTGAATGAACTGAAAGAGATTGGTTACGATACAATTGAGTTCTGGTCCTGGTGGCAAAAGGATATTGACGTCGTCGCGGACGCCGTAGCTGAAGCAGGGGTTTCGATTTCGACGTTTTGCACGAAGTTCGCGAGCCTAGTAGATCCATCTCAGCGTAGTGTCTATCTTGAGGGACTCATCGAATCGATAGCTGTTGCGAAGCGTTTGAATTGCACCAAGCTCATTACCCAAGTCGGACAAGAACGCGAAGGCGTGTCAAGAGAAGAACAGACACAATCACTGATGGAGGGGCTGCAGGCGTGTGTGCCTATTTTGGAAAAAGAGGGCATAACGCTGCTCATTGAACCACTGAATACACGCGTTAATCATCAAGGATATTTCTTGGCTTCTTCGGAAGAGGCTTTCCATATCATTAAACAAATAGACAGTCCGTATGTGAAGGTCTTGTTCGATATCTACCATCAACAAATTACCGAAGGACATGTAATCGCTAATATTCGTGAGAATATCGCATGGATCGGCCATTTTCATGCTGCCGGCAATCCAGGTAGACATGAGCTCGACAATGGTGAACTGAATTATGATCAAATCTTCAAAGCTATTGATGAGACCGGTTTTGAGGGGTACATGGGGCTAGAGTATTTCCCGTTGGAGGCACCGGGGGTTGGGCTTCGCAAGCTGCTGAAGTGAGTCTAATAGCGAATGCGGCTGTCCGGTTGGAATACAATATTTGTAACACAATTGGAATATTTCTGTTACAGTCCTCTAACATAGAAAGGGTATTATAATAAACAAGACCCCCCTTTTTTAATATAAACTTTGGACCCAGCCCCGTTGGCTAGGTCCCTTTTTTTCTTATGATTGCACACGAAACCGTTGCAACAACAAATATCCGCTTGTACTAGTCGTCCTTTTTTGATAAACGATTCTGAAATCGTCCAGTAAACAACTCAATGCCGTGCTAAGTAATCCATTTGTTACTAATGTGAATCGACAAGGTTGTGAACTGCCAATTACCCGTGCAGCCGTAATCCTTCGCGGGGAGCCGGCAATCAGAGGATTTCTAGACCAACGGATCAGAACTAAATCAGGTTGACGAACAGCTTTTACTTTTACACAAGCCATTCCAATCACCTCGTTTCTAGTTAGCATCTGTAACTATATATAGAATGCATGCTAGATTGACTGTGTGCGGGACAAGGGCGGAAATCGGAACAATTGATAAATTCTCTGCAAGTTGGATACGATAATCTGAATGCATATAGTTGGAGGAGGATACAGGGTGAGTGGAACAACGCTATACGAAAAGTTAGGTGGAGAAGATGCCATTACGGCCGTAGTGGATTACTTCTATCAACTAGTTTTGGCGGATGAGACCGTCAATCAGTTTTTTAACAATACGGATATGGAAAAGCAACGTAAGCATCAGGCGAAATTTTTTAGTTTTGCATTAGGGGGACCGAATCAGTACACCGGGGCATCCATGGCTAAGGCACATGCAGGGATGAATCTGCAGGAAGAGCATTTCAAGGCGATTGCGACGCATCTTCATGATGCGCTAGCTCATTTTGGTGTAGGAGCAGATGAAATCAATCAAGTATTGGCGAAGGTGTTAACGTTGAAGGACGATATTTTACATAAATAAGTTAAAAAAAGAGGGTCCCCATCCACCAATGAAGTGGTTGAGAATCCTCTTTTTTATGAGTTAATCGACTTGGGGAAGGTTCGATTCGTCGATATGGCTGTGAAAGATGCATAATGGCATCCTTTTACTTCTAAATGAACCTCGCTAGTTGAAATAAGTGCGAAAGTGCAACTATTTTCGCCAATTCCCCATTTACTGGGTAACGTCCAGTCCAAAAGGTTGCCTTTTTGCACTTATTTACCTCCGCTGGGCCGTTTTCAGCGAAAATAAGTGACGATTTGCAACTCTCCCAGCCTTTCCCTTACCGTTCCGAGCGATAAATCTCCTTCACTAAGCGATAGGCCAATTTCGGCTTGCGATACTCGCTCAGCAAGCCTTTATTATTGAAGCTCCGCGCGCGATCGCGGAAGTAAGGTCGGTCACTCCGCACATCGACGCGGATGTCGGCGAAGTGCCAGATGAGCGTCCCGACGATCCGAGGGTCGTCGCGGAAGATTTTCAAAGCGCGCGTGACGACGTCCGCTTGATAGTCTTCACTGAACAGGCGTGGTTCCCAGCCTGCATCGCCAAATATCCCTGCTGCGCCGAACTCACTCATGATCACAGGCTTGCCAGCAGCGCCATGCTTCTCCGCATTTACGAAGTAATCCTGCAGCATGGTACTAAATCCATCTACGCTGCCTTCATACCAGCCATAATATTTGTTGATCCCGATGACATCAAAGTAAGAGAGTACGATATCTTCAGTAGGCTGCATCGTGGCATACGTGACGAGTCGGCTCGCGTCCATGCTGCGGATTTTGCTCACGAAAGCTTTCGTGAGCTCAAGCGCTTCCTGGGTACGTGTATCGATTTCGTTGTGCGCTCCCCAGAAAATGATGGACGGATGATGGTAATCGCGGCTAATCATTTCGCCAAGCATGTGAACGCCGCGCTCTCGGAAGATCGGGCTTGCCAACGTTTCTACACTCATGAAACAACCCCACATCGGAATCTCGCTCCAGAGCAGCATCCCGTGCTCATCAAGCAGGTCGATCCAGAACTGGCTTTGCGGATAGTGTGAGCCACGCACGATGTTGCAGCCCATGTCGGTCAAAATGTCCAAATCCTTCAGCATCAGCTTCGGCGGGAAAGCAAATCCCCATTCCGGATGCTCTTCATGGCGATTCACGCCTTGGAGGTAGAGCTTTTTGCCATTCAACAGAATATCGCTGCCCTGAACCTCAACCGTACGGAAGCCTGTCCGATCAATAAGATCATCTTCACCCGTTGTTACTGTGAAGGTATATAGTGCAGGTTGTCCAACATCCCAGCGTTTAATATAAGCTAGACTCCCATTAAGCGTGAGACTAGTCGTTTGACCCGCAGCAACGATCACCTGATCAGCCGCAAGAGAAAGTCCTTCCGTACCAGCACTTACCTCAATCTGACAGTCTTCTTGGCTTAAGGAACTGACTTGAATGTGCAGCTGAATATCGGCATTATCGTCTTTCAATTGATAATCAATTTTCATGGAGTCAATGTAGACATCCGGCAGCTCTTGAAGTTCGACGGAACGAATGATGCCTCCGTAGGAGTGCCAATCCGCAATATCGGTGGGTAAAGTTTGCCAGTCCACAGTATTATCAACACGAATGACGAGTTCATGTTGGCCCGCAGTTAAGTGAGGGAGAATCAGCGAGAATTGTGTAAACCCGCCAAAATGGTAGCCGATATGCTGGCCATCCACGTACACATCCGCATGGTGAAGAATGCCTTCAAATACCAGTCGAATGTTTGCTTCTTGTAGCGTATCAAAATACGTGCGATACCAAGCCCCGCCAATATAATCGTAAGTACCTAATTCGTTGTTCCAACAAGATGGGACGACGGACTTTTTGGAATTGGCAGGGAAATGGGATGCCCATCCCTCAGAAACACCTTTATTGTCAGGATCCGTAACGAAATCCCATAATCCATCCAAAATTCGAGTAGGTCGTAATTTATGCTGCTGAAAAGTACGTATCACGAGCATTAAGCCCCTTTCATGTATGTTTCGTAAAGCGTATCATAGAAGAAGAGTCCATTTGAATGGATAAACCTCATCACTATTTGTCAAAATCGCTACAGGGTTGGTGAACATAACCATTGAATAACCACCGTATTTATCATCATCGGCTCTCGTATGAGAAGCCACCCGAACCGGGTTGGAAAGATATTCGAAATACAACCGATGTTCATTCCCTGTATTGGATTCGGAGTGGCGAAGGGGAATTTCACCATGAGATGAATGAAGTTCCGCTGCGTGTACAAGCCGGGAGTTTGTTTTATTTGAAGCCCGGGTTTAAACTGAACATGACGTCATCTACGGACAATCCGTTATGTATTAGGATGCTCCTTTTTGATGCTTTTGATATCCCCTATGAGCATCTCAATTGGCTGAAGCCAGTTCCTGTGGAGGAACTGCGGATTCCTTTTTATAAACCGCACACAGTAGAGCAGTCCGATTGGTTAGAAGCACAGTTTACTCGCTTATGGTCATTGAAAGGAACGGATCCGCATGAACGACAATCGGAATTCCAATATGTGCTATCACGATTAATCCATTTTATGAAGGATACGGATACCTCTAGTGATCCCTATATGATAGCTTTCCAGCAAGCCAAGCTGTGGTTGGAAACCTGCTACGATCAACCAATTCGGTTGGAAGAACTGGCGAAATCCTACCATATCTCTGTGTCGCAATTACGTAAGATGTTTATGAAGCACGTGGGCATTTCGCCCAAAGCGTATTTAAATCAGGTTCGAAATGAGCAGGCGAAGACGATGTTGTTACTAACTGATGAGCCTATGAAGGCGATTGCGGACGCTTGTGGATTTGCAGATGAGTTTCATTTTGGTAAAATGTTTCGAGTATGGAACGAGATATCACCCGTTCGTTTTCGAACACTGAACAAATAGAGAGGGGCTAACCGAATTATGGGTGCCGAAATTGAAAGAAAGTATAGATTGCCCGCATTTCCCGAGGCTGAATTAGCCAATAACGAGCTGACTCAAGTATCCAAGCAATATATCTACCAAACCTATCTGGCCTTCTCTGACGACCAAGAAATTCGCGTGCGCCAGCTAGTAGACAGCTCAGGAGCATCCTCTTTTACACATACGTTCAAGTCAGGACATGGGATGGTTCGCGAAGAAATCGAATACAACATCACGGAGCCTATCTATCAACAACTGCTAGAGCGCACAGGTTTAATTCCATTAGAGAAGATCCGCACGACCCTTGAAGCGAATGGGGTTACGTATGAAATCGATGAGTACAAACAAATTGACCTGCTTGTTGTTGAAGTAGAGTTTCCTAATTTGCAAGCTGCGCAGCAGTTTGAACCACCGGCTTGGTTCGGTATAGAGTTGGGCTCGGAAGAAGAATTCCGCAATAAGTCGATGTGGGTAGCTTTACAGAAACGATAATCCCTCCCAGATTCATTAGTGAAGTATGAAGAAAAAACATGGTTCCCTAAAATTCTAGATAGAAGTTTTACAACACTTAGTTGGTATCATCTAAGTATTGTAAGATTTCTAAATGGAATTGTGAGGGCTATTCATGAATTTAATCCACTATTATCGTCAACAGTTTATCGAGTTAACAGCCCAGTTTGAGAAAGTATGGGAGGAAGATTCGGATTATAAGTTTGGGTTTCTATGGCGTTCTCATGTGGGTTCGGCGTATAAAGAAATGTTTCAAATCACACAAACGAGACAGGAATCGCTTTGTTTGATGTATGTGATGGAGCTTCCCGAGTCGTACAAAAGAACGAATATTAGCGAGGTTATCAAACATGTAACTTCGGCCTACGAGCTGTCCATGTATGTATTCGCAAGCAAAATCATGCTGACTTCATGTATTTCCATTGAAAATTTACAGCAAACTTCATTAGGCTTTATTCATCATGCTCGTGCCGAGATGATCGATTTAGTCTTCTCTGCGATTAGACAAGTCGATTATGAAACCGTATAGACCTTACACAATTTCACATTTATACTAGAGGTAATTGGTCGAGAACGTAATTTGATGGGGTGAGCACGATGTTGAAAGACCTGCTAAACAATTTCTCCCTTGTAGCTGTATTTGTTTTTATATCTATTCAAATTTTTTACTATCCCAAATTACAAAAGGCAGCCCAATGGAAATTCCGTATCGGAGCAGGCATAGCGCACGGATTTTTCGGGGTTATGCTTGCTTATACGGGGGTTCATGTGGATGGACGGCACATCCTAGATTTGAAAGCGATTGCAATTCTGATGGCAACGTTCATTGGTGGTGGTGTATCTGGTTTTATTACGACGGTTATCATCATTATTGGCCGTACGATGATGGATCCAACGGTTTTGTTTCGCGTATCGCTACTAGGCTTCCTTATTTATGCGGGTTGTTTGCTAGTTCATATCTACATCCAAGACTATTGGAAGAAATGGATGTTGCTCGTATTATGTCCTGTCAGCGTATTATTCGTTGATATGGTGCTTGTTTATAGGCTGCCTGCGATGGAGCTTGTTATCCCTAATTTAATTTTGCATATAGGGGCGGGCATGTTTGTGGCAGGACTTTTTCGCTATTTCTTGCGTTCCGAAGAACTTAAGAGGCAAGTAAGGCACATACAGCAGGAACTTTCTGATATTCTTCGTTTCCAGCCAGGTCTTACGTTTAAACTAAAAAGAGTACAGAATTCTTTGGTGTACACAGTCATTGAGGGGCAATTATTACATCAGCTTGGGCTTAAACCAGATGACTATATCCATAGAAGTGTTGAGACAGCTCCGTATTCTTCCAAGGAAGTTGCACAATTCTTGCAGACCAAGTATGAAGAGGCCTATAGAGGGAATCAAGTCGCTTACACGTTAGAAGTACATGGGAAAGTTATTTTCACGACGTTACAGCCTGTGTTTGATGGCCAAGAAGTTGTTGAAGTCATTGGCTCGGTGACGGATGTTACAGAGCAGAGTCTAGCTGAGCGTCGTATCCAAGAGAGTGAAGAACGGAATCGGATTCTTGTCGAGAACTCGCAAGAGGGCATTGTGGGCTTCACAACGGAAGGCGTAATTACGTCGGTGAATCAAGCGGGGAGTCAATTGGCACAAACCAGAGCTGAGGATATGCTGGGTCTTACAATGACCGCTTTTATTCCCCCATCCGAGCAGGTTATATGGGAGCAGCACTTTCAAGAAGTGCTATCTAATGAAGATAATGTGAGGTTTGAACTCGCAATTCCTTCGAGAGACGGGGCCAGAAGGGACTATCGTGTTACCCTTTCAGCCTATCATCATGCCACTGGAGAAGTGAAAGGGATTGTAGGTACCCTTCACGATTTTACCGAAGCCTCCATGCGCCATGCAGCCGATCAAGCGAACCAAGCGAAGAGTCATTTTATTGCCAAAATGAGTCATGAAATTCGAACGCCTCTGAATGGGATTATCGGGCTATCTCAACTGTTAGGGAAGACACCGCTCTCCGAGCACCAGAAGGATTATTTGACGAATATTACATCATCTTCGCATACGTTGTTAGGCATTATTAATGATGTGCTGGATTTCTCCAAAGTGGAAGCGGGTAAATTAGAGGTTGAACGAACGAGCTTCTATCTGGACGAGCTCTTGAAGGAACTTTCCAGTATTTGCAGTGTACTTTCGAAGAGCCAGCCAATTGAGTTAATTTTCAGCACGCCTGCCGAATTGCCTAGACGACTTCTCGGAGATCCCCTTCGGTTAAAGCAAGTGTTACTTAACCTCTGCAGCAATGCAATTAAATTTACAAGTGCAGGTTATGTGATGCTTCATATAGAGTTGGGACCGCAGACACCCGCTGAGGAAATCATGCTGCAATTTAGCGTCGAAGACTCGGGAATTGGCATTTCGGCAGATCGCCTTTCTTATATTTTCGAACCGTTCTCTCAGGCAGATGGATCAACGAGCCGTGAGTATGGAGGAACTGGCTTGGGCCTGCCGATCAGCCAACATTTGATTACCTTGATGGGCGGTGTCCTCCAAGCGGAGAGTCGTATGGGAAGCGGGAGCCGTTTCACATTTGCGTTACCTTTTCAAATCATAGAGCAGGCTGATCCTGATGAGTGGGATATAAGCGTGGGGAATGAGCCGTATCGTGTGTTGGTTGTTGAAGATCATCCTCTCATGCGAAATAGCTTGCAGGAAACATTAGAATCTTATGCACTCATCGTAACGACGGTTCCCTCTTGGGAGACGCTGTTTCGCCGATTAGATAGACAAGAATACGGGCAAGATGACTTTCATTGTTTGATCTTGGATATGGAATGTGATGACATGTACGGTCTGGAAACCTGGGATGCGCTCCTCTCTACAATTCGCAGAGATCGAACGCGCTTAATTTGTCTGACATCTTCACTGGGGAAGGAAGAGCTGCGTACACTCCCCGAGGAGATTAGGCCGGATGCGGTGCTTGTCAAACCGGTTAGTCGACTAGAGCTGTATCAGACTTTGGACTATTTGTTTCATCCTAAGCATGAGTCACGGGTAACTGAGCAAGGAATGATGCCCAATCCTTCTGAAATAGTGGAAGAATGGGGACACATTCTACTCGTTGAAGACAATGAAATTAATCAACAAGTGGCCATGGGGCTGCTTGAGGAACGGGGTTACAGAGTTACATTAGCAACGAATGGGCAACAAGCGCTGAATACCATGGAACACGGTGATTTTGCACTGGTTCTCATGGATATCCATATGCCAGTCATGGACGGGGTTGAGGCTACAAGACTTCTGCGCCTGAATCCAAGATTCCGTGAAGTACCGATTATCGGGCTTACAGCAAATGTAGTTAAACAAGACCAAGAAGCCTACGTTCGGATGGGCATGAATGATGTGATAAGCAAACCGCTGGATGTGAAGTTGCTGTATAGGATCATTGATAAATGGATGGAACCTGGGAAGAGGAAGGAGCGGGGCTTCAAGGAACCTGTACCAGTTGACGGAGAAGAGCTTCCATATTATCAAGGCATCGCCGCGATAGACTGGAAGGGAGCTTTGGCCCGAGTGGAGGGGAAAGAGAGTATTCTGCTCGTCATGCTGCAGCTATTCAAGAAAAATTACAGTGATTTCGCAGCTCAACTCTGGGTTCATCACCGTGAAGGCGATTGGGTTGCAGCCAAACGAGCTGCCCATACGCTGATCGGTGTAGCGGGCAGTCTATCGGCTGACGCGCTGCATGCGGGAGCTGTGAAACTTCAATCCACAATTGTTCAGAATGAGAATTATGAGAGCCAGATTGCCGAGATCGCTGCAGAAATTGAACGTATTATCGTTTGTATCCCAGATGAAGTGTAAGCGGTGTCTCCATCGATGACACAACCGTTCCCCCACATAGCGCTCAATGAGCGTTATGTGGGGGAACGGCGTATGCCAGACTGACTTTAATTAAACGCCTGAATATGCCATGAATCCGCCATCCACAGGGATGGTCGTACCCGTAACGAAGCGGGACATGTCGGAATCGGCAAGCCACAGTAAGGTGCCCAATAAATCTTCCGGTTTGCCGAATCGGCGCATCGGGGTATGGGCAATGATTTTATGAGAGCGGTCTGTCAGACTGCCATCCTCTTTCATTAGTAATTTGGCATTCTGCTCTGTCAAAAAGAACCCAGGTGCAATGGCATTCACACGAATGCCGCTTTCCGCCAAATGAACGGCTAACCATTTCGTAAAGTTATCAATTGCGGCTTTGGCTGCGCTGTAGGCAGGAACTTTCGTCATTGGCGAAGGCGCGCTCATGGAAGAGATATTGATCACGGTTGCACCTGTTTTGCCATGCATCTGCTTAGTAAACACTTGTGTAGGAATTAATGTGCCCACGAAGTTAAGATCCAGCACGTTGCGGAATCCAGAGATGCTTAGGTCATAGAAGGATTGAACATCCGGGTTCGTCATGTCCGCCATTGTGAAAATCTCATTCGTCGTATTCGCGCTGGCATGATTGCCTCCCGCGCCATTAATGAGAATATCGCAAGTGCCCAACTGTTCCGTGACGGAGACCGCAGCCTGCTCTACACTTTCCGCTACAGTGACATCGCAGGCAACGGCAATCGCCTCGCCACCCGCGGCCTCAATCTCGCGCACTACAGCTAAGCCTTTCTCATGCGTACGGTTCAGAATAGCCACGCGCGCGCCTTGTCTAGCAAGCTCCACAGCCATGACGCGGCACAGAACGCCAGCGCCTCCAGTTATTACAACGACCTTCCCTTGCAGGGAGGGGAAATTAGTTAATCCGCTCATAGGCAGCGACAGCTCCTTCTTGTAAAGTAGCACCTTGGCGACACAACATGTCCCAAAGTCCCCATAAATACATAATTCCTAATGCCCGATCGTATAGCCCGTATCCGGGCCTGCAACGCTCATCCCAAATATGTCGGCCATGATCTGGCCGGCAAAATCCTTCATACTTGTTCGCATGCAGCGCCTGAACAATGCCTGATATATCCACCGTGCCATCCTGCGTGCGATGTGAGGTCTCGATGAAATCACCATTCTCATACACGCGAACATTCCTTAGATGGGCAAAAGGGATTCGATCGGCGAATTCATGCACGATCGAGACGATATCATTACTCGGGTTCGCACCGAGTGAGCCGCTGCACATCGTAAGCCCGTTATAGGGGCTGTCATGCAAAGCTAGAAAGCGACGAATATTCGCTTGGCTCGTCATCAATCTAGGCAAGCCAAAGACAGACCAAGGTGGGTCATCCGGGTGAATGGCCATGCGGATACCGTGCTCAGCGGCAACGGGGATGACCTCATCCAAGAAATACTTGAGGTTAGCCCAGAGTTGCTCTTCATTGACATTCTTATAGGCATCAAAAAGTTCTGTCAGATGAGCAAGGCGCTCTGGCTCCCAGCCTGGCATGCTGAAATCCCGGTTGGCATTAATTCGGCCGACATGCTCAGTAAGGTCGAGGTTGGCTATTTTACTTTGTTCATAGAATAAAGCTGTCGAGCCGTCCTCCAGTTCTTTATGTAAATCCGTTCGTACCCAATCGAAGACAGGCATGAAGTTGTAGCAAATGACTTTGACCCCAACTTGCGCTAAGGTCGCAATCGTTTTCTTATAATTCGCGATGTACACATCGCGGCTCGGTAGTCCTAGTTTAATGTCCTCATGAATGTTGACGCTCTCAACAACCTGCATATGCAGCCCTGCACGGTCAGCCTCAGCTTTGATCTTCTGAATCTTCTCCATCGGCCATTCTTCACCAGCAGGAACATCATGCAGTGCCCAAACGATACCTTCAACACCGGGAATTTGTTTAATTTGCTTCAGTGTAACCGTATCGTTGCCTTCTCCAAACCAACGAAATACCATTTTCATAGATCCACACTCGCCTCCCAAATCATCAACTTATTTGAAATACGTAGGAAACTTCTCTTTTAATAGAACTTGATCAGCAATGCCAACTTGAAGATGCGCATGAATGATTTGGTCGGCTTGATCGGGTTGGCGCTCCTTGATGGCGTCTACAATCTGCCGATGCTGCGCGTATAGCTCTTCCCAGTGATGATCAGTCGCCAAGCGAAGCATACGGGTTCGATTCAAATGCACATTAATTTGCCCAATGACAGCCCAAGTGTTCATTTTCTTACAACCTTCAAATATCGTCTGGTGAAACGCCTCATCAAGCTCAAACATTTTCTTGTAATCTTGTTCATCCATACACACTTGCTGGGAAGCTAAGTTCATTTGAAGCAAGCGCAGGGACTCTTCTGGAAAAGAGTGACAGGCCAAGCGAATGACGGCGCTTTCCAGATGTTCGCGAATGAAGCGTGCTTCATCCACTAGCTCCAGATCAATGCGAGAAACTACTGTACCGCGTTGTGGATAAATATCCAGCAAGCCTTCCTGTGCGAGTTGCACGAAACTTTCCCGAACAGGTGTCCGACTCACACCAAAGCTTACTGACATTTCTTTCTCGGAAATGGTGGTACCTGGCAGCAAGGTTAAACTCAGAATTTGAGCCTTTAGCGTGTGGTAGACCGCATCTCGTGTCGAACTAATCAGCGGTTTTTTGAAGTGATCCATAGATAGCTCCTTTGTAAAATGATGCCTAAACTCATACTACCATACTTGTATGGTAGTATGGAAGTGAAAAATGAAGTGTTTGAATGATCGCTTTTTCGGATCACCTGCCTATGAAAAAACACCGCATGCAGCCCAAGTTCCCCAGCAATAGGAGTAACAGGAATTACATGCGGTGTAGGTTAATTTTAACGCGAGAGGGCTAAGCTTTGAACCGTTCTCCAAGCTTCCAGTTGCTTCTCCAACTGCTCCACTAACGTCGAAACATCCTGGGAGAACTGTTCTCGTTGTTGATCGTTCATGCCATCTTGCTCCTGCTGAAGCTCGCTAGAAGTAGGTGCAGTTGGCATGGTTTGAAGTATCTGCTGTAGCCTAGTCTGTAACATCGAATGGGAATCAGCTACACTAGCTTGCGGCACAGCGAACTGCGCTTCAACGGTTGGCCTTACGTTGGTAACATCTTTAGCCTGCGCAGGCACCTCAGCAGCTTGAACTTCTTGAACCTCAGCTTTCATCTTCTCAGCTTTTGCAGATGACTTGGCTGCGATCGGTTTCGCCCGTTCAGCCCGATTGTTCTGGAAAGTTGACCAGGTTTCAATTAATTCAGGTCCTGATTTATAAAGCAGTTGACCTTTGATTCTGTCAGAGATGTCCTTATCCTTAAACATTTTGGCAATTTTCTTACAATCACTGACAGGCATCTCATCCCGTGCCATGATTAAGGCTAGAGGATCACGATGCTCCATGGGCAGATCCTTCAGAGGCAATAATTGATCCTCCGTAAGCTTATCTTTACGAATCTCTGTACCGCCTACGATAAGCTTCTTAACGGAGTTCCCAAATTTAAGCAGTTCACACTTGTTTTTGATATAGGTTTCAGGTTTGCCAAGCTTACCAGAGAGATACTTAATCGATGAGCTGAATTTCGCGTCATGCATTAGTTTATGAAAGGCCTCGGCTTCCTCAATAGGGGAGAAGCCCTCGCGTGTCAGATTTTCAGCAATCTGCTCCAGATAAATTTCCATCTCATCCGTAACCGTTGATACGATGCATGAAATGGTTGGATGCCCGAGCATTTTGGTAGCTTTATATCTGCGATTTCCATAGATGATCTTATATCGGTTGTTGTCCGTTGTGCGTACTTTGATCGGAGAGAGTAAGCCAATTTCTCCAATGCTTTTCATTAATTCTTGAAGCGCCTCTTCATCGAATTGGTAGCGGGGTTGGTCCGTGTCCTCGTCAATGAGATGCATTGAAATGTTATGTATGTCCATCTTCCTATCTCCATTCGTTCAGGGTCGTATATCTAATTATATAACAAGGATGAAAGTGTGGGAACGTCAATTCAATAGAAACGTTTTGGAAGGGATTGGAAGGGTGCGTTACAATCAAGCTCATAAGCAAATAAATGTATTGCCAGTAGGGGAGAGGAGATGGAATAATAGAGAAAGATGTCGAATAATATTTCAGTTTTAAGTCAAATTTGGGAGGAGAGACCTATGAACAAAGCGCAGTACTTCTTCTTATCCCTCATCTTTGTCCTTCTGTTCACTTCATCCGAATCGGTTCTAACGACGTACAAAACATCGCTGCTGAATGAACTGCAAAGCACGGAGGCAGCCCAGTTGTCTGCCAAAGCGGTTGCTCTACAGTCCGTCATTAATCGTAATTTTAATATCATGGTAAGTCTTGAAGCGTACGTTAGCACTAGCTATTTGAAAGACCAAAGTGAGCAAGAAGTGCAATCCTATATAGAAGCGTTGTATGCAGGCTCGCGAGCGTCTGCCTTAAATGTAGTAATTGCACCAGAAGGGATTATGAAGTACGTTTATCCCACCAAAGGGAATGAGGATATTATCAATTGGAATCTCCTGAAGGATCCTCGTGAGAATGTTCAGACGCAAGTCTATCAAGCTCTGCAATCGAAAAAAATGACGACCGACGGTCCGTTTATCCTACTTCAAGGTGTGCAAGGTCTGGTAGCGCGAAAAGCACTTTTCGAAGACGGCGTATTCTGGGGGGTCGTGTCTGTTGCTATTAACGTGGATCATTTACTAAGAGAAGCAGGGATTCAAGATGATGATTCTGTAGGACAGCGAATGGCCATTCGAAGCCCAGGCAAACCTGCGTTCTACGGAGAAAATGAATTGTTCAATCAATCACCTATGATCTCAGTTGTCGATCTTCAAGATATGAAATGGGAAATTGCAGCCGCCCCTCCCGCCAACGCGGTACAAGCGATTAATAATCAGATGCTCATCATCCGATGTGCCCTGCTACTCATCTTATTTCTAGGTTTATTCTTCATTATGTATATCATTCGACAACGGGATCGGCTCAGTCAAGCGGTGAACGAGCGTACACAGGAGCTGCAGATCGCGAATGAAGATTTGACCGCAATGAATGAAGAATTGATTGCCGGTCAGCATGAGCTGCAGCAGTCCACGAAGCGCATGCAGGAATCTGAGCAAATGATGTCTTATATGGCCTACCATGACGTATTGACAGGGATACATAATCGGGCACATTTTCAAATGATTTTGAAAGAGCAAATTGCTTACAATCAGATGAAGGGGTCCTCGCTAGTCGTTCTATTCTTTGATCTGGATAATTTTAAAATGGTCAATGATTCACATGGGCACCATATGGGCGACTACATGCTGCAAGAAGTCGTTCATCGTATTGAGCAATCGAATTTGGTTTTCCATACTTTTGCCAGGTTTGGTGGAGATGAATTTGCCATTTTGTTAGAGAATTGCCCAAGCGAGCAGGAAATTCAAACCTTCTGCAGGCAGCTCATTGCTGTTCTGAAACCTCCTTGTTTCTTGGCGAATCGTGCATTCTTTATTAATGCGAGCATAGGTATTGTCCAGTATCCAAGTGGCGGTGAGACGTGGGATATACTGCTCAAGAATGCCGATATCGCTATGTATATGGCTAAGAAGGAAAGTGGCAGCTCCTTCTGCTTCTTCAATCAACAGATGGAGATGTTATCGATTACGAAGCTGGAAATGGAGAATCATCTCCGTCAGTCGCTGGATCGGAATGAGCTTGAAATTGTCTATCAGCCGCAAGTGGATTGCATGAAAGGAGCAATTACGGGTGTTGAAGCGCTTATACGTTGGAATCATACGACGAAAGGTTACATATCACCCTCCGATTTTATCCCCGTGTCTGAGGAAATTGGACTGATTGATGTGATTGGCGAATGGGTGCTCCGCGGCGCATGCGCTCAGATGAAATTATGGCATCTTCAAACAGGTGAACCACTGATGATGTCCGTTAATATTTCTGTCAAACAGTTGCAAGATGTACGCTTTGTGGATAAGGTGATGGCTATACTGGAAGAGACCGGACTGGAAGCGCGATACTTGGAGATGGAAATCACGGAGAATGTAGCGATGCAGGACGAACAGATGGGTGTCTTGAATAAGCTTCGCCAACTAGGAATCTCTATTTCCGTGGATGATTTCGGTACACATTATTCTTCACTAAGCTATCTAAAAAGGTTCCCGGTTACGAAGATTAAATTAGATCAGTCCTTTGTTCGTGGTGTTCAAACCGATGACAAGGATCGCGCTATGATCAAAGCTATCATTTCTGTGGCGAATGCTTTTCAATTGCAAATCATTGCTGAAGGAGTAGAGACGGAGGAACAGGCGGACTTCTTGGTGGCCAATGGGTGCCATCACATCCAGGGCTTTTATTTCTATAAACCAATGAAACCTGAGCAGATGGAAGCGACGTTGAAAGAAGCGTTGCATGATAAATTAGCATTCGTTCGTGCAAGGCCTATCCATACCTATGATATTTAAGTATATACCAAAAAGGTGCCCCGTTACTGGAGGCACCTTTTTGGTATATGGGAAATATAAAGTTCACTACAACGCAACAATTTGCTTCTGTTTATTTTCGAAATAGACCCAATGCTGGAAGCCAATTTCTTTCAAGGTCTTCTGAACTTCTTCCCAGTCGTCCGCAACTCGGCTAGGAACATGGGCATCAGATCCGAAAGTCACTTCAACCCCATAGTGCAACGCGCGTTCGAGAATGTCGTGTGAAGGATACCAACCGCCAACGTCTTTCGTTTTTCCTGATGTATTAATCTCTATGGCAACACCAGATTCTCCAATGATTTTCAGTGTCTCATCGACCTTAGGGGTCGCAATATCAGTGAAAGCGGGGTAGAAGCCTTTCATTGCATCGATATGGCCAAGAATCTGGAACATACCTGAGCGAGCGGATTCGGCAATCAGACGATAATACTCTTCCTTGTGCTCAACATGCTCGGTTTCGTTTAGCTTCTTCCAGCGGTTGCGGTTGAAGATGCTCACACCCCCGGATAGATGAACGGAGCCAATAATGTAATCGAATGGATACTTGGCGTATTCTTGCTTATAAATCTCCACGTGTTCAGGGAAGTAATCCGACTCTACACCTAAGAGTACGTTAATTTTGCCTGCATACGCTTGTTTAAGCTGGAGAACTTCCTCGATATAGCGAGGAAATTCGCTTTTTGCCATGGCGATGGCTGGTTGTGCATGATCTTCGGAGCTCCCAAAGTAGGGGGAATGATCTGAGATGCCAATTACTTGAAGGCCAGCTGCAATGGCTGCCTCAATATAGTCACGTATGGTATCTTGCGCATGTCCGCATCGCTCATGATGCGTATGTAAGTCGAATTTCACGACAAGTCCTCCTAAAAATATGGATAGTTGCGGGGTCCCAGTAAAGTAAAAGGAATAACCTGCGAAGGCATTCGTCACTAAGTGGGCTACGATTAGATTATTCTGAACCGATAAATTGCGTTTCAGGCATTCCTTTGAGATCGAGTAGAAATTGCTGCATGGCAGAATTTAAGTATCTTCCTGACTTATATACTACGCCTACAGGGTGCGTAATATCCAGTTCATTTACTTTAACCATCTTGAGTGAGCCGTGCCGCAGTTCATCAGCAACAGACATTTTGGATATGATCGCAACACCTAAATTTAGTTCAACCATCCGTTTGACTTCCTCACTGCTGGATAATTCCATAACGATATGAGGAGCTACCTCATAGTTTTTGAATATTTGATCGACGAAGCGGCGCCCCCATGTCTCCGTAGAAAGCATGATAAACGAAATGTTTTTGAGTTTTTCAATCGATAAATGAGTGAAACGACTCAGCGGATGGTGTTTGGAGACAATGAGTTCGAAATTATCATAATAAAGCACGGAGGTTTCCAAAGCGGGATTCTTCTCAAACAAATACGTGATCCCAATATCGATATGACCGCTTTCCACGGATGTCATGATCTGAGAAGAGGTCATGGAATGAATGGTCGTTTTAATCAGTGGGAATTGATCTTGGAAATAGGAAAGAACCCTCGGCAAGATCTGCATGGCAATTGAAGTCGTTGTGCCAATATGGATATGACCTTGTGGGGTTTGGCTCAGATCGGAGAGACGTTGTTTCAGGTCACTGGTGATCCGTAATATTTTCTCTGCATGCTCCAAGAAAAGCTTACCACTATCAGTTAAAGTAACAGGCTGATTACGATCAATGAGAATCGTACCGAATTCATCCTCAAGACTTTTTATTTGCGCGGAAACGGCAGGTTGGGTCAAGTTTAGAATTTCACCAGCTTTACGAAAGCTCATCGTTTTGGAAATCGTGAGCAGGGTTTCTAACTGGTTCATATTCATGGGATTACCTCCTGCAAGTTAGATATAAAATCCTTAGGTACAAATAAAATTTATCGAAATTGTAAAGGGCATAAAAACCTTTTCTAACTTTATTATATGATACGAAGTGCTAACAAGGCAACATGACGGGATAATTGCAGGTTTCTGAGTGCAAGATACCAAGGTATGGCGAGCAACGTAACCTTGAAAATTACCTTGCAAGTTACTCAAATTTGAATATAATAATTTATGTAATTTAAATTATACAACTAAGGAGACTCCCTGTATGTCTTTGACACGTAAATCAAATCCAACTTGGACGGTTGTAGCCCTAATGCTCGGGCTCTTGCTTGCTTCTTTGGACCAAACCATCGTATCGACTGCGATGCCAACGATTGTATCCAAGCTAGGCGGATTCAGCCAATTTGTTTGGGTATTCTCGGCGTATCTCATTGCCAATGTAGCGGCAATGCCCATCTTCGGCAAGCTTTCTGATATGTATGGGCGCAAATTATTTTTCATCATCGGTATCGTTGTATTTATGATTGGATCCGCGTTATGTGGAACCGCTTCGTCGATGACACAATTGATCATCTATCGCGCGATACAAGGTATTGGCGGCGGTGCGTTGATGCCGATTACGTTTGCTATTATTTTTGACATTTTCCCTCCAGAGAAGAGGGGGAAAATGCAGGGTTTATTCGGAGCCGTATTCGGATTGTCCAGTGTACTTGGGCCTATTATCGGGGCTTACTTTACGGATCACGTGACGTGGGAATGGATTTTCTTTATCAATTTACCTTTAGGCATTATTTCACTGATTATGATTATTTTCTCGTATCACGAGTCTGTGGAGCATAGTAAGGCGAAGATTGATTGGGGCGGCACAGTTGTATTAACGGCAGCTATCGTTTCACTTATGTTCGCATTAGAGTTTGGCGGGAAAGAATATGCGTGGGGTTCGATGCAGATTATTGGCTTATTTGCAGGATTTGTCGTGTTGTTAGCAGGATTTATTTGGATTGAGAAAAACGCTGCCGAGCCAATTGTCCCATTAGATTTATTCAAGAATCGATTATTCACATCTAGTATGGGAGTTAGCTTTGCTTATGGGGCGGTTCTTATTTCGGCGGGGACGTACATTCCATTGTTTATCCAAGGCGTATTCGAAGGCTCAGCCACATCGGCAGGCTCGACATTAACTCCTATGATGTTAGGCGTCGTCGTAAGCAGTGCCTTAGGTGGTCGCTTCATCGGTAAATTCTCATATCGGAATGTGCTTCTTGTTTCAGTCGCACTTCTACTGCTGGCGACATCGCTGCTTGGTGGTATTTCGATCGATTCAGAGAGATGGGTTATCACGACCTACATGATTATTCTCGGGCTAGGGATTGGTGCTTGCTTCCCAATTACGTCGATGTCTGCTCTACACAAAGTTGATTTCCGTCGCAGGGGTACGGTAACGTCGTTGGTTGCTTTCTTCCGTTCCGTTGGTTCTGCGATTGGCGTAGCGATATTCGGAAGCATTCAAGTCAATGCCTTGAAAGACAAGATCACAACATCGCTCAACGATCCCGCTATGGCGGAGAAATTTCAGGATGCCCGTATGCTGCTTCAACCTGAAGTGAGAGCGAATATTCCCACGGAAGTCTTGCATAAGCTTCTGACGGCTTTGGCGGATTCGATTGCCGTTGTTTTCCAAACTACGATTGTCTTAGCAATCCTAGGTCTTGCGTTCATTTTATTGATGGGAAATGCTAAACTAGAAGTTGGCAAAGCGCCTGTTAAAGGAGATGTACCAGTAGGACACTAGGAGGATAATACACATGTCGATGAAGCTGGTCATTCTCGGACTATTGATGGAAGCCAATCGGCATACCTATGAGATTCGTCAAACGATGAAAGATCGCGGCATGACGAATTATATGAAGCTGCAAGATGGTTCGCTCTACTATGCCATGGATCAACTGCATAAGGATGGTCATGTAGAAGCGTTAGAAGTCGTCCGCGATACGAATCGGCCCGAGAAAACCATTTATCAAATCACAGAAGCAGGCAAGGCTAAATTTCAAGAACTGTTGTCTCATCAATTGCATGAAGAGATCAAGCATTATCATCCACTTTATGTCGCATTGCCTTTTACCGTTCATGGCGACCAAGCCAAGATCGCAGATATTCTTGAACATAAAATACTAGAGCAGAAAATGATTATGAACAAGATGAAAAGTTTGTACAACGAGCATTTGAACATTGTTCCACGGGTTGTTTTGCGAATGTTGGTCGGCAGCTATAAACGTGCTTTCACCGAGTTGAAATGGCTAGAAGAGCTGCAGCAAGATGCCCGAGACGGCAGGCTGCAGGAAAGAAATACGGAGCTCGATGTGGATTGGGATCGGATCGAGTGAGACAGACGGAAAGAAGCCCTACCTTGGCTAATAAGGTAGGGCTTTTTCGTATGACAGAGGGACTGTCGCTAGCCGATTTCAGGCCAATTGGGTAAGGGGCTGATATAACGCTATTTGTTCTATATGCACGTTTTGCGGAAAATTAGCATTACCAGATAACGTTATTTCAATAATATGAGGGGAATTTAGGTGTTTTGCCTTATATAACGCTATTGCATAACGCTATTCTTACGATTTTTCTGCCAGACGAGCAAATAAGGTGGTTTCATAACGCTACATACGGGATCGAGCTTCGGCTTCCTATCTCCTCAGTTCTATAAACCACGCAGCTGTGCTATGAAATGCGGCAAATCCGTGCAGACCAAGTCTGGCGTCAAGCCAGCCGACGCCAGCTGCTCGTGCACATTGTCTGGCGTTGCGACGCCCGTCAAGACAAGGGCAGTGCGGCACCCCGCCATCGCGCCTCCGCGGATGTCGGTGTGCACGTTATCGCCGATGACCCAGACATCGGCGGAGGGCAGACCAAGCCGATCGATGGCATACGCCATGATGATCGGCGACGGCTTGCCGATCACCACCGGCTCCACGCCGGAGGCGGCGGTGATCGAAGCTGCCAGGGAGCCAGCCCCTGGCATAAGCCCGCCATCCGACGGCAGCAGCCGGTCGGGATTGGTTAAAACATAGGTCGCGCCATGCTTCAGATGGCGGACCGCCTCGGTCAGCTTCCCGTAGGTGAAGCTGCGATCAATGCCTTGGACGACGTAATCCGGCGTCGTCGTCCCATCCAGGGCGAAGCCGGCTGCGTCCAGCGCAATCCGCAGGCCGTCTTCGCCGATCATATGCACGCGCTGACCAGCGCGCTGCTCGGTTAAGTACTGGGCAGCCGCCTGTGATGACGTATAGACGGCAGCCGCGGGTACCTCCATGCCGAGCGCTTGCAGGTGCTCGGCAACTTGCTCCGGGGTGCGGGACGAATTGTTCGTCACCAAGAGATAGGGCAATTGCTCTTGCTGCAGCCATTGCAGGAAAGCTGCGGCGCCAGGAATAGGTTCATGTCCTCTGTAAAGTGTACCATCTAAATCAATTAGAAATCCGTTCATCCTGTTGCTTCTCCTTTAGATAGGTAAGTTGTAGTCGGCAGCGTGATCTCGACGATCGTTCCCTCCGTCAGTTTAGAGCTAATATTCATGAATCCACCGTGAGCTTCAATGATTCGATAACAAACCATTAAGCCTAGTCCTGTTCCTTTCTCCTTCGTGCTGTAGAAAGGCTCCCCAAGTTTCGGAAGGCGTTCTGGCGCAATGCCGCATCCCTCATCGACGAAACGAACAATAATTTGATCGCCCGAGCCCTTCAGCTCCGCATGTATGCGCAGATTCCCACCTTGAGACATCGATTCTATTGCATTTTTCATAATATTAATAAAGACCTGTTTGATTTGATTCTCATCACATGTTACGGGTGGAAGCCCGGCGTCAACCTTTGTTTCAATTTCGATATTAGAGAGCAGGGCTTGAGGTTGAAGCAACTCTACGGTACTCATGATAATGGTATTTAACGTGCTAGTAACGAAATGGGTTGCTTGTGGTTTGGAAACAAACAAAAACTCATTCACAATGAATTCTATACGCTGGAGTTCATTTTGCATAATTTCAATGTAATATTGCTCTTTGGGGGAATTCGTTTTGAGCAGCTGGAGGAATCCCTTTAACGCGGTCAACGGGTTGCGAATTTCATGTGCAACACCAGCAGCCAACTGTCCAACGGCAGATAGCTTGTCCGATTTAATAAGCAGTTCCTGCGTTTTCTTCAATTCGGTAATATCGTTGAATGTAAGCACGGTACCTAACAGCTGACCACCTCCATCCAACATCGGACTAGACATGTACTCAACCGGAAAGCTGGTGCCATCCTTTTTCCAGAACAGATCTTCATTCACTATCGCGCTTTCACGTTGAAGCATCGTATTTACTGTTGCGTTCTCTTCAGGTATGACAAATGTGCCATCCGCATGAAGAGGCCGAATGAGGTTATGAATGCGTCTACCAAGCATTTCGTCTACTTTCCACCCGGTGATGGCTTCTGCGGCTTTGTTCCAGAAAATCGTGCGGCCATTCGTATCTATGCCATAAATGCCTTCAGAAACCGAATTGAGAATAAGTTGATTCTGTTTATAGAGTTTATCAATCTCCTTCTTCTGTTCCCTGATCTCGGTCAAATCTTTCAGAATAGCATAAACCCCAATGATTTGGTTGCCCACTTTGGTAGGAACAAAAGTAACATTAGAAGGGATAGGAAATCCATTTTGATGTAGGAAAGAAGCATCGAAATTTTGAGGCATTCCTTCTGAAGCCACTTGGAAATGGTGCAGTGTTTTCAGCAGATCAGGAGGGTGAATCATGGGAAGAAATGAGGCGGATTTGGATGATTCTTCACCTAGTCCGAGCAAGCTTTCAAGTCCATGATTAGAAGAAAGGATATCGCCATCCAAGCTAAAGGAAATGATAGAATCTGGATGGTTGTCGAAAAGTGATTTATATCGCTCAGCCGTTTCCGAAATACTAGTTTCACGTTGCTTGATTAACCTTAGTATGAATAAGGCAAGTACCATAAATACGACTAACATAGCACAGTCGAGCGCAATGCTGGACAAGCGATTATCTTGAAAAAAAGATAGCTGGTGCAAAAAAGATAAAATAATACTGAAAATTGCTATGCTAGATATCAGATAGATTTTGAATTTACGTGTATTTACAGGAGGGGGGTTCATCGTCATTGACTCTCATCTCTCCTCTTAGAGGTTCTCTTACATAGTTTAACAGGATTGGCTATTATTTTGTATAATTTACCATTGAATTTGTGATTTTATTATAATTTGTCGGTCAATGTTAGGATTCGACAATTTAAGTATGGAGGCAGAAGTGTGACGTGTATCTGAGTAGTTGGAACTATTTTTGTTAAATTGACAGTATACTTGTCCTAAAATTTTATGTATAATGTTGAAAAAGGTCGTTTTTCTGTGGAACTTATTCACAAATGAGATCGGAGCGGAGCTATGAAGGCTGAGTACATTAATCCCTTTTTGGAGTCGGCTAGAATCGTCATCGAGCAAGTTGCTAACATTCGCCCAACGACAGGGCAACTCGGCATTAAAGACGTCAAATTTGTGGAAAAGTATATCTGGATTCAAATTGGTATGACTGGACAAATGGAAGGTGACGTCGTTTTCGGCTTGGCTGAAGATGTTGCTCTGAAAATGGTTTCTGCCATGATGGGTGGATTCGTCATTACTGAGATGGATGAAATGGGCAAGAGTGCCATTTCTGAACTTGGCAATATGATTAGTGGTAATGCAAGTACGATGCTCTTTAACCAAGGCGTGCGGGTAGATATTACACCGCCTAAGTTAGTTCAATCTGCAACGGCAGCGGGATTTATCCCGAAGAGAGCATTGACGATTCCTTTAATCATGGATGGTATTGGTGAACTAGACATTCAAGTGTTAATTACGTAATATAAGTAAGAACGTTGGAGTACCAGTATGATGGTAGCTCCATTTTTTTTGTCCGTAGAAGGGAGTGGAAAGGATTGGAAATCAAGAATAAAGTCGTCTTGATTACAGGCGCATCGAGTGGAATTGGAGCTGGGATGGCGCAACAACTCGCAGCCAAGGGAGCTATACCCGTGTTGACAGCACGGCGTACGGATATGTTGAAACAGATTGCATCAAGCTTACCCGGACAACACGCAGTCTACGCCATGGACGTAACGAATACAGCCCAGGTAAACGAGGTAGTGAGTCGAATCATCGCTGAATTTGGGCGAATTGATATTCTGATTAATAATGCGGGATATGGCATATTTGAGACATTTACGAAAGCGCCGCTTGCTCATTTCGAAGAGATGATGGATGTGAATTATCTGGGGATCGTACGATGCACACAGGCTGTGCTCCCACATATGTTGGCGGCAAGAAGCGGGCATATTGTCAATATCGCGTCCATGGCAGGTAAGATTGGCTCTGCCAAATCAACGGCCTATTCAGCAACGAAGCATGCCGTATTAGGATTTACGAATAGTTTGCGGATGGAATTAGCGGGATCAGGGGTTTTCGTGACAGCGATTAATCCAGGCCCAATTGCGACACCATTTTTCGACAAGGCAGATCCGAGCGGTAATTATGTCAAGAACATCGCTTGGTTTATGTTGAAGCCCGAAAAAGTAGTCAAAGAGCTCATTCATGCCATCGAGAAAAAGATTCCGGAGAAAAACTTGCCCTTCGTAGCTGGAGCAGGGATTAAATTATTTCAATTGTTTCCTCGCCTATTCAACAAGCTGGCGACTCGTATCATGGATAAAAAATAAAGCGGCTCCCAGTCACACGGGTGTCGCTTTTTTATTTCATTTTACGTTTCGGTTTGATCAGACTTTGCGGCTTGCTTCGCTTGATTCAGATCACGGATTTCTTCGAAAATCTTTCGCATTTCTGCTTTGCCCTCTGGATGAGATTGATTCCAATGGGAGGCAAGTGCGGGTAGTGCCTTATGAACATGATTGAAGAAAGCCCATATCTTGATTTTCTCAATCATTTCTGGGGATGTATCACCTGTAATGAGTTCTGCGGTCTTGGCGACCAACGTATTAAAATCGTTTTCGAAATCTGTAGGCATGCACGTCATCCCTTCGGATGGAAATAGAGTAGTTGGAGCACTATTAGTTTACCATATAGGAAAGCAAAAGTATTCCGAAACCGAATATGGCTTTCATATTGGCGATTTTCTCAATAGATTAAGCTGGGGCTGTTAAAATGTCTTCAAGCATGGCCTTTGTACATGTAATCGTTTCATAAGTTGGTGGGGAAAATTTTTCCTATTATTTTAACGGTAATGATTGTTTACTCCTCCTTTTTAACCTAAAATAGGTAGATACACTTTAGGTCTTTTTTTACCTGTACGCTAGGGGGGAATATGATGAAGTCACTGAGAGAAATTTTTAACAGCGACTTTAACACATTAGATACGAGCATGCAGGAACAGATTTACAAGGAATTTTACTTGCTCGTTTATCCGATGATTAATTTTATTTTAAGAGATCATTCTGCTGCTGAAGATATTATCCAGGAAGCCTTTCTCCGGGCAGTTCACAAAGCCCCTTTGTTAACGGAAATTGATAAATATGAGGGCTGGCTTAAGCGACTAACGCGTAACGTAACGTTGAATCATTTGCGCAAACATAGACGCAACCGTGATGAACTCGAAACAGAAGTGTTATTCTCCTTAAAGGAGTCTGCCCCAACTTCGGAGTATTCGTCCTCGCCAGATGTAGAGGTTGAAATGAAAGTCATGAGAGAGGCTGTTATTGCTTATATCAATCAACTTAATCCTTCCTATAGACAGATTATCGCTATGAAGTGGATACATAATTTATCTTATAAAGACATGGCTAGTGAACTTTGTGTAACCGAAGGTGTCGTGCGTCAGAGGCTTTTTCGGGCACGGGATGCCATTAAACAGAAGTTTTTGAATGATTGGGGATCGGACAGATAGAAAGGCGGTGTCTACATATTTGTTTGCTGAAGCACTCTAGCATATAATATGGGCATGAGGTTGGAAGAGAAAAGGGGTATATCGTATTGAGCACGAGTTTTGAAGGGTTGCAGATTGCACAGACATACTTAGATAAATTAACAGAATTAGGGATTGGTGAGCCAACACCGATTCAAGCGGAAGGTATTCCAGTTCTCCTGCAAGGGAAAGATGCGATTATTCAATCCCAGACGGGGACGGGTAAAACGCTAGCTTATCTACTGCCTGCCTTGGAACGAATTGACCCAGCGCAGAAACAATTGCAAGTCATGGTCATTGTACCTACACGAGAGCTGGGTATGCAGATCATGCAAGAAATTGAAAAATTGACGAGCGGGGGACCGATTCGTTCACAATCTTTAATTGGCGGAGCGGCCGTAGCTAGACAGATCGAAAAGCTGCGTCTTCACCCACATATCGTTGTTGGAACGCCTGGACGATTGTTAGAGTTAATGAAAGTTCGCAAGCTTACACTGCACCATGTGAAAATGGGCATTGTCGATGAAGTTGACCAAGTGTTTGAACTTGGCTCTATGCAGGATGTAGAAGCGGTACTCAAAGGTATGCTTCGCACGAGTCAAATGGTGTTTGTCTCAGCGACAATTCCCCAAAGTACGGAGCAAGCAGCAGGCAGATGGCTGAAGGATCCGGTTATTATCAAAATTAACCCCTCTCAGCGTACGGCTGAAACGTTGGAGCATCACTATGTCGTGTGTCAGGAACGTGAAAAGATTGACACCCTTCGCAGACTTGTTCGGATGATCAAGCCGACTTCAGCGATTGTCTTCATTAATGTAACGGATGATATTGCACAAGTTGTTGGGAAGCTGCAATATGTGGGGCTTTCCGTTGAAGCGCTGTATGGGGAAGCGAGTAAGCAAGATCGTGCCAAAGTTATGGGCAATTTCCGTGAGGGGAAATTCCAATTATTATTGGCGACGGACGTTGCTGCCAGAGGTCTTGATATTGAAGGTGTAACGCATGTCTTCCATTTGGATGTGGCGACGAATGCGGAGTATTACCTTCACCGTGTAGGTCGGACAGGCCGGATGGGCCGCGAGGGGACTTCGATCTCTATCGTGACTTCGAAGGAACTCTTCATCATCGAGAAATTCGAGAAGCAGCTCGGCATCACGATTGAGCCGAAGGCTATGTACGAAGGCCGATTGGTTGACCCGGCCCAAGATCGCAGCGCGGCTACGATGCGCAGCCGCCGTGAAGCTGCGCGCCCAAGCGGCGCACCTTCGCGCAGCGGCTCCGCCGGCGCGCGTGAGGCTGCCGCGCCTGTGGGCGCGGTGCGTGGAAGTGCCGCGGCGCCAGACGCGCGCGGCCAGCAGGGCGCTGCTCCGGCGAAGCCGGCAGCGCAAGGGAAGACGGCCGCCGCAGGCAAGGCCGTCAGCAAAGCCCAACGCGAGCGCGATCGCAAGAGCAAGGGAGCTCCGCGCTGGTTGAAAGAGAAGCAGCAGAATAAAGAAGAGTAGCGCGCGAGTTTCAACGCGACGCTTGCTCATGATCTGCGGGGTGTATAAGCATGCTGAAGAAAGTTACGTTCACACTCTTGTTGCTGGTTGTCATCGCCGTTGTGATGCTGCTCATCATCATTCAGTATGTGAAACCAACGAAGTTGCTGGATCTACAATATAAAGAGATTTCTATAAGTAGCAAAATTGCAGAAATGATTCTCTCCCGAAAGCTGGACGTGCGGCTTTCGGAAGAGGAAGTGAATCAATTACTGAAGAAACAGTTAGCCTCGCACAGCACATTGCCGCATGATTTTCGCATGGAAGGCGCAGAGTTGAATCTGCAGGGTTCCACAGTTGAGGCGGATGTCAATGTCAGGTGGCGTGATCGGGTTCCGATCGGCGCTCATGCGACTTTCACACTGGCATGGGATCCGCCTAACTTGGTTATCCAGCATGAGAATACACAGATCCGGAATTGGCAACTGCCTAGTGCTTGGCTTCAACTTGCCCCTATTGAAATTCCACTGCAATCATACTTGCCTAAATTAATTGGCATTAAAAATGTGGTCTTTGAAGACAAGACTATTCTCATTCAACTAAAGCCATTCCAGTAAAGCGAAAAACCCCTTCAGATCCACTTTAGTGGTATGAAGGGGTTTTTGCTTGTATTTCATCTAATACTGATATCAAACGCTGCGAATGCGTTTAACTGTATTTTCTACAGCTAATCTTGTTCTCCTAATACTTTCGACACATCAAGCTCACACTACACACAATTTAACTCTACTCACATCAAGCCAGCACTGCACACTATCCATCTCTTCTCACACCACAGCTTGCCACTACACACTATCCAACTTTTGCTCCCAACACAGGAGCCTGCCATCTGCGTGTATACAGAATGATGCCAAACACAACACACATACTTATCAACACAAACCAAATCGAGACACCTATATGGATGTGATCCATGCCCCAACCTACGCCAAGCGGCAAAATAGCTCCGCCTAGTCCGCCAGAGGCAATGAGGGCGCTCGTCGTTTGTTCTGTTCGTCCAGGCAATAGTTGGTTTGCATAAATAAGCGCCACCGCGAACATACCTGACATGAATAGACCAAGCAAAAGAATCACAGCAAAACTACTCCAGAGGTTCGTACTAAAAACCCATGCGATTACTGTGATCAAGCTCAAAGCGAAAGAGAGTGCTAAATATTTGAAATAAGTGATCTTCTCAGCCAATGCACCTGCGAATAACCGGCCAACAACCATGGTTAACCAATAGGCGGTCACACCAAGTGTAGAGACGGAGCTTGAAGCCTGCAACTGGTCTTTAAAGATCGACGGTAAGAAATTAACGATTGTATTTTCCATTCCACAATATAAGAAGAAGACGGTCATGAGTAAGCATAGAAAAATGAACGATTTTTTAGAAAGCACAGGAACTTGATCGACTTTCTGCGAACGATCCGCTTTATGTGCGAGTAGTTCATCATGTTCACCTAATGAAAGCTTCGACCATATGATACCCGTTGCAAGAGCACTTAGTCCGAGCAGCATAAAGGCAAGTTTCCATAGCCCATTGGCAATGAGTAGACTGGAGACAAGGGGCATGAATAGTGCACCAAGTCCAAAGAAAACTTCAAGCTTGCTGAAGGCAACTGCTTGTTGATCTTTGGCAGCCATGAGGACGAAGGTGCTGATACTGGACTCCACAAGTCCAAAGGAGATACCAGCAAGGAAAGTCAAACCGATAACCATCGGCCAAGGTGGCAATAACCCTATGGCAAGCATGGCCACAAACAAGAAGCAAAAAGCCATGGTAATCGTACTTCGACGAGAGATGCGGCGAATGAGTGTAGGCATCGCAAGCACACCTAGCATGAATCCTCCGAACTGCAAGAAGACCAGCAATCCACCGCCGCTGTAGCTTCGACCATAATGGGCTAGTAGTTCAGGCAACACTGCACCAAATATAACATGCGTACAGCCTGTTAATAAGTAGGAGAGACAGCCCATAATTAATAATCTTTTCATTATGCAGTGCTTCCTTTACGTTCAGTCATCAACTCGTCATTATATGCCAATACATGTGTAATGGCTTCAGAAACAGAATTAACCGTTTTCGCTGCGTGCTTCCGCACATCCGAATGCGCAGTGTGCATAGCAAAACTATGCGGAGTAATCCCGAACATTGATACATCATTAAATGAATCTCCGAAACAAGCGATCTCCTCGGGCTTTAATCCCAAATGTGCAGCAAGGATTAGCAGGGAGCTGCCTTTCGACACTTGGTGAGGCATGATATCAAGGCAATCGGTATCAGCCAAATAAATATCCAAGAGATCAGGGAGTTCTCTTTCAAGCAGTGTTTTAATCTCCAGTAAATGGTCTACATGCCCGAACAGTGAATATTTACATATTGGAAATGCTTCCTTTAGGGATTGCTCGATTTCGCTTTGGACTAAGAAAGGTTCGAACATTCTAGCTTGAATCGCATCAGAGGCAGGGCTCAACTTCTCAATATAATTGGCATTCCCGGAGCAAATCAGTTTCACGACATCGAAAGCTTCGATAAGTTGATAAACCTGATGCGCGATGGAAGCCTCAAATAGCTTCGCTTGTAGAAGCGTACCGTCCAATAAATGGATGAAGGCGCCATTTTGGGAAACGGAATAGGCTTGATGTTGAATCTCTTGTAGCACTTTCTGCATCTCCAAATTCATCCTGCCAGAGGCTAGACAAAGTATGATTCCCTTATCCTTCACTAGTTGTAGAGCTTGGAGTTCCCGCTCGGAGACTTTCTTATGATGGTCAAGCAGCGTGCCGTCCAGATCGCTAACGATTAGTTTAATCATGTTGTTCTTCTCCTCCTGCTAGTACAATTTCAACCTCATTGGTCAATAAGCGCTCTTTCATTTCCTCGCTCAATGCTTGATCTGTTACCAGGATATCAATATTTTCAAATCCCACGACATGATGGAATAGACGCTTGCCGAACTTTGAATGATCTGCGAGAACGATCACTTGATCAGCATGCTCCATCATCGCTCTTACCAAATAACAATCTTCTTCATTGGGAGCAGACAGCCCATTCTCGGAGATACCACACGTGCCTATGAAAAGTTTATCGACATGATACTCGTTTAACATTTCAATCGCCTTAGCCCCATAGACACTATGATGCTTATTATCTAGCACACCGCCAAGCATATGAATCGTAATGCCATCTTTGCGGGTGAGAATTGCGGCAGTTTCAATTGAACTTGTGATGACAATGTTGTTTTTCGACGTAAGAGCAGTAGCTGCATGCAAAACAGTAGTTGAAGCATCCATCATCAGATAATCACCATCTTGAACGAGTGTAGCTGCTCGCTTACCTATCGTTAGTTTAGATGAGGATTCCTCTTGAAGACGTTGATCATAATTGCCGACGTCTTTAGAAAGCGTAGGGAGAATAGCTCCGCCTCTCGTACGAACAATGGAGCCTTGCTCCTCTAATTTGACCATATCTCGCCTAGCCGTATCGCGCGAAACTTCATAGAGCTCACAGATGAGATCTACAGAGATTCGCTTATTTGATTTTAAGTATTCGAGGATGGAAAGAAGCCGTTCTTCTTGAAACAAGATTATTCACCTCCTTTACTTAAGTGTTTATAAGTGATTGTAAGTATATTACTTATTGTATACGCAAGTTGAATTGCTTTCAATCCCTTTTTGAAAAGAAAAAACCGTGCTCACTCGTTACTTGAACGAGGACACGGTTATAGAATTTCTCATTTAACGGCTGGTTTTTTACGTGTTTGCACATAGCTGGGATACGTGATTTCGCCAGTATCCAGTTTGCGAATTTCTTCTACGTTCCAACCCGTAATTTTGTTAGTTCCAGTTACGCCTGTCAACTTGATTTGATAACGAGTAGCCAAGTAGGTTTGGAGCTTCAGCATGTCTTCAGGTTTAATTTCACGAAGTTTCTGCTTGCCATGAAGCTGGCCTAAGATAACACCGATGGATTCTGCGGCCAAACTCGTATTTGGCTGAATTCGTGTACTTCCATATGCGATTGCAGAGGAACCCACATTCTTTCCTGCTGCGATGACATTTTCATAATTCTTAAGTAAAAAGCTACGAAGCGGCATGCCGTATTTATCAGGGCGTCCCATCTCAATTCCCCATTTGTTGGCACTCGTACCTTGGAGATCAAGTGGATAACCGCCAATACTGACGTTGTCCCAGAACATCGTACCCCCGAGGAGATCAGATGGTTTGAGAGTGTAGTCCATTTCGTAGTGATTATACTCTCTAATATAAGGGTAAGTTGGCTGTTCACCTAGTTCAGCTTTCTCCCAGCCTGGTAATGTTTTACGGAAATGCTGCAAGATCAGGGCTGTTTCCTTATTTCCTAAATAGACCGCCTCTTGCACAGACGCCAGCTTGGCAGGATCCACAGTATAGACGAGCAACGCATTAATGAGGACTTCGCCATCCCTTTGATTCACGGCATTCAATCCTCTTAGGAAAACACGATCATTAGAAGGGTGATACGCTTTGGTCATACCGCTTAATCCAATTGCGAAACTATCACTGACATTGCCACCGCCGAATTGTTTCGATCTATCCTCAGGTTTTAATGCATTGAAGGTCGTATTGAACTTCTTCCAATCCACATTTTTGAACTTCATCATCATGCCTGCGCTCATGTACTCAATATCTTTTTGGCCATAGAATTTCTCAAGACCTGGCAGACGTTTGGTTTCCAAGCGGCTCATCAATGCGGCAAAATCACTGTTGTCGACCCAATAGGAAGCTGTGATTTTCTTAACTTCATTCTTATTCGTTTTATATAGGATGGATGGAATTTTGTGCATATGGTCAGGAGTTTGAATTTGTTCAACCTCTTCAATCGTGATCCCTGACTCTATGGGAATATCTTTACTCAACTTGTCCATATAAGTTGTGAATTCGGAAAGTTTGCGAATCTTCGCGTTGCGAAAGCCATCGAATAATTCCTTAGCGCGGCCCTGTACGAGTAGATGTCCTTGTTCATCTCGTGTCTCATCTAGAAAAAGCATCTGACTTTGGAGGATTTGACCACCGAAAGCTTGATGGGGATCTAATATTTTCACTTTGAGGCCTTCATCCACAGCAGCTCGGGCTAAATAAAGGCCTTCAAGCTCACTTCCAATGACAACTACATCGACGTTTTCAGTTGGATATGTGGAGGCGCTCTCTTGTTTCGTATCTTGGTTCGGTGTGGATGCTGGCACTTCGCTCACTTGTGGAGGAGCAGGATGTGTAACAATTGGAGCTATGGCATTCATATTCATGCTTCCTTGATTGAACCAAATCTTGCCGAGTGAGAAGGCTGCTACAAGAATTAGGAGTACAGCCAGAGCGATAGCGAGCAAGACTCGTGGATTTCGTAAGCGCATACATAAGCTCCTTTAGCGTTAAACTATATGGTCTTCATTTTAGCAGTTTAAGGATGGATTTAATAGACTTTGAGAATTGATTTTAAAAGATTTACAAGCTCCACCCCCAAAAAACGATAAGCCATGGCGAATCCTTGTAGCATAACCAGGAACCCTTCGCGAAGGCTCCATCTTATGTTTAAAAACACATAAAATAGAGTTAAGGGAGAGATTTTAAAATGAAAAAAAACCTAATGAAAAAATTCGTAGCAACTGGTCTTGTTCTAACAATGGTAGCAGGCGGCGGTACTGCCGCATTTGCAAATGGAAATAAAAACGACGATCGTGGTAAAGGAAATGACAACAAGAATAATAGTTACACGCAAAAATATGATGGCAATAAATTTGATTCCAAAGGTAATACAAACATTACTATAAATATTAATTTCAACGATATGAAAAATGCTCAGTGGGCTATGCGTTACATTGCAAGTCTAGCGTCTAAGCGTGTTTTTGAAGGCTATGAAGATGGAAGCTTCAAACCAGAGAAAACAGTAACGCGTATTGAAGCGATTACAGCCGCAGTTCGTTTGATGGGCTTGCGTGAACAAGCGGAGTCCGATGCTGAGAAACAAACGAAATTGAATTTTAAAGACGCCGACAAAGTCCCTGCATGGGCAGTAGGTTATGTTGCTGTAGCACTTGAGAACGACCTGTTCACAGAGAGTGACGACAGTGTTAAGCCTAATGAAGATGCAAACCGTCTATGGGCGACTACGCTTCTCGTGAAAGCACTTAAATTAGAAGCGGAAGCAAAAGCTAACATGACGAGCACACTTCAATTTAAGGATGCTAAGCAAATTCCAGCTGGATCCGTTGGTTATGTGAAAGTCGCGGTTGATAAAGGCTTAATCGACGGTTTTGAAGATAATACTTTTAAACCGAATCAAAGCGTAACACGTGCGCAATTGGCGGCTCTTCTCGATCGTACCAACGAGCAATTACCTGGCCAAGATCAAAACTCGAATTCTGGAACTGTAAACTCTGTTGTGTACAATAATGTTCTTTCCTTAACTAAAAATGGTACAACAACTGTGTATAACTTGCACCCCGATGTTTTCGTTCTGCGTAACGGTGTCAAGGTCGCTCCTACTGAAATTGCTGTTGGTGATACAGTAAAAGTACGTACATTCAACAATACGGTTGTCTTTGTTGAAGTCACAGGTAATGCGCCTGTTAACACTTCCTTCGACATCTTGGGTACATTGTCTGCAACAACAATCAATGCTCAAGGTAAAATCGCAACCATCACAATCACGCAAAATATCAATGGTGTTAATCAATCGACTACATATAATGTATCTTCCAATTTCGCTTTGACAGGCAACCTAGCTAACTTCTCTGTAGGACATGTGATTCAGCTTAAAGGCCAAAATCAATCCGTTACTACAATTGACGTTAAATAAAGTTAATAAGTTGCATTCCCACTATAGATATATAAAGAGATAAAAAAAGGTTAGATTGACACAACAAGCTCCTTGCATAATTCGCATGGGGCTTGTTGCTCGTTTTTAATTGTATAAATTGGTAAAGTTAATGGAAAACTATGCTATATCAAGAGAGGAGATGGTTAGGATGGAAGAAAGTTTGATGGATACGTTCAAAAGGTATTATGCGGATTATCGAGGTGCAGAGGGTGTTGATCAAAGTTTTACAGATGCTTATCAAGCCATAGCGTTCCATGTAATTAATCAGACAGAGCATTACGTGCAACAAGGGAACCTTCATGAAATCCAGAATCTTATTCGTGAGTTCAAAGAAATTGGACGTTCTACTTCTCCGAGTAATGATTCATTAAAGGAACAATTTGAGCAGGAGCTTGTCGTGCAAGAATTGAATCGATATTCTTTTTGAAAAGGTGTTGCATAATCTCAATGCCCGTGGTATATTACTGATCCGGCCAAAACGGGCAGCGAATTTTATCGAAAAATGTAGAAATTAAGCTTGCATTTGGTTAGGTCGATATGCTATATTGTAATTCCTGTTCGTGAGAGCGGATTGGAAAACGAAAGAAATTGATCTTTGAAAACTGAACAACGAGTGAGTAAGCACAGTCGAGTAATCGACTATAAAAGAGATTG
>NZ_LYPB01000066.1 GCF_001653565.1 Paenibacillus oryzisoli
CTCGAACACGACCGTTAAGCCTTCCAGCGTCGATGGTACTTGAACCGCAGGGTTCTGGGAGAGTAGAACGTTGCCAAGCAGACCCACTTGTTGGGTATTTTTTTGTTAGTGAGATTGCATGTTTTTGTCTTTATGGAGGCTTAGTGAAGTGGCTAAACACGGCAGACTGTAAATCTGCTCTCTTCGAGTTCGGTGGTTCGAATCCATCAGCCTCCATATACCTATTTAGGGGCATAGTTTAAGGGTAGAACAAAGGTCTCCAAAACCTTTGGTGTGGGTTCAATTCCTGCTGCCCCTGCCAATAACATCAGTGGGGATTAGCCAAGCGGTAAGGCAACGGACTTTGACTCCGTCATGCCTAGGTTCAAATCCTAGATCCCCAGCCATTTTTGTAACAAATAGGAGTCATTAGCTCAGTTGGTAGAGCACCTGACTTTTAATCAGGGTGTCGTAGGTTCGAATCCTACATGACTCACCACTTGCCTTATTTACAGCATGCGCGTATGGCGGAATTGGCAGACGCACTAGACTTAGGATCTAGCGGGCGACCGTGGGGGTTCAAGTCCCTCTACGCGCATCAAATCCTCATTTGTATACATACAAATGAGGTACTCTGCGGAAGTGGCTCAGCGGTAGAGCATCGCCTTGCCAAGGCGAGGGTCGCGGGTTCGATCCCCGTCTTCCGCTTTTTATCTTCGGGACGTAGCTCAGCTTGGTAGAGCACCTGCTTTGGGAGCAGGGGGTCGCATGTTCAAATCGTGTCGTCCCGATCAGAACCACAGTTCTTCATCTAAAGATGAGGGGCTGTGGTTTTTTGTTTACCTATAAGAATGGTCTTTAGTTGACCTTGGCTTACCCTTGGTTACTTAGTTACCTCGATGTAACTCATTTTCTATCTACGTAGGTTGGAGTATACTGGAAATGAAGTAAACATCAGAATTTGAAGGAGGCTATAAGGAAGTGGGAACGAATTCAAAAATAGGCGGCGGAGGTTTTCACCACGTTGCACTCAGAGCGAATGATTTTGACGCGACAGTCAAGTTTTATACAGAAGGTTTAGGTTTTGTAGAGAAGAACAACTGGGGCGAAGGGGACAAACGTGCTGTCCTGCTTGATTCCGGTGATGGGAATTATATGGAGGTTTTTGCTGGAGGAACGGGTGAGCAAATACCTGAAGGATATTTTTTCCACGTAGCATTCCGCAGTAATGATGTGGATGGGGCTGTCCAAGCAGCAATTGCCGCAGGAGCTATCGTGACGGTAGAGCCGAAAGACGTGATCTTAGGTGTGAACCCGCCAACACCTGTACGAATCGCTTTTGTCAAAGGATTAAACGGTGAAATCATTGAGTTTTTCCAAAGCACTGGGGAGAACCAACTATAATTTTTTGGGATGAGAGGGAATGGGACGTGGCTGATACCTTTACTTTATCGCTCGGAGATGTAGCACCTGATTTTTCATTACCAGCAACGGATGGACAAATATATGCGTTGAATGATTTCAGCGATGCGAAAACGCTCGTTATTTTTTTCACTTGCAACCATTGCCCTTATGTAATTGGTTCTAATGAAGTAACACGCGAAACGGCCAATCGGTATAAAGATAAAGGTGTGCAGTTCATTGGTATCAACGCCAATAGCGTGAACACCAAGCCAGAAGATTCCTTTGAGCATATGGTAGCGCATATGGAGGAGCATCAATATCCGTGGACGTACCTGAGAGACGAAACTCAAGAAACGGCATTAGCCTATGGTGCACTAAGAACACCGCATTTCTATGTCTTTGATGACAATCGTAGATTGGTTTATACAGGACGTGGTGTTGATAATCCGAAGGATGCCTCCAAAATCACAATAAATAATTTAGACATAGCGTTAGATGAGTTGACCTCTGGTCAAGCGGTAACGTTACCGTTGACGAACCCACTTGGTTGTAATGTGAAATGGGAAGGCAAAGATGCGCATTGGATGCCTGCTGACGCATGCGACTTGGTATAGCACACTTCTGCTGAGCGTACATACCTCACATAATAGAAACCAATGAGCCTCCATGCCGTGGAGGTTCATTTTTTACATTTTCATATTCATTACTAGCAATAAAGTTAATATATGGTAAAATAAAAGAGTTCACCAAATCTACTAATCATTAAATCACTCATCTATTAATCATAGAATGATATGACAAGGGAGACCTCTGATGTCCTTTACACAGCACTTAGTCCAGAAATACGAGCGCGAATGGCGCCAAACCCAGCAGCATCCCTTTGTTCAAGAACTTGGCCTGGGAACGCTAGATCGCAATAAATTCAGGTTCTACATGATTCAAGACTACTTATACTTAATTGATTATGCCAAATTGTTCGCGTTAGGAGCTATCAAGGCGCCAGACCTTACAACGATGAGTGAATTCTCAGCGTCACTAAGCAACATTTTGCATGAAGAAATGGGCATTCATCGTTCATACGCCGCTCGCTTCGGAATTACGAAAGAAGAATTGGAACAGGCAGAACCTTCACCAATTACACTCGCTTACTCCCACTACATGCTGCATGTAGCACAGAATGGTGGATTAGCGGAGTTGACAGCAGCGTTGCTTCCTTGTATGTGGAGTTACTGGGAGATCGGCTGTATGCTCAAGGAGTACCCAGGTGCAGTGGATCATCCTGACTATGGCGAATGGGTGAGAGGATATAGCTCAGAAGAGTTCGGTAAGCATGCACAGTGGTGCATACAATTAATGGATCGACTAGCTTTAGGGAAATCAGAAAGTGAATTAGCACGATTAGAAACGATTTTTTTGAATACGACTCGCTACGAAACGTTGTTCTGGGAAATGTCGTACCATCAACAGATGTGGATGTAAATTCCAAAACAAGTGCCAATGAAACGCATTCATAAGCGCCAATCGAACGAATATATATATACGGAAATCATCAAAAGTTGGGTATCAACTGGGAGGTGTTTCGTATGATCTATTGGATTTTGGCTGTGATCGTCGTTGTCGTTGGTGTACTGGTCATCATGAGTGTAAGACGAAGGAAATCCACAGCGCCTGCTGAAGTAAAAACGCACAAGCCCTGTGCTTACTGCAACGAGGAAATTGCGATTGATGCGCCCGTGTGTAAGTATTGTAGGGGGGTTGTAGTGAGTTAAGTCGTACTACGAATTTCGGCTATAAAGGGGAAAAGAAAAGCAACGAGTCATTCGCTATTTGCGAGGGCTCCTTGCTTTTTTGTATTGGGCTAATCTTTTTTGTTTCGTCTATTAGCTTCCTTAGCATCTAACTTCCCTAGGAAATCACTCGCCGTCCTGACAATATATTGAACTTCATCAAGCCCACGTTCCATAAGCATGCTTTTGTGAATATCGATAATCAATTTCTTTTCATGGATGCCATCTACACCGTCAAGTTTTTGAAAATTAAACAACTCGCTCGGGTCTATGTCTAACGCATTCATTAGTGTTTCCAACGTGGTCAGTGAAATGTTCCTTTGGCCTCGTTCAATATCCGATATGTGCGATTTGCTCATACCGACTTTCCCTGTTTTTTCAGCAAGCTGATCTTGCGTGTATCCTTTAAGCTTTCTAATCATACGTAATCGCTCGCCAACGAGCCTTAGGAAATCGGACATCTCATTCACCTCAAGTTGAGGTTATTGAATTCGAACCCAAAAAGAGATACCTGTATATGGTGATTTAACGTATAAAATCCTTCTTCAATGGTACTTCCATAAACTAAACATATGAAAAAGTTGGCGCTCTGCCCCAAAAAAGTGTAACATCTAACACATATAGCCACAGAAGGAGCTTGAATCCGTTGAATATTGAATTACACAATGAGTTACCTACCGATTTTGAAGAGTTGAAAAAAGCAGCAAACCGCACATCCAATTGGAGGGAGCGCCTTACTGCTGTTGAAGCATTAGGTGAACACGGCGACCAACAATCCGTTCATATTCTGAAGCGTCTCATGACCAATGATACCGTTTATGCGATCCAGGAGACGGCTTACCGTAAGCTCAAACTTCTAGGTGAAGATGTGCAACTGCCCCCACGCAAAAAAGGCGATTTAATTAAAGGTGTAAGTAAAATCTTACTTCGTATCAAGAAGAGCTTACCAGAAGGTCATTCGTACGAGGCTTTCAAGGAAAAGCTGCAGAAAATGAGAAGCGATGTTTATGATACTTATGAAGGTGATAAAGGCTCTGATTTCGATCAATGGCTAGAGTCGACTTGGTCCGGTTTATTAACTAATAAATAAGAGGCAACACGTATGGAGTGAGTTTATGGCTAAGGGTAAAGGTGGAACGGGTAGAGGTACTGACAGCAAAGGCTGGAACCGCTGGAAAGCAAGTGAGAACCGAGCGAAGAGTGCCCCGAAACCCTACAAGAGTAAAGGTCTGAAAGCTGCTGCAATCGCAGCCAAAGCTTCAGGTACATCAGGTACCTCAAGTAATGCGGGTTCTGCGAGTACCAAAGGCACCAAAGCATAGCTAATCGCTACGCTACAAACAACGAACCATCTTCGGCATTTTGCTGAGGGTGGTTTATTTACTATTGAGGTTGCTTTGCATCCATTACATGACCTGTGTAAGATAGATGTAGGATATTCTGGATGAGGTGAGAGTCATGGTATTTGGGGCGCGCGTGTGGAAAACAGGCATCGCTGTTGCATTAGCTTTATACATAAGTGCTTGGCTCGAATTTACGCCACCGGTCATTGCGGCTGTTGCAGCGATCTTTGCGATGCAGCCCTCGATTTATCGCTCCTGGCGTTATTTCTTAGATCAGTTGCAGACGAACATTATTGGTGCGGCTTTCGCCCTGTTGGCAGGGATGTTTTTTTCGCAGAATGTGATTGCCATCGGTATTGTATGTATTATTGTTATCATTTTAAGTTTACGTTTGCGGATGGAAGAAACGATAGGACTTACTTTAGTAACAGTTGTGGCTGTGATGGAGGCGTCAGGGGAGTGGCGATTTGCCGTTAATCGTCTGTTGCTTAGCTTGATCGGAATAGGGTGTGCCTTCGTGGTGAATGTTTTATTCTTCCCGCCTAAGCCTAAGGAACAATTCGCAGCACAGATCGGTTCTATTTTCAGCAAAATGTCACTGCTCCTTCGTACGGTGATTTCCAATGAGATCAAGGAAACGGTGTTTCGTGAAGAGAAGGAAAGTCTTCGCAATAGCCTAAAGTCATTATCGGAGAAATATCGACTCATGGAAGAGGAAATCAAGAAGTTGAAGGGCGGCGGCTCCAAAAGAATCCGCGAACTTGTCGTTTACAAGCAGAAGCTGCTTGTTATGTCCAAGGGGCTTGAGGTATTGGAAGCTGTAGATGAGCATTACTTTCAGGCTTCGCCAAGTGAGGAAACGGATGTATGTTTCGATGATCATATGGAGAAATTGATTAAGTACCATGAGCATGTACTACTGAAGTACGATGATAAGTTGAAGGATACGGGCTCTGATAATTTGGAAATCGAAGCGGAGAACGAACAGTTTATGATGGATCTCCTTGCTCGCTATAGCGAGCAGCCAGCTGGTATGCTTCGGCTCTCCATAGTAGCAGCCGCAATGTATGACTATGGTCATCAGATTGCACGTTTGGATAAGCTTGTGGAGCATGATCATCGAGGGGAGACCGAAGAGAGGGAACCACTTGAAATTCTCCTTAGAAGTATTCGTTTAAAATAGTTCAGATTTACGTTTGCTTTACGAAATGGTTTGTGTTATATTATGTTTCTTGCTCCGGACAGGACAAGCATGAACAAGCACAAACCATGGAGTCTGAACGTGTTGACAATCTTCACGAATGGATGAAATAAAATAAAGCTTGCAAATGAAAAATCAATATGGTATATTACTTCTCGCTGCTTCGGTAACACGGTAGCGGACGAAAGAAATTGATCTTTGAAAACTGAACAACGAGTG
>NZ_LYPB01000067.1 GCF_001653565.1 Paenibacillus oryzisoli
TGTTGCGTTAGACCTTAAGGATCTTAATTATCCATCGTCCCGATGGATAATCCTACATTACACAAACTTCTTGACGCTACCACTTTGAGGTGATTAACTGGAAAAAGTACAGCTAAATCTGGACTTTAACGCCGAATGTGGGGGATTGGGAGGAAATAGATGGAGTTTTTCCATCTAAGTCGAAAAAATACTCATAAATGTGCAAATTAACTGTATGAAATCCATCTAATGTTGGGAGACTGCAGTCCCTATAGCTAGCTAAAAAGAAGTCACAAGAAAAAGACGAACCCACGCTAAAAGCAGCATGGATTCGTCTTTTTATGTCTCTTATGCGCCACCGGTTAGGTCCACTTGCTCCTCGCTCCAAGCCCAGAGCTGACGAGCCAGCGCGTCGTCCTTCGCTCTGGCGGAAACAGGCGCAATCTGCCGCCTGTAGTAGTACTCGCCGCTGACCGTACTGACGTCCGGGCTCGAGGCTAAGTACACCGCCGTATCCGCACCCTGCGCCGGCGTCAAGAAAAACGGCCGCAGCATCGCATGCACGGCCTTCCCAAACCCGGTGTCGCGATCGACACCGATGCTCGTAGCCACGGCTCCCGGATGGAGCGAGTTGGCCGTGACCGAAGTGCCTGCGAGCCGCTTCGCGAGCTCGCGGGTGAACAAGATATTCGCCAGCTTCGACTGGGCGTATCCGTTCCAGACCCGGAACCCTCGCTGCAGGTGAGGGTTCGTCCAATCGATGCGCCCGATTTTGTGGGCGCCAGAAGAGACACTAACGATCCGCCCCTGCGGAGCGCGGATGATTGCGTCCAGCAGAAGCCGGGTCAGCAGAAAGTGGCCGAGATGGTTAACACCTATCATGGCCTCGAAGCCATCTGCTGTGGTTTGCCGCTTCACGGTGACGACGCCCGCGTTGTTCACGAGCACATCCAACACGTCGTGTTTGGCAAGAAACGCCGCCGCAAAAGCGCGAATGCTCGCCAGCGAAGCGAGGTCGCAGAGCATGAGCTCGATGCGTTCGGAGCCGCTTTGGCGACGCGCTTCAGTGAGCGCCTGCTCGCCTCTTGATTTGCTGCGGCAGAGCATGATGACGTTGGCGCCCTGTTTGGCCAATGCCACCGTCGTGGCAAGGCCCATCCCGGAATTAGCTCCGGTGATGAGTACCGTTTTATTGTGCATCGCGGGATCGCCTCCTTTTACTCCAGTATAGACCATGGGAACAATTCCCGCCTATCAGATTGCGGTGATCGATACTTCGTTGAATATTCCTATGTATGTTAAACTGGTTAGATAGCATTCAAACAGTGGAAGTGAGGAGCGTGCACAAATGGAAGCGAAAAAAGCAGCAGCAGAGTTAGCGGTGGCGGAGATCCGTGAAGGGATGATCGTCGGTTTGGGAACAGGTTCAACGGCCTATTGGGCGATCCAAGGGCTTGGGGCTCGGGTGCGCAATGGCCTGAACATTCAGGCTGTGGCCACTTCCGAAGCCTCTGAGAACTTAGCGAAGGAGTTGGGGATTCCGCTTATTGCATTTGCCAATATCTCAGAAATCGATGTCACGATAGATGGTGCAGATGAAGTGGACGCCGCTTGGAACTTAATCAAAGGCGGGGGAGGCGCGCTGCTGCGGGAGAAAATCGTTGCATTTTCAAGTAGGAAGCTGATTATCGTGGTGGATGAGAGTAAGGTTGTTGCCCAGCTTGGTGCCTTTCCCCTACCTGTAGAGGTTGTAAAGTTTGGTTATGAACTGACGATTCGGAGGCTTCGAGCGCTGGGCTGCAAGCCTGAAGTTAGAGTTGTTGATCGTCAGCCATTCTTGACGGATAACGGAAACTATATTATCGATTGTAATTTCGGCAGCATACCGAATCCTGCTGGGCTGCATCAGGCAATTAACGGAATTCCAGGTGTTGTGGAGACTGGGCTTTTTATCGGGATGGCTAGTCAGGTGATCGTGGGGTATAAGGATGGTTCGGTGGAGAGATTGTAGGAGAACGGCACACCTAATATAAAAAAAGAGTTGTCCCACCTGTCTATTATGACTTGAGGGTACAACTCTTTTTATGTTTAAACGACGAGTTTAGATGTCTCGATCGTCATAACCTGAGGAATAACTGGAAAAACTCCATCTAATTCGGGAGAATTTCTACCTATTCTCAGATTAACTGGAAAAACTCCCGTTATTTCAGCTACTAGGTGCGATTCTAGCTAAAATGCTTCAGATTAGCTGTAGGAAATCCAGTTATTTTTCAAATTAATAAGATTTCGGTGAAATTAACTACAGAAAATCCATCTATTCTGCGCGGATCGGGCAGAGGTGGTGTACTCTACTTGTAGATCGGCTGAGCGTGCAGAGTCGGTGAGCGAATTTTACTTGAAGATTAACTAAGCGGGAAGAGCTGCTGTGTCTATAGGTGTAGGCACAAGTAAAATTGGTGGTGATTCACCCTACACCAACGGCTGCATACCCATCGCAACCCAACTTTCCCGTGTCGGGCCATAAATATCGGGAACGCGCAATCCAGCTTGGCGCATCAAGACGATCATTTCACCGCGATGGTGAATTTCATGGGAGATAAGGACGCGCAATGTCAGTCCGTTAGGCCACTGATCACCGTACATATCGCTAGTTTCGAACAATTTGGCGTCAGTCCATTGCGATTGAATCGCTTCGATGGCTGCGGCAGCGGAAGTACGGTAGGTGTCTGCAATAGTTCGGGCAGAAGCGGGAGCAAGCTCTTCCCCTTCAGGAGCAGGGAAAGTCAGCCCTGTGCGGGATAGCATCTCGTGAACCGTTGTGGCGATGTGCCATGCGATTTGACCAAGCGAACGGAGTTCAGGTGTGATTTTCTGAGCAAGGGATGCGTCTGTCAGGACGTCCATCACACGTTGGGTACCTTGTGCTTCACGGGTATATTCAGTTACAAAATCTTCAATCATCTTAATCATGGGGGTTGTCCTCCTCAAATTGGGTTGCCAGGGAAACTGGCATCGTAAGTAGAAGCTTTGTTTTTTTCGCATTCCTGTATGAATACGTCGTCTGCAGGAGCAGAGTTTCATTGAAGCCTGCTTGTAGTGGATGTCTTGAATGCCATGCGCAGCTCATAAACCCAGTATAGACAATCATTGCTGACAACTGGATGTCAGTGAGTCGAGTAGAGGGCAACTATTTTTTCAGCCTTCTCTTTAATAGTAGCTGCGAGATGTGCGGGTTCTAGAATGCGTAAGCTTGGACCATAGCTGAGCAGCATGCCATGCAGCCAAGGCTCGTCGGGCTGTGTCGCTCTAATCATCAGTGTTCCGTCAGGTTGCAGGGTTACATCCTCCGGTCGGAAATAGTCTTCAACTTGCGCTCTCACATTCGGCTGCGCGTGCAGCACGAGTGTAATAAGGGTAGAGTGGTCTCTACGGCCTAGGCGATAGTCGAGTCGATCCAACGTTTCTTGCTTGCGTTCGAACGTTTGCGAGCGTACTTCGACATTATGCATGCGCGATAGTCGGAATACTCGGAAATCGGCACGCAGCAAGCAGTATCCGTACAGATACCAGCCGAAGCCTTTAACCACGATACCCATGGGCTCCACGGTTCGCACGGACGATTCGCTTTGTGAGGAGAGATAAGAGAAAGTGATGAGGCGTGTCTCCTTGACTGCGGTACGAAGGGTTGTCAGCTGCTCTGTATTCTGATGGCCGTTGTCCCACGGATTCATATCGAGGATGAGCTGGTTGCCGAGATGAGCTGCAGCAGGTTGCTCGGATTTGGCGACGAGTGCGCCGACCTTATCCAGCAGATTGCTGATTTCTTGGTCGGGGACGGAAGCGTGAATTCCTTTGAGTCCAGTAATAATCGATTGTAGCTCTTCCAGGGACAGGAACTGACGATCCAGCCGGTATTGATCCATGATTTCATATCCACCGCTGAGTCCCGAATAGGAAACAACGGGAATGCCGGCTTGATTAATAGCTTCCACATCCCGATAAATGGTGCGCAGAGACACCTCGAACCGCTCCGAAAGCTCTTTAGCGCTTATTCTGCGACGATTGAGCAGCAGCATGGTGATGGCGAGTAAACGATCTATTTTCAAAAGGAACACCTCATTAATTCGGGTCATATTCTTCATTCCGTATTCCATTATACAGATGTATATCCGTTATTGCCGCATAGCTTATGGAAAAATTTGAAATAATAAACCGAATTGAATTCTAGGATGGGAAGTGCGAACCATGTCTCGGTTTAGAAAAAGTTTGGTAATCCCACTGCGCGCAGCAACAATGGGGGTGCTCTTGAGCGGTGTTTTGAGTTTTGGTGGATCGGCAGAGGCTTACACGCAAGAAGTTCCTCCACCACCATCCCAATTAACGCCTCCACAGAGCGGGCAGGGTCAGCTTATCCAGACACGTGAGATTGATGTCACCGGTGACGGCAAACCCGAGATGGTCTCCCTTGTCGGTTTGAAATCGGACATGAACAGTCCCTATTATGACAAGCTGTTTATCTCTGTCGTCGGACAAGGTCAGGCGCAGGTCGTGATTCCGCTGGAAGGCGGATATAATCCGAAGATGGATTTCTGCGATTTTATCCATGACAAGCTGCCTCAGATCTATATGACCTCCGATACCGGCGGCAGTGGTGGGTTTACTTCGAATTACATCTATTCGCTCAAAAATAACGTGCCTACCGAGATCCCGATGCCGGAACCGTTGCATGTTAAAGCGACCTTTGAGAATAATTATAAGGTAAAGATGAAGATCGAGGAGACAGGTAAATCCTATACTCTGGATATTGCCGATCGCAAGGAGGCTTACGAGCAATTTGGCATGTACAATCAGGGGAAAATTGTGAAGCCGATCATTGTAAATGTGGATGCCTACAGTTTATTGAAGCCCGTCGATGTGGATCGTGATGGGTTCTGTGAGCTGAAAGGTGTTCAGCGTATCACAGGTATCGCGAATGCAGATACATTAGGTTATGTCACATCGGTATGGAGATGGCACAAAGGCCAATGGAAGTTGAAGAAAGCGGCCGTCACACAAACGCTGATGACCAGTATGGTGCGCGTACCGAGTCCTGAGGACGAAGACTAGATGAAACAAAGACCGCTCCTCCACGGAACTCATTCCATGTAGGGGCGGTCTTTCATTCTTGTGAGGCTTATGCCCAGTTCCCATTGCGGAATAAGGGTTCACGCGTACCGTCTGCTTTAATCCCGTCAATCGCCATATCCTTGGAACCAATCATGAAATCCACGTGGATTAAGCTTTTATTATAACCATTTGCTTCAAGTTCCTCGGCACTCATCGTCGTTCCACCCTCAATCGTGAACGGGTAGGCATTGCCGAGTGCGACGTGACAGGATGCATTCTCATCGAAAAGCGTGTTGTAGAAGATGAGTCCTGATTGCGAAATTGGCGAATCATAGGGAACGAGTGCCACTTCACCTAAATAACGAGCACCTTCATCCATATTCAGCATGTTGTTCAGCACTTCTTGACCCACTTCTGCAGTTGCCTCGACGACGCGGCCATCCTTGAAGGTTAGGGAGAAGCCATCAATTAATGAGCCTTGGTAGCTGAGCGGCAGCGTGCTGCGAACCGTACCGTTCGTGCCGTTACGTGCTGGCATCGTGAATACTTCCTCTGTCGGAATGTTCGGCACGAAGAAAATGCCACTCTCGGATGTGCTGCCTGCGGCAACCCATAGATGCTTCGGTGCTAGTTCTATGTACAGGTCGGTACCTGGTCCTTGGAAATGCAGTTGCTCGAACTTCTTGTTGTTCAGCAAGTTCTGTTTCGCGGTTAAGGTGCCGATATGTTCCTTCCAAGCGGTCACAGGATCGGCTAGATCAGCACGCGTCAGCTTGAAAATTTGTTCCCAAAGCTGCTGAACACGCTCAGCCTCGCCTAGATTCGGGAATACCTTTGCTGACCATTCAGGTGTCGGGTAAGAGACCATAAGCCAGTTGACTTTGTTGCTGCGCGTATAGTTCAGGTAGCCGGCTCGAGCTGTAGCGGCTGCTTTGCTAGACATGGCGACACGTGCTGGGTCAATATCTTTGAGTAAATCCGAGTTAGGTGCGTAAATGGATAGGAATGCCGCGCCTTTCTTGGCCATCTCTTCCATCCCGTTAGCACGCCATGCGGGGTAGGTCTGAAGCGTACTTTCAGGTGCGTGCTTCAGTCGAAGCGCCTTCACCTCGTCGTCATCCCAGTCTACGACGACTTCCTTGGCACCGGCGTCATACGCCTTCTGTGCCAGCTTGCGTACGAAATCCGCACACGAAATCGGTGTCGTAATGACGACGGTTTGGTCCTTTTGAACATTTAATCCGACGCGTATCGCAAGCTCTGCATATTGGTCTAAGTAATGCTCGAATGATTCCATCTCTATGTCTCCTTTATATTTGAGTACCATTAATGTATGATAGAAAATAAAACTTTAACCCGCGGGAGAAAGGCTGGGCACATATGGAAACGAAAAACGCTGAAACAAACGTAAGCGCAATATCAAATTTCATTAAGAACATTGTAAACGAAGATTTGAAATCAGGCAAAGTAAGTACGGTCGTGACCCGATTTCCCCCGGAGCCGAACGGTTACCTTCATATAGGACATGCAAAGGCGATATGCACGAACTTTGAAATCGCGGATGATTTCAATGGGTTAACGAACCTTCGATTTGATGACACGAATCCGGTCAAAGAAGATGTTGAATATGTGGAGTCCATTAAACAAGACGTAGAATGGCTAGGTTTTAAATGGGATGGGCTTTTCTTTGCTTCGGACTATTTCGAAGAAATGTATAGCCGAGCATTAGTCTTGATTCGCAAAGGGCTAGCTTATGTCGATGACCAATCGGCGGATCAAATCCGTGAAACGCGTGGAACACTGACGCAAGGAGGAACAAACAGCCCTTATCGCGAACGTACGATCGAGGAGAATTTGTCCCTATTCGAGCGTATGCGTGCGGGTGAATTCAAAGACGGCGAGCGTGTGCTGCGTGCCAAAATTGATATGTCAGCACCGAATATTAATCTTAGAGACCCGGTCATCTACCGTATCCTTCACGCACATCACCATAATACAGGAGATGCATGGTGCATCTATCCGATGTACACGTACGCACACCCTCTTGAAGATTCTATTGAAGGTGTCACACACTCTCTTTGTTCTAGCGAGTTTGAAGATCAACGTCCTTTCTATGACTGGGTTATTCGTGAGTGCGAGATGCCGAATATATCAAGACAATATGAATTCGCCCGTATTAGTCTAAAGAATACCGTTACGAGCAAAAGAAAATTGAAACAACTCGTGGACGAGAAAGCCGTTGACGGTTGGGATGACCCGCGTATGCCGACCATATCGGGTCTGCGCCGTAGAGGCCTTACAGCAGAGTCGATTCGCAACTTTGTACGTGAGCTTGGCGTATCCAAAGGCGGCGGTGGCAGCGTTGTTGACACTCGCATGCTGGATCACTTCGTCCGCGAGGATTTGAAGTTGAAGGCGTTGCGCACGATGGGCGTGCTGAATCCCCTCAAAGTCGTCATCACCAACTATCCGGAGGATAGCGTTGAAATGCTGGAAGCGGAGAATAACTCCGAGAACCCGGAAATGGGTAATCGTATGATTCCTTTCTCCCGCGAGATCTACATCGAACAAGATGACTTCATGGAAAATCCACCGGCTAAGTATTTCCGGTTATTTCCCGGCAACGAAGTGCGTTTGAAGAACGCCTACTTCATCAAATGCAACGACTTCATCAAGGATGCCGAAGGCAACTTAGTTGAGTTGCACTGCACTTATGATGTCGAGACCAAGAGCGGCAGCGGCTTCACTGGCCGTAAAGTTAAAGGCACGATCCACTGGGTGGATGCCAAAAGCGCCGTACCCGCGGAATTCCGTCTGTACGAGCCACTGATCTTGGACGATGAGGAAGGCGATGAAGAGACATCGTTCATGGACAAAGTGAACCCGAATTCCTTGCAAATCGTGCAAGGCTTCGTGGAAGACAACATGAAGAGTGTGAGCCCGCAGGATAAATTCCAGTTCTTCCGCCACGGCTACTTCAACGTGGATCCGAAGTACACGACACCGGATCATCTCGTGTTCAACTTGATCGTATCGTTGAAAAGCTCGTTCGTGGTGTAACGAACGTTGATCTGAAACCCCCAAGCGTATGCTTGGGGGTTTTGGTTTTTTTTAGTATCAGCCACACGCCAACCTACACCGAACGCACCTACAGTCACGACATCCTCCACAAATATGCACCTCCACTAACACACCACTACTAATACGCACTACAACAAATACCAACCTCCACTACCACCAACCTTCACTACCCCAAACCGCTACTACCACCGCCTGCCACCCTACAAAAGTGCAAAAGAGCATCCTTTCTGGGATTTTTTAGTCTAAAAAGGTAGGAAAGATGCAAAAAGGCAGTTATTTGTGGAAAAATGACCTGAAATCGAAGATTTCAAGGGAAAAGGATGCCTTTTTGCACGCATTTCTGTCAACGAGGGGATTTGCGGGAAAAAGGATGCCTATTTGCAGTTTTCAGCCAAAGTGCAGGAGATTCCAAGCATTTCGCGAATGCGTATAAGGAAATATTTGTGAAAATGGGGGAGTGGGGGTCTACGATCTTGACGGTCATAACTACGAATAAAGTAGCTTGAGGAGGCGCACATGAAAGACGACGATTTATATGGTTAGACACGCAGAATCTCCCTATAATGAAGGAACCGAAAGAACCAGGGGACTTACTCCCAAGGGGAGAATAGACGCGGAAGCTATCACAAAAATTTTAAAAGACGAAGAAATTAATAGGCTGATATCTAACCCCTATGCACGAGCAATTTTAACCCTAGAGGGGTTGGCGGAGGAACTGGAACAAGAGATTAAGATATTTGAAGATCTTCGGGAAAGACATTTTTCTAGTGAAGATGCTCTGATTCCTACTGAGGATTTTATGTCAGAAATGAATCGGATGTTTGATGATTTTGATTATGCTTACCCAGATGGAGAATCTAATAGAGCGTGCCAACAAAGATCGGTGGCTGTATTGAACACTATTTTAGAAGAAAATAAGGGGAAGAAGATTGCCATCGGCACGCATGGGAATGTGATGACATTAATGATGAATCACTTTGATGCGACATATAACGATAAAACAGAGCAATCTCGCAGCCGAAGAAGCTGAAGGATTGTTCTATTTGTATGTGCTAAAAAAGAAATACTTCCTTCACAATTTTCCCGTACACTAAAAGGATAATGGTTTCATTCAAGGAGTGTGCCCCTCGTGACAACGGTACTAGTCGTAGATGATGATCTGAATATATGTAAAATAACGAAGCTCTATCTGGAGAAAAACGGCTTCCAGGTAGCGACCGCGAACGACGGCGAGCAGGCGCTCACTCGGTTCAAGGAGCTGCAGCCCGATTTCATCGTGCTGGATATTATGCTGCCGAAGCGCGACGGGTGGTCGGTCTGTCAGATGATCCGCGCACAAAGCGATGTGCCGATTCTGATGCTGACGGCGCGAGGCCACGTGGATGAGCGTGTAGAAGGCTTGCGGATGGGAGCCGACGACTATTTGGTGAAACCTTTTGACCCGAATGAGCTGGTTGCACGGGTAATGACGATCCTTCGTCGGACGGGGCTTCGCGCCCAAGTGGCACCTGCGGCACACGTGTATGAGGTTGGCAGTCTGCGTATTGATAGCCTAGGTCATGAAGTGACCGTTGCTGGGCAAGTGGTGGCACTGCCGAAGAAGGAGTACGAGCTGCTGCTGTTCTTCGTGCGGAATCCGAATCAAGTGTTCACGCGGGAGGATCTGATCGCGAAGATCTGGGGGTGGGACTTTGACGGTGAGGATCGGGTGGTTGATTTATATATCAAACGATTAAGACAGAAGCTCACAGCAGGGAAAGAGGACTGGAGTATCCGCACAGTTTGGGGTGTGGGATATAAGTTCGAGGGGCCTGGCGTATGCTGAATTCCTTTTATCGCAAGCTACTGTTTATCTATATAGCTATTACGGTGGTATCAATTCTGGCGATTTCGGGCGCAATTGGGTACACGATGAAGCAGAAGACGTACGACCGCAGTGAGAAACTTCTACTGGAAAAAGTAGAGCAAGTGGATGAGCTGGCGAAGGATCTGTTCGATAATTCAACAACGCAGAAGGATTTCCGCAAGCAAATCAATGCGATGGAGAAAACCTCGAATGTCCGTGTCTCGGTGATTCGTCACCCTAGAGCGACCTTGGATAAAATCCAAGCGGTAGGCGAAGTTCCTGCCCAGCTAGGCTGGGTGGAGAAGGTGCTCTCCGGTAAACCGGTGACGGTGAAGAGTACATTTGCACAGAATAGCTCTGTCAAAATGCTGATTGTCGGACGTCCTGTCCTACAGGACAGTCGGGTAATTGGGGCGATTTTCCTGTATACGCCGATTCAGAATATCCAAGGCACGATTAAAGAGATTAATCGCGCCATTTATGTATCTGCCCTCGTAGTTGCACTGTTGGCTATTGCGGTTCTTTACTTTGTGTCGCGGCACTTTGTGAAGCCTCTTCAGCAAATGAGCAAGACGGCAGAGGCGTTGGCACTTGGGGATTTTAGCGGCAGGGTACCTGTACGAGGCAAAGACGAAATCGCCTCGTTGTCGGGATCGCTCAACCGCATGGCAGGCAAGCTGCAGAAGGTCGAAGATGGCCGCAAGCGGTTTCTATCGGAAATCTCTCACGAGCTGAGGACGCCGTTGACGACGATTCGTGCTTCTCTGCAGGGTATTACCGATGGTGTGGTAGAGCCCCAAGATGCGAAGGAATTCATCGATATCTCCCTCCAGGAGACACTCCGATTAAGTCATTTGGTGGAGGATCTGCTGGAGTTGTCTTCATTTGAGGAGAAGCAGGTGAAGTTGACGATGCAAACTGTTGATGTGCTAGAGTTAATTGGCCACGTGGTGACACAGTTGAAGATGAAGGCGAGGGGCAAGGGAATTGAGCTTAGCGCTGAGGTGGAGGGAGCATATACCGTTCATGCCGACGCAGATCGACTACGGCAAGTATTCATTAATTTGCTGGATAATGCGATCAATCACATTTCAGAGGGCTCCCAAGCGGGGATTCGCGTGAAGGCCGTCAGGCAGGAGCGTTGGATTGAAGTATGGGATGAGGGGCAAGGCATCTCTCCGGAGAAGCTGCCGTATCTGTTTGATCGGTTCTACAAAGCGGACGAAAGCCGCAATCGCTCTGGCGCAGGGCTAGGTTTAACGATTTGTAAACACATTATCGAAGCGCATGGCGGTACGATTCGTGTCGAGTCACAGCTGGGGGCTGGGACGGTTTTCAAAATCTTTTTGCCACCTGCATAAATATCCCCGCATGACAAACTTATGACATAACTCTGAGCTAAGATAGGGTTCGTAGGGTACAGGGGAACAACCCCATAAACGAATCGAGGAGTGATGCCATATGTTGAAGAAGAAGTTAGCAGGAATAGTATTGGTTGGTGCGATCGTCTGTTCCGTTCCCATGGCGGCTTTTGCCCAAGGCGTACAAGGAGATGCAACAGCATCATCGGCAACTAAATTTCATCCTATGAAACAACTGTTAGAAGAGAAAGCGCAAGCTTTTGGCATAGCGACGGATGGGAAAACGAATAAGGAGATTAAGACAGAGCTGAAGGCGGCAGGCACAGCAAAGCATACGGAGCGTTTGAATGCAGCGGCAGCTAAATTGGGTATCTCCACAGATGGCAAGTCAGCGGAGCAGCTCAAAACGGAGATCCAAACTGCGGTTGGTGTGAAGCTGCAGGAGAAAGCGACCAAGCTTGGCGTGAGCGCGGACGGGCTGACGAACAAGGAGCTTCATACAGCGCTAAAGGCTGCCAAAGAAGCCAAGAAAGCAGCGAAACAAGCGAAGGTTTCCGCAGCTATGAACAAGAGAGCAGCTAAATTAGGCATCTCTACGGATGGCAAAACGACGGAGCAAGTGTATGCAGAGATCACGAGTGCGCTGCAAGCCAAATGGGCGAAACAAGCTGCGAAATAAGTTTGGCAGACAAAGCAGCCCTGAGCGAATAACTCAGGGCTGCTTTTTGATATTAGGATAGGTCAAATGCCATTAAATCCCGCGCCATCGTGATCTGACCACCATAGATGTCCCCCATGCCTTCTGTATAGGCAGCTTCCGCCTCCTCAGTGGCTGCAGGAGCAGGAATGTGATGGGTAAGCACCAGATGAGCCACACCTGCTTCACGGGCGATTTCGGCTACTTCCAGCGTCGTAGAATGATACTTTGCAGGATTGGACAGGCCAACGGTCTGCTCAGGGAATTTGGTAATTAGCGCGTCCAACCACGCTTTGTTGTAAGATTCATGAACCAGTAAATCAACGCCGCGGCTATGTTTGATCATATTGTCGACGGGGATGGTATCCCCCGAAATGACGACCGACTTCCCGTTGAACTCGATTTTATAAGCAATAGCAGGATCAACAGGTTTATGATCGACTTCGAATGCGGTGACTTTAACGCCGCCCTGGTCATATACAATACCCTCATTGCTTTCAAAATAACGAATGTCCGCTCCTTGACCAGCGGAGAAGTTATAGTTCACTCGAAGATTTACATCGAAGTCGAAAGAGGCTCTCATTTTACCGATAATCTCCTTCGTTGTGATGGGCCCGTAGACGTTCATTGGCCCTTTCCGGCCCTCAAATACACGGTCCGCGATTACATGTGTCCGCCAGCTCGTGATGAAGACATCGAAAAACCCAGAGTTATGATCGCTATGATGATGCGTAAAAAAGACATCCGAAATCCGCTGCGGCATGATCCCTGCCTTAATCAGTTGATCTACAGTTGCGCCTCCGCAATCGAACAGAAACGCTTTATCGCCTGCGAGAATAGCGACGCCTGCCTTCGCCCTTCCGTAAAAAGCTCTCGGTGTGCCCGTGCCCAGAATGACGACTTTCATGTGCTCATGGTAATCAGGCAATAGGTTCTCTTGTGGTTGTATATACATAGGAAAGCCTCCTTAGTTGCGTAAGATTATTTCTCTTTCTTAACTTCATTTAGAAGCGACAAATCCAAGAATTTACTGAAATCCAACTCTTCTGCTTTCACTTTTAAGTACCCGGCATCAAAGGAAGTTTTGGCCTGTTCATTAATGTCCTCTAACGTGATATCTTCGGTTAATTTCAAATGGTCGATGGCTGCTTTGATAAGCGCGGGCTCCATCCCTTTACCGGTTAACTGCTTCAATTCATCGCTAATCTGCTCATAAGCTTTGTTTGGATTTTGCCCAATGAAATCGATCGCTTGTTTGTTGGCTTTCACGGCTTTCTTGGCCAGGTCACGGTGATCCTTCAGAAACGTATCGCTGGCTACGAGAATCGTTAACGGGTAATTTCCGTCTTTTGGAGGGATTTTGTTCCAGTCTACCAAAATCGTACCGGTGCCCTCTTGGATGATCTGTGTACCCCAAGGTTCTGCAATTAATGTCGCGTCCACTTCTTTCTGACGTATCGCGACTAACGTATCGGCTGGGGCCCGCGTCACGATTTGTACGCCTGACGTATCGCTCGATACTTTCAATCCTTCTTGTTTAAGCAGCAAACGAAGCGATAGATCCGGTGTGCCGCCTTTGGCAGCTACGGCTACTGTTTTGCCGACAAGATCTTTCACGGAGTTGATCCCTGCATCCTTGCGGGCAACTAATACCGCGCCGCCGTTATTGGCGCCAGCAATGACTCTGATATTTTTACTTTTCAAATATTGATTGATGACTGGACCTGGGCCGACGTAGCCGATATCAATCTGATCCGTCGCAATGGCTGTTGCGAAATCTGCTCCATTGTCAAAAGCCGTGACGTCAATCTTGGCATTTTTACCAAAAGCGTCCTGGAAATAGTTGTTTTGCAGGGCGATGAATCCCGGAGCATGGGTGACATTTTTCAAAATACCAATTTTTACAGTCGTAGTTACAGCGCTTGAAGCAGCTTCCTTACTCTGGCCGCATGCGGACAAGACCAAAGATACCAATAGGATTAAACTCATAATCCAACCTAATTTTTTCACGCGAATTCCCCCTTATTTGGTTCTAGTTATTTATTTCTTAAGCTGAAAACGAAGCACGATGCGATCCTCTAGTTGTTTGAAACAGAAATGATCCGAAATGGTACCGAGCACAGCGATGATGATGACGACGCACAGGATGGTTGCCGTATCGCCAAGTCCGCGCCCATCTTGCAGCATTTGCCCCAGCCCAACGCCCTTAGCGATGAGCTCGCCAGCTACAAGTGCCCGCCAAGCGAAGGCCCAGGCCACGCGTATTCCTGTAATCCAATGGGGAAATGCCGCAGGCAGCTGCACTTGAAAGAACAAGCGGTAGCCGCTGCCTGTTCCCAGCATTTGCGCAGCTCGCAGATGAATCGGCGAAATATTCATGATCCCTGTGCGGCTGGCCATTGACATCGTCCATGTGGCGCCAATGGTCGTAATGAAAATGACCGCAGTGTCATTGAGTCCGAACCAGATAATTGCGAAGGGCAGCCATGCAATACTTGGTACGGTCTGGAGGGCCACAACGACAAAGCCGAAGGTTTCGTCAAAGAACCGATAGCGAGCAAATAAATAACCTAATAGTGTCCCGAGCCCAATGGAAATGGCAAATGAGATGAGTAAACGACGGAGACTAGCTCCTATGGCATTTAAGAGATGACCGTGAACAAACCCATCATAGAAAGCCTGGAAGGTTTGCAATGGTGAGGGGAACTTCCACCCCCACTGGAAAATTCTAAATCCCAACTCCCATATGATCAGCAGCAGAATTAGAAATAGCGTTCTTCTTAAGGCTGTATGCATGGCCAAGCTCCTCTCTGACTACCTTCTCGAGCTCATCCGTCAGAGCTTCCATGATTCTATTTTCCAACGCATGAATGAGTGGGTCGCTGATTTGATGAGGCCTTGCAGCCTGTACCGCAAATTCCTTCTTGACCCTGCCTGGCTGCGTCGCCATCACAACTACACGATCGGATAACATGACGGCTTCGCGAATGTTGTGCGTAATAAACAAGATGGTTTTACCTGTTTTAAGCCAAATCTCTTCCAAATCCTTGAGTAAAATAAAGCGGGTCTGCTCATCTAGGGCCGCAAAGGGCTCATCCATTAATAGGATCTCAGGATCCATAACAAGCGCTCGGGCAATTGCTACTCTTTGCTTCATTCCGCCCGAGAGCTCATGCGGATAACGGTCGATGAATTTGCTCAAGTGCACGGCTTTAATTTGCTCAGTTGCAAGCGCATAGCGATCTATCTTGGATAGCCCTTTCTGCTTCAAACCGAACGCTACATTATCGAGCACCGTGAGCCAAGGGAACAAGCCGTGTTCTTGGAAAACAACGATCCGATCGGCTCCTGGCGCAGTAACCTTGTGCCCACCCACCGTAATCGTTCCGCTGCTCACATGTTCGAATCCGGCGATTAGATTCAATAGCGTGGATTTCCCGCAGCCTGAAGGCCCTACGACGGAGACGAATTCTCCCTTTCCGATGGTGAGAGAAACGTCGTCTAAAGCCGTGTAGGAATGGCCTTTTTGCTGCGAAAAGGATTTACTCACATTACTAATCGTGATCATATGGTCAACCTCCAAGGGATGCTCGTCTATATATCTGTGAAGAAAGAGTTCGGATGATAAACAACGATCTTCTTTTTGGCATAATCGATAAGTCCTTTATCGCGCCATTTATTCAAGGTTTCCGTGACGGTTTGTCTGCTGCAGCCAATGACATACGAGATCTCTTCATGACTGAGCGGCACCTGAACTTCAAGCTTCGCGTCCGTCGGTTTCCCCAGCTGCAGGAGGAACCAAGCGAGCCTCCAGGCGACGGGGCGGGAGATTAAAGTTTCGACCATGCGCTGTGTTTGCAGCAGTCTGCGAGCACCTAGAACGGCCACCGAATAGGCAAACTCCGCATTTTCCTTAGCCAATTCAAGAAATTTCCGACTGTCTAACGTAAGAATTTGGCTGTCTACCAGACATTTGGCGTAACGCTTCCGAACCATGTTGGTCAACACTTCCGCATTGCCGAAAACCTCCCCCTCATAGCGAAGAAATAAGGTAATCCCTTGCCCCTCCTCAGAGGATTGCGAGATCTTAATTAATCCTGAAGCCACATAATAGGCACCGCTGGGCAAGTCATTTTCCTGGAAAACATACTCGTTCTTCCGGTAAGTATGACTAATGCCATGTTTTCGAAAAGCTTCAACCATGACTTCCTTTGTAGGGTCTTTGTCCCTAAGGTCAGCAAGCTCATGTAATTGGTCCATAGGATCATTCCCCTATTCATATTCCTCAAATTATGCAGTTCATTTAATGCCGAGTATTCCAATCTGTTATATGTATATTATCACATGATTTCATACTAAAATGTCGGATTCCCGACAAAATTAAAAAAATCGCGTATAGAAATAGTTAGACTCTTGAGAAATACTCATCTATAAGCGTTTTTCTTGCTATACTAAATCCACAGTCTGGAAATTGTTGGGCGGAAGTCTGTAGGGAGGTCGCCATGCTCTTCTTCTCCAAATTCTTATTGCGTCTAATCCGTTGGAATAATCTGTTTGTTTTTGGCGTGGCTGTTGTGTTCATTGGAGGAAGCGCCTTGCTAGCGTACGAGCTTGAGCCGAGCACCTTCGAGACCAGATTCAACGGCTTGTGGTGGGTGATGACGACTGTGACGACAGTAGGATATGGTGACTTTTATCCACACACAGTTGCAGGCAAATGCTTAGGGATCATCGTCTACATCTTTGGTATTGGGCTCATTTCTATAACGATTAGTAAAGTCGTGGATGCTTTATTTGTGTATCAGCGGATGAAGGAGGAAGGGAAATTGAAATTTGCTGGGGAGAATCATTTTGTCATTATTGATTGGAGTCAGCATGCAGAGAATGCTATTAACGAGATTCTGAACTCCGATCCCCTCGTGGAAGTTGTGCTTATAGCTACACTGGACAAATCGCCAATCGTGCATGACCGCGTGCATTATGTGCTGGGCAACCCGCAGCTCGTGACGACACTCGAAATGGCCAATACATCAAAGGCAAGAGCAGTCTTCATCTTCGCTGATGAGGTGACACAGTTCCAGCATACGGTTCGAGATCCTGCCTTCGTCGATGGCAAAACCTTGTTGGTCGCCACGACCATCGAGCGCAATTATAACCATGTCTACACGATCGTGGAGATTCGCGATAAGGATAATCTGCCTAACTTCCAGCATATTCGCATCGATGAGTTCATCTTTGGCAGTGAGACGATTTCCCAGCTCGCGGTACGCTCGGCGTTTAGCCCAGGTACCTCGAAGATCCTTACGCAGCTGCTGACCCGTACACCTCAAGGCGAGGACCTCTACGAGATTCCTAAACAGACGAAGTGGGTGACGTTCCATGATGCTTTTCAGGATTTGCTGCAAAAGGGAGCTACACTGATCTCAGATGGCGAGCATCTGAATATCAATAAAAGGCTCCATGAAGAGATTCCGCAGGGAGCAAGGCTGTTCGTTATTTGTGATAAGGAAACGTACGGACGGTTGACGAAGAAATAGAAGAAGAGCCAGGAGGGGGATTCAAACCTCTTGGCTCTTTGTGTTATGTTTTTTGAGGATGAGACCGTGGCGGAGATGGATGTTACAGAACGTACAACAGAGGCGTTGCTCCTGGCGCTGGTGCGGGCACCAGCATCGGGGCTGGCTACGAGTCATCCTGAGCAAGCAAATAACTGTATTTTATGCAGCTAATTCAAGCAAAATCACGGTATTTTGCAAACTAACTGGATTTTCTCCCGTTATTTAAAGCCAATTTCGCCAAACGGGACATTTCGAGCAAAATTAGATGTAGGAAATCCAGTTAATCCCCAGAAGCTGCCCAAGCCAGGGAACAATTCAGACTCTAACCTTTTTCTAGATCAAATATCTAAAATAAATATAAATGCTCGACAAAATAATCGAAATAAGCATCAATGGGAAGCCATATTTCAAATATTTCACGAAGGTAATCGGATACCCCTCTTTGCCGGCTAATCCTGCGACAATTAAGTTCGCACTCGCCCCGATTAACGTACCATTGCCGCCCAAACAAGCGCCCAAAGCCAGACTCCACCACAGTGGTTCTAAATTATCAACGCCAAGCGTGCCCATTTCCTGGATTAATGGAATCATCGTGGCTACGAATGGAATGTTGTCGAGGAACGCAGATGCGATCGCGCTCAGCCATAGAATCAGCATTGACGTTGCGAGCACATTGCCCCCTGTCAATTCAATCGCATGTACAGCTAACTGTGTAATTACGCCTGTTTCTACAAGTCCCGATACGAGCACGAACAGACCGACAAAGAAGAAGATGGTTGGCCATTCAATACTTTCAAAAGCATGCTCAAGCATCCGCTCACCTGTCAAGAGTAGCAGCAGAAACGCGCCTGCCAAGGCAACCGTGGCCGATTCCAAATGTAAGCTCTGATGCAGGAAAAAGCCTAGAATGGTAAGGGTCAGAACGATAAGACATTTCGAGAGAAGCTTACGGTCCGTCAGCATCGCCTTCTCATCCATCGCCATAATACTCTGTTGCAGCTCTGGGGTAGACTTGATTTGCTTTCCGAAGAGGATAAGGAACAGCGGTATATAAGCCACCATGATAATAATTGCGATAGGTGCTAGGTTGTTGATGAACGCCATGAACGTAAGCTCTTTCACCGCGCTGCCTATCATAATATTAGGCGGATCACCGATCAGCGTGGCTGTACCTCCAACATTGGAAGCAATGATCTGTGTAAAAAGAAACGGAAATGGATTCACGCGAAGCTGTCTCGTAATGCTCAGGGTAACCGGAACCATGAGAAGGACGGTCGTCACATTATCCAAAAAGGCAGAGCACACCGCTGTGATAATCACCAGCGCGATCAAAATTCTTCGCGGTTGTCCCTTGGCAAGCTTCGCTGCCTTCACTGCAACATATTTGAAAAGCCCCGTTTCCGCCGTAATGCCCACGATAATCATCATCCCGATGAGTAAACCCAACGTGTTGAAGTCGATGTGGTGCAGGGCTGTCTCCTGGCTCACGATGCCAAAAATTATCATAAGCACCGCACCGATCATGGCGATAATGGTGCGGTGAATTTTCTCGGAAATGATAATTGCATAAATAAGTAAGAAGATGCCAATCGCCCAGTAAGCTTGTAATTCCACTAAATCTGCCTCCATTTTAACTTTATTTCAGGATTTCCAGTATTACCCTGAATTATGTGATGAACGACCCGCAGTTCCCGGAAAAAGACAAAAAGAGCCCGCTTTTGACAGGCTCCTCCGGGTCAATCCTATATAGGGTAACTATACCGTCTCCCCTGGGAGTTGTAAAGATAAAGTCGTGAGCAGCATCGTGGAACGAATAGAAAGAGTATCTTCAACCTCGTACAAGAGGCTCGATGATGTATGTTGAACTCGCTTGAGGCGTAGATGCTTGCTCGCCGCGCACGACCCATCCATGCGAGAGTACGGCAGTCAGGCGCTGATGCTGCTCCGCGGTAAGACTGGCCACGACCGCTTCGTGACCGGGTTCGAGCTGCAACTCAGCCTCCTGGCCGAATACGACGAGAATCCAGCTGGCGATGCCGCGCAGCGTATTGTATTTGATCTGGTAGCCGTGACGAACGGCTTGCTCGAACGAAGCGAGATCCTCGCTCGCTAACTCGGTTAGGCGCTTATAGTCGAATTGGAACTTGCTTTCATCCACTGGAAGCCGGCCATCTTGGACCCGCTGAAGCAGCTCGTCTGCGGAAGATTCTTGGGTCTTGAGTGATTCTAGGATGAGTGCATCCCATTGCGACAGTTTAACTGGGGTAGTTTCGGGTGTTGGCATTGGTATTCGCTCCTATCTGTGAATGCGGCTTTGTATGAAAGAGACTGCCCGACCGTCCTAATCGACGATGAGGCAGTCTTCTTCGCATGTTCAGTGGTTCAGCTTACTTGCTGGATTTGCTGGCGTTGTACTTGCTCAAGAAATCCTTCGCTTTAGCAGGGTCTGCTTTGAGCTCTAATCCCGTTTTGACCAGCGGGCTTAATGTAGAGATGGCTTTAAACTTATTGTTCTTGTAGTACGCAAGGAATTCGTCTTGATTGATGGAATACAGCACAGCTTTTCTCAAGTCAGCGCTCTTGGCAATCTCACGGTTCTTGGTGTTGAACAATAGGTAGGATACGGCGTTACTAGGGATTGTTTGAAGCGAAAGCTTGGTATCCGCTTTGACAACGTCGAACTTGACTTCGGACACGCCGTAGTACAAGTGAATCTCGCCGCTTCTTAGCGCTGACAAGGAAGCTTCAGCATCTTTGATGAAACGGATTTTGATGGAGTCGACTTTCGGCTCGTATTTCGTCCCCTTCATATAACCTGGGTTTTTGTAGAAGACAGCTTCATAGTCCGTTTTGTAAGAAAGAATGTAAGGTCCGCTTGTTGCCAACGTATTGTTGTATTTCGCGCCTTCCGTAATCGTCGCTTGGTCGCCGTAGGCGATGTCTTTATTTACGTCATATTTGGCTATATCATACGTGTTGATGCTTTCGACTTGCTTTTTGGAGACGATACCCGCCGATTGATGAGCTAAATAGTTCAATACTTGCGGGAATGGTTCCGTCGTTGTCAGCTTAACAACTTGATACTTGCCTTCTTTGTTGCTTGCTTGCTTTTTATCCCCTACAAGGGAGGAAATTTTAGCGTCCAGACCTTTTTCCAAACTCGATTTGATGGTATCGGAACCGCCGGATACTTTAACGGATTCAAGTACAGCAGGGTCTGTTACAAGCTCTACATTTTTAATATGTTCATGCAATGTAAATGTACGGTGATTCGGTACCGAATTTTTATCCTTAGCACGGTTTAGGGAGAAAATAACATCTTCAGCACCAACGCGTTCGCCGGAGTCAACCGCTAGCTTATTCTTAACTTGGGCGAAATCGATGTCGTCACGAAGCAAGAAGTAGTAGTCTGAATTGCCGTTTGCAATCGCAAAGTTATGCGAAAGAGAGCCTTCCGCGGTTAGCTTGTCATCATCTGTCAAGTTGAGCAGACGTACATACATGTTCGTGTTGATAATATTGATCGAACCGTCGTTTCCTTTGATCGGATCAAGTGATGTTAGAGAAGGAAGCGTTGATTGCAGAATGATCGGGTCTTTCGCACGTTTGGCCGTATCTTTGAAGTCTAGTTCTTCCCAAGGCAGGGAACGTGACTTCGAGAGACGTACAGACTCTTTCTTCAAAACATCTTGATTAAATGCTTGTGCTTTGAGTGAATTGTAGAGCGGTGCAATGTAGGCTTTATCAAGGACTAATTGCTGTTCGAATTTTTTGTATGTGTCCGTGTATTGTTCCGCTGTTTGGCCTGCAGCTTGATCAATCAGCTTGTCGATCTCTGGATCGGACATAATGCTGTAGTCACCACCTGTTTTGAAGAGGGAACGTACCGCATAGTCCGGGTTACCTGTAACCGTGGTCCAGCTGGACAAGGCAGCGTCGAAGTTGCCTGCATCTTGTTGCGCTTTGAACGTACCGTAATCCGGCTGGATGTTTAACTTAACGTTAAAACCGTTCTTCGTAAGCTGATCGCGCACGATGTTAAGGTCTGTTTCATTGGAGCTCATACCCAACAGTTCGATGTCGACAGGGGTAGTGTTCGCTGCAGCTGTTGCTCCTGCTGATGGTGTTGGTGACGCTGCTGCGTCATCTTTGGTTGTGAAATTGCATCCACTTAGCATCATAGAGACACCGAGGAGAACGGGGATGACGACCTTGCTTTTCTTAATCATTGATTGACCCTCCTAGTAAAAGTAAGTGTATGAACGCACATTCATTCCATATCCTTCTGTGTTGTGTAACCTGAGAATTCATGGAGTAAGAATGAAGATTCCAAGTAGTTGCTGTAATGCTTGCTTAATCCAGCTTGGGATCAAGCGCGTCGCGAAGGCCGTCTCCAAGGAAGTTGAAGGACAGCACGAGTGCGATGATCGCCAGACCAGGGTAGATGGCCGTATAGGCATGAGTCTCCAGGTAGGAACTTCCCACCTTTAGAATGTTACCCCACTCGGGAATATGCGGCTCGACGCCGAGTCCGAGGTAGCTTAAGCTGCTCGTTGAGATGATGGCTCCGCCGACTGTTAGCGTAGACTTAACAATCATCGGTGCGATGGAGTTCGGGATAATATGTCTGAGCAAAATGATGAAATCGCCGGCGCCGAAAGCGCGCGCGGCTTGCACATATTCAAGTGTAGTGACGAGCATCACGTTGGCTCGCATGGTCCGAGCATACGTAGGGATAGCCCCGATGCTCAGCGCAAGGATGAGATTGACTGTGCTGGCACCGAATGCTGCGATGATAGCAATAGCTAGCAGGATGCCTGGAATGGCGTACAGGATATCAAGCGCTCGCATGACGAGATTGTCGGTACTGCGTCCGTAGTAGCCGGATATTGCACCCAACGACCCTCCAATAATGACGGGGATCAAGGTGGAGAGGATACCGACAAAGAGCGAGATACGTGCGCCGAATACGATTCGAGAGAACAGGCATCGGCCGAAGTTGTCCGTACCAAGCGGATAGGTGAGGCTTGGCGATTGCAGGATAGCTCCGTAATTATTGTCGATTGCCATTCCGTAGTCGAAAGTTAAATAACTGCACAACGAGATTGAAATAAGAAAGCCGATGAACCACAGACCGAGCATGGAAGTCGAGCTGCGGGACAGTCGATCTACAACCTCATTCAATTTCGTGCCCGAGGAATCATGCCTGTTCTTAAGTTTGGACATTAACAGGATGCCAAGCGCGAGAGCGAACACATTACCCGTTAGAGCAGTTGCAAGCAGCAGTACCGCGACGATCCACAACCACTTGGGCAGGATCTGGCCATCCCCATATCGGGAGATCAGAAGCAGGGCAAGTAGTTGAATGGCTCCCGCGACTAAAATGAGCCCCATACCCGGTACGAACAAGTTAGATACATACGGTTTAAAGACGTTTAGAGCTGAGACAGCGAAGACGAACAGGGTCGTCAACAAAGCGTAGAACGAGAGTATATACGCTGCGTTCTTCTTGCGCTTGATAAGTTGAAAGGCAGCTGTAACGATGAAAATATTAGCAGTCAGCAAGCTGAGCAATAGCAGGTAGCCTAACCAACGAGTGGTGCGGCGTATCTCGCCATGTTGGAGCAAATCTCTGCGAATTAACGCCATAGTTCCTAGTTGAAGAAGTGCAAAGACCAAATAAGAGACAAAGGCAGCGAAAACGGCTGAATGCACAGCCAAGTGGGCTCCCTCGAAGCTGTTGATCAACAATACCAGGGCCAAACTTAACGAGGCGATCCCCGCAAAGCTGGCCTGTCCGTATTCGGAGGAGGTACGTAATCTGAAATGAGTATCTTGTTTTGTAAGTGTCGATGTGGTCACGTGGTCACCTGCTAGTATTGTTTCATTTTGGAACGGATTCTTGGATCAATAAAGGCGTATAGAATGTCAATGATGACATTGACGATAGAGATTGTGATGGCTGTATAGACGACGCCACCCATAATTGCGGGAATATCGGGAATGAACTGCTTGTCCACGATATAGCTTCCGATCCCGTTGATATTGAAAACTTTCTCCGTTACAGCCGCTCCGCCAAGCATCGCACCGAACTGAAGTCCGATGACTGTAATAATCGGGATTAGCGCATTACCTACGGCGTGCTTCCAAAGCACCTGGCTGCGAGACAACCCTTTGGCCCGGGCGGTCGTGATATAATCCTCGTGGATGACCTCTAGCGTAGAAGAACGCGTCATCCGAGCGACTGCCGCCGTAAGGCCTGTTCCCAATACAACAATCGGCATGATCATCGTCAGTGCATTTTGCGGATTATATGTAGCGGGAAGCCAGTGCAGCTTGATTGAGAAATTCAGGATGAGGACGAGCCCTTGCCAGAAGTTAGGGATCGACAACCCAATTAGTGCAATCAGCATGAACGTATAGTCGAAGAATGAATTCGGCCGAGTGGCAGATATCAACCCGATCGGGAGCGCGATCAGCACCGCTACAATCGTGGATATCACGGTTAGCGTCAGCGTCACGGGAAACTTCGCGGCGATGGAGGTGGTGACATCTTCACTTCCTGCAAACGATTTGCCTAGATCAAATGTCAGGATACCGCGAAACGTATGCCAAAGCTGAGTCAGATACGGTTGATCAAGCCCGTAAAGTTGATTAAACTTAGCAATCTGCTCTGCTGTAGCCGTTTCCCCTATAATATTCGCGGCAGGATTCATTGGCGATAAATAGAGAATGGTAAAGACGAGAAAGGCTACACCAAAAATGACGAAAACGGTCATCACAAGCCGTTCAGCGATGTATTTGAAATAAGCATTATTATAAATCAACATAAGAATGTACATGAGAACGCCGGGAATAATGGATATAGCAAGAAACGCCGGGTGCCGAATCAATTGAGTAAATGTATCGGCATAAGTTGTCTGCGACCTGCCATTCCCATCTTGCTCAGCATCAAGGTGACGCAATAATGCTTCTCTGAACTTGATTGTCCCGATTCGGTTAGCTTCGCGATTCAGTTTCTCTGGTGTAACGTTCTGTCCGAAGAATCGGTGCTTGCGCTCAAGTTGTTCTCGCGCCTCCGTGATCAGCTGATCGCGATATCCAGAGGAAATCCATTGCTGTTCTAACTTGTCCATATTTGCCCTGTGCATACTCTTCTTCTTACTGGATAAATAGACACCATAGATGATTAGATGCAAGGGGGCTCCTGCTAGTACTAGCAGAAAGCGATAAGTTGGATGCAATAGCATTTTGGAAAAAATGTTCCCGAGTCGGTCGACTAGAGGTGTATCGATAGCTGAGGTGTGCCCGGTCAAGTTCGTATGCTCCTTTGTCGGTCAGTTTATATTGCATTATTCCGATCGATATAGTAGATTTTAAAAGTGGTAGCTAAAAATGTCAATGGTCAAATAATAGTTTCATTTTTTTGAAATATATATTTTTTTTATAGTTGCGATTCGAATAGCTTATATTTTAACATGTAAATACAAATGATAGAAACTTTCTTTTCAAGTTTATCCCAACTCGAAGGTGATTATATGACATCCATACTAGAAGTGAAGCAATTGTCTGTCTCTTTCTACGCTCGCGATAAAGAAGTTGAAGCGGTTCGTAACGTAAGTTTCTCGGTTCGCGAAGGCGAGACACTGGGAATCGTCGGTGAATCCGGCAGCGGGAAGAGTGTTACTGCACGTACAATCATGAGGTTACTGCCATCGCCTCCTTCGATGGTGAAGGGGGGCGAGGTTCTCTTCCATGGGCAGAACCTCGCTGATAAGTCAGATCTCGAGATGGAGCAGATTCGCGGCCGCGATATCGGTATGATCTTTCAAGATCCGATGTCCTCTTTGAACCCAACGATGCGCATAGGTCGGCAGATTGAGGAGAGTCTGATCAAGCATCGAAGGCTTAGCAAGGAAGAAGCACAACAGGAAGCAATTGAGATGCTGAAGCTGGTCGGGATCCCCTACGCAGAAACACGCTATTTACAGTATCCCCATGAATTTTCCGGAGGTATGCGTCAACGTGTAATGATTGCTATCGCACTTGCTTGTCGACCATCCCTGCTGATCGCGGACGAGCCGACGACTTCGCTTGACGTCACCATTCAGGCGCAAATTCTGCACCAGATGAAAGAGATTCAACGTAAGCTCGGCACATCGATCATCTTGATTACGCACGATCTTGGTGTCGTAGCCGGCATGTGCGACCGGGTCGTGGTTATGAAAGATGGTGAGGTCGTTGAGACGGGCACAACGGAAGAAATTTTCTCATCGCCCAAGCATCCCTATACGGTGCGTCTCCTGAACGCACTGCCAAGGCTTGACGAGAAAAAGAAACCTAAGCTGGTTTCGGCAGTCACGCGTTCGGCAGATGATCGCCCGCTGCTGGAGGTCCGGTCACTTAGACAGCATTTCAATTTAGGCAAAGGCCAGATCATCAAAGCGGTCAACGATGTCAGCTTTGATATTCGTGCCGGGGAGACGTTAGGTGTAGTAGGAGAATCAGGTTGCGGGAAGTCAACCACGGGGCGAACGATCCTGCGGTTAAACGAGGCGACAGGCGGAGAGGTGCTGTACAAGGGTATCTCGCTTAATCAGCTATCCCGTAAGGAGATGAAGACAATGCGCCGCTACATGCAGATGATCTTCCAAGATCCGTATGCCTCCCTAAACCCCCGTATGCGCGTTGCTGACATCATTGGTGAGGCGTTGGACCTTCACAGCATGACGAAGAGCAAGGGGGAACGGCAATATCGGATCGAGGAGCTGCTTGAGATGGTTGGTCTTAGCCCCTCACATGCGATGCGCTACCCGCATGAGTTCTCCGGCGGGCAGCGGCAGCGGATCGGCATCGCCCGAACACTGGCGGTCGAGCCGGAGTTTATCGTTTGCGATGAGCCGTTGTCGGCTCTGGATGTTTCCATCCAGGCGCAGATCGTTAAGTTGCTAGAAGAGTTGCAACAGCGATTAGGGCTGACGTACTTATTCATCGCTCACGACCTCTCGATGGTTAAACATATCAGCGATCGTGTTGCCGTGATGTACAAAGGCAAAATCGTTGAACTCGCAGAGAGCGAAGAGTTGTATGCGAACCCGATGCACGCCTATACCAAGTCGTTGCTCGCGGCAATTCCAGTCCCTGATCCGGCAGTGGAGTCCCGTAAGGCGTTCGTGCCGCTTATTGATTCCTCGCTACAAGATCCGTACGGGTTAGAGCGGTCGCGGTTTGTCGAAGTGACGCCTGGCCATTGGTTAGCTGTCAACGAATGATAATATAAGGAAAGCGCGTCCCTCTTGAAGGGGACGCGCTTTTTTGAAAATATCAGAATTTATAAGTTTTACTTACTAATTATGCTGAATTTCTAGATGAACGCTCCTGTCCTTCAAAGGACGGCGTAGCCATTTATTTCGCATGCTAGAATGCATTGTTTTGGGATGGCCTAGTGAATAACTGGATTTTCTGCAGCTAATTCCAAAGAAATCACGTCTTTTTGCATAATAACTGGATTTCCTCCCATTATTTCAGCTCAATGTGGTCAAACCTGACAGTTCGAACAAGATTAGATGTAGAAAATCCAGTTAAACTTCCTTGGAGGCTAGTTTTATCCTGAAATAGATGTAGGAAATCCAGTTAATTGCCACAGTTCCTCCGTCTCAGCCTCAGCATCGCACGCAAACTCGAAAAATAGTAGTATAAATCAGAGGGAGGGGCCAGCGCAATCTGCAGGGATTGCCGTCTTTTGCAGGTAAATGAGTACGGATTTTATGGTATCGGGCAGGAAAATGTTATGATAGTTGAACGAACGAATGCCGAAGAGAAAGCGAATGAACACAGAGCTCGAGGTGATAACAATGATCAACATCGGCTTAGCAGGTTGGGGTGACCATGACTTGGGCGGGAATAAAGGGAAATTGACGACATATGGGTCTCATTTTCCGATCGTGGAGGTAGATACCTCATTCTATGCCGTACAGCCTCAGCGGAATTATGCGAAGTGGGTCCAAGAGACGCCTGAGAATTTTGGCTTTATTATCAAAGCCTACCAAGGAATGACGGGCCATCTGCGGGGAGAGAATCCTTTTGCTGGCGGGGCAGACGAGATGTTCGAGGCGTTCCGGCAGTCGATTCGGCCTGTGCAGGAAGCGGGGAAGCTGAAGGCTGTACTGTTCCAGTACCCCCCTTGGTTTGCGTGCAACAAGGGGAGTGTGGATGTGATTCGCGAGGCGAAGGCGAGAATGGGCGATGTGCCGCTAGCGCTGGAGTTCCGCCACCAGAGCTGGTTTACGGAGGATATGCGGGACAAGACGCTGGCCTTCATGAAGCGCGAGGGCTGGATGCACAGCATTTGCGACGAGCCGCAGGCAGGGACTGGATCTGTTCCGATCGTGTTGGAGGCGACGAATCCCGACATGACGATGGTTCGCTTCCACGGACGCAACGTAGGAGGATGGGTGCAGACGAACGAAGCCAACTGGCGCGATGTGAGGTATCTGTATGACTACAATCCGCAGGAATTACTCGAGTGGAAGGCGAGGTTGCTCCGCTTGCAGGAGCAGACGCGGGAGCTTTGTATCATTTTCAACAACAACTCAGGTGGACATGCAGCAGGCAATGCGAAAACGTTGATGAGCATGCTGGGTCTCGACTACGAGGGGCTGGCACCGAGGCAGTTGGATCTATTCTAGAGGTTGTGAGGCGGTGTTCTGTCGCGGAATTGTCGAAGTCGATGCTGTCGGGCTAGATGACTTTTGATACAATGGGACGTAGGAGCAGATAAAAGGGGCGTGTAACAGGTGGTCGGTGCGATTATTGGCAGTGTGATCGCGATTATTATCGTGATTGGGCTAACGATTTGGATAACGAAGAAGGCTTATTCTCGTAAATGGGAAGATGATGAATAGAAGTTTCATAGCTGCACAAATGCCCCTGTAGGAAGCACTTCACATGATGTGCTCACTTCCAGGGGTATTTGAATGGGTAGTATACCGACTAACATCGTTGCGCTGTTGTTACTCGCTCTGCACCCGTCTGTAATCCGAAGGTGTCAAGCCAGTTTCTCTTTTGAAAATCCGATTAAACGAACGGTAATTCTCGAAACCGATAGACTCGGCAATTTCGAACGTTTTCTGATCTGTTGTTAGGAGTAGAAGCTTGGCTTTCTCCACGCGCAGTCGCGTCAAATACTGGACGAAGCTTTCGCCGGTCGTTTTCTTAAACATACTGCTGAAATAAGGCACGCTGTAATTAATCGATTCAGCCAGCTCTTCCAGCTTGTACGGATAGCTGAGATCCTCATACATCTTCTGAATCATACGGGAGATCGAGGCATCGATTGCCTTGACATCACCCTGCAGTTTCTGCAAGTTACGGAAGAAAAGGAACGTCGTTTCATGTACGGCGTGGAACGTTTGACATTGCTCAAGCTTCTTGCGGAATGCAGCTTCTAGCTCCACGAACTCTTCGGATTCTGCCATGAATTGGCTAATATCCAGAAATACGCGTAGATATAAGGATTTAATCTGTTCTGGGTCCCAACGTTGTTCTTTCGCTTGCCGGAAGAACGAGTTACGTTCCTGCTCCAGGGCGGCTGCGCTGCGGAGCGGTTCCAGCAGAGCTTGCTTCAAGATCTTCACCCATAGCCGACTGTAGTTCTCTGGGATGTGTTGGAATGTGACCATCTCAGCCCAAGCGGAGCGCGAGGTGATCCCATTACTCGGATAAAAGAACGGATAAGCGGCTGTCACCAGCTTCTTCAGCTCCGTCAGCCGTTCTCCCATTCCCTGCTCGATTCGGAATTCCAGCGCGAGCGGGTTCATTTTCAGATAAGCAGTAAAGGATTGAATGATCTGTTCAAGGAGCACCTCTCCTTGAGAGGAGTTCCCCTCCGGCGCATAGATCGCAAAGAAACGCCCCTTGTCCAAGGCGATAACCTTATTCGCCCCACGAGCTGAGAGCAGCTCCCTCAAGACGTTGACTCCGGCGAATTGCCACAGCTTCAACTCCTCCTGCTGATCAATCGAGAAGCGCAGCGAGCTTCGATCGAGTTCCAGCAGCAGCACGTGAAAGTTCCCTCTGGCTACGGGGATGCGGGCTGCCTCCAAGCTCTGAAGCCACTGGGCCTCGGCGTCCGATGAACGAAGCATATCGAGAAAGGTGCTTTGCTCAATCTCCATCTCGTTCGAGCGTACCTTTTGCTCTAGGAGCAGCTGCTTTTCCCGAGATTCATCTAATGAAACCGCCTGCCGGGCAAGGCCCTCCATGGTGCGGGGAAGCAACTCGGGATCAGAAAGACAGTCATCTTTGATTAAATAGGCAGCGGCCTTTAACTGAATGGCTTGTTGCGCATAGTGGAAGTCTTTGTGACACGTCAGAATGATCATTTGCGGCATCCCTTCACCGCTTTGTTCGATTTCGTGGAGCATTTCTAAGCCGTTCATTCCAGGCATCGTAATATCCGTAACAATCATGTGGGGCTTATGCTGTAAAAAGAGTTCAAGACCCTCGAGTCCATCCTCCGCTTCACCTACGAGTGCGAACATGTCGCTGTGTCCCTCGATCATGTGCCGAAAAACGGTTCTTGCCGGTATCTCATCCTCGACCAATAACACTTTATAGCTGCTCATGCTGCACCTCCTTCAAACGTACGGAATCTGGGGGAAGCAGGAAACGAATCAACAGGCCTTGATCGCTGGGAGAGAATAATGCCATCTGCGCTTCCTTGCTGAACATTAGTCTCATACGCAACCAGACATTTTTGAGACCGATATTTTCGCCTAATTGTTCTTGCTGCATATGCACGCGCAGTTTCTCCAACTGAGCCTCATCTAGACCGATCCCATCATCTTCAATCTCAATAACGGTAGAAGCATCATCAGACTGCGTATACACGCGAATGTGGATGTGGCCTTCAGCCTTCTTTTTCGGTAATATCCCATGAAATACGGCATTTTCAATGAGTGGCTGCAAGCTTAGCTTAGGGATGTACATGGCTTCCAGAGGCGGTTCAATGTCGACATGGAGTTTGGTCTGGTATTTGTACCGCATGTTCAACAGACCGATATAATCTTGTAGATAGTCCACCTCCTGCTGCAGCGGCACATTCTGATCGTAATTTTCCATGCTGTAACGCAGCAAGGAAACGAATTTGCCCATTAAGGTATTAATGTTGTCGTAATCTTTGAGCATAGCAAACATGCGAATCGTATTGAGCGTATTGTACATAAAATGTGGATTAATCTGCGATTGTAGCGCTCGAATCTCCAGCTTGCGCTTCATATCTTCGGATTCCTGCTGTTCGGAGAGCAAGTCCTGAATACGGACAGCCATCGCATTGAGCATACGTCCGAGGTCGCCGATTTCATTATTGGCAAAATAAGTGACGCGGGCATCAAAGTTCCCTTTTTTGATCGCATCGACCTGTCGCTTCACTGCCTGCAATGGGCGATACAATTGGTATCCGAAGCCGATGACGGAAAGCCCTCCGACCGTGACGAGCGCCAGGAGAAAATAGGTGACGGTCTTGCGAATGATGTCAGCGCTTTGGGTCAACTCTTGTGAAGGAATTTCCGAGATGACGATCCATTTATCAAAGGTTTTCGTTTGTTTCACGGAAATGATAGACGTGTCCATCTCGAATTGCGTGGGTTTCCCTAACGAGACCCAATGCGCTAAAATGCTGCGGGTGCGGACATCATCCTGGCTGCGCTCTAACTTGCTGGTTGTGGCTATGGTCACGCCACTCTGCGTTAGGAGTGAGACAGAACCGAGTGAGCCCAGCTGAATATTCTCAATTTGCTGCTGAAACTGCGCGTTATTCATCGAAATCAGCAGCACCCCGCGCATATCCTCATAGACTTCGAAAGGGATTCGGCCGATATAGTAGGTTGAGTTTTGCAGTATTTTCAATTCAGGGTGCGAGCTCTTATCCAGGAACATACTGGATTGGCCCTTAGCAAGGAACTCTTGAATTAATGGCTTGAAAGGTGAGCGTTCCAAGGTTGAGGGAGCCTCATCCGACGATAGGACTTCACCCGTAATGTTGGAATATACCTGCAATCCTTCGACATTGCCGATCACGGCAGAAGCGGTGCTGAGAACCGAAATGAGATCTTTTTTGCGAACAACCTCTTCGAAGTATTGGGAGGAGGGCGACACCAGTGCGCTTTGAATCGACGAAATACGGGAATACTGCTCACTAAGCTCTCGGAACCTGGACATCGTCAGTTCAATGCGGTCCACCACTTGATTGACGAGCTGGGCATTCAGCCGATTGACCTGTTTTTCCACAGTTGAACTGGAGACGGATATGGAGATATAGGATAATACAATCAGCGGGATGATGGAGACGGCCAGCATGACTAGAATCATTTTGATATAAAAGCTGCGTGTTAGAAAACCGAAGAAGGGCAACATCATGGTGCTCATCACATCCGTTTGGCATAGTTGATCTCCCTCCGCTCAGGTCGGGGGTCTTTGTATTTGCATTATAGTACATGGGGAGAAAGGGGGATACCGCTTCAGAGCGATATCTTAAAAACGGTGACACTTTCACTTGTTTTCGACATGTTCTTGCTTCCTTATCATCTTCTATAATTCAAACTGTACCACATACGACGCGTCAGTAAAAACGAAAAGGGGAATGTACATGACTAGTAAAAAAACGTTTGTACCCGTTCTCGCGGCTACATTGCTCTTAGCTTCTGTGGCAGCAGGCTGCTCAAGCAATTCCAAGACACCAGCCAGCACAGCACAGGGTTCACAGTCACCAACAGCTTCAGCGGCACCAACAACAATTAAAGCGATGACCATTTTGTTCGGCAATCCGCCCGCAACAGACAATAATAAGGCGAAAGAGGATATGGAGAAGAGAGGGAATGTGAAGCTTGACGTTACATTTGTTCCATCCGAAGCCTACAAAGATAAGCTTTCCGTCGCAGTCTCCGCGGGAGATTCCTATGACTTGCTCTTGCTTGATGGCGGTAAAGACGATAAGTATACCAATTTGGTCAAAATGGGTGCATTCCATGACCTTACTCCTTATTTGGACAATACCAAGAATCTAAAGCAGATTGATCAGAAGGTGTGGAACAACTCAGAAGTCAAAGGAAAGGCTTACGGGATTCCAAGACCACGCGGTATTTACGGCGGTGGAGACGGCAACCTGATTATTCGGAAAGACTGGCTGGATAAATACAACTTGCCGATGCCCAAAACAGTGGACGAGTTAACAAACGCGCTTCAAGTGTTTAAGGAAAAAGATCCGGCTGGCGGCGGTAAAACGATTCCGCTTTCGGTCAACGGTGTCGATGCAATCGGGAATCCTGGTCCATTTGCCGGCACGAATCCGATGCAGTTTGCTTTCGGTATTCCTAATGTATGGAAGCTGGATAACGGTAATGCAGTTAGGGATTTCCAAACACCGGAGTACAAAGCATACCTCGATTGGCTGCAAAGTGCTTGGAGCAAAGGTTTGATTGATAAGGACGCGCCAGTACTGAAAAACCAGCAGCAAGTGCGAAGCAAATTCATGGCGGGCGTAGCTGGCGTATTTGCTGGCAATGCGAGTGACTTAACTGAAACGAATGTAACTAAACTAAAACAAGTTGACCCGAATGCGGAGATTGCCATCATTGACCTGTTGGAAGGCCCAGGTGGTAAAAAAGGCGTTAGCGTAGGTGGCGGCTACTACGGACTTTGGGCGATTCCGAGCTCGGTGCCTAAAGATAAAGTTCAAAAAATCATCGACTTCTTGGATTTCAGTGCTTCCGAAGAGAACGCAGTATTCGCGAAAACCGGCGTGATTGGGCTGCATGCTAGTGAGCTGAAGGACGGCGTAGCCATTCAAACGGACGAGCAGAAGAAACAATTTGATCTGGATAAACCATCCCAATTTGTTCTCGAGAACAAAGCTGATCCATACACGTACGCAACAGCGAAAGATCAAGCGATTTTGAAGATTCAAAAGACAACACTGGATGTAATCAGCAAAGCGGGTATTGAGAATCCTTTCCTCAGCTATAACTCACAAATTGCTAGTAAAAATCCAGATAGCTACAAAAAAATGAGCGCGGTCATGACGAAATACGTCTTGGGCGAGTCCAAATGGGATGACGTTCAGAAAGAAGTGGATGCTTGGACGAACGGCTTAGGCGGGCAAATCACGAAAGAGCTGCTAGATCAATACAACGAAGATCATAAGTAAGATAGAGCAGGGGGCAGGCTAGCCCCCTCTATTTGTGGTAAGGAGGGGAACGGCTTGGAGAGAACGATACGACTTCATAAACCTAATAAATTCAAACAACTGTGGCCTTTTTATGTGCTGGCAGCACCGGGCCTTCTTTATTTCATCGTGTTTCACTATGCACCTATGTGGGGGTTGGTGCTTGCTTTTAAGGATTATAGTCCTTTTGTCGGCGTATGGGACAGCCCTTGGGTCGGCCTTACGAATTTCAAAGACTTTTTCAGTACGTCGGACTTTTATATTCTTCTCAAAAATACATTGCTGCTCTCTTTTCTCAATTTGTTCGTTTATTTCCCATTTACGATTATGCTTTCCATTATGCTGCATGAATTACGGCTTCACCTGTTTAAACGGATTTCTCAAACTATCGTCTATCTCCCACACTTCTTGTCCTGGGTTGTTATATACGGCATTACGATTTCGTTTTTTGGCCCGTCAGGGGTCATCAATCATTACATGGAGCAATGGTTCAGCTCGAACACATTATTCCTTGTCAGCAATGAATGGTTTCGTCCACTCATTATTCTGCAATCGATCTGGAAGGATGCGGGTTGGGGTACGATTATTTTCCTTGCTGCACTTGCTGGCATTAATCCAGAACTGTACGAGGCAGCCAAAGTAGATGGGGCAAATCGCTTCCATAACATCGTAAACATTACACTGCCCGGGATCAAAAGCACGATTGTTATTCTGATGCTGCTGAAGCTGGGTTCCTCACTCGATTCGAACTTTATGCAAATTTTCCTGATGACCAACAGCTTGAATCTCGATGTGTCCAATGTGTTTGACCTCTTCGTGTATCACATCGGCTTAGAACAATTCAATTACAGCTTCGCCATTACCGTTGGCTTGTTTAAGTCGATAGCGAGCCTAGTGCTGGTGCTCACCGCAAATTATGCAGCCAAATGGCTCGGTGAAGAGGGCATTTTCTAGAGAGGAGTAACAGTATGAAAGCACGCGTAACCTGGTTCGACTGTCTGCTTACCGTCATCATTGTGCTCATCTCCTTGACGGTCATTCTACCTTTTCTTTATATCATTGCAGTTTCATTCAGCCCCCTAGGGGATTCGATGGCCGGCAACTTCTTTATTTGGCCGAAGCATTGGACACTGGACGCTTATAGCTACTTGTTTAATGCTCAAACCTTTCTGAATTCAATCAAAAACTCGATTTTCATTACCGTGTTGGGCACTTGTGTCAATCTGTTCGTATCCATCACGCTGTCCTATACGCTCTCTAAACGGATTGTGCCTGGACGCCGTATCATGATGCTGTTTATTTTCTTTACGATGATTTTCCATGGCGGCATGATTCCGAGCTATCTGGTTGTGAAAAGTTTAGGCCTGCTCGACTCCTATTGGGCGATCGTACTGCCTGCGGCAACAAGTGCGTTTAACGTGCTTGTCATCCGCTCCTTTTTCCAAAGCTTGCCGGAGAGTCTGGACGAAGCAGCGCGCATTGACGGAGCGGGAGAATTCCGTATTTTATTATCCGTTGTAATTCCGCTGTCGAAGCCGATTATTGCGACCTTCACGCTGTTTTTCATGGTGCAGTATTGGAATGAGTTCTTCTCTGCTGTTATTTATATCAATGATACGAACCGCTGGCCGATTCAGCCGTTGCTGCGGCAAATGGTTGCGATTAGTGCCTCCAACATCTCGGCTGATGCCGCTATTGATGCACAGTTGGCTGTCAATCTGGGACCTAATGTTCAGAATGCGGCGATTTTGCTCGCGATGTTGCCTATCGTGGCTGTGTACCCTTTTCTACAAAAGTACTTTGCCAAAGGCGCGATGCTAGGCTCAATTAAGGAATAAGAAGGTGAAAGCATGATTGAGATGGGGTATAAGGATTTACGACATAATCCAAGTTATACGCAACCGCAAATGTCCGACGAGACATTTATACGGCAAGAACTGGATTTGGAGCGACCAGGCATGGAGCAAATACGTGAGCGCATGACTCTCGGCGATGTAGTTGGAGCGCGGGACGCGTATTTGGCGGTGATCGATGCCAGCGTCACCAAGCGCTACTACTTCAACGTTGGCGATGTGCCGAGCTTGATGGCCTATGCGAGAGAACGGTACAGGGATGACGAGGAAGCCAAGTTATCCGTCGAGGAAGCTGACCGGATTGTGGCCGGGGATATTCCCATTTTCAAAGGAAAGCGAGTACAGTTTCAGGCGGGTAAGTACGATTGGAACAGCTGGCTATATGATAGCTCGCAGTATCAGTTGCATTTGACGAGATTCGTATACGTGAAGCATTTGGCACGAGCGTATTGTGTGACTGGTGACGAGAAGTACGCAGTGTGCTGGAATGAGATGATGCGTGATTTCATCGATGATAATCCTGTCCCTGTGGGTGATACGTTCCGAGCGCAGCACTGTACATGGGATCCGTTGTCCGTCGGGGTGCGATTGTTCATGCTGCCGGAAGCATTCATGACGTTCTGGGGTTCGTCCTCTTTCACGCCGGAAGTGAAAATGAAAATGATCAAATCGTTCCACGAGCATGGTCACTATGTCCGCCGCTACCACGCACACCATGGCAACCATGCGACAATGCAGCTTCGTGGTCTCATTCAGGTCGCGCTGCTGCTCCCAGAGCTCAAGGTCTCGTCCGCGTGGCTGAACTACGGATTGAAGGAATTACCGGGCTACATCCAGCAAAATGTGTACGAGGATGGTGTCCAGTTCGAGGCGAGTCCCAACTATCATCTGGTCGTCATGCGGGACTTGTTTGAATTGGTTCCGCTGTTTCAGACACTCGGTTTGGCTATCGAATCCTCGTATGAGCAAGTGCTCGAACAAATGTATATCGTCCTTCTGCATATGCTGACGCCAGATGGCCTGTTACCGCGCTTCGGCGATACCGATTCGCATGTGCCTAGTGAGCTGCGCACGACAATGAGCTTAGGGGCGTATTTATTTAATCGGGGGGATTTCAAATATTGCGGACACGCCGAACTGCCGTTCTCTTTACTATGGAGGTTGGGACCTCAGGCAGTGGAAAGATATATTCGATTGACTGCTGAAATACCGAAGGAAACACTAGCCAGTTTCCCGATTGGCGGGTATATCCTCTCACGGGGGGATTGGAAGCAAGATGCGCTGTATATGGGGATGCGCGCTGGCGTTGGGATCAACGGACATGCGCATTCCGATGCGCTGAGCGTGATCATGTATGCTGGCGGCAAAGAGCTGCTGCCGGACTCGGGTATGGGCCTCTTCGAGTGGAACAAAGAGCGGAAATATACCGTGTCCACGCGAGCGCATAACACGGTTGTTGTGGACGGGCAGGATCAGCACGTCCGAGGCCTGCATTGGCAGTCGCCGCCGACAGCGGCTTGCAAAATTTGGGAAGTGCATGGTAATTCACAGTATGACTATTGGTTTGCCAGTCATTATGGCTACACCCGGTACGATGATCCCGTTATTCACTCACGCAAAGTACTGTTTGTAAAGAACCGATACTGGCTCATCGTGGATCTGTTCGACGCCAATGAACTGCATCGATATGAGCAGTATTATCACCTGCCATGTGGCCAAGCCATTTGTGATTGGGAGGGGAGAAGGGTTAGTACGCATTTGGATGGAGCGAATGTGCAACTACACTATCCACCACAAGCAGGGCAGGAAGATGTGCTGACCGTAGAATCGGGTCTGTTGTTTCATCTAGGGGAGTATTATACGAATCCAGTCGTTAAGCGATCGCTATCTGTTCAGGGGAAAGCATCGATGGAGACTGTCATTGTACCGAATAAAGAAGGCGACGCAAGTCCTCGTGTGGTTATTCAGCGGATATCTGCACATTTACAAGGAAGAGAGCTAGCGCCATGGGAAGCGACAGCTCTGCGGATTGAAGGGGAAAGCTGGTCGGATGAGATATGCCTCTATCATGGCAATATGGATGTTAGTGCTTATCTCGATCATACGGGAAATATCGTGAGTGCATCGCTTTTACCCAAACCACGGGCAATCGAAGGGTTGATCTTTGCTGGGGAAATGCGCAGCGAGGGTGTCATCATCAAATCGCGTTAATACGGTGGGGCTGTCAGTGGATGCTGGCAGCCTTTTGTGCACATGCGCACCCGTACTCGCATACCAGCCAGCACACATCAGAATACACTAGAAAAACCCAGAACTAGCACACCTGTACATCGCACTGACTAATGTGTCGCGAAAATTACTGTTTTCGTAACACATACGTGCTCAGCTGCATAGAATCCCAAGTATAATGGGGGTATAAAGATCTATATATCTAGTTATTTATACCTAGGTTAATAAACCTATGCTTGCGAGCTGCTCAGGAGGCGAAGAACACATGCACAAAGTTGGCAGTACTTCCTTGAAATGGGGCTTTACAATCCGAAAGAAGCTTTTGGCCTTTTGCCTATTATTGTTGTTGATTCCTACGGTGTTTTTATCTGTTGACAGTTATTTTAACGCCAAAGAAGAGACGGATAAGCTCATTGAGAAAAACCTGGAGAACAGCGTCAAACTGATGGTTCAAAATATTAATCAGCTAAATGAGCTGGTAAAGAACGGCCAATTAACGATGCAGCTGGCGGAAGAAGACGCGAAGCTCATCATGTTGGGCAGCAAGCAGGCAGATGGAACAAGACCGGTTAATCGTAATATTAACATGGGCGTCAACGGCTATTATTTTGTCCTAAACGATAAAGGGGATTTGCAAGCTCATCCAAGTCTGGAAGGTCAGAATATCTGGGATAAAAAGTCGTCGGACGGCGTTTATTATATCCAGGACATGATTCACCAAGCTCAAAATGGCGGCGGGTTTACCTTCTATGATTGGCCGCTGCCTAACAGCGACCAAGAGGCGATGAAGATCGCCTATGCCCTCAAAGTTCCGGAATGGAATTGGATTGTCGTAGCTGGTTCCTATTATCAGGACTACAACGAAGGTCAGACGCGCTTGCTGCATGCCATGATCACGACACTGCTCATTTGTCTGGTCGTGGGAACGCTGGGTGTGATTCTTTTCTCCAATCATATCTCCAAACCAATTAAGAAAATTGCCGCCGAGGCTCGAAAGCTTGCAACTGGCGACCTAACTTCGGATGCGCTTTACATTAAGAATAGGGATGAAATCGGCAAGCTTGCCAGTGATTTTACAACGATGAGCACGAATTTAAAAACGCTGGTGAAGCAAGTGATGCATAGCTCAGATCAAGTTTCCGCAGCTTCGGAGACGTTGCAATCTTCCATTGAGGAAACGACACAAGCTTCAAGGAACATTGCAGAGTCCACGCAGCATATTGCGGCAGGCATCGAAACACAAGCGATGAGCACGGAGCAAAGCTCCAGAGCGATGGAAGAAATGACGCAGGGCATTCTGCGCATTGCCGATACGTCTTCGCAAGCCTATGAAACATCCATTCAATCAAAGACAGAAGCGGAATACGGCTTCGGGCTTATTGAGCAGTCCATTTCCAAAATGCAGTCCGTGGAGGAAGCGGTCAACAACATCTCCAAGGTGATGGAGACGCTGAATGTGCGCTCCCAGGAAATTAGCAGCATTGTCACGATGATGTCGGATATCGCCTCGCAAACGAGCCTGTTGTCACTAAATGCATCTATTGAAGCGGCACGTGCTGGGGAACAAGGGCGAGGCTTTGCGGTTGTTGCGTCCGAGGTGAAAAAGCTGGCGGAAATGTCGAAGAACTCCTCCGAGCAGATCAACGAGCTTGTCAGTCAAGTGCAGGCCGACATTGCATCCGCTTCCAACTCGACTGTCCAAGGCATCGACGAATTCCAGGAAGGCATGTTGGCGATTGAGCAAACGGGAACAGCTTTTGCGAAAATTGTGGAAACAGCGCAAGGGGTCGTGAGCCAAATTCAAGAAGCTTCGGCGGCGGCGGAGCAAATGTCGGCAAGTTCCGAAGAAATTACAGCCTCGTTGCAGGAACTGGACCGCATTGCCGGGCAGTCAGCCAAAAGTTCGGAGTCAATTACCGCCGCAACGGAAGAACAAATGGCCACGATTGACGAAATCGCGCAATCCTCCAGTTCGCTTAACCACATGGCGACAGCACTTAAGAAGATGGCACATCAGTTTCAGATTAAGGAATGAGATGAACGACGCAACAGAGAGGTGGAGCGACAAGACGTATGTCTTGATCGCTCTTTTTCATGAATGAAGTCATACGGGGAGTGGTATAAGGTAAGCCACACGGATAGGCCTTTATGATGTTGTCAGGTAAGGGCTTTCTTGCTATGATGAAGCTAGTAAACATAAAGGTGGCTGACCAATGAACCGCATGGAGGCCGAATTCAGTAACTTGGTAAAAGCGTATCGCAAGAGGCATATGGGCAAAGGTCCTGAGCGTGTGACAACGACCTTCTGCAAGAGTTGGGCAATCTGCGAAATGGCGGGAAACCTCTCCCCTGTGGAGAAATTTATGGCGAAGACGGGCGATGGCAGGCAAATGCTCCGCACGGCACGCACCGAAATGGTCAAAGAGATCTACAAGGATCATCCACCTGTAGAAATGGAAGAATTACTCGGCGCGAAGTTCATTCAGCTGTTTGTCGATATCGATATTACGCAGGATGTTGGGATGTCGGTATTCGTCTTTGATCAGGATTTGGAAAAGAAGTTCAGTACCAAACACGGATAACTAACCGCTCGTACATCAACATATACATAAGTAAGGTGCTTGGCACTTGGTAGCGAACCTGCCGGAGACTAACCACTGTGAGACAACCCGAGATCCTTCTCGTAAAGAGGGGCTTGGGGTTGTTTTGCGGTGGTTTTTTGCTTCTAGGGACGGAGGCGCAGTCGTTAACATGCGGTTGAAACTTTAACCAACTGGTGGGTGGGCAATTACTTGGCTCCGATCGGAGTGTAGGTGGTCGGTCGGTGAGAGTAGATAGAGGGGAATGTGGGGGCTGGTAGGTAAGAGTAGGTGGATGAGAGTTTGTGGGCAAGAGTGAGTAGATAGGTAGTGGTGAGTAGGAGTGAATGGGTAGGTAAAGTGGATAGATGAAGATAGGTAGTAGATAGATATAGATATAGATATAGATAGATAGATAGATAGATAGATAAAGGCGAGTAGATGAGAGTCAAGAAAGTGCTTGGCTGGTGGGTCTAGACCGTGAAAGATGCAAAAAGGCAACCTTTTCACGCTGGATCCCCCACTGAGGAGGAATTGTTGCAAAAAGGCATCCTTTTGGCGAGAAACACACCATAAACGTTAGAAATGACAGAAATAGATGCCTATCTGCACTTATTTCTCTGAAAAGGCTGAATTTGTTGGTGAAAGGTTGCACTTTTGCAGTTATTTGGGGCAACGTTGATAGCGGTGGAAGTGATAGTGACGTCGAGTAATGGTCCGAGGAAGAGGACATGCAAACTACATGCAAATACATAGTGAGGCCATATATACACGCAATGGGAGGCGTTCATTTTGGGGAAAACGAAGCACACAGGGCCAATTAAGCTGCCCGCGAAGCCTGACCCGAAGCTGTGGGTCAGCAAAATACCGTTCGGACTAGGCAAGGTCAAACCGAAGCATATTCGAGAGACCGCCAAGATCGCTTGGCAAAATCGAGATAATCTGCCCTATGCGGTGAGGATATTGACACAGGGGGTATGCGACGGTTGTGCGCTAGGTGTGTCGGGGCTTTACGATCAGACGCTGGCGGGACCGCATATCTGCACGACGCGGTTGAATGTGCTTCGCCTGAATACGATGCCAGCCATTCGTCAGGAGCTGCTTCACGCGGACATCGATGAGCTCAGCCGCATGAGCTCCACCGAGCTTCGTCAGCTCGGGCGCATTCCGTATCCGCTCATCCGTAGGAAAGGGGAACGACGTTTCCGCCGCGCGACCTGGGATGAAGCGCTGGATACGGTTGCCTCGAAGATGCGAGGGTTGGACCCGAAGCAGATGGCGTTCTACTTAACGGCGAGAGGGATTACGAACGAGTCGTACTACGTGGCAGCGAAGGTTGCGAGATTGCTCGGTACGAACAATATCGACAATGCCTCGCGCATCTGCCACTCCCCGTCGAAGACGGCACTGAAGCGCTCCGTAGGCGTGGGCGCTTCGACGTGTAATTACAAGGACTGGATCGGTACGGACGTCCTTGTGTTCTGGGGCAGCGTGGCCGCGAACAACCAGCCGGTCTCGACGAAGTATATGTATGCGGCCAAACGCAAAGGGACGAAGATCATTGTCATTAACCCGTACTACGAGCCGTCGATGGAGCAGTACTGGATTCCTTCGATTGCCGAATCGGCGCTATTCGGCACGAAGCTGGCCGACGATGTGTACCAAGTGAACATCGGCGGAGATATTGCCTTCATGAACGGCATCATGAAGGTGTGGTTCGAGATGGAGGCGCGCGAGCCCGGCTCCGCGATTGACCATGCGTTCGTGGCTGCGCACACGAACGGCATCGAAGAGCTGCGCGCCCACGTGGCGCAGCTCGACTGGACGACGCTCACGCAGTCGTCCGGTCTCACCCGCGAGCGCATCAGCGAGCTCGCTGCACTACTTGCCCGTGCCGCTAGCGCGGTATTCGTGTGGAGCATGGGGCTCACACAGCACCGCTTCGGCACGGACAACATCTCGCAGGTGGCGAATCTCGCCCTCCTGCGGGGCTTTCTTGGCCGCGAGCACTGCGGGCTGATGCCCATCCGCGGTCACAGCGGCGTGCAGGGCTCCGGCGAGATGGGCGCCGATCCCTTCTCCCTGCCGGGCGGCGAAATGAACAGCGCCGCCGACCGTGACCGCATCGAGCAGCTCTGGGGCTTCGAGCTGCCCAAATGGCAGGGTGACATCGTCGGTGTCACCCTAGAGAACGCGCTCCTGCCCGAGGAGCAGGAGAGGAAGCTCCGGCTGTTCTACACATCCGGAGGCAACTTCCTCGAGACGATGCCGGACCCGGCATTCGTCCGGAACGCCCTAGAGTCAATGGACGTCCGTGTTCACCAGGACATCATCCTCAACACCTCCACGCTGCTGGACGCGCGGGAGGCCGTGGTGGTGCTGCCGGCGATGACGCGCTACGAGCAGCCGGGGGGAGGCACATCCACCTCGACGGAGCGGATGGTGTATTTCTCACCCGAGATCGACGGTCCCCGCATCGGCGAAGCCCGTGCGGAGTGGGACATCTACGTCGATCTCGCCCGCCGGGTGAAACCCGAAGCCGCAGCTCAGCTGGGCTGTGAGACCGCGGAGGCGATCCGCGCGGAGATCGCGCTAGCCGCGCCCAGTTACGACGGCATCCAGCACCTGCGGGAGCGCGGAGACGTGTTCCAGTCCGGCGGCGCGTGGCTGTGCGAAGACGGTGTCTGTCCGACGCCGGATGGCCGCGGCCGGCTGCTGCCGATCGAGCTTCCGGAGCTGCGGAAGCCGGAGGGGCACTTCGCGGTGACGACGCGCCGCGGCAAACAGTTCAATTCAATGATCTACAGTGACGTCGATCCGTTCAATGAAGCAGATCGTTATGACGTACTCATTCATAAAGAAGATGCGAAAGAACTTGCCTTAAACGAAGGAGAAGCCATCGTGGTTTACAATGGTTTCGGCAGAATGCATGGCAGGGTGAAGCAGGCCGATGTTAAGCAGGGAAATATCGAGGTACACTGGCCAGAGGGGAATAGTTTAATACCCAAGGGGGTATATGAACCATTTGCTGGTATTCCAGAATACAACACGGCCGTCATCGTTGAAAAGGCGGAAACCTATCATGCACACAAAGACACACGCTATGTGGAGAAGCGAATTATAGAGTTGGAAATCGAAATGGAGGGATGAGCGTGGACGAGATGGAGCTAGAACATAAGGAATCCGAGAGCAGTTCGCAGCATGAAATCGGTGAAGTCCCACTTCCCGCTAGCTCCATTCCTGCGGAGGCTTCTTCCTCCTCATCGTCGCCTGCCACGACTACATGGTCGATTCACCGTTATAACGGTTCGGAGATGCTTCCTGCGGAGGATACCATTGCGGTTGAGTCGCCTCTGACCATTGTGCTCGATGGCGAAGAATTCGCCACAATTGTCTGTACCCCGAGCGACATTGTCGATATGGTGACGGGATTCCTCGCTTCCGAAGGTATGATTCGCTTCGTTGATCAGATCGAATCTCTTTCACTGGAGGAGGACCGTGGCTTTGCCCATGTGAAGCTGCGCCACCTCCATCAGCTGAGCCGTCAGATGGTATCCAAGCGATTCATCGGCTCCTGCTGCGGGAAAAGCCGTCAGTTTTATTTTCACAATGATATGCGAACAGCCAAAACAGTGACGACGAAGCTCAGTCTGACCATCCCGCAATGCTTTCATCTCATGAGCGAGCTTCAGGCGCAATCGGCTGATTTTCAGCTGACGGGAGGCCTGCATAATGCGGCGTTGTGTACGGCAGACGAGCTTATTGTGACCCGAGCAGACATAGGAAGACATAACGCGCTGGATAAAATATATGGACACATCCTGCGAGCGCGGATCTCAGTACGGAATAAGGCTCTCGCTTTCAGCGGAAGAGTCTCTTCCGAGGTCGTCTTAAAGGCGTCGAAAATCGGCGTCGGTATTCTTTTATCCAAATCAGCACCAACCGATCTAGCTCTCCGACTTGCTCATGATCTTGGCATTACGGTGGTTGGCTTCATTCGAAGAGATCATCTCAGCGTGTACACGCATCCAGAACGCATTGCGGAATGTCGATGAAGTTACCTTTTTGTGGAAATATATATGTTGTCTCTCTATCAGAATTGTGCTAGATTCTAGCTATTGCTAACTTTTGCTAACTTTTGTTAAGAGAGGAACGACATAATGGGAAATTGGAAAGTTTGGATGAAAAAAGGGAGCATTTCGCTGGTCGCAGCCTTCGTTCTTGTGACGTGTGCACAGCCGATGTCTTCGCCTGTTTATGCAGCTGAGATTAATGCAGGGATTCCGCAGGTTATTGAGAAAGCTTCACCTTCCGTGGTCGCCATTATAGGAAAACCATCCTCAGAGATGGATAAGTCATTAGAGAAGAACCGTTTTAACCTTGCTCATGGAACGGGGGTCATTGTGGCCTCGAACGGCGTGATTGTAACGAATGCGCATGTTGTGAAAAATATGAAAAACATCGTCGTGGTCACCTCCGAGGGGACAACCTATCGCGGGCATGCCTCGAATATTGATGAGGAGAGCGATCTTGCGCTTGTCAAAATCGATGCTACAGGCCTCCAACCAGCTACATTTGCTTCCTCTTCGGATATCAAAGTTGGCGAGACGGTGGCGGCGATTGGTACGCCGATTTCGTTCGCTTTGCGTAACTCGGTTACGGTGGGTATTGTCAGTGGTTTAGATCGCTCGGTGAGCTCGCAATATCAGCTGATTCAAACCGATGCCGCTATTAACCCAGGCAACAGTGGGGGTGCTTTGATCAATATGAAAGGCGAAGTCATTGGGATTAATACCATGAAATATGCGGATATTGGCGTGGAAAATCTCGGATTTGCCATTCCTGTCGATACGGTGAAATATGTTTTGAAGCATTTTGAACAGTATGGCAAAGTAAAGCGGGCTTATACAGGGCTAGAGTTAGAAGAAAGCTGGGAAGCTGTTGTTGGCTTGCCAAGTTCCACGGGGCTCCGAGTGACTTACGTGGATGCGGATTCACCAGCGGCAGAAGCGGGAATCGAACAAGATGAAGTTCTGGTTTCTGTTGGCCCTAACGCGGTCAAAACTCTCGTGGATTACAACGAGGCGATTAAAAAGTATTTGCCAGGCCAATCGGTAGATATCAAGCTTCAGTCGGGCAGCGCGACCTTGACCAAAACCGTGAAACTGGGTGAATCGCACAGTGCGGAAGCGACATTGACAGAGGATACCGAAGGGAGTTCCCTGGACGCGGACAGCGGTAAAACGAAGATTGGTGACAGCCATTTCGGCTGGTCCATGAAGTATCCTGCGGGTCTTGTCAAAAGAGATCAATCCGACGACGGTGATTCGGTAAGCTTCGTTGATGCGAAAGGCGAATTCGCGCTGTTCATTCACGTAGATAGCGACCAAAGCGATGAGCTGTCGCCAGCGGTTCTTTTGAACAAAATCGCAGGTGATGATAGCAGTGAATATGGGAGTTATAGCGATAGTGCGACGATTCTGGAGCGTCAATATGTGAAGCGGGCTGAAAGTCCTTATGCCAAAATCGTGAGTCGATCCGGTGAAGATGGCTACATTCAGACGCGTGGCTACCTGCACGGCGGTCGTTTGTATACAGTGAAGCTCTTCGTAACCAAAGAACAGTACACGAATCGCTCCAAACAAAATAGCTATAATGATCTGTTAGATAGCTTTAAGCTTGCTTTTAATACGGAGGATAACTCATTGAAGGATATTTCCGTGTTTAATTCCGATGACGTGACCTACACGAGTGAGTATGGGCTATCCATTGATTTGCCTGCGGATTGGGAGCAGGATCATCGGGGAAGCAACTCCTTTTACAATGAGGATTATTCGCAATCGATTCATGTTCAAGTGACTTCAGCATCTTCAGGTGATACCCTGTCGGATTGGGTCGACCGGGAGGTGCATGAGTTTGAAGCTCAATACAAGGCGGACTACCGCCGTGTCGACAAGCCAGTAGAGGTAACAGTAGATGGAGTGCCCGCCTGGAAAGTTGGCTTTGCGAGCTCCTTGGGAGACGAGTGGTTTGCGGGAAGTTCGCTTTTCTTCATCAAAGATAAGTACAAATATGAAGTGCAAATGACCTATCCGCAAGATGATCCAATGGATGAGCTGGAGAAAATCTGGGATAACGTCGTGGCGTCGATCTCTGTGGATAAAGATGCGATGGATGGGGAGCTTGGCTTCATTCAGGATTTAGATGAGCTTGCCGATCCGAATCGTACATCGCTGTACAAGAACGAGAAGTGGGGCTATACCTTGCGTATCCCTGAAAATTGGACAACGAATCGCTCCTACGATGGTATTGATCCCGCGATGAAGTCCTTTACCTTCACAGGTGGTTACTTACGTGTAGAGGCAGACGGTAAGAAGGGTTATACCGAGATTTTGAAGGATGTCGAAGACGAGCATAAGGAAAGTCACACGAATGATAGTGACTACACGTATTCATCGGAGGATATTACGCTTTTCGGTGATGTGAAGGGGAAGAAATACACAGTGAGCTATACAAAAGCGCACATTCCGTATAGCGAAACGGTATATGTATTTAATCGTAAGCAGGTCACGTATACTGTGACGCTTCGTATTGATACTGCGGTAAGCACGGATGCGAATGTCGCGAGACTGAATAAGGCTTTCACTTCGTTCACCTTTGTGAACGGCGTTGGTGGGAAATAGCGCCTCGCTCAGGTTGGCGAGAAGAATTGGATGAAGCAGCGGAGTTTCGCTGCTTTTTCTGTTGATTACTCTATGCTACCTTACGCACGCTCCAGTTTTATTTGCTATGTCAGCAGTATTAGCGAAGTCCCCATTAATTGTGAAATTTAATGGGGATCGATACCAACACCACCAAGAAGGCCAGGACTAACACCAAATCTGAGACCAACCGTCCGTCCGTTAGATTTAGGATTGAAAGAGGAGGAGGGGAGTTATTCCTTGAAAAATGCAAATAGGCATCCTTTCCACCTCATTTATCCTCCAAATCAATAAATTCGTGCAAATAGGCATCCTTTCTATTGAATTTTAAGGAAATCTCTTCAAAGCTCACTAAATTGATGCCTATTTGCATCAGTTTTCAATAAAACGGATGAAATCCTATGTCAAAACTGCCTATTTGCAGTTTTGATAGCTCCTCCGCACCCACCCCCAACCAGGCCCCGACTCCATCAACCTGCCCTCGAGCACAGACCCAACCCGAACCCGAACCCGAACCCGAACCCGAACCCGAACCCGAACCCGAACCCGAACCCGAACCCGAACCCGAACAGTCCTTCCAACTAGCTGAACAAACCAAAGCCCCTGAGGGAAATCTCAGGGGCTTTGACTATTCAATCTTTTTAACCAGCTGTAGCTGTGCTCGCCTGCTTGTTTTTGATCTCAATAAACATTTCCTCACGCTGCGATTCTTTGAGGATGGGGCAACTGAAGCATTTTGTTCCTTCTTCGCGGCGGTAGTACATGCAACAGGAGGAGCGCATTAGAATTTTTTTGCCTTCGTGATAAGGACTATCTAAGTACTTCGGCTCATGGACGAACGGATTCACCTTGCGACCAAAAACGTCGGCCGTTAACTGTTTCGTCAATACCTCATAATCAGCGGAGAACTGTTCGCGGACATGAGGACGCGGGTCATTTTCCAACACATAGTCACGTACGAATGTCATGCGCGCAGCAAATTGATTCCAGATCATAGCCTGATTGACTTTCGCTTGCTCTGCAATGACCGTAATGACTGGACCAATGAGATTGGAGAACAACTTGCGCATCTCCAACTCAATGAATAGATCACGATCTTCTGTCGGAACTTCCTTCCATTGTAGATTTACAATTTGATAGCCCACATGTGCATGGTCGCCATGATTCTCGACTTGGAGTGCGAGGTGCTCCAATTCCAAATCCAACCATTGATTGTACTGGGCAAGAAACAGCTGAATCGTAGCCACCAGATTGAAAAGCGTGAGGCCTAGGTAAGAAGCAGATATGTCTAACCCTTTGCCGCGAAGCAACGTTTGCCCTTGCTGCAGGATGTTCAGCATCACAGGGCCATCTAGGAGCTGCTGTGCAGGAACGTGCAGAAGCGGTTCTTCCATTCCTTTGGGTGAAATATGAAAGTACGTTTCAACTAGCGAAAAATCGACGTTTGTTTCGATGGGCATCGTCAGCACGCTCCAAATATAAGAATGATTATCGTTATCATAATAATTCCTTTGATCATACAAGATGCGCGACGAAAGTGTCAATTTGGTTTCTTCCAAAAAAGGAAGGCAGATCCTACAAATAGATGGAAAAAATACATGTAATATAACCTGATTTTCCTGAATTGAGTGATTAGATGGAAAAAGTACAGCTAATCTAGTGGATTTGGGTTTTTCGGACGGATATGAGTGAGATTAGCTGTATAATTTCCATCTATTTCTGAAATAGAGGAAGATAAGCTCAAAATAGCTGGAGGAAATCCAGTTAATCAGTGAGGGGGCTAGCTAGTTGGTGCCCGTGTCGGAATTAGTGGAAGGAAGAGCGAGTTGGTGGCCGTGTCAGTATTGGTGGAAGAAAGTAATAGTAGGAGACGGGGTGTCGGTGCTGGTGGAAGGAAGAATTAGTTGGTGGACATGGCGGAACTATCTTAATTAGCACGCGAAGGAGCCTGGATGTTTGCTGACAGGGAAGCTCCCCGAAACACAGCATCTCCCCATCCTTATGGAGGGGGAGGCGCGTGGAGGGCACTTCTTACTTCCGATACAGGGCATAGCCCGGATCTTCTGGTACGTCGATCGCAATGATCCGCAGGCCTTGCTCGTTGCTCGCCAGTAAGTGAAGAGCTTCGCCTTCACTTACTGCGTGCGCTACCACGAAGTCCTTGTGGAACAGGTTCTTCCGCTCTTGATCTAGATCTTGTCCTTGCCCTTGTCCTTGATCTTGCCCATTCCCCACCGCACCGACGCGCCCCTCGCCTTCCCCGCGAATCACGAGGAACGCCGTCCTACGTCCTAGCTCCAAATCATAGCTGAACGCTGCGCCAGGCTCAATCTGCCAGTCGTACATGCGGACATCTGCATCCAAGTGGATGGGGGCATCTCCGCCGATTACTTCTTTCACGGTAGTACCGGCCGCTTGATTGACAGGGAATAGCTCATGCTCGTATTGGTTGTAGGTAGCTGGCTTCTTCACAGTCTCGCTTAAATGCGGCTCGAACCAGATCTGCATCGCCTCGCTGCCTGCTCTGCGGAAGGCTTCGGAGTGATAAACACCCGAACCCGCTTGAATCACTTGCGCGCCGCCGTTCGTCACGGTTTCCAAGGATCCGAGGGAGTCGCGGTGCTCGACGAGTCCGTCGATGACATACGTGACGATTTCGAACGCCTTGTGCGGATGCATGCCGATTTCCGATACATCGGATGCTTTGCCCCATGCCCAGTAGAATAAAGGTCCGACTCTATCTACCGCTGTCTTCTCACCGGGGAAGCTAATGGCCCGTTGTTCAATGAATTTGCCTCCATCGAATGCACCAACGCCTTGTTCACTAGCTGAATATATGTGGATGCTCATAAGAATCCCTCCCTTAACTAATTAATAGTTAACAACTAACTTTATGTAAGTATTATATCGCCTTTTATCCCAGATGTCAAAAGCTTTCCTCGCGCAACACGGTACTTCTTGACTTCCACACTATGATCACACTACAATCTATAGTGTAAGGAGTGTGGCCTAACGTGAAAATGCAAAATTTTAAATTAAAGGAAAGCGGGCTTAACCGTTTTTTCGGTCCACTTGAATCCAAAATTATGGAGATTCTCTGGACCAGCTCCTCAGAAATGACGATCAAAGACGTCCAACAGAAGCTGGACGAAGACAAAGCGATTAATTTCAATACGGTGATGACAGTGATGAATCGCCTCGTGGACAAAAAGATTTTACAAAAGCATTCTGTTGCACGGTCGTTTCACTATAAGCCTGTCGTAACGATTGAAGAGTTCATGGACACGCAATCCAAAGAGCTGACATACGATCTTATTGAACAGTTCGGCTCCTTGGCAGTAACCCATATGGTTGATGCGCTCGATAAAGTGGATCCAGAGCTGCTTGACCAGTTGGAGCAGCATATTCTACTTCTGAAAAGGGATCGATAACGATGAAGGAATCGCGATTCAAATGGCTGTACGCGGCTGCGCTGGTAATAGGAGGCACGATTCTATGGCAAATGGTAGCCTTCCTCCTTGGGCATATGCTCCACATACGACCCTCTCGCAATCTATTCGATTTGTGTATGGTTCTTCTTCACTATCTGCATCTGCCCGGGCACGTGCCAATGACTTTAGTTAATCTATTGATTCTCTATACGATGGGGACCATGGTTTGGTTTACCGTCAAGCACAGTTATGATGTGGTTAAGGCGAATAAGCTCGTGAAAAGATACCATGACGTGGCACTATCCGCCACATATGCGGAGAGCTTTGCATTACTCCCACAACAGCTCCAAATTGTCCGCTACAAAGCTCCACTTGCCATGACCATCGGGATATGGAAGCCGCGTATTCTTGTCTCTACGGGATTGATGGACATGCTGGAGCTGGGTGAGCTGCGTGCGGTGATTGAGCATGAGAAATGCCATGTACGGCACCGGGATCCTGCAGCTATCTTCCTGCTAGCGCTGATCTCGAAGTCGATGGGGTATATCCCTATTTTTGCTTGGATTGCGCACAAATATCCCATGATGATCGAGCTCCGTGCGGACAAGTACGCCATTGAGCGTATGGAGCAAGCGACAGACTTAGGCAGTGCGCTGCTGAAGTTGCTTAAACAAACCGCGAAACCGCGGTTCCCGCTCTCACACGCTTCCTTTGCGGAGACTTCAATGAATGTGCGCATTCAGCATATTTTGGACCCTGAGAGGGAAGTTGCTCTGCGTTGGCCGCTAATTCGCATAGCGGTTTCTGCACTTATCTTTATCCTAGTTATGGGGCTTATCTAATCAATAAGCCCTTCTTTTTTTACATCTACAGCATACGAATTTGCTAAAAAGAGGGGCTTGTCAGAAAAGAAATTGACAATTCCAACCTTTTACACTACGCTTTGTAGTGTAAGCTATTTTACGATATATAAAGGAGCGAGTAGCATGGACTACATCATCAAAAATTTACATTTTATATTTACGCACGTTCCAATTGCACTTTTAATTTTCAGCTTCGTTTTTGATGTTGTGGCCCTTATTTTTAAAAAGAAGGAATGGCACTCAGCAGGCATGCTGTGTCTTGTTGTTGGTGCGCTCGGTGCGATTGCCAGCGTGTTGACAGGGCCTGAGATGATGATGAAGAATGCGACACTCAGCTCACATGAATTCTATGCAAGGCTAACGATGATCGTTGCGATTATACTAGCCGTAGTGCGCGTTGGCTTGCTTGTCTGGAAAAAGCTCGAGCTAGGCCGCAACCCAATCCTCCTCGTTGCTTCTCTTGTCGCCGTGCTGCTCGTTAGCTACACAGGCCATCTAGGTGGCAAAATGGTACATCGCGACATGCAAGGAGGTCCGGGCATGATGCAGGGTGGGCCTGGCGGCGGTGGGCCAGGTCAGGGACAGCAAGGCCAAGGGCAGCGTCAAGGTGGTCAAGGCCAACAGCAACCGGGCCAACAACAACCAGGCGGTCAGGGTGCTCAATCGTCATCCGCACCAACGAAATAATCATATAAAGGGGATGTCCGCGGTGAGCAGCTGCTGGATATTCCACCTGTTAATGGTGGGCCAAGGCGTGTTTCGTGTACTTTTTTCTAGGGTATTAGCATGTGATAGCGGTAATCTGGCGAATAAAATTGCGTCATTTACCTCATCCTAGCAGAGGTACTACATATCCTTTTAAGGAGGCAATGACCAAATATGACCAAAGTAGATTCAAGCTTACAATCGCAAAATCCGATCTCATCCGCGCAAAACTCCGTCGATAACGTTCACCAAGCCGTAAATCATGCCCTATCCCATCCGACAGCTCAGACGACGGAAGAGGCGCAAAATGCCATTTCAAAGGCGAAAAACTCGGTGGATCAGGCCTTTGATCAATCGGATAGCCCCGCGGTACAGCAGGCTATTGAATCCTTAGAAGAGGATAAGGCTCGGCTGACGAGTTTGGAATAAACACTGTAACCCCGAAGGCCTATGCGAGATTAACCTGCTAGGTGTTTGAAGAAAGGCTGTATCCCGTAGCTCACAACTACAGTGGATGCGGCTTTTTTGCGTTTTCATCGCTATCTGCTGTAAACAGAACTCATGATGAAGTGCATACTTCCGTGCTACACTAGAGAGAAACAGCTTGTTAGTCTTGTCTTCATAATTTCGTAAGAATTATGATAACTATTTTGTAAATAGTATCTTTTATGATTAGGCTACTACGGTGGGTCGAAGTGAAATGAAGAAAAAGGGTGCGTGGACGTGACGAAATACCAAGTGCTGGTCGTCGATGACGATATCGACATTCAGGAAGCGATTGAGATTTATTTGAGGGGCGAAGGGATGGAAGTCAGCAGAGCGAACAACGGCTTAGAAGCCCTGCATGTACTGGCGGAGAAGGAGATCCATCTTGTCATACTCGATATTATGATGCCGAAGATGGACGGGATTCAGGCGACATTCAAGATAAGAGAGATCTTCAATGTCCCGATTCTGATGCTATCCGCCAAAACAGAGGATATGGACAAAATTATGGGCTTGAATGTGGGTGCTGACGACTATTTAACGAAACCGTTTAATCCCTTGGAGCTAATCGCTAGAGTGAAGTCGCAGTTAAGACGCTACACAACGCTAGGCCCTATTAATTCGCTGGAGAAGACCGAGGAATTAAGCGTCCGTGGCCTCGTGCTCAATCCCGTTATGAAGGAAGTCACAGTCGATGGTGAGGAAGTGCGAATGACGCCAACAGAGTTCAAAATTTTGGAGCTGTTGATGGTGAATAAGGGACGCGTTTTTTCAATCGATGATATTTATGAGAAAGTGTGGAAAGATCCAGCCTTTAATGCCGAGAATACCGTAGCTGTGCATGTGCGCAGAATTCGCGAGAAAATCGAAATTAATCCGAAAGAACCTAAATATTTGAAGGTGGTGTGGGGTGTTGGCTATAAAATGGAGAAGTAAATCACTCTCACTGGCGCTGCTGTTCGGTGTTGTGATCATGTGGACATTGACGTTATTTGCGGCAACGAATGTCTATAAGAACAGCATCTACTTCGGTGAGGATGCCTATTTTAAAAGCGGAGCATTTGACAGGGAAATCAATTCGGTCTATGAGAACATTCAGTTGTATCATCTGGAGGCACCTCATTTTAACGAGAAAACACCAGAAGAGCAGCTAGGCAATAATGATTATTATAATGTGAAGCGTGACGCGGAGCGAACGATACAGGATCGCCTCAACAATTTGCAGGAGAAGTATGGCTCACGCATCAATACGGCTCGCGACCGTAGTGACAATACAGAGGTAGATCGACTCGAAGCTGAGAGGGATGCGAAAATTGCGGAGTTGAATAAGGAGAAAGAGACGACTTTTCAACAAAGTCTGAAGACGGCAATTTCGGCTAAACAAAAGCAATTCATGACAGCCAAGTCAAATTTGGATAACCGTTTCAAATCGCTTTACTATGTCGTGAAAAACCTGAAAACCGGCGAAACCTATAGCAACATCTCAACGGAAGCGCTGCAAAAAAAGATAGACCAACAAGCGATTATGTATACGTTGACGTTACCCAAAATCGATGAACCGAATAGATTTACGTACCAAATGAATGTTGACCAGGTCAAAGCAACGTACTACATTTTAAACCCATCACAAGGTTCTGGCATTATTCAGTCGGATTATCTTTCTTACGAGTCTCAAAAGAAGCAAGCAACATCAACGGTTTTCTGGTTAGCAGCACTCTTGGTTCTTACCATCGGGCTAAGCTATTTGGCAAGACACTATCGGGAAGATACCCTATCGCTAAGTGACATCGAAAGAGTAGTAAGGGAACGCTTGCCGATTGATGTGCGGGCTTGGACAACTTTTATTGCGGGGGCTGCTCTGCTAGGTATCCTCTTCAATGCGGAGCTTTACTATTGGTCCCCGAGCTATGTAAGCTTATATCAAATTATTATCGTTCTTATCGCATCCGTTTTACTTATTATTGTGTACAGCGGTTGTCGTGGTGCAGTCGCATTGTTGAAATACCCGGATAATCTCGCCATGGCATGGAGAAATAGCTTGACCGCATCCTTCTGGCATACCCTGAAAGATACGCTGGAGCAACGAGGCTTGATCTTCAAGCTGATCGTCTTCATGGCAATCATTGCGATCATGGGCTTCCTGCCGGTCTGTATCGTGGCTTCAGGTGGAGAAGAGGTTATTATCGTCTTCACGTTCGTCTGGTACATTATGTTCCTACTCGTGGTGCTGCCTTATATGATGCGCAAAATCAAGCAACTTCGTACCATTATCACAGGTGTGGAACAAATGTCGCAAGGCAACTTCGATGTAACCCTCCCAGCCAAAGGGAGAGGCCAGCTTTCCCGCATGGCAATGAACATTAACAATATGAAGTACGGTCTGCAACTTTCGCTGGAGAAACAACGTGTAAGTGATCGTCTCAAAACAGAGCTGATCACGAATGTTTCCCATGATTTGAAAACGCCGTTAACCTCGATTATCAATTATGTGGATTTGCTCAAAAAGGAAGGGGTATCCGCTGACCAATCCACTCACTATCTCGAGGTGCTTGATCGGAAAACGCAGCGGCTCAAAGTGTTGATTGAAGATCTCTTCGAGGCATCGAAGATGGCAAGCGGATCAACCGAGCTCATTTGGGAAAAAGTCGACGTCTCCGCTCTGCTGACGCAGGCATTGGCGGAGTTCAGCGACAAAATCGAGGCGTCCTCGCTGTCATTCCGAGTGAACGTACAAAGCCCGCATATGTATGCCCTTCTCGATGGCAAAAAAACATGGCGCGTCTTCGAGAACCTCATCGGCAACGCCTTGAAATACGCCTTGCCGGGGACGCGTGTTTACGTCACATTGACGGAGAATAGAGAGCAAGTCATCTTCATCATTCAGAATATTTCAACGCATGAGCTTAATTTCGGCGTAGAAGAGTTGTTCGAACGCTTCAAACGCGGCGATCAGTCTCGCGGAACGGAAGGCTCCGGCCTCGGCCTCGCGATTGCCAAGAGCATCGTTGAGCTGCAAGGCGGCACGCTCTCGATCGAAATTGACGGTGACCAATTCAAGGTGATTGCCGAGTTTGAGAAACGGGATGCACTAGCTGTGCCGCTGGAGTAGGCGCCACCCCCATCGCACGAAAGAGAGGGCCCCCGCCACATGGCTTAAGGGAAGCCCTCTCTGTTTTATTTCAACTCCAACTCCTCCAAGGTATACCGGTTGTCCCACAAGAAAACCATGTCATACGCGGTCGAGTCCCGCGAGACAAACCTCGCTGTAGCCGCAATGACAATGCCTATAATCGTTCCGAATCCCACAATCCATCCCATTAATGCAAACACTTGATCGACCATCCGCATTCACTCCTTTGAGGCGCGATGAACTCCTAATCTATCCATATGCCGGGTGAATTTGAAACATGTGTGACATTTGAAAGCCCTCTCATCACGAGTATAGACATCGGAAATGTCGGGCTGGGAGAGTTGCATTTTAATCCTTTTCTCCGATTGACACGTTCAGAAGAGGGATGGTAAGATCACCCTGTAAGAAAACGAATAGACAGCTTTTGGTAAAAGTAACAGGCACCTAATGTGCCGGGCTCATCAAACGAAACAGGGGGGTTCCACTATGGATAACATGGTTAATGCATGCAGCGCACATCATAAACGGACGCACGTCCAACCTAATTTCATAGATGGTAACCTGCTGCTTGGCCCGTGAGACTGCGATTGTATGCGCATGTTCGGGAGCTAGCACCCCTTCCCATACGTTAAGTTGTGAAGCGCGGGTTACGAAGTTCGTAACGAGCGCTTTTCTGTTTCTATAGAAGGCATATCGCTGCGCGCGGTATGTCTTTTTGCGTCTGTAAGTGTCTATGCGCCATTTGAGAGGAGTGACAAGATCGTATGTTTACTGTATTAAAGAAACTAGCTTGGTTTTTCAAAATGAATTGGAAACGCTACAGCCTCGCGATTGGGCTGCTGATCATCGTCGGCATCATTGATGTTCTACCGCCGAAGCTGATTGGTTACGCGATTGATGGCATACACATGGGCACCTTAACGGGGGCCAAATTGGGGCAATTACTTGCCTTTTGGGGCGCGCTCATCATTGTGAGCTATGGGCTGTCGTACATTTGGCTGTACCAGTTGTTCGGCGGCGCCTTCGTCCTTGAACGTGTGCTGCGCTCCCGATTCATGCGCCAATTGCTGCGGATGACACCTACCTTCTATGAGCGCAACCGTACGGGCGATCTGATGGCTAGAGCGACGAACGATTTGCAATCGGTCTCGACAACCGCAGGATTTGGGATTCTAACCTTCGTTGATTCGACGCTGTTTATGTTAACGATTCTGAGCATGATGGGCTTCTTCATTAGCTGGAAGCTGACGCTGGCCTCGATTCTGCCACTGCCCATTATGGCCGTTGCGATTACGATTTTCGGGGGCCGCATTCACGAAAGATTCATTCTCGCACAGGATGCTTTCGGTCAGATGAATGACCGGGTTCTGGAAACCATCGCAGGCGTGCGAGTGATCCGGGCATTCGTGCAGGAGAAGGCAAGCGAGCGCAATTTTGAGACGATGACGGACGACGTTTATCGTAAAAATATCGCAGTAGCCGTTATTGACGCTCTTTTTGAACCAACGGTCAAAATTTTGGTCGGTATTTCCTACCTGATCGGACTTTGTTACGGCGGTTACCTGGTGTTCCACAGTGAGTTGACACTTGGTGAACTAGTGTCTTTCAATACCTTTTTAGGAATGCTGATCTGGCCGATGTTTGCGATCGGTGAGCTCATGAACATCATGCAACGCGGGAATGCATCGTTAGATCGTGTTAACGAGACCCTCGGCTACAAGCCGGATGTCAAAGAAGTACCGAACGCAGCAACGCAGTTGAAGCCAGATTCTATCCATTTTGAAAATGTAACCTTCCGTTACCCGTCCTCATCCATTGATAACTTAGTTGGCATGACGATCCGCTTAGAGCGCGGACAGACGCTAGGAATCGTCGGCCGAACAGGCAGCGGCAAAACAACCCTGCTGAAGCAATTGCTTCGCGAGTATCCTGTCGGTGAAGGGGCGATCACGATTACGGATACACCGATCGAGCAGATCGCGATAGACACGCTGCATGGGTGGATCGGATATGTGCCACAGGAGCCGATTCTATTCTCCAAAAGCGTCCGCGAAAACATCATGTTCGGCAAGGGGCAAGGTACCGAAGCGGAATTGTATCGCGCGCTTGATCTAGCTGCATTCCGCAAAGACGTCGAGTTCTTGCCGGAAGGTCTGCAGACGCTCGTCGGGGAAAAAGGCGTCGCCTTATCCGGCGGTCAGAAACAGCGCGTCTCCATTGCGCGAGCGTTGTACGTCGATCCTGAGATTCTTCTGCTCGACGACGCGCTCTCTGCGGTCGATGCGAAGACGGAGGCTGAGATCATCAGCGGTATCCGCACTGAACGTGCAGGTAAAACGACCCTCATCACCACGCACAGACTCTCCGCCGTGCAGCATGCCGATTGGATCGTCGTGCTTGATGAGGGTTATATCATTGAAGAAGGCACGCATGAGCAGCTTCTAGCGCTTGGTGGCTGGTATAAAGAGCAGTACGACCGTCAACAGCTCGAAGAGCAGACGGTGGGGCTTGAATAAATGGGGCGGCTTACGGCCCAGTCATACGAAACGAAAGAAAAGTAGGTGAGACTCCTGATGACACATATGAAATCAACGAAACCAACCAATCAAACAATATCAACTAAACAAACCGGGATACGGTTGTTCCAATATGCAGCCCAATTCAAGCAAACATTGCTTATCGCGTTAGTATTCTTATCCTTGGCTGTCGCGACTGAACTCGCGGGACCTTTCATTGCGAAACACATGATCGATACCCACATCCTTGGCATCGAGAAGCCGTGGTTCGACACACAGTCGGCGACGAAGAGCGAGAAAGCTGTTGCATTTGAGCAGGCCTTTTATAAGCGGGGGGACAACTTCGCAGAAGGCGAGCCGAAGGGGAGAGAGGTTCGGATCCTTCAAGTCGGCAGTAAGTTCGTATGGCTGGATCAAGCTCTCCCGTGGGATGGCGTCCGCAAGCTGACGGATGATAGTAAGCTGCTGGTTACACAAGGCACGGAGCAGGCGGAGTATGCCGTTCGGAAGCTGAGTGTGCAAGAGCTGTACAACTTTTACCAACCGCAATTTGCCGAGTTAATGAAGTTGGCGGGGTTCTATGTGATCTTGATTTTCGTGGGGGCAGGCTTTACCTACGGGCAGCGATATTTGTTGCAAGCGGCAGCGAATCGGATTATTCAGCGGATGCGCCGGGATGTGTTCGCCCAGATCCAGCGAATGCCGATCAACTATTTTGATAATCAGCCTGCAGGTAAAATCGTTTCACGCATCACGAACGACACGGAGTCGGTCCGAGATCTGTACGTGCAGGTGTTGGCGAACTTTTTTACAGGTACCATCTACATTCTGGGGATTATTGCGGCCATCTTCATTCTCGATGTTCGTCTGGCTCTCTTCTCGCTGCCGGTTATTCCACTGCTAATTGCTTGGATTATTGTGTACCGGAAGTATGCGTCGACGATTAATCATGAAATTCGTGAACGGATAAGTAGCATCAATGGGATGATCAACGAGGCGATTCAAGGGATGACGATCATTCGGGCTTTTCGCCGGCAAAAGGAAACGACTGAGGAATTTGAGGTGTTGAATGAAGAGTACACGCACTATCAAAACAAGCTGCTCAGCTTGAACTCCTTAACCTCTCATAACTTAATGAACGTGGTGCGGAACTTGTTCTTCTTCGGATTGATCTGGTATGTCGGCGGCAGCTCCCTCAATGCAGTGATTACGGTTGGCGTGTTGTACGCCTTCGTGGACTACCTCAACCGGATGTTCCATCCGATGGTAGGTATCGTGAATCAACTGCCGAACTTGGAACGCGCACTTGTGTCCGCTGATCGTGTATTCGAACTGTTGGATGAACAGGGCATTGACGTTGTAGCTGAAAAAGCAGACCGCTACAAAGGCCACGTGAGCTTCGAGCACGTTCGCTTCGCTTATAAAGAAGGAGAGGATGTGTTGAAGGACATCACCTTCGAGGCCAAACAAGGGCAGACCGTCGCCCTAGTGGGGCACACCGGTTCAGGCAAAAGCTCAATCCTCAACCTCCTGTTCCGCTTCTATGATGTTAACGAAGGCCGCATCACGGTGGATGGCCGCGATATCCGCGAGCTCTCGAAGCAGCAGCTTCGGCAGCACATGGGCATCGTGCTGCAGGATCCGTTCCTGTTCACGGGGACGATTGCGTCCAATGTCTCCTTGGACGATCCGTCCATCACCCGGGAACGGGTGGAGGCGGCGCTGCGCGAAGTTGGCGCAGCGGATATGCTTGGCGCGCTGCCGCGCGGTCTCGATGAGCCTGTCATCGAGAAGGGCAGCACGCTGTCGGCTGGGCAGCGGCAGCTGATCTCTTTCGCCCGGGCGCTGGCGTTCGACCCGGCGATCTTGATCCTCGATGAGGCGACGGCCTCCATCGACACCGAGACCGAGGCCGTCATTCAGGCCGCGCTCGATGTGCTTGCGAAGGGGCGGACCACCTTCATCATTGCCCATAGATTGTCGACGATTCGCAGCGCCGACTTGATTCTTGTGCTCGACCACGGCGAGATCGTCGAGCGTGGCAGTCACGAGGAGCTCATGGGGCTCCTCGGGCGGTACTATCAGATGTACCAGCTGCAGGCTGGACATCCGGAGATTGCCGCCGCTGCGGAGAGCGGCGATCCGAGCATTGAGCCGGTTGTTGGTGAATCGGCTGGGCATAAGATCTAGGTCGCGAGTCGTAGATAAATCTCGACAAAAGGCTAACGACGCTCTCTTTCCAATATGCTACAATGGAACAAATTGATGCTTGTGGGAAGTGGAGGAGAAATGATGCGTTCAGATACGATTCGTTTGCTTAACCTGTTGCAGCTATTATCCGAAGTAGCTATTGCAGTAGGGTATTTACTGGGGTTAATCCCCTTTGTGTATGCATGGTCTTGCGCTTGGGTCATTCCGTTGGTGGTCGTGAACTTGGTGTTTGCGATTCTTACGGGCAATGGAACAACGCTAAAAACCATCATCAACATCGCATTGGCCTTCTTAAGTCTCATTCCTTTGCTTGGTTACGTATTCCGTTTTGGCGGAATTGTCGTGTCAGGATTGAATATGAGAGAGTTGTCCAAGAGAAGAAACAACTACTAGTTGCAGCGAAAAAACGGATGGCGCCGAAGTGGCGCGCATCCGTTTTTTTTGTATGACCTGACTACTGAACGCCTACTCGCTAGTGCCGTTTTATTCCGGCTGCGGCAGGTCCTAGTGGAATTTGGGGGGGGATCGCAGGTGTTCCAAGTGAATAGATGGAATTTCTACAGTTATATTTGGGGTTTTGTTGACCAAAGACAGAATAGATGGAAAACCTGCAGTTAAATCTGCCGATATTGCCTGATCTCAGAGGTAGAGGCAGTTTTACCTACATATTTTACAGTTAAATCGAGAATTAGGAGGAATTTCGTAGAATTAACTGTATATTTTCCATTAAACTGAAATAACTAAAAGCACTGCCCCACCTAAATCCACCATCGCCGTACGACTAGCGAGAGCCACGAGCCACGAGCCACGAGCCACGAACCAAGAACCACGAACCGAGAACCATGAACCATGAACCATGAACCATGAACCGCCTTCGTATACCCGTCGACCGCACATCTTCCATAGACTTCAATAGCCATTTCTCATTGTTCCAATGTAGTCGTTACGCCAACGAGTCTTCGTTTCGGCAGAAAAATAAGAGAAAGGATGACTCCAAGCACAGCGATACCGCAGCATACCCATAGCATGATATCCAAACCGCCAACGAAAGCATGTTGAACAGAAGCTAGTAGCGATGTGGAGTTCATTTGGTGAGCTACGGCTACCCCCGAAGAAACGTTATCTTGAACCGCGGCTGCGGCTTGCTCTGTCAAACCGCTCACATTCAAACGTTTATGGTACTCAGAATTCAATAATGAACCGAGAAAGGCTACACCGATTGTCCCGCCTACTTGACGTAGAGTCATAATTAAGGCAGAACCAACACCGCTCCGCTCGGCAGAAAGGACGCCAAGCGCCGCGTCCATCGCGGCTGGAAGTGCGAATCCGAAGCCAATGCCTAGACTTACAATCCATATGGCCGCAAATCCATAGCCGGTAGTGACGTCTGTGAACCCACCAAGGAAGAGTCCGAGAGCCATGAACATAAACCCGATCGCGACAATCGCTTTGTCGCCTAATTTCTTGACTAATTTGCCGGAAACCTGCGAGCCTATCAATAAACCACCAATCAGCGGGAGAATACGCAACCCAGTAGCTTGAGCATCTAGGCCATTCACAGCTTGGAAGAATAGGGGTAATCCGAAAAGAAAACCGAAGAATGCAAAGTTAACTAAGGTTGCGAGTGTGGCTCCCCAGGTAAATCTAGCTTCGCGGAACAATCCTAGATCGACAAGTGGTGAACGACTCCTTCGCTGCCACCATACGAATACGCCTAGCAGCATGAGCCCAGCAAGAATCGTAGCCAACGTACCGCCATCTGCCCAACCTGTGTCACCTGTCTTCGTAACGCCATACGTAACGGTTACTAGTCCTAAACTGGATGTCAGTATCCCGAAACCGTCTATCCGATGTTTCTCCGAACTACGGGACTCTGATATTAGCCACGCAACGGCTATAAGCGAGATAATAATAATAGGCACATTGATCAAAAAGATAGAGCCCCACCAGAATGTTTTTAGCATCCATCCCCCAAGTATGGGGCCTAGAGGCATACCCAACGCACTTGCGGTTACCCAAATTCGCATCGCTTTCGGTCTTTCTTCCTCCGAGAATATGACCGGCAGCAGGGACATCGAAAGAGGCATTAATAAGGCTGCGCCTAGGCCTAGAACAGCACGCCAAGCGATCAGCGCTTCGGTCGAATGTGCATAGGCGCAACCGACGGAGGCAACACCGAACAAGAGGAGGGCAAGTAACAGCATTTTCTTTCGCCCAAATCGATCTCCCAGCATCCCAGCTGGCAGCAAGGCTGCCGCAAGTACGAGATTATAGGCATTGGCAAACCATTGCAATTGACTAGTTGTAGCATGTAAATCGGTTGCTAATGTAGGTAGAGCTAGATTGAGAACGGTCATATCCAGGCCAACGGTTAACAAGCTAAAGGCTAAGACAGCAAGGACCCACCATCTTTTTGAACTGCTTTGAATCGCGTTCATTGTAATTCCACCTCTCCTTTTTAAAACTAACTAGTTATTTATATTTGAGCTATAAAGAAGGCCGCCCTTTAGTTGGACAAAGACGGCTCCATGACGCCATGAATAATAAATCGGGCGACTTGATCTTTATAATGCGCAATAGAAGCTGTTGAATGCGACTCATTCAAAAACGGCTTGAATCGCGAATAGGACTGGATGGACGAATAGACATTAGTCAGCAGAATAGTAGGAAATACTTTAGCATCTAAATCCGCGCGAAGTAATCCATTTATTTGTGCCTTCTTAGCCAGTTCGTAGAACCTAGTAACATCATCGGGTAAATACGTGATCTGATTCCAGGTTTTCCATTCCTCAGCCATTTCCCAAGAAAGGATTTTCAGATACCGCGGATGTTCTAATATAAATTGTAAGGACCCATGAATCAGCTTCTCTAAAAATTGCTTGAATTTAGCAGGATCCGAAGTTAATGAATCGTCTTGCAATAATTCACCACTGATATCTAACATCATCTTGTCGCCTAATTGATCGGCGCGAATAATAACTTCGGTGTACAGCCCTAACTTATCCTGGAAATATTGATAAATCAAACTTTTATTATAGCCTGCGGCCTTCGCTATGGCATCGATACGCGCAGCGGAAAATCCCTGCTCTGCAAATATCTCTTCTGCGGCGTCTAAGATAATTTCTTTGGTCCGTGCGGCATCGTAGGTTCTTTTTGGTTTAGGTTCTTGGGTTGATATATCAGTCACCTCCAACGAAATCAATTATAACTAACTAGTTAGATTTTATCAATAGGGGATTTTATTGAAGTAAAATGGAGCCGCGGCAAGCGCTAATACGCCAGCCCAACGCGGCAGCCGACATACGCGTCCTCTACCGCGACGTGGTAAGTGAACGCAGCGGTGTCGCCGACCGTGATGGACGTGCCGCCATCAGGCAAGAAGTCGCGCTCCGCGCGGAACTGACCCTGCGCCTCGCCGCCCGGCAAATACGTTGGACACACGACCGTCCAACGTAGGCCCGACGCGGCGAGGAGCGCCCACGCCTGGCGGTGCTCCTCCGCCGCGCGGGTCGAGGAGCGCCGCGTGTCCGGCGCTTGGAAGCGCAGCAGACCCGGATGCTCCCGGCTCTGCAAGATGCCGGCCGTGCCGACGGTGACCACGCGGCTCACGCCGGCAGCCTTCATCGCCCCGATGAGCAGGGGCGTGGCCTCGGTCAGCACCGTGCCGCCATCGGTGCCAAGGCAGCTTATGACCACGTCTACGCCGGTCATGGCGCCAGCAAGATCTCCTGCGGAACAGGCGTTACCTTGCACCAAGGTGAGCCTGTCGGAACGCAGTGATATTTTATCCATACTCCGTACGATGGCGGTTACCTCATGATGATCCTGCAGGGCTTGCGTTAGAACACGCTGACCTACGCGGCCAGTTGCTCCTAATAATAGAAAGTGCATCATACTACTCCTTCGATATGTCATCTATTACTATAGTATACCAAACAACGTGGAAGAAATAGAAAACTCCGTTGGCCATTTCAGGTGTGAGAGACGCTCCGCATCTGTGCCCCCATTGGACTGCTTGGCGTGGCGACTTGAACCGTTGCTTCGAATCCCGCATAATAGAAGGTATTGAATTCAAATGAAGACGGAATAGAAGGGAATTTCAAGGAGCATGAGAATTAATAAGTTTATTAGCGAAACCGGCGTGTGCTCCAGACGTGAAGCAGACAAATGGGTCGAAGCTAAGCGTGTAACGATTAATGGCGAAATTGCGGGACTCGGCAGCGTAGTAGGTCCTGGCGATGAAGTGAAGGTCGATGGGCGGGCGATTGGAGAGAAGAAAGAACACGTATATATTGCGCTGAATAAGCCTGTGGGTATTACCTCAACAACGGAAGCACATATTCGTGAGAATATCGTGGATTTCGTGGGGCATAGCGAGCGGATTTTTCCCATCGGCAGATTGGACAAAGACTCAGAGGGGCTTATTCTACTGACGAATAACGGGGATATCGTGAATCAGATCCTTCGTGCGGAGAACAATCACGACAAAGAATATATCGTAACGGTGAATCGTCCGATTACAGGGATGTTTCTAAAGGGAATGGCTAGTGGGGTACGTATTCTAGGCACGATGACGAAGCCTTGCGAAATTGTTCAAGTCAACGAACGTGTATTTCGTATCATTCTCACGCAGGGGCTGAACCGGCAAATTCGTAGAATGTGCGAAGCATTCGGCTATCGTGTAGTGCGGCTGCAGCGAGTTCGCATTATGCATATTCATTTGGGCGCTTTGAAGGTAGGGAAATGGCGGGATTTGACGCAAGGTGAATTAAAGGACTTGATGCACATGCTTAGCCAGGAGAAGTCACAGACGAATCGGTAACTGATAGATGAATGATATGCGTAGGCTTGAACATTCCGTGTGGGATGTTCAAGTCTTTTTTGCTAGGAGAGACAGAAAAATATTGGTATTTTATTCTCGTTGTATTGCAACCTTTTTCCAGCGCTCATCGTCAAGTAGTATATAGCAGTTGGACGCGTTCAAGCATGTGGGTCCACGTGTTGTATGGAGTCCTACTTAAGGAGGAAGATGACATTGAAATTGTTAAAACAAGCAAGCACGGTGGTACTCGCTTCGACATTGTTACTTACAGTTGCCCCTATGGGAGCATGGGCTGCGCAAAACGTATATGGTACAGCTACAGCTGGTATGATATCTCCTGCCAACCCCGGGCAAGCCGAGATTCCGGCGCAAGATGCCAAGATTACCAAAGAACAAGCGCTTGAGTATGCGAAAACCTACATAACACTGCCTGCTGATTATGTTCTCCAATCGATAAGTTTAAATGCTTTCTATGGTCAAAATGGACAGAACGTCCCTACGTGGAATATCAGTTATTCGAAGAAAGTGAAAGATCGTTTCTATGGTTCAGCGAATATTGCCATCAATGGTTTAGATGGCACGTTAACGTCTTATCATTTGAATGACAATGATCCCGAACATAAACCGTCGTACCCACCGAAGGTTGATTTTCAGGCAGCGAAGGAACTGGCTGCTGCATTTGTAACGAAAGTAAACCCATCGAAGCAGAAGGAATTGCTGTACGATGACTCGGTAGAGAAAGCGTTACGTACTCCGCTGGACGGCAATTATCAATATAACATCCGCTATGATCGATCCGTTGGGGGAGTTCCCTACTCGGGCAATGGACTTAATGTCAATATTAATGGTGAAGGTCAAGTAACGAGCTATTGGTACAATTGGGACGATAAGGTAGTTTTTGAAAAGGGGAGCACACCGATCTCCAAAGAGAAGGCAGATCAGCTTTTCCGTGAGAAGCTTGAGCTTGCCCTACAGTATCAAATCCCATATAACGCGCAAGGAAAACATACGCCAATTATTTCTTACAATATGAATACTTTAGCATTGGACGCTGCAACGGGCGAGGTCTGGCAACCATTCCCTAACTTGAGTGGGGGCAATAAGCCATTGACGGATAAGCCTCTGGGTACGAAACCGTCAGCTACCTTGAATTTGACGAAGGAAGAAGCAGTTAAGAAAGTAACGACAACGTTTAACTTGTCCTCCGAGTACAAGCTGCAAGAAGCTTCTTATAATGAAACCAAGAATGAGGAAACAGGCGAGACATCCTCGAGCTGGAATATGAGCTGGACCAAGACAACGACAGATACATCAGCCTCTGGGAAAATGGTTGCAGGAAATAACGTATGGGCATCGGTGAATAGTAAAACCGGCGTTATTACGAATTTCAACTATTATGTACCTTATAGCGGCGATAACGATAAGCCTATTGAAGGTAAGGTTTCGATAGATGATGCGATTGCGAAAAGCACGGAATTTGTCAAAGCGCAGCTTCCTGGCTACACGGATCAACTTGTGCTTAATGTTCAGAAGGAGTATTCCGAGGACACGCTGAAGCAAATGCGAACATGGGAAATTAGTTACAAACGCGTCATTGACGGTGTTGCTGCAGCTAATGAAGAGGTGCGTGTCAGCATCGACCGTGTAACGGGAGCTATCTCGAACTATTATGGATCCCTAAGTGAAGTCGCGTATCCCGCTCAAAAGCCGGAGGTCATTTCCGTTGATAAAGCCAAGGCGCTATGGTTGGCACAATTCGATGTGAAACTTGGCTATGTATTGGAGAGCAATGGGTACATCGGCGCTGTGCCAATCGAGAAATACCGCTTAATGGTGGCATCAGGGGAAGTTCCTCCAGCAGCCGCTGTGAATGAGAAAGCGGAGTTGAAGGCGAAGCTTGTGTATTCACTTGTTCCTAAAAATGTGAACCGCGACAGCTTCCTTTTGGATGCCGTGTCGGGTCAATGGCGCAGTGCGCAATCCGGCGAGGTTATCTCTTTGGATAAAGTGATTGTCAGTGATATTGATAAGCACTGGGCTCAAAATGAGCTTCAACTAATGCTTGATTATCAAGCTTTGGATGTGAAGGATGGCAAAGTGAATCCAGACCAAACGATTAAGCGTGGCGAGTTGGTCAAAATGCTTGTTATCGCCATGAATGGCGGGGGCGGCGGCATCTATTACGGAGCTGAGCGTGCTGCTTCCTTCGCGGATGTGGGCAATGGGTCTAAGTATTTTGCCTATGTGGAGAATGCCGTTGATCGCGGGTTGCTTGATGTAGGGAAAGAGTTCAATCCAGAAGCGACGATGAATCGTGAAGAAATGGCGCAATTGATCGTGAAGGCGCTCGGATATCACAGTCTAACCAAGTTTGATGAGGTATTTAATAAAGATTTCTTAGATGCTGGGAAGGTATCTAATGTTGGTGATGCTGCAATCGTGTTAGGGTTGAAAATCATGACGCTAAACGGTGGTAACTTTGCTCCGCAAGAAGAAGTAACGAAAGCGCAGGCAGCGAGCGCATTCTATCGTTTCTTACAAACGAGAGCGGAATTGCAAGATAAGCCTCGGTATTACTACTAGTCTCCAACTAGATAAAGACCTCTCAATTGATTATTGAGAGGTCTTTATTCGTTATCATTTAGGGCATGCTAGAAGAGACGATTACCCTTTTTTGAAAAGCAGCACACACAATCGTCGATAATGCTCTTTCATATGTTCTTTCGTATACTTCTTCTCGTTTTTGATATGGAAGTAGCCGATAGGCGAGATGGAGCAAATAATCGTATGCGCGGCTAGCTCTGGCTCAGGATGATGGACGGGATCATCACCGATTGACTCGCGAATAAGCTCGGATAATTGATCGCGAATGGTGCGATACATGGGTGAAATGAAAAAGTTGGCATCATTATTGTCGCAATTGATATTCATCTTGGCAGACATTTCAACAATTAATTCTGCGTTTGCCTCGATCGCATCAATCCAAAAGCCCAACATACCCGAGAGTCGATCTAATGGAGATTCGTGTTTATGATTGTCCAGATAGGCTGTAATCTCCTGAATAATCTGGCTACCATAGTGTTGGAGGACATCAAAGCACAGGTCCCCTTTATGGGCATATCTGCGGTATAAAGTTGCTTGTCCGATGCCTGCTGTTTTGGCAATTTGATGCATGCTGACGGAATGAACGCCGTGCTCATGAAAGAGTTGATTGGCCGTTTGTAGGATTAATTGGCGATTTTCCATGGCGTCCTTGCGTTCGTGGCGAATGGACATCTTGTAACCACCTCATAAATTAAGAAATGTGAGCTGTTCGTATTGACAAACAAACTAAAGTTGGGTAGCATCATACTGTAAACGGACATCTGTCCGTTTACAACAATAGGCATAAGCAGTTCATAACTGACACTATTGTACCGTGTAGATGATAAGCGGTCAACGATAGACAAGAGAGAGAAATTATCGGATGGAGGGATTACATGTCTTCACAAGCAACATCGAAAGAAACAGAAGCTCCGTTTTCAATGCGTAGTATTTTGGGGCCGCTGATCGCAATTGTCGTGGGTATTTTCATGGTTATTTTGGACGGAACAGCAGTCAACGTTGCGCTTCCTAAGCTGCAAGAAGAATTCAATTTGCTAAATTTATCACTCGTTCAATGGACCGTCATTGGTTATGCCTTAGCACAAGCCGCGGTTATTCCATTGGCAGGTTGGTTATCGGATCGTTTCGGTGCCAAGAAGATTTTCCTTATTTCGGTAGGCCTCTTCACAATAGGCTCTGGCCTATGTGCGCTAGCGAATTCGGTTGAAATGTTAATTACGTACCGTATCATTCAAGGCTTAGGCGGCGGTGTCGTCGTGCCGATTGCGATGGCCTTCATTTATCGTCTATCTCCTCCGGGTAAAGTAGGGGCTGTTATGGGTATGATGGGGATTCCGATCTTACTGGGTCCTGCTCTTGGTCCTGTCGTTGCAGGTTGGTTGGTTGAGTATCACAGCTGGCAGTGGATTTTTCTTATTAATTTGCCTATTGGTGTTATTGGTATTATTTTAGGTATTCGTACATTGCCAAATATGCAGCGTCAAAGCGTTGCTTCTCTAGATTTGCTAGGTATGTTGTTAGGGCCCTTGGCTTTCGCGGCACTTGTGTATGGTGTTTCCAACGGTGGTATTGATCCGGTTACGGGGAAATCCACTTGGACAGATGCTGATACACTGATCGGTTCTGCTGTTGGTATTGTGGCACTTATCCTATTCATTATTGTTGAATTGAAACAGAAGAATCCGCTCTTGGAGCTACGTGTATTCCGTTCAGGCAACTTTACGAAAGGGATTATCGTACAATGGATCTCTCAGATTGCCATGTTCGGTACGATGTTCCTTGTACCCTTATTCTTACAACAAGCACATGGTTACAGCCCATTGAAAACAGGATTGATCATGCTTCCTCAAGCATTGGCTTCCGGATTGTTCATGCCAATTGGCGGTAAGCTGTCCGACCGTTTCGGTGCTCGTCCGCTCGTTATTGCGGGGATGGCTCTTACAACAATTTCGGCATTGTTGCTTTCCAATATTTCTGGTGATTCCGGTGTAGGTACGGTTATGCTGCCACTTACGCTTCTGGGAGCGGGTATGGGATTATTCATGATGCCGCTGAACAATCACTTGATTCAATCGGCACCGCAGAATTTGGTCGGTCGTGTAACGTCCTTGACGAATGCGGCGCAGCAAGTCATGATGTCTTTCGCCATTGCGATCTTGATGACGATTTTCAGTACGAAATTTAAGGATTTGATGGTTGAGTCAGGCAAACAACAACCGGATGTAGGCTTATATGCGTCAGCATTCGGACATACATTCCTTATTTTGCTGGGTATCGCGATTGTTGGCGGTCTGCTTGGTTTGATGCTGCAGAAGCCTAAGAAAATTGAAGGCGAGTCCGGGAATGCTGCAGAAATTCCGATGATGGTAGGTCACTAAACAGTAAGCATAGACATATAGGAGCCGCGCCTCAAGGTCAATTGACTTCGAGGGGCGGCTTTTGTTTGTAGCGGCAAGCCCACGCCGTACACCGTGGCGAGGCCCCGCGATAGTGAAAAACATCACTAACGGCCAAGAATCCGCCGTACACCGTGGCGAGGCCCCGCGATAGTGATGAAAAACATCACTATCGCCGATGATTACGCCGTACACCGTGGCGAAGCCCCGCGATAGTGATGAAAAACATCACTAACGCCGATGATTACGCCGTACACCGTGGCGAAGCCCCGCGATAGTGATGAAAAACATCACTATCGCCGAAGAATCCGCCATACACCGTGGCGAAGCCCCGCGATAGTGATGAAAAACATCACTATCGCCGATGATTACGCCGTACACCGTGGCGAAGCCCCGCGATAGTGATGAAAAACATCACTAACGGCGATGATTACGCCGTACACCGTGGCGAAGCCCCGCGATAGTGATGAAAAACATCACTATCGCCGAAGAATCCGCCATACACCGTGGCGAAGCCCCGCGATAGTGATGAAAAACATCACTAACGCCGAAGACCCTGCCGTACATCGTGGCGAGGCCCCGCGATAGTGATGAAAAACATCACTAACGCCGAAGACCCCGCCGTACACCGTGGCGAATTGCCGCGATAGTGATGAAAAACATCACTAACGCCGAAGATTACGCCGTACACCGTGGCGAATTGCCGCGATAGTGATGAAAAACATCACTAACGCCGAAGACCCCGCCGTACACCGTGGCGAGGCCCCGCGATAGTGATGAAAAACATCTCTAACGCCGAAGATTACGCCGTACACCGTGGCGAATTCTTCTCTTCTTTATTTGCGTACAGAACGCACCGCCATATGTTACAATGGATGTTAAAACTTAAATGAAGCTTCAAGCAAAGAAAGGGTGTTCGAGAAGATGGTTGTATCTGGTAAAGTAGGTTTGGAAGATATTATTAGAGCCAATCATGTGCTCAGCAGGGTGATCGAACCGTCGCCGCTGCAACGCAATGAGCTGCTCTCTAACCAGTATGAATGTAACGTTTATCTCAAACGTGAAGATATGCAAATTGTGCGTTCGTTCAAAATTCGCGGAGCTTACAATGTGATCCAGAGCTTAACGGATGAAGAACGCGCAGCGGGGGTTGTATGCGCGAGTGCAGGCAATCATGCACAGGGGGTAGCTTATTCTTGTAAGCAGCTAGGCATTGAGGGCAAAATCTTCATGCCGACCACAACTCCGCGTCAGAAAATTTCGCAAGTGAAGCTGTTCGGAGGCTCTTTCGTGGAAGTTATCCTCGTTGGCGACTCCTTCGATGATTCCTCAGCACAAGCGAAGGCTTACTGCCTGCAAGAGAAAAAGGTATTCATCCATCCATTTGATGATGTACGTACGATTGCTGGACAAGGGACGGTTGGCCTGGAGATCATGAATCAGATGCCGGAAACGCCGGATTTCATCTTTGCTACGATTGGCGGAGGTGGACTAGCTGCTGGTGTGTCTACTTATGTGAAGAGCGTGTCCCCACGAACGCGCATTATTGGTGCAGAGCCGGAAGGCGCGGCAAGTATGACAGAAGCTTTGAAGCAGGGGAGCGTCGTTAAGTTATCATCCATTGAGAAGTTTGTTGATGGAGCAGCTGTAGCCCAAGTTGGCGAGATGACGTTCGATATTTGCAGAGAGAAACTAGAGGATATCGTGATTATCCCTGCCGGAAAAGAGTGCACAACGATATTGGAGTTGTACAACAGCAATGCAATTGTCATTGAGCCTGCAGGAGCTCTTCCTGTTGCTGCACTGGATGCGTACCGCGAACAAATCCGGGGCAAGAACGTTGTCTGTATCATCAGCGGTGGGAACAATGACATCGACCGGATGCAGCAAATCAAAGAGAGATCGCTTGTGTACGAAGGATTAAAGCATTACTTTGTCTTGAATTTCCCTCAACGGGCAGGAGCGCTGCGTGAATTCCTAGAGGAAGTACTGGGTCCTTCCGACGATATCACGCGTTTTGAATATACGAAGAAGAATAATCGTGATGACGCGCCGGCATTAGTGGGGATCGAGCTTAAAAACAAAGACGATTATGAAGGACTCATCGAGCGCTTATCTCGTAAAGATTATGGCTATATCGAAATCAATAAGGATCCCAAACTATTTAACCTTCTCATTTAGAGGAGGTTTTTTTGCCAGAGTTTATGTGAGATGCTGGTGACGGTTCATCTGTTTTCTCGTATGAAAAGTGTCATAAAATTCACATCGTACTATCTAGATTTAATTAACCGATGGTTGTATAATCGATAATTGGGGCTTTGAACCTATATTGTTCGGAAAAACAAAATGAGCATGTTAACTTGTGTGACATAACGATTTGCGTGAATCATTAAGAAGATTCTCTTTTCTGTTAGGAATCTAGATGATACACTTAAAATGAAGTCAACTTACATAATTTAACTGAATTTGGTCAACCTACAGTGTGGGCTTCATGGTTTCAATTTTCAATTAAATGATGATACGATGGGGGTAAAATCGATGAAGAAGATTTTTTCAACAGTTCTGATGACTGTGACGGTTTCTGCATTAGTGATTTCCGGTTGTGCCAAAAAGGAAGAGACAAACACGGGTTCATCCGCATCGCCAGCAGCAAGCGCAGCAGCTAGTGATAACACAGGTAAAGATTTTAAAATCGGCATGGTTACAGATATCGGTGGCGTGAACGACAAATCCTTTAACCAAAGCGCTTGGGAAGGCTTGACACTACTGAAGAAACAAACAAGCGCTAACGTGAAAAACCTTGAAAGTAAAAGCGATGCAGACTACACGCCTAACTTGAATCAATTCGTTAAAGACGGATACAACCTAACTTGGGGTATTGGTTTCTTGATGGGTGATGCGGTTAAAACAGTAGCAACTCAAAACCCGAACGCGAAACTTGCGATCATCGATAACGTTGTAGAAGCACCAAACGTAGAGTCCGTTACTTTCTCCGAGCAAGAAGGTTCCTTCCTTGTTGGTGTGGTTGCAGGTCTTACAACAAAAACAAATAAAATCGGCTTCGTTGGCGGTATCGACATTCCAGTTATCAAACGTTTCGAAGCTGGTTTCGTAGCTGGCGTTAAAGCGGTAAAACCAGATGCGAAAATCCAAATCAACTACACAGGCGCATTTGACAAGCCTGATCTAGGTAAAGCGGCAGCAGCAACGATTTACAACGATGGCGCTGATATCATTTTCCACGCAGCTGGATCCACAGGTAACGGTGTATTCAACGAAGCGAAAGATCGCGCGAAAAATGGTAAAAAAGTATGGGTTATCGGTGTAGATAAAGACCAATCCTTAGAGTTTGGTGATGAAGTAACCCTGACATCCATGTTGAAGCGTGTTGATTCTGCGGTACTTCGCGTATCCAAAGATGTTATCGCTAATAAATTCCAAGGTGGTAAAGTCGTTACTCTGGGTCTGAAAGACGATGGCGTGGGCCTTCCTGAAACATCCAAGAAAAACGTCTCCGCAGATATTTTGAAAAAAGTTGACGAGTATAAAGCCAAAATTATTAGCGGCGAAATCAAAGTTCCTGAAAAACCATAAGCGTCCAACCGACGTTACTGGCATGAACGATAGGTTTGCTTCTGTACAAACAAGGCTAGTTACTTTAACTAGCCTTGTTCTTTAGTTTTAATGGGAAACAAAGAATAAAAAATTGATCCTTAGGGTGATCTGATGAGTGAAGCAGTCCCAGTTGTAGAACTTCGTAGTATTACGAAACGATTTCCAGGCATTGTTGCGAATGATGCTATTAGCTTGAAGCTCCAAAAAGGTGAAATCCACGCCTTGCTTGGTGAAAATGGCGCAGGTAAATCAACACTAATGAACATTGTGTTCGGTTTATATCAGCCAGATGAAGGCAGTATTTATGTGCAAGGCAATGAAGTTTCCATCGATAGTCCGAATCGAGCGATTGAGCTCGGCATCGGGATGGTGCATCAACATTTCAAGTTGGTACAACCTTTTACAGTGACAGAAAATATCATCTTGGGGATGGAACCCAAACGTGGTTTGAATGTGGACATCCGAACAGCACAAGAGAAAGTGCGCAAGCTATCTGAGCAATATGGTTTACGTGTCGATCCAAAAGCCAAAGTTGAAGATATTTCAGTCGGTATGCAGCAGCGTGTAGAAATATTGAAAACGCTGTATCGCGGCGCCGATATTTTAATTTTTGATGAGCCTACAGCTGTACTAACGCCGCAAGAGATTAGTGAATTGATGGTCATTATGCGTAACCTTGTGAAAGAGGGCAAGTCCATTATTCTCATTACACATAAGCTGAAAGAAATTATGGAGATCGCGGATACGGTAACGATTATTCGCCGCGGGAAAGTGATTGATTCCTTGGCACGCGCGCAAGCGAATCCACAAATTCTGGCCGAGAAGATGGTTGGGCGCGATGTCTCTTTTAAAGTGAGTAAGGAAGCCGCCAAACTTGGAGAGCCTGTTCTTCAGGTTCAAGATTTGATGGTGCGTAATCAGCAAGGCTTAGCCTCGCTCAAAGGACTTAATTTTGAGGTGAAGGCAGGAGAAATTCTCGGTATCGCAGGTGTGGATGGCAACGGTCAGAGTGAATTGATCGAGGCGTTGACAGGCTTGCGAACTGTGGATGGCGGCAAAGTGCTGCTCATGGGCAGTGATATTACCAATCAGACACCGCGTGATATTTCCGAAGCAGGGCTGTCGCATATCCCTGAGGATCGTCATAAACACGGGCTAGTGCTTGATTTTACAATGAGTGAAAATATGGTGCTCGAGACGTATTTCCATCCTGCGTATAACAAAGGAGGCTTCTTGAACTATGAGGCCATCGATAAGCATGCGGAGGCGTTGATTAAGCAGTTCGACGTGCGTACACCGAGTATTTACAACAAAGCGCGCTCCTTGTCCGGTGGTAATCAACAAAAGGCGATTATTGCGAGGGAAATACATAAGAATCCGAACTTGCTAATCGCAGCGCAGCCGACGCGTGGTTTGGATGTGGGCGCGATTGAGTTCGTTCATCGGATGCTGATTGAGCAGCGGAACAAAGGGAAAGCTGTTCTGTTGATTTCTTTTGAGCTGGATGAAATTATGAATGTTTCCGACCGGATTGCCGTTATCTACGAAGGACAGATTGTAGGCGAAGTAATGCCGCAGGATACGAATGATCAGGAGATCGGTCTGCTGATGGCGGGCAGTAAAGCAACGCAGAAAGGAGCCCTTCATGAATAAAATTGTTCGCGTTTTTACAAGTGAATCAGCGGTCAATCCCCTTGTCGCGATCGTGCTGGGGCTGCTATTCGGAGCGCTTATCATGCTCGCTGGCGGTTACAATCCGATCGCTGCGTATGGGGCATTGTTTTCTCGGATACTGGGCAGTCCGTACGATATTGGTGAATCGATTCGGGCGATTACGCCATTGATTCTTACAGGTTTATCCGTGGCATTCGCATTCCGTACAGGTTTGTTCAACATCGGTGCGGAAGGGCAGTTCGTGATGGGGATGACGGGGGCGACCTTTATTGGTGTCAAAATCCATGGCCTGCCATGGATCATCCATGCTCCACTTGCAGTCATTGTCGGTGCGTTGGTCGGCGGCCTGTGGGGCGCTATTGCAGGTTATTTGAAAGCGAAACGCGGCGTTAACGAAGTCATCACCACGATCATGTTGAACTGGATCTCGTTGTTCTTGTCCAACTATATCGTGAATGCCTTCCTTCTAGAGCCTAAGCAGCAACGTTCTTATATGATTCAAGACTCGGCTTCACTCAGTATAGGCTGGTTATCGGAAGCGATGAACCATGCAAGACTCCACTGGGGTACCTTGATTGCCATTCTGGCCGCGGTTGTCTTCTATTTGATTCTTTGGAAAACGAAGCAAGGCTACGAACTGCGTGCCGTTGGGCATAATATCGATGCTGCCAAGTATGCGGGTATGAACGTGAATAAGAACATCATTAAGGCGATGTTTATCTCCGGGGTGTTCGCTGGTCTTGCTGGTGTGTTCGAAGTTCTCGGTGTCTTTCATTATCAGGTCGTTGCTGCAGGCACGCCGGGGTATGGGTTCGATGGTATCGCGGTATCTTTGCTCGGGGCCAATAATCCGATAGGTGTCGTGTTGGGCGCTGTCCTTTTCGGCGGCTTATCATATGGTTCTGCGGGGATGAGCTTTGGTGCGGATGTACCGCCAGAAATTATCCGTATTGTCATCGGATCGGTGATTTTCTTCGTTGCTACCCAAGGTATTGTCAAATGGGTACTGATCCCGTTCTACGGCAAACGCAAGAAAGAGAGGGCTTCCTAATATGGACCTGCTCAGTATGCTCAATGCGTTCTTCACGAAATTCAGTGAACTTATTAATACGACGCTGGTGTATTCCACAGCGCTTATCTTCGGAGCTTTAGGTGGTATTTACTCGGAGCGTTCCGGTATTGTCAATATCGGGATCGAGGGTCTGATGGTTTCCGGCGCATTCGCATCCGCAGTTGGCGCTTACTATGCGGAAGAAGCGAATATGGGTGCCTGGTCCCCGTGGATTGGCCTCTTGTGCGCGCTGTTATTCGCTCTGATCTTCGCCTTGATTCATGCCGTTGCGACGATTTCGTTCAAAGCGAATCAAGTCATCAGTGGTGTAGTTATCAACTTCTTGGCAGCTGGTGTGACGTTGTACTTGGTGAAAGTATTGTTCGATGGGGCGGGTCAAACCGAAACCTTGAATGATGTGTTCTCTAAATGGGAAATTCCGCTGCTGTCCAAAATTCCATATATCGGGTACGCGTTGTTCACAGCTTATCCAACGACATACATTGCTCTAATACTCGTTTTCGTGACGTGGTATGTGCTGTTCAAAACGCCGTTCGGCCTGCGCCTGCGTGCGGTGGGTGAACATCCAAGCGCTGCGGATACTGTAGGGATTAAAGTGAAACGCATCCGTTATCTAGGCGTTCTCATCAGCGGCCTGCTAGGTGGCCTTGGCGGAGCGACAATCACATTAACGACAACAAGTGCGTTCTCGCATAACACGATCTCGGGCCAAGGATTTATTGCGATGGCTGCGATGATCTTCGGCAAATGGCATCCATTTGGCGCGCTGGGCGCTGCGGTATTCTTCGGCATGGCGCAAGCGCTCAACAACTTCATGCGGCTGTTCGATTTCTCCAAGGATATCCCGCAGGAATTCCTCTACATGCTGCCTTATGTACTGACGATCCTCGTATTGGCAGGCGCCGTGGGCCGTGCGAAAGCACCGTCAGCTCTAGGTGAGCCGTACGATCCGGGTAAGAGATAGGTTGAAGATTAAGCACCATCATGGGCGTGATCCTGTGATGGTGCTTTTTTTCGTATGTGGTAGGTCGATGAATACGCCTTCCATAACTTCCACCCCGCCTGCGCCACGAACTCCGCGTCCTAACCACGCCTTTTCTGACCCGAAGCTTCACTACACCGTCAAACACGTTTTCTTTGCCCCGCGTCCCCTCCAAACGCTAGCCCCTGAGTAGAATAACTGGATTCCTACAGCTAATTCAGCTGTAATGTCGATTTTTGGTAATTAACTGTAAATAAGAGTCAATTTCATAATCTCAAACCCGCACCAAACCTAGCTTTTTTCACACATAAAAAGGGACTACCTCCCCAAATCTCG